>NZ_JBQENJ010000005.1:0-437464 GCF_052044665.1 Chryseobacterium sp. 22532
AATATAGAAGATGACAAATGGACAAAGAACTTTATCTGGTATGATACCAAAGGAAGAAATATAGGCTCAAGAAGTAACAACCATTTGGGAGGATATACTGTTGTTAATCATAAGCTTGATTTTGCGGGAATGGTCCTTCAGACCAATACTTATCACAGAAGATTGATCACGGATCCTGAAAAGGGCTTCGTAGAAAAATTCACTTATGATTCCCAGAACAGGCTTCTGACCCAAACCCATCAGGTAGGCAGTAATCCTGTTGAATATCTGGCTCAGAATAAGTATAATGAACTCTCCCAGCTGGAGTCCAAAAAAGTAGGAGGAGTATCCTTAGCATCCCCATTGCAGACCATCGATTATAAGTATAATATCAGAGGCTGGATGACCAATATTAATGATCCAGTCAATTTGGGAAGCGATTTGTTTGGTTATAAAATCAAATACAATCAGGTTGAAGGATTGGAAACACCCAATACCGATTTTCCTGATTTGAAAGTAATGCCGAGGTATAATGGGAATATCGCAGAGGTAGACTGGAGAACTGCTACTGCAGCTAATGATCACCTGAGAAGATACGGCTATGTTTACGATAGCTTAAATAGGCTTTCAGCAGGTTTTTATCAGAAAGACAGCAATCCTTCTGCGAAAGAATATTTTGAGAAACTGGAGTACGACCTGAATGGAAATATTACTAATTTAAAAAGATCTTCTGAATTAATGGAAGGAAATACTGCCGCAAATTTCCTTAATAACCTTAATTATACTTATCAGGGGAACAGACTTACATCTGTTAAGGATCTGGTACCATTTATCGGTGGATATAAAGGAGGTACTATGCAGTATGATGCAAATGGAAATATGACGGGTAATCCCGATAAAAACAAAATGCTTATCACATATAATTTCTTAAATCTGCCAAGCAGCATTACAGAAACAGTATTTGTTAACTCCACAAATAACACCTATTATACCTATAGAGCTGACGGAACGAAAGTATCGAAGAGGTATATACAAGCGGGTGCTGAACAGAATACAGATTACTTAGATGGATTTCAATATAACAATCTGGAAACATTTGGTTCAACGGTTCCTACGGTTCCAACATTAAAGTTTGCACCGACATCAGAAGGTTATTTTGATTTTGAAAAAAATAAGTATATTTATAATTACATTGATCATTTAGGAAATGTAAGATTGAGTTATTTTAATAATGGAGCCATGCTTGAAGTGGTTGAAGAGAACAATTACTACCCATTTGGATTAAAACATGGCAGCTATAACAGTTTACCTGGGAACTATAGTTATCAGTATAAGTACAATGGGAAGGAGTTGCAAGAGACTGGGATGTATGATTATGGCGCGAGATTCTATATGCCGGATATTGGGAGGTGGGGTGTTGTAGATCCATTGGCGGAAACTTCTCGTCGTTGGTCGCCTTATACTTATGCTTTTAATAATCCAATTAGGTTTATTGATCCAGATGGAATGGAAAATAAGGATATTCATCTACTGGGGAATTTAGCAGATAAGGCACTTGAGCAATTAAATGCAAATAGTAGTTTGGCTATGACAAAGGATTCGAATGGCAAATTAGATACTGCCAAGCTAAGCAAAAGTGAATATAATAAATTGTCAGAAACTGATAAGGTTCTATATGATGGTATTAAGAATACCAGTATTGATTCGAAAATTTATGCTGAAAATAACAATGTAACTCCAAGTGGAGGATTAATGCCAGGAGGATCTTTTGGCGGCGCAGATTATGACTCAGTAACAAATACCAGCACAGGAGTGCAATATACAAATCCCGAAGTATTAGGAAATGCCGAAAACTTTACAGGAACTCAAAAAGGAACAGGAATAACTCATGAAGTTGTAGAAAATGTACTTATTACACAAGAATCTTTTAATGCCAAAACAGATGTTTCGATAAAAACAGCATTAAACCCTAGTCCATTATTTGATAAATTCCATGATCAGACAAGAAGCATGATGCCGTATGATAATTTAGTTATATCAGCTAGAACAAGATTTGAATCCGCTGGAACAACAACAAAAAAATATTATGAAGGTTTTGCTGGAAAAAAAGATATTAACGGAAAAATTCAGACACTACCTTTGTATAAAGTTTATTCAAATGATAAAAAATTAAAAAAATAATTTTATGAAAAATATAGTTTTTTTATTTTTCTCTATTATATGCAGTTGTCAAACAAGTAACGTTATTGTTAGTTCAAAACCTACTCATATAAAAAGAAAAATAATCTCTTTTAAGGAAAACGAGGAAGTACTTATACTAATAGCGAATAATAATGATATTATTGAGGTATTTAAAGAAAATAGTACTAAGAAGTGTAAAAAAATAGAAATAGGTAAGACAAGCACCTTTAAAATAATTCCTGTAAGTGACTTGATACAGCAAGGTATTAACTCACCTAACGAGTACATTTTAAATGATTCAACTATTATAAGATATAATCATTATTACTCCGGAGAGAAAAAACAAAACATTTGTATACAATATGCCTTTGATATCACAAGCTGAATAATGCCTCCCTCGTAAATGCAAAATAAACCCCCTCGCTCCCGCACGATTACATCGTGTGGCAGATAACTAAAACAACCCTGTGTTGCAGGTATTTATCAGTCAAGTATAATGGCAAGGAACTAAGGAGATGGGAATGTATGACTATGGCGCAAGATTCTATATGCCAGATCTTGGAAGATGGGGTGTTGTGGATCCTTTAGCGGAGAAAATGCCAAGCTGGTCGCCGTATAACTATACCTTTGATAATCCAGTAAAATATACTGATCCTGATGGAAGAGAACCATTTAATGAGTATGATAAGAATGGCAAGATGATTAGTAATTTAGGTGGAAATAAAATAGATTTTTACCATCAAAGAAATGGAGATACTAAAGTAGTTAGTCGAGAAACTGGAGCTTCAAATATTATTAAAGGCGGAGAATCTATTATTCGTGGTTATACTCATAGAGGAAAAGATGTAGGATGGGGAACTATAACAGCTGAATATTTTGGAGGAAGTGGACCTGCTCGCAGTCTATTTAGTGATTTTAATGATTCTAATGATGGACCTTTTGCTTCTCTAGATAAGTCATCGTCTCCATATTCTTCTTTAGCAAGACAGGATGTACTAAATTCAAAAAATTCAAAAGGAGTCGTCAAAATGGATTATCTTCAAGCTAACCCCATAACAGCAAATTTTGATTTTTATGAACAAATGTGGGGAAGATCAAATATATCTTGGTATAAATTAGGAGATGAAACACTTTTTCTAATGACTGATTCTAAGTCACAAGAGTCATTGTTTTATAGATTACCAGTAAATAATTTTGAAAGAACCGAAGGAAAGGTAAATAGCTTTGGCAATACATATCAGACTTATATATGGACTGAAAGCAAATACGAAGTTCAACAGAAAGCAGTTAACCCAACCTTAAAGAACGTTTTTAAACAAACTATAACACCGCCATCTATATTAACAAGACCTAGATTTTAAATTGAACATCTTAAATTTAATAAATATGAAAAAAAGTATAAGTTTAATTTTATTACCTTTTTTATTTTCGTGCCAAAATATTAGTAATGAAGATATATATGGAAAATATTCACCCATATCATACAAGAATACATATGACACTCTGACAATTAACAAGGATGGGATTTATAACAGAGTGATTTACAATATAAAAGGGAAGAAATTATTGAATTACAATTCGAAATACAAATTAGAAGGTAACACAATAGAGTTTAATGATTTTTATTTAAATTTTGATAAAGATTTAATTGCCTTTCCAGAAGATGTGAATGATACTGATATGACCTATACTACTTTTTTTGAAAAAAAAAATAAGAATATTGTACTTTGCTTTGGTTACCATGATGGGGAGAATTGTTATAAAAAGATTATAGAACAAAAAAAACACTGAGCAAAGACCCCGCTAGTACGAGCGTCTCGTTCGTTCTCAGATAATAAACAAATAAACCCGTAGCTCCGCACGATTGCATCGTGTGGTAGATAATAAGTACATCGTATTTTATGAGGTTACTTATAATTATAAGTACAATGGTAAGGAGTTGCAAGAGACGGGGATGTATGATTATGGAGCTAGGATGTATATGCCAGATCTGGGAAGATGGGGTGTAATAGATCCGTTGGCTGAAAAGATGAGAAGATATAGTCCTTATAACTATGCATTTAGCAATCCTATTAACTTTATTGATCCTGATGGTAGAGAAGGAACAGGATGGATTAAATCAGTTGTTGATGGGCAAACATCTTGGACTTATGACAAAGATGTTCATTCGTTACAAGATGCAAAAGATAAAAAATATACTGGTGTTACAGAATATCAAGATGCTTTGACAATAACAGGGACAAGTAATGGACAACAAAATTATCAATATACTTTAGATGCTTCAGGTGTGGCAACCGATTCTAGTGGAAAGGTAATGACCGAATCCTTCACTACTGGAGCAGGAACTCAAATTGGAGTTAATCCAGATAGTCAAATGTTAGCAATAATTAGTCAGCTACCATTAGCCGGATTTGGAGGAATGGGAGCTGAATTTAGGTATAGTTGTATAGTTGGTCAAGGGTGGTCTGGTGCATTAGGTTATGTTTCGGCAGATAATAATAATGGAAGTTCTTTTTATTTTAACATAAATTATGGAGTGGGTTATGATCTAGGACCGTCTTTAAGTATGTATAGCGTTACCCCTGCTGCTGGTCATGATTTTAAAGTTGAAGGCTTCGCAGGAAATGGCATGAGCTATTCGGGAGGAGTCCCTTTTCTAAATGCCTCCTATGGAGGAACGGATTATGATGGGAAGTTTCAATTTAGAGATATGAAACCTAGTAATTTTGGATTAAATAATAATGGGGCTAAAGGATATACAACTTTTGGTATAGGAACAAATCCAATTGGTTTTGGATCATCATACCAATATGGTACAACAAAGCTATTTGGGACTAAACCTTCTAAAAAATAATATAAATGTTAAAGAGTAATAAAGTTCCATTTTTCATTTCTTTAATTGGATTCCTAATTTTATTTATTTATTTTAATTATGAAAAAGGATTGTCTGGCCTTTTTAAATCAGAAACAGATTCTTTTGTATCTGAATTTTCTCCTATTGAAATACAAAAACAAAAATACTTAGGAGAAGTTGCTGATTCCTTAAATCATATGAATGCTTATATGAGTTTTGGTGAGATTTGTTTACCTATGCTTGATCAATGGAAAAACAAAATTGAGTTAGGGGATTATGTTTTTAAAAAAAAGGATAGTTTAACATTATTAATTGAAAGAAATAATAAAAAAAGTTATCTACATTTTGACAGCACTAATTTTAAAGGTGCTCCACCACCATGTAGGTGTAAAGAGTTAAGTAAAAAAAGCCAACTTTAAAGTTGGCTTTTTTTACTTAATTTATAGAATTGCTTTAACGTCGTATCCTACAATTTTAATACTATCATTAATCTTTAGTAAAGTAATTTTTTCTTCCGTATTTTTGATGTTTCTATCTACTTTATACAATAATATATATTGGGATTTAGGATTTGTTCCTTCAGAAATAAATGTTTCCCATTTAATTATTTTAGTTTTTTTTATATTATCACCACAGTCCTTATCTATTAAACCACTGTATTTTATTAATAATAAGCAAATATAAATACTTTATAAGGTAAATAAACAGTATCTCTCCACGAAATAGAAAGGTTAAATGACATTATATAATATTATACAAAATATCAAGATAAGGAAATTCAGAAAGTAGCTTATATTTCTACTTCACCCTCCCCGGATTCTGTTTCAAAAAACTATCCCAACCGCTGTAGGATTTTGTATCTGCAATAGTCCCGGAATTAAAATGATGGCAGACTGCAACAGCCAAGCCATCTGAAGCATCTAAATATTTGGTAGGAAATTCTTTCAGTTTTAAAAGATTTTGAAGCATTCCGGCTACCTGTTCTTTGCTGGCATTTCCGTTCCCGGTGATAGCCATCTTGATCTTTTTAGGAGAATATTCCGTGATGGGAATATTTCTGTACAGGCTTGCGGCCATTGCAACGCCTTGTGCGCGGCCGAGTTTAAGCATACTCTGCACATTTTTCCCATAAAATGGAGCTTCCAGAGCGACTTCATCAGGATGATATTCGTCAATCAGAGCTAATGTTTTATCAAAGATATATTTCAGTTTCGTTTCGTGGTTCGGATATTTTTTCAGGATCAGCTCGTGGATGGAAATCATTTCCATTTTACTTTTGGTCACGGAAATAATGCCGAAACCCATAATCGCTGTTCCGGGATCAATCCCTAAAATTATCTTCTCTGAAATCATGCTTCAAAGATAGGGTTTATAAATCTTTTTTGGTGAATTGTGGTAAAGTTTGATTGAGCCTTATTTTAATTGTTTTTCAGCAATAGGAATCCATCTTCCGTCATGGCGAAGAAGTAGAATTTTATCGACTAAAAATTTAGTTTTGTATACTTTGGTCTTATAAACTTCCCATGCTTTCAGATAATTATCAAAACTAAGATTTCTGTAGCCAACAGTCATGTGAGGCGTAAAAGATTTCTTGCCAAAACTGAAGTGCTGTGTTACCCTTTGATGAAGTAAATTTAAATTTTCGTTGGCTTCAGGCTGTACAAAAATGACCGCATTTTTTGGATTGGGAAAACTTCCGAAACCATTCAGTAGTATTTCAAAGGAAGGAATATCCGTATCTATCTTCTGGAAAGCAGTATGAATATCACTTTCCAGTTCAAGTTCTCTTTCAAAAGGTGATAATAAAGTAATATGTGCATCATTGGTTAATGCTTTTGAATTATCATAATTCGCAGCAAGATCTTGTTTGAACACCTTTACTTCATCAATGATGCTCTGTGGAGGATAAATAGCGATGAAATACATTTTTTTCATACCGCAAAATAGATATTTTTCAGAAAAAACTTAATGCATAAGAAAATTATGCATAGATTTACAAGGTATAAAAACAAGGTTTTTGAAAAAGAACAGTCTTTACAAAGGAACACTCCAGAACATTATTCTAAAACTGCTTTCTAAAGAAGTGAAAATGTATGGCTATCAGATTACCCAGCGTGCCAAAGAACTTACGGAAGGGGAGCTTGAGATGACGGAAGGTGCGCTGTATCCGCTGCTGCATAAATTGGAGAATGACGGGATGATCACCTCAGAGATCCAAAAGATCAACGGTAGGGACCGTAAATATTACCTCCTGACAGAAAAGGGAAAGAAACACCAGGCTGTTCAGGAAAACGAAATGAAAAGTTATTTGTTAAACCTCAATACCATTTTTAACATATGATGACCAAAGCACAGGAAAAACAGGTTACAGATTATCTTATTTTTCAGGAACTTCCTCTTGATATTTTAGTGGAAATAAAGGACCATATGATCTCCCAGATTGCAGATGTTCAGCTTCGCAAAAATCTGAATTTTGAAGACGCGTTTCTGAACGTAAAAAAATCATGGGACGGAGAATTTAAAATGGTAAGTTACTTTTTATTTTCTCCTGTAGAGATTCCATTAATTGTAAAAAAGATCATTAAAGAAAAATTTAATATTCTCCTGAAAAAGTCTCTTATAATAGGTCTTGCTTTCTTTGGAATTAACCTGCTGCTAATTTATTTTTCAAAAGATCAGGAAGAATACACAATATTTTTCAGACTACTGAATGGACTGTTTTTACTGATAATGGGGACAGTATGGCTATTAAATATTAAAATCTGGAAATATATGAGAACAGATTTTAAATACAAAGGAAAATGTTTTTACACCTCATACCAGCAGAATACGGGTTTGATGGTAATATGTACGATTTCCATGTTGCAGATTGTTGGAAAAACCGGGCATTATGCTTACCAGTTTTTCAGAATGCAAAATACATCTGAAATAGCCGGAACACTTATTACATTGCTTGTTCCCTTTGTTATGCAGACCTTTGTAATTTTCACCCTGTTCAATTTTTTTGAACATAAAAAGACCCTGAAAAGAATGCAGGATTTTCTTCAGCCTGCGGGTAATTGATATTAGGCGATAGCTATAAGTCCAATAGTAACTTACAGTACATTAGGCTTAATTTTCTTATCTGAATTCAGGTTAAATAAATTAGTGTTTTGCTTTGAGCTGTAGCAAAGTGTTCTCAAGATGGTCCGTAATCTTTTTAACTTCCACATGAGGCCTGAAAGTTGAACTTTTTCCCTTTTCTTCATCCGCAATATTAGATAAAATAATAACGGAGGTTTTAGTTTGAGGATAATAAATATTCAGAGAAGGGGAGCCCTTTACATAGCCGCTGTGAAAATAACTTTCAGGGCTTCCGATATTGATCATGATGCCGTAGCCATAGCCCATTTTCCCTAAAATGGCATGATGCCTTTCCGAACTTTTAGAAACAAACTGCTTTAAAGTTTCAGCTTTGAGGATTTTTCCGCTATAGATCGCATTATTCCAGATGTGGAGATCTTCTATGGTTGAAAGAATGCCACCCGCCGGAGTTCCTATATCTTTTCCTCCCAATCTTTTTGGCATATTCGGAACGGCTGTAAATTTTGTAGCATTTCCCAAATAAGCACCTGCAAAATTCTTACCCTCAAAGATATTTCCCGTGGAAGAATTTTTCATTCCTGCTTTTTTGAACAGCTCCATGACATTTTCATCGTATGATTTTCCTGAAACAACTTCTATAATTTGGCCCAGAGCATTAAAGCCGTCATTAGAATAGAAAAAATCCGAACCGCTTTTGAACATCAGTTTTCCTCCGAAAGTATTTAATCCCGAAGTGTGATTTAAAAGCTGGTGAATAGTAATATTTTCATACTCTTTGATTTGAAATGTTTTCAGGTATTTGGATGCTTTGTCACTAACGTTCAGTTTTCCCTGTTCCATCTGGAGAAGAACAAGGGCCGCAGTGAGCTGTTTGCTTACAGATCCAATGGCAAAAACCGTATTGCTGTCGATTTTTACCTTATTCTTGAAATCGGAATAGCCGTTTTCTTTCCTGTACAGTTGCAGAGAATCTTTAAATACGGCAATACTTCCGTTGAAATTATATTTTTTAAATACAGAATCAATCTGCTGCTCCAAAAGTGTTTTTTGAAAAGCTGTAATTGTGGAATCAATAATTACATTTTTGTCAACCGGTTTTTGGAGAGTTTCAGTTTTACATGAAAACAAAAAGCAGAAAAGCAGAAGAAAGGAAACGTTTTTTATCACAGGTGTTTTATATTAAAAGTTACTGACTTTAGGACTGATACATATTTAAATGTAAGAAAATCCTTTGAAGTCTCAAAAAGAAGCAAAATTTGTGCTAAGCCAGGGTAGAATCTTACAAGTATTTAATATTTTTGAATAAATTATTTTACAATATATCATAATGAAAGAATATTTGAAAAGCGATTCAGTGCAAATAGATCATATACTTGAAATCATAAAGCAGCAAGGAACTCAATACTTGAATACCCTGGCAGAAAGGCCCACCTCTGTAAATAATAATCGGGCACCTGAAAACATAAGATTGCCGGAGTCCGGTTTTGGAACTGAAGAGACTTTAAAAATATTCAATGAAAGATTTGAACCCATCATAGTAGGATCATCAGGGCCGCGGTACCTTGGGTTTGTAACCGGAGGCACTACTCCAGCTTCCATTGCGGGAGATTGGCTGGCAACAGTCTACGATCAGAATACTCAAACTACAACAGGCCAGGGAGATATCTCGGGCAATGTAGAAATGGAAACCATAAAGATGCTGCTGGATCTACTTAGCCTGCCGCAAAGTTTTCTGGGAGGTTTTGTAACCGGAGCCACAATGTCTAATTTTACATGTCTGGCTGTCGCAAGGCAATGGCTGGGAAAAGAGCAGGGAAGGGATATTGCTAAAGAAGGAATGTCAGGAACTGTTAAAATACTGACAGCTACACCCCATTCATCATCCATAAAATCGCTGTCACTTTTAGGGATAGGAAGCAATAATATTATAAAGATAAAAACTGCTGCAGAAGATCGCGAAGCGATTAACATACAGGATCTTGAAGATCATATCATAAAGCTTAATGGAGAACCGTTCATCTTAATTTCCAGTGGAGGAACCGTGAATACGGTTGATTTTGATAATTTTACAGAGATCAGAAAGCTGAAAGGAAAATATAAATTTTGGTGGCATATAGATGCAGCATTCGGAGGTTTTGCAGCCTGTTCAAATGCTTATAAACATCTTGTTGACGGCTGGGAATACGCAGACAGTATTACAGTAGACTGTCATAAATGGTTAAACGTTCCCTATGAAAGTGCGGTATTTTTTGTAAAAGAACAATACAAAATTTTACAGATGGAAACCTTTCAGAATTCCAATGCTCCTTATCTGGGAGACCCGTTGGAGAATTTTAATTATTTGAATTTTCTTCCTGAGAATTCAAGAAGATTAAAGGCGCTTCCTGCATGGTTTTCTATCATGGCATATGGCAGAGAAGGATATCAGGATATTGTAGAAAGCAATATAACGCTGTCTAAACAACTTGCCCAACTGATTGAAGACAGTAAGGATTTCAAATTATTGGCTCCCGTAAGGCTAAATACAGTATGTTTTACTTTAAAAGAGGAAGCAAAACAGGATCAGGTCAACAGATTTCTGGAAGCACTGAATGACACCGGAAAAGTCTTCATGACTCCAACTTTTTATAATAAGCATAAAGGAATCAGAGCTGCTTTTGTTAACTGGCAAACCACCGAAAAGGATGTCGAGCTGATATTTAATGTGATGAAAAACATAATAGCAACGCTAGAGTAAAGTAATAAAACTTGTTTATCATTGCGTTAATTTTTAATCTCTGAATTCAGATTAAATTAAAAACCCTAGTAACTAATAGAATCTTATTTCAAAATAAGATCGCAGAACCAGAAAACATACTCACCGTCTTCATCTTCAGGATTTACTTGAGGTTTAGGGTAGGTTTTCTTTACTGTTTCTCCTATTTCAAACTGAACAGGATGTTTAAAGATAGGCCCATCAAAAGTAAATGTGTGGAATTCCCCGTTTTCTCCACATGGATCAACATTTTCAGGAAGATCATTGATGAAATCCTGGTCAATGATTCTTCCTGCAAAACTTTTGTCCAGATAAGTTTCATTCACACAGGTCACAATCGTTTTGAAGCCAAGATTAAGAAATTCGTGGATGAGGTCGGTTGTATCCTGCTTCCAAAGTGGAAATATAGCTTCCATTCCTATGGAATTCAGCTGGTCTTCACGGTATTTCCGGAGGTCTTCCAGGAAAATGTCCCCAAAAACAGACTGTGTAATGCCCATAGCTTGAATGTCTGACATCGTTTTACCCATAATCTCGCGGTATTCTTCCATGGAGGGTTCCTTGGGGAGTTCCATTTTAATCAAAGGCAGTCCCATATTTTCGGCTTGCTTTTCTAAAAGTGAGACATGAACACCATGCATGGAAATCCTCTGAAACTCTTTATTGATACTGGTAAGCAGAGTTGTGACTTCAGTCTGATTTTCCTGTTGGATTTTATAAAATGCAAGGGCAGAATCTTTTCCACTACTCCAGTTGAATACGGCTTTTGGTATCATTAATTCATTCTGCGTTTTATTTTGCTGCATCATTCATTTCTGCTTCAAATTGTGCCAATCCGGCTTTTGTGCTTCCTTTATCAGTTGCTGTTTGCCATTCTTTTTTTGCTTTGGTTTTGTCACCCAGACTATAATAATAGCTTCCTAAAACCGTATGGCCTTCAACCTCGCCCATGCTGATTATTTTTTGTCCTAACTTGATGATTTCAGGATTCTGTTTAGGCTTTTTCAGTTTGTTTTTTAAAACGGCTTCCATTCCGCCGACATCGTTCATTATCATCAATCCAAATTTCTCCATGCATGCCTTTGCAAGACCTCTGGTACATAAATCGTCAATGGTTTTTGTATAATTTGTCATTGCGTTTTCATCAAATAATTTGTCAAGATCATTGGATTTGGCTCTTGTTTTACGGTAATATTCATAAAGAAGCTGTGCATTTTTCTTAGCCAGGGCATCATCTTTTCTGTTGTTTTCGGCAAGGCTGTCTTTCTTTAGGTCCCACTTGGTGTCCTTAACCCAGGTTGAATTACCTGCCAAGCGGTTTTTAGACATTTTAAAAATAAAAATATCCTTATCCGGAAAAACAACCACAGAATCATTTTTCACAAAATAATCTCCTTTTCCATATCCCGCAATATCAACCTTTCCGTTACCATCAAAAGCAAAATATGGGTATAACGTTTCTTTAGAATTGGTGATAAAATAACCCTGGAGGTTGTTATCAGCTTCTTGAGCATTGAAGAGTCCGGAGGAAATAATTCCAATCAGGAATAAAATATATTTCATTAGTTAAAATGTTGCTGTTGTGTAAAAATACAAAAAACCTCAAAGAAATCTCCTTGAGGTTTAATTTATAAGTTGAATATTGCTCAACAATGTTTAAAATTGTCTGGGTTTACATATTTCTTCTGTATTTACCACCCACTTCAAATAAAGCATTGGTAATCTGTCCAAGAGAACAGTATTTAACAGCATCCATCATCACGGCAAATAAGTTTTGCTGGTTGATGGCTGCATATTGCAATTGTTTTAAAGCTTCTGCAGATCTGTCTTCATTAGATTTTTGGAAATTATGTAAAGTTTCGATCTGAACCTGCTTTTCTTCCTCAGTAGAACGGATAACTTCCCCCGGACGTACTGTTGGTGAGCCGTCTTTTCCAAGGAACGTATTCACTCCGATAATCGGATATTCTCCTGTGTGTTTCAACCATTCATAATGCATGGATTCTTCCTGAATTTTTGAACGCTGATACATGGTTTCCATGGCGCCAAGCACACCGCCTCTTTCTGTAATTCTGTCGAATTCCGCATAAACTGCTTCTTCCACAAGATCCGTAAGCTCTTCAATAATAAATGATCCTTGAAGAGGGTTTTCATTCTTAGCTAACCCTAATTCTTTATTAATAATTAACTGGATCGCCATGGCTCTTCTTACAGACTGCTCAGTCGGCGTTGTAATAGCCTCGTCGTAAGCATTGGTGTGAAGAGAATTACAGTTATCATAGATTGCGTAAAGTGCCTGAAGCGTCGTTCTGATATCATTGAAATCAATTTCCTGCGCATGCAGCGAACGTCCTGAAGTCTGGATGTGGTATTTCAGCATCTGGCTTCTTTCGTCTGCTCCGTATTTCAGCTTCATAGCTTTTGCCCATATTCTTCTTGCTACACGGCCGATCACTGAATATTCAGGGTCGATACCGTTAGAGAAAAAGAATGACAAATTCGGGGCAAAATCATTGATATCCATTCCTCTTGACAAATAATATTCCACGTACGTGAAACCATTTGCCAAAGTAAATGCCAGCTGGGAAACCGGATTCGCGCCCGCTTCTGCAATGTGATATCCTGAAATAGAAACGGAGTAGAAGTTCCTAACTTTTTCCGTGATAAAATATTCCTGAACGTCACCCATCAAACGAAGGGCAAATTCAGTAGAGAAAATACAGGTATTCTGAGCCTGGTCTTCTTTTAAAATATCAGCCTGAACCGTTCCACGAACTGTCGCAATGGTTTTAGCCTTAATTTCGGCATAAGCTTCAGCAGGAATCACTTCATCTCCTGTAATTCCTAATAATTTTAATCCTAAACCATTGTTGGAAGGAGGAAGTTCACCGTTGTATTTTGGTCTTTCTAAGCCTCTATCATCAAATTTTGCTTTTAGAGCTTTTTCAACATTCGCCTCAAGATTATGCTCGGCAATATATTTTTCAACATTCTGATCAATCGCTGCATTCATAAAGAAAGCCAGCAGCATTGGAGCAGGACCGTTGATGGTCATAGAAACCGAAGTCATCGCATTTACCAGATCAAAACCTGAATACAGCTTTTTAGCATCATCTAATGTTGCGATAGAAACTCCCGCATTTCCGATTTTACCATAAATATCTGGTGGTAAAGCTGGATCTTGTCCGTATAAAGTTACAGAGTCAAACGCTGTAGATAGACGTTTTGCATCCATTTCCGCAGAAACGTAATGGAATCTTCTGTTGGTTCTTTCTGGTCCACCTTCTCCGGCGAACATTCTTGTCGGATCTTCTCCTGTTCTTTTGAAAGGATAAATTCCTGCAGTGTACGGGAATCCTCCGGGAAGATTTTCCTGACCCTTCCATTTGATCAGATCACCCCAGTCTGTGTATTTTGGTAAAGCAATCTTTGGAATTCTTAAGTGGGATAAAGATTCCGTTGAAGTTTCCACTTTAATTTCTTTTCCTCTTACAAAATAAGAATAAAACTCTTCGTGAAAAGCTTTTTTCGTATCATCCCAGGTTTTTAAGAAGTCGATATTTTCCTGCTGAAGATCTTTTTCTGCTTTTTGATATTCAGCGTCCAGGGTCTCATTCGAAAGGAAGTTTTTTACCCCTTCAATATGATACATTTTTCTGGCTAATTCAGCCTGCTTTTCAACGTTGGCGTCATATTGTCTGTTGTTTTCAACGATTTCAGATAAATAACGAACTCTTTTTGGAGGAATGATGGTTACTTCGTCTGTAATTTCCTGCTCAACAAAACCTTGTAAGTTTAAACCGGAGAATTTATCATTTACTTTTGCAACTAATCTATTGTATAGTTCAGTTGTTCCGTGATCATTGAACTGGGATGCTTTTGTTGCATAAACAGGCATATCATCCAACTGCTGTTCCCATAACAGATGGTTTCTCTGAAACTGTTTTCTAACGGCTTGGAGGGCATCAAGAGCCCCACGTTTATCAGATTTATTTAAAGCCACTAAATCAGCATAATCTAGCATGTCAATTTTCTCCAACTGCGTAGAAGCTCCGTATTCAGGAGTCATCACGTACATTGAAACATCCGCAAAATCAGACACTTCAGAACCGGACTGTCCGATACCCGAAGTTTCCAGAATGATAACATCAGGATGAGCCAGTTTCAAAACATTCAGTGCAGAATGAATGAACGGAGAAACGGAAACATTGTTTTCTCTTGTGGCCATCGAACGCATATAAACTCTAGGATCATTGATCGCATTCATACGGATTCTGTCTCCCAAAAGAGCACCTCCTGTTTTCTTTTTAGAAGGGTCAATGGAAATGATGGCGATTTTTTTATCAGGATTTGAACGGATAAAACGTCTTACCAGTTCATCTGTTAATGAAGATTTTCCCGCTCCACCAGTACCTGTGATACCAATGATAGGAATATTTAGATCTTTTGATTTTTCGTCAATTGCTTTTACCAAGTCCGGTTTTTCTTCTGAGAAGTTTTCGACGGCGGAAATAACTTTAGCGATGCTTGTGGAATTTTCAAAACTGATTGAATCCAGATCACCAGCGGTTATATCTTTTCCTGTCGCGAAATCCGATCTTTTAACCAAATCATCGATCATGCCCTGCAGGCCAAGTTCACGGCCGTCATCCGGAGAATAAATTCTGTCGATTCCGTAAGACATGATATCCTCAATTTCTTCCGGCAGAATTACACCGCCGCCACCGCCAAAAATTTTGATCTGCGGGGAGTTTTTTTCTCTTAAAAGGTCGTAGATATATTTGAAATATTCATTGTGGCCGCCTTGGTATGAGGTTAATGCAATAGCATTGGCATCTTCCTGGATCGCTGTGTTAACAACTTCCTCAGCTGATTTGTCGTGTCCCAGGTGGATCACTTCACATCCTGTTCCCTGGATCACGCGGCGCATGATATTAATCGCAGCATCGTGTCCGTCAAATAATGACGCCGCTGTTACGATTCTCACTTTGTTGGTTGGAGTATATTTTTGGGTTTCCATAAAAAAATCTAGAAAATTTCTGAATTTTCAAATATAATAATAAAATAAGAACCTTTTGGTTTTGTTTAATGGTTTGATTTTAAGAGAGTTGTTTGTAGGTGGCGGGTTGTTATTTTCCCAACTTAACAATCATTCGTTTAATAATGACAAGTAAATTCTTTATTTTTGCACCATAATATATAGAGTATGAAAAAGGCTTTGATGTACTTTGCTTTAGGAACTGTTCTTAGTTTCCTGATCAATTATTTTTTTTACAGTTCTGATAATGTAGGTCTTGATATATATTATGCCCTGTCTTTTGGGATAGCATGGGGAATTGCTTATTATCTGGATACGCCCAATTTTACATTGCCGCAAAAATTAGGTATTTCCTTTGTTGCAATGGGTATTTTGGTGCTCATTGGAACATTCATATTCAACCTGGAGCTTGCCATTCCGTCTATCCTGAAGTTTTCCACGGTTTTTGTAGCCTATTATCTTATTGCTAGTTTTAGGGCAAACAAGTCCCTGCGTAGTTAATGCATTAATAAAAAGCTAACGATTCCCAAGCCCATTAATAAGAATGTAAATAAAACGGTGTTGATAAAGAATAGAATAGCACCTACTAAAATAGTCAGGGCAGGGTGCGTGCGGTAGGTCTTATAATGAGCTACAAAAAAATAACATCCTGCATAAACAGTAGCTCCTGTAGTCAGCAACCATTTCATAATAATGGCAAAGCTGCTTGTTTCATCAAAATAGCTAAACACCTTATTCAGTACAAAAAGAAGAAGGGTCAGCAATAATAAAAAGGAAAAATAATGGAGAGTAAAAACACCATGGTCAAAATACCACCACTTTTTTTTACTGTGAAATATCCATAGCAGAAAAGCAAACAGAGGAAGGTATATGAAAAGAGCTTTTGGTAAATTGTGAACCGAACTCTTAATAAAAAGATTGATAATCTCACTAGGAGAATGGCCTTTTTCTTCCAATTCAAAGATTTTAGCTACGAAAGGGCGAAAAGTCTGATATTTGTGTCCGTTCTTTTGATCTTTCTTATCAAAATCCTTCATAGACTGCAGTCCTAAAGATTTTGTAATGCTCTTATTCTCTTTAAATATATTTTCAACATCTACATCATCTTGAGCTGTATTTTTAACTTGGCTGGAATCTAATGCACGAGTCAGCATTCCGCCGGTAAGGGAATCCGCCTTTAGTGCTTCCGGAGACTGTAAAGCCTCATTTACAGCTTTATTTTTAGCGGCTTCTTTTTGAATCTCTTTATTGATTTCTTTTGCCTGGCGGGAATTTTCCTTTCCGAAATTTAAATCTGTTATCTGAAATGAAATAAAGAGAAATGTTATAAAACTGATAAAGATGTAAAGCTTCACCGGCGGGACAAACTGCTGTCTTTTTCCTTCGAGATACACCTTTGTAAGTCTTCCAGGCTTAAAAAGCAGATTTTTCATAGTTCCCCAAAACTGGCCGTCATAATGTGTGAAGTCTTCAAAAAAGTGAGTGAACAGATAGTAAAAAGGATGGCGGCTTTCTATATTTTGCTGTCCGCAGTGCGGGCAGAATTTTTCTTCAACCTGGTGCCCGCAGTTCAGGCAGGTTTTATCTTCTCTTATTTTTCCGTGGCTCATGGATAGTTAGAACTTTGGGCACAAATATAAATATTTCGCGAAATAAATAATCATATTAATAAGCTTTAAGGAAAATCTTTAAAGTAAAGTTAATAAAGAACGAGTTAATTTCTAAACTCTTTGCGTTTTTAGAATTTTTTGAAATGTTTTCATCAGACATCATTTTACAAGCCATATGTAAAGTCAGTTGTTGATAATCAATCAAAAGGAATTAAAATCCGGAAGTAGGACAGATTAAATAAAATATGTTTTTGGGTTACAAAAATAATTTGTACCTTTGCACACCCTTTTAGGGGAAAATTATGTTTAATCTTTAACTAAAACGTGTGAATACATTAAGTTACAAAACTGTTTCAGCGAACAAAGCTACTGCTAATAAAGAATGGGTTGTGGTAGACGCTGAAGGACAGCCGTTAGGAAGACTAGCTTCTACGGTTGCAAAGATTTTGAGAGGTAAGCACAAAACGAACTTTACACCTCACGTAGATTGTGGTGATAACGTGATCGTTTTGAATGCTGGGAAAATTACGCTTTCCGGAAATAAGTGGGCTGATAAGACTTATATCTGGCATACAGGTTACCCTGGTGGGCAGAAGTCTATGACTGCGGCTGAACTTCAGAAGAAAGATTCTTTAAAAGTATTGGAAAAATCTGTAAAAGGTATGTTGCCAAAGAACAGATTAGGATCTGCTTTATTGAAGAACCTTTATCTATATGAAGGAACTGAGCACAAACATGAAGCTCAACAGCCTAAAACAATTAATGTTAACGAATTTAAATAATTAATTATGTCTATAGTTCACAAAATCGGAAGAAGAAAAACTTCTGTAGCTAGAGTTTATGTAAGACCAGGTTCTGGTGTTATTACAGTAAACGGTAAAGATGCTGCAACTTATTTCTCTACAGACGTGATGGTTTACAAGTTGAACCAGCCGTTTATCCTTTCTGAAACTGTTGGTCAGTATGACGTTACCGTAAATGTTTTCGGTGGTGGTAATACAGGTCAGGCAGAAGCTATCAGATTAGGTATTTCAAGAGCTTTATGTGAAATCAATGCTGAATTCAGATTAGCTTTGAAGCCAGCTGGTTTACTTACAAGAGACGCAAGAATGGTGGAAAGAAAGAAGCCAGGTCAGAAAAAAGCAAGAAAGAGATTCCAATTCTCAAAACGTTAATTTTCAGACTTCAGATTCAAGATTTCAAATTTCAGAATATATTCGGTTTGTGGTCTTGTATCTAATATCTATTTATCAAAACAAAAAAATTGCCCGTTACGTTTAGCATCCAAACACTTCTCCCATCTAAAGAAGTTGTTGATTGTTTAAAAGACGGAAAGTAAACTAACAAAAACAGAAAACATGGCAAAAGCAAATGTAAAAGACCTTTTAGAGGCTGGCGTACACTTCGGTCACATGACCAGAAAGTGGAATCCAAATATGGCTCCATACATTTTTATGGAGAAAAACGGTATTCACATTGTAGACTTACATAAAACAGCAGTTAAATTAGATGAAGCTTGTAGTGCTTTAGAAAAATTAACTTCTGCAGGTAAAAAAGTTCTTTTCGTAGCTACTAAGAAGCAAGCGAAAGAAGTGGTTGCAAAACACGCTTCTGAACTTAATATGCCTTATATTACAGAAAGATGGCCTGGAGGTATGCTAACGAACTTCGTTACAATCAGAAAGGCTGTAAAGAAGATGAACCATATCGACAAAATGAAAAAAGACGGTACGTTCGAAACTTTATCTAAAAAAGAAAGATTACAGGTTGACAGACAAAGAGCTAACCTAGAGAAAAACTTAGGTTCTATCTCTGACATGGTTCGTCTTCCTTCTGCAATCTTCGTTGTAGATATCATGAGAGAACACATCGCTGTAACTGAAGCTAAGAAATTAGGTATTCCAGTTTTCGGTATTGTTGATACAAACTCTGATCCTAGAAAAGTAGATTTCGTTATCCCAGGAAACGATGATGCTTCTAAATCTATCGATATGATCCTGAACATTGTTTCTGATTCTATCAAAGAAGGACAGTCTCAAAGAAAAGCTGATAAAGAAAAATCTAAAGAAGAAGGAGAAAAAGTATCTGCTGAAACAGATACTGATTTCGATGCTGAATAATTAAAGATTTTCTTTAATATAGGAAAAACGCTGGATAGAAATCCAGCGTTTTTTGTGTTTTCATATTCTGATATATAAGAGAACCCCGCTCAACTTGAGAGGGGTTTATTTTAATTGCTGATCTTTATAGCATAAGATGTGGTAATATACTTTGTAGAATCATAAGAGGAGTTACAGAGCATTCCGGAGAGTCTGTAGTTCCGGTTTTTAGGTACCATTGTATAACCCACTTTACCGGAGCCTATCGGGATCTTTTTAAGGAAGCCGGTGCTGCTCACAGTAAGGACCATATTGCAGGGAGATTTATTTTCCACCGAAATAGAAGTTCTGGGATTGCTCGGAGAATCCTCATTAAGGAGATCTGTTAAAACATCTGCTGTTTCAGGTTTATAGGTCTTAATAAGCTCTGCATATTCTCTTTCCGTACTCATCACAGTGCTTCCCGTACTTGAAGGAGTTCTTATAGGATAGCTGGGATAACTGCTGTAGCTGGCACTGCAGCTTATAAGGATAAGTGAAATTCCGGAGAAAGTGGCTAGCTTTTTCATTCAGTTTATTTTTTTGATCTTTTCTTTTTTGAAGGTTTCACAGGTACAGTTTCCTTTTGATCTTTTGCTGCATCTTTATTGGCATCAGGCCTGGGTGTACCGGGATTTTCAATCACTACAAATATACTTTTTTTTATGTCTTTCTGAGAGGAGTATTTTACATCACAGACATTACTGTTCAGGGTATAAGAACCCTTATTGAGAATGATAAAATTCTCACCATGTGCAGGAACTGCCAGGTTGTAGAAATTTTTTCCTTCAATTCTCAGGATGATATTGCAGTCCGAATTATTTCTAAATAGAAGCACAGCCTCTTTACTGGTAATATCTTCATCAAACATAGCATTCAGAAGTTTTACCGTTTTGTCTTTATGCTGATCAGAAGTTTCGGCGATGAGTCTTTTAAACTCTTCCGCATCATTAGAGTTGGAGTTTCTCAAAAATCTGTTCGGAATATCAGTCATTACCGGCCTGGCTTCCATTGGTTTTGCGGTTTTAGCCCCTTTTGTCCAGTTGGAATTCTTTAAGGCAATAAGTTTAGGTTTTAGCACATATCTTTTAGGGTCATCAGGGTGTGCATTCTTAAGGTAGTCTTCAATTTCCTTTGTATTTGTGCTTTTTAGGATATCCTTGTGTTTTTTCTGCGCCGAAGCGGAACCCGAAACCAGGAAAAAGAAGAGGAGGGTCGTTAAAATTTTTTTCATCAATTTGTTGTGTTATTCCATTAGCTTATCCGGAATTTTATATAAGTTATTGTTTTTCCTTTAGCAGAGAAAAGCTCTTCATAATAGGTTTTTATATCTCTGAGATGTTCCGTATTCGGATCGTACTCAGGAGCGCCATAAATGTCGTGGTGGGCTGTAATGATTTCATAACCGGCACCCTGCAAATAGCCTAATGTATAGCCATGCAGAAATTCTGAATCCGTTTTCAGATGGATGATTCCACCTGGCTTCAGGAATTTTTTATATCGTTCTAAAAAGTCAGGATGAGTAAGCCTGTGCTTTGTACGTTTGTATTTGATCTGAGGATCAGGGAACGTGATCCATATTTCGTCAACCTCATTTTCTGCAAAAAAATGATCTACAAGCTCAATTTGTGTTCTGAGAAATGCCACATTATTCATTCCGCTATCCACAGCTTCCTTGGCTCCGAACCAGAATCTGGCTCCTTTAATATCTATTCCGATGAAGTTTTTTTCAGGGAATGTTTTAGCAAGCCCTACAGAATATTCTCCTTTTCCGCAACCCAACTCAAGTACGATTGGATTTTCGTTCTTAAAGAAATCCTTTCTCCAGTTGCCTTTAAGCGGAAAACCATTGAGTGCATCCTCTCTTGTAGGTTGGATAACATTTGGTAAAATCTTGTTTTCAGCGAATCTTGCTAATTTATTTTTGCCCATCGAGTCATTTATAAAATCCTGCAAAAATAGCAATTTTTACATAGATTACCTTGCCTTTTAGACATAAAAGGCAGGTCTCGACAGATTTTAGGAATGCTTACTGAGTTGGAGAACTTCCCAATGTAACCATTATAGCTTTTTCGATTGTTTTTTGAGAAGCATACTGAGCACCACAAACGAGACTTGTGAAAAGATACTGGCCCTTATCTATAACAATCGTACTGTCATCATGGGCAGGAACGGCAAGCCTGTATTTGGTAGTTCCAACACCTTCCATTCTCACAATGATATTACAGTCAGAATTGTTTTTGATCAGAACTATACTTGTTTTGCTGTTTGGATCGTTGTCGAACAGGGAATTTAATATTTTTACCGTTTTATTTTTGTGCTCTACCGGATTTACAGC
This sequence comes from Chryseobacterium sp. 22532, assembly GCF_052044665.1. Taxonomy (NCBI): domain Bacteria; kingdom Pseudomonadati; phylum Bacteroidota; class Flavobacteriia; order Flavobacteriales; family Weeksellaceae; genus Chryseobacterium; species Chryseobacterium sp. 22532. The sequence goes on from NZ_JBQENJ010000005.1 coordinate 21,978, forward strand.
CATCAGTAGATTAAACTCCTCAGCTTCGGCATTCGGAACAGCGACATTGGCGGATGTATTAACCACAAAAGCATTTTGAGTCGTACTTGGCGTATACACCACCGTAGATTGTTTGGCAGCAAGTTCTGCTTTATATTTGGCGATCTGTTTCTGTTTGATAATGGCGTTCATTTCATCAAAACTGATCTTTGTAGACGGTCTTCTTTTCAGCAAAGCAAGCATTTCCTGCATGTCTTTTACTTTTTGGTCTGCAGGATGAGCATCTTTAATGTATTGCGTCATCATTTCCATCACTCTAGGTTTCAATACAGACCGGCGGGGATCATCGGGGTGGGCATCTCTGAGAAAAGCATTGATCTCATAGATGTTTTTACTTTTTAAAATATTCGTGTAGTCTTTCCCTCTTTTTTGGGCAGATAAGTTAAAAAACAGAACAGAAACAAATAGTAAAAGTAATTTTTTCATTAACAAATATTAAGTTAAAAGCTGATGTTCTTTCTTAATTTGTGTTTTTGGGTCATTAGTTTATTACAATAACGAAATACAATTGTTTTTATTTTAGATACATCATTGTGAGATAAAATTAAACATATTTTTAAATAAAAAAAGAAATGTATACTATAAATTATTAAATAGTATACATTTCCTAAAATATAAAAGTTTATTTAATGACTTCCTGAAGATTTGAAGTCTTAAGCCTTTTCTGATAGATCGGGAGGTACTTTTCGATAGGAATTTTTATTGCCTCAAAATTACCGGACAGAACATACGCTTCAATATTTTCTGAAGTATAAACAAACTGAAGGAAATTATCAATAAGGTTGTCAGGGATTTTGAACTTGGCAAAATAATCTTTACCGAGATAATTCTTAATTTGGGCCACAGAATTATTCATTCTTTCATAGGCCATATAACGTTGTTTTTTCTTTCTGTCTCCCGAAAGGATATCATAGATGCTTTCCAGGCTGAAAGTAAGTCCGCCGTCTCTTAATCCCGCAACCGGAAGTTCAGGAGAGGTTCCGTCACCCTTAGGCTCAGGCAGTCCAATCACTTTTTTGATAGCCAGTCCTTTATCTTCTTTTCTTATAGAATTTACGTCATACCTAAGATTTCCCGTAGGCTTGAACCTGCTCAATACAATTTCCTGTATCTCGTAATAAGCAATTTTCAATTCAATTAAATTTTTCTGCTGCATCATCTGGGGAGTAAGCTTTACATCTTTTCGTTCTGTGACGATAGACGTAAAACGGATCACATCTCCGGGAACGGCAGGTATATTATAAGTACCGTTATAATCAGTAAGTACCGTTTTCTGGGTATTCAGATTGGTTACGTAAACCTGGTTAAGATACAAGATCGAGTTGTCTCTTAAAAATACCTCTCCGGAATATATCTGTGCATTGATTTTTGCCAGAAAAACTAGCATCAATAGGGTAATTAGCTTCTTCATATAATTAGGGCAAAATTACGTAGAAATACGGCAATTTATACCTATTAAGATAGTGATTACAGGTTAAAGTTATATTAAACTTTAATACTTAACTGTTAATGAATGTTATAAATAATCATAAATAAAAACGATATCATGAAATTTGAACTAAAATCATTTCGTTATTTACGTTTTACCAGTAGCCAGCTTGTATATTTTATAGGAATAGAGGTGCCAAATTCTGTCCAGGATATGAAATACCAGTAGGTAGCGGTTGGTACAGGCCTTCCGCCCATGGTTCCGTCCCAGGTATACCGGTTGCTTGGGCTCCCTCTGAAGATTTCTGCCCCATAACGGTCAAATATTCTGAATTCCAGGTTCGTATTACTCATTAAAGCGGAATAGTCTATCACATCATTGTGTCCGTCACTGTTAGGAGTAATGGTATTGATGAGATTGATGATGGCAAATGCTTTTTCTACTTCACCACACAGCTTAGAGTCTCTTACAAAGACCTTGTGGGCTCCTCTTGGCACATTGTTGAACACATTTGAGCTCTGCCAGCTTACTCCGTCCAGAGAATATTCATATGGAGGTACACCGCCGCTTACACCCACCGTTACTGTAGATCCGTTGATTTCAAGAGAGGTAATAACCGGGAGAGGTGATTCTATAACATTAACATATTGCTTGTAAACACAACCATTGAATGTAAGCTCCACCCAGTAGCTCCCCACAGGAACATTGGAAATAGAAGGAGAAGTGGCTCCCGTACTCCAGAGGTATTTTTCAAACCCGGGACCTGCATCTAATGTAGTGGTAGCTTTTAGACAGATGATCTTGTCTTTTAAAATATCAGATTTCTTAGGGGCTTTAACGGTGATTTTAATAGAACCAACCTCAGGACAGACCCCATTTTTTTCAAATCTGATATAAAAGGTCTGGGTACCTGTACTATTAACGGTTGCTGATATAGGATTAGTGTCATTCTGGGCATCAGCTAAACTTCCATGGAAAGTATAAGTTACATTTGGGTCTGCTGTAAACTGTGGAATAAACTGTGCAAGATCAATCGCCTTTATTCCGTCAAGATCATCATCACAAATGCTTGTTACGGCTGTATGCGTTAATAAAGGAATACGGGCTCCTATGCTGAACTGTAAAGGTTTCACAACAACAGCACAGCCATCAGGAGATTCAACCCTGATGTAAATGGTTGTTGTGGCTGTATAGCTCCAGTTATTAGGAAGGGTATTGTTGTTTCCTGCATTGGCATCAGCAAGAGATGCGTAATATCTTACGTTGGTAAAGTAACTGGGATTATTCAGTACAATGCCTGTTATACTGGATAAAGTAACGGTGACGGTTCCGTCCATATTGTCATCACAGAAAATACCGTTATAATTGTTCGGTACAATAGCTACGTTATATAAAGAAAGGGTGATTTGGGCAATACTTTTACAGCCCAGATTATTTTTTACGACAGCATATACAATGGTGCCGTCTGGTGCGGTATAGGCATTCGTCGAGGTGATAAGGGCTCCCGGGTTTTCTGTCTGCGCATCAGCTAAGGTAGGGTAATAGGTAATAGTTACCGGTGAGTTATTGGTTACATTGGCGGAAGTAAGGTTAAAAGTTCCCTGGCCATTAATATTACAGGCATGTAATGTAGCATTTGTTACGATAAGAGCCAGAACATTAACGGTGACGGTTACTGTTTCACAGTCCGTAAAAACAGGATCATCTCCGCAGAAAGTATAGGTAAAAGTATCTGTCCCCGTACTTCCTGGAGTATTAACAGTATAAGTAATGATTCCGGTTACAGGATCGATTACAGCTGTTCCCAATGTAGGAGCATTCACAATGGCTACCGTAGAAGGGACGGGAGTTTGTGCAGAGCTGCTGAATGTAGGGGTTATCGTTTTTGTGCTGCAGACATTATAGGTGGTGGCAGTCAGTTTGGTGCAATTCAGTACTTTAAACTGTTCTGTCACCAAAGGTGCACATTTCCCCATTGTCACGGAACAGGTGTAATATCCGGACTGTGTGGGGCTAATGGATGATCCTGTGGCTCCGGGAATAAGAGTTCCATTTACATACCACTGATAAGTATCGTAAATAACAGGATCTACCGTAAGTACAATGCCGGGAGCACAGCCTCCTCCTGAGCTTAAAATAACGGGCTGTGTAGGAAAGCCTGCAAAAAAACCTCCATATCCTACAGCATTACTCCCTGCATTAATTCCCGCGGTGATTGCCTTGTCGGAAACTATAGTGATTGTGCCGGTAACATTAGGAATACCGTATGTAACCCAGTTGGCGGTGCCTGTCATATTAAATGGACCTGTTGTTGCCGGTGGAACAGCGCCGTTTACCGTGACATTGGCTCCTTTTTCTGTAATAAGATTCAGCTTTGTTGGAATATTAAGGATTCCTGAAGGGTTGGCGGTTGAATGAACAAAATTCTCATCAATAAAACCTAGTTCATTAATCTGTTTGGGAAGATAGCAGTTCAGTGCCGGAATAAAATTGAATCCGCCGGTTGCTACTTCACTTCCTGAAACGGAATCTCCGGCAAGAATCTGATAGACATAAGCATTTTTGGATGTTTTAAGGTAAAGGTTATAATGGACGCCTGCCTGTAGTTTAAACTTTGAATCAGGAATAATAAAATATTGTCCTGCATTTATAGTAGTAAGGGGAGGAATTTCATCATTGACAAAGATCTGCGTATTATTCTCAGTAGCAATAACAATAGCTCCTTCCATATTGGATCCAATTCTGCCGTTTCCCTTTACCAAAGCAAACTCAGTTCCAAGCCTTTCGACAGGAACAGCCTGATCCATTAAAATATCAGAGCTTGAAGGGTAGTTTCCTGCATATTGACCGTTGAAATTTCCGTTGGTAATATTGACTGGTTTATTGGCAGTGATCTTAGCTCCAATGAAACCATCAGTGTTTATTGTACCTACCCCGTCTATAATGTATGACTGTCCTTTATTAAGAGTAAAAGTCATTGTAGGGTTTGTGGTTCCGGTAGTCCCGTTCGAGAACTGTACGGTTGGCTTATATCCACTTACTGTAACTGTTGTATTGTCCTCTGTTGCAAGAACGCTGGCCATAAAGTTTAAGATAGGATTACTGACCGTAATGGGAGCATTGGCAACATAAAAGTTTTTTCCTGTAGAAGGTATTCCCTTAGAAGTAATAATTTCAGCATGGTTGAACACAGAAAACCTGAGATTGGCATAAAAAGGAAATTCTGCTTTTAGATATAGTCCTTTCGTTGTAGGAGTAAACAGATCTGCCTGAAGGGTAGTGATAATATATTTCCTTAATACATCAAATTTCTGGGGATTATTTTTACTGATGGTTACCGTACCGATAAGTACATTGTTATTATAAATGTTTACCGGGAAAGGAGTTGTTCTGTTTGTCGATAAGTATAATTTCTGATATGGATTAGGACTTATGCTTCTATCCATCATGGGTGCAAACCAATGTTCCCTGTCCAACTGTGCGAAGGCAAAGGCGAAAAAACAAAATATAAACAAAAAAGATAAATTTTTTTTCATTCAGCAGAGGGAGTTTAACACAAATTTAATAATAAAATGGATTTATACGTCGAAAAAGTAATAAAAAAACCGCGATGATAAAACCGCGGTTTGGGAAGTTGTATTTTTCAGCGTTTACTCTCTGCTTTTGACAAGAATCCAACCTGTATATTTTACAGCAGTCTGTTTACCAGCAGGTTCATTCCAATGGATCTCAAACCAGTAATTTCCGGTAGAAACTCTTTTGCTTCCGCCTAAAGTTCCGTTCCATTTATAGCCATTTGATTTATCTCCCTGGAATATTTTGCTTCCATATCGGTCAAAAATGGTGAATTCCAAATTCTTTTTGCCTGATAATAATGAATAATCGAGGACATCATTGACCCCGTCTTCATTAGGGGTAATAGCATTAATCAGATTAGAAATGGTAATTTCTACTTTTATTGGATCGCAGTTATAACTGTCTTTCACATATACTGCAGGTGTCCCTCTTGCCACATCTGTGAATATGTTGGTATCCTGCCATTGGATATTGTCCAGTGAGTACTGGTATGGAGGAGTTCCGCCTATTGCATAAACGGTAACAGTGGTATTTGAAATGTCAATATTGGAAACAACCGGCTGTTCGGAAGCATATACCTTCACAGTCTGAAGCGTTACACAATCGCCCGTTTTCAATTTTACCCAATAAGTTCCTACACCAACATTCTGGATGGACTGTGTTGTAGCACCTGTGCTCCATTCGTAACCATTGAAACCAGGTCCGGCATCCAATGTTGTTTTGTCTTCTATACAAATAATCTTATCAACAAGAACAGTAGACTTTACAGGGGGAAGAACGGTAAGTGAAACCTCTGCAATTCTGTAGCAGCCGTTTGCATTGATTACTTTTACATACGCAACTCCGGTAGGAGCAATATAAGTTGCTGGATTTAAGATTTCATTCGTACTGTTGTCCGCATCTGTAGGAGAAGGATAATATTTCTTGGTTACTCCCGGCTGTACAGTTACTGAAGCGTTAGTAAGGTTAAATAATCCTGTCGCTGGATTCGCTTCCAGATAACAGGTTCTTAAAGAAGCATTATTAACAATAGGACTCTCAGAAACTGTTAAATTTAATGTTACCTCCTCACAATCTGTAAAGTCAGGATTATTTCCACAAAACTTATAAACAAATGAGTCCGGTCCTACATAAGTATAGGCAGGGGCATAGCTTATCACCCCTGTCACGGGGTCAACTACAGCATTACCATTAACAGGAGGTGTAACGATGATTACACTGCCCGGTACCACAGATTGTGTTGAATTTGTAAATGTTGGAACAATCAGCTTAACGCCGTCGCACACCGTTTCGTTCAATGTAGTTTCCGTAAGGCAAGTAAATACTTTATACACGGGAGTAGTTATTGGCGGACATGAGCCTACCGTGATCTTTACAGTATAGTTACCCGATTGTGTCGGAATATAAGAGTTGGCTACAGCTCCGGTAATGGGAGTACTATCTCTGTACCACTGGTAAGAATCAAAGCTGTCATCCACTTCCAGAACAATTCCAGGAATACAGTCGCCGGTCTGTTTGGCAATAACCGGAATGGAGGAAAATCCTGCGAAATATCCACCATATCCTACCACGCCACTTCCTCCGGAGATTCCTGCCGTTACAGCTTTTGAAGAGGTTATTGTTACGTTTCCTGTAACATTCGGTACAGAATAGGATACCCATGATGAAGTTCCTGAGACAGGATAGGGTCCCTGAGCAGCAGGAGGGGTAGCACCATTAACAGTAACTGCGGCTCCTGTTTCTGTCAGGATATTTAATTTAACATTGTTGGTTGTAGGGGGAAGGATGTTAATATTTCCTATTTCATCAATTCTTCTTGGAAGATAGCAGTTCAAAGGTGGGATATAATTGAATCCGATTGTAGCGTTACTTGTTGCAACACCTGCTAATAGCTGGTACACGTAAACATTTTTTGTTGTTTTAATGTACATATTGTAGTGGTTATTACCCTGATTGATGTAATTGGTATTGGATAACTTATTCACTCTGTAGCTTTCTCCTTCATTCAATGTGATTACCGGAGTGGCGCCATTGTTAATGAATACCTGGGTGCCGCCTTCTGTAGCAACAATTAAGGCATCCTCCATTCTTTCACTGATATCTCCGTTTCCTTTTACAAGAACGAATTCATTTCCCAGTCTGTCTGTAGGAACAGATTGGTCCATGACAATATCTGCTCCATCAAAAAAGCCACCCGGCGGAATAATAGCGAATTGGCCATTAAAATTTCCGTTAGTTACAGAAATCGGTTTATCAGCCTCTATTTTGGCACCGATAAAACCTTCTTTATTTCCGGCTCTATCGCCAATCCCTTCAATGATATAAGACTGGCCTTTATTGAGGGTAAAAGTCAGAGTTGGATTGCTTACACCCGTCCATCCGTTGGTAAATATAACGTCGGGAGAGTAATCTGAAACAGTAACGATAGTATTATCCTCTGTAGCCATCACACCGGTAGTAAAATTCAGTGCAACTATAGGATTTTCTATGGGCGAAACTACCGCATAAAACTTCTTGCCGATCCCTGCTTTTCCTTTAGATGTCAGAATTTCTCCATGACTGCTTACGGAAAACCTTAAGGTGGCGAAATAAGGTTTTGTACCTTTTGTATATATCCCTTTGCTTACCGGAACGAAAAGTTCAGAAGTATTGCTGGTAATAATGCTCCCTAAAGGAATGATAAATGTCTGAGGGGCCCCTTTGGAAACCGTTACTGTTCCCAGCAGGACGTTATTACTGTAAATTTCCACAGGAAATGGAGTGGTAGAATCCGTGGAGAAATATAAAGCCTGCTGTGGATTGACAACATTGGTGCTCCGTGCCGCCATCGGAGCAAACCAATGCTCCGTATCTCTTTGTGCAAAAAGTGGATTAGCTGTTATAAACAGCAATAGAAAAGTTAGTAAAAATATTTTCATTTATATGGGAATTAGGATTGTCGCAAAAATAGGAGAATATTTCATTTGGAATTATAAAATATGTATAAAATATTGATTTTTGATCAAAAAAAACCGCGATTTCAAATCGCGGTTAATTATTTATTGTTTAAAATGGGTTATTCAATGTTTTTTACTAAAATCCATCCTGTATAGTGAATAGGAGTTTTTTCTTTGTTGGTTTCATTCCAGTTGATATGATACCAATAGGTTCCTGTTACCAGCTTTTTGTCATAATGTTTTCCATCCCACTTGTAATTGTTGAATTTATTTCCGGTAAATATCATATTTCCGTATCTGTCATAAATTACAAAAGAAAGGTTTTCCTTATAAGCTAAATCACTATAGTCAATAAAGTCATTTTTATTATCACCATTAGGAGTAATGGCGTTTAATAAATTAGGAACCGTTACTTCTACTGATGTAGGATCGCAGTTGTAAGCGTCCTTCACGTAGAAAGTATGTTGGCCTCTTGTTAGTCCTGTGAACACATTAGAATCCTGCCAGTTGGATGGCGAATCTACTGCAAATTTGTATGGGGCTTTTCCTCCGTTTATAACCACTGTTGCTGTAGTGTTAGAAATTTCGATCTTGGTAATTACCGGATCTTCAGCTTTTTTTACTCTTACAATCTGTGGCAGCAGGCATCCGTTTTTGCCCAGAACTACAGTATATTCTCCAATACCTACATTTTGAATGGAAGGCGTTGTTGCTCCGGTACTCCATAGATAAGAGTCATATCCAGGACCTGCATCCAGATTTGTTGTTCCGTCCGCACAGATATACTGGTCAACAAGAATTGGCGATTTTTTTATAGGAAGAGCAATCAGCTGAATTTTTGCATTCGCTGTACACCCTTCGTTAGTGGTAACTTTTACATACACAAATCCTCCAGCAGAAGGATAGTTCTGAGGGACTGTGATCTCGTTAGTTCCTGCAGTAAGATCGGCCAATGTAGGATAGTATTTTTTAACTACTGCGTTATAATCAGTAACGCTGGCTTTAGTAAGATCAAAATAAGCATATGGATCTACATCATATTGACATGCCTTGAGTATTGCATCTCTCACTACGAAAGGGACTACGGTAAGATTTAAAGTAACCTGCTCACAATCTATAAATTCAGTAGCATTACCACAGAATTTATAAACGATCTGATCCGCACCATAATAGTTGGCCGTAGGAGTGTAGGTAATCGTTCCGTTTGAATTTATTACAGCTGTACCATGTGCTGGCGGAGTAATAATCACCAGTGTACCTGGTACAGGGGTCTGTGTTGAAGATGTGAATGCCGGTGTAATAACCTTCGTAGAACATGCATTCAGTGTTTGTGTCGTAAGTTTTAAACAGGTAAATACCTTATAGATTGGGGTAGTAACAGGGGGACATGTACCCATTGTTACTTTTACCGTATAGTTTCCAGAAGTTGTAGGGGAAAATGTATTGGTCGTTGCCCCCGCGATAGCTGTTCCGTTCAGGAACCACTGGTACCCTTCATAAGTATCATCCACTTCAAGTACAATACCGGGAGCACATTCTCCGGAACGCTTGGTAATTACCGGAATTGAAGAGAATCCCGCAAAATACCCACCATATCCTACAGCACCACTTCCTGCAGAAATACCTGCGGTAACTGCTTTTGTTGAAATAACAGTAACGTTCCCTGTAATATTAGGAATAGAATAAGATACCCATGCTGTAGTTCCTGTTGCGGAGAAAGGCCCCTGTGTAGTTGGAGGGATGACTCCATTTACGGTTACAGTTGCTCCTGTCTCAGTAAGTATGTTTAGTTTCACGTTTTTTGTACCACTGGAAAAAGTTTCAGGGAGTTCATTGATCAATCCTATCTCATCGATTTTTTTTGGAAGGAAACAGTTCAAAGGCGGGATGTAATTGAATCCTTCTGTTGCCGTACTGTTTGGAAGACCTGCCAAAAGCTGATAAACATATGCATTTTTAGAGGTTTTGATGTGCATATTGAAGTGGGAGCTTCCCTGATCAATGTATGGGAATACATAGGTATTGTTTGGTCCCTGGCCTACTCTTACCCATTCTCCTTCATTCAGGGTTTGGATAGGAGTGGTAGATCCGTTAAGAAAAACCTGAGTATCATTTTCAGTTGCGATAATCATTGCGTCTTCATCCCCGTCATTGTTGTCTCCGTTTCCTTTTACAAGAACGAATTCATTTCCTAGCCTATCTACAGGAACGGATTGGTCCATAATAATATCAGAACCTCCGGATCCTGCGCTTGGAGGCAGGGCAAACTGACCATTAAAATTTCCGTTTGTAAGTGATATAGGTTTGTCGGATTCTATTTTGGCACCGATAAAGCCAGTGGCATTAGCACCCGTATTGTCCCGGCCTTCGATAATATATGCCTGCCCTTTATTAAGGGTAAATGTCATTGTTGGATTTGTGGTTCCTGTAGTACCGTTGGTAAACTGAAGGCCTGCATTATAGCCCGAAACTGTAACGTGAGTATTGTCCTCAGTAGCTAGAACCCCTGCAGTGAAATTTACATAAGTAATAGACTGTCCGGTCATTGGAGTAGAAGCAGCATAGAATTTCTTCCCGATTCCTGCTTTCCCCTTAGAGGTTAATATTTCTCCATGGCTGGTAACACTAAATCTGAAATTTACATAATATGGTTTTGTCCCTTTAGTGTAAATTCCTTTACCAATGGGGGTGAACATTTCAGACGGAGCAGAAGTGATCATTTTATCCGTTGTAAGCTCATACACTTTAGGATCACCTTTCATAATGGTTACTGTTCCAAGCAGTGCACCATTGCTGTAAATTTCTACAGGGAAAGGCGTTACTGAGTCTGTAGAAAAATATAAAGCCTGTTTAGGACTGAGCAAAGCGGAGGGTTTTGCTGCCATAGGTGCAAACCAATGCTCTGTATCTCTTTGTGCAAAGAGCGTGTTAATTGATAAAAGAACTAATACTAAGCTGAGTAGAAATCTTTTCATGTGTCTGGAATTAGGATTTATACAAATTTAAAATAATATTTGAAATAGTGTTAAATAAATATAACAAAAGTTAAAAATTAATCATGATTTTTAATTAAAAGCCATCCGTAATATAAAACTGCTAATTTCGTATCAGCCTCTGTACAGATGATCACATCCCGGTAAATATCAGCGGAAGATTTCTTCCGTTTAATTTTCTCTCTATTGTTTTAACTGGCATAACACATAAAAAATCCCGGTGAATTTCACCGGGACCTGTATTATTCTTTGAAAGATGATTAAGCTAAGCTTACTCTTACAAAACCTGTTACTTTAAGGTCTGCATTTACAGATTTTACATAGTCAGCTACAGAAATAGAGCTGTCTTTGATGAAATCCTGGTGTACCAAAGTGTTGTCTTTGTAGAATCTCTGCATTTTACCTTTCAGGATATTGTCGATAATGTTTGCAGGCTTACCTTCTTCAGTAAGTTTATGTCTTTCGATTTCCAATTCTTTGTCGATAGTTTCCTGAGAAACTCTGGTTTCGTCAAGAGCGATTGGGTTCATTGCAGCAGCCTGCATAGAAACAGCTTTAGCCACTTCGTCAGCTCCGTCTACCTTAGCAGAAAGGGCAGTGATAGCAGCGATTTTGTTTCCAGCGTGGATGTAAGCTCCAAGGTAAGGCCCTTCAATTCTTTCGAATGCTCCGATCTCGATTTTCTCACCGATAACTCCTGTCTGCTCGATTAATTTATCAGCAACAGTAAGTCCGTGGAAGTCTGTAGCTAAAAGTTCTTCTTTAGTAGCTGCGAAAATAGCCATTTCAGCTAATTCGTAAGCAAGCTCGATGAAGGCTTCGTTTTTAGCAACGAAGTCAGTTTCGCAGTTTAGAGAGATGATCACTCCTAAAGTGTTATCCTCGTTTACTCTGGCGATTACTGCACCTTCAGAAGATTCTCTGTCAGCTCTGTTTGCAGCAACTTTCTGTCCTTTTTTTCTAAGGATATCTACTGCTTTTTCGAAGTCTCCTTCTGCTTCAACTAAAGCTTTCTTGCAGTCCATCATACCTGCACCTGTTTGGTTTCTTAATTTTGCTACGTCTGCAGCAGCTGGTGTATAAGACATAATATGTATTATTTTTTTATTTAAGATTAGTATTAATTTTTAGCTTAATTTTAAAGCAGTGCAAAGATAATGATTTTAATGATAAACTAAAAAATGACTTTTCACGTTATTGATATATTTAATACTATTTTAAAGACCTGATTAATGAAAAAAATCTTTCTACTTATATTTCTATGCATTTTTACCTTAGGTTTCTCCCAAAAAAAGAAAAAATCGAAATCTAAGGCTGTTGTAGAAAAAGAAACGGTAATCATCTATACAGAGCAGGATGCCGAAGCTTCTAAAGAGGCCAGAGTGATCGCCGGTTTTCTGAAACAAAACCCCGGACATGCCAAAACTGATTATTTTAAAAGAAAATTGATTGAAATGATTATGGCCGATAATTCTCCTGAAGCCAAACCTACGATTAAGCCGATCAGTAAAGAGAAAATAGAAAAAATTGTTCAGAATAATGAGCTTAACAGCGGTAAAGTGATAGCGGCCAATAATAAAACATCTGTTGAAAATAAGAACACGGATAAGATAAATGATGCTATAAATGCTTTGAAAGAAGAGAGACTGGCAAGTGTTGGTTCCGCAAGTTCCGCCAAAACTGCCGGGGTTGCCAAATCAGAAGCTAGTGAAGCCCATAAAAAAACGGCAGCAATGCTTACCCACATTTTTAATAATGATATGAATAAGAATGAGGCTTATGTCAATATCAAGAACAGATCAAGCTGTAACCTGATCGTAAAAATAAGTGGAAAAAAATATTATAATCTAACGGTTCCCGCCAAGGGACAGAATTTTATTCTGATAGATAAAGGGGAGTATGTACTGACTACAATGGTGTGTGATGCAAAATATTCTTCGATCAAGAAAGTTACTCAGGATATTGAAATTGCACTCAACGTAGCTGATTAAGATCAATTAAAACTAAACTATAAGTAAAAACGGTTAAGAAATTTTCTTAACCGTTTTTTATTTTATCCTTTAAACTGTCCCATTGCAATGAATTTCTCCTGCCTCTGGGTTTCAAGTTCCTGTCCTGAAAACTTTGAAAAAGCTTTAATATTCTGTAAAATAGAATGCTTAAGGTTCAGATAAGCTACTTCAGGATCATATTGAGCACCTCCAAGGGGTTCTTCAATAATACCGTCGATGAATTTTTCTCTTAAAGCATCTTTCGGGGTAAGGTTTAATGCATTGGCTGCATCTTCCTTATGATCCCAGTTTCTCCATAAAATAGAAGAGCAGCTTTCCGGTGCGATTACAGTGTACCATGTATTTTCAAGCATGTATACTTTATTTCCGACTCCTATTCCCAAAGCTCCGCCACTTGCTCCTTCACCAATAATATAAGTGAAAATAGGAGTTTTAAGCTGAACCATTTCAAAAATATTTCTGGCAATCGCTTCTCCCTGTCCTCTTTCTTCAGCTTCTAATCCAGGATAAGCTCCCGGTGTATCTACTAAAGTCACTACAGGGATTTTGAATTTTTCAGCAAGCTTCATTAGTCGTAAAGCTTTTCTGTATCCTTCAGGATTTGGCATTCCGAATCTTCTGTACTGTCTTTCTTTAGTGGTTCTCCCTTTCTGGGTTCCTATGATCATTATTTTCTGGCCATCCAATGTTGCTAAACCGCCGATCATTGCAGGGTCATCTGCGAAATTTCTGTCACCGTGAAGCTCCAGAAAACTCCCTTTATCTACCATTCCGTTGATATAGTCAATTGTATAAGGACGATCAGGATGGCGGGATAGTTGTACTCTTTGCCAAGGGGTAAGATTTTCGTAGATTTCTTTTTTCTTTTCCAAAATCTTGTCCTCAATCTGGCTGCATGCTAATTTTACATCAACACCACTTTCTTCTCCTACTAAAGAACAAGTCTGAAGTTGATCCATCAGATCTTTTATAGGAAGTTCGAAACTTAAATATTCCATTTCTTGAAGTAAATTAAATCTTTCAAATTTATGAAAAATTATGAAAAACTATTTAAAATTATTGATAGCATTGTTTATTCGGGAGATAGTTTCCTCTTTTCCAATCAGTTCCATGATATCCGGAACATCCGGGCCTTTCAGTTCTCCTACCAGAGCCAAACGTAACGGCATCATTACTTTTCCCATCCCCAGGCCTTTGTTTTCCGCGAAATCGTGAACTGCCTGCTTCAGGATTTCTGAGCTAAATTCAGTGGCAGTAAGATTTTCGGATAATTCCCCTAAAACAGCTGAAGTTTCCTCGTTCCATGCTTTTTTTGATGCTTTTTCATCGTAAGAAACCGGAGCTTTAAAGAAAAATTTTCCGTTTTCATAAATATCTTTAGGAAAGGTAGCTCTTTCTTTCATCAAACCGATGATCTTTACTAACTTTTCATCAGAAACACCGGAAAGGTCAATGTCTGTATTTTTTAACAGCTGCAGAAGCTCGTCGTCCGATTTCATCTGGATATACTGATGGTTGAACCATTCGGATTTCTCCTTGCTGAATCTGGCACCTGCTTTATGTACTTTATGAAGATCAAATTCTTTACCCATTTCTTCCAGTGATAAGATTTCTTTATCATCTGAAGGAGTCCAGCCTAACAAAGCGACCATATTGATAAATGCATCAGGAAGATATCCGTTTTCTCTGTATCCTTTAGAAACAGCTCCCGTTGCAGGATCTTTGAAGTCCAGCGGAAATACAGGGAATCCAAACTTATCACCATCTCTTTTGCTTAATTTTCCGGAAAGACCTTTCTTTAAAAACTGTTTTACAGAAGCGGTTAACGGATTATCTTTATCATTTTCGCCCAGCATTGATTTAAATCTCGGGCTTTTTACTTCTGCAAAGAAAGATTTAATAAGCTCTGCTGATTCATCAAAAGAAAACTGGCTGTTTTTCAAAACGAATTCTTCTGCAAAAGATTTTGTGATGCTGTCAATATTATCTTTATTAATTAAAGTTGATACATCAGGCTTCAGGATTAAAGAAAGGTGGGCAAACTGAGGTGCTTCCCATCCCATCGCTTCGTATAATAAAGTGTGAAGTCCTAAAGATGGCAGCCATTCTTCACCACGGATCACGTGGGAAATTTCCATTTCGTGGTCATCAATGATGTTGGCAAAATGATAAGTAGGCATTCCATCGTTCTTTACAAGGACTTTATCATCCAGTGTATTGGTGTTCACAGAAGAATTTCCTCGGATGATATCCTGAAGGTTTAATGTTCTGTCGACCGGCATTTTGAATCTTACCACATAAGGTGTTTTTTCATCCAGTAATTTCTGAACTTCCTCTTCGGAAAGTGCGACACTGTTTCTGAGACGGTTTCTGGTTTTATTATCATAAGAGAAAACCTCACCGTTGGCTTCAAATTCAGCACGGATGGCATCCAGTTCTTCAGGAGTATCAAAAGCGATATAGGCATAATCTGTTTTCAGGATCTGCGCTGTGTATCTGTCGTAGATGTCTCTTCTTTCAGACTGTCTGTAAGGGGCAAATCTTCCTCCTTTCTTAGGACTTTCATCAGGAACGATTCCGCACCATTCTAAAGCTTCTTCGATATAGTCTTCAGCTCCTTCTACATATCTAGCCGTATCTGTATCTTCGATTCGAAGTACAAATTCACCACCCTGGTTTTTGGCAAAAAGATAATCATATAATGCGGTTCTTACGCCTCCCAAATGCAAAGGTCCGGTAGGACTTGGAGCAAAACGAACTCTTACTTTCCCCATTTCAATAAAAATTTTGTGCAAATTTACTGAAAATTACCCGAGTTCAGGTGAAGAAAATTAAGATTAAAGGGCCGGAAGCTTGAAGAGGGAGGCTGGAAGTTCCTGTTGGGGTTAATATAACTTCTTTCTTCCGTCTTCAAACTTCCTATCTTATTTAAGCATCAGCAGTTTGAAGAATAAGACAGGATTTTTGTACTTAATTCTGTACTTTT
This sequence comes from Chryseobacterium sp. 22532, assembly GCF_052044665.1. Taxonomy (NCBI): domain Bacteria; kingdom Pseudomonadati; phylum Bacteroidota; class Flavobacteriia; order Flavobacteriales; family Weeksellaceae; genus Chryseobacterium; species Chryseobacterium sp. 22532. Next base: position 37,949 of record NZ_JBQENJ010000005.1, read on the forward strand.
CTTTTTTCCACTCTGTTTGCAGCCTTTCTTTTTCAGATTCTGAATCTGTTTCTGATAATAGGATTTCGTATTTGAAATGAATGAGCTTAAGTCTGTATTTTTTATAAAGTTCCTGATCGGCTTTTATGTAATCAATGTATTTATGAGTCACTTTTTCATAAGAATCTTTCATCAGCTTCCAGTTTCTGGAAAGGCTGGTGGACAGGATTCTGTAATAGAATAGTTTCTTATCAATGAATCCAATTTTATAGCCTTTGGAAGTCAGTCTTAAATTCATATCCCAGTCTTCGGTATTGATGTTTTCATCAAATGGATATTTTACAAGAAGTTCTCTTTTTACAAATGTTCCTACATTGGCCGTTTTGTTTTCCGAAACATTTTCATGGAAAAAATTATTAAGCGTGTCCATGATCTGTTTTTTCTCTTTCGGAGTATAGGCATCTGTCATTTTCTCTTCCGACTGATAATATTTATAACCGTCCGAAAGAATGAAGTCTACAGGATTTTTCTCAATGTATGATACTTTTTCTGAAAGATGGTCTTCTGTATACCAGTCGTCTCCCGAAAGCAGGGAAATATATTCTCCCGATGCATGAGAAACTGCAATGTTAATGTTTTTTGCTACGCCGAAGCTTTCTGTATTTCTGATGATTTTGTAGTGCTTGTCAAACTTTGAAAGAGCCTGTTCTGCATTTTCAGATGTCCTGTCTTGCGAGGCATTATCCAAAAGAATAATTTCATAATTGCGGTAGGTCTGCGAAATGGCGGACAAGCATGCCTGTTCAATGAACTTTTCATGGTTCATGGTGATGATGATGAGGCTTACAAGCGGCGGGTTGTTCATTGTTTAAAGATACTGATTTTAGATAGGATGAGTTTAATTGCTATAAATGGTAAAATATTCTGTCTTCCTGATCGCCTTTTTTTGTTTCATAAGTTCAAGGGTTATTGAACTGACAAAGAAGCCTTTTTTATAGTAATGAAAGAGATTGTTATCTACTGCTATTGGGTTTGTTTTTAATTTTTGAAGCTCAGATTTCCAGCTTGGGTATTCAATGTCCATTTCCCATGACGCACGGTTCAAAAAACTGGTGTTAATAATATCCAAAAGAGGTGAAGCGGGTAAGAATATAATATTTTTATGCACTTTATGTATCCTTTGTGCTTCCAGGATATAAGAATATTCTTTTTCCGAGACCAATAGACCTGAAACTGCCGGGATGTTTTTAATAAAGAGATGTTTAGAGGCAAGATTTTCGGAAGCATAAGGATATTTGCCTCTATATATTGAAAAGACGGTTAATATAACTCCCCATAAAAGTATAAAAAATTTGTTCTGCTTTTCTATAAACCTATAAAGAAGAATCAAAATAAAAAAAGCAGGTGTATTATATCCCCACGATATAGAAGAGCACCATCCGAGAAACAGCAATAAAAATATAAATTTATTTTGCCGTTCATATTTTAGAAATAAGATGAATAAGAGAACATACAAAACATAAGCTCCCCTGAATTGCCCATCATTAAAAAAAGGATATATGATAAAGACCGGCAATACAGCCATCAATGCTATTTCAAATACTTTTCTATTAATATTTATAAAATAGATCAAGGACAATGAAAGAATATAGAGTATGGTGTGAAAGTTTTTTTCAAAAGAAAAATAAGGAGCTATACAACCTTCGTAAAGATAAGATGGCGATGCAGACTGTAAAACCTGATCTATAAATAAGCTGAAATTTTCAATAATCCGATACTGAAACAATACTGCAATTAAAAATAAAAAAGAAGGAATAAAGAGGTACAGGTCTTTTTTTGTAATCACCAATTTTTTAAACAGATCAAAAAGGATAATCACTGATGCTCCCAGTCCGAAAATCATAAACGATTGCTTGGTAAGAGAAGCGAATACAATAAAAAGGAGTGAACTCAGATACCATTTTTCTTTATAAAACAGCAGCGCAAGGACGGCAAAGAAAATTCCGTCTATAGTATGCCAGGGCATAATGGGGAAGGTATGAAGAAAACATAATACCAGAAATACGGTAGTCTGTAGATCCTTCCTCTCAAAAATAAGCTTCTGTATGGTATAACAAATGACAAAGCTTTCTATAATAACAAAAAACCGGGAAATTAGAATTAAATAATCAAAATGCAGCGGAATAAACTTGAGCAGGTAATCCCAAAAAATGACTCCGAAAAAAGGACGGATAAAATCGAAATCCTTGTAAATAATCTGCCCGGCTTTTAATCTTTCTACTGCAGACAGCTGAAACCCTAAGTCAACCTGATTAATGGAATAAACACTTATAAACGCAAAATATAAACCTGATAAAAATAGTATTCCGTAAGAGAAAATCTGATTTTTATTATAATTGGGTACTAAATTCATATTTTGTAATCGTGATCTGTTTAATCCGTGACTTCTTGCATATTGATTAGCTTATCCAAGTACTGACTAAAAACTTCAGGATCCAGTCTGTAATCTTCATGGAAACCTTCATAATCCTGCGGGTAAATATAAAAATAAAGATCGAAGCCTACTTGCTTAGCTAAGGTAGAAAAAATTGCAAAATCTCCCCATACGGAACTGAACCAGCTCAGGCCTTTAGCACCTTGGTTGGCAAATAATACATTCGTCCAGGCTGCACCACTGGGGCCAATAATATATTCGGCATTGTTGACCAGGTAGATTTGTTCATGAATGTTCAGATCTTCAAAAAAGACTTCTTCAAACCCATGCTTTTGTACCAAAGCCAGGATTTCTTCTTCATTATATTTTCTATACTGAGATCTTCTGGAGATAAATATTCTTTTAACTGGCTGAATGTGGACTTTGGCGAGATCCAGATTGTCAAAGGCTGTTTTTCGGAGATATTGGAGCGACGATTTTGATAGTTTTGTAAACCCGGCCTCATAGGTCATACCCGGCATAATATTCGGGACTGCATAATTGTTGCTGGTGATATGCCACAGCTTTTTAAAGCGGTAATAATTTTTTTCGTGGCTGAGGAACATAATTTTATAATCCTTCAAAAAGAACATAAGCAGGTCCTTCAGATTTTCGACCTTCTGTACATCTTCATCTATGATGATCAGCTTATTTTTTGCATCAGGAATATGTTTGAAATACTCAACTTTGGACAGGATATCTACCAGGAAATGATAATAATTGAAAGTAAACGTTCCACCCATGAAAATAGCTTCCTCGTCATAATAAACCTCTTTATAGTTCTTCACCTTGGCAAGAGTCATTGAATGCTGCAAAAGATTGTTGGTATTGTAGACATACGTGATTCTGTCGTCGTCATGCCATTTTTCATAATAGATCTTCTCTTTTTTCAGATCCAAAAAATAAGTGGAATTGGGAATACAGAAAACATTCTGAAGGGCAAAAATCTCTATGGCATTTTTAGGTGTTTTTATAGAAGCTTGAGTCGTAGTATCAAACGTTTTAGGCAGAAACAATTCTGACTCTTCTTTGTCACTGATTGTAATTCTTTCCGTACAGTATTCAGAAGGGATGGAATCCAGCGGTAAAAAATCGGTTACGAGTCTTTTGGCTTTCCTGAAAAAAGACTTGATATAATATTTTTTTCTAAGTGCTTTAAGCTGCTTTTCTAAATTTTCAATTTGTTCCTTCGCATTCATATTCTAAAACTTAGGATGAACTAAGAAGCTCGTTCGTTATTTCCGGAAATATTACAGTTTGTATTTTTCTATAATTTCTGTATAATAACTTATGGTCTCATCCACCATCATATCAATGCCGAATTTAGATTCTATTAATTTTCGTGCATTGACTGATATCCTGTTTCTCAGCTCATCGTCTTCAAAAATAAGACTTATTTTTTCGTGGAAGTTTCCTTCCCCGGCAATCAGCCCATTCGCAGGTTCCTCTATGATTTCTTTAAAGGAATCTATCGCAGAACATACAATAGGTTTCTGCATGGCCATTACCTCGAGCAAAGATAAGCTAAAATTTTCACCTTTAGAGGGGAAACACACCACCTCTGCTTTGCCGATGAGCTGTACAATTTCCTCTCCCGGTTTATTGCCATAGAAATGAATTGAATTCCGGGTCTCCATATCAGGGATGTTCTCAGTGATATAGGCCGGATAATGATTGGGCTTTCCTATGAAATGAAGCGATGTTTCAGGATATTTTTTTTTGAGCTTAATAAAAGCACTGATCAGAGTTTCTGCCCCTTTTTCAAAAGAAACATTTCCTAGAAAAAATACAGATTTGGGAATGATTTCTACATTTTCTACAGGTTTGTAGAACTGTTCATCAATGCCGTTGTAAATGAGTTTCGGATCTTTGATACCAAACAGGTTCTTATTGATCTTCTCATTATACCGGGATATCGTAATAATATTTTCGGAACTTTTAAAAGCAGCTTTTTCACAGAAGATTCTTCCCTTATGCACTTTTTTGTAGCCAAAATATTTTTCCAGAACAGACCATGAGCCATGGCATCTGATCACATAAGGAATTTCTTTAGGGATGGAAAGTGCCAGACCGTCAAAGTCATGGGTTTCTGCAATGTCAAAATGAAGATTAATCTTACTGATCCAGGAACTGATCTGATTAGAGATGCTTTTTTTCTCGTATAAATAGGTTTTAAAATGAATCTGCTCAAGAATTTTCAGTTTTCCGGTAAAAGACCTTAGCAGTTCAAGAAGAGGATTGGCTTTGAAAATATCTTTGATTGAATGGATCTTTACACCGTTTTCCTCTATATCAAATACATATTTTGAAATCAGGAAAACATGTACTGAGATCCCTCTCTTTACAAGTTCTGCGCATAAATTTTTATAAAAAACGCCTGTTCCGCCTACTTTAGGAGTTCGGGAAGATTTGTATTCCCGGGTTACAATAAGTACATTTTTTATTTCTTTCATGAATTCAGTTTAAATACAGTGTTCACCCAATGGTCGAGAGTATACTTATAATAAACTTCTTCAGGCAGTTTTTCGTATGGTGTAGTGAAAAAATCTTTTTTCAGATTGCGGAAATTCTTATCCAACACCAAAATGTTATTGGGATTATAAAAATCATATGTTTTGATGGTGGGGTTATCAGTAATAATTTTCTTTTCCAGAGCCATGGCTTCAAATATTCTGAAGCTGAGTCCGGTCTGGTCGGCCCGCATCAGGTCAAGGATAACTTTGGTATTCTTATAATAGGCGGGAAGTACGTGATGAGGTATCTTTTTTCTTCCGAACTTTAAAATATCAATATTTTTTTTATCAATGATCTGGTTCAGTTTATTTTTCCAGCCCTTTTTACCAACCATATAGACCTCGAATTTTATTTTCATTGGATGTATACGGTTGATCAACATATTTAGGGCAGAAAGCCTTTTTTGGTCATACGATGTGATGTAAAACAGGTCCAGCTTCGGACGCTGCTTGGATGCCGGAATATGGTCCAGGTAATTATAATTGGTAATCTTTTCGAATCCGAAGTTCTTTACATCTTCATCATCAAAAGAAAATATCGTATCAAAATAATGTAGAAGATGGGTAGCCGGGTTCCGCGCCATGCTGTCATACAGATAGGCAATGTTCCGGTCCGTATATTCCCTGATCTTTTGATGGATGCTTTCGTCAATAGCCTCAGGATTGATGACCAGGATTTGATCCTGTCGTCCTATTTTTTCCAGAGACTCCAGTATGAAACTTTGTCTTTTGTGATATTTTGGATTTTTGCCCAGAAAAATCTTGCTGAACGTGTTTTTTATACGCTCTCCGGTATTTTTGTGGGTAAAGGCTCCGATGTTGATGTGGCATGCTTCAATGCCTTTATCACTCAGTTTTTCCACTATGTGTTCATCATAATTCCAGAAATCGAAGCTGATTAAACAAATTTTCATACTGCAAAAATAAAAATTTCATATTTAAATTTATATTTTTGATGAAAAGCCTGACCGGAATGCAAAAGAAAATTCTTATTGATGTCGAAAGATTAAAGTACCCGAAGTCGGGGATTGCCAACGTATGTGTTTCATTAATAAAGGGTCTGGACGAGAAAACCTCTGATTTTGAGTATACTTTTTACGGACCAAAAAAAAATATTCCAGAGACGAAAAAAAACTTTAATATTATCGACTGGAAGTTCTGGCAGAAGAAATTTTCTATAAATACTCAGCCTTTTTCCCTGATCCATACTGCTCATCAGCTTTCCAAATATTTTCATACCGTAAAAAAAGGACAAAAAAAGGTAGTAACGCTTCATGATCTTAATTTTCTTCACGATGGAAGCCTGGAACAAAAAGTGAAAAAAGACACAAAACTCGTTCAGAAAAATATAGGTAATGCAGATGCCATCGTTTGTATCTCAGAATTTGTAAAAGAAGATTTTCTTAAGAACAGGAAGCTTTTTACTTTAAAAAATGACGTTAAAGTAACAGTAGTCTATAACGGACTCATTTTTCCCGAAACCACGGAGTTCACTTCTAAGAATAGGTACAGTTTCATCGGGAAGAAATATATTTTAAATATCGGAGTGCTTTTCCCCAAAAAAAATCAGGATGTACTTCTGGATCTTATTTCAAAAAATGACAGAGACCTGGTATTGGTAACTTCATCTGCAAAATCTGCCTATAAAGAGAAATTTTTGGAGAAAATAAAAACTCTGGGACTGGAAGATAAAGTGCACATCCTGGAAAATATAGATAATAACGAAAAATATTTTCTTCTTCAGCATTGCGAATCATATTGCCATCCTTCATTGGCAGAAGGTTTTGGAATTCCTCCCGTGGAAGCCATGTATTTTGGAAAGCCTGTTTTTTTAAGCACATTAACAAGCCTTCCTGAGATAGGGGGAGATTTGGCTTTTTATTTTGATGACTTTTCAGCGGAACATATGCAGCAGGTTTATGCATCCGGAATGCAGGCTTACGGCTCCGGAACGGATGAATATGCTGTACAGTTAAAGCAGAGAGCCCTAAAATTCGGATACCTGGAAATGGCAGGAGCTTATGAAAAGCTTTACCATGAACTACTGAATTAAAGTTTAATCTTTCCGAGCCTTAATTTCCACTTAAATACATCGAAACTGTCACCTCCCCTGATATCAATTCTTTTAATCTCAAATTTATTTTTCCAGGGATAATAGGCAATATTGTTACCGATGCGTACTGCAGAAATAATTCCTGCTTTTTCGAGTAGGGAGAAAAATTCTTTTTTTTGTTCCCCTTTCTTAGGGAATTTGCCATAAGGGTAGGCGAGTACCTTGGTGAAAGGGATTGCTTTTTCCTCCAGGGTACGGATGTTTTTATGAATATCATCTGCTGCTTCCTGAAGTGAGATCTGAGAAAAGTTCTTATGAGAGTGGCTATGAAGCGCAATTTCAACGATTTCAGGATTTAGCGATCTGATCTCGTCAAATGTCATGAGCTGGCGGTTTTCATCCGCTTCGCTTTTCTGGATAAGTTCGGTTGGAATGAAGATGGTGGCTTTCAAACAGTATTTTTCCAGCAAAGGAACTAAGTATTGAAGATTGTTGAGGTAGCCATCATCAAAAGTGAGAATGAGTTTGTTTTTCAACTGGCTGTTGGTTTTCAGTTCATTAAAAAATAAGGTGTTATAATTATTTTTAATGTACTTAAACTGCTGTTCCAGATCTTCTGCCGAAACGGTCAGCAAATCTTTGCCGGAAATTTTTTTCTCCGGCAAAACTTTATGATACATGAGAATGCGGACACTTTCTGTTCCTGAGAATCCGAATGTTCTTTTAATAAATCTGAGCATGGCTATATGAATGTATAAACCGTGTTTTATATAATGCTGTCTATAAAATTATTTACGGTTTATATAATTCTATTGTTTATTACTGACTAACTGATTGAATAATGTATGAGTCTACAAAAAAAGACATCTGTTACAAGATTCAAAATTAATTAAATATTGAACGCATTAACTTAAAAATAGCTTAAAATAAGATTTAAGCTAACAAACAACTTGAACACAAAGTTAAGTAAGAAGTATTAAGTAAGGACAATAAAGCGATAAATAGAGGTCATCCGGCTATTTATAACAATCTGCATTAGATGATTAAATCTATGGCATTATATAACAGAACAGCCGGCTGCAATAGAATTGAGCCGGCTGTTTAGTTTTAATCCGAAGAAATTATTTGAATTTATGGATCTCGTTAATTTTTATATACTTCAGAAAGGTGTAAAATGCTCCGGTGATTGAGATATAAAATCCGGCGACGCCATCCAGAAAGCCCAGTTTAAAAAAATAGGTTTTCATGAAGTCATAAAAAGGAGAAAATATAATTTTGAAAAGAGACACTGATTTCCCGTTCAAAACCTTTTTTTCTGCCATCAGCTGTGTATAATTATTGATCTTTTCAATATGATGGGCTATGCTTTTATAGGTGTAGTGATCAATATTTCCGGGAAGCCTTCCTTTTTTATCCTGTGTAATAAAGCATTCATGTACCAAATCGTCAGAATATTTTCCGTGCCCTTTTCTGAAGAATCTTTCTCTCCACACATTACCCCAGCCGCCATATTGTATGGTTTTCTTCAGCAGAATATTGTTGAAGTGGATCTCATAGACGTTATAGGAAGGATTGGAACTGGTTAAAACTTCTTTGATAGCATCAACAGCCGTTTTATCCGGAACTTCATCGGAATCCAAAAACAGGATCCACTCTCCGGAAGCTTCAGACAGGGTATAGTTTTTCTGACAGCCGAAGCCGTGAAATTTTTTTCTGATAAATTTTACCTTCGGAAACCCCATACAGATTTCCTCAGTTTTGTCTGTGGAAAAAGAATCAACGACTATTATCTCATCAGCAATCTCGTAGACACTGCTGATGCTTTTTTCAATGACTCTTTCTCCATTTAAAACAATATAACAGACTGATAACTTCATTAACGAAATTCTGTAATAGTTTTTTCAATGATTCTGACACAGTCTAAAAGCTGCTCTTCTGTAATAACCAAAGGTGGTGCCAGTCTGATGATATTTCCGTGGGTAGGTTTGGCCAAAAGTCCATTTTCTTTTAACTGTAGGCAAAGGTTCCATGCTGTAGAGCTGTCCGGAGTATCATTAATTAAAATAGCATTCAAAAGGCCTTTTCCCCTTACTTTGGTAATAAGACTGTTGTTTTCGATAATTTTTTCGATTTCGGCTCTGAAAAGTTGTCCCAGCTGTTCGGCTCTTTCGGACAGTTTCTCATCGGCAACCACATCCAATGCTGCTACGGCTACGGCGCATGCAATAGGATTTCCTCCAAAGGTAGAACCGTGCTGTCCCGGCTTGATTACATTCATAATGCTGTCATTAGCCAATACTGCAGAAACAGGATACATTCCTCCGGAAAGGGCCTTTCCTAAGATAAGAATATCAGGCTGTACATTTTCATGGTGGCATGCAATAAGCTGTCCTGTTCTTGCGATACCGGTCTGCACCTCATCTGCAATAAACAGTACGTTATGTTTTTTACATAATTCAGAAGCGTTTTTCAGGAAACCTTCATCCGGAACGTAAACACCGGCTTCACCCTGGATAGGCTCCACTAAAAATGCAGCGATATTTCCTGCTTCTCTGTTCAGAACTTCTTCTAATGCTGCAGTATCATTGTAAGGGATTTTTATGAATCCGGGTGTGAAAGGTCCATAGTTCTGGTTGGCATCAGGATCATTGGAGAAAGAAACAATGGTAGTTGTTCTTCCGTGGAAATTATTTTCGCATACGATGATCTTGGCTGCATTTTCTGAAATTCCTTTTACTTCGTAACTCCATTTTCTGGCTAATTTTACGGCTGTTTCTACGGCTTCAGCTCCGGAATTCATAGGAAGTACCTTATCAAATCCAAAAAGGGAAGTGATTTTTTGCTCATACTCGCCTAATTTTGAATTGTAAAATGCTCTTGATGTCAGGGCCAGCTTCTGGGCCTGATCTACCAAAGCTGCCACAATTTTAGGGTGGGAATGTCCTTGGTTCACAGCAGAATATGCTGAAAGAAAATCATAATATTTTTTGCCTTCCACGTCCCATACAAAAACGCCTTCGCCGCGGTCAAGAACCACTGGAAGAGGGTGATAGTTATGGGCTCCATGTTTGTCTTCAAGGTCAATAAAATACTGTGAGTTTTTTGCTGTTGCTGCTGTTGACATATGTTTCGGTTTTTGACAAATTTAAGCATTATTAATGAGATGCATGAACAAAAACGTAATACAGTACAACTGGGGATTTAAAGTGTATTTTAAGGCTATGTTATGCTCCTCTAGAAAATATTTCTTTTCCTGATCAAGGGGTGTAGGTTTTATATCTTTCCGGAATGGGTTCTATTATTTTTAGGATGTTGTTATTATCATATTAATAAAGTACGTGAAGTTTTTCGGATCATATTGCGGGAACTCATTTAAAAGAAATATTAGCGATCATTATTTGTTTTTATAAATAAGCTTAACCATTTTTAGGGTATATTTTTTAGGTTAAAATAGTGACCGTCAATACAACAAAAAAGACAGAACAGTATCCCTCACTTCGGGTTACCGTTCTGTCCGCTGTTTTTTGATATAGAAATTATATTCTTAAGATGTAGGCCATTCTGCTCTATAAGAAGAATTACCCAGATCAATATGCTCGGCACTCACGACGAAGCTGATGTACATACTGTTGTCATCTACCGCGTCAAAATCTACTTCGTGCTGAATTACATATCCGTTTTCCCATTTCAGAGTAGTCAGTGTTCCTTCTTCGTGAGATTTGTTGAACGTTACTTCTCCGGTTGTAGGTTTGTATTTTCCGTTCAGAAGACTTTCCAGAATATCTGATTTTTCTGTAGCTTCAACTGTGATTTTGATGAGAGCATTGGAAGGATCTGATGCTACTCTTCCTGATACGTCTGTAGAACGGGATACACTGTAGTTAAGTTTTAATAACTTCTGTCCTTCACCGCCATTGAATTTTAGAATTCCTCTTGAATTTCTTTCTGCCATGATTAGTAAATTTTAAATGTTAATATTGTGTGATTGGATATCTTATGTCACCAAATTTAGAAGTAATTATATTACCAGGAAAAAATTTTTAAAAGAATTTTAAAAAGTGTCGTAATTCTTCGACTAACAGTTGTTAGGTGATTTGTTTGTTGGTAATCAGCTGCTTATAGGTTTTTTACATTAAGAGTTTGTTTACTTTCGATGGACAGGACGAATGGAAGGATTTTGAAATGCAGATCAATATTTTCTCAAAAAATGAAGTTTGCAAAATTAGGTATAAAAAAACTGCCTCAAACGAGGCAGTTAAAAATTTATAGATCAATAATCTTAGTGATTATCATATTTTCTATCCATTACAAAATCTTCCATGAATTTTGTTGTATAGTTTCCGGCCAGATAATCTTCATTATCCATCAGCTGTCTGTGGAACGGGATAGTTGTTTTTACCCCTTCAATATAGAATTCTTCTAATGCACGTCTCATTTTAGCGATAGCTTCCTCACGGGTTTGAGCCGTAGTGATAAGCTTAGCGATCATTGAGTCATAGTTGGAAGGAATTGTGTATCCTGAATATACGTGAGTATCTACTCTGATCCCGTGTCCACCAGGGATATTTAATCCTGTGATTTTCCCCGGAGAAGGTCTGAAGTCTGCATATGGATCTTCAGCATTGATTCTGCACTCAATTGAGTGTAATTTCGGGTAGTAGTTGATTCCCGAGATAGGCGTTCCTGCAGCAAGAAGAATCTGCTCTCTGATCAGGTCATAATCAATTACCTGCTCAGTGATAGGATGTTCTACCTGGATTCTTGTATTCATCTCCATGAAATAGAAATTTCTGTGCTTGTCTACAAGGAATTCAATAGTTCCCACTCCTTCATACCCAATAAATTCTGCAGCTTTTACAGCAGCTTCACCCATTTTCTCACGAAGTTCGTCAGTCATAAATGGAGAAGGTGTTTCTTCAGTTAACTTCTGGTTTCTTCTCTGTACGGAACAATCTCTTTCAGAAAGGTGGCATGCTTTACCAAATTGGTCACCTGCAACCTGAATCTCGATATGTCTTGGCTCTTCAATCAGTTTCTCCATGTACATTCCTCCATTCCCGAAGGCCGCTACAGCTTCCTGAATCGCAGATTCCCAGTGGTCTTTAAGATCTTCAGCTTTCCATACAGCTCTCATTCCTTTTCCACCACCGCCTGCGGTAGCTTTGATCATGACAGGATATCCTGTTTCTTCAGCCACTTTTACAGCATGCTCGTAAGATTCAATTAATCCGTCAGAACCAGGTACACATGGTACTCCTGCTGCTTTCATCGTTGCTTTAGCGTTTGCCTTATCGCCCATTTTTTCAATCTGTTCAGGAGAAGCACCAATAAACTTGATGTTATTTTTCTGGCAGATTCTTGAGAAATTAGCATTTTCAGACAAGAATCCGTAACCTGGATGAATGGCGTCAGCATTAGTGATTTCTGCTGCAGCAATAATATTAGGGATTTTAAGGTAAGAGTCCTTACTCATAGGAGGACCTATACAAACCGCTTCATCAGCAAATCTTACGTGAAGACTGTCTTTGTCGGCAGTAGAATATACTGCAACGGTTTTGATCCCCATTTCTTTGCATGTACGTAAAATACGCATTGCAATTTCGCCACGATTGGCTATTAATATTTTTTTGAACATCTTCTTCAATTTGAAAATTAGATAATTTGAAAATTAGGTAATGTTATTTTGAATGCAGAATTAAGTCTAACATCTAATGTCTAACATCTAACTTCTAAATTAAGATGGATCTACTAAGAATAAAGGCTGGTCGTATTCTACCGGAGTAGCATCGTCTACCAGGATCTTCACGATTTTTCCGCTGATCTCAGAATCGATCTGGTTGAATAACTTCATTGCTTCGATTACACAAACTACTTTTCCTGCAGAAACTTCGTCACCGACATTTACAAATACATCTTTATCTGGTGAAGGCTTTCTGTAGAAAGTACCGATCATAGGAGATTTGATAGCCACATATTTGCTGTCATCAGATACTGCTTCTGCTTTTTCAGCAGGAGCCGCTGCCTGAGATGCTACAGGAGCAGGAGCCGCTGCAGCCTGAGGAGCTGTATGGTAAACTGCTGGTTGTGCATAAACCGCATCGCTACCGGCTAATGGAGTTTTAATAGTGATTTCGAAATCTTTAGTTTTGTATTTTACTTCTGAAACTTCAGCTTTAGATACAAACTTGATAAGATTTTGTATGTCTTTAATGTCCATAAATTTGATATTTGATTTTGTCCCAAAGATACCAAAAAAACACAAAAAACAACAAAAAACCGCCTAATTTTATCAAAATTGGGCGGTTTTTGTATTAAAATGAGGCTTTTTCAGTGAAAAGCGACTCTTAGTTTTCTTCTGTAGTTGCTACTTCTTTTTCCAATACTACTTTACCTCTGTAGTAAAGTTTTCCTTCATGCCAGTGAGCTCTGTGGTAAAGGTGAAGTTCACCAGTTGTTGCATCTTTCGCTAATTGAGGAACTACTGCTTTATAATGAGTTCTTCTCTTATCTCTTCTTGTGGACGACTGTCTTCTCTTAGGATGTGCCATTTTGAATAACTTTTTTAATTGATGAGCGATGAGATTCATCATCTCATCATATTTAAATTATTTTATTTAATTATTGTCTTTTAATTTTCTCAGTGCGTCCCATCTGGGATCGCTCTCATGATTTTCCTCTTCGGGTTCCTCAATATCTTTTGGACTGAACCTGTTCAGAATTTCCAGATCTTCATCGCTTACATTCGGTGAAATTTTCTTCATCGGTATAGAAAGCTGTACATTTTCATAGATCAGTTGTGCCACATTGAATGCGTGATCTGAGGCTGGGATGGTAATGACATCTTCATTGCTGTCGTCGTATTCTTCGCCAAAATGCACTAAAATTCCGATCTCGTTTTCAATAGGGTAGTCGAATTCATCATTTGTGATATCACAAATAAGCTCTACTGTTCCATGTACTTTGATCTCAAATTCTAAAAATGTCGTATGCTTTTCAAGAAAAACATCAGCTGTTATTTTAGGATTTGTAAATTCCTGTTCAGTGTCAAATAATTGAAAGAACGTTTTATCTATCTCAAATTTGAACACGTGCTTCCCGTTTTTAAGTCCGGAAAAGCTTACGTCATAGTTTCTTAACTTGTCCATAAAATGAGTGTGCAAAAATATGCAATTTTTTTATAATAACAAATAAAATACATAACAAATTAATTTAAAATTTGTTTTAACAATTTATCCTTCGTTTTCGTCAGGAAGATCCTCATCTACTCCGTTATCCACAGCCATTTTTCTCGGCTGCATACGATTGCTCATCAGGTCATTATATTCGCTTCTGTTCTTAAAAATCTTAATAGCAGTGAAGATAGCTTCGGTAAAACTCTGCTCATCAGCAATGTTTTTTCCTGCAATATCGTAGGCCACTCCGTGGTCCGGAGAAGTCCTGATAAACGGAAGTCCTGCTGTATAGTTTACGCCTTCTTCATAGGCTAATGTTTTGAATGGGGCAAGTCCCTGATCATGGTACATGGCTAAAACAGCATCAAAGCTTTTGTATTTATTAGGCTGGAAGAAACTGTCTGCAGGATAGGGTCCAAACGCTAGTATTCCATTATCAGAAAGCTCTTTTATTGCCGGCTCTATAATCTCGATCTCTTCTTTTCCGATCACACCTCCGTCTCCAGCGTGAGGGTTTAGCCCCAATACTGCAATTTTTGGTTTTTGTATGCAGAAATCTTCTATTAATGTCTGGTTCAGGGCTCTGATCTGTTTTTTTATTTTTTCTTTGGAAATATTTTCTGCAACACTGGCAATGGGGATGTGATGGGTAGAAACAGCTACTTTCAGATCTTCTGTAACCAGGAACATCAGTCCTTTTTTACTGAATTTTTCCTCGAAATATCCTGTGTGTCCTGCATGCTTAAAGCCCATTTTTACCATTTCATCCTTATTGATAGGCGCTGTAACAAGCACATCAATCTCTCCTTTCATTAAAGCTTCGGTGGCCAGTTCCAGGGAATCAATAGCCATTTTGGTAGATTCTTCTGTAGGAACACCTAATTCTACATTCACATTGTCTTTGGTGAGGTTCACCATATTCAGTTTTCCTGCCTGAGCCTGCGATGCTTCATTAATGTAGTTGAAGTTAAGATTCAGTTTGAAAATATTTTTCTGAAAGGTAAATAACTTTCCCGAGCCAAAAATCACCGGAGTGAAAAAATCCGTAATGGTTTTGTCACTCAGGGATTTCATGATGATCTCCGGACCGATGCCGTTAAAATCACCGATTGAAATTCCTACTCGTACTTTATGGTTTTTTGGGCTCATTTTGATTATCTTTGAAGATTATAATTTACAAATTTAGCAAAAAATAATATGTTCACAGGAATTATTGAAGCAGTTGGCATTATTGAAAAGATTGAAGAAAAAGGAAGTAACATAGATTTTACATTAACATGCCCTTTTACGAACGAGCTAAAAATAGATCAAAGCCTTGCCCATAACGGATGCTGTCTTACAGTTGTTGAGATTAAAGAGGATCAATATGTAGTAACGGCAATCAACGAAACACTGGAAAAGACCAATCTTGGAAAATGGGACGTGGGTACTGTGGTAAATCTTGAGCGATGCATGAAGATGGACGGAAGATTAGACGGACATATTGTACAGGGGCATGTTGACAAAACCGGTGAAGTAGCAGGAATTGAAAATAAAGACGGAAGCTATTTTATTACCATTAAATATGAAGACAACGGTAGTTTTGTAACTGTTCCGCAGGGGTCCATTACGGTAAACGGAATAAGCCTCACGGTAGCAAAAAGTGAAGATACACAGTTTTCTGTAGCTATTATTCCATATACGTGGGAGTTTACGAATATGCAGCATCTTAAAATCGGAGATAAAGTTAATTTAGAATTTGACATCATTGGTAAGTATATTGCTAGATTAATTAAAAAGTAGGATGCCAATAAGTAAATATAAAGGATACAGTTTAAGGAACCGGGTGTTTTTCGGGTTCTTACTCGTATGTTTTTTAAGTGTTGTTGCTACCTCGCTGGTTCCCTATTTTGTTTTAAGGAATAATTCCCTGCAGCAGAGTAATATCGACATGCAGGAGAAGACCAATGCCGTGATGAGATATCTGGATTATGCTGTGAGCCGCACCCTCGTTGAGACAAAGGATCTGCCACAGGTTTTGGGGAATAAGATTTTTGAAATAGCAGATATCAATCAGCATGATATTGTGATTTATGATCTGAAAGGAAGCTATCTTCTTTCCAATAAAGATGAAAGCCTTATTGACCAGAAAACCATCCCACTCAATATTGTCAATAAAATTCTGGCTACCGATTCAAGAGTTGATATTAAAGGGTATGACAAAACCAAAGACGCAGGACGTACTTCATCGTATCTCCTTTTAAAAAATAATGAGCTTGAACCCATAGGAATTGTATATATTCCTTTATATCATAATGAATCTGCCTATCTGGATGTCCTTCATCAGTATATAAAATATATTTTGCTGGTAGATATTTTTCTTATTTTGTTCAGTGTCTGGATAAGTTGGGTAACGTCCAACAGTCTGGCGAAAAATATTACTAAATTTTCTGATATGATCACCCGTATTACATTGTTTGAAAATGAAATGCGGCCTATCAGGTACTATAAAAATGATGAGCTTAATGCACTGGCAAGGGCTTATAACAGGATGATTCTGCAGATCCAGGATCAGAAAGAAAGGCTACGGTTTAAAGCCTCTGAAGAAGCCTGGAGAGAAATGGCAAAACAGGTGGCCCATGAGGTTAAAAACCCTCTTACTCCAATGAAGCTTACCATTCAGAATTTTGAAAGAAAATTTGATCCTGAAGACCCGAATATCAGAGAAAGAGTAAAACAGATGAGCAAGACTATGGTAGATCAGATTGACCTGATTGCGACTGTTGCCTCAGCTTTCTCAGAATTTGCAAAACTTCCTGAAAAAAATAATGAAGTCATCAATCTTAATACTGAAGTGGAAGATATTCTGCGTGTTTTCAATGATGACAGCATTTTTATGCATTCCAATAAAGGTAATATTATGATCAATATGGACAGGATTTACCTTTCCAGGATCATTACTAATCTTGTAACCAATGCAAAACAGGCCCAAAGCGATGAACGTAAGCTGATTATCAACGTAGATGTGGAACAGCATCAGAGAAGGGTAATGATTTCCATACAGGATAACGGAATCGGGATTCCTGAAAATATGTATGAAAGAATATTTGAGCCTAATTTCACCTCTAAAAACAGCGGTATGGGACTTGGACTTTCTATGGTAAGAAAAATGATCGAAGACTACAAAGGGGAGATTGCAGTGAAATCAGAAGTAGGGAAGGGGTCTACATTTACCATTACACTACCTACGAACCTATAGTGAAGCCTTTTAAATTTAAATATTTTGAAATCCAACAGTCGAAAGAGGTCTTTCGTGTAGGAACAGACGGTGTTTTGCTGGGTATTCTGGCTGATGTAAAGAGTGCTTCGGAAGTTTTGGAGATAGGAACCGGAACCGGCCTGATTTCGTTAATGCTTGCTCAGAGAAATGATCACGCTTCTTTTCTGGGTCTTGATATCAATGCGGACGCTGCTCTGCTGACTAAAAAGAATTTTGAACAATCTCCTTTTCATTCAAGGCTGAAAAATATCCATCAGGATCTTAAAACTTTTCATACAGAAAATAAATTTGATCTTATTGTTTCAAATCCTCCTTATTTTGAAGAATCCGGATCTGATAAAGATAAAATAGCACGTCAGACTGTAGAACTGAATTTCCAGCAGCTTATTTCTGTTTCTGCAAAACTTCTGTCTGATCATGGTGTTTTGTCGGTTATTATTCCTGTTGAGGCCGGCAGTGTTTTTATTGATATAGCATCAGAAAACCGATTGTTCTTAAAACGAAAAGTTAATATTAAAGGGATTGAGAATTCAAAAACGAAAAGATTAGTTCTGGAATTTTCGTTCATAGAAAGGGCTATTGAAGAATCTGATTTTGTCATAGAAAAAAGTCCGAGACAATACTCGGACCAATATCTTGAACTCACGAAGGAGTTTCATGTCTTTAAAAGTAGAAGCTAGAAACTAGAGGTTAGATGGTCATATTCAGTCTGTACCTCCAATTTGTAATTCTTTATCTTATGTCTTATTCAAATAACTCTGCAGTATCCAACACGGAAACTTTTCCGTCTTCGCATCTGATCGCTTCTCCAGGGAAGTTCTGGATCATATGGTAATCGTGTGTTGCCATTACTACTGCGGCTCCGTTTTCAAGGGCTACCTGTTTCAGAAGCGTCATGATTTCATTGGATGTTTCCGGGTCAAGGTTTCCTGTAGGCTCATCGGCAAGGATAAGATCCGGATGATTAAGTAAAGCCCTTGCAATAGCGATACGCTGCTGCTCCCCACCTGAAAGTTCATGCGGCATCTTGTGCTTTTTGCTTTTCATGTTTACACTTCCAAGAACTTCATTGATGCGGTCTTCCATTTTTATTTTATCACTCCACCCTGTTGCTTCAAGAACGAATTTCAGATTTTTCTCAACTGTTCTGTCAGAAAGTAGCTGGAAATCCTGGAATACAATCCCCAGTTTTCTTCTCAGGTTAGGAATATCAGATGGTCTCAGTTTGGCAAGTTCAAAACCTACCACAGCTCCATGTCCTGATGCTAAAGGAATGTGTCCGTAAAGTGTTTTCAGAAGAGAGCTTTTTCCGGAACCTGTTTTTCCGATAAGGTAACAGAATCTGCCCTTTTTGATGTTAAGATTAACGTCAGAAAGAACAGTAAAGTTTTTTTGCGCAATTTTTGCGTGCTGTAAGCTTATAATATTATCTCCGGAGATATGTGTATGCGGCATAATTCAATTTTATAGTGCTATTTCTAAAATATTTTTTCAGATCTTAAAAATAGAGAAAAGAAGCTTAAAAACCCTAAACTTTAGGAAATTTTAACAACAAAAAATGCCTGAAAAACTTCTTTTCAAGCATGATTTGTATATGATAATTCGAGATATTATCTCTTAGCGCGGGCTGCACTAACAGTTAAACTCTTTCTGCCTTTAGCTCTTCTTGCTGCCAAAACTCTTCTACCATTTGGCGTAGACATTCTTTCTCTGAAACCGTGTTTGTTTCTTTTCTTTCTTTCTGATGGCTGGAATGTTCTTTTACTCATTACTATATATTTAAATCGTAATTAATCTATTAATTTTCAGGTTGCAAAGATATAGAAATTTTTAAAAGTTACAAATTTTACTTATCTTTTTTTAGAAATTATTTGACAATGCTTTTTATACCAATATTGACAAACTGCATTAAGAAACGAAATTTTGTGCAAAGAAATAATATTTAGCTGATTTATTTAAAAGCTCTATCTTTGAAAACTCAAATTTAAAGAAAAATAAACACACGATGTTTACACCAGCAGAACTTTTAGATATCAACACATTACTTACGCCTGAAAATAAAATAATTATCCTTACCCATTATAATCCGGATGGCGATGCTATAGGCTCCAGTCTGGGATTAAAGCATTATCTTGGGGCAAAGGGAATTCCGGTGGAGGTGATTGTTCCCAATGATTTTCCGAAATTTCTGAAATGGATGCCGGAATCCAAAAAGGTGGTCATCGGGGAGTATAAAAGAAAGTATGCATCTGATCTGATCAGTGGGGCAGATGTTATTTTTTGTCTTGATTTTAACTCGCCTTCAAGAATAGGATTATTGGGAGAATGGCTGATTAAATCTAAAGCTAAAAAAATACTTATCGACCATCACCAGCAGCCGGAAAATTTTGACTTTGTGTATTCTGACACAGTGATTCCAGCCACCTCACAGATGATTTATCATTTTATTGAAGCAATGGAAGATGAAAGGCTGGTCAATCAGGATATTGCAGAATGCCTCTATACTGGGATCATGACGGATACAGGCGGTTTCCGTTTTCGTTCCACAAGCGCAACGACTCACAGGATTATTGCCAATCTGATAGAAAAAGGAGCTGATCCTTCCGTTATAACCTCGAACACATGGGATACCAACACAGTTTCCCGTCTTCACCTTCTTGCTCTCGTGCTGGGAAGGATAGAAGTCGTGAATGATGGTAAAGTAGCTGTGCTGTCACTTACAAGAAACGAGCTGAAGGAATTTGGTTTTCAGAAAGGAGATACAGAAGGTTTTGTCAATTATGGACTGAGCATTGCAGGAGTAAAAATGGCAGCTTTCTTTATGGAAGACCTGTATGATGATTTTATCAAGATCTCTTTCAGAAGTAAGGATGATGTGGACGTGAACCAGTTTTCCAGAAAATATTTCAGTGGTGGCGGACACATCAATGCTGCGGGTGGAAAATCTGATGAATCTCTTCCGGATACCATCGAAACATTCAAGAAAAGACTGGAGCAGGAAGAGCTGTAAAGGAATTAGTACATGACTATTTTCGGAGAGTAAGCTTATACATTCAAACACTTACACTTCGGTACTCAAATTTTTAGTATATCCCTTGCTTTCGAGTTCTTCACAGGTATACTCGTAAACTTCCTGAAACATGACATCAAGGTTTTTCTTACTGAATAAACTGAATTTTGTCATTTTAGGAGGGTCTAAAAAAATGTCGCAGGACTTTGCTTTGGAGTAAACCGATTTTGCAATGGCTAAATGGAGAATACGGTCAAATTCCTTCATCAGGCTCATTTTTCTTAATTCATCATAACTTATAGAATTGACGTGAGAAGCAATTAAAAAATCACATTTGTCGATGATCGGCTCTATAGGAAGATTATCTAAAACACCTCCATCAACATATATTTTTTCACCCATTCTCACAGGAGGTAAAATAAACGGAACGCTTGACGAAGCCAGAAGCGGGCCGAAAAGCTCACCTTCCGAAAAGAAATCCACAATTCCGTGGGTCATTTCCGTGGCAGTAACGTAAACAGGGATTTTTAAGATTTTAAAATCATTCTCAGGAAAATGATCATTAAAAAGTTTCAGGATGAAATTTGAGCTGAAAATACCGTTTTTAGAAAGTTTCAGATAAGATCTTGAAAAGAATGTTGTTTGTTTTACAATATCCATCATCTCATCCGGTGATTTTCCGAAGGAATAAAATGCTCCCACAATAGAGCCGGCGCTGGTCCCTGAAATGATATGCGGTCTCAGATTATATTCTTCCAGTGCTTTCAGTACTGCGATATGGGCAATTCCACGCATTCCTCCACCGGAAAGTGTAAGGCCGATAACCGGCGGTTTCTTTTTTTTGAAAGAGAATAAACCCATCGAAAGTAATAATTCCTTACTAAGATACAAGAAATTTTGATATAGACCGGGCAATAAAGCTATTGCCGGGTATTACAGGACTAATTTTTTTGGAAGATTATGAAGAAGTTCCGTATTGATAATTTCTGCGCAGATGCCGGGCTTTTCCCAGTGCCCGTTATGCCCGCAGTCCAGGATGTAGGATTTTATATTCGTTCTGTCAGGAAGATGTTTGATCATCATATCTGTTTTTACAGCGTTGTCATGCTTTCCTGCCAATACTAAAATTTTCGCTTCCAGGCTTTCCATGACATGTTTTTTGTCTGTTCTTTCTACCATACCCTTTACACAGGCAAGAGCTCCCATATTGTTGGTAGAAAGTGCAGTTTCAAGCGCGGCTTCAATTTTGCCTTCCAGGATGTCTCTTTCATTGGGATTGAAAAGATTCGGAATTCCAGCCCGTACATAATGGGGAAATGCATCCTTGATGATTCTATAGCTTTTAATCCGCTGCTGTTTTTTCTCTTCATCGTCAGGAAAATAGGTGGAAAAGAATAAGGTCAGGCTTTTGAGAGTCTCAGGATATTTTTCTGCGAAAGCCAGTGAGGTGTATCCTCCCATGGAATGCCCCAAAAGATGTACATTATCCAGCTTCTCATGATCTAAAACTTTTTTCACTTCATCAGCCATCAGTTCCATGGTGTGAACTTCGGCCAGAATATCAGATTGTCCATGGCCCGGAAGATCTATTTTCAACAGTGGAAAATCTCGCGAAAGATGTGGCTCCATATCACTCCAGATGGAAAGGTTTTCCATAAAGCCGTGAAGCAGTACCAAAGTTTCTTTCCCGTTTCCTTTTCTTTCAAAATTCAGCATAATCTTAGTTGTTTCTTCAAATTTAAATAAAAAAGAGCATTGTAAAAATGCTCTTCGATTCTATTGGGTTAATTCGGTATAAATTTTCTTTTCCCATGGTTTTATATCAGTAATGCCATATCTTTCTTTTTTAGATATCGCGATATTGTCCAGGATGTCTACGAAGTTTTTATAGTTGGCATCATCGGTGGGCTTTACAATGACTGTAAAGTTTTCAGGCACCGGAGCGTTTTTATAAGCTTCAGAAATGATCTTAGAAATTTTTACCCCGCTGAAGTCTGTTTCTTTCAGGTTTCCTGCATTCAGCTCTTTCTCGTTGCTCTGGTGGTAAAAAACTCTGTTGTCTTTTCCAAGAATAAAGGTAACCTGGTTTTTGTCTCCAATATGAGGGATGTTTATTGGATGTGGATTAGGATCCTTTGCCGGGAGCCCCAGATCCATCACATTGGGTTTTGTAAAATTGGTGGTAAACATAAAGAAGGTGATCAATAGAAATCCTAAATCTACCATTGGAGTCATATCCACCCGGATTAATTTTTTTCTTTGTTTGCTTCCTCCCTGTTTTTCTTGCGCAATTACTTCAGCCATAATTCATATTTTTAAATGTTAAACGGTTTTGGTTAAAAAAGTAAAGTATTAATACTTATCTGAAGGAATCTATACAAAGTTTGTACCTAAAATTAATAAATGTCAATAAAATTTCAAATTTATAGAATGGTTGACATAAAATAGCTGTACAATATTTTATATTCGCAAGCTTTTGTGACTTTTTAAGAATATGATTATTTTTATTTTTATAAATATCAAAAAAGCCCTATCAAAATAATGATAAGGCTTTTTATTATGTTTAAATTAAGAATTACTTCGTCGTTTTATAGTAATTAACTCCGCATTCTAAGAACTTTTTGAAATCTTCTTTCGGCATATATCCGGATACCGGTGTATTGATTACTTTTCCATCCGGAGTGATCAAAACATAATGAGGCTGAGAATTGTTGTTGAAATTCACCTGCTGGAATAAGCTCCAACGGTCACCAATCGTTTTTACCTTTTTCACCTGTCCGTCTCCAAGATCTATTTTTGTTTTCTGATCTTCAGGAAGCTCTTCCTTATCATCTACGTATAGGGATGCCAATACAACATCGTTCTGTAAAATCGGAAGGATATCCGGCTCGCTCCATACGAATTCCTCCATTTTTCGGCAGTTTTCGCAGCCATAACCTGTGAAGTCAATCAAAATTGGTTTGTTTTCCTTTTTAGCCAGTTCAATAGCTTTAAAGAAATCATGCTCGGGATGCATTCCCAGAATTCCGTCTTTTTCATCATGAAGATAACTTACATTCAAAGGAGGCAGAATTCCGCTTAACAGCTGTAGTTTTGGACGTTCTGCCGGAATTAATCCCTGGATCAGATAGATCACAAAACCTATTCCCAAAGCGCCTAATATCTTTCTTGTAATAGAAATCTTCGGTTTTTTATCATCGTGCGGAAATCTTATAACTCCGAATAAATAAAGAGCCAGTCCCAAAGCAATAACGATCCAGATGGCAATGAAAAGTTCTCTTTTTAATAAGAATGTTTTAGAAACTAAATCTGCCTTAGATAAGAATTTTAAAGCTAAAGCCAGTTCTACAAAACCAAGAACCACTTTCACGGTATTCATCCATCCTCCGGATTTTGGAAGACTCTGTAAAGCCTGCGGGAATAAAGCCAGCAATCCAAAAACGATGGCCCATGCCAGTCCGAATCCTGCCAATGCGAATGTCAGCAGCATAGGAACATTGGTAGAGCCTGTCACTGCGCTTCCCAGTAAGCTTCCTAGAATAGGTCCGGTACATGAGAATGAAACGATAACCAGCGTCAGTGCCATGAAGAAAATACCGATAATTCCTCCTGCTTCTTCTGCTTTCGAAGACTTATTGGCAATGGAGCTTGGCAACGTGATATCATAGTATCCGAAGAAGCTTCCTGCAAAGAAGATGAATATGATAAAGAAGGCAATATTCAGCCATACACTTGTAGATATTTCATTGAAGATATTCCCGGCAATTCCATCGATCAGATGGAAAGGAAGGCTCAGAAGGACAAAGATGATAAGGATGAAAAATCCATAGATCAGTGCATCTCTTTTACCCTTTGCTTTGTTTTTATTCCCTTTTGTAAAGAAAGAAACCGTCAGCGGGATCATAGGAAAAACACAAGGTGTCAGCAAAGCGATCAGACCACCTACAAATCCTAAGAATAAATAAGTCCAGTAATTTTCTCCGACTTCTTCCACGGCTGTTCCGCAATCGGTCAAGGGTTTCTGGAAATCAATGGTTGCTATTTTTAGCTGTTTTGGATCCAGTTTTGATGTTTCTGCAACGGGTAATTCTCCTTTTACAGGCGTTACCGCAACTGTTTCTATAGTTTTTGCAGAATCTTTTATAACATCCGTCTTTTCCTCTGCAGTTTCCTCAACAGCACCTTTTGGAGTTACTTTCTGATTGAATTCTAAAGTATTTGGAGCCAGACAAACTCTGTCGTCACAAGTCTGATAGGTAATTTCAGAAATAACCTCTGCTGGTTTTGTAGGGTCTTTTAATTTAAATTTCTGTTTGAAACCGGCAGAATTGGAATAAAAAACAATCGTCCCTCCAAACGCTTCTGAAAACTCTTCGTGTTTCTTACCAACTTCAGTGAACTTTCCGATCAGTTCGATGTTTTTCCCTGAAACTTTATACTCGGTAGGAATTCCTGTATCTTCAGGAAGATCTTTGGAATAGATATGCCAGCCGTTTTCCATAGTAGCATTTAAAACTGCTTCATATTGGTTGTTCCCTAGATCGTTGACAGTGAACTTAAACTTTACAGGGTTCTTGATCTGTGCATTAATTCCTGCCGCTAAAAACAGTAGTACGGCTAAAAACCAGTTTCTAAATTTCATTTTTTCTTTTCATTAAAAATTTTGAGAATACTTTGCGTTTTCTCATCACTTGCATATCGTCTGTCCTGTCTGAGAGGTATAATTCCAAGTACGGAATTGTGACTGTCACACAGGATCCAAATTTTTGGCCTTGCTAAAATAGATAATTTTTCGTCCCTAAAAAACTTAGAAACTTTCTTTTTGCCTGAAAAATCCGCCGGATAAAACTCGTCACCGTCCTGCTGTTTTCTTAAACGTAATGGAAACTGAAGTTTTGCAGCATCAAAATTCCATTCAAAACTGTTATTGATTCCGTCAATGTTTTCAATTGTATCTTCAAGACTGATATCCATTTGGATTTCAGAAAAATCAAAATTTTCAAGCAAAATAATTTCATCTTTAGTTTCTTGCCTTTGGTTTTTACTGATGAAAATTAATTCATCTCGGCTGATCATAAGCTGATAATCTTTTGAAAAAAAAGAACTGCCGTTTTCCGCTGTAAAAATTTTGGAGATTTCTTCTTCCTTGTCGAATCCGTATTTCTTTAAAATCTCAAACTGTACGAAAGCACTTTCCTGATCCAGCTTTTCTTTGGATAAGATTTTGTGCTCAGAGTTAAATACCGTAAGTTTATTTTCGATTTCCTCGATCCGTTTTTCTACAAAATCTCTGGTTTGGTTCAGATAAGAAGAGCTTTTTCTGAAATTTTCCAGAAAGTGCTCATTGATTTCCAAAAGCTTGGGAGCGATCTCATTTCTGATTTTGTTTCTTAAATAATCACTTTTTTTATTAGAGAGATCTTCTCGGAAGTCAATTCTGTTTTCCTCAGCGTACCCATAAATTTCTTTTTTTGAAAAGTTGAGAAGAGGCCGGATTATCTTGTTTTTATTTGCTGGAATACCACTCAGCCCACTAATGCCGGAAGCTTTAGAAAGATTGATGATGAAAGTTTCCAGCTGGTCATTCAGATGATGGGCGGTAACAAGAAATTCAAGGTTTTCCTGCTCCTGAATTTCCCTGAAAAAGCGGTAGCGGATTTCTCTCGCCCAAAGCTGGATAGAATTTTCCGGTTTATTGTCTTTTTCCGAAACTTCATACAGGTGAAAACGAATATGATTTTTCTCACAAAAATCCTGAACCGTTTTTTGATCCAGATCAGAATCTTCACCCCGAAGTTTATAGTTGATATGAGCTATCTGGAAATTAAGCCCCAAACCCTTAAAAAGAGAGGCCAGGACCATAGAATCGGCACCTCCGCTTACAGCCAGAAGATAGCTGTGAGTTTCCGGATTTCTGACAAGGTTTTCAAGCTGATTTTTAAAACTAAATTTTTCCAAAGGGTATGTTGAAGATTTCTTTTATGCAAAGATAATCCATAAAATTCAATTCAATTTTCCTAACTTTGATTCGTCTAAAAATGATTACATATGAAGATTATTAAAATTTTAGGAGTAACTGTAATGGCGTTGGGATTGACCTCTTGTGTCAGTAAAAAGCAGTATGATGCATTAAGCTCCAATTATAAGCAGTGTATTGAAAATATCGGTGAAAGACAAAGAGAGATCCAGGATTTAAAGTCTCAGAATTCTGCATTGTCAGGTGAGAATAATCTTTTAAAAAGCCAGCATGATGCTTTGAAATCATCTCTGGATGCATGTCTTTCAAATACAGGGAAAAGTTCAGCTAATATTGATAAACTGGTTGGAGAGATCAATGCTTCCAATTCATATATCAAACAGCTGATTTCAAACAATGCTAAAAATGACAGTCTGAATATGGCACTGTCCAACAAGCTTAAAAGATCTCTTGATAATGTAGCGGATGATGACGTACAGGTGAAAGTGTTGAAAGGAGTGGTAATGATCTCGCTTTCTGATAAAATGCTATACAAAACAGGAGATTATAACGTACTGCCTGCTGCTCAGGAAGTATTAGGAAAAGTAGCTAAGGTAATTAATGATTATGATAAATATTCTGTATTGATTGAAGGTAATACAGATAATGCACCATTAAGCTCACCTAATCTGCCAAGAGATAACTGGGACCTTTCTGCATTGAGAGGTACAGCAGTTGCGAAGGTTCTTCAGACGCAGTTCGGAGTAGATCCAGCAAGAATTACTGCGGGAGGACGTTCCGAATACAATCCTAAAGCAACCAATATGAGTGTTTCAGGAAGAGCGGAAAACAGAAGAACGGAAATTATCATTATGCCTAAGCTGGATGAATTCATGAAATTAATGGATATTGCTCCTAAGAAGTAATTGAACATACATACCCATAAAAAAATCCCGAAGTCATTCGGGATTTTTTTTAATCAAATTAATTCTTCTTTTTTCAATAATGAAATAATTCGTTGAAAAAATGAGTTGGATATTTCTGTCTTAGTTTTTTTGGACGAAGAACCCGCACTGCCATTTGGCCTTGCGGTCTTCTGATTCTCTGTGTTAATTAGTTTTCCTCCTGCATTCATTGTTTTGTCTTAGTGTTTTTACCCCTTGTTCTGTGCAAATGTATTACTATCTTTCAGGCAAACATATCCGTATTTTCACGGTATTTTCAATGGGCTTTTTACGGAGAAACGGATGAAAAATGCCGACCAATAATAATTTTTTCTTTATATTTAAGTACTTTTGAATAACATAAAAAGAATTGCAGTATGAGCTTTTTTGAAGAAAAAAATCCTGAAATGGACAGGTATCTGGAAACGCATGCTTCCTCGGAACCTGAAATTCTGAAAAAACTGAGAAGAGAGACCTATCAGAAAACTACACAGCCGCATATGATATCAGGATATCAGCAGGGAAGACTTTTAACTATTATTTCTCAAATGATACAGCCTAAGAATGTGCTGGAAATAGGAACCTTTACAGGATATGCCACACTATGCCTGACAGCAGGACTGGCCAAAGATGGGAAAATTACCACACTGGATGTGAACGAAGATCTTGCTTACCTTCCAAAAAAATATTTTGAAGAAAGTGAATATGCCGGACAGATCGATTTTAAGCTTCAGGATGCCAAAGAATTTTTAAGAGATACTGATGAGGTTTTTGACCTTGTTTTCATAGATGCTGATAAAGAAAATTATGCGGAATACTTCAGGCTGATCAAGCCCAGAACAAAAACAGGTTCGGTAGTGATGTTTGATAACGTTTTATGGTACGGAAAAGTGCTGGAGGAAAATCCGAAACAGAGATCTACCCAGGTTATCAAGGAACTCAATGATTTGATTGCAAAAGACGATGATTTTGAAAATCTTATTTTACCTTTGCGTGACGGAGTGAATTTTCTGAGAAGAAAATAGGCAAAAGATTTAAAAATTAAAAAAATAAAAGATTTTACGGAATCTAATTCTTTAATTTTTAAATCATTGAATCTTTTAATTTAGAATGAATGAATAAAGGAATTTGTAATGTTACTGTAGCACCGGTTCGTGCAGAGAATTCTGACAAAGCGGAAATTGTTACGGAAATACTGTTTGGGGAAAGCGCTGATATTCTGGAAGTGAATAAAAACTGGACCAGAATAAAAATGCATTATGATGGCTATGAAGGATGGATGGATACCAAACAGCTGAAACCTGTAACAGAGGAAGAGCTGGCAAAAAGAAAGGTTACCGTGGTGACTGAAGATTTTTCCTCAGTGTTAATGAATGACGGAAAAACCCTTCTGTCAATGGGTTCCGAAGTAGAATTTCCTGCGGTGGCTTCAAGAAGAAGTCACGATCTCCGTGAGAGTATAGCTTTAGCTGCCAGAGAATTTCTTAACGTTCCTTACCTATGGGGCGGAAAGAGTTTTTTTGCAGTAGACTGTTCCGGTTTTACACAGCTGGTATACAAGATCCATGATATTAAATTACCTAGAGATACTTATCAGCAGGCAGAAGTAGGTGTCCCTTTAACTTTCGTTGAAGAAAGCCAGCCAGGTGATTTAGCATTTTTTGAAAACCCTGAAGGTAAAATTATTCACGTGGGGATTATGCTTGAGAATCAGAAGATTATTCATGCTTCGGGAAAAGTAAGAATAGATATTCTGGATTCTACCGGCATCTTTAACAAAGAAATGAATAAGCATACCCATAAGCTGAGAGTGATCAAAAACGTACTCTAATCTTAAATACAGTCTGAATGGAGAATATTATTTTCACAGCTTTTGATATTTTTAATTTCGGATTGGTGATTTTTTTCTGGTGGTTTACCCTGAAACATTACAAAACCCTTCCTAAACGAATTCCGGTACATTTCGATTTTGACGGAAAGGCTGATAATTTTGGAAACAAAGCCTTTTCTTTTTTAACACCGATTCTGGGAACGGCTTTCTATTTTATGTTTGTCTATACCTTAAGACATCCGGAAACCGCTAATTTTCCTGTAGAAATCACAGACCAGAATAAGGATGCCCAATTCCTGATCATGGAAGTTTTTATAAGATGGCTATTTGTATTAATAATGTTTATTTTTATGAATAGTCAGGATTATATGTTCCGTTATTCCTTTGATGAAAGCGTGAAGCCTAGAGTTCCATTATCTACAGCTATTTTATCGGTAATAGGAAGCCTGATCGTGGTTTTTATTTTTGTAGCGATATTCAAATGATATATTCTAAAGATAATTCAGTACACTATACCTGGGGAAACAGCTGTGACAGTTGGGTCCTGAATGATTCCCGCAATCTTTCCGTAAAGCAGGAAAAAATGCCTGCCGGAACTGCTGAAAAACTGCATTTCCATGAAATGGCAGAACAGGTTTTTTATATTTTAAAAGGGGAAGCCATATTGTATATCAATAATGAAAAGTTTTCTGTTAAGACGGGAGAAAGTATTTCTATTCAACCTAAATCAGAGCATTTTATTTCCAACGAATCTCAGGATGAAGTGGAGTTTCTTGTTATCTCCAGCCCATCTACCCATAACGACCGAATTGAAATTGAAAAATAATTAAATGTCTTTCTTATACAACATATTTGTCAGCCTGCTCATTTTCGGAATGAAAGTTTTCTCTTTGTTTAATGATAAAACTAAAAAAGGAGTTGAAGGAAGAAAGCGGTCTTTACATAAAGTAAAAGCTGCATTTTCGCCCTCAGACAAGGTGATCTGGATGCATGCGGCCAGTCTCGGCGAATATGAGCAGGGACTTCCTGTTTTGGAAAAGCTCAAAGAGAATTTTCCCAATCATAAGATTCTTATCACTTTTTTTTCCCCTTCAGGCTACGAAAATGTTGTAAAAAAGAAACATATCGCAGATGTAGTCTGCTATCTTCCTTTTGATAAAAAAAGTAAGGTAAAAGAGTTTATTTCCCGGTTTGATACAGAATTGTTTTTTACGGTTAAATATGACTACTGGTATCATCTCCTGGCAGAGCTTAAAGAGCATGGAGCTAAGATTTATGTAATTTCTGCCTTGTTTTATGAAAGCCAGGCTTTCTTTACATCTTATGGAAAATGGTTTGTAAAGCAGCTCAAAAAAGAGGTAGACTGGTTTTTTCATCAGACCACCTTTTCTTATGCATTAGCTAAGAGTATTGGATTGGTCAATTCTTCAGTCGCAGGAGATACAAGGTTTGACAGGGTAAAACAACTCCGGGCAAGAGATAATCATGTTGAATTTATTGCAGATTTTATAGGAGAGCATCAATCTGTTGTATTCGGAAGCTCGTGGCAGGCTGAAGAAAAGATTGCTGCCACAGTTTTCAGAATGAATGCTGATTTGAAACTGATTATTACTCCCCATGATCTGAAAAGAGTGGAGCATTTAAAGAATATTTTCCCCGAAGCCCTATTATATAGCGAAATACGAAATACGGAGCTTTCCGTTTCCAGACATCAGATTTTAATTATCGACAGCATTGGTTTGTTGTCAAAACTATATTCTTATGCAGATGTGGCGGTGGTAGGCGGAGGCTTTCATGATGCAGGTCTGCATAATATTCTGGAAGCAGCTACGTTCGGGACTCCTGTGATTTTTGGGGATCATTATAAAAAAAATCCTGAGGCAGACGATCTGATTGCAGCCGGCGGAGGAAAGTCTTTTTCAGAAGAATATGCCGCAGCAGATTTTGTATTGTTTCTTCTTAATAATGAAGAAGAGTTACAGGAAATGTCTGGAAATGCAAGAAAATTTATAAAAGAAAAGCCGGATGCCACAAATCTTATCCTGCAGAAGATATTATCGTAAAAATCCCTGACTTTTGGTGTCTTTCATGATCTGCTCTATATTTTCCGGAATATTATCAGATTCAAGCCAGTTAGTATCCAGACCATTATTGATGCAAAGTTTCTGCAAATAATGATTTTCAGAGATTTTATTTCGTGTTTCTCTCAGGAGCTCATCAATTTCCATCCAGTAATCTTCGTCCAGCTTTTTTGTTAATACCAATGCCTTAAACACTTTATTAATGATATAAATGTAGAGCTTGTACACATTATCAAATCGCTGTCTGCTGAAATCACTGTTGGAATCCAGAATTCTGTTCACCAGCAAAAGATTCAGAGAAACTTCCCCGAATTTATCCGTTGTAATTTTGATGTGCTCTGTTATTTCTGCACTCAGCTTTCGGATAATAGTAAGAAAATATTTGGCGTTTCCAACATATTTTGAGGCCAGAAGAACCTGTTCTGCAACATTCTCTTCCATCGCATTTCTCTTATCATCCGTAGTTTCCTGATCGATCAGTTCAAAATACAGTTTTTTAGATAAAAGCTTATCTTTTTTCAGCAATCTGAAAATAAGCCGGTCTTTTTCTATGCTGGAAAAAGCACTTAAGGCAGCTTTAAACTCTTTTGAATATTCCATTAATTGAAAATTTTAGAATATTTCAGAAATCCGTTTATGGCCCAATTGGCCGTATAATATAAGGATTTTACAGTAGAAAACCCCATAAAGTCTTTGTAGACCAGATACTGATCCTTGATGATGTTTTTTTTCTTTCGGGAAACACTGTTCTCACGCATCCTGTATTTTGCCAGTGTCTTATTGATGGGCATTCCTTCAGGAATTACTTTTAACAGGTTTAGCCACATCACGTGATCTTCACGCTTGCTTTTTATAGGGAATAAGAATTTCCCCACCCTTTTGGTATCGTACATGGTAGAAACCGGAGCCAGTCTGCAGGTTTTCAGAAGATTGGAGAAGGTTACTATCTTATCTGCCAGGAAATCTTTTAAAACAGGCTGTAACTGCTCATTACATCTTGAATAATTGCAGTAGACCAGTTCCGCATTATTTTCCTGCATATAATCTGTCATCGTTTCCAGATATTCAGGATACCAGAAATCATCAGAATCCAGAAAAGCAATATATCGCCCAGTGGCTCTTTCCAGGCTGTTATTTCTGGCATTTCCGGCACCGCCGTTTTTCTCCAGGACCTGTAATTTTATCCTGGGATCATTGTATTTTCTTATGATTTCTACGGTATTATCTTTGGAAAGGTCATCGGTGATCAGCCATTCCCAATTGTCATAGGTCTGGTTTAGAACAGATTGTATCGTTTCTTCGATGAATTCGGCAGAATTGTAACAGGGAGTGATGATGGAGACCAGGTCTTTCATTTGCATTTTTACTGGGGTAAAATTATAAAAATTTTTTCTCATAAAGATGCCAAGATGCAATTCCTACTCCGATAACGACCAGCATACACAAAAAGCTCATGAAAAAAGGATTGTAGTTGGCAAACAGTCCAAGCGTAGCAAATACCCTGATAATAGGAAAGTGGAAGATATAAATACCGTAAGTGAAATCTCCGTATTTTCCAAAATTGTTCAGAAATTTGAATGAATAGGCAATATACAGAACAATAATACTGATCATGATAGGAGAAAATAATTTGATATGTAAGATCAGATCTATCCAAACCGTAATAATAGCAATGATAAAGAGCGTATTTTTATATTTGATAAACTGATCAAAATAAAAATAGCCCAGCATCCCGCCTATAAAATAACATAGCGAGCCGGGCAGCTGTTTGGATATGGAGATTTTTCCGGCCATTTCAAAATAATTAAGGAAAACTAGAGAAAGAAAATACAGAATGATCAGGCTGATATTCCTGTACTTATTATTTTTTCCGAATAATAAAAAGATTAAGGGAACAACAAAATAAAAGCACATTTCAATCTTAAGCGTCCATAGAGCACCGTTGACTGCTTCATTCCCGAAGACCCCGGGAAGAGAAGGAGCCATGAAATTCATGAAAATAGAATTCCAGAAGAAATATTTATAAACCTGAACGTTTCCGAAATAATCGGAAAGAGGCAACGTACTTACCAGACTCAGCAGGACAGTACAGAGTAAAACAACCAAGAGATAAGCGGGAACAATTCTGGAGATTCTTTTCTTTACGTAGCTTTTCAGGCTGGAAGATCTTTCATAACTCCTTGCAATAAGGAATCCACTGACAATGAAAAACGAAAAAACGGCAACTTCTACAGGACTGTGTGTTAAAAAAGTAAGCTGGCTGGAGTCACTTAAAGCTCCCAAATGTCCTACAAAGACAATGAAAGCAAGGAGAACACGGATGAAGTCAAAATTATTTTTCGTTATACTCTGCATTTTTGTTTCTTTCTGCAAAAATAGTTTTTTTAATAGATAGAGGAAAAACTGAGATTCAATATTTTGTTAAATAAAGGCTGTTTTAAAGGATAATACTTTAAAATTTTCAGAAATATAGATTATCAAAATAATTTTTCACAAAAAATGAGGTTATAAATCAAAAAAATTATAATTTTAGCCCTTGAAAATTTTATATATGAAGAAATTAGCATTACTATTTGCAGGTTTATCATTATTTGTAGCTACAGGATGTAATGATGATGGCGATAATGAGATGGAATATCCTCTTGTAGGTGTCTGGCAGCCGCTTAAAGAAGTGGTTACTACCGTAGAAGTAGGTGAGGAGCCTGTTTCCGATCTTATTACGTATACCGACTGCCAGAAAGAGGGCAGATGGAGATTCAATACTGAGGCATCGGGAAAAAGAACTGAATGGGGAGAGATTGGTACAACTCCACAATGTGCTATTACGTCAGACAGAAACTTTACTTATACCTATGATAAAAGTGCAAAAACGGTAATAGTTAAGTATCAGGGTACCGTAGAACCATCCAATGGTAAAATAATTACGCTCAATGATGCTACCTTAAATATAGCATTCAGAGAAGAGACCCAGGATCCGACTGTATATAAAACAAGAACATTTACAATGAAGAGAATTCCTCAATAAATAAAATATACATTTTATACCTAAATACAGATCTCATCTCCGGATGAGATTTTTTGTTAAGGAGCATTTGTGAATTAATCAAAATTAAAATTTCCATTTCTTTTAAAATCATTATTTTTGTGAATCTTGATTTAGAATTAATGATAAGAATTAAATCTAATATCTAAAGTCTAACATCTAACATCTATTATAAAAAGTGTTTTACGATCATCAGCAGATAGAAAAAAAGTGGCAGAAGTACTGGGAGGAAAATCAGACCTACAAAACCTCTAATAACACAGACAAACCTAAATTTTATGTTCTCGATATGTTTCCGTATCCATCCGGAGCAGGGCTTCACGTGGGGCACCCGCTGGGATATATTGCATCAGATATTTATGCGAGATATAAAAGACATCAGGGTTTTAATGTTCTCCATCCGGTAGGGTATGACAGCTTCGGACTTCCTGCTGAACAGTATGCGATCCAGACAGGTCAGCATCCTGCGATCACAACCGAGGAAAATATCAACAAATATGAAGAGCAGCTGAAAAAGATCGGTTTTTCATTCGACTGGAGCAGAGAAGTGAGAACTTCAGATGCATCCTATTATAAATGGACGCAGTGGATCTTCATCGAGCTGTATCATTCATGGTATAATAAAAATACTGATAAGGCAGAACCTATCCAGACTTTGATTCAGCATTTTGAAGAAAAAGGAACTGAAGGATTAAATGCCAATCAAAATGATGAATTAAATTTCACAGCAGAAGAATGGAAAGATTCCTCAGACCTTGATAAAGAAGATATTTTACTCAACTATCGCCTGGCTTACAGGGCGGAAACTACCGTAAACTGGTGTCCGGCCTTGGGAACTGTATTAGCGAATGATGAGGTAAAAGACGGAAAATCTGAAAGAGGGGGATTTCCTGTATTCCAAAAGAAAATGATGCAGTGGAGCATGAGAATTTCTGCCTACTCTGAAAGATTATTACAGGGATTGAATACATTAGACTGGCCGCAGCCTCTTAAAGATGCCCAGGAATACTGGATTGGGAAATCCCAGGGAGCACAGGTTAAGTTTCAGATAGAAGGTCATGACGAGATCGTTGAGGTATTTACAACAAGACCTGACACTATTTTCGGGACAACATTTATGGTGCTGGCTCCTGAAAACCCTTTAGTGGATACCATTACTACAGAAGCTCAAAAAGCAGAAGTAGATTCTTATATTGAAGAAACTTCCAAGAAAACGGAAAGAGATAGAATGGCTGACGTGAAAAACGTGAGCGGCGCTTTTACGGGAAGTTATGCTGTCAATCCTTTCAGTGGAGAAAAAATGCCAATCTATATTTCAGATTATGTATTGATGGGTTATGGAACAGGAGCCGTAATGGCCGTTCCTGCACATGATGAGCGTGATCACAGATTTGCGAAGAAATTTAACCTTACTATTAAAAAGGTAGTGGATACCGATGAAGATGTTCAGGAAAAATCTTTCGATGCTAAAGATTCGGTCTGTGTGAATTCTGATTTCTTAAATGGGTTAAATTATAATGATGCCAAATCAAAAATAATTACCGAAATAGAAAACAAAGGAATTGGTCACGGAACCACGAACTACAGACAGCGTGATGCTATTTTCTCAAGACAGCGTTACTGGGGCGAGCCGGTTCCTATATATTATAAGGAAGGAATGCCTTACACACTTCCGGTTTCTGCTTTGCCGCTGGAACTTCCGGAGGTTGAAAAATATTTACCGACTGAAGACGGAGATCCGCCACTAGGAAATGCAAAAGTATTTGCCTGGGATGAAGCCAATCAGAAAGTGGTTTCTACAGACCTTATTGATGATAAAACCATATTTCCGTTAGAATTATCTACCATGCCGGGTTGGGCGGGAAGCTCATGGTATTTCCTTAGATATATGGATCCGAACGATCAGGAGGTTTTTGTTAAAAAAGAATTGGCTGATTATTGGGGACAGGTAGATTTATACATCGGAGGAAGCGAGCATGCAACCGGACACTTATTATATTCCCGATTCTGGAATATGTTCCTAAAAGACAGAGGCTATATTAATCAGGATGAACCTTTCCAAAAACTGATCAACCAAGGGATGATTTTGGGGATGAGTGCATTTGTATACAGAATTGATGGAACCAATCAATATGTTTCAAAAAGTCTGGCCGGTAATTATCAGACTCAAAAGATCCATGTTGATGTATCCTTATTAAAAGGAACCTCTGATGAATTGGATACCGAAGCTTTCAAAGCATGGAGACCGGATTATACGGATGCGGAATTTATTTTAGAAGACGGAAAATACATCACAGACCGTGAAGTGGAAAAAATGTCCAAATCTAAATACAACGTTGTAAATCCTGATGATATCTGTGAAGAATATGGAGCAGACGGATTAAGGCTGTACGAAATGTTCTTAGGTCCTTTGGAGCAATCTAAACCATGGAATACACAAGGGTTAAGCGGAGTGTATGGTTTCCTTAAGAAATTCTGGAACCTGTATTTCAACGGTGACACATTTGAAATTTCCGATGAAGAGCCTACAAAAGCAGAATACAAAGTTTTACATACCTTAATAAAGAAGGTGGTATATGACATTGAGAACTTCTCATTCAATACCTCTGTATCCTCCTTTATGATTGCTGTCAACGAGCTGCAAAAAATAAAATGCAACAAACGCAATATTTTAGAACCATTAGCCGTTATCATCTCTCCATATGCGCCACACATCTGTGAAGAGCTTTGGAGCCTGCTGGGACATAAAGAATCCGTGGAATTTGAGAAATTCCCTGTATTGAACGAGGAATACCTGGTTGAAGACGAAATAGAATATCCGGTAAGTGTAAACGGTAAAATGAAGTTCAAAATTTCACTTTCTGCTCAGTTATCGGCCAAGGAAGTGGAAGATTTGGTGATTTCGGATGAAAGAATGCAACCGTTTTTAGAAGGTAAAACACCTAAAAAAATCATCGTCGTGCATCACCGTATTGTGAATATCGTAATTTAAAAAAAAGTTAACATTGGCAAATTAAAAAAAATGAAGGTCTTATTTTTTTAAATTTCTAACTCAAATGTTAAAATTGAGAAAAATAAATAAAATAATTTAAAATAATTATTATATCGAAATCGTATTAAATTTTCTTTATCAGAAAAATGCAAAATGTTTATTTAAGACTCTTGCATTTTAATTAATTTTGCCTTTAATTTACACCCTGTAAAATTTTAAAACAATATAATTTAGTTAAATATGGAAATGAATGTTTCAAAAAATGATGAGCAAGTAGTTGCTAGAAAAGCAGGAGGTTTAAACCCGGCTGTTATTATTCCTATTTTATTCGTTATAGGAGTTTGTATTTATTTATTTGTTCTTGGGAACCCAGGAAACTTTAAAGACGCAGAAAAGCTAGGTGGCGGATCTGTAGCTTTCTCAAGTGTTGAAGGAAAAGACATTCACCCAGAATCGTTTTTAGGTATTATCTACAAAGGAGGGGTTATCGTACCAATCTTGATTACTTTCATGATCACAGTAATCGTTTTCTCTTTTGAAAGATATTTCGTACTAGGTAAAGCTGCTGGAAAAGGAAACTTAGACAACTTCGTAGTACAAGTAAGAAGCTTATTGAATCAAAACAAAATTGATGAAGCTTTAGAAGAGTGTGACAGACAGCAAGGATCTGTAGGTAACGTAGTGAAAGAAGGTCTTACTACTTACAAAGCACTTTCTCACGATACTACTTTAAATAAAGAGCAGAAAATGGTAGCTCTTAACAAAGCTATCGAAGAGGCTACTACTCTTGAAATGCCAATGCTTGAAAAGAACATGATGATTCTTTCTACTTTAGGTACTGTAGCTACGCTAATCGCACTTTTAGGAACTGTAATCGGGATGATCAAAGCATTCTTCGCATTAGGTTCAGGTGGTGGTACTCCAGATGCTGCTGCACTTTCTACAGGTATCTCTGAAGCCTTGATCAACACGGCATTAGGTATTGGTACTTCAGCTATCGCGATTATCCTTTATAACTTCTTTACATCTAAAATTGACGGATTAACTTATAAGATCGACGAGATCGCTATGAGCATCCAGCAGTCTTTCGCTGAATTCAACTAAGAATTGAATTTGTAGCAAGGAATTTGCATTCCAATTAAAAGAAGTTTAATTTAAATAATTCAAAAACAATGGCGAGAGTCAAACCAAAAAGACATGGAGTAGTGACGGATATGACGGCAATGTGTGACGTTGCCTTCCTACTACTTACGTTCTTTATATTGACCACTCAGTTTAAAAAACCTGACGTGGAGCAGATTAAACCGCCATCTTCAATATCAGAGAAGTTACTTCCTGATGCAAGTTTGATGACCATCAACGCTACTCCGGACGGAAAATTCTATTTCCAACCTGTGGAGAATGCATCAGAGAGACTACAGCTTTTAGACAAAATGGGACAAAAGTATAACATGACTTTTGACAACAAACAAAAAGCTGCATTTCAAAAAGTACAAGCAATTGGGGTTCCAATGAGCCAACTGAAAAGCTATCTCGATTTGTCAGATGAGGAGCAAAAGAACTTTAAGAGTCCTACTGGGATTCCTATGGATAGTACAAATAAGCAGTTAGTAGACTGGGTACAACAGAGTTTGAGCGTAAATCCTGATTACAAATTAGCAATCAAAGGAGACGTTACCACTGAGTATCCTAAAGTTAAAAGCCTATTTGAAGGTTTAAGAGATATTGATTTTCTTAAATTCTGGTTGATTACATCACAAGAAGGTAAACCATAACAATATCATTTAGAAATGGCAGAAGTACAAGTACAGGAAAAAGGCGGCAAAGGCGGCAAGGTACGTTCCAAGAAGCAGAATACCAGAGTAGATATGACTCCGATGGTGGACTTGGGTTTTCTATTGATTACCTTCTTTATGTTCACAACCACATTCAGTAAACCGAATGTAATGGATTTGGGGCTTCCGGCGAAACCTAAAAAGGATCAGCCGAAACCACCCCCAACAGAAATTAAACTTTCTAACTCAATTTCTTTATTATTGGGTAAAGACAATAAGATTTTTTGGCATCAGCAGGATAACACTTCTTTAACTGATCAGAATCTTAATGAAACTACTTTTGATAGAGAAGGAATTAGAAAAATAATTGAGCAGGCAAGAGCAAATGCGGCGGATAAAACAAAATTTACTGTTATTATTAAGCCGACTGACGATGCTGTATATAAAAACTTTGTAGATATTCTTGATGAGATGGCTATTACCAAAAGCGAGCAGTACGGGGTAACCGATGTGAAGCCTTGGGAAAAAGCTATTTATGATAGAAAAGTTGGAAATAATGGAGCTCCGGCTGCACCGGCTACAAAGTAATTAACCATAAAATTGCATATCTATGGCAGATGAAAATGTATACAATCAGAATCTTACTTTAGATGAGATTGTATTTGAAAATAGAAACAAGGAATATGGTGCCTATGATCTTAGACATCAGTATCCAAGACTTCTGACAAAATCTTTTATTGTCGGAACGGCATTATTCCTGGTTGCGGCTTTGTCTCCTTTTATTTATCTTACGATTAAGAGACTTACTGCTCCGCCTAAACAAGAAGTGAAGGCAGATTTGGTAGAAATTCTTCAGGAAGATAAAATTATTGACCAGCCAAAAGAAGAAGAACCACCGCCACCGCCACCACCTCCAAAAGAAGAGGAAAAAATTGAGGTGATTCAGAATGTGGTTCCTGAGCCTGTAAAAGCTCCTAAGATTGAAACACCACCGCCACCAATTTCTAAGCAGTTAGAAACGACGACTGGTTTAAATAATCAGGAAGGGGTAAAAGCTCCGGCTTATACACCACCGCCACCACCGCCATCTACTGGTACTAAAGCCAGTACAGCGGAAGTAAAAACAAATAATCCTAATGAGATCTACAAAGATGTAGACCAGTCTGCAGAATATCCTGGAGGTATGGGTGCATTGAGAAAATTCCTTGGTGAAAATTTTGATACTTCTTTAATGGAGGGAGGTGAAGGTACACTTAAAGCTAAGCTTAAGTTCGTTGTAGAAAAAGACGGAACAGTTTCAGCAGTTACTATTGAAGAGAAATCTCCAAATAGCGACTTCAACAATGAAGCAATTCGTGTAGTTAAGAAACTTAAAAAATGGACTCCTGCGAAAAGAAACGGGGAGAGCGTAAGATCTTACTATAGCGTACCATTTACTATGAACTTTGAATAATACTTATTTATTCAACTTATAAATAAAAAGAGAAGCATATGCTTCTCTTTTTATTTTTTTTGGTATTTTTGTTACATGATGTTCAATTGGTTATCCTTAGTTACAGGATTATTTTATATCGTATTGGGAATTGTAGTTATTATCTACAAGTTTTTCTTCACGATTTTGGAGCCTGCCATTGCCTACGCGATGGGTGCAGTGCTTATTCTTTATGGAATATTTAGAATCTATAGAGCAGTTACAAGAATTAAAGATTCCGGAAATGAAGAATAGTTTAAAAATCGTGTTGCTTTCTATGATGAGCATCATTGCAGTAAGCTGCAAAAAAGAAGATAAATCCCCCTCTTATCATAAAGGAGATCTTACCATACTTACGGATGAGTCTTTCAAAAGTGTTACCGAAGCGTTGGCAGACGGATATATGATCAATTATCCGGAAACCCATATCAAAATAGTAACCCAAAAAGAAGATTTGGCTTTTCTTGATCTGTTGAAAGATAAAGCAAGAATAACTGTCATGTCAAGAGATCTGACTCCCGAAGAGAAAAAAGCTTATGAAGAGCAGGTTGATCTGAAGTTTCTTCCTGCCAGATTCGCTGCAGATGCAGTGGTATTTATTGTTCCTAAAGATTCGCCGAAACAAAGTATTTCAATGGATGAAATCAAGAGTGGATTAGAATCTGATGCTAAAAATTTTATTTTTGACGGAACCAATTCAAGCAACTTGAACTTCGTCGCCCAAAAACTGAATAAACAGCCCAAAGACCTTAAATTTTCTATTATTCCGGGAAATCAGAATATTGTAGAAGAATTAGGGAAATATCCGGATAAAATTGGAGTTATAGGGTTAAACACTTTCAGTCGTCCTTATGATAAGACTTCTGAGAAGCTGAGAGATATGGTGAAAATTCTTCCCATAGAGGATAAAGGAAAACTGTATACTGCTGATAACGCAGGTCTTCGTGAAATGAAATATCCTTTTACACGTGTTCTTTATTTTTTAACAAACGAAGGTAACTTTAATATAGCTAACGGATTTATCAGATATTCTTGCACACAGCTTGGCCAAATGATTGTAGAAAAAGAAGGTCTGCAGCCCTATAATATATACAAAAGAGAGGTACAGATGCGTTAAATAATATTAAATAATATTATACCCACCGTAAAAATATTATTTTGGTCTGAAAATTGTGGAGCATATAACTCAAAATATAGAAAATATAAAAATGAAAGATATAATGATTATGAATGTAAAGAAAATTGCTTTTGGAGCGGCCGTAGTATTTTTTTCCGGTTTTGCCACTGCACAGACATTGCAGGATGGTATTAACAGTATAGACAGTGATAAATATGCGCAGGCTAAAACCAATTTTACAGAAATGGTTGCCAAAGCACCTACAGCAGAAAATTACTTCTATTTAGGAAATACTTACTTAAAACAGGGAGAACCTGATTATGCTAAAGCAATTGAAAGCTTTAACAAAGGTTTAGCTGCTGATAGCAAAAGCTACCTTAACAAAATCGGTTTGGCTACCGTAAAGCTGGGTAAAGGAGATAAAAGCGCAATTGCGGAAATTCAGAAAATTGTAGCGGATTCCAGAGAGAAAGATGCTGAAGTATTATTCAGAGCAGCAGAAGCCTTAACTTTGTTTGAGAAAAACAACGCTCCTGATGCTGCTATTCAGTTCCTGACCAAGGCTATTGAAAAAGCTGAGAAAAAAGGAGTTCCTGCTCACTATTATTATACCCTTGGAGATGCTTACAGAATAAAAAGAGCTCCGGGAGAAGCTATGTCGGCTTACGACAAAGCACTTCCTTTAGCTAAAAATAAAGCATCTGTTTATACAAGAATGGCTACGTTATGGATGGCTGCACAGCAATGGCAGCAAGCTAAGCAAAGCATTGATAAAGCGATCGGTGTAGATCCGACTTATGCTCCGGCATACAAAGCTTTAGCTTCTTACGATATCAGATACCAGGAAAATGCAAAAGCAACACAAGACCTTATCAACTATACAAAATATGCTGATGAAGATCCATATACCCAATTAGAAATTGCTAAACTATACTTCACAAACGAAGATTATGCAAACTCTAAAACTGTTTTAGATAAAATCTTTGATAAAATTGATGATCCTATCAAATTTAAATTAAGAGCTTATCAGTCTTATGCAGACGGAAATTATGCTGAAGCAAAACAGAACATGGATACTTTCGTATCTCAGGCTGAAAAAACAAGAATACAGCCGGCTGACCAGGGTCTTCAGGGACTTATCGCAGCTGGATTGGCAAAAACTGAAAAAGATGCGGCTAAAAAATCAGCTTTAACTACAGAAGCACAGCAAAAAATTGCTATTGCTAAAGCAGCTAAAGATGAAACAATGAAGTGGGATATGGAGCTTGCAAACATTGCCGGAGGAGGAGCTTCTCAGGCTGAAGCAGAAAAAGGACCATCTACACCGGAAATTGAAGCATTGAAAAAGAAAGTGGCTGCTAACCCACAGGATTCAGATTCCCTGTTTAAGTTGGCAACAGCTTACCAGGATGCTAAAAACTGGAACGGTGCAATCCTTACATGGCAAAAAATGAGTACCCTTCTTCCTGATTGGGCTCCGGCTTATTACAGCCAGGGGTATTCCTATCAGCAGGCAGGAAATAACGATGCTGCGAAAATTGCATATGAAAAATTCATCAGCACAGTAAAACCTGCAGATCAGGAAGCCAACAAGCAGACTTTAGCCTATGCTTACTTTGCAGTAGCCTATATGAATAAAGATACTGATCTTGCAAAAGCTAAAGATTATATAGCTAAATCTTTACAGCTTGATCCTACTTACCAGGATGCTGTAAAATTAAATGCAGAAATCAATAAGTAATTTAAAATTTAAATTATAGATATTAAAACTTCCCATTCTCAATGTTTGGGAAGTTTTTATTTTAAATCTTATCTTTGAAACTATGAAACGCCCGGGGTTAAAAATTCGAAAATGTGAGGGAAATTATTGGGCGTTCCATCTGACAAATTAAAAAATAAAAAGAACAGATGAAAACAGATATACTTGCTTTTGGAGCACATCCTGATGATGTAGAGCTGGGATGTGGCGGAACTATTGCCAAAATGATTTCGGAAGGTAAAACATGCGTTATTGTAGATCTTACAAGAGGCGAGCTCGGAACCAGAGGAACCGATGAAACCCGAAAAGTAGAAGCAGGAGATTCTGCCAGAATACTTGGTGTTTCTGCCAGAGAAAATTTAAAGATGAAAGATGGCTTTTTAGTGAATTCCGAAGAATATCAGATAGAGATCGTAAAAATGATCCGCAAATACCGTCCTGAAATCGTCTTGGCTAATGCCATTGATGACAGACATCCGGATCATGCAAAAGGAGCAAAATTAGTGTCGGATGCGTGCTTTTTATCCGGACTTAGAAAAATTGAAACCGTTTTAGAAGGAGAAAATCAGGAAGTGTGGAGACCGAAACATATTTTTCATTATATCCAGTGGAAAGACATTAAACCGGAGTTCGTTATTGACATATCAGAGCATTTGGATAAAAAAATTGAAGCCTGTATGGCTTTCAAAACCCAGTTCTATGATCCAACATCTAATGAACCGGTTACCCCTATTGCAACAAAAGATTTTTTTGAAAGTCTGACCTACCGTGCTCAGGATTTGGGACGCTTATCGGGAGTTGCTTATGCTGAGGGATTTACGTCTGAGAAGCTCATTGCGATGAAAAATTTTGATGGAATTGTTTGGTAATTAAAAAATCTTCCCTATATTTGCACTCACAAAACGGTGATTGTAGCTCAGTTGGTTAGAGCGTCGGATTGTGGTTCCGAAGGTCGGGGGTTCGAGACC
This sequence comes from Chryseobacterium sp. 22532, assembly GCF_052044665.1. Classification (NCBI taxonomy): domain Bacteria; kingdom Pseudomonadati; phylum Bacteroidota; class Flavobacteriia; order Flavobacteriales; family Weeksellaceae; genus Chryseobacterium; species Chryseobacterium sp. 22532. The sequence continues at coordinate 82,345 of NZ_JBQENJ010000005.1, forward strand.
CCTCATTCACCCAAAGAAAGTACACTTTTTTACAAGTGTACTTTTTTATTTTATGTCTGTTTCAATAATAACAGATACTTCTTTTTTCATATCCTTTCTAAAAGTTTTTTTCATCCAGCGCTTATAATTTGTAAGTCAATACACAAAAATGGTTCTATTTAAGTTTTTGAAAATAAATTCAGGGTTTGGTGATTGAAACTTTTATATTTGTTTTGCCAAAATTATGAGAATTAATTCTCTTAAAATGATCTCAAATCAAAACTATTAACATGAAAAAGTTCTTTACAATCCTTACCCCGCTATTTATTAAAGCGGTTGCTGCTGGTAATCTTGATGATGACCCCAAAAGATGAAATTGTATTGTTGATTGATGCTGGAGATTATATGCAAAATGGTGTGTATGCTTATGATATTGATGATAATGGGATAATGATACTGATTGATAAGTCTATAGGCTTTGGTTCAGCTTCAGATTGGAAAGGATTGGCTGTTGGAAATCTGGATGGTGATGGAGCTGATGAAATTATCGCTCATAGAAACTTTGATGGAGATTATAAAGTTTTTAAACTGAAGGAATCAAATGGCGTTAAATTTTTAGATAACATTGGTATTGAAAGTTTTCCTGTATTGCAAAGATAATGTAATGTGTTTTGGAAACTTTGATTCAAGCTCGCAAAATGATGAACTGGTTACTCTTAGAAAAGATGGAGGTATTGTAATGTTTTCTGCGGCAAAAGTTGTCAAAACTCCTCATAATGCTATTAAACAATCAGATCCATGTAAGAATGAGCTGCCGGAAGTATTGTTTAGCTTCCTGGATCCGGCTTGTTTTAATAACTAAAGTTGTTCGAAAATACACTTGAAATAATCACAAAAATAAAATATGAAAAAATTCTTCACAGTTCTTGCTTTCTTATTTGTAATAAAGTCTTATGCTCAATCCTATTACAAAAACCTGTTTGATAGTAAGGGATATGCTGTAGTACCACTTAATTCAACCAGCTCAAACCAAGTAGAATTTTCGTGGATAGTATCTGCCCATATGGAAGCATTGGTAATGATGTATGAAAAAACACATGACGTGAAATATGCTAATGTTTTAATAGGGACTATCGGAAATGTGATTGACAGAAGAGATGATCTTAGAGATCAGGTTCCTGGTCTGGATACAATTTATGATTACCGTCATATTTCTGGTGCTGCATGGTCAACTGATGAGTATAACACAATACCAAATGATGGAAAAACTTATGCTCATGTGGTACACAGTGCTAACATAACTTATCCTATGGCTAAGTTTGCCGCAATAGTTAAGAATGACTCTACTCTTCATCATTTAAAATATATTGGGGGAGGGCGTTATAATGATATGAGTTTTAAAGCTATTTCTGACGATCTTAAACAAAAGGTAAAAGAAACTATTGATTATCATGGGGGTCAATGGTATACTGAACCAAATTCTAATACAAATAATAGTATAGGTTATTATAAAGAGCGAAATGATAATCCGCCAATAAATAACGCTGGTGAAATTTTACCGTTTAATATGCAAAGTGCAATGGGAAGAGTATTGGTACAGATGTATTTGGCAACAGATAATTCGGATTATCTTACACAACTTAACCAGATAGCCAATTTTATAAAAGCAAATACCTCTTTTAATACAAATCTGGGGTCCAATAGCTGGACATATTGGAAAACAAGTACTTTGCGGGAAGATATTTCTCACGGTGGTTTAACCATATCTTTTCCTCATGAATGCCGCAAATATAATATTTCCAGAGGTGGAACGCTTATTTATACGGATTCCGATATACAAGCCTATGCTAATACCTTAACGAAAGATATCTATAAGGCTCCTTTGTATATAAATAATGGAGTGAGTTATCCTAATTCACCCTGGGATCTTAAGTATCCACATCCTGTTGGCGAAGACGTAAGTACCTATACATGTTTCCAATGGGCGAGCTTATCTGAATATGATGAAAAAATATATCAGTTACTTGCTGAGATGCAAACGGCAGAAAATTATTATACACCTTTGACACCTGAAAATTTTCCTTTAGTAGTTGCTTATTTGGCTTATTATGAAAACTTAATTGTACCTGTCAATACGGAACATGGATGGGGATCTGGTTCCGATTGGAGAGGAATTGCGAGCGGTAATTTTGATAGAGATAGTGCTAATGAATTTGTTGTCATCAGAAATTATGATGGGATGATAGGAACTATGGAACCTTATGGTAAAAAATTTCATTCCGTTACAAATGACAAATATTATAGTGGACAGTACAATTGGAGAGGTATAGCAGCCGGAGATTTTTTTGGAGATAGCAAAAGTGAGATAATAGCTTTAAGTAATCATTCCGATCCCGGCAATAATGGAGCTTATATTTTAAAAATTGAAAACAATAATATTGTTGAACAGACAAAATCTATAGGATGGGATGTACAATCTGATTGGGTAGGAGCCGCAGCTGGAAACTTTATTACCGGAGATAAGGATGATTTTATTGCTGTCAAGAATTTAAATAAAGAAGTAATTGTTTTTAAATTTAATGGGACCACTCCTGAGCTAGTTCATACTAATGCTCTTAATCTACCCGCGGATTCTAAAATTGCAGCAGTAGCATCAGGTAATCTGGATAATGATGATAAAGATGAGATCGTATTACTTGTAAATTCTCCAAACATAGCATATAACGGAATACATGTTTATGATATAGATGATAATGGTGTAATGACAAAAATAACCCAATCTACAGGGTGGGGCTCGGCTTCAGAATGGAGAGGACTGGCTGTAGGGGATATCGATGCAAACGGAGTAGATGAGATTTTTGTTCATAAAAATTATGATGGAGAGTATGTATTATATAAATTGAATGGAAATGCCCTGGCTAGTGTAGATGTTGAAAGGTTTCCTATATTACAAACCAAAGATAATATAATGTGTTTTGGAAATTTTGATCCAGCTTCAAAAAATGAAGAACTGGTTACCCTTAGAAAAGATGGAGGGATTGTAATGTTTTCTGCAGCAAAAGTTATTAATAGTACTTCTAATTTTAATCCAAGTAAAATAGCAGATCCTTGCCAGAATGACATCCCAAGTGAACTATTCAGTTTAATGAAATCTCCGTCTTTCATTAAGCAGGAATTGAAAGAAATAGTATTGGTAAAGTAAGAAAATCCTTAATGACGAAATAAAATGTAAAATATTCATCATACTTTAATAGGAACGGGCTTTAGCCCGTTTTTTATGCAAATATGGTTTCAGAGCATAAAAAAAGCATCTTTTTCAGATGCTTGTGTTTTTAGAATATTCTTTTTTTTAAACTTCGTCGTCAGAATCAATTGTGAATGATTTGCTTTTGAAGTCTTTGTCATGCTTTTCTGATATTACATCCTCACCCTTTTCATTAATGATGAAATCTGTGGACTCATTAAACATCTCCTGGAAACTTTTAAAATCCTCTTTGTAAAGATAAATTTTGTGTTTCTCGAATGTAGCTTCACCATTCTCTCCGAAATTCTTTTTACTTTCGGTAATCGTAAGATAATAATCTCCTGCTTTCGTCTCGCGCACATCAAAGAAATAAGTTCTTCTTCCTGCTTTTAACACCTTCGTGAAAATTTCATTTTCATGGCGTTCCTTGTATTCACTCATTGTTAGATATTTTTTAATCTTGTTAAGAACAAATATAAAAGAATTCTTTTAATCACAAAATTTTTTTTATGATTTATTTAACAATTGAGAACGAAACCGCTAAGCAGTTACAGAATTGGTAATTTCGGTGAGGTTGATGATTTTATCTGCTCTCTGAGCGCTAGACTCTCTGTGTGTGATAATTATGGATGTAGCGTTGCTGATTTTCTGATCAATATTTTCAAGGATATTCTGCTCGGTTTCCGTATCCAGAGCAGACAGAGAATCATCAAAAATAATGATATTTGGGTCCTTAATTAAGGCTCTGGCGATACATATTCTTTGCTTCTGTCCTCCTGAAAGCATCACACCGCGTTCACCTACAAGTGTTTTATACTGTTCTTTAAATCCAACAATATTTTTATCAACGTCTGCAATTTTGGCATATTCCACCACTTTTTCGTGGGATGGATGGTCAATGGCGAAACCGATATTGTTTTCGATTGAATCAGAGAATAAATAGCTTTCCTGGGGAATATATCCGATAAAGTTTCTGTAATTGGTAAGATTATGCTCCTTCAGGTTTTTACCGTCAATTAAGATTTCACCTTCTGTAGGATCAATAAGTCGGCAAAGCAGAAGGGCGATGGTAGATTTTCCGCTTCCTGTTTTACCCATAATAGCAAGAGATTCTCCGGCTTTAATCTTAAAGCTTAAGTTATCTAATGCTTTAATTCCTGTATTCGGATACACATAAGAAACATTTCTGAATTCAATATCCCCTTTAATAGGATAGTCCTCAAAGTTGGTATTGATGACTTCAGATTTTTTATCCAGAAATTCATTAATTCTCTGCATCGAAGCTTCAGCTCTCTGGTTGACGGAAGTAACCCAACCCACCATTGAGAATGGCCAGATCAGGATATTGATGTACATAAAGAAATCAGCAATTTTACCAACACTTAACTGCCCTGCAATATATTTCTGTCCACCAATTAAAATAACGGCAACATTCAACAGTCCGATTACAAATAAAATTATGGTAAAGAAATAGGCTTCTGTTTTTGCTAAGTCGAGTGCTTTATTCTGATAGTCCGTTACTTTTATGCCGTAGTTCTTTTTAATGTAGTTTTCTTTAGCAAAAAACTTCACCACGCGGATTCCTGAAAAGCTATCCTGTACGAAAGTGGAAATCGCAGACTGGCTTTTCTGCATAATCTTCGACTTCTGATTGATAATCGAGCTTACCTTAAATATAATATAGGATAAAATAGGAAGCGGCAATAACGTCCATAAAGTCATGGAAGCATCCGTTTTAACCATATAAATGCTGGTGATTAAAAGAAGAATCACGAGATTCACCACATACATTACTCCTGGACCAAGATACATTCTCACCGCAACAACATCTTCACTTAACCTGTTCATAAGATCCCCGATGGTAGTCTGTTTGTAATCTGTAAGAGAAAGATCCTGATAATGTCTGTAAATCTTATTTTTCAGTTCATATTCAATTCTTCTTGAGGCGACAATAATTGTCTGGCGCATCATGAAGGTGAAAAATCCAGTCAAAAGAGAGCAGCCGACAATAATGGCAACATACACCAGAACCTGCTTATTGAAGCCTAGATTTCCGCCTTTTGTAAGCTCATCTACAGATTTTCCTATAAATTGGACTTTATAGATATTGAAGAAATTACTGGCAATGATAAATAACAACCCCCAAAACAATAATATTTTGTGCTTCCAAAAGTAAGGGTTTAAGGTTTTTAGCGCTTTCATAAAGTTTTACAAATTTACAAAAATGTAGACACACTACGAATTTCATCAATTTTAATTTTTGTATCTTTGCACCCATAAAAAGCTCTTTGAATGTTAGGAAGACGACAAATCCGTGAAAAAGTAGTACAAACAGTGTATTCATACTATCAGAATCCTTTAAAATTTGATGTTTTAGAGAAAAACATGTTCTCTGGAATAGAGAAAATCTATAATCTCTATATCTATCAGCTTAATTTTTTGGTGGCTCTGAAAGAATTGGCAGAAACCCAGATCGAAATTGGGAAGAACAAATATCTTAAAACTGATGCTGAAATTAACCCTAACCAAAAATTTATCAATAACCAGGTCCTGATCAAGCTGGAAGAAAATCCTGAGAGATTATTTTTCACAGGTCAGCACAAGCAGTTGAAATGGGATATGCATGATGATATATTGGTAAAAACTTTTCAGAGAATTACGGCAGGAAAACGTTATCAGGATTTCATGAAAGAAGAAGGATATTCTTTTGAAGAAGATCAGAAGTTTATCGGGAAACTGTTTTTAAGATATATTGCTGAGAATGATGACTTCCAGGAGTATCTTAGTGATAAAGAACTTTCATGGTATGATGATATTCATATCGCCAATTCAATGGTACAGAAAACGATTGGTTTCCTGAAAGAAGATGAAGAAAGCAGAACTTTAATTAAAATGATTAAAGATGAAGAGGATAAAGTTTTCGCCGGAAAACTTCTCAGAGATACCCTGAACAACTGGGAAGCTAATGAGAAAACACTAAGCGAAAGACTGGAAAACTGGGATCTGGAAAGAGTTTCTTTGATGGATAAAGTAATTTTGTCAACGGCTATTTCAGAACTGGATAATTTTCCTTTTACACCTTCAAGAGTTATTATTAATGAATATATTGAGATTGCAAAGGTATTTGCAACAGACCGTTCCAATATCTTCATTAACGGAATTTTGGATAAATATTGTAAAGATCAAAATAGAATTTAACATGAAAAAGACGTTATCAATTATCGCCTTGTCTATTATAGGCCTTGGTTTGGTTTCTTGTAAAAAAGAAAACCAGCAAGCTGCAGCCGGTGCAAAAGCTGCTAATATTACAGATTCTACAGCAGGTGCAACCAATTTAGCTCCTACCGATTCAGCGGCAGCTCCTGCAGCAGCCAATACAGCAGAAGCAGCTCCGGTTTCTAACCAGCCATTAACATCAGTTGCCCTATCTGAAAACAACTTCGATTTTGGAAAAATCAAAAAAGGAGATAAAGTAGAGCACGTTTACGAAATTACCAATACAGGAAAAAATCCTTTGGTGATCTCTGAAGTAAAACCTGGATGCGGATGTACAGCTCCTGATTTCACAAAAGAACCTATTCTTCCTGGTAAAAAAGGAAAAATCACTTTGCATTTTGATTCTTCAAGCTTTGACGGAAACGTTCAGAAGTATGCGGATGTATTTGCCAACGTAGATAAGGCTCCTATCAAATTAACGTTCACAGCGAACATTCAACCGTAATTATAAAATATGTTGACAATCTTTTTACAGGCACAGCCACAAGGATCTTCATCAATGATGCTGATCATGATGGGGGTGATGTTTGTGGGGTTTTATTTCTTAATGATAAGACCACAGATGAGAAAACAGAAGCAGGAGAAAAGCTTTCAGGAAACTTTAAAAGTAGGAACCAGAGTGGTCCTTACTTCAGGTCTTCACGGAAGAATTGCTCAGGTTCAGGATGATGGATTCGTTATCGAAACTTTATCCGGAAAACTGAAATTTGAAAAAGCTGCTGTTTCCAGAGAATTTACTGAAGCACGTTTTGGAGATAAAGCGAAAGCTGCTGCAGACAAGACGGCGGAGAAAAAAGAAATCGATACTGAAAAGAAATAACTTTTTAGTTTGAAAATATCGCTCGGCGCGGTGAACGAAGTTCACCGCGCCGAGTTTTTATATAATCAACACAGTAAACATACGCTTATTCAGTGGCGTAGCCACATTCTTTGCTTCCCTCAGAACTATTACACATCATCTTGAAACTTTGCGTTGAAAATCTCCCACAGATCCACAGATTGTATAGATTTTTCACCTAACGTTCAGATCAATTTGTTAATCCTATACATTTTAAGAATAGCTTTGCATGAAAACCTACTTAAATTAGCGTTATCTATGAACTCATTCGTGAAATTTGCTTAAAAGTATTCCTATTCAAAATTCATGATCATAAAATCAAATAAATATCTTTGCACCATGAATCAAAATACAGGCAAAATCGTTCTCATTTTAGGCGCCAATTCAGATGTAGCTAAACAATGTATTAAGCAGTATGTTGGAAAAGGTTTTTCTGTGATCGCAGCTTCGCGGGATACTGCCTCGCTGGAAAAATTTGTGGCAGAACATCATTTAGTTCCTTCAACGGTTACCATTCTTTATTTTGATGCTGTAGATTTTGCTTCCCATCAGAAATTCTATGTTGACCTGCCGGTAAAACCTCATATTGTAGTTTATGCAGCGGGCTTTCTGGTTGATAATGAAAAAGCATTGAGAGACTTCAAAGGTACCCAACAGATGATACAGGTGAATTATATAGGTGCTGTTTCTATTCTGAATATCATTTCTATGGATGAAAGCAATAAAAATTTAGAAAGGATCATTGGGCTTTCTTCACTTTCCGGAGTTAGAGGCCGAAAAAGCAATTTTGTGTATGGAAGTACAAAAGCTGCTTTCACCCAATATTTAGCAGGGTTACGACAGGAATTAGCATCAAGAAAGGTTATTGTTAATGCCTTGGTGATCGGTTATATCAGAACTAAGATCAATGAAGGTCTCCAGCTCAATGAATCTCTGATTATGGAGCCGGATTATGTGGCGAAACATATTGTCAATGCTGGGAATTCTTTTACCATCGTCCCGAATTTTAAATGGAAGATGATTTATATGATTTTGAAAATCTTGCCGGAAAGTTTGGTGGCGAAACTGCCTTAATTATTTTTTAATTTAGATTTATCCTTTAAAAATATCAGAATATTTTGATATTGTTCTGTTTCCTCCTCACTAATTAAATAGGTAAATGGAGTTCCTAAGTCAAAATTAATGATAAGGATTTTATCTGAAATGTTATAAGAAATTTTTTTCCAAACGCTTCTGATATCATATTGCTCATTTTTAATATACAAACTCTTTTCATCAAAATATAACTCTGTAACCGGATGGTAACTTTTTAGTTCTGTAATAAATTTATCTGTTTTAATTGAATAATTTGCTTTACTATAAAAGAAAAAGATAATTTGTATTAAACAATATATACCAAACAGAATACCAGAAAATTTTAAGAAATCAATTCTGCTTTTATTACCAAATAAGCTGTCTAATATAAAAATTAACAATAAAATAAATAAAAAGTATTTAATAAGATTAGGAATTTTTTTCTTCCAAGAATAGTAATAATATTTTTGAAGTTGATTTCGTGTTATATTTTCATCAAAGTTAATTAAAACTTGCAGTGAGTTTGCCATTTATGTTTTTTCGTAAAAATAGAATTTTATTCAACATCCTCCAACAATTCCAACGCCTTCATCATATCAATTCCTTTCCCTAAAACAGGTTTAAATAAATCGCCTTTTTCCTTAATTCTATCCAAAGTATTATCAATAGTAAAATCTGTCGGTTTCATACCGGGCTTCACTTCATCCCATTCCAAAGGCATCGAAACTGAAGCTCCTTCCTTGGGACGTAAACTGTAAGCACTTGCTAAAGTCTGTCCCGTTCTGTTTTGCAGATAATCCAGATATATTTTATTGTCATCCCTTTTCTGTAAGCTCCTTTCTAATGTGGTAATTTCCGGAAGCTGTGTATGAACCTGCTTCATCAAAATATGGGCAAAATCTTTCACCTGGTCAAAATCATATTTTCCGCCCATCGGAATATAAACGTGAATTCCTGTGCTTCCCGAAGTTTTGCAATATCCTTTGATTTTAACTGAATTTAAAACCTCGTTTACCTGAAGAGCCGTTTCAATGACATCATCAAATGTATTTTTCTTTGACGGATCCAGATCCAGCACTAGATAATCAGGATGTTCAAGGTCGGGGAGAGCACTGTTCCAGGGATTTAAATCGATACAACCTAAATTATTCAGGTAAGCTAACGTAGCTTTATCATTACAGTATACATAATCAATATACTTATCATTGGATTCTGAATAGACTTCCGTGGTTTTGATCCAGTCTGGCATATTGTCTCCTGCATCTTTCTGATAAAAGCCCTGTTCTTCAATTCCGTTGGGAAAACGATTCAAAGATAATGGGCGGTTTTTCAAATAAGGAAGAATATATTCCGCGACCGATTGGTAATATTCTATAACATCACCTTTTGTAATGCCATCTTTCGGAAAATAAATTTTATCCTGATTGGTCAGTTTTACTGTATGTCTGTTTAAAATAATCTCCTTTTCTTTTTCAGCAGATTTAGTACTCTTCTTAGGGGCAGCTTTAGCTTTCATTTCTTTAGGATTTTCATTAATTGGACTTATTTTATTGATTGAATCACTGATTTCTTCAGGATTTTTATCCTCACGGAGGGCGACAAAAACAGGATGCCGGTAAATGCCGTCTTTGGTAATTTCAGAGAATTTGATTTCACAGACCAATTCTGGTTTTGTCCAGGTTACGGGCATATTTGTTCTAGGCTTTTTTTCAAACGGGGAAGTTTTTACAGTCAATTCTTTTAACCTTTCATGCATCTGGCTTAAGGATTCTTTATTAAAACCTGTTCCCGTATGTCCGCAATACACCAGCTTTCCATCTATGTATTTTCCAAGAATCAATGCTCCGAAACTTTTCCTGGATCCTCTGGGCTCCGTAAATCCACAAATAATGGCTTCCTCTGTATTGGTGAATTTTATTTTAAGCCAGTCATTCGTTCTGTGATTTTCGGTATATAAACTGGCGGCTTTTTTAGCAATCATTCCTTCTAACTGCATTTTCTTCATTTGGTTGAAAAAAGCAATGCCTTTTTCGGGAATATGATCGCAATATTTGATAACATCAGTTTCAACTAAAGCTTCTTTTAAAAGCTCTTTCCTCTGTAAAAGCGGAAGTTCTTCTGTAGAATGGCCATTCAGCCACAGAAGATCAAATACCTGGTAGGTTAAAGCAAGGTTGGGATTGTCGCCAATTTGCTGCAAGAGTTGGAAACTGGGTTTTCCATGTTCATCATAGGCTACAATTTCTCCGTCGAGAATCATTTGATATTTCTGGTGCTCAAAATCTTTTGTAACTTTTTCAAACTTTGATAAGAAAGAAATTCCGTTCCGGGAATAAAACAGAGGAGATTTATCACTGAGATCAGCAATTGCTCTGTATCCGTCCCATTTTATTTCAAAAACCCAATCTTCATCATCAAAAGCATTTTCAAACGATTTAGCCAGCATAGGTCTGATAAAGTTCTCTAGTTTTTTTTCGTCGACCAAAGAATTAAACCGTTGAAATCTGGGCTTGCTTTCAGAAGTTATGACTTCTTTTTGCTGTTTTTTAGTCTTTTTTTTTCCTCTAAAAATTTTGTTACCGCAGAGTTTTTAGATGTATTTTCTTCTGCATCATAATTTTCTTCTGCAAATTCATCTTTATGTTTAATTAAAAGCCATGCGTTATTTTCGGCATTTTTCATTTTAACTAAGGCAAATTCGCCTTTCAGTTTTTTTCCGTGCAAAATAAATTTTATTGAGCCGGCTTTTAGCTCTTTCAACAATTCTTTTTCGTCGGAAAGTTTGCTCGTATCGTCTAACGGCTCATACGTTCCGCTGTCCCAGACCTCCACCTGTCCGGCTCCATAATTTCCTTCGGGAATGTTGCCTTCAAAATCTTTGTAATCGTAAGGATGATCTTCAACTTCCATGGCCAGACGTTTATCTTTTGGATCCAGTGACGGGCCTTTTGGAACTGCCCAACTTTTCAGAACGCCTTCCATTTCTAACCGGAAATCATAATGCAGGCGGGATGCGGCGTGCCTTTGAACCACAAAAATAAGCTTGTCTTTACTCTTTTTTGTTTTTCCCTTAGGTTCGCTTGTTTCATCGAATCTTCGTTTTTCGTTGTAATCTTTCAGAGCCATTATGATGCGTTTTTAGATTTGGAACTTTGTAAGCTGGCCTTCAGCTGGGCCATAAGGTCTATTACCTTACCTTCTTTTGCAGGTTCTGCTTTTTTAGCTTTTAGTCCTTTACCTTTAGCTTTCTGCTTAATGATTTTCAGCAAAGATTCGGAATAAGTGTCCTCGTACATTTCGGGATCAAATTCTTGTGAAAGCTGCTCGATAAGACTTACTGCCATTTTTAATTCGGCAGGTTTCGGAGCTTTTTTGGCCGGGATTTTTAAATCTTTATAATCCCTGATTTCCTGAGCGAACCGTAGGCGGTTTAGAACCAAAACCTCATCATTATAAGGCCGGATCATTCCGATTGCTTCACTTTCACGAAGAACAAAAGTTCCTACACCCACCATTTTTGTTTGTGATAAAGCTTTTAATAGAAGTCTGTAAGCATTTTCTCCATTTTTTTGAGGTTCAAGAAAATAAGGATTTTCAAAATAAACGCTGTCAACTTCAACTTCTTTTACGAATTGATCTATAGAAAGTATTTTGCTTTTTTCGGGGCTTGCTGCTTCATAGTCTTCATCTTCGAGAATAATGTATTGATCATCCAGAAGATAACCTTTTACAATGTTTTCCCACTTGACTTCTTTGCCTGTTTTTTCATTGACTCTTTTGAATTTGATATTCGAAAAATCAGATTTATCGAGCATGTCCAAATCCAGTTTGCTGGTTTCTGTGGCGGAGTAGATTTTAACAGGAATATTGACTAAACCGAATCCAATGGCGCCGTTCCAAATTGCTTTCATTGTCTTACGTTTTGTGTAAGAGTGTGCAATGATTGTGCCGAGCGAAAAATATTTATCAAATGTGGTATTTAAGTTTATAATTTAACGTAAGTAAAATTATTTATAAATGGAACTTCCTTTCAAAATGTTTGCAAAAACTTTCCAATCAACTTTTTCTAGATTGATATCCTGATTTGTGTTTTTATAATATCCGTCAATATCTTCAGTATAACGAGACATGGCTTTCAGATAATCTTCAATGGTTTTGTTCTCCCACTGTTCTTTATTTTCGATGAAATCTGTTCTTAAATTTTCTATAAATTGAAGGAATTCTGATTTTTCATGATTATTGCGAATCAATATTATCTTTTTGGATATAGTCGAATTTAGAAGTTCTTATATCCCCAATATCGGCATCCATGTAATACTTTTTAGAAATAATGATATATCTGTTTTTTTTGTAACAGTGTCTGATGATTTCAATAGGAATAGTTTCATTATTTTCCAAATTTATAAAACCTTTAAAATGATCACATCTGTAACGTCCCTCTGTTCCTTCAAAATTATTGAAAACACCATTTAAATCATCTTGACTAAAGAATATTCCATTTATTTCAGCATTGATAATTTTATTGTGTTTTAAAGTGTTATGAAAATCGAATTTTATGATTTGTTTTCCACCTAAAAAACAAATAGTACTTACTGTAATCAGAGTTCCTGCAATATAAAAATTCTTTGAGATTTTCTCTGAAGCTTCTTGCTGTACGTTGGCAGGATAATAAAGCATTTTCTTTGCGAAACTTATTAATAAATATATGGCTCCAATTATTGCAGTAATAAATCCAATGGCTGAAAGTATCGGGATAAGTGTATTCATAATAAAAAAGCGGAGAAAAATCTCCGCTCTAAATTTATGCTTTTAAATTCAATTGTAATTCTAATTCATCGAGCTGTTCATCAGCAATCGCAGCCGGTGCATCAATCATCACGTCGCGCCCTGAATTATTTTTAGGGAAAGCAATATAGTCTCTGATGACTTCGTTTCCGTCAAGAATAGCTACCAAACGGTCAAATCCGAAAGCAAGACCACCATGTGGAGGTGCTCCGTATTTGAATGCATTCATCAGGAATCCGAACTGAGCTTCCGCTTCCTCTTTGGTAAATCCTAAAAGGTCAAACATTTTAGACTGAAGATCTTTGTCAAAAATTCTGATAGAACCGCCTCCGATCTCGTTTCCGTTAAGAACCATATCATAGGCATTAGCTCTTGCTTTGCCCGGATCTGTTTCCAGTAAATGGATATCTTCCGGTTTCGGAGAGGTGAAAGGATGGTGCATAGCATGATAACGTCCACTTTCTTCATCAAATTCCAGTAATGGGAAGTCAACTACCCAAAGCGGGGCAAATACATTTCCTTTTCTTAATCCCAAACGGTTTCCAAGCTCCATTCTCAAAGCAGAAAGCTGTGCTCTTACCTTATTCTCGTTTCCGGATAAGATCAGCATTAGGTCACCTTCTTTAGCTCCGAATTTTTCGATTATTTTGGAAAGATCTTCTTCATTGTAGAACTTATTGACAGAAGATGTTTTTACACCATCATTCTGGAATTTAGCCCATACCATTCCCGAAGCTCCGATCTGTGGGCGTTTTACCCAATCAACAAGTTCATCGATCTGCTTTCTTGTATAGTCAGCACATCCTTCAACATTAATTCCTACAACCAATTCAGCGTCATCAAATATTTTAAAATCTTTTCCTTTTACCAGTTCGTTAAGTTCCACGAATTCCATTCCGAAACGGATATCCGGTTTGTCGTTTCCGTATTTTCTCATCGCATCTGCGAAGGTCATTCTCGGGAAATCTCCGAATTCCTGTCCTGTAACGTCTTTAATCAGCGTTTTTGTCATTCCTTCAAAGACATTCATGATATCTTCCTGTTCTACAAAAGCCATTTCGCAGTCGATTTGGGTAAATTCCGGCTGTCTGTCCGCTCTTAAATCTTCATCACGGAAACATTTTACAATCTGGAAATATTTATCCATTCCCCCTACCATCAGAAGCTGCTTGAATGTCTGTGGCGATTGTGGAAGTGCATAAAACTGACCCGGGTTCATTCTGCTTGGAACCACGAAGTCTCTTGCCCCCTCCGGAGTAGATTTAATTAAAACCGGGGTTTCCACTTCAATAAATCCTTCGTCTGAAAGATAATTTCTTACCTTCTGCGCCATTTTGTGACGGAAGATCAGTTTATCTCTTACCGGAGCTCTTCTGATATCCAGATAACGGTATTTCATTCTTAATTCTTCACCGCCATCCGTTTCATCTTCAATAGTGAAAGGTGGAAGCTGGGATTCATTAAGAACTTCTAATTTTTCAACTAAAATTTCAATCTCTCCTGTTGGAATATTGGGGTTTTTGCTTACTCTTTCAATTACTTTTCCTGTAACCTGAATCACGAATTCACGTCCCAATTTTTTTGCATTTTCCATCAATTCCGCTGTGGATCGGTCCTGATCAAAAACCAGTTGAGTAATTCCGTAACGATCTCGAAGATCTATCCAAATCATAAATCCTTTGTCACGGATAGTCTGTACCCATCCGGAAAGTGTAACTTCTTCATTAAGATTTTTCAGAGATAATTCTCCGTTCGTGTGTGATCGAAACATAATTATTTGTTTAAGGTTCAATGTTTAAGACATATGGTTTGGCTTTCAGATCATGAAGTTTTCTACCATAATTTTCGGATGCAAAGATAAGATTTTTGCAGGTTCTATAAACAAAAAAAACTTCCTTTCGGAAGTCTTGTATATTATTTGAGGGCTTTTTAATTAATTATTAGCAGCACCTTTTTGTATCAATAGCTGTACAGTTTCTTCTTTGTTTCCTAATTTAGCTAAAGCAAGAGGCGTTTTTCCGTTACATTCTTTATTAATATCTGCCTGATTGTCCAAAAGGAATTTGACAATATTATTTCTACCGTAAAGCGAGCTGAAGCCTAATGCGCTGAAAGTCTCATCTTTAAGTGGAAAGCATTTGTTGTAATCTGCTTTTGTGAAATTCTTTTTAAATGAAGCAACATTATCAGATTGAATAGACTGCATCTGAGCTTTGCTGAGTGTCTGAGCAGAAAGCATATTGGCAGACACTGAAATTACAAGTAGAAAAGCAGTAGAGATTATTTTTTTCATAAGATTCATTTTAAGAATATACAAATCTAAATTATTTTTTTGATATGGGTAACTAATTTTTTATAAGAATTGAATTTGTATTTTTGGAAATCAGATAATTATTGATTAGAAAATGACAAAATATATAGACTTTTTGAAAAGAGCCTTTAGTGGAGAAGAAGTGGATTATACCAAAATAACGATAAGAAGTGCTGTGCTTTTACTGGCAGTTCCTATGATGCTGGAAATGGCCATGGAGTCGGTTTTTGCCTTAGTTGATCTGTACTTTGTGGGACATTTGAAAGAAAGCGGATATGCCATCCAGAGTGTTGGTTTAACGGAATCCGTACTTTCTGTAATGTATTCTATTGCCATAGGAATGAGTATGGCTGCCACTGCTTTGGTAGCGAGGAGAATCGGGGAGAAGAACCCGGAGCAGGCTTCCAGAAGTGCGGCACAGGTTTTATTGGTTTCATTTGTTATCACTTTCATTCTTAGTTTATTCGGAGTCATTTATGCTGAGGAAATTCTGATTCTGATGGGTTCAAAGCCTGAAGCTGCGGCTTATGGAAAAGATTTCACAAGAATAATGATGGGCAGCAGCGTAATTATTATGCTTCTGTTTTTGATCAACGGGATCTTCAGGGGAGCAGGAAATGCAGCTATTGCCATGAAATCTCTTTGGATCGCCAATATTGTGAACATTATTCTCTGTCCTGTTCTTATTAGAGGTTTTGGGCCTGTTCCTGCGATGGGACTTACCGGAGCTGCTTTGGCGACTACGATAGGCAGAAGTGTTGGGGTAATTTACCAGCTGTATCATCTTTTGGTTGCTGATACCCAAATCCGCATCACACTGTCTTATTTTACTCCTGATTTTAAGCAGATAAAATCCATAGTGAAAATTGCTACTCCCGGAATTTTCCAGTTTGTAATTGCCTCATGCAGTTGGATCTTTCTTGCCCAACTGGTTGCCACTACGGGAGGAGAAAATGCTTCTGCAGGCTATCAGACGGCCTTGAGGCTGATGATGTTTTTTATGCTTCCTGCCTGGGGACTGAGCAATGCAGCTTCTACACTGGTTGGACAGAATATGGGAGCTAACGAAATGCTGAGAGCAGAACAGTCCGTGATGAAAACCGTGAAATATAATGTGATCTTTATGCTGGCTGTAAGCCTGATATTTTTCCTGCTTGGAGATTTTCTTGTAGGATTTTTTACACAGGAAACAGAGATTAAAGATTTTGCCAAAAACGCATTACACATTATGAGTGTCGGGTTTATTTTCTACGGAATCGGGATGGTGCTTATCAATGCTTTTAACGGAGCTGGAGATACCTGGACCCCCACTTGGGTAAATTTTTTCGGTTTCTGGTTGTTTCAGATCCCGCTGGCCTATTTTCTTTCCAAACATTTCGGGATGGGACCAAAAGGAGTATTCATCTCTATTCCTGTTGCAGAAACTTTGATTACTATTGTTGCTTTCATTTTGTTTAAAAAAGGAAAGTGGAAGATGGTGAAAGTGTGATCGAAAATGAAGCTGGAAGAGGGAGGGTGGAAGTTAGCGGAAGTCCTGCTATCCTTGTCAAGGTTTCAAACCTTGACAAGGATTTCCAAGTGCAAAAATTAATAAAACTGTTTTTTAAATTTCCGTTTCTGGCCTCAATAACTTCCATCTTCCAGCCTCAGGCTTCCTTTCTTTTGTCTCGATTTTATAAAAATTTTAACAGCCTTAATTTTTTGATGTATACCATATTTTCTAATTTAGTATTTACCAATAAATATTTATCACTATGGGAAAAGGAGACAAAAAATCAAGAAGAGGAAAGATCAATGCAGGAAGTTATGGCAAAAGAAGACCCAGAAAGGCTTCCAAGCCAGTTGCTTCTTCTGAAGCTAAAGCAAAGAGCTGAAAATAAAAAGGCTGAAGATTTAGTCTTCAGCCTTTTTCAATATACAAAATTAAATTATTTTCCTCCTAAAAGGTTCCCAAGGATATTTCCTAATCCACCTCCTTGCTGTTGCTGTCCGCCACCGCCAAGTACGCTTCCTAAGATATCGTTAAGCGGGTTTCCCCCGGACTGAGCCTGACCACCCCCTAAAACACTTCCCAAAATGTCATTCAAAGGGCTGGATTGCTGTGCCTGAGCCTGGTTAGATGCATTCCCAAGAATTCCGCCTAAAAGGTCTCCTAAACCTCCGGCTCCTACATTGTTTTGCTGTTTCTCTTTACCGATATATCCCATAATTACCGGAGCAAGCATTGCTAAGATAGGTCCGATTTTATCAATGGAGATCCCTGTATTCTGAGAAAGCTGATTTTCTACAGTGCTTTTTTGTCCGCCAAAAACATGATCAAGGATAGATCCTCCTTCAGCCTGTCTGGCTTCTGCTTGTGAAGCATCGTCAAGAATACTTCCGTCGTGGTCTTTATCTAATGCACTATTTAAAGCTTCTGCTTCGTTAGCGTCCTGCGATTTGTTTCTAAGGTAAGAAATAACCAAAGGTGCAGCTACTGCCAATAGGGCAATAATCTGATTTTTGCTGATTCCGAATTTGTTTTCTGCCTGTTCAGCAACCTGATTGCTGGTGCTGCCTGTAAGTAGGTCGATTAAACTCATGTTTGTGTTTATTTTAAATATTAAGTAAATCAAAGATATCAAAAAATGTGATTCACGAAATTTTTTGCCTCACAATTATTGTTAAAGTTTTTTGATCTCCTCTTCCGTATATCCTTTACTTTTTAGCAATTCTATATATTCCATAGCACTCAGGGTCATCCAATTAATGGGTTCCGGAGCTGTCTTTTTATCAATAGTAAATTCCAGAATACCGGCATTGTCATTCATCCAGGGAAGTATATAATAATCCAGGCCGCCTTTATACTTTTTGAAGCTATGGAATGCCTTTCCTTTTTCTGTCTGGAAAACAGCTTTATAAGTAAGCAGATATCCTATAGGAATAAGCAGGCAGACCCATGATACTTTTTTGAGAGCAGCATATTTCGGGTGCGACAGTCCATATCCGACAGACAGGGCAAAAATAATATTGAAAGGAAGAAAGAAAACATAATTATCCGAAACTGCATAAAAAGTAGAAAAGCCATACACACATACAGATCCTGCAAAAAAGACAAAGAACATTTTTCTGTTAGATTTGTATAGAAATACAGCACCCATTACTCCGAAAAAAGTAAATAGATTGAAATTGTAGATGAGGTAAGCGAAAGACTGAAAAAAATCTTTAACATACTGCAAGGAGGTTTTGCTGAAAGATTCTTCTACCCAGTTTCCCTGATCCGAACTATATGGTGATTTGAAAGAAAGCCCCTGAGACATATTCAGAATAAATAATGAAGCAAACAGCAGTACAAACACCAGCAATGAAGAATAGAAATATTTTTTTTCAGCTTTAAAATAAAGTAGGAAAAGCAGAAAAGCAGGAATCAGTAAAATATTCTGGATATGTACCCAAAGACTGATGCCTAGAAAGATACCTGCCCATACAATATATTGTTTTTTGTTTTCTATAAAAGTCTTAATCATCGAGAAGAAAAAAAGACTTATCCATAACGTATTATAGGTATATACTTCTACAATCTCTGCATTTCGCCAGAATGAGAAGCTGAAACCAAAAACAAAAGCTGCTGTGAGAGAAACCCATTCTGTTTTCGTAATACTTTTAACAGTAAGATAGATCACGGAAACGGTTGCGGCTCCGGAAAAAACTACCAATAAACGGCTTGCCTCGATTCCATTAAGACCGGTGATATTTTTAATTAAAATGACCGTATTAATATATAAAAAATGAGTAGTAGCCGTAGCAGTTGTCATGAATTTACCTTTTTCGGCATCCAGCACAAAACCAACACAGTCTGCAAAAGGAATTTTTGTAAAACTCCCGGAATAATAAATTACCAGAAAAATAAAGAACAAAAATAAGGCGGATAAATATTTCCTCATGTTAATTCTTTACAATAGGAACATTGGAACAGGCTTCACCGAACATGAGGGATTTAACCATTGGTTTCAGTTGTTCAACCAGCTCTATATATGCATTTTCAGGGATTTCTTTATCAGAGCAACCTTTTACAAGCACTCTTTTACCTCTCATATCTTCAAAATCATAAGTCTGGATAGCATTGTGCATCAGGATCACTTCCAGATCTTCACGGTCTCCGAAGACGATTTTTTTAGCAACATCTGTAAGCTTGGCAGTCAATACAAAATAAGCCCACAGCGGAACAATAGTATCCACAGAATTGTAAATATATATATAGGCGTCTTTATACTCATCAGTATTGATGGCCTCTACCTTTTCCCTGAAATCTTTTTCCTTCAGAATCAGTTCCTGGAAAAGGAAATCTTTAAGGTCAATACCCTTTCTTATTCCCTTAGGAACCAGAGTAGATAGGTCGAAATTCACAAGGCCGCTTTCAGCAACTTTATTTCGGATTTCAAATTCTTCTGACATTTTTTATCATTATCTTTGGACAAATTTACAAATTAAGATCAAGTAAACCTTAATTTGTTCTCTATCCTTACTATAGAAATGAAGTATTATATTATTGCAGGAGAAGCGTCCGGTGATCTGCATGGAAGCAACTTAATGAAAGCCCTTAAACAGAAAGATCCGCAGGCAGAAATACGTTTCTGGGGTGGCGATCTTATGAAAGCTCAGGGAGGAACATTGGTAAAACATTACCGTGATCTGGCATTTATGGGTTTTCTGGAAGTCGCGATGAATTTAAGAACCATCCTCAACAATATCAAATTCTGTAAAGAAGATATCAGAAAAAACAAACCCGATATTCTTATTCTGGTTGATTATCCGGGATTTAATTTAAGAATTGCAAAATTTGCAAAGGAGCTCGGGATAAAAGTGGTCTATTATATTTCTCCGCAACTCTGGGCCTGGAAAGAAGGCAGGGTAGAGATCATTAAAAAATATGTAGACGAAATGATGGTCATTCTCCCTTTTGAAGAGGATTTTTATAAAGGGCATGGTGTTCATTCCCACTTTGTAGGACATCCGCTCCTTGATGCAATAGCTGGCCTGAATGATATCAGTGTTGAAGAATTTAAAAAGGAAAATGGTCTTAACGAAAAAGAAATCATTGCACTTCTTCCCGGTTCCAGGAAACAGGAAGTGGAAAAAATGCTTGAAATTATGCTTTCCGTGAGACCGTATTTCAAAAATTACCAGTTTGTCATTGCCGGTGCACCAAGCCTTCCGAAAGAATTCTATCAAAAATATGTGGATGATAATGTTCATTTTGTTTCCAACAGGACATATGATCTGCTGAGATGTTCGAAAGCAGCTTTGGTAACTTCGGGAACAGCTACTTTAGAAACAGCTTTGCTTAATGTTCCGGAGGTGGTCTGCTATCGTGGAAGTAAAATTTCTTACGCCATTGCCAAAAGACTCGTTAAAAACATTAAATATATTTCCCTGGTCAATCTGATCATGGATAGAGAAGTTGTAAAAGAACTGATCCAAACCGACCTGAATACCAAAAACCTTGTGGAAGAGCTCAATAAAATGATAGAAGGTGAAAAAAGAAACCAGGTTCTGGCAGATTACAGTCTTTTAAGAAAAAAGCTTGGCGGAAAAGGAGCCAGTGAAAAAGCTGCTGAGGTAATTTTAAGCATTTAATTTACTCTTTCTGAATGGTCAAGGCTTCTAAGATCATCTGTGCTGAATAATTTTTAGATTTAAATTTTTATCAATGAATTTTTTTAAAAACTTTCTGGTATTCATTTTATTGACTTGCATTTCACTGAAAAGTTTTGCTCAAAACAGCAAATCCCGGGATAAGGTCCAGATCTTCTATTATGGATGGTACGGAAATCCTGAAGTGGATGGAAAGTATTCTCATTGGAATCATGATATCTTGCCCCACTGGAACAATCCAAAATGGAACAACCTTGGAAATCACAAAGGAGGAGACGATATTGGTGCTAATTTCTATCCTGCCCTGGGTAATTACAGTTCCAATGATCCGGCAATCATTAAAAAGCACATGAAAATGATCCGGGAAGCCGGAGTTGGGGTGGTTGTTTTAAGCTGGCTGGGAAAAGATTCGTTTGTTGATAAAAGTATTACCCAATATCTGGATATAGCAGACCAATTTAACTTAAAGGTTGCTTTTCACATAGAGCCGTTTTACAAGAATATAACAGAACTTAGAGAACAGCTTTCTTATCTGGTGGAGACCTATTCCCACCATCATGCCTTTTATAAAAAAGATGGAAAGCCATTGTACTATGTTTACGATAGCTATAAAATTTCACCGTCAGAATGGTCCGAGCTCCTGTCTGAAAACGGAAGTAAAACAGTCCGGAAAACAGAATTGGATGGACTTTACATAGGATTATGGGTTGAAAAAGAACATTCAGGTTTTTTTGAAGAATCCGGTTTTGATGGTTTTTATACCTATTTTGCCAGCGACGGTTTTGTTTTCGGAAGCACAACATCCAATTGGAGCTATCTTTCCCAATTTGCAAAAGACCACCATCTTATTTTTATTCCGTGCGTAGGTCCGGGTTATTCCGATACCAGAATAAGACCATGGAATGAAGCCAATTTCAAAAGCAGAGAAAGCGGAAAGTATTATGAAAGAATGTTTGATGCAGCTGCCAAAGTAAATCCGGATTTTATCGGGATCACTTCTTTCAACGAATGGCATGAAGGAACACAGATAGAACCTGCAATTCCTAAAAAATCCGGAGATTTCAAATATGAAGATTATGGAAAAGATTCCTTGTTCTATATAAAAGAAACTAAACGCCTGACAGACCGGTTTTTAAGCGGTAAATAATTCGGTGAATAACCTTTTATAAGACTGTTTTATTTACCAAAGAAAATATTGCGTTAAAAATTTTAATAAATTGCTACAGTATGCAGTTTTTTAATACAAAGCTATCTTTAACAGATGGCTTTTACTTTTTCATTTAAAACCAGATTTTATAATAAATAATCAAGCCGTATATTATTCATTTAATGGGAAGTAATCATTCAATTCTGCAAAATTTGTGTTATTTAATAATCAAATAAATTAATTACTTTTTTGATTGTAAATATACACGGTTTGAAAAAACAGCCACTTCTCATTTTGTCTATCTGTTTTATCCTCGGAATTTTTTTTCAGGATAAAGTACTGTTGGATAAAACTATAATTTATATAGTTTCAGCATGCTGTTTATCAATTTTCCTTTTGTGTTTTTTGAATTCTTATTTGCTGCATAAAACAAGAGCGATACTGCTGGGATTGATATTTTTCGGAACCGGAATAATTCTTCATTTTTTCAATACCTTTTCGTCCGATGATCTTTCTGTTCCTCAAAACACAACAGTATTCTTTAAGATCTCCAAAAAACTGAATTCTACAGATAAAAATAAAAAATATGAAGCTGTTATTCGTGCTGGAAAAGAAAATTTTAATGCCGTTGTCTATATCCCGAAAATAAGTAAAGAACTTGATTTTGAGCATTATTATAAGGCCGATGCTTACCTATCGAAACCAAAGCCGCCAAAGCATGATTTTCAGTTTGATTATGCAAAGTATTTAAAAAGGAAAAATATTGAGTATCAGTGTTATATTTCCGAAAATATTTCTTCGGCAGAGAGATCAGATTTAAATCCAAATGAACGAATTCAGCAGCGCAGATTAGAAATACTCCAGAAGATCGACAGCGTTGAAATGTCTTCCAGAACCCGGGAATTTCTAAAAGGGATTATTCTGGCAGACAGAACAGAAATGGATTCCGGGACAGTAGAGGATTTCAACAGGTCCGGAATGGTTCATTTATTGGCTATTTCAGGAACACATATTGTCGTTATTTTTGGGATGATCTATTTTTTATTGACGCGGTTCAGTCCTTTACGATTCAGAAAGTATGCAGTGATTTCCAGTATCTTTTTTATTTGGTTGTTTGCTGCATTTATCGGTTTCGGAAATTCTGTAATACGGTCGTGCATTATGTTGACGGTATATTTTGTCTATGTCCTTCTCCAGAGAAAACCGGATCTGCTTCACTCCCTTTCTTTATCAGCAATAATTATTTTAGTTGTTGATACACAGCAGCTTTTCGACGTCGGTTTTCAGCTCAGCTTTCTGGCTGTGTTGGGGATTTTTTGGCTGAACCAGCCAGTATTGAAATATTTTCCCCGGCAAAATGGTTATTTTAAAAAATTAATCTACAATACCATTACCATTTCTCTTTCCGCACAACTGGCGACACTTCCGCTGGTTCTCTATTACTTTCACCAATTTTCGTTGGTTTCTGTTCCTGCTAATATTGTGATCGTTCCATTTTCAGAAATATTGATCATATTTTCTTTTTTAATGACGGTTCTCGTGGGATTAAAGATCGATTTTACTTGGATCAATTTTGTATATGATGGATCTATCCAGCTTTTATTGAACCTTATCCACTGGTTTTCAGAAAGGGATATGCTATTTTATTCCAATATAGCGATGAATATTGCTGAAGTAGTATCTTTATCCTTGATCGTTTATGTGTTGAGACCATTATTTTTAAATATCAATCTTAAAAATTTAATCAGGGTGGCAGGGATGATTTTAGCTTTTTTTATAATCAGAACTGGGTTTACTATTTTTGAAAATCAGAAAGAAGAAATACTGCTTCATGATTTTAATAAAACTAAAGTATTATCAGTGAAGAAAGGAAGTAGGGCTTGCTTTTGGATGACAAAAAATTCGGATAAAAAGAAAATTTTAAAATTTATAGCCGGCCCTTACTGCTCTTCAAGACGCATTCAGACTATGGAAATAAAAACCTTTCCCGGAATAGCAGAAAAGGTAGTTTATAATGGCAAAATTTATGATTTGAAAAAATAAACAGTACTTTTCATTTTTCCCTTTAAATAATGTGCTAGATTCTTATTTAGAAAGATTACAAACTGTCTAATTGTGAGATTTCTCACTTTTTGATATAGTTAACATTTCTTAATTTTGTGGGAAATTCAAATTTAAACTTATATGGCAGGTTTAACGAGTTCTACGATAGGTAGAAAATATGCGATGGCATTATCAGCTCTATTTTTGCTGATCTTTCTTATACTGCATTTGACGACCAATTTGTTATCAGTCCTGAATCGTGATGCGTTCAATACAGCATCTGATTTTATGGGCTATAATCCTTTTGTGCAGTTCTTAATGCAGCCTATTCTTGGTTTTGCGGTTTTTTTCCATTTCATTATGGGATTTGTACTGGAGATTAAGAATAGAAATGCGCGTCCTGTAAAGTACGCAGCAAACAATCCTTCTGTGAACTCATCATGGATGTCCAGAAATATGATTATTTCCGGAGCAGTGGTGTTGGCTTTCTTAGCGCTTCACTTTTACGATTTTTGGTGGCATGAGATCGATTACAAGTATGTAGAAGGGATTGCTCCTGATGCAGAACGTTTCTGGCCGGAGCTTCACGAGAAGTTTGCGGATATCTGGAGAGTAGCTTTGTATGTAATTGCTTTTGTATTATTGGGATTACACCTTGCGCACGGTTTCCAGTCTTCATTCCAGTCAATTGGGGCGAGACATCCAAAATATACTCCGGTAATCAAGGCTTTCGGAAAATGGTATTCAATCCTTATTCCTGCAGGGTTTATTTTTATCGCAATTTTTCACTTTGTAACTCAATCATAATATCAGTATAATAGTATGAGTAAACTAGATTCAAAAATTCCGGCAGGTCCTTTAAAGGATAAATGGAAAAATCATAAAGACCATATGAACCTTGTTGCACCAAACAACAGAGATAAGATTGATATTATTGTTGTTGGAACAGGTTTGGCAGGTGGTTCTGCAGCTGCTACTTTAGCAGAGCAGGGATATAACGTAAAAGCGTTCTGCTACCAGGATTCTCCAAGAAGAGCACACTCAATTGCTGCACAAGGAGGTATTAATGCTGCTAAAAACTATCAGGGTGATGGTGACTCTACATACAGATTATTCTATGACACCATCAAAGGTGGTGACTATAGAGCAAGAGAGGCCAACGTTTACAGATTAGCTGAAGTTTCTGCCAATATTATCGACCAATGCGTCTCTCAGGGTGTTCCTTTTGGTAGAGATTACGGCGGTCAGTTAGATAACCGTTCATTTGGTGGGGTTCAGGTAAAAAGAACTTTCTACGCAAAAGGACAAACTGGTCAACAGTTATTATTAGGTGCCTATTCTTCGATGAGCCGTCAGATTGGTAAAGGAAGAATTAAAATGTACAACCGTCATGAAATGATGGAATTGGTAATTGTAGACGGAAAAGCAAGAGGAATCATCGCAAGAAACCTGGTAACAGGTGAAATCGAAAGACATTCTGCTCACGCGGTTGTTATTGCATCAGGAGGTTACGGAAACGTATATTTCCTTTCTACAAATGCAATGGGATCGAACGTTTCTGCGGCTTGGAAAATCCATAAAAAAGGAGCGTACTTCGCAAACCCTTGTTATGTACAGATTCACCCGACTTGTATTCCGGTTCATGGAACACAGCAGTCTAAACTGACTTTGATGTCAGAATCATTAAGAAACTCAGGAAGGATCTGGGTTCCTAAGAAAATTGAAGATTCTGTAGCGATCAGAGAAGGAAAGCTTAGACCTGAAAATATTAAAGAAGAAGATAGAGATTATTATTTAGAAAGAAGATATCCTGCATTCGGAAACTTAGTGCCTAGAGACGTTGCGTCGAGAGCTGGTAAAGAAAGATGTGATGCTGGTTACGGAATCGAAAATAATGATACTAAAGAAGGTGTTTACTTAGATTTCTCTACAGAGATTATTAAAAAGGGTAAAGAAGCCGCTATCGAAAAACATATCCATAATCCTACAGATCAGCAGATCTATGATTTAGGAAAAGCTTGGATTGAGGAAAAATACGGTAACTTATTCGTGATGTACGAAAAAATTACGGCTGATGATCCTTACAAAACCCCAATGAAGATCTATCCTGCAGTTCACTACACAATGGGTGGTGTTTGGGTAGATTACAACCTGCAGTCTACCATTCCTGGGTGTTTCGTAATCGGTGAAGCCAATTTCTCAGATCACGGAGCTAACAGATTGGGAGCTTCTGCTTTGATGCAGGGGTTAGCAGACGGATATTTCGTTCTTCCTTACACGATTGCAGATTACCTTTCAGCGGACATCAGAACGGGAGCAATTCCTACAACTTCTGGTGAATTCGATCAGGCTGAAAAAGAAATTAAAGACAAAGTAAATTTCTTCTTAAATAATAAAGGAACTCACTCAGTAGATCATTTCCACAAAAAATTAGGACACATCATGTGGAATAAAGTAGGAATGGGAAGAACTCCTGAAGGTTTGAGAGAAGCTATTGCTGAAATTGCTCAGGTGAAAAAAGAATTCTGGAGCGATGTGAAAGTTCCTGGTGATGCAGATGGAATGAACACTGAGCTTGAAAAAGCTTTCAGAGTGGCAGATTTCATCGAATTAGGACAACTAATGGCCATCGATGCATTACACAGAAACGAATCTTGTGGAGGACATTTCAGAGAAGACCATGCTACTCCTGAAGGTGAAGCTGAAAGAGATGATGTTAACTTCAAATATGTAGCAGCTTGGGAATATCAAACGGATGATATCACAACGGAAGTGCTGCATAAAGAAGATCTGATCTATGAAAACATTGAAGTTAAAGCAAGAAGTTACAAATAATCTCCAACCTATAAATACATAATTATGAGTGCAAAAAAAGGCCTTCATCTTACCCTAAAAATTTGGAGACAAAAAAATAGCAAAACTAAAGGTCAGTTTGAGACCTACAAGATATCAGATGTTTCTACAGATTCTTCATTCTTGGAAATGCTGGACATTTTGAACGAAAATCTTATTAACGAAGGAAAAGAACCAATTGCTTTCGATCACGACTGTCGTGAAGGGATCTGCGGAATGTGTTCCCTTTATATCAACGGTAGAGCGCATGGTCCGGATACAGGGATCACGACTTGCCAGCTTCACATGAGAATGTTCAAAGACGGTGAAACCATCGTTATTGAGCCTTGGAGAAGTGCAGCTTTCCCGGTTATCAAAGATTTAATGGTGGACAGAAGCGCATTCGACAGAGTAATGGCTGCCGGAGGATTCATTTCTGTGAACACTTCAGGTAATACATTAGATGCCAATGCTATTCCGGTTCCTAAAGAAGATGCAGACAAAGCAATGGATGCTGCAGCATGTATCGGATGCGGTGCGTGTGTAGCTACTTGTAAAAACGGATCTGCAATGCTATTCGTTGGAGCTAAGGTTTCTCAGTTTGCTTTACTTCCTCAAGGTAGAGTGGAAGCCAAAAGAAGAGTTCTGAACATGGTGAAAGCTATGGATGAAGAAGGATTCGGAAACTGTTCGAATACTGGAGCTTGCGAAGTTGAATGTCCGAAAGGAATTTCTCTTGAAAACATCGCCAGAATGAACAGAGAATATATGGCTGCTATGGTAGATCAGGGATAAAACCTATTCAAATACATAAAAAATCGTCTCCATTATGGAGACGATTTTTTTATACCTGTAATTTAGCTGTTAAAATTTGTTAAGGTGTTGATCAGATAAGATATTCTTTAATTTAATAAGTCTATATTTGGTGAGCACTTGGATGTGTAAGAAAAGAATTGCATTTTTTGAGACTCTTTTCTGGTGAAGAAGTTTATAGAACGGATAGGCCTTAAAGTCCCTATTTTACAGGTTCTCATAAAATTTTCAAAAAAAATAAATAGTGTTAATTAACAAGCCGTAAAAAACGTATTTTTGCGTAATATTAAAATCGAAATGAAAAAATATCTTTTATTGTTTATCATCACAGCTTTTGTGATGTCTTGTTCAAAAAAAGTTGAAGTTAAAGGAAAAATAACCGGAAGTTCACCACTCGAAAGAATTGAATTTGTTGAAGCTTCTGGTGTGGCAACACTTCCACTTGTCAATATTGGTTTAGATAAAAATGGAAACTTTACAGGAAGCTTCGAAGCTCCTAAAGATGGGATGTACGTAATCAACTATGCAGGAAGACAAAACCTGATCTATCTTGAGGGCGGACAGAACCTGAATATTTCCGGAAATGCAATGACCTTTCCAAATGAGTTCGTCGTTACAGGAGATGCTAAGAAAAATAATGATTTCCTTCAGGCCAGCCAAAAGTTCTTGGGTGAGTATGGAAGCAAAATCAATATCCAGCAGTTAATGTCCGGAGACGAAAAAACATTCTTAAAAGGAGCTCAGAAAATTGAAGCCGACATCAATAAAAATGTAGAAGAGCTTGCTCAGAAAAATAATCCAAGCAAAGGAATCTTGGAATGGAAAAAGAATGATGTAAAAGTAACTATCCTTAACCTTCTTGCCAACTATGAAATGTCACAGCGCCAGATGTCAGGAAATCCATCATTTAAAGTATCAAAAGCATTCCAGGATTACGAAACAAAACTGGAAGGTAATAAAGATGTAATGGTGAAGACTATTCCATTATACAGACAGTATCTTCTTGTAAAAATGAGCCCTGACTTTCAGAAATATGCCGAAGCAAAAACCAAAGGAAAAACAGATATGATTACTTCTGAAGTATTTGCACAGTTCCTGAAAGACAGAAAAGAAGTTTCACAAACTGCTAAAGATTATCTATTGGCGTTCGTGGTAGCTCAGGATATTCATCCGGGTGCTCCTGCAAAAAATACTGAAAAGGTTAAAAAAATCATTGATACAGATATTACAGACGCAGGTATCAAGGCAGATTTAGTTAAAATGCAGTTGGCAATCAATGGACTTAAAGTAGGAGAGGCTGCTCCGGAAGCATCACTGGTAAAAGCAGACGGAAAATCTTACCAGCTTTCTGAAAATAAAGGAAAACCATACATGCTGTTCTTCTATGCATCTTGGAATCCTTACATCAGCGAAGCTACAGTTCCTGTATTGAAAGAAGTTGTAAATTTCTATAAATCTAAAATGAACTTTGTTTTTGTAAATGTAGATGATACCAAAGATCAGTTTGTAAAAACCAGCAGTTCATTGTTAAAAGGAATTCCGGGAGCAAATGTGTACGGAGAAAAAGGATTAGAATCAGATATTGCTAAAAAATATGGCGTTTACGGATTTAAACTGCCTTGCTTTGTGATCGTGGATAAAGACGGTAAAATTGCAAGCAGATCTTTTGTGAACCTTGGTGAACAGGAAGTAGTAACAATCCTGGATAAACTTACAGGTCTTTCTGCACCTAAAGTACAGCCTAATATTCAGATGCAGCCGGGAGCGATGGATCCTTCAGCACAGCCTGTAAATCCTCAGCCTGCCCCAACAAAATAATAAACTTTTATATAGATGGAAACCTTATCTTCGGATAAGGTTTTTTTTATTGTATTTTTGCGGAATCAAACCGGAAGATTGTTTTCGGTGTATTAGAAAATAGAAATAAAATTTAGGATGAGTCGGAGGGTTCGTCCGACCATAAAAGAAATTGAGTTTTAGGGATGAGAAAGAAGAAAGATATAATTCTTGAAAATATTAAACTGTTTGGTGCAGGTGCAAAAGGCGTGGCCATAGGGAAAACCGAAGAAGGAAAAACCGTACTGATTTCCGGAGCAGTTCCCGGAGATGTGGTTAATGCCAGAGTAAAAAAATCCAAATCCAAATACTATGAGGCAGAAACCATAGAAATAGTGGAAAAATCGCCATTCAGAGTAGATCCCAAATGTATTCATTTTGGAACATGTGGTGGATGCAAATGGCAGAACATGAGCTACGAAAAACAGCTCAATTTCAAACAGGAAGAGGTCTATAATAATATTAAAAGAATCGGTGGGATTGATGATTTTGAAACCGTTCCTATCTTAGGCGCCGAAGAACAGTATTTCTACAGAAATAAAATGGAGTTTTCCTTTTCCAATGCGAGATGGCTTACCCAATACGAAATAAGCTCTGAAGAGAATTTTGGGAGTAAAGACGCTTTGGGTTTCCATATTCCCGGAATGTGGAGCAAGATCCTGGACCTGAAAGAATGTTTCCTGCAGGAAGATCCCTCCAATGCTATACGTTTAGCTGTAAAAAACTATGGTGTAGACAATGGGTTGGATTTCTTTGATGTCAGAAATCAGGAAGGGTTTTTGAGAACTTTAATGATGAGACAGAACTCTAAAGGCGAATGGATGGTACTATTCCAGCTTTACAGAGAAGAAAAAGAAAACAGAGAAAAGCTTTTCCAGTTCTTGCTGGAGAAATTCCCACAGATCAAAACATTGGTTTACGCTATCAATCCGAAGCAGAATGATTCTATTTACGATCTGGATATCAATATTTATTTCGGAGAAGGCTTCCTGATGGAAGAAATGGATGGACTGAAGTTTAAAATTGGCCCAAAATCATTCTTTCAGACCAATTACAAACAGGCTTTGGAGCTTTACAGAAAAACATTGGAATTTGCTGATTTAAAAGGTGATGAAGTAGTATATGACCTTTATACAGGAACAGGAACTATTGCCCAGTATGTTGCCAAAAATGCAAAACAGGTTATAGGCATAGAATCTGTTCAGGAAGCCATTGATGCAGCTATTGAACATGCTGAATTAAACGGTCTTACCAACACAACATTCTATTGTGGAGATATGAAAAATGTCTTTAACGATGAATTCTTAGAAAATCATCCGAAAGCAGATGTCCTGATTACCGATCCGCCAAGAGACGGAATGCACCAGAAAGTGGTAGAGCAGATATTGAAGCTTGCTCCGGAAAAAGTAGTCTATGTAAGCTGTAATTCAGCAACACAGGCAAGAGACCTTGCCCTGATGAAAGAACATTATACGTTGGTGAAAATTCTGCCGGTAGATATGTTCCCGCAAACCCACCACGTGGAAAATATAGCATTGCTGATTAAAAAATAAATTTATTTAAATTTGAATTTCAAATCTTAATATGAAACGTAAGTTCCATCTGATCAAAATAAAAAATCAAAATATGCAGATGAAATATTTTAAATTTCTCGTCATGATCTGTTTCGTTGGAATGCTTTTTTCCTGTGGAGGAGATGACGATATCTGCGAAAGTGGTGAAGGGACACCCAGAATAAAAGTAGCATTCAAATCTCTGGCATCCGGAAAAGCAACTACTTTGGATTCATTATATGTAGCCGTAGATTACGGGGCTGGGAAAGTACAGCTGGGGAAAGCTGAGAAAATAGATTCAAGACTTATCCCCTTAAGAGTGGATGATTCACCTTATACAGATGTTTATTTCAGACTTGCAGATAAAGGAGCAGAATCTCACGTTCGCATTAATTATACAACGAAGAGTACATACGTTTCGCCAGGATGCGGGATTAAGAAAACGTACGATAATTTAAGCTCAGAATTAATACAATCAAATCCTGTACAACAGCTCGAAGCAGGACAAAACCAAATTGAGAATGAAGACAAGACTAATCTTTTCCTTCTTTTTTAGCATAATAGGAATAACCGGGTTCGCCCAGGAAAAAAAAGAAACCCAGGAAGCCAAAAAAGTTCAGGAGAAATACAAACCTAATTTTATGGTAGGTTTTGATGTTCTTAATACAGGTATTTCCTTTTTTTCGGATAGAATGCTTTACCAGGGCTTTATTTCAACAAAAGTGAAAGGAAATGTTCATGCCATTGCAGAAGCCGGTTTTGAGAAAAATGTATATCAAAAAAACGGTTACGATGCCAAGGCAAGCGGCCCCTTTGTAAAGCTTGGTGCTTTTTATATGCTGGCAAAAGATCTTGAAAATGAATTCAATGGTTTTTATGCAGGAGGTAAAATAGGAGGTGCGTTCTACAATCAGGAGTATATGGCTGTTCCGGTCCGTGGATTTGGGGGCAGCACTTCGTCTGTGGCATTTCCGTCTTCGTCACAAACCTCTGCCTGGGTAGAAGGAACTTTAGGAGGAAGGGTTCAGCTGTTTGAATCCAATTTTTATATAGATGTTAATCTTCAGCCAAGATATTTAGTATATACTTCCAAACAGGATGATATTACGCCGATGATTGTTCCCGGATTTGGTAAAAGCTCAGCTAAGTTCAATATGGGCTTTGCCTGGAATATTGCCTATAAATTTTAAAATATAACAGGTTTATTAATGTTTGTAAAGCCCTTGTATAAATGATAATTTTGAAAATATTGAATTTATATAAAAGTGGAGTAAATTAGTTATAATTCCTATAGAATCATAAAAAGTATTAGAAATATTTCTAGTGCTTTTTTTATTCTGTTTTTCTGTTTTTATACCTTATGTCTTAAATAAATTTTGAAAAAAAATAAAATAAATTAATTATTTTTTGGTTTATTTGTTAATGTATGGTTATTTTTGAGAAATTTAAAAATAATCTTTTTTATGAAAAAAATCATTACTGCTTTATTTTGTAGCTTGATAGGAGGGTCTGCTTTGGCACAGTGGACGCCCACTAGCTACGAGAGAGGAAAGGAAAAGTTCTCTCTGGTACGTAATTATTATAAGTTAGATCTTAATAAGATTAAGGAACAACTTAAAAGCGCTCAGGAGACAGGTCCAAATGCAAAACCTGTTGAAATTTCTTTACCAACACTGAATGGCAAAATTGAAAAATTTGCAGTATACAGCTCCCCGGTTGTTGTACAATCACTAGCTGATAAATATCAACTGGGATCTTATGTGGGAGTTGGAATTAATGATCCTTCTAAATACCTGAGATTCTCTTTATCAAACAATGACTTCCAGTCGATGATTATAAAAGACGGAAATTATGAGTTTATAGAGCCGCAAAATGCAGATAAAACTGTATATGGGGTTCATCCTAAGACAAAACCAACAGCAGGAAAGAGCTTTGTTTGTAGTACTGAAGAGGGCCCAGCTGCTGTAAATCAAATCAACCAGATGTATGAAAATGGTAAAACATTTACCAATCAGCCAACTGATTTCTCAAAAATGTCTGATAAGAAGTACAGAACTATGAGGCTGGTAATGTCAGTGACCGGTGAGTATACTGCTTTTCACGGAGGAACTGTTGCTGGTGCACTTACAGCTATTAATGCAACATTAACGAGAGTGAATGGTGTGTTTGAAAAAGATTTTGCACTACATCTGATTTTACAGGAATTTCCGAATGTAATTTATACTGATGCGGCTACGGACCCTTATTCGGCAGCATCAACTGGAGCCGGTGGGGCCTGGAATTTGGAATTACAGCAAACATTAACAGCAAACGTAGGAAATGCTGCCTATGATATCGGACACTTATTCGGAGCTTCCGGTGGTGGTGGTAATGCAGGTTGTATTGGTTGCGTTTGTGTAAACCCTGCAACAAATACTACTAAAGCTAAAGGTTCAGGATATACGTCACCTGCAGATGGTATTCCTCAAGGTGATAATTTCGATATTGATTATGTAGCTCACGAGATGGGTCATCAATTAGGAGCTAACCATACATTCTCTCATGCTCTTGAAGGGTCTGGGGTAAATGTTGAGCCAGGGTCAGGATCCACCATTATGGGATATGCAGGTATTACAGGGGCAAATACTGATGTTCAGCTACACTCTGATGCCTATTTCCATATTGCAAGTATCAAGCAGGTTCAGGCAAATCTGATCAGTAAAACTTGTGATATAGAAACATCTATTGCGAACAATGCACCGGTAATTGCTGCCCTACCTACATACAACATTCCTAAAGGAACTGCATTCGTATTAACAGCTTCAGCTACAGATGCAGAAAACAATCCTATGACTTATACATGGGAACAAGTTGATAATGCAACTACTACAATTAATAAAACTAATTTGGGAACTACCACTGCTGGGGCTTCATTCAGGTCTTTAGCACCAACAACAAACCCAACAAGATATTTCCCTAAATTATCTTCCGTATTAGCAGGAGTTTTAAATAACTCAAATAATGGATGGGAGTCGGTTTCTATGGTTCCTAGAAATAGTAAATATGCTGTAACGGTAAGAGATAATAATCCTGATCCTGCTCAACAGCAAACTCAGTTTGCTGAACAAACTATTGTTGTAGGTAATGACGGACCGTTTAAAATCAATACTCAATATGCCGCATCTAATGCAGTTACTACAGTTGAATGGGATGTAGCAAATACTACAGCTGCGCCGTACAGTGTAGCAAATGTGAAAATTGATTACACTACAGATCCTAATGGTGCAACGTGGACAACATTATTGGCTACTACTGCTAATGATGGCTCCGAAAGTATAACTTTCCCTTCTTCATTGAACGGACAGACAATTAAATTAAGAATCTCTTCTATCGGGAATGTATTCTATGCCATTAAATCTGTTTTGGTTACTACTTTTGCTGCATGTGACGGCTCTGCTCCAACTGGAGTCGCTGTTAGTAATGTGACGACAAGTAGTGCAAGTGTAAGCTGGGCTCCTATTACTGGAGCAACCTATATTGTCCGTTATAAAAAAGTATCAGAAGCTACTTGGCAACAAATTACTACGCCAAGCAGCAATATAACATTACCGAATCTTACTGATGGTACGGCTTATGAAGTTCAGGTAGCTGCTGTTTGTTCAGGAACTCCTGGAGCTTATTCTGCTTCTTCAAACTTTACAACACCTGGGCTTACTTATTGTACAGTATCTTCTGATGATGACTCTGACGATCATATTGCAAACGTTACCCTGGCAAACTTAAATAATACTTCTTCTGCTAGTTTATACACAGATTATTCTACCAATCCGGCATTACAGGTAAACTTAGTAGCAGGTACTCAATATACTCTGTCAGTTGGAAAAGGATGGTTAAGCGGAACCGGACCATATTCTGGGGCAACTTCAGCCTGGATTGACTTTAACAGAAATGGAAATTTTGAAGATTCAGAAAGAATTCTGACTTCTACAACCACTACTGCAAGTCCTGTTACGGCTACATTTACGGTGCCTGCAACCGCAGTTACAGGTTTAGGCCTTAGAATGCGTGTGGGAATGTTGTATACCACCACTGCTAATCAATATATTGGAAATGCTTGTGGCGCATATGGCACCTATGGAGAGTTTGAAGATTATAATGTTGTAGTTACAGCTGCTTTAGGAACAAAAGACATTGCTAATCCTCAGGACGGAATTCAATTATATCCTAACCCTGCAAGCGACATTCTGAATGTAACTAAAGTTTCAGATAAAGCGGCCTATAAAATTTACAATACTGCCGGTCAGCTGGTAGGAAATGGAAATATTAATGACGGAAAGATCAATGTTTCATCTCTTGTGAAAGGCGGATACATCATCACGATTGATGAAAAAGGAAAAGATCAGTTCAGATCCAAATTTATCAAGAAATAACAGTAATTAATAATAATATAAAATCCTCAGGCTCTCCTGAGGATTTTGTGTTTTAATGTATAGAATGTGTTATTATTGTGAAATTTTTACAAAAAAATATTTGAATGAATACATTAATAGTGAAAAAATTATTAGATTTGTGTAATTATTAAAATATGAGCGTATGAATTAAAAAACTATTTTTTTCAATACAGATTATCTGTAGAATGGATGTTCAAGAATCCATTTGAACACCAACAAATACGAAATACTATACTTATTACTATTGTTATTATAACTAAATTTAAAAAATATGAGTGGATTTTTACTCTGTAAAATGAGCAGGCCCTTTAGGGTGCTCATAACATTGCTTTGTATGGTCTTCGGACTGTTTTCACAGGCACAAACAATTACTATTGGTGCAGGAACAGCTACTCAGAGATATCCTTTGGGAGTTTACTATGGATATCAAAGAGATGCGTCACTTTATACTGCAGCAGAAATCAATCTGCCTGCTGGCGGAAGTGTAATGTCAGTGGCATGGAATGCAACAACAGCTACAAGTGCAGCTACTCCGGTAAAGGTTTATTTGAAATCTGTTCCAGCTGCAACAACTACTCTTACATCACAAGACTGGCCTACAGCAACCGCCGGAGCCAGCTTAGTGTATACCGGAACGATCAATAATATAACTACAGGATGGAATACAATCACCCTGCAAAGCCCTTTTTATTATAACGGGACAGAAAATCTAGTGGTGTTAGTCGAGGTAAGCTATGGTGGTACCGGGACAGGAAGTACAAGTGGAAGTGCTTTTACTTACTCTAATGCTGCATCGAGACATATGTATATCGAAGAAGATAATTCAGCTTCAGCAACAGCTACTGGAACAATTACCTCCAACAGACCCAATGTTCAGTTGACTTTTGGAGCTGCTCCTTCGTGTTTGCCTCCTTCCGGATTAACGTTAGGAACGGTAACACCAACGAGTGCGGCAATCAGCTGGACTGCTCCTTCATCTGTGCCTGCAGGAGGCTATGATGTATATTACAGTACATCTGCTACAGCACCAACATCTGCAACCGTACCTTCACAGACAGTTACTACAGGAACAAGTGTAACACTTTCTCCATTGACGGCCAATACTGCTTATTATGTTTGGGTAAGATCAAAATGCAGTGGAACGAATCAGAGTACATGGATAGGACCTGTGAATGTGTTTACAGGATATTGTACACCTACGGGAGGTTCCAGCTCAACTTCGTATTATCTGAAAACGATAACTACAACAGGAGGAATTACCAATTTAAATTATTCAGCTAATTCCTATACGGCATATGTTAATAATTCAGCCACAGTTTTTTCAGGGTTACCAACCAATACGATAACCATGAATTTGAACAGTGGAACCAGCACTTATAATTATTATGTTTGGGTTGACTGGAATAATAACATGAGTTTTAATGATCCGGGTGAAACCATTCTGGCAACTCCTGGTTATGTTACAAACGGAACAGCAACAATTGTCATCCCTGGAACACAGGCACCTGGTAATTACAGAGTAAGAACATCGACATCCTTTATTGGAGCCAATACTTCATGTGGACCTGCAGCATGGGGTAATTTTGTTGACTTTACATTAAATGTTATCGCTTTACAACCATGTACTACTTCGCCTCCAAGTAATATTGCAGTGTCCAATATTACACCGACTACAGCTCTTGTGAGCTGGATGCCTTCAATAGGTGCTACTTATGTACTGAGATATAAAGCTGTAACTGCACCAACGTGGAATACAGTAAGTATTACCACTCCTCTTGCGAGCAGTTATCCAATAAACAACCTTACGGAGCAAACGCAGTATGAAGTTCAGATTGCTACAATCTGTGGCGGAACACAAGGACCGTTCTCTACAAGCACTACCTTTACGACTCCTGCTATTTCTTATTGTAGTTCCAATTCTACAAGTACCACTATTGATGGTTATATCAGTAAAGTTGTTGTAACTCCGAATGCTGCAATACCAATGACCAGTACTTCAGATTTCAGTAATTATACAGATTATACTACAGATCCTGCAAGACTTATTACTTTAGTAAGAGGTTTAGGAGCTAATACTGTTACTATTGAAAAAACCTGGCCAGGAACACAATGGTCATTCGGAACAGGAGTATGGATTGACTTTAACAGAAACGGGGTTTTTGAAACTTTTGAACAGGTATTGAATTCACCAAGTAATACTACAACTCCTGTTACTGCAACTTTCAGCGTACCGAACGTTACTGGGGGAGTGTATACGGGAAATCTGAATACACGTATGCGTGTAGCATTAAGAGAAAGCGCTACAGCAGCTCCTTGTGGAACTTTCACTTGGGGGGAAGTAGAAGATTATGCAGTGAAACTTATTGATCAGCCTGCTTGTACTACTGCGCCGCCTACAAATATCACCGTTACAAACCTTACAGCTTCTACAGCTACGGTTTATTGGATGGGTGCTGCGAATGCTACTTACACCATTAGATGGAAGTTAGCTACTGCTGGAACATTTACAATCCCACCTGTGACTTTGGCACCGGGAGTAAATAATTATACTATTCCTGGGCTTGCTGAGCAGACTAAATACGATGTACAGGTTTCTACTACATGTGGAGGTTCTACAGGACCATATTCTACAACAGTACAGTTTACAACACCGCCGCTTTCATACTGTCCGATGACAGGTACAGGAACTAACGACCACATTTCAAATGTAACCGTTACATCTTCCAACCCTGGAGTTCCGGTGATGAGCAATACTACTGTACAGAATAACTATACAAGCTATACAACACCTGCAACATTAATCACTCTTGATGCAGGATCTGCAAATAATAAAATCTCTATAGCAAAGGGATGGACAGGTTCAACGAGTAATGATGCAGTATCTGTTTGGATAGACTACAACAGAAACGGAGTTTTTGAAACTTCAGAACAGATCTTAAATACAGCAGCGAATACTGCAACTCCTGTTACTGCAACCTTTGCTGTTCCGGGAGCAGCTTATACAGGTCCGCTTACAACCACAATGAGAGTCGTGCTTAAACGTACCAGTGCTCCAGTATTGTGTCAGAATGCAGTCAATGGAGAGGTTGAAGATTATGCGGTAAGAATCAGACCATGTAGTAATGGTATACCTAACCAGCCTGGAATTACAGCGACTCATAATTCTGCTACACTTACTTTCTCAGGAGTACCGAATACCGTTACTTATCTTGTAAGATATAGAACTCAGGGACCTCCTCCAGGAGCGTGGACAGAAGTATATGCTTCAACATTGCTAAATAATATTCCACTTGTATTGAACGGTTTAACTCCGGCTACAATCTATGAAGTGCAGGTAGCTGCTGTTTGTGGAGATGTTGCAGGTACATTTACACCGATCAAAACATTCGTAACAAGATGTGATCCTACGCCTCCGAATGTTACAGTAAGCAATATTACAACTAACTCCGCACTGATTACTTGGGCACCGCTTGCAGCGAGCTCTACGTATACATTGGAATGGAGAAAAGTAGGAGCTCCTACCTGGAATCAGGTTCCTAACATTGCTCCTCCTACCAATACTTATTTATTAGGAGGTTTAGATCCTTATACAAAATATGAAGTAAGAGTTGCAAATAAATGTGTTGGAGAAAATACTCTTAACCCGTACTCAAATCCGAAAGTATTTACTACGGAAAGAACATGTGAGCTTCCTCCTCCAGGATTAACTATAACTCAGCTTACTCCTACATCGGCTGAAGTTACATGGGAAGGTTTCCCTGGGGCAACTTATGTTCTGAGATATAGAAAAGTAGGTATTCCGAGCTGGACAAATGTTCCTTTAACAACGAATACTTATACTATAACAGGATTACTGGAAGAAACGAAATATGAAATGCAGGTTGTAAACATTTGTAGCGGTACGCCGGGTACATACACACCTCCATACTATTTCACAACACCTACAGTGACGTACTGCCAGATGAGTTCTCAAAATGCTGTTAATGAACATATTTCCAAAGTTACGGTAGTTCCAAATGGAAGACCTAAAATGGAAAATGCTTCAGGACCTTCTAGCTATACAAATTATACAGGAGTACCTGATACATTCATAGAAATGGTTCAGGGATCTACAGGAAATCAGATCACGATTGAGAAAAAATGGAACGGAACAAACCATGATGAAGGAATCGCAGTATGGATAGATTTCAACAGAAACGGATACTTTGATCTTGATGAGAGAGTATTTACATCACCTCCGAACACTACAAGTCCTGTTACAGGAACATTCAACGTGCCTGTAGATGCTTATATAAGCATGACGAATTATAAGTATGTAGTAATGAGAGTGGCAATGATGAGAGACGGAATTCCTGTAAACTGTACTAATTTTGCAAATGGTGAGGTAGAGGATTACTCAGTAAGAATCTCTAAACCGGGAGTGCCAAACTCTCTTAACCAGACCGAGATCATGATTTACCCTAACCCGGTAAGCTCAGTATTGTATGTGAAGAATATCAGCAAAAAAGCTAAATATAAGATCTACAATTCTGCAGGACAGGTTATCGCTGACGGTATTCTGCTTAACAACCAGATCAACGTTGGTAAATTGATCAATGGTATTTATGTAATAGATATCGATGACAATGGCGTAACGGTTCAAAAGAAATTTATTAAAGAATAATATTTAAATTTCAAATACAAATAAGCCCTCAAAAATGAGGGCTTATTTATTGTTGAAGATTTTTTGTTTAGAAAATCTACATTAAAAAACCTCGTTAGAATTTTCTAACGAGGTTTTTTTTATTCAATAGCAAAGATGATCTGTTCGGTCTGTTCCTTAAGATCTTCTAGGTTGGTATTATTATAGATAATGCAGTCTGCAAGTTTTATCTTATCCTTTTCAGGCATTTGCTTTTCCATGACAGATTCTACTTCTCGGTAGGTTTTTCCATCCCTGTCCATTACTCTTTTGGCTCTGATATTATCTTCAGCAGTAACCAGAAGAGATTTATAACATTGTCGGTTCAGCTTTAATTCGAATAATAAGGCCGTCTCTTTAAAGACCAAATACTTTGTCTGTTTTTTAAGCCATTCTTCAAAATCAATACGTACCGCAGGATGAATAATCTCATTTAACTCGTGAAGCAGTTCCTTATTACTGAAAACCTTTTCTGCAACAAATTTTCTGTCATACAGTCCGTTCGCATCATAAGCTTCATTGCCTAGTAAATCTATTATTTTTACCTTTAAATCCTCACTTTCATTCACAATGGCTTTCGCCCTGTCATCGGAATAATAAACAGGAAATCCAAAGTCTTCTATAAAATGAGCTACAGTAGTCTTTCCTGAACCTATACCACCGGTAAGTCCGATCACCTTGGGTGCCGGTTCCGGTTCTGCTTTCTGTGTTTCTGAATGTAAATCTTCCATAATCAAAAATTAATATCCAAAAACATCATTAAAACTGTGAATCTCGTCTAATCTTACCCCTTTTTCAGTCATTTTAAGACTTGCCAGTTCATTGTGGGCATCATGTTCAAAGAACAGAAGATATTCATTGTCTACACACTGTTTCAGGAATTTTCCTTTCTCTTCCAATGTCAGAAGAGGTCTTGTATCATATCCCATTACATAAACCTGGTTAATATGTCCTGCAGTAGGAATAAGATCCGCAGCAAAAACAATCGTCTTTTCCTGATATTGAATCACCGGAAGCATCTGTTTTTCCGTATGCCCGTCTACAAATATCACATCCATTTTCAAGTCTGGAGCAAAACCGTAATTTCCCGTAGTAGGAAGAGGCAAAAAGTTAAGCTGTCCGCTTTCCTGCATTGGAAGGATATTCTCTTTCAGAAAGCTGGCTTTTTCTCTTGCATTAGGTTCTGTAGCCCATTGCCAGTGGTTTTCGTTCGTCCAGAACTGAGCGTTTTTAAAAGCAGGTCTGTATCCCGTTCGGTCATCATTCCATTCAATAGCACCTCCGCAATGATCAAAGTGAAGGTGAGTAAGGAATACATCCGTAATATCCTCTTTTACAAAACCGAATTTCTTTAAATTCTTATCAAGATTATCATCTCCCCAAAGCGAATAATGCCCGAAGAATTTATCATCTTGTTTATTGCCAAGACCGCAGTCTACAAGAATCAGTTTCTTGCCGTCTTCTATAAGCAGGGAACGCGTTCCCAGTTCAATCAGGTTTCTTTCGTCTGCAGGATTGGTTTTTTCCCACAGACTCTTTGGGACGACTCCAAACATGGCACCGCCGTCCAGTTTAAATTTTCCACATTGTATTGGATATAGCTTCATATATATTTTGATTATTATTTCTTTATTAATTTCATTTTCTCAGCAATTTTTCTTCCATTCTCATCCGAATTTTCAAGCTCAGAGATAATGTTCTGATAATCATGATCTTTTCTGTTCTGAGAAAGCTTTTGCTTGATGAATATTTCTGTTGGGATTATTTTCAGCCCGAAAGCACCTTTCATTTCTTTTTCCACAAATTCCCTTCCCATATCTTTTACCA
Source organism: Chryseobacterium sp. 22532 (assembly GCF_052044665.1). NCBI lineage: Bacteria > Pseudomonadati > Bacteroidota > Flavobacteriia > Flavobacteriales > Weeksellaceae > Chryseobacterium > Chryseobacterium sp. 22532. The sequence goes on from NZ_JBQENJ010000005.1 coordinate 124,648, forward strand.
TGACAGGACACTTCTGGAAACTTTCATATTTTGAAGTTAATTTATCAAGATGCTGATAAAGTTCGTCATGATTCATAAGCTGTACTTTCCCATACACCTGAACAGCTTCATAATTCCAGGTCGAAACATTAATATGATCATACCAGCTGCTCGAAATATAAGTATGGGCTCCCAGAAAATCGCAAAGGACTTCATCCCCGTCCTTTAATGTTTTTGCCTGAGGATTGGCTCTGGAAATATGAGTTTCCACATAGACATTCTCAGGATCATTATCATTAAGCATCATCATAGAATGCGTAGCTCTTATTTTTTCAACGGAGGAAATAAGCAGGGCAAATGCATTGTCTCTGATGATTTCTTTCATCAGATCAAGATCTTCACTTCTGTATAATTTTGGAATAAACATAGACTGTTAAAATAATTCTCCCGGATTTTTTGGACGGGATATTTTTAAATGCTGGTAAGCTTTGTCGGTAACTTCTCTTCCCCTGGGTGTTCTGATGATAAATCCTTCCTGAATCAGAAAAGGCTCATACACCTCTTCCAGGGTCTCAGGATTTTCAGCAATTGAGGTAGCAAGGGCGGAAATCCCTACCGGTTTTCCTTTGAAGTTTTCAATCATGACCCGCATGATCTTATTATCCATTTCATCCAGGCCAAACTCATCAACATTAAGAGAATTCAATGCATACTTTGTGATATTGATCTCAATTTCTCCGTTTCCTTTGATCTCTGCAAAATCACGTACTCTTCTTAGCAAAGCATTGGCAATCCTTGGTGTTCCGCGGCTTCTTCTGGCAATTTCTATCGCTGCATCTTCATAAATCTTACTTCCCAAAACCCTTGAGCTTCGCTGAATGATCATCGATAAAAGCTCAACCGAATAATATTCAAGCCTGCTTTGAATCCCGAACCTTGCCAGCATTGGCTTTGTAAGCATTCCGCTTCTTGTGGTTGCTCCTACCAGCGTGAAAGGATTCAGACTGATCTGGACACTTCTCGCATTAGGACCGCTTTCCAGCATAATATCTATCTTATAATCCTCCATGGCAGAATACAGATATTCTTCCACAACAGGCGACAGCCGGTGGATCTCATCAATAAAAAGAACATCGTTTTCTTCCAGATTCGTCAGCAGGCCGGCTAAACTTCCCGGCTTATCCAAAACAGGACCAGAAGTAATCTTACAGTTAACACCAAGCTCATTGGCAATAATATTGGCTAAAGTTGTTTTACCCAGACCCGGCGGACCATGCAGAAGAACATGATCAAGAGCACCACCACGTCTTTTGGCAGCACTGACAAAAACTTCCAGGTTTTCCAAAGTTTTTCTCTGTCCGGCAAAATCCTTAAAACTCTGCGGACGGATCTGCTCCTCCTGCATAAGTTCTTCATGTGAGTAGTTTTCCTTATCTGGATGTAAAAAGTCTGGCATTAATTCATTTCATTTACTTCAAAGATAGGAAATTTAGACTAAGGTTGAGGTTTAGATTGAGAAAATTCAGGGATTCAAAAAGGAGAGTTGTAAGGCTGAGGTAAAGGCAAAGATAACTACAATAGCTGAGGTTAAAGCCAATTTGAATTTAGTATATTGAGATATTTTAAGTATTTTTGAGAAGAAAATTTAATTGCAAACAAGCTGTAGCTTTAATCTTAAACAAATGAAATTAATAGGACCTTTCAAGCAGATCATTACGTTGGCAGATCTTCCGTTAAGAGGAAAAATATCTGATGAGCAAATTGATATTATTACAGACGGAGGAATTTTGGTTGATAATGGCTTGATTAAGAAAGTTGGGAACTTTAAGATGCTAAAGACTGAAAATCCGGATACAGAAACGGAATCTATTGAAGGAGAGCAGATTGCTCTTCCCGGATTTGTAGATTCCCATACCCACATCTGTTTCGGTGGAAACCGCGCCAATGACTTTGCCATGCGTAATGCAGGAAAAACCTATCTTGAAATAGCAGAAAGCGGCGGGGGAATCTGGAGTTCCGTACAGCACACGAGAAATGCTTCAGAAGAAGAATTATTAAAAACATTGATAGAAAGGATCAGTTTTTTAGTTTCATTAGGAATTACGACCCTTGAAATAAAAAGTGGCTATGGATTAGATGTGGAAAATGAACTGAAAATGCTCAGAATCATTAAAAAAGCACAGGGACAGACAAAAGCCAGACTGGTTCCTACATGTCTTTCTGCTCATTTGAAGCCCAGAGATTTTGACGGAACCAATCAGGAATATTTAGAATATATTCTTACAGAGATTTTGCCAAAAGTAAAAGAAGAAGAACTAGCACAGCGTGTAGATATATTTATAGAAAAATCCGCATTTCAGCCTGAAGAAAGTAAAGATTTCCTTCTTAAAACTAAAAATTTAGGTTTTGATATAACGGTTCATGCAGACCAGTTTACACCAGGAAGTTCAAGGATCGCAGTGGAAGTAGGAGCAAAATCTGCAGATCACCTGGAAGCCACCATTGACGAAGATATTGAGTTTTTAGCACAGTCGAATACTGTTGCTACTGCATTGCCGGGAGCAAGCTTAGGATTAGGTGAAAAATTTACTCCGGCCAGAAAATTACTGGATGCCGGAGCTATTGTAGCCATTGCCAGCGACTGGAATCCGGGATCTGCACCGATGGGAAACTTAATTACCCAAGCTTCTATTTTGGCTACATTTGAAAAATTAACAACTGCTGAAGTGTTAGCGGGAATAACATTCCGTGCTGCTTATGCATTAGGTCTTGAAGATATAGGAAAACTGGAAACGGGTAAAAAAGCAGATTTTGTAACGTTTAAAACCGATAATTTTCAGAACGTTCTTTACAATCAGGGAAGCCTGAATGCAGAACATGTGTATATCAGCGGAACTCAAATTCAATAGAAAATGGGTATTTTTGATAAGATCTTAGGCAAAAAACAGCCGGAGAAAGAAACCAAAACCTATAAGGACTTTTGGGACTGGTTTTTAATAAAAGAGAAAACTTTTTTTGAAGTTGTAAAAGGCAGAGAACATATTGAAGAACAGTTTTTTGATATTATATCTCCTGAAATTACTAAGATAAATGACGGTTACTATTTCCTCTCAGGAATGTGTGATGAAGATACGGCCGAACTTATCATTACGGTAGAAGGTGATGTAAAAAAAATAATTTTTGCAGAAGAACTTATTGCCGCTGCTCCTAAGATTGATCACTGGAAATTTACAGCCCTCAAACCCGAAACGAATATTGAAAATATTGGATTGAGAATGGGGGACTTAGAATTTACAAAAAACAATATCTATTTTTACTCCAATGAAATACAAGGTTATCCGGATGAGATTGATCTGGCGTTTGTTTATGAAAACTTAAACGAAGAAAACAGAGAATCGGCCACGACGGGAATCTGTATTTTTCTGGATAATTTCCTGGGCGAGTTGAATTTTGCCACCCAAATTGATACTTTCAGCATTATAGGTAAAAGTGAAGCGGAGCAGGAACTTATTCCCATAGAAAAACTAAAAGAATTTCTTCTGTGGAGAGAAAGAGAATTTACAGAAAAGTATAAAGACCGGCAGGTTTTGGAAAGTGAAGATCAGTTTTCTCTTCTTGAAGCCACTCTGGAAAACGGAATGCCGCTTATGGCCACAGTCAATGCTTCTCTGTTAAAATATGATGCAAAAGCCTCTTATCCGTGGATTTCTGCCCTGAAAATTTCTTACGATGGAAAGAACAATAATGGTTTTCCGGAAGAAACGGATTACAATACAATGAATGTCATTGAAGACTATGCAATAGAACTTCTTGGCCAAAAAGATGGTCATTTGTATATCGGCAGGGAAACCGCAGACAATTCCAAAAGCATTTACTTTGCAAGCAAGGACTTCAGGCAGCCTTCTAAAGTTTTTGATCGGATCATAAAAGACAATCCTCAGTATAAAATTTCACTTGAAATTTATAAAGATAAGTACTGGCAGAGCTTTGAACACTACAATGTAAATTAAAGAAAATACATTTTTTTTACAAGGCAAATTAGGCGGAATACAGCCTCAGACTTTTATTTTTTATTTAAGTTTTCTTATATTGTGACCCCATTACTGTTGATTCATTGTATAAAACAGTAATTTTCTATAGTTCTTAAGTACACTCCTTGATAAGGAAAATAACGCAGTCATATTATTCTTTGAGTACTTCTGCCAGGGCTATGCCAGGTGTCTGTCAATATTAATACGAAAAAATAAACTTGATGAAATTTGAAAATCTAAAGTCTACTTTCAACAAAGGTGTTACTATTCCAAGTCTCATTTTTATTATCGGAACATGTTTTCTTTCGGCTCTTTATCCTAAGCCGACGGAAAATATTTTAAACGAGATTAAACAATTTATATTTATTAATCTGAACTGGGTGTATGTATGGGCGGTCACTCTGTTTGTGATTTTTTTAGTTTACCTGCTGTTCAGTAAATATGCGAATATAAAGCTGGGAGCTAACGATAGCAAACCTGAATACTCCTTTTTCTCATGGATCTCAATGCTGTTTGCAGCAGGAATGGGAATCGGGCTGATTTATTTTAGTGTGGCAGAACCTATGCAGCATTATTCTTCCGAAGTTTTTGCCGATAATCATTACGTTAGCAGAGCCAAGCAGGCACAATTGTATACCTTTTTTCACTGGGGAGTTCATGCCTGGGCTATTTACGGAGTGGTAGGACTTTCTTTATCGTACTTTGCTTACCGGTACAGGCTGCCGCTTTCATTACGAAGCTGTTTTTATCCATTGCTGAAAGATAAGATTAATGGTAAATGGGGGAATGCAATTGATGTATTTGCATTATGCTGTACTTTCTTCGGATTGACCACTACTTTAGGATTTGGGGTGGTACAGATCAGTTCAGGATTAAATATACTTCATATCACCGCGGAAAACAGTTTTACCAATCAGGTGATTATTGTGATCAGCCTTATTGCTCTTTCTGTATTTTCAGCGATTAGCGGAGTGGATAAAGGGGTAAAGATTTTAAGCAATATCAATGTAATGGGCGTCATCGTACTCTTACTTTTTGTACTGATATTGGGCCCGACGGTCTATCTGATAGGAAGCTTTACAGATGGATTGGGAAACTATATCAATAATTTTTTCAATCTTACTTTCAATACCCATGTCTACGAAAAAAATGCATTGTCATGGTTCTATGACTGGACTATTTTATACTGGGCGTGGTGGATTTCATGGTCGCCTTATGTAGGATTATTTATCGCCCGGATTTCCAAGGGAAGAACCATCAGAGAATTTACTCTGGCAGTTCTAGTACTTCCTACATTATTCAATTTTATCTGGATGTCCGTGTTTGGAAACAGTGCTATCTGGTTTGATTTAAATATTGCAAATGGAAAATTGAGTCAACTGGCGTCCGATCCTGATGCATTGATGTTCCGGTTTTTAGAATATATGCCCTTATCAACACTGACCGGGTTTTTCGTTATTGCCATCATTATTATTTTCTTTGTGACCTCCGCTGATTCGGGAATATTTGTGATGAACAGTATCGCTACCAAAAATGCTAAAAAATCTCCCAAATGGCAGATTGTATTCTGGGGTATTTTGCTCGCTGTGCTTTCCCTTTTGCTATTAAACGCCGGGGGATTAAAAGCGCTTCAAAGTATGACTTTAATTACAGCATTACCCTTTTCAGTCATCATACTTTTATTTATAGTAAGCTTGATGAAGGGACTTATCATTGATCAGAAATATTATGATACCAATTTTTCTGCTTCAACCGTTCCCTGGTCAGGCGAGTTTTGGAAAGAGCGTTTAAAAAATATTGTTTCCTTTAAAGATAACTCTTCGGTAGATCATTTTATTCAGATCAAAACAAAAGAAGCCTTTACAGATCTACAGCAGGAATTTGCAGCGAACGGAATTGAAGCCAAAATAAATCATTATGAAAATCCTGCCAGAATAGAAATAGAGATTCACCAGGGAATCGTCAATAATTTTATTTATGGAATTGAAAATAGAGTGAAAACTGTTTCGGAATACATGATCAATGAAGAAAACCTTCCCGATCTCGAAGACAAGAAAACCCATTATCCGAGATCCTATTTCGGAGACGGAAGAGAAGGATATGATGTGCAATACTTTACAAAGAATGAACTGATTTCTGATGTACTCAAGCATTATGAACGATTCCTGGAAATTGTTTCAGAAGAACGAAATGAAATGTTCATAAGCAGTAACGCCAATCAGAAAAAAAAATAATTTAAGATCAGCATATTACAGGAATGACGGAAGTCATGGAGCATTTTTGAAATTGAACACAGGAGCGTTTTAATATCTAAACAATATTATTTAGATTTACTGGATAAAACGCAGTAATTAAAATTTAATTTAGATCTATGTTTCAGGACACTTGGCAAGGCAGATTAGACGGAGAAGAACCTCTTTTCCACAGAATATTTCAAAGGGTTAAGGAAGAACATAATTACGACAATATTAAAGCAGATGATTTTGTTCTGCATGGCTTTGCCGTAGATGAAGGAGTCAGAAGAAATAAAGGACGGCAGGGTGCCAAAGATGCTCCTGATGTAATCCGAAAAAATATGTCTAATTTCCCTGTGATCCGTCCGGATTTCTCCCTTCTTGATTTTGGAAATATAACCTGTGAAGACGGCGATCTTGAAAGTGCCCAGAACAGCCTTGCGAAAAATGTTTCAAAAGTTTTGCTGAAAGGAGGAAAGTCACTTGTTTTAGGAGGAGGCCATGAAGTAACCTATGCGCATTATTTAGGCGTGAAAACGGCTTTTCCGGAACAGAAAATTGGGATCATCAATATAGACGCCCATTTTGACAACAGGCAGCCGGAAAAAGGAGTAGGGGCAAGCTCCGGAACAGGGTTCTGGCAAATTGCACAGGAAGGGCAGATCAACTCACTTCATATCGGAATCCAGAGAAACTCAAATACTCTGAAGCTTTTTGATACAGCCCATCAGTACGGGATGAAATATATCCTTGCTGATGAACTCTTTTTTGAAAATCTTCCTTCCATCTACCAGCGTATCGATGAGCTGATGGAAACTGTAGATTTTGCTTATCTTACCATCTGCATGGACGTTTTCAATGCATCCATCGCCCCCGGAGTTTCCGCTTCCGCCTATAATGGGATCTTTGCAGATACCCCTTTTATGCATTTTTACAGACATATTTTAAAAAGTAAAAAACTGATAGCACTTGATGTTGCAGAAGTCAATCCTTCCCTTGATATTCAGGACAGAACAGCCAGGCTGGCCGCATGTCTTGTGAATGAATGGTTTATGGTCTGAGAATAAATTATATTATTTCTATAGAGAAAAATCATTACTTTATTTAGCCTTAAGGAATAGAATTTGTTACTTTCACACTGCTTTTAGAATAAAGGCATTAATAAATTCATTTTGTGAATTTAAAACAGAAATTATATTATGGAACAGTTAATTGAAAATAAGCTTATTCAAGCAGATAAGACATTTTCAGAATGGAGAAAAGTACCGTTTGAAGAAAAGCAGAAGCTGATCGCAAAAGCGGCAGGAATTTTAAAGAACAATTCAGAAAACTTCGGAAGAATCATTACTGCTGAAATGAATAAACCGATTTCAGAGTCGATTGCTGAGGTTGAAAAGTGCGCTTTAATGATGAATTACTATGCAGTTGCTGAAAATATTTTAAAACCTGAAAAAGTTGAATCTGAATTTGCTTATTCTGAAGTTCATTATGTTCCGAAAGGGGTAATTTTAGGAGTAATGCCCTGGAATTTTCCCTTCTGGCAGGTATTGAGGTTTGCTGTTCCAGCCATTTTAGCCGGAAATACAGTAGTTCTGAAACACGCTTCAATTTGTTTTGGAAGTGGAAATGCAATTGTAGAGGTCCTTTTAGAGGCAGGTTTTCCGGAAGGTGTATTTCAGAATCTGGAAGTGGGACATAAAGCCGTAAAAGAAATTCTTGAGCATGATGCTGTAAAAGGAGTAAGTCTTACAGGCAGTGGAAAAGCTGGTGGAGAAGTAGCTTCAATTGCTGGTTTGAATATCAAAAAATCTTTATTGGAATTAGGTGGAAGTGATGCTTTCATTATTTTCGATGATGCAGATTTAGATGATGCAGCAAAAGCAGGAGTAAAATCCAGACTTCAAAATTGCGGACAGACCTGTACTGCCGCTAAAAGATTTATTATTGATGAAAAAATTGAAGATGAATTTTTGCCGAAGTTCATTGAAGAATATAAAACTTATGAAGTTGGAGATCCTTTAAATAAGGAAACTAAATTAGCGGGAATGGCAAGACCGGACCTGGCCGATGAGCTGGAAGCTCAATTCAACAGAGCATTGGAAAATGGGGCTGAAATTATTATTCCTTTGGAAAGAATTTCTGAAAATGAATTTAAACCCGGTTTAATTCGTGTTCAGGAAGGAAACCCTATTTTAAAAGAAGAACTTTTCGGACCTCTTGGGATGATCATGATCGCTAAAAGTGATGAAGAGGCTTTACAAATGGCCAATGATATTCCTTTTGGGCTTTCAAACTCTGTTTGGACTGCAAATAAAGAACGTCAGCTGTTTTTCATCGAAAACCTGGAATCAGGAACGGTAAATATCAACAGAATGACAAGCTCTGACCCGCGTTTTCCATTCGGTGGAAGCAAGGCTTCAGGATATGGAACGGAGTTATCATTATTGGCTTTAAAAGAGTTTGTAACAGCAAGAACAATTGTAGGAAATTGATTTGTATGATGTACAAAGTATAAAGTATAAAGTATAAAGTATAAAGTATAATGTATTTGTGTAAACCTACGTTAACAATATAAAAAATAAAATCCCAGAAACATCTATTTCCGGGATTTTTTATATAGTAGCTAAAGTAATTTTGCTTATTGCTTATTATCTAAACTGTTGTCAGTCTTAATGTATTTGTCTTTCCGCCTTCATAAGATGGCGTAGCATTGATGTTGATCACAAAGTCTCCGCTTTCAATATAACCATGGTTGTGTGTCAGCATATTTACCTGGATAATTGTTTCATCGGTAGATTTTTTCATGTCATAATAAAAGGCATGAACTCCCCAAAGAAGGTTCAGCATTGTGATCACTCTTCGGTTTCCGCTGTATACAATGATATGGGAATTCGGTCTGTGTGCTGCCAGCTGAAATGCTGTATATCCTGAATGCGTCAGGGTAACAATAGCAGAAACATTGGTAGTTTTAGCAATCCTTACTGCTGCAAGACATACCCTGTTGGTAATGAATCTTTCATCAATACAGTTATAGTCTTTTTCGATAGGTTCATTTTTATGCTGATAAAAATGTGTCTTCTCGATGTTCTGTACAATTTTTGACATGTTTTCAACTACCTGAACCGGATATCTTCCTACAGAAGTTTCTCCGGAAAGCATTACTGCATCTGCACCGTCCAATACAGAGTTGGCAACGTCATTTACCTCTGCTCTTGTCGGCGTAAGGCTGTTGATCATTGTTTCCATCATCTGTGTAGCAATAATTACCGGTTTTGAGTAAAATCTTGCTTTCTCTACCAGGTTTTTCTGGATAGCTGGAACTTCTTCCATCGGAACTTCCACCCCAAGGTCACCACGGGCAACCATCAGTCCGTCACATTCCAATAAAATTTCGTCAATATTTTTAACACCTTCAGGCTTTTCGATCTTAGCAATAATCGGAGTTTTGAATTTTCCGTTTGGATGGCTGTCGATCAGTTTTTTCAGGTCAATAATGTCCTGTGCGTGTCGTACGAAAGAAAGGGCAATCCAGTCAACCTCCATGTCAAGCATGAAATTGGCATCCTGAACGTCTTTTTCCGTAAGAGCAGGAAGAGATACATTGGTATTCGGCAGGTTTACTCCCTTTTTAGAGCTCAGAGGTCCCCCTTGAATAGTCTTTGCTTTTACCGTATCTATTTCGTTGGTCTCAATAACCTCCAACATCAGCTTTCCGTCATCAATAAGGATTCTCTCCCCAACTTTTACATCCTGAGGAAACTGCTGATACGTCATGTAAACCTTAGTGGAATCACCTTCTATTTTCTCATTCGTAAAAGTAAGAATATCGCCGGGGTTCAGGTAAGAACCTTCTTTTACGACACCTACTCTCAGTTTCGGTCCCTGAAGGTCTCCAAGGATACCCACAGAAAAACCGTATTCCTGATTAAGCTCTCTGATAATTTCAATATTATTTCGAACTAATTCGTAATCTGCATGTGAAAAATTTATTCTGAAAATATCAACACCTGCTTTCATGAGTCCTAACATTACCTCCTTCGACGATGAAGCAGGCCCTAGTGTTGCAATAATTTTTGTCTTCTTTAAATACTTATTCATAATACTGGATAATTTGATAAAGTTCTTCTTCAGAACCTAGTGTATAGTCTTGTATCGGAAATACAAGATTTTCCGGGAGCAAAATTACGGAAAAATCAGGAATTTGTTCCGAAGTATGCAGAATATATTCTACATCTACCTGATTATTTAATAAAAATTTAATGTTTTCTTCTCCTGTAAAGAGCTCGGTCTGCAGTTTTTTTTGCGTACTTTCCGAGGATTGGTTCGAAATAAATGTAAAACATGTCTTTGTAAACTTATGATAAGCCTCAAATCTCGGGAAATAATAATCATAATAAGCCCCGTGAATAATCACATCTTTCTTTCTGGAAAAGGTAAGGCCGTTGATTTGATTTATTTTGTAGAAAAACTCATGAGCAGGTATATCTTTTGCTAATCTTACCAATCCTATGGCAATATCTTCAAATTCTATATCATCCAGATCATAAAGTTTTTGAATTTCCAAGTATGTTTTCTTTTTTGTTTAAAATATAAAATGCTCTTTGTGCTGCCTTTTCTTCCGCTTTCTTTTTGGAAGTTTCCGTCGCATTGGCGATCTTTTCTTCTCCCAGCCAGACGTGGCACCTGAATACCACCGCTTTATTGGCCTGGACCTCTTCACAGGTCTCGTATTTTATATTTACTTTTTTCTTCTGGCTCCATTCAAGCAGAAGACCTTTATAGCTTACAATTTTATTCTCAAGCTTGTTAATTTCACTAGGAGTCAATAATCTTTCCAAGATGATCCTCTTACAGGCATCATAATGAAAGTCCAGATAAACAGCACCAATAAGTGCCTCAAATAAATTTCCGGAAATGTTTTCTCCCAATGCTGCGGATCCCTGCTTCTGCAAAAGATCGATAAGCTTCAGGTCTTCTCCTAATTTATTAAGATTCTTCCTATTAACAATTTTAGATTTCATCTGTGTCAGATATCCTTCATTAGCCTGAGGATAGGTCTGGAACAGATGACAGGAAATAATTGTACCCAAAACAGAATCTCCCAAAAATTCAAGCCTCTCGTAATTGCAGTCTTGATTTTTAGAAGAACTTTTTAAAGAAAAAGCTTCACGGTAAAGAGCAATATTCTGAACCTCTGCACCCAGCATTTTTTTCAGCTCGGTACTAAGGAAATAGTCTCTCTCCGTTAATTTTCTTTTTCTTTGTTTGAGAAGGAATTTAGAAAAGTATTTCTGTAACTCCATTCATTGAATTTAGATTTTCTTAAATAGAACGCAAGCGTTATGCCCGCCAAATCCAAAAGTATTGCTCATGGCTACTTTCACATCTTTCTTAACAGCGTTGTTGAATGTGAAATTCAGTCTGCTGTCAATATTTTCATCATCAGTAAAATGGTTGATGGTAGGCGGAACAATACCATGAATAATAGTTCCTAATGCAGCGATAGCTTCAATTACTCCGGCAGCTCCCAGAAGGTGTCCGGTCATTGATTTTGTAGAATTAATCTGAATATCAAAAGCGTGCTCGCCCAGTAATTTTGAAATTGCGTTGGATTCTGCAATATCTCCTAATGGAGTAGAGGTACCATGCATGTTGATATGGTCTACTTCATCAGCAGTTAAGCCTGCGTCTTCCAAACAGTTTTTCATTACCAGATAAGCTCCCAGTCCTTCAGGATGCGGGGCAGTCATGTGATGTGCATCTGCACTCATACCACCACCTTGTAATTCTGCATAAATTGTAGCACCACGTTTTACTGCGTGCTCATATTCCTCAAGGATGATACATCCTGCTCCTTCGCCCAACACAAAGCCATCTCTGTCTTTGTCAAAAGGTCTTGAAGCTGTTTTAGGATCGTCATTTCTTGTAGAAAGTGCCATCATCGCATTAAATCCACCGACACCACTTGCTGTTACGGCTGCTTCAGAGCCTCCGCATACAATAACATCTGCTTTTCCAAGCTGGATAATCATCTTGGAATCAATTAAAGCGTTGGCTGAAGATGCACAGGCAGATACCGTAGTATAATTCGGCCCGTGAAAGCCATACTCTATTGAAATATGTCCAGGAGTGATATCCGCGATCATCTTAGGAATAAAGAATGGGTTGAATCTTGGAATTTCCGTGTTCGCCCATCCTAAAACCTCAGTTTCAAAAGTTTCTAAACCTCCGATTCCTGACCCCCAGATTACACCGACTCTGTTTTTATCTACATTGTCTTCCATAATCCTGGAGTGTGCTACCGCTTCTCTTGCAGCTACCAGTCCAAGCTGGGTATTCCGGTCCATTTTTTTAGCTTCCTTCTTATCGAAATGCTGTAATGGATCGAAGCCTTTCACCTCGCAAGCGAATTTAGTTTTAAAGTTTTTGGCATCAAAAAGAGTAATCGGAGCAGCACCGCTCTCACCTTTAAGAAGATTTTCCCAGTATTCTTTTGCATTATTTCCAATCGGTGTTATTGCGCCAAAACCGGTTACAACTACTCTTTTTAATTCCATAAACTTTTAAAATTTTCTTTTTTGTTGAAGAATATTATTTATTTACTACTTCTTCGATGTAAGCGATAGCGTGCCCTACAGTAGTAATTTTTTCAGCCTGGTCATCAGGGATTTGAATATTGAATTCTTTTTCAAATTCCATGATTAACTCAACTGTATCCAATGAGTCAGCTCCTAAATCGTTAGTGAAGCTAGCTTCAGGAGTTACTTCTGTTTCTTCAACGTCAAGCTTATCAGCGATGATAGCTTTTACTCTTGATGCAATGTCTGACATAGTAAATTATTTTTTTAATTGTTAGATGGTGCAAATATATAAAATTCTTCACGATAAAACATTTTTTTAGTCTTTTTTGTGGGTAGACTATACTTATTTTATAGTGAGAAGTTTTAGTGTTTTCGTTTTCAGGTATTTATATCGAAGTTGTTATTTTTGAACTTTATATTTTTTTAGATGAAAAATTAGCTCAGACTTTTTTCAGATGGTTCAGATGGGATTTATCCGGAGCCAAGAACACTAGGAGGTGGTCCGGATGGAGAAGACGGCAAAAAAGGAAATGTATTTAAAGTTACACTTAGTCACTTCTAATTTATATAATAGCTGAGGCTTTTAGTATAATTTGAGATTTATCAAACTAACGCTACTTTTATATTGATTAATATGTGATAAAATAAATAAAATTTAAAAAGTGCTTGTTTTCAATAAATTAAGTGTACATTTGTAAAATAATCAGGCTCCTGCCGACGCTTCTTCTGAAACTTTTGAGTTTACTCTTTCTTCTCAGTCTTCGCTTTTACAGCCGCTAATTTTTGTCATCAATATAACAGATGCAGTACATTTTTTAAACTTGAATTTTTCAGGCTTCTAAAAAAAATAGCAACATCACTTTTTTTGTTCACAAATCGATTTATTATTGCTTTGATAATTATCAATGCAGTAATGGCAAAAGCCAAATAATATAATAATACAATAATTTTTAATACATTACAATGCAACAAGGAACAGTAAAATTCTTTAACGATGCTAAAGGATTTGGTTTTATTACACCATCAAATGGTGGTCAGGATGTTTTCGTACATACATCAGGTTTAATTAATGATATTCGTGAAAACGATGTCGTAACATTCGATTTAGAAAACGGAAAAAAAGGCGTTAACGCAGTTAACGTGCGAGTAGCATAATTTAAAAAAAGGTTAAACTCTTTCTTTAATAAAAAGTAGCAGATAGCATTTATGTTATCTGCTTTTTTCGTTTGAATAATTATTATCATCTGCTAAATTGTATATAAAGCATTTAATATTCATTACAGTTCTAATTTGACTATTTATTCAACTCAAAAAGAAAAAACCGCCTAATATAGACGGTTTTTAGTGGAGTTGGAGGGATTCGAACCCTCGTCCAAACAAGCAATACATAAGATTTCTACATGCTTATTCTACCATTGGTTTTCGACTGGAGGCAGAGGGTAGACACCCAACTTCCAGCTTATCTTCTGAAGTTTTCGAGTTTCAGCCAAAGCATCTGAAACCTTATTCCTGCATTCCTATATCCCAGAATCAAACGCCGCAGAACAGAGCATTTGTGAGATATCTTGCTTCCTTACTATCTTCAGGAAAACGCTTGATCTACTATACTTCGATATTAAGCTGCAAGAGCGAACTCTTCGTTGCCAGTTAAAGTTGTGTAGCAAGGGATTAAAGAGATCGCGCTACGGTTCTCTGCATGCTTACTTACCCATTGATCTTGCTGTCGAAACCAGTCAACCCCATGAATAAAGTAGCTACAAAGATAGGAATTTTTGTTTACATATAGTTCATAATATGACATACTTTTCAGATAATCCCCAGTATGTTTATATTGCTGTTATTAGTAATATAACGGATAATAGAGAGGACTCAAAATTTTAAAAATAGCATACTTGTCCACATTGTTGTATCTGATTGTGGATAACTTATAATGTGTTTTTTAAAGAAAGTGGAGCTAAATTTTGCAGTTTAATAAAAAATGTCTAGTTTTGCAATCCAAAATGAGATGTAAAATATGTTAATAATTCCAGTAAAAGATGGGGAATCCATCGACAGAGCTTTAAAAAAATATAAAAGAAAATTTGATAAAACGGGTACAGTTCGTCAATTGAGATCTAGACAAGCGTTTATTAAGCCTTCTGTAACTTTAAGACAAGCTAGACTAAAGGCCGCTTACAAACAAAGAGGACTTAGCAAGGAAGAGCAGGCTTAAGATTTTTCTTAACCACATACTAAATTCACTTCTTAAATACGTATATTTGAGAGGTGAATTTTTGTTTTTATACCTTATGTAATGTTAGATAAGTATTTAGAATATTTACAGTTCGAAAAGAGGTATTCACCTCACACTATTACAAGTTACCGAAAAGATCTTGAAGACTTTTCCCATTTCTACCTTAAAACAGAAGCTTCTGAAGATATTTCCAAGGCTGATAAAAAAGTAATCAGGAATTTTATCGTCGAATTGAGCGAAAATAATATTTCAAAAAGAAGCATCAATAGAAAATTATCATCCCTCAGAAGTTTTTATTTATTCCTTTTAAAGGTCGGTGAAATTAAAGTCTCTCCCACGGAAAGTATATCTTCCCTTAAGTTTTACGCTGAAAAACAGATTCCTATCTCACAGGAAGAAATGCAGGCGCTCAGTGACAGTGTTCTGATAGATCAACCTGATATTCTGGAAAAATGTATTATAGAGGTATTATACCAGACCGGAATGCGTAAAGCTGAGCTTTGTGGCCTGATGTTTGAACACGTTAACCTAGAAGGAAATGAGCTCAAGGTAATAGGAAAAGGAAATAAAGAACGTTTTATTCCCATTTCCGCAGACCTCTCAAATCTGCTTAGAAGTTACCTGGAAATAAGGAAACCTGATACCGAATATAAAACCTATTTTTTCATTAATAAAAAGGGTAAAAAACTCAATGAAAAATTTGTTTATGTGGTAGTTAATAAGTACCTTAGTCTTGTAACAACGAAAGAAAAAAGAAGTCCTCACATCCTTCGGCATAGCTTTGCTACACACGTTTTGGATAATGGGGCGGAGATCTCCAAAGTAAAAAAAATATTAGGGCATTCCAGTCTTGCAAGTACTCAAGTCTATACGAATGCTAATATTGAACAATTGAAAAAAGTGTTTAATCAGGCTCATCCTCGAGCATCTAAAAAAGAAGAATTATGAAGATCACAGTTCAATCAATTGGTTTAACTCCACACGAACCATTAGAATCACACATTGACAAAAAAGTAAGCAAATTGGAAACCTTTTATGATAAAATTCATGAGTGTAAGGTGTTCTTAAAAGTTGAAAATAACTCTGATAGAAACAACAAAACTGCCGAACTTATTTTAGCCGTCCCAGGCGACGATATCGTTGTAAAAAAGACGTCTGAGACTTTTGAAGAAAGTTTAGACCTATGTGTTGATACTGCTAAAAAGCTATTAATCAAGAAAAAAGAAATGGCGTAGTAAAAAAAGTTTAAAAAAGTTATAGAAAAGTTTGAGAATTCAAAAAATCCGTTCTATATTTGCACTCGCAAAAAGGGAACAGCGATCTTTTGAATTCTTTTTTATATGCCTCCATAGCTCAGTTGGCCAGAGCACGTGATTTGTAATCTCGGGGTCGTGGGTTCGAATCCCTCTGGAGGCTCTTTTTAATATAAACATGAGGGGAGATTCCAGAGTGGCTAAATGGGACTGACTGTAACTCAGTTGCTTCGGCTTCGTAGGTTCGAATCCTGCTCTCCCCACATTTATATTAATAAAAAAAGTTTTGTAGATTTAAAAGGATTTTCCTAGATTTGCACAGCGTTACCAATAGTTTTGGAAACAAAATTGCGGAAGTAGCTCAGTTGGTAGAGCGTCAGCCTTCCAAGCTGAATGTCGCGGGTTCGACCCCCGTCTTCCGCTCAAAATAGATCACTCTGCTAGAGGGTGATTTTTTTTTAACTGCTGAAAAGCATAGAGTAGATTTTCTCTAAAGCCTTCAGTTTACATTTTAAAATTGCCTCCATAGCTCAGTTGGCCAGAGCACGTGATTTGTAATCTCGGGGTCGTGGGTTCGAATCCCTCTGGAGGCTCAATTTTAATATAACATGAGGGGAGATTCCAGAGTGGCTAAATGGGACTGACTGTAACTCAGTTGCTTCGGCTTCGTAGGTTCGAATCCTGCTCTCCCCACATTTATATTAATAAAAAAAGTTTTGTAGATTTAAAAGGATTTTCCTAGATTTGCACAGCGTTACCAATAGTTTTGGAAACAAAATTGCGGAAGTAGCTCAGTTGGTAGAGCGTCAGCCTTCCAAGCTGAATGTCGCGGGTTCGACCCCCGTCTTCCGCTCAAAGAAAATCACGCTAATTAGTGTGATTTTTTTGCTTCAATGCCGACTTAGCTCAGCGGTAGAGTGCTTCCTTGGTAAGGAAGAGGTCACGGGTTCAAGTCCCGTAGTTGGCTCTCTATATTTCCCGAATCTTTTCGGGATTTTTTTTTACCCTAAAATCTAGTTTTAAGTCTGGTTTATAGTATGCCTCCCAGAAATCTTCAGCAACAAAAAAAACAATAATTACTCCTTTTTTTGTAAAAATTTACCTTAAAATTTAATTAAATCTGTCCATCAGCCTTCAATGGATAATACAGGAACATAAAAATTTCGTTAAATTCGTATAAAATAAGATTTTGATGAATATTCTTTTATTGGAAGACGACCTCATTCTTTCGGCGGAGCTTTGCCGGTTTTTAGAATCGAACAGCTTCACCTGTGATAAGATCTATGATGGTGAAACCTTTCTCCGGCAAATCAAGAACAATACGTATGACCTGTATCTGCTCGACATCAATGTTCCCAAGATAAATGGGCTTGACGTTTGCCAGACCATCCGTTCTTTCGATAAAAATACTCCCATCATCATTATCTCGGCTTACGGAGACATTTCTGATAAAAAAGATGCGTTTACCAGACTTGCAGATGATTACCTGGTGAAGCCTTTCCAGTTTGAAGAGCTGCTGCTGAGAATCAATTCGCTGCTAAGGAGAAAGTCCCCGTCCGATGCTGCAGACCAGGATATCATCAGGGTAGACGACCTTATCATCAATAAAACTGAACAGAAAGTCTATAGAGCAGGCAATGAAATAGCTCTTACTCTTAAGGAATTTCAGCTTCTGGTCTATCTTGCAGAGGCGCAAGGAAGAACCGTTTCCAAGCAGCAGATCACGGAACATGTGTGGGAACATAATTTTAATACGAATACTAATACGGTAGAAGTCTACATCAATTTTTTGAGAAAAAAGATCGATAAGGATTTTAAACTTAAACTTATCCACACCCGTTCTGGTTTCGGATATTACCTAAGCCCATTATAAATGTCTTTAAAAAGAAAGATAGCATTAACATTAAGTATCGCTTTTTCCCTGCTTTTTGCAATGGTGATGGCGGTGATCTATCTATCTTTTAATGATTTTAGAAGAGATGAGTTCAAAGAAAGATTCAGACAGCGCCTTGAATTTACTTCACACTTCATTTCAAAGTCCAGGAATTTTGAAGAAGAAGCACCTATTTTTTTTAACGAAAATTCAGACAATATCCTTCTCAATGAAACAATCTTAATTTTCAATGCAGACAAAGAACTGGTCTACAGTACAATCAAAGACCGGAATGTAATCTGGGATAATGCGCTTCTCAAAGAGCTGGATGAAAAGAAGATAATATACAGTGAAAAAACTGTTCCGGAGATCTATGCAGCACTTCGAAACATCAATGGGGAGAATTACTACATTCTTACCAGTGCTTTTGATACCAACGGTAAATCAAAACTCGAATACCTTAAATATCTTCTGATCACGGCTTATGTAATGAGTACCCTTCTCATCGGTTTTTTCAGTTATTATTTCATGGGGCAGTTCCTGCGTCCGTTGGAAGATCTGAATACCGAAATTTCCGAAGTTACTGCTCATAAACTTACCACACAGATCCCGGTCCAGGAGTCTGATGATGAGATTAATGTTTTAGCCAAATCCTTTAATACCATGATTGCAAGGTTGGATGATGTCTTTCAGTCACAGAAAGATTTTACGGCAAGTGCATCACATGAAATCAGGACTCCTATTACAAGAATGGCATTTCAGCTGGAAAACCTGATCAAATTTGAAAAGCACTCTCCTGAAACCCTTGCTTCTTTAAAACAGATTCAACGGGATGTGTATCAGTTGTCGGATCTTACCAATTCCCTTTTATTGCTTACAAAATTCGACAAAGAGAATATTCAGAGCATTTATGAAGAAGTAAGGATTGATGAAGTTATTTTTGAAGCCTTCGAAGCAGTAGAAAAAAGTTATCCCACTTTGAAGCTGGATTTTCTGATCTCTGAAGATACTTCGGAAAACGGACTGCTTACGATTAGTGGCATCCATTCTCTTTTAGTCATTGTCTTTATCAATCTTTTTAAAAACGCAGCCGTATATTCTGATGATGCAGAAGTGGATGTTTTGATAACAGAAACCAATGATCAGCTTACGGTTGATGTTATTTCTCATGGAGATACCATACCTGAAGAAGAGCAGGCAAAACTGTTTGAAGCTTTTATGAGAGGTAATAATTCTCAAAATATTTCCGGTTCGGGTCTTGGTCTTCGAATTGTTAAACGAATCCTGGAGTATCACAACGCAAGAATCAAATATTCTTCTCCGGCTGAAAGTACTAATAAATTCAGCATCATATTTAATAAACAGTCTTAGTTGCGCTTTTTATAATCTATAGTTGTAAACATATACTTATTTCTATTCCCGACCTTAATATGGTTTAAAAGGGTAAATTTTTAAATAAATTTCGTATTCCTAAACCAAATTTAATTTTTTTTTAAGGCTTCTTTAAGGCCCTTTTAATCATGTAAAGGCAATTTTGTATCATAAATAAAGATAGAATGAACAAAATTGCAGGGCTGTTTATTGCCATCTCCTCATTCATGGCAGGACAGCAGCAGATGTCACTTTTGGACTGTGAAGAGGCTTTTCAGAAAAATAATCTTCAGCTTCTTGCAGAACAATATAACATCAATATGGCCGATGCAGATATTCTGCAGGCTAAGATTTGGGAACTGCCACAGCTGAGCGGTCAGATCAATGCCTACAATCCTGAAGGTAAAAAAGCTTTTGATATAGGCCATGCCAAAGGAGCGGAGATCACCCAGCTGATCTATATGGGAGGAAAAAAGAAAAATGAAATTGCTTTTGCAAAATCGAACAAAGAACTTGCCCAGCTTCAGTTTTCGCAGCTTTTAGTGGACCTGAGAGCTCAGCTTCGTGCTGCTTATTTCAATTTATATTATGAGAAACAGAAGCTTGGCAATACCAATAAGCAGCTGGAGTATATGAATGACCTGTTAAATGCTTACCGCCTACAGTCTGCCAAAGGTAACGTTTCCCTTAAAGACGAAGTAAGGCTGCAGAGTCTCGTGATCCAGCTTAATAATGATAAACTGGGAATTAATAAAAACATCCTTGAATTCGAACAAAATTTAAAAGTGCTGACCGGAATTTCCGATGAAATAGAGCCGCAGCTTTCTGACGCTGATGCAAAAGAAATTCTTGCAGCCCAGCCCTTCGGAGACGAAGATGAGCTAAAGAGAAAAGCACTGGAACATAATTCTGATTATCAATATTTCCTGAAATTAATTGACAACAGCAAATTATATGCACAGTGGCAGAAATCTCTGAATGTTCCGGACCTTAATGTAGGAGCAGGATGGGACCAGAATGGAGGGACCTTTAAAAATGAGGTTAATCTTATGATCGGGATTCCACTGCCACTATGGAAATCTAATCAGGGAAATGTGGAAAAAGCCAATTATGCCATTCAACAGAACCAGAAAAATGCAGATTATCAGAAACTGAACCTTGAAACTAAAGTTCAGGCTGCCTACAAAACATGGAAAAATCAGTACGACCAGCTTGCAGAAATTAAAACCACAGACCTTAGCAATATGGAAATTGTGTATGATGGAATGCTGAAAAACTTCAGAAAAGGAAACATCAGCCTTATAGAATTTACAGATTTCATGGACAGTTACAGAGAGACGGCTCTCCAGATCTTCGATATGAAGAATGAAATTATACAATCGGCAGAACAGCTTAATCAACTAGTACAAACGAAAATCTTCTATTAAACATGAAAAAATATATAACCCTAACAATGGTGGTTTTGTCAGTCCTGTCTTGCTCAAAAAAAGAGGAAGAAGCTAAACCACAGGCAAAAAAAGGCTTTGAACTGAGCAACACAATGCTGAAGTCGATTTCTTTAGCAAAAGTTGAGAAAAAAAACATAGAAGACGATTACAGTTTTTACGGGAAAATATCCGCAGATAAAAACAGCTATATCGATGTTTATCCGCTGGTTGGAGGAAATGTTTTAAGTGTAAATGTAGAGTTGGGAGATCATGTGACGAAAGGACAGATTTTGGCGACCATCAGAAGTACGGAGTTGGCGGAAGTTCAGAAAGATGTAAGCGATGCAAAAACGGATTTGGTTGTTGCTCAAAACAATCTTCGTGTTGCCAAGGAAATGTACGAGGGAAAACTGAATACTGAAAGAGATGTACTGGAAGCCAAGAGCCAATTGCAGAAGGCTCAGGACCAAATGCAGAGAGCAAGTGCGGTGAGTACGGTTTATAATGTAAAGAAAGGAAATATTTACAGTGTTGTGGCTCCGATCAGCGGTTATATCGTTCAGAAGAATATCAATAAAGATATGCAGTTGAGAAGTGACAGAAGTGATAATATTTTTGATGTGGCGAATACGACCAATGTTTGGGCGATCATGAATGTTAACGAATCAGACATCGAAAAAATAAGTCTCGGAATGAAAGCCCAGGTTTCCACATTGTCTTATCCGGACAAAGTTTTTGATGGAAAAATTGATAAAATATTTAAAATTATTGATCCGCAAACCAATGCAATGCAGGCAAGAGTTGTTTTAGACAATGCAAACGGATTATTAATTCCTGAAAGTAAGGCAACCATAAAAGTGACAAGCTCAGAAAATAATACGGCCCTCACAGTTCCTTCCAAAGCTGTGATTTTTGATGATAACAGAAGTTTTGTAGTGATTTTTAAATCAAGAACAGATGTTAAGGTTAAAGAAATAAAGATTTTAAAGCAGACCGGAGATATCACTTATGTTTCCGAAGGTTTGTCTGAAGGAGAAGAAGTAATCACTAATAATCAACTTTTAATTTACCGCTCTCTGAATAATTAAAATTGATTTTGAGCCATTAAGAATTATTGATCATGTTGAAGGAAGAAGTTAAGCTGAATTAAGAAAAACATCTGAAGATACTCTTAAGCATTCCTCTTACCCAAATTCGGCTGCGACTGCTTCATAATCTTAAATCCTAAAATAAAAACTTAATGGTTCAAAAGCCTTCAATTTTTTTAATTAACATCTTTAAAATTGTCCCAACAATTAAACATTTAGTTATTAGTCTAATATCTAAAGTCTAACATCTAATTTCTACTATGAATAAATTCATTAAAAATATAATTGCTTTCTCGCTAAAAAATAAAGCCTTTACCTTTATCTGGGTTGCTATTTTGGCCATTGCGGGTTTTATCAGTTTCAAAAATATGCCCATTGAAGCTTTCCCGGATGTTACCAATACCCAGATTGTTATTATAACCCAATGGAATGGGCGGAGCGCAGAAGAAGTGGAACGTTTTGTGACTACGCCCATTGAATTGGCCATGAGCCCGGTGCAGAAGAAAACGAGTGTGAGAAGTACCACGATGTTTGGTCTCTCTATCGTTAAAATTCTTTTCGACGATGGGGTGGATGATACTTTCGCCAGAAATCAGGTGAATAACCAATTAAGAACCGTAAGCCTTCCTGATGAGGTGGATCCGGAAGTTCAGCCACCCTACGGGCCTACCGGGGAAATTTTCAGATATACCCTGGAAAGTAAAACGAAAGATTCCAGAGAACTGCTGACTTTACAGAACTGGGTAGTCGACCGCGCACTGAGAGGCGTTCCGGGAGTTGCAGACATCAATGTTTTCGGAGGCCAGGACAAGGTTTTTGAATTAAGTATTGATCCGAGAGCTTTGGATAAATACAATCTGACGCCGCTTCAGGTGTATGATGCTGTTACCAAAAGTAATTTAAATGTCGGAGGTGATGTTATTGAGAAAAATGGTCAGGCTTATGTGGTAAGAGGAATCGGTTTGGTTAAATCCATTAATGATATAGGGAATATTACCATCCAGAATGACAACGGAAATCCTGTTTTGGTTAAAAATGTTGCCGAAGTTCACGAAAGTTCAATGCCGAGAGTCGGACAAGCCGGATTGAATAATCATGAAGACACCGTTGAAGGAATTGTTGTAATGAGAAAAGGGGAGAACCCAAGGGAAGTTCTGGTTGGAGTGAAAGCCAAAATCAAAGAGCTTAATGAAAAGATTCTTCCGAAAGATGTCAAAATGGTAACCTTCTACGACCGTGACAACCTGATGGACTTCACGACACACACCGTGATGCACAACCTGATCGAGGGAATCATACTGGTTACCGTGATCGTCCTGATCTTTATGGCAGACTGGAGAACCACGCTCATTGTTTCCATTATTATTCCACTGTCCCTGTTGTTCGCATTTTTATGCTTAAAGCTTGCCGGGATGAGTGCCAACCTGCTTTCGCTGGGTGCGGTAGATTTCGGGATTATTATTGACGGAGCTGTCGTCATGGTGGAAGGGCTTTTTGTCATGCTCGATCATAAAGCGCTTAAATATGGAACAGAAAAATTCAATAAACTGTCAAAAGGAGGCTGGATCAAGCAGACTGGAACAGGTTTAGGAAAAGCCATCTTCTTTTCAAAATTAATCATCATTACATCGTTAATCCCTATTTTCTCTTTCCAGAAAGTGGAAGGGAAGATGTTTTCACCATTAGCATTTACCTTAGGATTTGCTTTGATAGGGGCATTGGTATTCACTCTGACATTGGTTCCCGTTCTTTCCCATATCTTATTAAATAAGAATGTAAAAGAAAAAAATAACCCGTTTGTTAATTTCTGGGATAGAATTGTACTCAAAGGATTCAACTATACTTTTCAACATAAAAGAATGAGTTTAATTGTTGCCATATCCTTCATGGTAGTGACGTTATTCTCAGGAAAATTTTTAGGAACAGAATTCCTGCCCCAGCTGAATGAGGGTTCACTTTGGATTACTGCAGAAATGCCGATGAGTTCATCATTAAAAGAATCTCTGAAAACCGCAGACCTTTTAAAGAAAGATATTATGAGCTTTCCTGAAGTTACCGATGTCTTGGCTCAAACCGGACGGAGTAATGACGGAACAGACCCGAACGGATTTGGATTTGTGCAGTTTGCCGTCAATCTTCAGCCTAGAGATGAATGGAAACGCAAGATCAGCTACGAAGAACTGATCGAGGAAATAGATAAAAAGCTCAGAAGCTACCAGGGAATTACCTTTAATTATTCCCAACCCATCTCAGATAATGTGGCAGAAGCCGTAGCTGGTTTCAAAGCGGAGAACGGAATCAAAATTTATGGTGATAATCTGGAAACCCTGGACAAATTGGCGGATGAGGTTTTAAAACAGATCAAAGACGTAGACGGAGTAAAAGATCCCGGGATCATTAAAAATATCGGTCAGCCGGAAGTAAGTGTCGTGCTGGACCGGGATAAAATGGCGGCTTACGGAGTAATGCCCGACGACGCACAGTCTGTACTGGAAATGGCTTTTGGAGGAAAAACGGCATCGGAAATGTTTGACGGCGAAAGAAAATTCCCGATTCGTCTCAGGTATTCCCAGGAATACAGAAAAGATGAAAATGATATTGCTTCCTTAATGGTTCCTACACAGGACGGGGCGAAGATTCCGCTGAAGGAGATCAGTACTATTGTAAAAGATAACGGAGCTGCATTTATTTACAGAGATGATATTAAAAGATACATCGGGGTGAAATTCTCGATTCGTGACCGTGATTTAGGAAGTACCATTGCGGATGCACAGAAAAGAGTGGCCAATATTGATCTTCCGGACGGTTATTCCATTGGCTGGACAGGTCAGTTTGAAAACCAGCAGAGAGCTTCACACAGACTGGCGCAGGTGGTTCCGATCAGCATTCTGGGGATTTTCTTCTTACTGTTCATCCTTTTTGGAAATATGAAAGACTCATTGCTGGTATTGGCGAACGTACCTTTTGCACTGATCGGAGGGATTATTGCCCTGCATCTTACCAGAATGAATTTCGGAATTTCAGCCGGAGTGGGAATGATTGCTTTGCTCGGTATCTGTATCCAAAATGGAGTTATCCTTATTACTGAGTTTCATCAGAATGTCAAGAACGGATTGAGCTTAGACAATGCCATATTAAACGGGGTAAAATCCAGAACCCGCCCTGTTATCATGACAGCTCTGATGGCTTCGATAGGATTGATGCCTGCCGCATTGTCCACAGGTATCGGTTCGGAATCTCAGAAACCTTTAGCCATCGTGATTATCGGAGGGTTGATTACAGCGACTATATTAACATTGTTGATCTTCCCGATTATTTTCTGGATCTTCAACAGGACGAAAAAGTCCCAACAGATTTAATATTTCTTCTATCTATATTATGTGAAGCGCGGAAAACATAGTTTTCCGCGCTTCTTGCATCAAAATAATCATGTGTTTTCTTAAGCCACAATCCTGTTAAAAGTTCCTGGACCATATTTTCGGGTATTATATTATCTTCAAAAATTGTTAGCCCTGAAAAATATTAGAATAATTAACATCTAAAAGAAGGATAAAGATTCTCGTAATATTATTGTATTCTATTATATATACGAGGAAATATTAATGGCGGTTTTTATAGTGTAATTTTATTTGCAAATATTTTTTTACTTCCTATATTATTCAGAATTAGTCACATACTTTATGCTTTCAAATAAAAACGTTTATAATGATTTTTTTCAATCCGGAAATTTGTGTAAATTTGCAGTCTCAATACATTGAAATATAAGGTTTGTGCTTCTTTGATTGAATATTGAAACTTTTTTAAATAAAAAAGATTTTAGTATTTAAAAAATCATTATATTTGCACACCGAAAAATTGAAAAATAATAAAATAAATAATTTTAAATCATGGCAAAGGAAACGTTTAATCGTAACAAACCACACTTGAACATTGGTACTATTGGTCACGTTGACCATGGTAAAACTACTCTTACAGCTGCAATTTCTGCTGTACTAGCTAGCAAAGGTCTTGCTGAGAAAAAAGACTTCTCTGCAATTGACTCTGCTCCAGAAGAAAAAGAAAGAGGTATTACTATCAATACTGCTCACATCGAATACGAAACTGAAAAAAGACACTATGCTCACGTTGACTGTCCAGGTCACGCGGATTACGTAAAGAACATGGTAACTGGTGCTGCTCAAATGGACGGAGCTATCGTAGTATGTGCTGCAACTGACGGTCCAATGCCTCAGACTAGAGAACATATCCTACTTTGCCGTCAGGTAAATGTACCTAGAATCGTTGTTTTCATGAACAAAGTTGACATGGTGGATGATGCTGAGTTGTTAGAGCTTGTTGAAATGGAGCTTAGAGACTTATTATCTACTTACGATTTTGACGGAGATAACTCTCCAGTAATTCAAGGTTCTGCATTAGGTGCTCTTACAGCAGCTACAGCAGCTACTCCTGATACTGAAGATAAGTGGTTCAAGAGCGTTGAAGAATTAATGGATGCTGTTGATAACTGGATCGAGCAGCCACCAAGAGATACTGATAAGCCATTCTTGATGCCAATCGAAGACGTATTCTCTATTACAGGTAGAGGTACTGTTGCAACTGGTAGAATCGAAGCTGGTATTATCAATACAGGTGATCCTGTTGATATCATCGGTATGGGTGAAGAAAAATTAACTTCTACTATTACAGGAGTTGAGATGTTCAGAAAAATCCTTGACAGAGGTGAAGCTGGTGATAACGTAGGTCTATTGTTGAGAGGTATTGAAAAAACTGACATCAAGAGAGGTATGGTAATCGCTAAGAAAGATTCTGTTAAGCCACACAAAAAATTCAAAGCATCAGTTTATATCCTTTCTAAAGAAGAAGGTGGACGTCACACTCCATTCCACAACAAGTACCGTCCTCAGTTCTACGTAAGAACTACTGACGTTACAGGTGAGATCTTCTTACCAGAAGGTGTAGAAATGGTAATGCCTGGTGATAACTTAGAGATCACTGTAGAATTGTTACAGCCAATCGCTCTTAACGTAGGTCTTAGATTTGCGATCAGAGAAGGAGGTAGAACAGTTGGTTCAGGTCAGGTAACTGAAATCTTAGACTAATTATCTTAAAATAAATAAAGCTTCCGAAAGGAAACTCTCGGAAGCTTTTTATCTACGGGCATCGTCCAATGGTAGGATACCGGTCTCCAAAACCGTTGATCAGGGTTCGAATCCTTGTGCCCGTGCAAATATTAATTATGAGTTCATTTGTCGATTTTTTAAAAGGTTCTTATAACGAATTCAGACATAAAGTTGAATGGCCAAAGTGGGCTGATCTTCAGTCTTCTACTATTGTGGTAACTATTGCTACAGTGATTTTGGCATTGTTTACCTTTGGAGTTGATGAATTGTTTTCAAAAGCAATCAGCAACATAATTGGAATGCTAATTAACGTGTTCAACTAAAAAAGTATTTTCCCATAATGAGCGAATTGAAATGGTATGTGCTGAAAGCAATCAGCGGACAGGAAAATAAAGTGAAAAACTATATTGAGACAGAAATCAAACGTTTAGGGTTTGAGCAGTACGTTACTCAAGTGGTTATTCCTATGGAAAAGGTTATTCAGATCAGAAACGGAAAAAAAGTTCCTAAAGAGAAACCTTACTATCCTGGATACTTAATGATCGAAGCTGATCTGATGGGAGAAATTCCTCACGCAATTAAAAACATTCCGGGAGTAATATCTTTCTTAAGCTTAACAAAAGGAGGTGATCCTGTTCCGATGAGAAAATCTGAGGTCAACAGAATGCTGGGAAGAATGGATGAGCTTTCAGAATTTGCAACCGATGTTGAGATTCCGTTTATTGTAGGTGAAAACGTTAAAGTAATTGACGGACCTTTCAATGGATTCAACGGAACTGTTGAAAAAATTCTTGAAGACAAGAAGAAAATTGAAGTTTCTGTACTGATCTTCGGTAGAAAAACTCCAATGGAGCTTAGCTATATGCAAGTAGAAAAGGTATAATTCATACTTTTAAAATATATAAAGACTGCTGTTTCGGCAGTCTTTTTTTTGTGATTATGTTTTTTTTGTTCTTTTATTTTTGTTAAAAGGGCAGTTATGAAAAAGATTGGTGAAACACAGGGGCTTTAAAAGAATTTGATTGGATATGCTTAATATTGGAAGTGAGTTCGTATTGCTTGGTTTCCATATTGTAATAAACTCATTTTAGATTTTAATAAGACAATAAAACACTAAAAATATACCCAAGACTAAAAAAATTCAGTCCCATGGAGCTTTGTCTTTTATAAATGTAAATAAAAAAATATTCATATTCTTTTCTAAAAATCAGCACTTTCCATTTGCTAATTCAAAAATATTTCATAATTTTGCAGTCCGAAAAGTAGATTTACTGTATGTGAGTCGGTAATCTGCTGAATAATAAATGCTTCCAAACTCATTAATTATTCAAACTAAAAAAATTAAAAATGGCTAAGAAAGTCTTTAAAATGGTAAAGCTTCAGGTGAAAGGTGGCGCGGCTAACCCTTCTCCACCAGTAGGTCCAGCATTGGGTTCTGCAGGTGTGAACATCATGGAGTTTTGTAAGCAATTTAACGGGAGAACCCAAGATAAGCCAGGGCAAGTTTTACCTGTAGTAATTACAGTATACGAAGACAAATCTTTTGAATTCGTTATTAAAACTCCACCTGCAGCAATTCAGTTAATGGATGCGGCTAAGATCAAAGGAGGTTCCGGAGAACCAAACAGAAACAAAGTAGGTTCTGTATCTTGGGATCAGGTAAAGAAAATCGCTGAGGATAAAATGACTGACCTTAACTGCTTTACAATGGATTCTGCAGTTTCTATGGTTGCAGGTACTGCTAGATCTATGGGATTAAGAGTAACAGGAACTAAACCAACTTTTAACGCTTAAAACTAATAGAAATGGCAAAATTGACTAAAAAGCAAAAGGAAGCTTTAAGCAAAGTAGAAAAAGGAAGAATCTATAACCTTGAAGAAGGTTCTGCTCTTGTAAAAGAAGTAAACACTACAAAGTTTGATGCTTCTGTAGATATCGCTGTAAGATTGGGTGTAGATCCAAGAAAAGCAAACCAAATGGTAAGAGGTGTTGTATCTCTTCCTCACGGTACTGGTAAAGATGTTAAAGTTTTGGCATTGGTTACACCAGATAAAGAAGCTGAAGCAAAAGAAGCTGGAGCTGATTATGTAGGTCTTGACGAATATTTACAAAAAATAAAAGAAGGTTGGACAGATGTTGACGTTATCGTTACTATGCCAGCTGTTATGGGTAAATTAGGTCCATTAGGTAGAGTATTAGGTCCAAGAGGTCTTATGCCTAACCCTAAATCAGGAACTGTAACTATGGAAATTGGTAAAGCAGTAACTGAAGTAAAAGCAGGTAAAATTGATTTCAAAGTAGACAAGTATGGTATCATCCATGCTGGTATTGGTAAAGTATCTTTCGATGCTGTTAAAATCAAAGAAAATGCTCAGGAATTAATTTCTACATTGATCAAAATGAAACCAACTGCTGCTAAAGGTACTTATGTGAAGAGCATTTATTTGTCTTCTACAATGAGCCCGGGTATTGCAATTGATAGTAAATCTGTTAACTAATAATAATCCTTAAGACAATGACAAAAGACCAAAAAGTTGTAGCAATACAAGAGATCAAAGATTTGCTTCAGGATGCGAAAGTAGTTTATGTAGCAGATTTAGACGGTTTGAACGCTGCTAAATCTTCTGATTTCAGAAGACAGGCTTTCAAGCAGAATATTAAAGTAAAAGTAGTAAAAAATACACTTTTACAGAAAGCAATGGAGCAGATTGACGGAGTAGATTTCTCTGAAATGTTCCAAACATTCAAAGGTAACTCTGCATTAATGGTTGCTGATACAGCTAACGCTCCAGCAAAATTAATTAAAGACTTCAGAAAAAAAGAAGAGAAGCCGGCATTAAAGTCTGCTTTTGTACAGGAAACTTTCTATGTTGGTGACAACAATCTTGATGCCTTAGTAAGCATTAAGTCTAGAGAAGAAATGATCGGTGAAATCATCGGATTGCTTCAGTCTCCAATTCAAAGAGTTGTTTCTGCTCTTCAAAACAAATCTGAAACAGTAGAAACTGCCGCTGAAGAAGCTGCACCTGCTGTAGAAGAAACTCCTGCTGCTGAGGCTCCGGAAGCTCCTGCTGCAGAAAGCACTGACGAAACGCCAGCTGCTGAATAATTACACTCAAAAAATTAAATAAATAATCAACAAAAACATTACAACAATGTCAGATTTAAAAAATTTAGCTGAAACGCTAGTAAACCTAACAGTAAAAGACGTAAACGAATTAGCTACTATCCTTAAGGATGAGTACGGAATTGAGCCAGCTGCTGCTGCTGTAGTAGTTGCTGCAGGTGGTGCAGGTGAAGCTGCTGAAGAAAAAACAGAATTCGATGTAATTCTTAAGTCTGCAGGTGCTTCTAAATTGGCTATCGTTAAATTGGTAAAAGATTTAACTGGTGCTGGTCTTAAAGAAGCTAAAGATATCGTAGACGGAGCTCCTGCTGCTATCAAGCAAGGAATCTCTAAAGACGAAGCTGAAGCTCTTAAGAAGCAATTAGAAGAAGCTGGTGCTGAAGTAGAATTGAAATAATTCAATTTACTATAAAATAAGAAGCCCGGACAGCAATGTCCGGGCTTTTTTTGTTTTTATAACATTCTAAAAATCAATGTATTTTGTTAAAATAATCAGGTATTATTGATATGTATGTTTTGATAATTGATTATTGTTGTGTATATCGTAAAAATTAACATAATTAAATGTTTATTATTTGCTTAAATGTTTGTTTTTTGTTAAAATTTAATATTAAAAAGTTGTTTTAATTGAAAATTTACTATATTTGTACCGAAAAAAACACATACATCATTGAAAATAAATTACTTTATCTTCTATAGCTGTGCTATAGCATATTGTATCAATATGTTGTTTGCATGGCAGATAGAAAATCTCAGCACCACATCTTTAGCAGTACAGAATTCTACTGTATCATGCTCTCTTTATAAAACTGGTGAGTTTACAAAATATTCACAAAAAGATAAGATTCCCGTTCTTAGTAAGGCTTCTATAGAAATGAGTAAGCGGTCATCTGAGCTTCATATGCAGAGACGCAGGAATTGTACAACAGTATAAATGCACTATACATTCTGTTGAAGATCCTAAAATTGAGGCAGGTTTTGACTTTGTCATTAAGTTTCCGGATAAATTATCTTAATCGTACATCTTCCAATTGCTTTAACGAAAACAAATATTAGTAGTAATAGCTTTATCCTTTATGAGTGTCACCCCATAAACGCACAGGTTGGAATTAATACATGTTAAGCTATACAGTATTTGAGTTCAATAGTATAAAAAAAACATAAAACATAAAAAAACAACAAATATCAATTTAATGAAAAACAAATTATTAACACTTGCTGTTTTATCCTTTACAGGATATCTTATAAACGCACAAGTTGGAATTAATACTGGTCTTCCCCAGGCTACATTGGATGTAGTCGGGTTTCCAACAAATATCAATAAGCCTGATGGAATTATTGCGCCAAGGCTTTCATTGAGCCAATTGGCTGCTAAAACGTACGCTGCAGCTCAGACGGGGGCTTTGGTATATGTTACATCTATTAACGCTACTCCTGCTGGTTCGACGATTAATGTAACAACTCCGGGATATTATTATTTTGATGGAACAGTATGGATATTTACTACGTCTTCAGACTGGCGTACTACTGGGAACTCAGGGACAACCGCCGCCGCCGGTGTAGTGGGAAGTACAATTTCTTCCGGAAATTTTTTAGGAACAAAAGATTCTCAGAATTTGGTAATTGCTACGGCTGGTGCAATAAAAGGAATTTTATATACTGATGGTACTTTACGTGGTGGAAATACTACAGCTGCCGGTCCATATGCTTCTCTTGTATGGGGATCAAACAATACAATATCAGATACAACATTATCTTCTAGTGTTGTTCTGGGCAAAGATAATACGGTTTCCGCACAGGGACCTAATTTTCCAGGTGTTGCTATAGGTTCGGGTAATACAACTACTAACGGAGCAAAAGCAATTGGTAATAATAATAATCTGAATGGATCCAATCAATTCGCAATGGGTAATCTCAATGCGGGTGTTGCGGGTAGTACTTCTGGTATTGCCTTGGGGAATAATAATACTTTCGCGGGCTTTGTTTTGGGGTCATCAAATAATGTAACGAGTAGTAATTATGCTTTTGGAAATAGTAATACAGTGACTGCTTCAGGAGGTGCGGCTATGGCGATAGGTATTGGAGCGCAGGCAACAACAGCTAACCAGACTATATATGCTAATACTCAGCATGCTTTTTTCGGGCAATCAACAGCTACTAACACGGTTGTAGGAATAAATATGGCTCCTACAGCGGCATCTTCAACCGGAGCGGCTATTCAGATGAAAGGAATTGCTGCTGCTGCGGGTACATCTTGTACTTCGGCCGAAGAAGGAGCAATTCGATATAATATTACTATACATGCTCATGAAGGCTGCAATGGCACAATTTGGAAGGCATTCTAATTTAAAATAAACACAAAACTTAATAAAAACAAAAACAAAAAAAATGGCAAAAAAATTATTCGAGAAATTTGTAGTCATGCTGATGATATTTATGATGTCAGCGGCAGTATCTGCTCAAAAAGGCTATGAGCCTATCCGAGGGATGGGGGTAGAAGCTAAACCTGTAAATAATTCAGGTATTTGCTTGGCGTGTTATAACGGGAGTATGAATCCTGTAATAGATGCGAATCTGGATAATAGTGTAAGTATGGGGAACTTTGCTTCTTTAGTAAGTGGAAACGGTATATCTGTGAAAAACACAAATACTACTTATTCTGCAGGATACATTACAGGTTTTAATGTGGATTTGGGGACAAGTTTTATCACAGTAGACCTGTTAAGTTCATTAAGAATCAGTACCTACAAAAATGGAGTGCTTCAGGAATCTACTACAAGCAGTACCTTATTGTCTGTTCCTGCGTTCGGAGGAAGCAAAAACAGAATTTTCCTGCATATGAAAACGACAAGAGAATTTGACGAAGTAAGACTATACCAAACCAATGTACTGTCTATATTCAGTGCACTGAATGTATATTATGCCTTTGCATTTGATCCTACTAAAGTTCCTGTTGATAACAATGGAATCTGTGATGATATTATTGCGGGAAGCGGTGTAGATGGAAACGTATCAGGAAGCAGCAGCTTCATTGCTCCGCTTTCTTTTGTTCAAAACAGAGAAA
Organism: Chryseobacterium sp. 22532; assembly: GCF_052044665.1. NCBI lineage: Bacteria > Pseudomonadati > Bacteroidota > Flavobacteriia > Flavobacteriales > Weeksellaceae > Chryseobacterium > Chryseobacterium sp. 22532. The sequence goes on from NZ_JBQENJ010000005.1 coordinate 158,029, forward strand.
GAATAGGGGACGGAGATAAGAATTCTTACGGATCAATTGTATTGCCGGCTGGACTTCTTGGATCTTACTCAGTAGGAGTATTGGATAAAAATCAGGTTTATCCGGCAGGAAACAAAGCAGGTTTTGTGATCTCTCCTGACGATGAAGGAAAACTTTTAAGTGCAGAGTTCTTAAAAAATATTACAGTAGAAACTTATTTATATGGCCAGCTTCAGGATTCTAGAACATTATCTGATGGTGGTGGTTTAATTAACATTAAAGTTCTGGGCTTTGGTACCGGAAAACAAAAAGTTTCAGTGACAACAACTAAGCCTTTTAACGAAGTGCGTTTGAAAGTTACACAGACCTTAGGTGTTAATCTGGGATCTTTAAAAGTATATTATGCATTTGAGGAGCCTGCATCTTGTGAATGTAATGATAAAATCCAGACAAGTGGTTCTGCAATTCAGGGAAATCTTGTATCAGGAACTAACTGGACTTCCGGTCCTGGACTTTTTGGTCTTATTTTAGCAAAAATGGTAAACCCAGCGGCTATTGTAGATACCAATACATCTAATTATGCTACAGCAACTATTCCCGCTGCTTCATTGTTAAGTATTTTCTCAGCATATGCAACTGTAAGTACCAATAGCTTACTTCCTGCTAATACGTATGCTGGATTTACATTGGAAAAAGCTGCGAATCTAATCGGGGTGAGTGTTCTTGAAAATATTACGGTAACCCTTTACAATAATAATACTCAGACAGACATTTTCACAAGTACAGGAAGCTTAATTAGTGGAAATTTCTTCACTACAGATTCCAATAAATTTTATGTAGGAGGTAAGGCGACCAAACCTTTCAACCGTATTAAAGTGACGTTCTATAGTGGTACGGGGGTACGTATTCCTCAAAACTACTATATCTATAATGCATTTGCAAGCAGAGACGATGATAATGATGGAGTGCCAAACTGCTTCGATCAGTGTCCTAACGGTAATGACAGTATTGATAATAACGGTAACGGTATTCCGGATTGTGCAGAAGGATGTACAGCGGTCAATGACAAATCTCCTACTATTGATACAGATGGTGACGGAATTGTGGATGCATGTGACCTTGATTCTGATAATGATGGAATTCTGGATGCTGTTGAAGATTTGAATCATGATGGCTTATTTGAGAATGATGACGTAGAAGGAGATCTTTTTGTTATTCCTACTTTAGGTGATGGTATTGCTGACTATTTGGATTTAGATTCTGATAATGATGGTATTCTTGATTTATTTGAATCAGGTGTTCCAACATCAGTAATTGATCAGATTGATGCAGATCATAATGGTGTTATAGATTTAGGTGTGGCTGTAGGTGCTAATGGTATTGCTGATATTTTGGAAACTTCTCCGGATTCGGGTGTATTGAAATATGCTACTAAAAATACTGATGGAGATGCTGATCTTGATTTTGTAGATCTTACCTCAAACGGTGCAAGCTTCGATTTATATGCTATTGGTAAAGGTAACCTGGATGACCTTGGTTCAGGATTTATTTCCAGAATCAATGATGTGGATAAAGATGGTATCCAGGCTGTTGTGGATACAGATCTTGTAAAGAGAGGAGCCCCTGATTCTCCATTATCTCCTTACGCTGCTCAGTTAAAGAGTGCTTTGGCGAAGTCAGGTAAAGGAATAGCTGATTCAGATGTTACTTCAACTGCAAGTGATATTAGTGTGTATCCTAACCCGGTTAAATCAGGTGAAAACTTAAACGTTAAATCTGGCGAAGCAGGAACTTATACACTATTCTCTGCTCAAGGGCAATTAATCAAATCAGATAAATTCTCTGGTAATGCTGAAATTAATACAGCTTCACTACCGGCAGGTGTTTATATTGTAAAAATAGAAACTAAATCAACAATGAAATCTTATAAGATCATTGTAAAATAATTTTCACATTTTATAAAATGAAAGGCTGTCCTTCGGGACGGCCTTTTTTATTTGAAAACTTTTAATGCTCTCAAAATGAAGAGGTTTTATTTGTCTATATGAATGTAATTTCGTACCTTTGTCCCTCTTTTGGCGCGAATAATTGTTTGTAAATCTATAAAATATTGAAAATCAACTCTTTCATGGAAAATAATGAAAGGGATTTCTCGTATATAGATACTGCGGCTAGTTCTGCCTCAAAAGTAAATAAAAATATTTTGCATTACGCTGTGAAAAGATATACCAGCGTTGCAGTTAGGATTAGATTGTAAGAATAAAGAACAAAGAATAAAGACGATTTCTAATAGCGCCAAACATTATGAAGTCTTTTATCTTTTCTCTCTTTTTCTTTTTCTTTCCTGATATTTTTTAATGAATCAAAATATTTTTTAACCCTTTCTTAAAAGTTTTATGAGTAAAACAACAGCAACTACAAGGGGGAATCAGAGAATTAACTTCTCATCAGCTAAAGGAAAAATTATCACTCCTGACTTCCTGGACATCCAGTTAGAGTCTTTCAGAGATTTTTTCCAGCTTGATACCCTTCCAGAAGACAGAACAGACGAAGGTTTATACAGAACCTTCCAGGAAAACTTCCCGATCACCGATTCTAGAAATCAGTTCGTATTGGAATTCCTTGATTATCTGGTAGATTCTCCACGTTATTCAATTAACGAGTGTGTGGAAAGAGGATTGACGTATTCAGTTCCTCTTAAAGCAAGACTTAAATTGTATTGTACAGACCCTGAGCACGAGGATTTCCAGACTGTGGTTCAGGATGTGTATTTAGGCCCGGTTCCTTATATGACGCCTAGTGGATCTTTCATCATCAATGGTGCTGAAAGAGTTATTGTTACGCAGCTTCACCGTTCACCTGGTGTATTCTTCGGACAGACTTACCACGCAAACGGAACTAAACTGTACTATTCAAGAATTATCCCTTTCAAAGGATCTTGGATGGAATTTACGACCGATATCAACAGCGTTATGTACGCATATATCGACCGTAAGAAAAAGTTACCATTAACTACCCTGTTAAGAGCGATCGGTTACGAATCTGATAAGGATATCCTTCAGATCTTCGACCTTGCTGAAGAAGTGAAAGTTTCTAAAGCGGCCCTTAAGAAAGTAGAAGGAAGAACATTGGCTGCGAGAGTATTGAACACTTGGTTCGAGGATTTCGTAGACGAAGATACAGGTGAAGTAGTTTCTATTGAAAGAAACGAAATCATCCTGGACAGAGAAACTATTCTTGAAAAAGAACATTTAGATCTTATTCTTGATGCTGGTGTGAAATCTATCCTGATTCACAAAGAAAACAGCAATGAATTCTCTATCATCCAGAATACATTACAGAAAGACCCTACCAACTCTGAAAAAGAAGCGGTAGAGTATATTTACCGTCAGTTAAGAAATGCAGATCCGCCAGATGAGGAAACAGCAAGAGGAATCATTGAAAAATTATTCTTCTCCGAGCAAAGATATTCACTTGGTGAAGTAGGACGTTACAGACTAAACAAAAAGTTAGGTCTTAATATTCCAACTACCACTGAAGTTCTTACAAAAGAAGATATCATTGCTATTGTAAGACACTTGATCGAGCTTGTTAACTCTAAAGCTGAGGTTGATGATATTGACCACTTATCAAACAGAAGAATTAAAACTGTTGGTGAGCAATTGGCAGGACAGTTCGGTGTAGGTCTTTCAAGAATTGCAAGAACGATCAAAGAAAGAATGAACGTTAGAGATAACGAAATCTTTACTCCACTTGATCTTGTAAATGCAAAAACATTAACATCAGTAATTAACTCGTTCTTTGGTACCAACCAGCTTTCTCAGTTCATGGACCAGACCAACCCGCTTTCAGAGATCACGCACAAGCGTAGACTTTCTGCACTAGGGCCTGGTGGTTTATCAAGAGAAAGAGCAGGTTTCGAGGTTCGTGACGTTCACCATACCCACTACGGAAGAATTTGCCCGATTGAAACTCCGGAAGGACCAAACATCGGTTTGATTTCATCTCTAGGAATCTATGCTAAAATCAATACCTTAGGTTTCATCGAAACTCCATACAGAAAAGTAGAGAATAGTAAAGTAGACCTTACTGCAGATCCTATTTATCTGAATGCAGAAGACGAAGAAGATAAAGTAATTGCTCAGGCGAACGTAGAATTGACTGATAACGGTGATTTCTTAACAGACAGGATTATTGCAAGACTAGATGGTGACTACCCGGTAGTTGAGCCATCTCAGGTTAACCTTATCGATGTAGCTCCAAACCAGATCTCTGGTATTTCAGCTTCATTGATTCCGTTCCTGGAGCATGATGATGCGAACCGTGCATTGATGGGATCCAACATGATGCGTCAGGCAGTTCCTCTATTGAAGCCACAAGCTCCAATCGTGGGTACAGGTCTGGAACAGCAGGTTGCCAAAGATTCTAGAATCTTGATCAATGCTGAAGGTACAGGTCTTGTAGAATATGTAGATGCTGATAAGATCACCATCAAATATGAAAGAAGCGCTGACGAAGATTTAGTACAGTTTGAATCTGCTACTAAAACTTACCATCTTACTAAGTTCAGAAAAACCAACCAGAGTACAACAATTACACTGAGACCAAACGTAAGAGTAGGTGAAACAGTGCATAAAGGACAGGTACTTTGCGACGGTTATGCTACTGAAAACGGAGAATTAGCTCTTGGTAGAAACTTAGTGGTAGCCTTCATGCCTTGGAAAGGATATAACTTTGAGGATGCCATCGTAATCAACGAAAAAGTAGTACGTGAAGACTGGTTTACTTCAATCCACGTTGATGAGTATTCACTTGAAGTTCGTGATACCAAATTAGGTATGGAAGAACTGACAGCAGATATTCCTAACGTTTCTGAAGAAGCAACTAAAGATCTTGACGAGAACGGTATGATCAGAATTGGAGCTGAAGTGAAGCCTGGTGATATTATGATCGGTAAGATTACGCCAAAAGGTGAATCTGACCCAACTCCGGAAGAGAAACTTCTTAGAGCCATCTTTGGTGACAAAGCCGGTGATGTAAAAGATGCTTCATTGAAAGCAGATTCTTCATTAAGAGGTGTTGTGATCAATAAAAAATTGTTCTCCAGAAATATTAAAGATAAAAAGAAAAGAACTGAAGAAAAACTTAAGCTTGAAGAAATTGAAAACACTTACAAGGCTAAGTTTGATGAGTTGAGAAACACTTTAATTGAAAAATTAAACACACTGGTAGGCGGTAAAACTTCTCAGGGAGTTACCAATGACCTTGATGAAGAAATCATCGGTAAAGGTGTGAAGTTCACTCATAAATTATTGACTTCAGTTGAAGATTACGTAAACGTAAGCGGTGCAGACTGGACTGTAGATAACGATAAGAATGAATTGGTAAAACAGTTAATTCACAACTATAAAATCAAGTTCAATGATATCCAAGGAGTTAAAAACCGTGAGAAGTTCGCTATTTCTATCGGAGATGAGCTTCCTGCAGGAATCATGAAATTGGCAAAAGTGTATATCGCTAAAAAACGTAAGTTGAATGTAGGGGATAAAATGGCAGGACGTCACGGTAACAAAGGTATCGTTTCAAGAATCGTTCGTGAAGAAGATATGCCATTCCTTGAAGACGGAACACCGGTAGATATCGTATTGAATCCACTTGGGGTACCTTCCCGTATGAACATCGGACAGATTTATGAAACAGTTCTTGGATGGGCTGGTCAGAAACTGGGTCTGAAGTTCGCTACACCAATTTTCGATGGAGCAAGCCTTGATCAGATCACTGAATATACAGAAAAAGCTGGTCTTCCGAAATTCGGTAACACTCACCTTTATGATGGTGGTACAGGAGAAAGATTTACTCAGCCGGCTACAGTAGGTATTATTTATATGCTGAAACTAGGACACATGGTTGATGATAAGATGCACGCACGTTCTATTGGTCCTTACTCATTGATTACTCAGCAGCCGTTAGGAGGTAAAGCTCAATTCGGAGGTCAGAGATTCGGAGAGATGGAGGTTTGGGCTCTTGAAGCATTTGGAGCATCAAATATCCTGAGAGAGATTCTGACTGTGAAGTCGGATGACGTGATTGGTAGAGCAAAAACTTATGAAGCAATTGCAAAAGGTGAATCGATGCCTGAACCAGGTATTCCGGAATCATTCAATGTATTACTTCACGAATTACAAGGACTTGGACTTGATGTAAGACTTGAGGAATAATTTTAAATTTTGAGTGTTGAATTTTGAATCAATTCAGAATTTATAATCCAAAATTTATAATCCAAAATCTAAAATCTAAAAAATGTCAAATAAAAATAAATCAAGTAGATTTAATAAAATAACCATCGGTTTAGCTTCACCGGAATCGATTCTTCAGGAATCAAGAGGGGAAGTTTTAAAACCGGAAACTATTAACTACAGAACACATAAACCTGAAAGAGACGGTTTGTTCTGTGAAAAAATCTTTGGTCCGGTAAAGGATTACGAATGTGCTTGTGGTAAATACAAGAGAATTCGTTACAAAGGGATCGTTTGTGACCGTTGTGGAGTAGAAGTTACTGAGAAAAAAGTAAGAAGAGAGAGAATCGGACACATCAACCTTGTAGTGCCTATTGCGCACATCTGGTATTTCCGTTCATTACCGAACAAAATCGGTTACCTTTTAGGAATTCCTTCTAAGAAATTAGACATGATCATCTACTACGAAAGATATGTAGTGATTCAGCAGGGTATTGCTAAAAAATTAGACGGTTCCGACTTCGATAATATGGAGTTCCTTACAGAAGAAGAGTACCTTGATATCATGGACACTCTTCCTGTGGAAAACCAGTATCTTGATGATTCCGATCCAAACAAATTCATCGCCAGAATGGGTGCTGAAGCTGTTGAAGATCTGTTAAAAAGAATCGATCTTGATGCATTGTCTTTCGATTTAAGACACAAAGCTCACAATGAAGGTTCCAAGCAAAGAAGAACTGAAGCTCTTAAAAGATTGAACGTTGTAGAAGCATTAAGAGGTGCCAATACAAGAATGATCAACAGACCGGAGTGGATGATTATGCGTGTGCTTCCAGTAATACCACCAGAACTAAGACCATTGGTTCCATTGGATGGAGGACGTTTCGCAACTTCTGACTTAAATGACCTTTACAGAAGAGTTATTATCAGAAACAACCGTCTGAAAAGACTATTAGAGATCAAAGCTCCGGAAGTAATCTTGAGAAACGAGAAGCGTATGCTTCAGGAATCAGTAGATTCATTATTCGATAATACAAGAAAATCTTCTGCCGTAAAATCTGAATCAAACAGACCATTGAAATCACTTTCTGATTCATTGAAAGGTAAACAAGGTCGTTTCCGTCAGAACTTACTAGGAAAAAGGGTAGACTACTCTGCGCGTTCCGTAATTGTTGTAGGTCCAAACTTACAGCTTCACGAATGTGGTATTCCTAAAGATATGGCAGCAGAACTTTACAAACCGTTCATCATTAGAAAACTGATCGAGAGAGGTATTGTAAAAACGGTGAAATCTGCAAAGAGAATCATCGACAGAAAAGAGCCTGTAGTATATGATATCCTTGAAAACGTGATGAAAGGTCACCCTGTTCTACTGAACAGAGCACCTACTCTTCACAGACTGGGTATCCAGGCATTCCAGCCTAAGATGATCGAAGGTAAGGCAATTCAGCTTCACCCGTTGGTAACAACAGCATTCAACGCCGATTTCGATGGTGACCAGATGGCGGTACACTTACCGTTAGGTCCTGAAGCGATCCTTGAAGCTCAGTTATTGATGCTGGGTTCTCAGAACATCTTGAACCCTGCAAACGGTTCTCCTATTACTGTACCTTCTCAGGACATGGTTCTTGGTCTTTATTTCATGACCAAAGAATTGAGCTCTACAGAAGATATGAAAGTAAAAGGTGAAGGTCTTGCATTCTATTCTCCGGAAGAAGCGGAAATCGCTTATGCTGAAGGAAGAGTATCATTAAACGCTAAAGTAAGATGTAGACTGCCTGTTAAAGAAAACGGAGAATTAGTAACAAGATTGATCGAAACTTCCGTAGGTAGAATCTTATTCAACCAGATTGTTCCTAAACAATCAGGATATATCAATGAACTTCTGACTAAGAAATCATTAAGAAATGTGATCGGTAAGATCCTTGCTGATACCGACTTCCCTACAACGGTGAAGTTCCTGGATGCAATGAAAGATTTAGGATATTCAAATGCATTTAAAGGAGGTCTTTCCTTCTCACTTGGAGATATTGTAGTTCCTGTTGAGAAGAAAAAAATGATTGCTCAGTCCATTGAAGCAGTAGACGAAATTAGAGCCAACTATAACATGGGTCTGATTACAGATACAGAACGTTATAACCAGGTAATCGACGTTTGGACTAATACCAACGCCGGATTAACTGAAATGATCATGGGTAGAATGAAAACCGATCAAGGTGGATTCAACTCTGTATATATGATGCTTGATTCCGGGGCGAGGGGTTCCAAAGAACAGATCCGTCAGTTATCCGGAATGAGAGGTTTGATGGCAAAACCGCAAAAAGCTGGTTCTACCGGTGCGGAAATTATTGAAAACCCGATCTTGGCAAACTTTAAAGAAGGTCTTTCCATCCTTGAGTACTTTATCTCTACTCACGGTGCCCGTAAAGGTCTTGCAGATACCGCTCTTAAGACAGCCGATGCTGGTTACTTAACAAGAAGATTGGTAGACGTTGCTCAGGACGTTATCGTTACAGAAGACGACTGTGGTACTTTAAGAGGTACTGAAGTGACTGCACTTAAGAAAAATGATGAGATCGTTGAAAAGATCTCCGAAAGAATCTTAGGTAGAGTTTCTCTTCACAACATCTATGATCCTGAAACAGATGAGTTAATCACTGAAGCAGACCAGGTAATTAATGAAGCATTAGCGAAGAGAATTGAAGCAGCAGGTTTAGAATTTGTTGAAGTTCGTTCTCCGCTTACTTGTGAAACTAAGAAAGGTATCTGTGCGAAGTGTTACGGTAGAAACTTAGCAACAGGTAAAATGATCCACATGGGTGAAGCGGTAGGTGTAATTGCAGCTCAATCAATTGGGGAACCAGGTACTCAGCTTACGTTGAGAACCTTCCACCAAGGGGGTGTATCCACGAACGTTTCAGAAAACCCATCTATTGTTGCAAGAAGAGACGGTATCGTAGAATTGGATGAAGTAAGAACAATTACTTCTGAAGATGAAAACGGTAATACTGCGGAAGTAGTAGTTTCCCGTACAACAGAATTCAGATTGGTTACCGATAATGAGCAGAGAACACCATTAATGATTACTAACGTACCTTACGGTTCTCAGTTAGTCGTTAAATCTGGTGATAAAGTGAAGAAAGGTGATCTTATTGCGAAATGGGATCCATATAACGCGGTAATCATTGCTGAAACTGCTGGTAAAGTAGAATACGAGGATATCATCCAGGGTATTTCATTCCAGCTTGAAATTGACGAACAGACAGGATTCGAAGAGAAAGTAATCTCTGAATCCAGAAATAAGAAAGCCGTACCTACTCTGAAAGTGGTAGATTCTAAAGGAGTTGAGCAAAAAGGTTACAACTTACCGGTAGGAGCCCACTTAATGGTAAACGATGGTGAAAAAATTAAGGCTGGTAAAGTCTTGATCAAGATCCCAAGAAAATCTGCAAAAGCAGGGGATATCACCGGAGGTCTTCCGAGAGTTACCGAATTATTCGAAGCAAGAAACCCTTCAAACCCGGCGGTTGTTACTGAAATCGATGGGGTAGTTTCTTACGGAAAAATCAAGAGAGGTAACCGTGAACTTATTGTTGAGGCTAAAACTGGAGAAAGAAAGATTTACCTTGTAAAACTTTCCAACCAGATCCTTGTTCAGGAGAATGACTTCGTAAGAGCTGGTTCGCCACTTTCTGACGGTTCAATTACTCCGGATGACATCTTAAGAATTAAAGGCCCAACTGCAGTTCAGGAATATTTAGTAAACGAAATTCAGGAAGTTTACCGTCTTCAGGGGGTAAAAATTGATGATAAGCACTTCGAAATTATCGTAAGACAGATGATGACGAAAGTATCTATCGTAGACGGAGGTGATACTCAGTTCCTTGAAGGTGCATTAGAGCATAAATTTGATTTCTTGGAAGAAAACAACAGAGTGTTTGGTCTTAAAGTGGTAGTTGAAGCTGGTGATTCTAAAGAATTCAAACCAGGTCAGATGATTACTGCAAGAGAATTAAGAGATGAGAACTCTAAGTTGAAGCGTGAAGATCAAGCTTTAGTTGAAGTTAGAGAAGCACTTCCTGCTACAGCAACGCCTGTATTGCAAGGTATTACAAGAGCAGCTCTTCAGACTAAGTCATTCATGTCTGCAGCATCATTCCAGGAAACCACTAAAGTTCTGAACGAAGCAGCTGTTGCTGGTAAAGTAGACTTCTTAAGTGGTCTTAAAGAAAATGTAATTGTAGGACACAGAATCCCTGCAGGTACAGGTCTTAAAGAATACCAGAATGTAATTGTAGGTTCTAAAAAAGAATTTGAAGACCTTAACTAAAATTAATGATTTGAAATTTGAGGTTTGGATTTATTTTTATATTTTCACAATCTCAAATTTCGAATTTAAAAAACATAATTTATAACAATGGACAACAATCAAAATCCTCAAGATGGAAACATCAACATCGAATTAAACGAAATGGTAGCTGCTGGAGTATATGCTAACTTAGCATTGGTAAACCACTCTCCATCTGAATTCGTTGTAGATTTCATCCAATTAATGCCAGGTGTACAACAGGCTAAAGTAAGATCAAGAATTATTCTTGCTCCGCTTCACGCTAAAAGAGTACTTTCTGCTCTTCAACAAAACATCACTAACTACGAGCAGCAATTTGGAGAAATCAAAGAAGTTGAGCCTTTCGTATTAGGAGGTAACAACGTACAAGCTTAAGATTTTTTTTCAAAATAAATCAGAATGCCTCAAATTTATTTGAGGCATTTTTTTTATGTCTTCATTTAATATAATAATGAATTTTTTATACTTTAAAAGCTGTTATTTTGTGTAATTTGTAATTTTTTATACAAATTAATAAAATCGTTGTTGTATTTGAGTATATTTGTAGGAAATATATAAAAAATGAAAAGATATATTATTTTTGGTGTTATGTTGTGCATATCCGGAGGTCTTTATGCGCAAGATAATACACTTCATGCTAATCAAAAACACCTTCAGGAATTATATTCTAAATATGATAAAAGTGTAAAAAAACAGCATAAATATTCAAAAACAGCAGGAATTCCTCCCGATCTTTATAATGAGGAAGATTATAAAAGAACAATGGATCCGGTTACAGGAGGAACTAATTTTTATAAGCTTGCCAAACTGAATCAGGAGATTGCTCAAGGAAGATATGCTCCTACAAAACCGCTGTCTTTTATCACTACAGATGGATCCGGATCTTCTACAGCAAAAATAGTAAATGAACCATGGGTAGAAAGAGGACCCTACAGTGTAGGAGGGAGAACCCGGACTATAATGTTTGATCCCAATGATCCAACAGGTAAAAGGGTCTTTGCAGGCGGTGTTTCAGGTGGTCTTTGGGTAAACCAGGACCCTTCTGTAAGTACCAATGAATGGACGCCGTTAAGTACATTTTGGGCAAATACTTCCATTGCCTGTATGGCTTCTGATCCAAATGATCCACAAACCTTCTATGTTGGAACTGGAGAATCTTCAACTACTGATGCGGTAGGCTCAGGAATATGGAAATCGACTAATGGAGGAACGACATGGACGCAGATCTTCACCATTCCGGTTACCTATTCCTCTTCAGGAGTAAGAAATGGTAATTTCTATATTAATGATATTAAAGTAAGAAATAATAATGGTGTTTCGGAAGTATATGCCGGAGTAAGTGGTGCTTATGTAGGGATTTCTTTTAATGACGGATGGCAGGGACTAAGCCAGGCCGGATTATACAAGTCTACAGATGGTGGTACAACATTTACCAAAAACAGCAACTTGCTTGCCCTTAATACAACTACCGGTACAACCAGTACAACAGGATACTCTATCCAGCAAATAGAAATAGGAGCGGATAATTCAGTGTGGATTTCTACCAGATCTTCCCGATTCTCAAATATAGATTCAGGAGGGCGAATTTTCAAATCTACAGACGGAAATACTTTTAGCGAAATTTATAATGTGGGAAATACGGGTTCAAGAGTAAATTTCACACTTTCCAGAACCGATGCAAATAAGATTTATGCATTCATGCAGGGAGTAAACAATACTTCGGAGCCAATTCGTATTGCAAGATCTATGGATGGTGGTACAACTTGGCAGGCTACTAACGATGCAGCACCGGTTATTACACTTCCTACAGCCGCAGACACAAGTATTGCTGCAAACGATTTTACAAGAGGACAGTCATTCTATGACCTTGTGATTGCTGCTGATCCTTTAGATGACAATACCGTTTATATCGGAGGAATTGATCTGTTTAAATCTACAAACGGAGGCGTGAGCTGGACACAGATTTCAAAATGGTCGAATAATAACAATATGGCGGCCCTGCAGGTTTCTCAGGTACATGCAGACCAGCATGAAATAGTTTTTAATCCTTTTAATAACTATTCTACCAACCAGATGTTGTTTGGAAATGACGGCGGAATTTATTTTGCTGGTAATAAAAATACAATTGGAACAATAGGAGGTTTTTCTGCTAGAAATACAAGATACAATGTTACACAGTTTTATAGTGCAACGTTGAATCCTATTAAAACTCCTTCTAATGAAGAAATTTTGGCTGGTGCTCAGGATAATGGTTCTTGGTGGTTGTATGGCGTTCCGCAGGCGAACAATTTCTTAACGAGCCAACTTGCAACTTCCGGAGACGGAATGTACACAGAATATGACGATCAGGATAATTATGAAATCGCAAGTTATGTTTATAATAATCATTATTTATTGACAAACAATGCCTATTATCTTATCTCAAGTGCTAACAGGAATGCTTACGGGCACTTTGTAAATGAGATTGCTTTAGACAGGATAAACAATGTTTTCTATTCTTACCGTTCAGGATTAACTTTATTCAGAACAAGTGGATTATCTGCTACAGCAACAACATTTACCAATAACACTGTTACAGTAGGAACGGCACAAACAAACGAGCAAATTTCCTGGCTGAAGGTTTCTCCTTACACAACTGCTTCTACAACCTTGTTTGTTGGGACTAACCTGGGAAGAATCTTTAAAATAACAAATGCTAATACAACTTCATATGTTACAACAGCAATAGCAACACCAGCGGTAGGAACGATTTCTGATATCGAATTTGGAGCCAATGAAAACGAAATTATTGTAACATTATCCAACTATAATCTTACCAGTATCTTCTATTCTGCAGACGGCGGAGTAACATGGCAGAATAAAGAAGGAAATCTTCCTGATATGCCGGTAAGAACGGTTTTAAGAAATCCTGACGATGCCAATGAAATAATCGTAGGAACAGAAATGGGAGTATGGGGAACAACCAATTTCCTTTCTGCATCACCGACTTGGGCTTCCATTAGCGGAAATATTGGGAATATAAGAATTACCAATTTAGATTACCGGCCTGCAACAAGAACAGTTTTGGTTTCTACTTACGGAAGAGGGGCTTGGACTACTCAAAACACAATAGTTGCACTAGCAACAGGAGAGGTAAAATCTAAAAAAGACGAAACAAAAGTATATCCGAATCCTTCAAAAGGAATTTCGCATTTACGATTTGATTCTGCTAAATACAGTTTTGTAGACATCAGTATTTTTGATGCATCGGGAAGAGTGATTTACAGTAAGAAAAATGTAAAATCTGATGAAGAATTTGGTCAAAGATTAACTCCTGGAAATTACGTACTGAAAGCTGAATCCAAAGGTGAAGTTATTTACAGTGGAAACTATTTGGTTTTAGGCAAAGTAACTGATGATGGAGAAGACGATTAAAAATGAATAACCAATTATTTATAATCATATTTTGGATACTGGCGTTTTCCTGTAAAGCGCCGGTTTCCTCATTATATCAGGATCGTGTAATTTTAGTTTCTGCAGAAAAAAAAGACTGGTTTGGAGGAAGACCAGGAGTGAGAGGAACGGTTTATACAGTTATATTAAAATCAAAAAATAACAAAGATAATATCCGTGTTAAATCTTTGAAAGCGGAAGGAAATACCATCAATTTTACTCAAACCAATTCTGGCAATTTAATTACTATAAAAGGTAATTTGCAAAGTACAGATCAGGCAGATAATTTTGAAAATAAACCTTCCGGAACACCTGTAGAAAGTCCTAAAAAATCTCTTATTCCAGATTCAAAAGATAATTGGATAGAGTACACGGCAAACAATTCCAAAAAAATTCACAGAATATATATTTCAGGATTTGTTTCGGCAGAACCTGAGGGAGAATTAATTCCTCAAAGACAATAATTTTCTTCATTTGCATAAAAAACTATTCTTTATATTTTTATTTATTCCTTTAGTAATCGTATTTTTTAATATGATTCATCCTGTCATTTCTTATATTAAAACTGAAGTATACAAAAAAACACAATCTCATATTTTAGAACGTAAATTTAATACGTCTGAAACGATCTGTTTTTCTGAAAAAGATTTAGTAAAAGCCGAATGGAAAGAGGAAAAAGAATTTATCCTCAATGGTTTTTCTTATGATGTGATCAACATTAATTTTATAAACGGGACTAAATATTTTTATTGTTATCTGGATAAAAAAGACATCATTCTTAATTCTATATTGAATTTCTCTGCCTTTTTCGTTACCAAGAAAATAGTTGCATGGCGACATTTCGGTGTGCCTTTACAAGGAAAAAAGATAGTAAAAATTTCCAATTCTTTTATTTTTTTTGAGGGTGGAGAATTGCGGGTTTTCAACATATTTCATTTAAAACAAAGATCAGAATATTTAAAAAGATTAAAAAGTACATCTTGTTTGTCAATTATAATTCCGCCTCCGGAAGATGTTTTTAACCTGTTATATTTAAACGACAAATAATTAATTTTTAATCAATGAAAAAATATATATGCATTGCAGCTTTGCTTAGCTGTGTAATTGCAAATGCCCAACAATCATCAGGAAGTAATATAGAAGAAGTTGCTATCCAGGGAAGAAAAAAAATAAAGCAGGAACGTGCAGAATTTAAAAGACATGCACAATCTGTAGAAACACTTTCGGAAGAAGAATTAAACAGGAACAATCCTGCCGCAATTGAACAGACATTATCTACAATGTCCGGATTACAAGTTGATAAACGGACTAATTTTGGAGGTCAGAGATTAGTTGTTCGTGGGTATGGAAACGATCAGAAGTTTAACAACTGGGGGGTTAAAGCTTATTGGAATAATATGCCATTGACAAATGCTGAAGGAATCACCATTTTGGATGATTTGGATTTTGCGTACGTCAATAATGTTGAGGTTATCAAAGGTCCTGCAGCAACAATGTATGGTGGCGGAGTAGGCGGAGTGGTTCGGTTTTATACACGTCCTGATTTTACAAAAGGCATTACAGTTTCCGAAAATGTTTTGGTAGGTGCTTTTAAAACATTTCAGTCCCGTACTCAGCTGAATGTTGCTGATGAAAACTATTCGGTTAATGCAGCTTACGGTCATCTTGAAACTGATGGTTACAGACCGAACGGAAGTGGGTTAAAAAACTTTTTTAACGTAAACGGAACAGTAAAGCTTGGAAAAAATGATCAGTTAAGTTTCTTTGGAAGCCAGGCCTATTCTTATGAGCACACGTCGGGACAGATTTCTTATGACGATTATTATGCAGGAATCGATAACGGAAACCCTGCCTATATTCGTAAAAATTCAGGAACAAAAATAAAATCTACCAGAGTGGGGCTTAGCAACTCTGTTAATATTCTTCCAAACCTTAGAAATTACACGACGATATTTTACTATAATGGAAATACAGAAAGTATTTCTGCAGGAGCTTACGGAGTATCAAGCGCACCAAATGTAGGATTGCGTTCCACATTTACCCTAAAAAATGAATTCAAAGACTTCGAGAACAGGCTGGATTTTGGGGCAGAAATTCAGAATTCAATGTCTACTGCATCAAGCTACCGTTTTACAGGCTCGATTACAAATCCGCTGGAAACTACGGGAATATCCGGAGCCACTTATTTTAAATACAATAATAATCAGGCCACTTATTTTGCAATAGATTATTTAACATACAAACCTTGGGGCTTAACATTACTTGCAGGAGTAAGTGCGAATAAAACTAATTATGACAGAAAAGATTTGTCTGCGCTTCCCGGATTAATTGCGGGACGAAAAGATCAGTCATTTGGAAAGCAGTATGAGACGGCTTATACTCCGCATTTTGCTTTACAAAAAGAATGGAAACATCAGATTTTTAACCTAAGCTATAGTGAAGGATACAATGCCCCTACTGCAAGTTCATCTTTTATAAATTATACGAATACCGCTAATAATGATCTGCAGGCAGAACGTGCTAAAATGGTAGATTTCAGTGTACACGGACTTTTATTAGACACTAAGCTGGATTATCAGGTTTCTTTGTTCAGAATAGATTATTCTAATAAATTAACTCAGCTGACGATACCTAATTCTAATAACCAGACCTATTGGGCAAACACAGGAAGTCAGAAAAATAGTGGTCTGGAAGTAAGTGTTGGTTACCTGTATAAAAATGATAACTCGTTCCTTAACAGAATCGCTCCCTTTGTAAATCTTTCTTATTACGATGCAAAATATAAAGATTTTAAAACAAGGTTATTGGGCGGTGAACAAACTTACGATCATAAAACTGTTGTCGGGGTTCCTAGAAATAAATATGCTGTCGGTTTGGATTTATATACAAAACCTGGCTTTTATCTCGTAAATACTTATAATTACCTGGGCAATGTATACACAGATTTTGCAAATACCAATCTCGTAAAAGGTTTTGGCTTACTTAATTCTAAATTAGGTTATAAAAAAACTTTTGGAAAATTTGATGTGGATGCTTATATAATGGGAAATAACTTAACCAATCAAATCAATTATACATTCCTGTTCTTAGGAAACAGTATTAATGATTCGGATACAGGTAATGGTTACCCAAAAGGACTCGCCACGGATCTTAATCCTGGTCCAAACAAATCGTATTTCTTTTATGGCTTGAATTTAAAATACAGATTATAGTGACTAGTTCTGAAAAATCCCGATGCAGATCAAATACTTTTTACTTTTTATAGGTGTAATGATTTCTGATGGTCTGTGCATCTGAAGCTAAATAATGATTGTATTGCTATTTCAAAACTCAATATAAATTTTACAAAAGACTGCTTCACTTTTGTGAAGCAGTCTTTTGTAAAATAATCAATTGTTAAAATAATTTTATTCATTCTTATATTTATATTTTTCTAAATTTGTTTTTAGATATGATATAACAGATATGATAAATAATCAATTTATTCTCAATAAATTTGGATTTTTAGGAGATGATTTTTTAAATGAAATGCATGCAAATGCGATTATTACTGAAATAAAATCAAAAACAGAAGTTATCAGGGAAGGGCAAAAAAATAAATATGTTCCTTTTCTCATTAAAGGTTCTATAAAAGTCTTTACCCTCAATGATGGCAGAGAACTGATCTATTACTATATAAGACCCAATGATAGCTGCCTGATGACTTTTTCGTCCATTTTTACAGATTATACCAGCAGGGTATATGCTGTTGCAGAAGAAGAATCTGAAGTTATTCTCATTCCTGTATCTGTTATACACAGTTGGCTGATCCGTTTTCCGGAAATCAACAAGGTATTTTATCATGAATATGATAAACGTTTCTCAGACGTCATGAATATGGTAAATGATGCTGTATTTCACAGACTTGATAAAAGAGTTCTGAACTATATTCGCCAGCAGATTTCAGCCACAGGAAACAGTCCTTTAAAAATTACACACCGTGAAATAGCCAACAATTTAGGTACCTCCAGAGAAGTTATAAGCAGGGTTCTTAAAAAGATTGAAAACGAAGGTGAAATTCTTCAGACTAAGGAAGGAATCAAAATCCTTGTTAATGAAAATGTTAGACCTGTCTAATATATGATATTTTAATTAAATTGTTTTTATTATTGATAAAAACAATTTTTATGGTGACTTTTATCACACACTTTTAGATCGATAACTCAATAAGTTTGTCATATCATAATTTAATTCAAATTGTATATGACAAAAACTCTCTTATTTTTGTCGGTATTGGCCTCAGGTCTTGTCTCAGCACAGGAAGATCTGCTAAAAGATATTGACACTCTCAAAACAACCACATCAACTTCACAGCCAGCTTTTAAAGCCCTGCAGATCGTCACAGGACAATCCACAAAACTCTCTGCCAAAAATGAATGGTACATTGTGGTGGCTCACCGTTTCGGAGACATCAGTACAGGATTTAAAAATTTTTTTGGTCTGGACGATGCTTCCACTAAACTAGGGGTTATTTACGGTGTTACAGACGGTATTTCAGTCAGTCTTTCCAGAGAGACAAACATGAAAACATTCGAAGGCGCTGTAAAATACAAGCTTGTAAAGCAGACTGAAAGTTTTCCGGCAGAGATCGTAGGCTATAATGTAATGGCTTTAAATACAGACCTGGATAAAGACAATTATCCCCATCTCAGATTCAGCGACAGGCTTTCCTATCTTACACAGGCTTTGATCTCAAGAAGATTTAATGATAAATTTTCTTTGCAACTGACTCCGTCATATATTCATAAAAATCTTTATGATCCTGCTATTGAAGATAAAAATCAGTTTCTGGCCGGATTAGGCGGCCGCTATAAAATTTCTAAAAGAATTTCTATTAACGCAGAATATTTTGTGAATTTCGATGATCACAGCTTTTATAAAAATCCTCTCTCATTGGGGATGGACATAGAAACCGGGGGACATGTGTTCCAGCTTTTATTTACCAATTCCCAAATCAATTCAGATATAGGATATCTTTCCAATGCAGTAGGAAAGTGGGGGAAAGGACAGATATTCTTTGGGTTTAACCTTTACAGAGTTTTTTAAGATGAAAAAGATACTATACCTATTATCATCAGCTGCCCTGTTTATTGCTTGTGACAGCAGGACCTATGAGGAGATTTCGGATAATACCCCAATTACAGTGACTGTAAAATATAACTCTGACGTAAAATCAATTGTCGATAATAACTGCATCGGATGCCATTCTGCAGGAAGCTTTAAGCCTTTTACAACCTATACAGACGTAAAAAATAATATTGATGGCATTCTAGACAGGATACAAAGACCCAACGGAGATCCGGGAAAAATGCCGCAGGGCGGATCTTTATCTCAGACTCAGATTAACACCTTTATAAAATGGAAAGCCGACGGGCTTGCTGAAAATTAAAATATCCGATATGAAAAGATTAATAGTAATAACTAGTGTCCTGTTTTTTACAGGTTTTGCTTCAGCCCAGAAGTACAGTTCCAAAACAGGCAGTGTAACCTTTGAGGCATCCGTGCCGCTGTTCGAAGACGTATATGCTAAAGATGATAACAATATTGTTGTCATCAATACAGATAACGGGGAAATAGCTTCAGTTTCTGCCGTGAAAAACTTTCATTTTAAAACCAAACTAATGGAAGAGCATTTTAATGAAAATTATGCTGAAACAGCAAAATATCCTAAGGCAACTTTCAAAGGAAAGATCGTGAATTTTGATAAAACAAAACTTACAGCCTCGCCACAAAAGTATACCGTTCAGGGAACCCTGAATTTTCATGGTGTAGATAAGGCTGTTTCTTCCGCTGCTTCCATTTACAGCAAAGACGGGAAGATCTATATGCAGGGAAGCTTTGTGGCAAAACCTGCTGATCACAAGGTGACTATCCCAAAAGTAGTAACTAAAAAGATCGCTGAAAATGTCAATGTAGAATACAATTATATAATGACAAAATAATGAAAAATATTATCTTCATCATAAGTATTTTCCTGAGCTTTTCTGCACTGTCTGCCCAGGAAAAAGTAAAATCAATATTTGATATTGCCAGAAGCGGAACAGTAGCTGAAGTGAAGGAGCTTATTAAACAGGATCCGGATATCATCAACAAGACCAATGAAAATGGTTTTTCGCCTCTTATCCTCGCCTGCTACAGAGGCAATGCCGAAGTGGCTGATTTTTTGATGGATAAAGTAAAAGATATCAATTATAACTCTTCAATGGGAACTGCACTGATGGCAGTAGTATTTAAAGGTGATTTAAAATTAGCACAGGAACTATTAGATCATAAATCGGATATCAATACAACAGATTCACAAGGAACGACACCGCTTATTTTTGCTTCAAAATTGGGAAATACAGAAATGGTGAAACTTCTTGTTAAATATAAAGCAAATAAAACAGTAAAAGATAAACAGGGAAATACAGCCTTTGAATATGCCGTTTTATCAAAAAATCCAGAACTTATCAACCAGCTAAAAAATTAAAATATGAAAAACATTGTACTTTTTTCTTTCTTATTAATCAGTTTTTTGGGCATTTCGCAGCAAAAAACTACAGGTGATGTACCTTTGTCCCCTAATAATGGGATAACTGCAAATTTTACTCTTGACAATACAACATCTACAGTAACCTTAGTTTTAAAAGGTCCGTCTGACAGATGGTTTGGTTTAGGGATTGGCGTTAGCGCAGGATTTAGTATGTCGGCAGGAGATGCTGTGGTTTATTCTGCGGTTACAACTCCAAAGCTTACGGATAGGAATTTTATAGGAACAACACAGCCACCATTAGACAGTTCACAGGACTGGACAATAGTAAGTGATGTTGTTTCCGGTTCTATAAGAACATTAACTTTGACAAGAGCTTTGACGAATTCAGATCCTAATGACTATCAGATGCCTTATGCCACTACCAATTCTATAAGCTTTGCCGGACCAAGACCTGCCACTGCAACTACTACAGTGGGCCCTCATGGCGGAACAGCCAACGTAGGATATGCTACTGCATCTTTTACTTCCGTATTAGGAGTAAATGATACTGAAATGTTAAACAAAAAAGTTGTTCTTTATCCAAATCCTGCAAAAGAAACCGTAAGTGTCAAAAATGTAGATAAAATAAAATCTATTGATATTTATGAATCAGCAGGAAGAAAAGTAAGATCTGTAAAACCTGAAGGAGAAAGCATTAATGTCAGAGATCTGAAGCCTGGTATTTATTATCTTGAGATCACTCTGAAAGATGGAAACCTTTCTTATGAAAAACTGATTAAAGAATAATTATTTATAAAAATAACTCATCAAAATGCCTCTGATACCGGAGGCATTTTCTATTAACCTGCATTAAAAATTGTATGCCTTATTTCTATATAGAACTGAACGTTTTTATACCTTTGATGGTTTTCGGATAAAAAATAAGCTATGGAGATCAGAAATTTAAAGAATATTGCGACAGATGAGCTTTTATCTGTTTTTAACAGATCCTTTTCAGATTATATTGTTCCCTTTCACCTATCATTGGAACAGCTTGAATTGAAAATTATAGCGGATAAAATTGATATGAATCTGTCTGTAGGAACATTCGAATCAGGAAAGCTGGTAGGATTTATCCTTAATGCTGAAAAAAAGGAAAATGGAAAGCACATAGCATATAATGGAGGAACCGGCATCATCCCTGAATACAGAGGCCAGGGGTTGGTAAGAAAAATGTATGATTATATTATTCCCACACTCAAAGAAATAAAAACCGATGTGCTAACCCTGGAAGTAATCGAAGGTAATAATTCTGCTATCAGAGCGTACGAAAATTTAGGCTTCAAAATCGTACGGAAGCTGTTGTGTTTTAACGGAATTATTAATCTTGAAGAAAAGGATATCAATATTTCGATAAAAGAGATTGAAAACTTACAGTGGGAAAAATTGCAGTCTTTCTGGGATATACAGCCGTCATGGCAAAGCTCAATAAAAGTACTTGAGAATATTCGTCAAAGCTGTACAATTTTAGGAGCGTATAAAGATGAGCAGCTTAAAGGATATGTCATTTACAATCCTGCCGTTAAGAAAGTTTATCAGATTGCTGTTGATCAATATTCAAGAAGACAGGGGATCGGCACAAAGCTTTTGAGCACAATAGAGAAGATGAATGGAGGACAGGCCATCTCTGTAAACAATGTAGATGATACTTCGGAAAATACTTCTGCTTTTCTACATGCAGCCGGACTTAAAAATTGGGTGTCCCAGTTTGAAATGAAGAGGGATATTTAAAATTTTAATCTGTTTTAATATACTTTTAATCTTATAAACTTTTCCGGGAGCAGTATAGGCCGTAACTTTGCCAAAAATTTTAATAATGAAGCGAGGAATACAAATTTTGTTACTGTTTTTTTCTTTAGCTATTTGTGCTCAGGAAACACATATGGATACAGCCCAGGTAGTTATTTCCGGCCGTACCAACAGTGCTGAAGCCCGGACAAAACCTTATGTGATCATGATCTCTGCCGATGGTTTTAGGTATGATTACGCTAAAAAATATAATGCCGAAAATCTTCTGAAGCTAGCCGCTAATGGGGTCCAGGCCGATGCAATGATCCCAAGCTATCCAAGCATTACGTTTCCCAATCACTGGAGCCTGATCACAGGACTTTACCCTTCCCATCATGGGCTGATCGATAATTTCTTTTATGATTACAAAAGAAAAGAGCCCTATGCAATGAGCAATAAGAAGAATGCTGAAGACGGAAGCTGGTATGGAGGAACCCCGCTTTGGGCATTGGCTGAAAAGCAGGGAATGGTTTCTGCATCCCTTATGTGGGTTGGCTCTGCAAGCGATGCAGGAGGAATGAGACCTTCCTATTATTATCCATATCATGAAAAATTTAAGCCTTCCGAAAAAGTAGATAAGGTCGTGAACTGGCTGAAGCTTCCTGAAGAGAAAAGACCACATTTTATATCTCTGTATTTCCCGGAAGTTGACGGAAGCGGCCATCATTACGGACCGGATAGCCAGGAAACAGAAAATGCTGTTCATTTAATTGACGGTGCAATTGGTGAGCTTGTTCAGAAAGTTAATAACCTTGGACTTAATAATGTCAACTTTATTTTTGTTTCCGATCATGGAATGATAAAAGTGGATGGCGGAGCTCCATTGGAAATTCCGGTTATGCTTCTTGATAAAAACAGATTCGATTTTTACAATTCCCAGACCTTACTTAGAGTATATGTCAAAAATCCTGATGAGGTTAAAGTCGTTTATAAAGAACTTAAAGCAAACAAAACAGATGATTATGAAGTATATCTGGACAAAAAACTGCCCAAATATCTTCACTTTTCGACCAAAGATGACAGATATGACAGGATAGGACAGATTCTTCTGATTCCAAAAGCTCCAAAAATATTCTTAGAAAAAGGAAAGAAAACATCCGTAGGAAAGCACGGCTATAATCCGAAAGTTGTCCCTGAAATGAAGGCAACATTCTATGCCTGGGGACCTGAATTTAAAAATAATCTGGTAATCAATGAATTTGCCAATATTAATGTTTATCCTTTAGTCACTGAAATCTTAGGATTGAAAACAGATCAGCCTATTGATGGGAAACTGAAGGTTTTAAAGAAAACTCTGAAGGAGAAGAAATAAGTTGAGCTTTACTATACAAATCATTCAGGATTTGATTTAAAATAACAGTTTCGGCGCACCGCAGGTGCGCCGAAACTGTTTACATATTTTTTTAGTCTCAGAAAAAATCAAACTTAAAATTGATCAGCAAATTCACGGGCAAAATCCTCAAGTTTTACTGAGCCATTAACCGGAGATCCCTGTTTAGTAAAATCTTTCTGAACAACACCGGTTCTCATTCCTTTTCCCATTTCAACATAAAGCTCAGCCATTTCCTGTGGAAGACCTGCCTGCACCATTCCTTCAAAAGACTGCTCATCTGTAAATTCTACCCAGGGTAATTCCGTATTCCCAACAGCGGCTCCTAAAACCTTTGCAAAATCTGCAGGCGGTCGCGAATCGCTTACCACATAACGGATATTTTTGCCTGCTGTATTTTTTACCAGTTCTTCAGCTGCAGCCTTAGCAATATCAGTGGAATGCACCAATGGAATATCTATATTTCCAGGATAATTTCCGCCGATAATCCCTGCATTTTTAATCAATGGAATATCATTGAAGAAATTAATGTAGAAATAACCAGCTCTTAGCAAAGTAACAGAAGTATTTTCCAGCTCATTGTATAGTTTTTCAATATGGTGAAGTCCTTTAATGGGACCATTTTCAACCGGAGAATCAGCTCCCACGCTGCTTAGCATGACAAGTCTTTTTACTCCTGTTCTGGCAATGGCTTCAGCATAGTTTTTTCCTGCATTCACTGTATTTTCGACAATATTCGTCTCTCCTATAATCGGGGGAGTCATTGCAAATACGGCATCAGCACCTTCAAATGCTTTAACCAGAAAATTGACATCAGTAATAGAACCGATGGCAGCTTTCGCTCCTAAAGATTCAATTTTACTTTTCTTCTCCTCACTGCTGCTAATTACAGTAATACCATGACCTTCCGCAATTAATTGCTGTGCTAACGGTTTTGCGGTGTTCCCTAAAGAACCTGTTACAATAATTTTCATATTAAATGTTGTTTATTTCTTTATACAAAGTTATATTTGTACTTACTTTTATACAAGTACTTACCCTAAAGTATGTATCATGACAGCAATTAAAGAAAGTTCTACCATCCAGCAGAACAGGAAAAATATCTTGGAACAGTGCCCTGTAATGTATGTAATGGAAAAGATAGGCGGTTTTTGGAAACCTATTATTCTATTCAATCTTTCAACGGGAGAGAAGAGATACAGCGAATTAAAAAGGGCCATTCCTGAGGTGACAGAAAAAATGCTGATTCAGCATCTGAAGCAATTAGAAGCTGATGGACTGGTTATCAGAACAGCAAAGCCTGTGGTTCCTCCGCATGTCACATATGAACTCAGTAAAGCAGGCCTCAAGCTGGCTCCTGTTATCGATGCAATGGCAGACTGGGCTTTTCAGGATATGAAAAAAGCATATTAAGCATCAATAAAAAGACCCTTCAGCGAAGAGTCTTTTTTTATTTTGAATCTTGAAATTATGACAAAGACTTCATATCAATAACGAAACGGTATTTCACATCACTTTTGATCATTCTTTCATATGCCTGATTGATATCCTGAATTTTGATCAGCTCAATATCTGATACAATATTATGTTTTCCACAGAAATCCAGTAATTCCTGAGTTTCAGCTATACCACCGATTAATGAACCTGCAACAGAACGGCGTTGGAAGATCATAGGTCTTGTACTCACTTCAGTTTCCTGAAATTCACCTACAAATCCTACAAGAACCAAAGTCCCGTTCAGAGTAAGCGTTTGCATATAAGGATTGATATCGTGCTCATAAGGAACCGTATCGATAATCAGATCAAACTTTCCTTTTACTGTATCCATCTGCGAATCATCAGTAGAAATTACAACATGATCAGCTCCCAGCTGCTTGGCATCATCTGTTTTTCCCGGAGTTCTTGAGAATAAAGTCACTTCTGCACCTAATCCTTTTGCTAATTTAATGGCCATATGTCCTAGTCCGCCTAATCCAACAACTGCCACTTTAGAGTTCGGTCCAACATTCCAGTGTCTCAATGGAGACCAGGTGGTAATACCTGCACATAAAAGGGGTGCTACGGCAGCCAGGTCCAAATTTTCAGGTACGCTTAAAACAAAATGTTCGTCTACCACTACTTTCTGAGAATATCCGCCAAAAGTATGGCCCCCCAAATGTTTGTCTTTTCCGTTATAGGTTCCTGTGAATCCATTTAAGCAGTATTGCTCCAGATCTTCTTTACAGCTGTTGCAGTGTCCGCATGAATCTACCATGCATCCCACAGCAGCCAGGTCGCCTACTTTAAATTTAGAAACTTCACTTCCCACATTAGTAATTCTTCCGACAATTTCATGTCCCGGAACTACAGGATACAAAGATCCGCCCCAGTCGTTTCTTGCCGTATGAAGATCAGAATGACAAACCCCGCAGTATAGGATTTCAATCTCTACATCTTTAGGTGTTGTTTCCCTTCTCTCAATAGTCATTTCTTTCAGGTCTGCCGTAGTAGACTCGGCCCCATAGGCTTTTACTGTGATTGTACTCATTGGTTTATTTAATTTATATTAAGTTCAGTTATAAATTATTGTATTCGTTGTCACTTACAGGTTCTAGCCACTCCACAATACCGTTTTGAGTATTGGGATTGATGGCAATATGCGTGAACTCACTGTCTGCAGACGCACCATGCCAGTGGATAATACCAGGAAGAATATTGACTACATCTCCAGGATGTAAAACCTGTGCAGGCTTTCCTTTTTCCTGATAAAAACCTGTTCCTGAAGTTACAATTAAAATCTGGCCGCCACCGTGAGAATGCCAGTTATTTCTGCATCCGGGTTCAAAAATAACATTTCCGATCTGGCAGTTCAGATCATCTGCATTAGGTTTTAAAATCTGGACCCATGCGGTTCCTCCAGAAAAATAAGCTTCCGGCGCTTTTTCTCCTTTCGGGAAGATATTTGTATTAAATGTTTCCATAACAGTACAAAAGTCGACACTTTTAAGTAAACATAACTTATACAGATTACCGGAATACTTACCAATTTTACAGACACCATAAAAAGGTCCGCAGGAAAGTGGTAATTTTGAATAAGCTTAAAAAAGATAGTCAATGGAAGATCAGGAAGTTGAAAAAGTAAACAGTATTTCAGATTACAATAAAATGGTAAATCATGAAACGCTGCATCCGCTGGTAAGTGTGGTAGATTTTGCAAAATCCGATCCTATATGCCAGTACAAAAGAACCTATACTTTTTACACCGTTTTTCTGAAAGATGTAATCTGTGGCGACATGCATTACGGAAAGCACAGCTACGACTATCAGGAAGGTACGCTGGTTTTTATTGCTCCGGGGCAGGTGAGCGGAGTTACAAACGATGGGAAATCTATACAGCCGGGCGGATATGCATTGCTGTTTCACCCGGACCTTATCAAAGGAACCAATCTTGGCAAGAATATCACAGATTATAGCTTCTTTTCCTATGACGTGCACGAAGCTCTGCATCTTTCAGAAAAAGAAAGGGAAATTGTTCTTGAATGTTTTAAAAATATAAAACTTGAGCTCGAACAGTCTATCGATAAGCACAGCAAATCGTTAATCGTTAACAATATTGAGTTGTTTTTAAATTACTGTATGCGGTTCTATGATCGTCAGTTTATCACAAGAGACCATGTCAATCAGGGCGTTATCGGGAAATTTGAAAATCTGGTGGATGATTATTTTAAATCGGATAATCCTAAAAATATTGGCTTCCCGATGGTTAATTACTTTGCAGAAAAGCTGAACCTATCTGCTAATTACTTCGGTGACCTGATCAAAAAAGAATTGGGGGTTTCCGCGCAGGAATTTATCCATAATAAGCTGATCGATGTAGCCAAAGAACAGATACTGAATCCATCAAAATCAATCAGTGAGATTTCTTATGATCTTGGATTTAAATATCCACAGCATTTTACAAGATTATTCAAAGCTAAAGTTGGTGTTTCTCCCAGTGAATACAAAACATTGAACTGATCATTTTAAACGCAAGTAACACTAATACTTCATTACATTTTTTTACTTTGAATTGTTTGTGGAAATTAGTGTTTAAAATTAGTGCCCTTTTTAAATTACTTTATAGATTAACTGTATAAGTCGGCGTTTTTTAACGTTAAAATCAATTGAAAGTTTTCTCATTTCAAAAAACTGAATTAATTTTAATAGGATAAAATTTTTCAAAGTTTTTAAAATGACCGTTGAGCAGACCACAACCCACATTTTTCAGACTTCTTTCGGGAAAGTTATTGCATTAAAGAACAACGGTGTTATCAGAGCCAGAAGCATCCGGTATGCCCGTTCTGAAAGATTTCAAAAACCTGTTGCAGAGCAGCCTTCACCTTCAGAAATTATTTTCCCGGATAAGACTCCCGTTTGTCCGCAGGCCATTAGTCCGTTAGTAGAAAAAATGATTGGCCCTACTCATATTGAGAACTTTGATCCTGATGAATCTACACAGTATCTTTCAGTCTTCCGTCCCGGCAGCATTACAGATAGTGAAAAGCTTCCTGTTGTAGTCTGGATCCATGGAGGTTCCCATGAAATCGGATGTGGTGATCTTCCTACCTCTGACCCCAGTGACTGGGTGCGGGAACAGCAGATTATTGTTGTTACCGTTTCCTACAGACTCGGGCTTTTCGGATTTCTGGGAGGTGATGAAAGGCCGCCTAATTTGGGGCTGTTCGATATCATAGAAGCATTAAAATGGATCAATGCCTACATTTCAGAATTTGGAGGGGATCCTAAAAATATTACTCTTTTAGGTCAATCTTCAGGTGGTGATGCTATTGCCCATCTTATGATTTCCGAAGGGGTAGAGGGCCTGTTTCAAAGAGTGATTATTCAGAGCGCCCCATTGGGATTACGTTATAAAAGACAAAAAATGTCCGCCGAATTTCTAAAGAAAACCGAAGGACTGAAATACGAAACAGATGTTTTTAAAATGATGGATGAATACAAGAAACATGTGCCGTCCGTCATTAAATATGGCTTGAAGGCCGCTATGCCTTTCGGTATTCAGTATGGATTTCCACCCTTATGCAAAGAAGAGGAATCTATAGAGAAATGGAAGGCAAACGCACGGAAGTACGATGTCCTGATTGGTCTGAATAATGATGAAACCGCATTTTACCTTAAAACTTCCGATGCTTTAAATAAATATTTCGGGAAAGGTTTTGGATTGAGGGTTTTGGATAAAGCCGTTGAAAAGACGACTGAACTTATTTATGGGACTCCGGCAAAGGTCTTTGCGAAAAACTATGCAAAGGCAGGGGGGAACATTTATTTATTTAGAATTCATTCCAGACCAGAAAACAGCCCTATCGGGGCTCCGCACTGTATTGATCTTCCGCTGATTTTCGGAAATGAACAGGCTTGGAAATCCTCTGAAATGGTAAAAGATATTCCATGGAAGTACATTGACGAGAATGGCAAAAAACTCAGAGCGCTCTGGGCAGAATTTGCAAGAAGCAGTCATATTTCTGACGATTCGGAAAGGCCGGAAATCTTAAAAATCAGGAAATTAAATTTTAAGTAATTGGAAGGAAAGCGCAATGGAGTATTTAGCTTATGAAATAGATAGTCTTTTGGTGATTCGTATTTGGCATATTATGATGTTTTAAGTATATTAGGCTAACCAAACCAAAAAATCTATTAATTATGAAAACAAAACTTTTTGCTAACGTACGAAAACTTGACAGAAGTGAACTTAAGAATCTAAAAGGAGAAGGGATCATCCGGAACGGTGTATGCTGTACCTCCAACGAGGATGGCTATTGCTGCGAATGGGCCATTAATATACAGAATTGCCGGTATATCTACTGCTAATTATTTTGTCAGTAAAACTTAATAAGGCATACATGACTGTAGGTTATGTATGCCTTTTATATATATTGCAAGGCCTACTCAGAGACCCATACACTTACATTTCCTGCAGGAACCGGGAAATCTCCCCATCCATTTTCATCAATGATTACCGTTTCCTCAGATCTTTTAAGTAAATCTTTAAAACTTTTGCCTGCATATTGTTTTCCCATTTCCATAGGTTTGCTGTAGGCATCTTTATTGCTGAGAACTACGGCACATCCGGAATGTTCACCATCACCTTCACGTGTCCAGCCCAGACAGTTGGTATCTTCAAAATAATCCTTCTGTGTTCCGTACGCATGTTCTTTTCTTGCTATCAGAAGCTCTTCTATACCATCCACTTTCGGCAGGAAAATCTCATGGCTATTACCATCTCTGCCTGTATCAACGTAATGGGCGCCATAAAGATCGGGATAAAAAACACAGGGATATCCATTCTCGCGAAGCAGAATTAACGCATAAGCTATCGGCTTGAACCATGATTGTACCGGAGCTTCAAGATCCTGAAGAGGCTGTGTGTCATGATTATCCACAAGGCTTACAGAGTGCATAGGATCTGCTTCGGTAAGAGTTTGGTCAAAAATCCTGCGGAGATCATAGGAGCTGCCTTCACTAGATGCAGTATGGAAATTATTCTGCAGCGAGCTGTCAAAAAGGCTCATGCATCCTTCCGTTACCTCAATATATTTCTGCAGAAGATTAAGCTGTCCCGGGGCCCAGTATTCTCCGACTGCAAAAATGTTTTTTCCGGAATTGGAGCGGAGCATGGTCAGCCATTCCTTATAAAAATCAAATGAAATATGTTTTAAAGCATCCAGTCTTACTCCGTCAAAATCGGTCAGGTTGAAATACCATTCTGCCCAGCCGTTGAGCTCCTCACGCACAAAAGGATTCCGGTGTTCGATGTCGTTGTACATCAGGTAATCGTAATTCCCTTTCTCATCATCTATCATCTCTTCCCAGTCGTTTCCGTATTCAGACTGTATTTTAAAGATATGGGAATCCATACCTTCGGCATAATCCACACCGCTGAAACAAGTGAAGTTCCATTCAAAATCAGAATATTTTTTATTTCTTCCGGGAAATGTGAATTTAGTGTAAGATTCTATCTCAATAACCTCGGAAATAACCTTTTCTCTGTTGTTTTCGTCTACCTTTACGGCTTTAAATTTTTCCAGTTCATCCCCGCCGGCTTTATGCCCCAGTACAATATCTACAATTACCTCTATATTTTGTTTTTTTAAAGCTTTAATAGCTTTGATATAATCATTCCTGGTGCCATATTTGGTTGGTGTGCTTCCTTTCTGGTCAAACTCTCCGAGGTCATACAGGTCATAAGCATCATATCCTACAGAATAGCCTCCGTTTGTTCCTTTGTAGGCAGGGGGAAACCATACTGAAGTAATTCCTAACTTCGCCAGATATGCGGCCTGCTTTTCTGCTTCTTTCCATAATTTTCCATTCCCTTCCGAGTACCAGTGGAAAAATTGAATCATTGTCGGGTTCATAGGCTGTAATTTGGTTATTACAAGGTAGTGAAATTTTTTTACCTGTTAATTCTCAAATTCTTCAAACGGAATTTTTAGTTGAATAGAAACCTGTTTTTTTTCCTCGGTGTTGAGGTGGGAGAGAGATAACCCCAGCAATCTTACAGGCTTATCAAACGGCCTTAATTCCCAAAGTTTTTTCCCGGTGCTGAAATACTGTTCAGGAGAAGTGAAATACTCTTCTTTTGTAAAGCTTCTTGTAAAAAGCGAGAAATCTTTATACTTGATCTTTAAAGTTAAGGCTCTTCCCAGAATATTATTCTTTTGCAGTCTCTGGTGAAGTTCCTGGCTTAGATGTTCCAGTTTTTCATTAATCGATTGGTCATCAAAAAGATCCTCAAAAAAAGTTCTCTCCACGGCAACACTTTTCTGGATCCGATGTGGCTTTACCTCAGAATGGTGAATGCCACGTACTGCATTGTAATAGTACGTTCCGGATTTTCCAAAAAGCCTTACCAATTCTTCCAGAGTTTTTTTCTTTAAATCTTTTCCTTTGTAAATTCCCAGGCTGAACATTTTGTTGGCAGTTACTTTACCTACACCGTAAAATTTTTCAACCGGAAGTTTCTCAAGAAAATCTTCAATTCTATCGGGATGAATGGTTTTCTGGCCGTTCGGTTTATTGATGTCAGAGGCTACTTTTGCAAGAAATTTATTTACAGAAATTCCTGCAGAAGCTGTCAGTCCCGTTTGCTCAAATATTTTCTGGCGGATCTCTCTGGCAATCTGATTGGCAGATTCTATATCTTTTTTATTTTCAGTGACATCAAGATATGCTTCGTCCAGTGACAAAGGTTCTACCAGATCGGTATATTCATGGAATATTTCGCGGATCTGTCGTGATATTTCTTTGTAACGTGCAAAGCGTGGAGGCACAAAAATAATATGAGGGCATTTTTCTTTAGCTGTTTTGCTGGGCATTGCAGAACGGACTCCGTATTTTCTTGCCTCATAACTTGCTGCTGCAACTACACCCCGGTGCTCTCCTCCTACAGCAATAGGCTTCCCTTTAAGTGAGGGATTGTCATGCTGTTCCACAGAAGCATAAAATGCATCCATATCGACATGAATAATCTTACGGGTGGGAAAAGAAGAATCCATACCGCAAAGATATGGATTCATTTATTTTTGAATTGAGTTCTGATTATATTTTCATCCTCATCGTAGTGAGTAATGACTGGAATCCAGCTTTTTCATAGGCTTTTACAGCGGATTCATTTTGGGAATAAACATCGAGCCTGACCTCTGAAATATCTTTAGACTTTGCCCAACTCATCAGTTCATCAAGAATTAATTTGTTGACTCCTTTTCCTCTGTGTTCGGGTTTTACATACATAAAGCCCAGATAAGCATAGCGGTCGAAATTATAATAATTGGCATCCGGTTTTTTAATCCTTGCATATCCAGATGCTACGATTTCATCATTTTCTTCAGCTACGAGTACAAATGCATCTTCAGCCTGTATCAGTTTAAGCAGATCATAATAATGAATTTCTCCATCAATAAGAGTACTGTTGAATGGCCTTTCTGCGGTAACGATTCCCTGTTCAAATTCAAAAAGGACTTTCAGATCCTGTTCTGTGGCTTCTCTTGTGATCATTATTGTAAAAGACGGTTAATGGTTTCCTGTATTTCCGGATCTTCAGGCGAAATAGCGTAATATTTCGCGATAGACGATTTCTGGTCTATGACCATATATCTAGGGATCCAGTTCAGATCAATATAATTGTTAAAATCATTTTTCCAGCCTGAAGCAAACCAGTAATTATCCTTATCTTTCATATTGAACCTGTCGAGGCTTTTGTCAAAACCTTCTTTTGATCTTTCCAGGGAAAGGAATACGAAATCTACATTCGGATTGTTTTTTTCAAGCTCTTCAGCTTTTGGAAGTGCTTTTAAACAATCTCTGCACCATCCGGCCCAGAAATCAATCACTAAAATTTTTCCTTTATGTTCATCAAGGATCTGCTGAATAGTAATATTTTTTCCTTCCTCATCTTCCAGCTTCTGTATTAAAGCTTCTTTGGAGAAAGAGGTTTTAAGTACTTTCGGTTGCTGCTGTGCATAGCTTAACCCGAAAACACCGATCATAAAAATGAATGTTAACTTTTTCATTCTTTCAATTTCATTTATACAAATCTAAGCAATGAAACGTAATTGGAGATTGATTTCTTATGAATTAGGAAAAATTTATGAGATTGAAAATTTCTATAAAGATCTATTGATAGTCTTTGATCACGCCTTTTACCACAGCGATCACATTCGGCATGGCTTTATTGGCGGCATTCAGAACTTCTTCGTGAGAAACGGCAAAGGCAATATCCGGTCCGCCAAGGTCTGTAATTACGGAAATGCAGAAAACATCCATTCCCATATGTCTGGCAACAATTACTTCCGGAACAGTGCTCATTCCTACCATATCACCACCGATGGCTTTGATCATGCCATATTCTGCAGGAGTTTCAAAAGTTGGTCCCTGTAGTGCTACGTATACTCCCTGGTGGATTTTAATATTGTTTTCGGCGGCAGCTTTTTCGGCAGCTTCAATCATTTTTTTGTTATAAGGTTCGCTCATATCCACGAAACGCGGTCCGAACGATTCAATATTTTTACCACGAAGCGGATGTTCAGGCATCATATTGATATGGTCTTTTAAAATAACGATATCGGCAACTTTGTAAGCGGGATTTACACCACCACAGGCATTGGAAAGAATGAGGTTTTTAACACCTAACAGATGGAAAACCCTTATCGGGAAAGTTACTGTTTCCATGGAGTGGCCTTCATAATAATGAAAACGGCCGCTCATCATCAGAACCTTTTTGCCATTAAGAATTCCGTAAATTAATTTTCCTCCGTGCCCAACTACAGTGGTCTGAGGAAAATTGGGAATCTCAGGATATTCCAAAATATGGAGGGCTTCCACTTCATCCTGCAGTTTTCCCAGTCCGGATCCCAAAACAATAGCAAAATCGGGGATTTCTTTGATTGTACTTTTGATAAAATCGGCGGTCTGCTTAATTTTTTCTAACATAATCTAAGATGATTTGGTTGAATTCTTCCTTTTTATCAATGATAACATTAATAGGCCAGTAGTAAACAATGTCTCTAAGATAGTCAAAAGTTTTCAGACGTACATAATCTTTCTCCGTGGTCAGGATCAGCTTGTATTCGCCTAATTTTTTATATTCTGCAGTGATATTTTTGATGTCGTCATCCGTAAAATTATGATGGTCTCTGAATTTTAAATGTTTAACCCGCTGCGAAAATTTAGCCAGATGCTCCAGAAGCGGCTTGGGGTTAGCAATTCCTGTAATCAGAAGGATGTCATAATAGTTCAGGTTATTGTCCGGAAGCATTTTATCTTTTCCGTACACATTTTCGTCATAACCAATGGATGAAAAGAATACCTTTTGGTTATAAGAAGGTCTGATCCTTGAAATATAATAGCGTTTGGTTTCTTCAGTAAGTTCATCAGGACATTTGCTGACCATGATGATGTCTGCTCTTTTGGCTCCGTTTCTGGATTCTCTTAAATCTCCGGCCGGAAGCAGATGGTCTTTAAAGTAAGGATCGTTAAAATCTGTCATCAGGATATTGAATCCTGCTTTGATGGCTCTATGCTGCATGGCATCGTCCAGAACAAGAACGTCGAGATCCATATCTCCAATTACCTTTTTGGCTCCGGGAACTCGTTCTTCTGAAACAGCAATGACGAATCGGTTTTTGAAACGTTCAAAAAGCTGCATGGCTTCATCACCTACAATTTTATAGTTGCTTTCATAATTCGTCACTTCATAACCTTTCGTCAGTCTGCCATAACCGCGTGAAAGAACCCCTGTTCTGTAGTGTTTGGACAGGTATTGGGCAAGATACATCACCATAGGCGATTTTCCGCTTCCGCCCACAGAAAGATTACCGACATTGATTATCGGAGTTTTGAATTTTGTCGCCTTAAAAACGCCCAGATCATACATTGTGTTTCGGATACCCGTTACCAAATGATAACCGAGGGAAAAAGGATAAAGGTACCATCTTTTCATACGTCTGCAAAAATAGGAATTTTCATAAGGATTTTAAGTAATATTCTCAAAGACTTTTCAACAAATATTTCATTAAATTAAAGTATTTTTGTTGAGTTATTATACTACATTGAGATACTTTATTGAATTTTCTTACAACGGAAAAAATTATTTCGGTTATCAGATACAACCGGATGCCGTTTCTGTACAGGAGGAACTGGAAAAAGCACTTTCCACGATATTAAGAGAAGAAGTCAAAACGACGGGTGCCGGAAGGACAGATACAGGTGTTCATGCTAAAAAAATATTTGCCCATTTTGATACGGAACAACCTGTGGATGAAATGAATCTTCCTTATAAATTAAACAGTTTCTTACCTCCCGATATTTCTATAAAGCGGATTTTTAAGGTTAAAGATGATTTTCATGCCCGTTTTGATGCTACGTACAGAACCTACGAATATTATATTTCCCTGGCGAAAAATCCTTTTACCCAGGAATCGGCATGGCAGCACTGGAAAAGGCAGCTTGATATCCATAAAATGAATGAAGCCTGTAAAATTTTATTTGAATATGAGGATTTTACAAGCTTTGCCAAATTAAAAACCGATAATAAAACCAATATCTGCAAAATCTATAAGGCAGAATGGGAACAGGAAGGAACTGAACTTAAGTTTACGGTTTCAGCTAATCGTTTTCTCAGAAATATGGTCCGTGCCATTGTGGGAACTATGGTAGAAATTGGAAGTGGTAAAATAAAACCCGAAGACCTGCGTAAAATTATTGAAGATAAAAACCGTAATGCTGCCGGAACTTCAGCTCCGGGCCATGGATTATTCCTTGTAGATGTAGGATACGAATTTTAATCCAGTGACAAAATTTCAGTGATTTTACGGATGTTCTTTTGTTTTACAGTATTGAAAAAAAAGTTATTTTAGCAATCAGTAACTATTCTGTGGAAATTATTGCATTATTTTCATAAAATAGGGTATTCTGAATGTTAAATATATAAAACACAAATTATGTTATCAATTTTTATTCTTATCGGAGCTTACAGGTATTATGCACAGCTTGCTGAAAAGTTCGGGAAAACAAAATGGCATTATGGCCTTTTAGCCATTGGAGTGTATTTTGGAACCCAGCTGCTCTTTGGTTTTTCTTATGGGGTTTATAAAGGACTTACAGACCCTGACGCTGTAGATAATATGAACTATACAGGTTTCTCCCTGATCAATATGATTAGCTGGATCATTTCAATTGCAGTCGTATATGGGGTTTATCAGCTTCTCGAAAGGAAATTTGTGAAAGAGCATGTGAATAAACCTTCTCTGGAAATTGAAAAGATTGGGGATAAGAATTTATAATGGGTTTATTAAAGTATTTCAGAAGTACTTAAGATAAGATCCGGCTTAATATATTTATATTGTAAATAACCTTTATCTGAAATTTTCTATGACGATTTGATCAACTTCTAAAGGCTGTCAAATTTTAAAGTCTTATTTTTGCATAGAATTTTAAATTCTTTCTTCAACTCGTACAATGAAAAAACAAGATACCTGGGGAATTGTTAAGAGGCTGTTCTTTATAGGAATGAAATTCCGGTCCTGGTTCATCCTTACTTTAATTATTTCTGTATTACTGTCCGTAGTTTCTACCTACAGACCTTATCTTACCATGGAGGTGGTCGATAATGATATCACTAAACTGAAGGATAATGCCTTGATGATGAAGCATATCTATATTCTGGTAGGTTTGGTCTTTGCAGAAACTATTTTAAACTTTTTCTTAGTTTACTTTTCAAATTTTATTTCGCAGAATGTTATCCGTGATATTCGCGAAAGGCTTTATGCAAAGCTGATCTATTTCAGGACATCATTTTTTGATAAAACGCCTATCGGTCAGCTTGTAACCCGTGCTGTAGGTGATGTAGAGACTATTGCTACAGTGTATACGGACGGTTTTCTTATGGTTTTCGGGGATATTCTCAGAATTGCATTTGTCCTGATCATGATGTTCAATACCAATGTGCATCTGAGCTATATCACATTGGCAATCCTGCCTTTAATGGTTATGATTACCAGATTTTTCCAGAAAAGACTGAAAAAAGCATTTGGGGATGAAAGAACGTGGACGGCCAATCAGAATTCTTTTGTTCAGGAAAGACTGGCTGGAATGTCAATTATTCAGGTCTTCAACAGACAGGATGCAGAATTTAAAAAATTCGATGATATTAA
This sequence comes from Chryseobacterium sp. 22532, assembly GCF_052044665.1. NCBI lineage: Bacteria > Pseudomonadati > Bacteroidota > Flavobacteriia > Flavobacteriales > Weeksellaceae > Chryseobacterium > Chryseobacterium sp. 22532. The sequence continues at coordinate 195,377 of NZ_JBQENJ010000005.1, forward strand.
TATTACCCTGAAAAGTGCCTTACTGAGAACAGTATTCATCTTCTCATTATTTTTTCCGGTTGTAGAGCTTATATCTTCTTTATTTATCGGATTTATCCTGTTTTATGGTGGTTATATCACAATCAGTGCAGGAGTTGTTATTGCATTTATCCAGTATATTTCCATGCTGATCCGCCCGTTGAGGCAGATTGCAGACCGTTTCAATAATATCCAAAGAGGTATTGTAGGGGCAGAAAGGGTATTGGGTGTCATGGATGAAGATTATGCCATGCCGAATACAGGAACCGTAAAGAAGGATCATTTTGACGGCAAAATTGAATTTGAGAATGTACATTTTGCTTATGATGAGAAACAGGAAGTATTGAAAGGAATTGATTTTAAAGTAAATCCGGGAGAGACCGTTGCTATTGTAGGGGCGACCGGTGCTGGAAAATCTACCATTATCAGTCTTATCACAAGGCTTTATGATATTAATTCCGGGAAGATTATAATTGATGATGTGGATGTAAAAGACTATGAGCTTTATAACTTGAGAAGTCATATCGGAGTTGTTCTTCAGGATGTATTTCTTTTTCACGGGAGCATTTTCGAAAACCTTGCGTTTGGAGATGAAAGCATTACTTTAGAAAAAATAAAAGCCGGAGCAAAAGAAATTGAAGTAGATCAGTTTATCGAGCAGCTTCCTGGCGGATATGATTTTGTGGTAAGTGAAAGAGGTTCTTCTATTTCCTTAGGTCAGAGGCAGCTCTTATCCTTCCTGAGGGCTTATTTATCAGACCCTAAAATCCTTATTCTGGATGAAGCCACTTCTTCCATAGACCATGAAAGTGAAAAGCTGATCCAGAGAGCAACAGAAAAAATTACCAGGAACAGAACTTCTATCATTATTGCCCACAGGCTTTCTACCATTGAAAAGGCCGACAAAATTATTGTCATGGAGCATGGTAAAATTGTAGAAGAAGGAAAGCATCTGGAACTTCTTGACCGTAACGGATATTACTCAACACTTTACAAAGCCCAATTGAGACATGAAGTAGAACTGGAAGAAGAAAAGCAAAAATCATAGATTAACCTTATTTTATAAAACTTAAAAAGAGAGCTCTGGGCTCTCTTTTTTATATTTGAAATGTGTCTTTAAAATTTTAATTTCTTATTGATTACTTTCCCGTTTTCCAAAACTGTTGTTACCGTGATGACGGTATTTTTTACATTGACAGGAAATCTGAATTCAGAGGATTTTATGTCTGTTCTGCTGGTCAAAAGTCTTCCGGAAGCATCATAGATATGAACGGTGGAAATTTTAAGATCACTTTTTACCTGTACAAAACCCTCATCCTTGATAATTTGTGTCATGCTTGATTTGTTTACACTTTCAGCAGCCAATAAATTCTGAGGTGTAATGATCACGGAATAATCCTCTACCTGCCCATATTTTGGAGTGTAGCAGGCCGTAACGGCTGTTCCGTTAAATTCACCGATAATTCTCATTCTTAATGGCGTATTAGTGACCGCACCTGCAGGAGGAATTACTGATGCAGTGGCAACAGAACCGCTGCTTATTGCACTTTGATTAAGCACAAGTTCTGTGGTCTCATTAAATTGTCCGTCATTATTGTAATCTATATAAGCTTTAATAATATGCGGATTACTGGTTCCCGGTGTAACCGTAAGTACCGTTGCGGTATTCGACGGAATTGTAGTTTTTGAAATCCCAGAGCAGTAATTTCCAGTAAAGTTTTCATAGAAATTATTGGAAGCCTGTTTGTAGTTGGCAGAGTAGTTATTGATGTTTCCGAATTTTACAGAAGTAACTCCGATATTAAAGTTTCCGGGATTCGTCATAGAGGTTGGAGTGCATGCTGTGGTTAAAACAGAACTGTTGTTAGGTGTAGTTGAAGAGGCTACCGGAGAATTGATCAGCGATTGTCTGTACTGCAGAAGCTGTGCAGTAGCCCTATCAGACTGTCCCTGGGTAAATAAATTCCTGAAACAGAATGTGTAAGCCATAACATTTCTTTCACCGCCCGCATATATCTGGCTGGTACACGGATTAATCTGTCCTGTCTGGCAGGTATAAGGAACAGACGAATGATAAAGGCTTTTCATGGGTTCAGTATCACATACCAGGTCTCCCTGAAGAGTACAGTCTGTATTCGTAGGGCAGGCTCCGGTAGATTCACTGTAACCTTCATGTGTGTGGCGAAGGCCAAGCGCGTGTCCAAATTCATGGGCCAACGTCTGTGCATTCACTGCCGAGGCACTTGTAGACATAAAAGAATAATCATTGCTGCCTCCGGGATAATAGGCAAATCCGTTCAAAGTCCCTGCATTGGATGCCAGTTTCTTAACAACGTATATATTGTAATATTTACTGGTATCCCACATTCCCAGAGCAGTAATCTCAGAAGCGGTTACAGCATTCGTTGTATTATCATTATTTACCCCTCCGCTCACATACTTTGGAAGATGAGACGCATTGATTCTATTGATCCCGTTGGTAGGATTACAGCTTGGATTGACCTTGGCAAAAACAAATTTTACAGGCAATATAGCACTGGTACCTGACATTCCGCTGGTTGTACTTCCGGAAAATACTCCGTTCGTATAATTCACCCATGCTATAATATCAGCATCAGATTTGTTATTGGCTGTCCCAACGGCACTTCCGTCACCTACCACATGAACAACAACAGGGATTTCATAGACCTGGTTTTTGTTTAATGTGCTGGATAATTTTCCGCTTTTGATCAGCTTGGATAATTCCAGGTTAAAAGCATCATCCTGAGCTTTCTCTTCCGGATGTCTTTCATAATGTTTTCGCATCAATTCATCAGTCCCGCATTCCTGGAATTCTAACTTCTGTGAATAAAAATTTGAACAGGCTAAGCCCGAAACAATGATTAATAGTAGTTTTTTCATATATTATATTATTAAATTGTGGCGTAATAAAAATAATAAAATAAATAACAAAAAACTATATTTTCTATTATATTTGGCTAAATATTGTTAATTCTCATTGAGGAAAACAGTAAAATAGAATAATTAATATAAATATAAAAATAGATCAGGCTTACAAGTACGTCTGTTTATAATAAAATTTTAAAAGAGAAATCATTTTACTGAATGACTCTTTAAAATCAACATCCTAAGTTTTTTTAAAACTGCAGAAAACAAAATTCTGTACTGTACCAAAAGGTGTTATATGATTTTCTGTAAGGCATTTTATTTTTTCAAAATCTGCTTCAAACTTTGCAGGCAACGATTCGGAATCGTATTGCTGAATATCCAGTCCGCTGCATTTTGCAGGACCTTCTTTCGAAAAAGTCCCTAAAATTATAAACCCGGTTACACATTTACCTGCTGTTTTAATATATTGGGAAACCTGCTGTGGAGTCGTTAAAAAATGGAAAGCAGCCCTGTCATGCCAGATATCATAAGTTTCCCGGGGCTCAAATGCTGTAATGTCTGAAGTGATCCAGGTTATTTTATCACCTTTTTCTCCTAACCTTTTTCTGGCCCTTTCCAGAGCTTTTGCGGAAATATCAAGGACGGTAATATTTTCATAGCCTTCCTCGAGAAGATAATCAACAAGATTACTGTCTCCACCTCCTATATCAATGATGCTGGCGTTTTTTCCCAAACCGAAAGAATGAATAAAATCAAGGGATGTTTGTGGTTTTTTCTGGGTCCAGCTTACCTGATCCGGGTTTTTAGTCGCATATACGTTTTCCCAGTGTTCCTTGTTGATATCATTCATTTTAATATGTTTTTTGATCGTTACCCTTTTAGTAGCTTCTTTCTTTCCTCGAATTTATAAATTAATCCATTAACTTTTGTCTCGTTTGCTTGTGATTTTGAATTTGGAGTAAAACCGTACACGTATATATCAGTCAAATGACAAATTGGTAATTTTTCCTGAATTGATAGGCTTTTCAAATGTGTTTTCTGGAAAATTTTAAAAAGCTGAAATTATTTCACAATCATGGAAAAATGTAAAATCCATATAAAATCATTAATTTAAGTAAAAAAGTAGAGGTTGACTGATGATTATATTGAAAAATTCACTATTTTTATTACAAATTTATAGCCTGCCCCAGATAATTGAAGGGTGTTAAGGATAAAATTAATTTTTAATTAAAAACCCAAAAATATAAATGAGCAATATACAAGATGAATTTAAAGTCTTTAAAGACGAGCTGAAAAAACTGAATATCGACGTACAGAAAGTAGTGAAGGTAGGAAACGGAAGTATGGATTTCCATGAGGTTTTTTATAAATCACCAAGATACCAGGAAGTGAAGAGTGTGTATGTCCAACGTCATAATCTGGACAGTATGGTGGAGAAATTTAAAAAGGCTTACCATTAAAATATAGATCGGGCGCCGCAGAGAATCTGCGGCGCCCGTTTTTTATGACTGATTATTAATCTTTATCCAATGTCGAGGTTTTTTTGGTGTCCTTCATTCCGGCGTAAACGATCAGCGAGAATAATATACATCCGGTAATATACCAGTAGAAATATTCTTCCGTTCCGGCTTTTTTAAACCACAGGGCTATATATTCTGCAGTCCCTCCAAAAATAGCTACCGTAAGGGCATAAGGAAGTCCCACTCCCAGAGCTCTGATCTCAGAAGGGAAAAGCTCTGCTTTTACAACGGCATTGATTGAAGTATAACCGCTGACAATGATTAGGGCGGCCATAATAAGGAAGAATGCAGTCCACATCGAGGTGGTTGTGCTTAAGGCTGTAAGAAGTGGAACTGTAAACAACGTACCCAGAATTCCAAAACCTAAAAGAAGCGGTCTTCTTCCGATCCTGTCCGATATTGCTCCGAAAACAGGCTGCAGGCAGGCAAATATAAATAATGACATAAAAGAAATAAGGGTAGACTGCTCTTTGGTAAGATGTACCGTATTCACCAAAAATTTCTGCATATAAGTGGTATAGGTGTAAAAAGCCAGGGTTCCGCCTAAAGTAAGTCCTATAACGGTAAGCAAAGCTTTGGGATGTTTGAGCAGCTCGGTAACTGTTCCTTTTTTCTTTTCACTGATTTCTTTCTTGTTTTCAAATGCTTCAGTTTCATGAAGATTAGCTCTTAAATATAAAGCAATAACAGAAAGTAAGGCTCCGATTACGAATGGAATTCTCCAGCCCCATTCTTCAAGTTGGGTCTCCGTTAGAAGAAGTTTCTGAAGAATCAACTGAATGCCTAATGCAATCAGCTGTCCGCCTATAAGCGTTACATACTGAAAGCTTGAATAAAAGCCTCTCCGGTTTTCTGATGCCATTTCACTGAGGTAGGTTGCAGAAACACCATATTCTCCGCCAACGCTTAATCCCTGCAGTAATCTTGCAAGCAGCAACAGTGCAGGTGCCAGAATCCCAATCGTTTTATAGGTTGGGGTAAGGGCAATAAGAAGCGATCCGAAAGACATCAACAAGACAGAAAAGGTCATCGCTTTTTTTCTTCCAATCTTATCGGCAATACTTCCGAATATCCAGCCTCCGATCGGTCTCATTAAAAATCCTACGGCAAAGATTCCCGCTGTATTCATTAATTGTGCATTAAGATCCGAATCCGGAAAAAATGAATGAGAAAAATAAATGGCAAAAGCAGCATAGGCATACCAGTCGTACCATTCGACAAGGTTTCCGATAGATCCGCCCACAATAGCTTTGATTCTTTGGGCAGTAGTTATGGATGATGAATTCATAGATGTATTTGTAGATAATAAAGAAGTATAAAGAAAAGCAAGATACAAATTTTGCAAAAAAAAATAAACCGCTCTTTTAAGAACGGTTTAATAACGTAAATATCATTTTTAAAACCTATATCCAATCGATAATCCACTTCTGAAGCCTGCCCACGGTCCGTCCACTTTTATTTTTGCTCCATTGGCATTCGTTTCTACAGTATAATCTACAAAAGGGATATCAAGATTTTCAATTTCCTGTTTAAGCTGTGCCTGCATTTCAGGAGTCAGCACATAATTGCTGGTCATGGTGAAGTCACCTTTTCCGCTTCCATAATGGGCGCCTGCAATCCAGAAATCAAGAACCAGGTTTTGGCTTCTGGTAAGGAAGAACTGTACGCCAACCATCAGACCACCGCTGTTTCCGCTGGTGCTTCCCTGGCCTTTGAGAGGAATCTGGTAGGTATTTCCGTCGATAGCATCATAATCGTAATAGAAGTCAAAGCTATTGGACGAAACATCTGAATACCGGTAATAAGGTGCAAAGTAAAATCCTCTGCCATAGCCTTTCCCAATGTAAAATCTGGGTTCGATGGTGAAGTTGGTTGCCTTGACTCTTAGATTTTGGAACCTTTTTTCGTCCTCGTCTTTTAAAAATGCATTAATGAAAGGTACTTTTCCCTGCGTCATTGTTCCAAAACCTATATTGAGAGAGAACCACTGGTTGATGGCCCTTTCATAAGACAGGTTGATATTTCTGAATGCATAAGCTGTAACATTGGTCTTAATAATGTTCATTTTCTCCGTGGGAACAGCCTGTAGTTCCTGTGCGCCTACTTCTGAAAGCAGCAAAAAAGGGATTAAGATGAGGAGCTTTTTCATGACTTTATATTTTGTGGTGTAAAAAGGTAGCAGCAAAAAACGGGCAAAAAATCAATAATAATTCAATATGGTTTTGTTTTTAATTTTGAATGAGTGATTTAATTGTTATTCGTGCTGTTTATTTCCGTGGATGATGAAGGAGCAGGCAAGTCTTTGCAACTTAACCGGTTGTCTTTATTTCCTGCAGAAACTTGACTACATGTAACAAATGCTGGATATTGACTGTCTTATTTTCATCAATACAATTTTATTTCTGAATATGAAAAAAACGATATATTCTGTACTTTTTCTTTGTGGGATTTTAGTGTTCTCGCAGGAGAGCACGAAAAATGATACGATAGAACAGTCGGGTACAAAGGAAATCCAGGAAGTGATCTTAAAGGCTCAACGTAAAAAACAGTTTGCAGATAAATCCGTTTATACCTTTGATAAAGAAGCTCTGGAGAAAGCAAGGTATGCAAAAGACTTACTTCAGACACTGCCTGAGCTGCAGCTGGATCCCGTTTCCAATACCATCACAAGTACGAAAGGAGGAACTACACTATTTCTTATCAACGGGATTGAAGCTACAGATATGCAGATACGAAGTGTTGCACCCAGTGAGGTTGTGAAAGTTGAGTATTATGATATTCCGCCGGCAAGATGGGCAACAAGGGCAGATACTGTAGTTAATATTCTGACGAGATCCACAGAAACAGGATATGTGTTCGGGGCTGATGTTTCTACAGCTTTGAATACAGGATTTGTGAATGGTTCTGCTTACGCTAATTATACAAAAGGGAAAAATAATTTCGGACTTGAATATTCTCTAAACCTCAGAGATTATGATGACAGAAGAGTAAACAGCATCTATGATTACCAGCTGAATGGGAAGCATTACCGTTCTGATGAAAACAGGAAAGATCATTTTGGATATACTTTCCAGAATGTTGCTTTACGTTATACAAGACTTGTTCCCGATAATTATGCCTTTCAGGTCAAACTGAATATGGATATTTTCAGCAGATTTTCAAAAGGAGTAGGGCAAAGTATCTTTAGTGAAGATCATCTGAAGGAAGAACATGCGATGTTTAAAAATAATGGTTCGGATTATATGATTCCTAAGCTGGATCTTTATTACTCCAAAAAGATTGGTGAAAAAGATGAACTAAGCATTAATGTAGTAGGTTCTCATTATACTACCCATACTTCAGAAACTGCCAGGGAATGGATTGTAGGCTCAGGACTTTCGGTATATGATAATGATATGGTTTTAAAGGCAAAGCAAACGAGCCTGGTAGGAGAGCTTGCCCATACTCATGATTTTAAAGCAGGAAAACTATCATCCGGATATCGTATTTCAAGGTCTTCTATTTCCAATGATCTGAATAACCTTGCCGGATATTCTCAATACAGTGTCAATTATCTGGAACAGTATTTTTATACCGAATTTGCTGGAAAGGTAAATCAATTCAGTTACCGCATCGGAGCTGGTCTTACAAATATTCACAACAAAAGTGCAGAGAATACTTTTGATGAATGGACTTTTACTCCGAAGGTTATTTTAGCCTATCAACTTAAAAATAATCACAACCTTCGTTTTACAGCAAGCTATAACCCGGTAAGCCCATGGAGTAATGCCTTGAGTAGTAACGTGCTGCAGTTGGCGCCTAATATTGTCCAAAGAGGAAATCCCTTTTTAGAATCTCAGCAGGTATTTTCTAACAACCTGACTTATTCTTTTAATAACAAATATTTTGATTTTAATGCAGGTTTGTTTTACCGATATACCAACAGGGTAATCAATCAATACTATGTTCAGGATGATGTATTGGGAGGTTATGCACTGACTTATGAAAACGGGAAAAACGGACAACGTTACGGAGTACAACTTACAGGATCTTATAAACCTTTCGGAAATAGCCTGTTTGTAATAAAAGCTGTGATTACACCTACTTCTGAAACAGTAAAAACCAGTACCGGCGCTTTGATTAAGAATGATTATTTAGGAAATTATTTTTCGCTTTCCTCAGAATATAAATCTTTCTCACTTCAGTATCAGTTCAATATTCCGGTGTATAGTCTTAGTGGTGCTTTCATGAACACGAACGAAAATCAGAATAATGTTTTTGTAAGCTATAAATACAAGAACTGGACGTTTTCCACGGGCATGTACTGGATAGGAATGCCTTCAGAGTACAAAACAAAAAGTTTACCGGAAAGCTTAGTTGATTATAAAGTTCATACTCAGATTATGAATAATAAGTCAATGTTTGTATTAGGACTGAGTTATGATTTCTCCAAAGGAAAAAAGACAGAAATTCAGCGAAAGCTTAACAACGAAACAGCTCCTGCAGCTACTTTTTAATCATAAAATAGGATGGAAGCAGGGAGCTGGAAGATGGGAGCTTACGCTGTGTAAACTATTACACCAGATTTTTGGCTAAAAAATAGAATAAAATTGAACTGTATTTGTTCTTAGGCTGAAATAGCTTCCATCCTCCAACATCCAGCTTCTTTCTAAAAAAAATCCCGCTCAATTGAGCGGGGATTTTTTATTATTTCTTGATAAATTTTGTATTCTTTGTATCTGTAGCATTTTTTCCACTGATCTCTATGAAATAAGACGCTGGTGGAAGATCTGAGATTTGAATATTTCCGGATTTTACATCTGATGTTTTAACCAGTTTCCCATCCAGACTGTAAATATTTGCTTTGGAGTAATTATCCGTATTTCCTTTGAAACCGATAAAGTCCTGTGCAGGGTTAGGATAAACCACTAAGTTTTCTTTTTTCACTGTATTGCTGGTTGCCAGAAATGCTTCGTTTAAAGCTAATGCAGTGCCTACTGTCTGGTTGATACTCAACAATGGAACACTGACATTTCCGCTTGTAGAACTTAGCAGAGCATATCTGTGAGAAGCATCGTAATAAGCATAGGATGTATTGGTAGCTGTTCCGATAGGGTTGGCATAAATAACATCAAAAGATGCATATAGATTAAGGTTCTGTGTATATTTTACTCTAAGAACATTACTGTATGTTTGATTGCCTATAATCAGAGTTCCGTATGCATCAGCCTGGGCAGTCATTGTACCACTGAATAATCCGTTGGCAGCAGATGACGAGAAAGTCCCTTTAGCCGTATCATTTTGTGCCGGTCCATAAGTGGTAGGATAATTATTATAAGTACCATTATCTACACTGAAATTTAAGGTAAGCTGTGGATTTACAATTCCTGTAATTTCCAGTTTAGTTGTAGAAGCTTTATAATAAATGGTTGTTGCTCCGTCTATCATTTTAATGGTAGAACCCGGAAATGTTGTTATTTCAGCAGAAGTAGGAGTAGAATAAGTCGTTACTGACGAAATTCCCATTGTAAGACCTCCGTTTGAAAACACAGTGTTAGCTCCTGTTGCGGAGTTGTTTACGGCTCCGGTTACATGATTGTAATTGATAACGTTTCCGGAAATAGGGTCATTGGCTGCTTTTGTAAGCGTGATCTGCGCAGAAAACATTGCAGAAGCTCCTAATAAGAGGAGTAAAGATTTTTTCATGGTTAAGATTTTTTTTTGTTAAAAATAATCAAAAAATAGTATTGAAATGATAATTTTATTTGTTTTTAGTTAACTTTTTAATAAAAACGCCTGCTGATAGCATCAGCAGGCGACTTTGTGCGTTAAAAATGTTTACGTTTAATTGCTCATTACCATTTTACGGTAAGCATAAATGTCTTCGATGGTCACGACGCTCATCTCTTTTTCGATAGCAAAGTTCACAATTTCAGGAAGTCTTGCCATAGAACCGTCTTCATTCGTCAGTTCACAAAGTACGGCATCGTCACCCAGATTGGCCATTTTTACAAGATCTACACTGCCTTCGGTATGACCGCGTCTTGCAAATACACCATCTTTTCTGGCAATCAGAGGGAAAACATGACCGGGACTTGCAATATGCTCTGCCTGGGCATCTGCTGCCACAGCAGTTCTGATCGTTGTTACACGATCTCTTGCAGAAACACCGGATTCCACACCTTCTCTGGCTTCAATGGAAATGGTAAATGCGGTTTGATTTTTTGAATTGTTATTTTCCACCATCGGACGAAGGTTGAGGTGGCGGCTTTTTTCCTCAGAAATGCATAAGCAGACGATACCGCTGCATTCGCGGATCAGAAGTGCCATATCCTGTTCTGTAATAGTGGAGGCGGGAAAGATGATATCCCCTTCGTTTTCACGGTTTTCATCATCTACCAAAAGAATACCTTTTCCCTTTTGTAGTGTTTGAAGTGCCTTTTCTACACGTTCTTTGGAGCTTGCTCCGAATTGTTCTAATAATTTTTCCATGTTATTTTACTTTTAAAAGTTAAAATAGTCTTCGGTACATGGAAATGAAATACAACGCAACAAGAGTCCATAAGGAATCTTATTGGTCATCTCATTTTCTTCTCCCATCCAGACTTTAACTGTCGGTTCCGGAATTTCACCAGATCAGTCCCTTCATAAGAAAGGAGTCGCGGACTGTAACCGCCGGTAGGGAATTTCACCCTGCCCCGAAGAAAACTTATACTAAGTTTTACTGTATGTTCTGATTTAAAATTTTTATTTCATTGATTATATTTAACGCACAGATTACAAATTTCGGAAAGTTTTTTGAATCCGGAAAGGGATTTTGCTCGTATTTGTTACATTAAAAACTAATTTCCATTACATCTCACAAATCATGATTCCCTTAATATTTTCTCCATCTTCTTTCCCTTTGCCAGCTCATCAATCAGTTTATCCAGATAACGGATATTTCGCATCAGCTCATCTTCAATGTCTTCCACGCGGTATCCACAAATAACCCCTTTGATCAGTGAAACATTGGGATTGATCTGTGGGGCCTCTGCAAAGAATGTTTTAAAATCTGTTCTGTTCTCTAAAATCTCCTGTAAGCTTTTTTCATCATATCCTGTAAGCCAAAATATAATTTCATGAACTTCGGATTTTGTACGTCCTTTCTTTTCTGCTTTTTGAATATAATGAGGATAAACGCTGGCAAAAGCGGTAGTATAAATTCTGGTGTTCTGCATGACTTTTTAATTAATATTCACTTAGTACTATTGACGTTCCTCATTGACTTCTTTCAGAATATCATCAAGAATACGGTTAAATTCTTTTGGATTTTCCAGCATAGGATAGTGGCCTATCCCAGCTATTTCAGTATAATTATAATCTTTCAAATACTTCCGGTTATGCTCTATGTTGGTCGGGAAGTTATCGGAATTGATAGCCCTTACCGGAACCTGAACTTGTGACGCCTCTTCTCTGAAATCTTTCTTGTACAAAGGTCTGAGCAGATCAATAGCTTTTTCTGAAGTATTTTGAAGAAACTCATCCTGAAGACTACGTTTCACTTCGGATGGCGTTTTTTCCGCAAAAAGATATTGAGGAAGAATATTTTCAACGGCATTTTTAAAATCATTGCGGTAATGCACGAATAAATACTCTTCAGCCTTTTCTTCTGTGATCGCTTCGTCAAGATCTTTTACGGTGTCGATCAGGATAAGTGCTTTTACCTGGGGAATTTTTAAAGAAGCTTCAAGGACATAGGCTCCTGACATAGAATGTCCTACCAGGATGATTTCTGAAGAATCTATCTGGTCAGCTACCGCTTTGATATCATCTGCATACAATGTACTCGTCCATTCGTTTCTGGAAGCATCAGATTTTCCGTGCCCGGCAAGATCCATCTGTACGATATGATATCTGTCCTTGAAATACTCCTGCTGGCTGTTCCACCATTCTGCATTGCCGAGCCACCCATGTACAAATAGGAGAGAGGGGCTTCCCTGTCCGCTTTCTTTATAATGAATATTTTGTCCGTCCGAAGACTGTGCATATTTTTCCATGATTAATATATTTTCTGAGGTTTAATTTATTGGTTTTTTGGCTCGTAGATAAGCTGTATCACTCCTGACCTGAAAACGTTTGTAGTGATCAGTTTCAGCTCCAGCCTTTCTTTCAGGTTTTCAAACAAAGGTTTTCCGCTTCCCAGAGCAACGGGGTGAACGGAAATTCTGTATACATCAATAAGATCTGAATTAATAAAGGTGTTGATAAGACCCGCTCCGCCATACAGCCAGATATCTTTTCCATCCTGTTGCTTAATTTCAGCTACTTTTTCGGCAATATCGGAGCTGATAAAAATGGCTCCCGGATCTTTTCTGTCCTGTCTTGAAAAAACATACTTATTTTTAGAATGTATAGATCTCCAAAACTCTTTTTCTTCAGGATCAGCAGTTTCTTCCGGCTGATAGGTTCCCCAGGAATCATAACTTACCCGGCCATAAAAAATAGTATCGATACTGTTCAGAAATCCGTCAAAATTCATATCATCATCCATGATGCACCAATCTGTTTCGCCATTGGGACCTTCAATGAATCCATCTAAAGTGACAGCCAGGTCCAGAATTATTTTTCTCATATGATAGTATGGGTTTATCGTTGAATCCCTGTAAAAATAAAGAAAAACGTTCTGAAGACCGAACGTTTTACGTTATAAATGACAAAGAATATTAAGGCTGTAGTAATTTAAGATCTTCCAGCTTTTAACAGTTAAATTTACAACAGAACCTGCACTTATTTGCGTCTATTGTTTATTTGATGAGTTCTTTTGAATAATGATACACCGATTTATTATACCTCGGCAAATGTGCGGATAGTGATTCCAGAACTAAAGACAATGCTTCCTTATCATTATTGACCGAGGAAAGCGACAGCGCCAAAAATGCATTGACAGCATCATCCAGCTCATCGGAATAGTTTTCCTTTTCCTCTCTCAGTATTTCTATGCTTTCATGGAATTTTCCATTATTCCTTAAAGTACTTGCCAGCTGAATTCTTGCCCTTCTTCTCCGCAATCCTGCAAGACCCAATTTTAAAGCAGATCTGTAAAGGGGTTCTGCATGTTTTTCAAAGCCTGTAGAATCGTAGGCACACGCTCTTTCAAAATCTGCAATGGCAGGATGATCATCAGAGATCTTATCCGTATGCTGTATTATTTTTTTAATAAAATCAGCATTGGATATTTTTCCCAGCTGATTCCATATTGTTGTTAATTCTTCCTCCCAGAGTTCAGGATCTGTCATGTTTTAGTAGGTATTTTATAATTTAACAATTACAGATATTAGGTTATTTAGCTATGCTTCGGATGTTGCTTCTGAATTTTTATAGACATTCCAGAAGTTGTAATCTGTCATTGGAGCATCTGTTATTCCAACATTCCGTCCCATAGTAACGATCTGTCCCCGGTGATAAGTCCCGTGAATGATCACGTGCTGGATATATTCAAATTTTGAAAAGTCACACTGGAACCATTGGGATTCAATTTTTACGTTTTTTTCCAGGTCTTCTTCGGATAAGGTTTCCACGTAATCCATCAACTTTTGGGAGTTGTTTTTTATACCATTGAAAATCTCTTCTTTAGTCACTGCAGCTGAAATTTCAGCAAAATCAAAATCGCCGTTTTCGGCAATATAAGCCCACCAGTATTGCTGGGTCTGCCAGATGTGATGCAGGGTTGCTAAGATCGTCGGAAAACTTGAAATAACCTCCTGGTTAAGCTGCTCATCAGACTTTGTGGAAAGCCAGTCGATGTATTTATTGACTACCCAATTGTTGTACTGAACACTGTGCGTGATTAATGTTTTTAAATTCATGATGATTAATATTTTGTTTGGTGATTTAGTGTTATAAAAATAAGTAAAATATTAACCGGATTTTATGAGAACAGAAAATTCCTAAACGATCTTTCTTTATGTTTTAATATAAAGGTTCTCCATTTAAGTCCGTAGTCAGCACCTCACTCATATAATCAAAAAAAGGACGCATGGCCAGTAAGGTGAAAACCGCTTCTTTCTGAAAGCTGTCCGATAAAACTTCCTTATCTGTAAATTTCCTCATTACAACAAATTGTTTTTTCCTGATTAGATCTATGGCTGGGTGATTTTTATCAAAACCTCTCGGAGCTGTTTTTACAGCATCGCCTTTAATTTCTCCAAAGTATTGTTTGAAAACTTCATCAGAAGTGATCTTTTCAATTTCTGTGGTATTGAGCTCGAATTCTTTACGGATACGGAGCAGGTCTTTAGCCTCAGGTCCCCAGAAACCGCCACCTACAAAACTGTTACCGGGCTCCAGCTGAATATAATATCCTCCTCTCAGCATTGGCTTTGAACGGGAATAGCCAACCCCGAAATTGGTTTTATACGGAGTAGGGTCCTTGGAAAAGCGTACGTCCCGGTAAATCCTGAAAATATGAATTCCTTTTAAATTATCGTGTTCCTGAAGTTCAGTATAGACCTGATTAAAAAAAACTTTGTTTTCTTTTACCACTGAATCATATTCCGCTTTGTGCTGAGTAAACCATTCACGGTTGTTGTTTTTTTCTAAGTGTTTTAGGAATTCAAAGGTTTTTTTCATGGTGTCTTTCATACAGTTTTGTTTTTTCCAGTCCGTGATTATTGATTCTAATAGTTGGAGAATTTAATTGCCAATCTGGGAGATGATTATACATTTCATTGGTTAACTTTTTGATTCCGGGTGTAGACCTACTGAATTCATAACTATTTTTGTAGGTAATTACTTCCAGGCCTGTTTCTCTTTTATGTTTTGAAACTGGAATACTAAATGAATATACTGAAATAATTTCATCCCACTTTATAAGCTCTACCGGTTTTTTCTGTTTATTGTAAAATCCGTCATTTGTATATTGGAAATCACCATCATATTTCTCTAATTGATCGGCTTCTTTTTCAACAGAGTCATAATTTTCAGCCCTGGGAGAATATATTTTTGCCCCCGAAAAACAAATAGCAACAAAGCAGGTAAAAATAATAAGATAAGATATTCCTTCGCTGTCAAAAACAGGATAATTAAGAAAAATCAATACTAAAATGATACAGCTTATCGCAATTATTTTTTTCAAAATTCAACTTAATTATTATCGTTAAAATCAAAGTAGTTTAAGGAATTCAAAGGTCTTTTTGTTTTATGGATTGTTTTTTTGAGGAAGACTATATTTCTCGTTTTTCAGAATGGCTGTAATGGCATCGGAAATTTCAAATAATCTTCCGTTGTAGTTGTTTCCCAATAGAATAATTGTAAATTTTTGATCCAGATCAGAAACTAAAAGGGCTTCATATCTTCCGGCTCTTCCATCGTGTACATGCTCAATTAATTTTCTATTTCTGTATTTTGCCTGTCCCAAAGCTGATTGGGTATCCGGCAGATCAAAATGCTGCCCCAGCTCAAACACTGAGTTGGCACTGATTATTTTATTGGAATGAAGGCAATCTTCCCATTTCAGCAAATCTTTAGTGGTTAAATAGGTTCCGCCTGTTATTGGTAATTCTTCTTTGTCTGCCACCAAATTATTATCAAATGCTTTGGCTATGTTTTTTTCATTTTCAAAAAGGGTCATCACGGAAGAAGTCATTTTACAGGGTTTGAAAATGAATTTTTCCACATACGTTTTAAAACCCACTCCGGTTAATCGCTCAATAATGAATTGGCGTAAAAACAGGTTATTGATGGTGTAATCGTAATGGGTACCGGGTTTGAAATCCAGTGAATCCACTAGTTTTAAGCCATCAAAAAGATCCTTATCATTCTTAATCTTTTTCCAGTTTACATCTGGAATGCCGCTTGTGTATTGTAATAGGTTTTTTATAGTGACTTCATTGGCCCATTTTGGTAACTCCGGAATGTATTTGGAAACATGATCTTCTATGTTCAATTTGCCCTGCTCCTGTAACTGCATCAATGCCACGGCACTAAATTCTTTGGTAATGGAACCGATATGGAACCTGTAATCAGGCGTTAGTTTTTTCGTTTTTGTGGCGTCTGTAAAGCCAAAAGAAGCGTTGTAAATGATTTTATTATTTTTTGATACCAAAACGTTTCCATTAAATACTCCAATCTGATTTGACCATTTCATCAGGGAATCTATCTGGCTGATTTTGTTTGTCTGGGCGAATGAATTATTTATGGGAAGTAGAAGAAGAATGAAAAATAGGAATAGTTGTTTATAATTTGGCATGATTAGTTTTTGTTATTTTCTTTTAGCATTTGTTCAATAATTTTATCATATTCTTTTTGTACTTCCGGTATAGTCCCGTGATCAGTTTCTGCATCATATTTTTCTTGAAAACTTAAGCATTCATCTTCAATTAGCTTGCTTAAGCTCAAAAATTTTGAACTGAAATCTTCTGATTTTTTTATTTCCTTATTAATCAGATTCTGCAATTTGTATGCGAAAACCTGAGCGATGTCAAAATGCTTTTGTTCGTGATTCAATAAATTATCAGAATAAAAGGATTCATTTAACCAGGATTTTGATTGATCGAATATGGCATAAGTCCTGATCTTCATTCTTCCTGTCCATATAGAATTCGAGACAATTTCATAGCCGATATTAAAGGCCGTTCCTGCATGATCAATTGTATTATTGTCAGGGATTTTTCCCTGAAAGTCACTTTGTTGTAATTTAAAATCAGGTCTCCATTCTATGGTTTGCGAATAAGATAAAAAACTGATAAAAAATATAATCACGGCTAGTTTATACTTCATTCTGAAATTATTTGCAATAATAATGATTGCTAATTTAAGTTTTTAATCTTTAGAAATTGCAGCATCCTTGTGAACGTTGGTTTCCACTGCACAAAATCTGCGAAAGTTCAAACATATATGTTTTTCACTAAAGTAATTTGTTTTTGTTAAAA
Organism: Chryseobacterium sp. 22532; assembly: GCF_052044665.1. Classification (NCBI taxonomy): domain Bacteria; kingdom Pseudomonadati; phylum Bacteroidota; class Flavobacteriia; order Flavobacteriales; family Weeksellaceae; genus Chryseobacterium; species Chryseobacterium sp. 22532. The sequence continues at coordinate 212,694 of NZ_JBQENJ010000005.1, forward strand.
ATATTTTGTTGAAGGTCTTACGCAACTTGCGGGAAACAAAATACAACTGTGTTTTGTTTCCCGCAATAGTGTTTGTAATGAAATGCTATCCATTAGGCCCCTACTGATGGCGAAACAGTTAACTTAAGGTGGGGTTATCTTTATTTTTTCTTTCAATAATAAGGTACGCTGCATCCAGCATTTTGGTAAGATGAATGTATGGACTTATCATATTCCTTTCCGGTAGATTGTTGTAGATTCCCAGTGAGAAATAGGCCATTCCGGAAATAAAATAATCAAATTCCTTGATGCTGTATTCTTTGAAGGCTTTTCTAAATACCAACAGCGGATTTTGGTATTCCTTCTCGGATAGCAAGCCAAAAACCAACGGAGAAACATCTTCCAACGGAGCATTGACGGTCCTTTTCTTTTCCTGTAGTGCAATGGAGTAGCCTGCATGGATGAATGACCGCATAGCCTGCTGAAAATGAAGGATAACGGACGGATGTTCTTTTATCCAGCTATTTCTTTTTACCGCATAACTTATAATGTCGTTTAGCAGCTCTTTGGATGCTGTCAGGTCATTGAGTTTAAAATAGTTTTCCATTAGCTGTATGCCGCAATGTTTCTTCCGGCCTTTCCCAAGCCGAGATTGAAAGTCTGTTCTGTTTTTTTTCATGAGTTTGTATTTTTATACTGTACGATTTTACTGGCCGTAAAGGAGGAAGCCCGCCTGAACTTCCTGCCCATACAAGCCCAATGAATATGGTAGAATTTGTGTTTTTCTAAAAGCCCTAAAGCCGCAATGGATTGTACACCCCATTGTACCGTATCATGATACTTTATGATGTAAAGCAGGCTTAGAAAAGGATGATTGTAGAAAAGAGAACTGCATGAAAAATAAAAACGGCATGAGACTCTACAATATCCGACTTGAGGTACTGGTATACCGTGCAACAGATAAGAGAGCCCACGCCTAGGTCGTGAGCTTCTTGCTTATCTTCTCGTTGCTTTTAAATTACCAGTTTTCAAGTCGAGATTCTAAGCAATAGCTTCTATATTTCTTTGAAGTATCGCAAAATTACTCTAATGAGTAATCTTTTCCAAATATAATAAAAATATTCAATATTACCGAATTCGGTAATGGTAATTTATACTAATAATTACAATTTGCACTAAACAGTGCGATTATGAACGAGTTTAAGACTGATGAAATCAAAAGAATGGTCTCAGAAAAAATAAAAGAAATAAAAGGAGACACTCCTTATTCTAAGGTTTCTGAAAGATGTAATGTTACAGCTGCAAGAATTAGTGATGTTGCTAATAACAAGATTGATTGTCAACTTAGTACTTTTATTGAAATTGCAACAGGACTAAGAATACATCCTAAGGAATTATTTGATATTGTTTTTGATTTTGAAGGATATTATTCTGAATTAGATAAATAAAAACAAGCTCCTAAGCCTTCAGACTTCGGAGCTTGTTTTTATTTATCTAGGCCAAGGCCAAGGGACTTTAAGCAAAAAGGCATTCCGAAAATTTATATATTTCTATTTATCCCATTTATTCCTTCAAGTATATATATACTGTTACCAGTACTTAAGTATCTATTGAATGCATGTACAGGTACAGTTCTTCCACTTGATATATAATTAATAATTGTATGTAATAAGAATTGAAAATTTTCTTTTTCTTGTTGTAAAAAATAAAAAGAATTAGCATCTTTTTTTAGATAAACAATTTTATTTTCTTCTTTATTTCTGTAAAAGATTAACCCATTATTTAATATTGAAATTAAATTAACCTCCTCATTATTATTACATAATTTAAGATTTTCCTCAAATTTATTGACAAAAGTTTCAGGATTTAACTCTAGATTACCACACAAAGAAAAGAAAAAGATTTGGTCAAGAAATTTATTTTTTTGATCATAGTTTTCATCTCTAGAGCCTTCGAATGACGTTTTTGAATTATATTTTCTAAAAGAATAATACATTTTATCATTTCCAGGGAATCCGCTTTTTTTTAGTTCCGAATGGCGTATAAGTTTTTTGACTGATTTGGATTTTTCGAAGATATTTTCTAGTTCTCTAGATGTTAAAGAGCTTTTTACTTCACCTACTGCAATAACTCCTTCACATGGATAATATGTAGTTTCTGGAGATTCATTAATACAAAATACAGGACAGAATTCTTTTTCATATATTATTATATCTATCTGTTTACTACAATTGCCGTAACTGTCAATTATACAACCAGAACCGATACCCACTGAATTAGGTAATAACATTTCTAATTTTCTAATAACTTCTTTTTCTTTTGCACTTCCAATTAAAACCGGTGTTGTTGCATTACTAGCATAATCAAAATTCCTGATTAATTCTTCTGCTAGATGGTTTATATATTTTTTAAAATCAAATGACATATTGTTGTATTAAAATTGCAAGTAACGAACTGCGGATTGGCGATAGTGGTGGATTAGAAAGTCAAGACTTTTAATCTTGCACTAAGTTAATTTATATTTTTGCCTTTATCTTGTTTAAAATTTTAATGTATTCTTCATACTCTTGTTTTAACTTGCTTTCCTCGTCGCTTCCTAAATCATATAATTCAGCTCTATTTACGGACATTATATCTTTTGGTTTTTGTGGGCGAAAAGATAGATATGCTGTATACAGCTCGTTAATTTCTGTATTTTGTTTTGTTAGCTGTTGAATTTTTGAAATCTCTTTCGTAAAATTAGAAAAATTTTCCGCAATTATATTTTCTGTTTGTATAGCTTTATTTCCTGATTCAATGTGATAATTATAGAACTTAATTACATCATTTTCGTTAGGTTTCTCTAGATTTTCTTCATATTGATATTGTGCATACCAATAGTGCTTATGTGCTTTATGCATTGCAAGTTCATCGTAATTGTGTTTTATTAGAAAAATTAATTTTTCTAACTCAGATTTAGACTCAAGAATTTGATTTGTTTTTTCTTTTTTTTCTTTTCTAAAATCAAAAAATACTTGGGTTCCTAAAGTCAAAAAAGCACCAATTAATAATGGAATCAAGGTTTCCCAAATTGAATTTTCAGATTCTTTTTTATTAGACAAATTATTAAAATATTTTTCTAATGCTTCATTTTTGATTTCAATTTTTTGTACTCCATTTTTATGATTAACAATACTATTATTTACATTTGAAGTGTCTTTTTTCTGTGAAAATAATACAAGATGACTTAAGAAAAAGAAGGTCAGAAAAAGTTGTTTCATTTTAACGGAAATTTTTATAAAATTACAGCTAACATCCAGATTTACGAATTGCATTAATATATAATATATAAAATTGCGCTGATGTTATTTTGGCTTTAGCTATCTATTTGTTAATCATTAAATATAAAATATAAATATACTATTTCCTTACGGAAAACCATAATCCAAACAAAAAAACCGCCCTACAAAAAGTAGAACGGTTAGTATATTAATTTGCCTCGGTCGCTGACCGTTACATCATTCCCGGCATTCCGCCACCCATTGGCATAGCTGGTTCGTCTTTTTTCACTTCAGTGATTACACATTCAGTGGTTAAAAGCATTCCGGAAACAGAAGCTGCATTTTCAAGGGCAACTCTTGTTACTTTCGTAGGGTCAATGATTCCTGCTTCAAGCATGTTTACATACTCGTCAGTTTTAGCATTGTATCCGAAGTCTCCTGTACCTTCCGCAACTTTCGCTACGATTACAGAACCTTCACCACCTGCGTTGGCAACGATTTGTCTTAATGGCTCCTCGATTGCTCTTTTCACGATTCTGATCCCTGTAGTTTCGTCAGCATTGATCCCTGTAAGGTTTTCTAAAGCAGAGATTGCTCTTACTAAAGCAACACCACCTCCTGCAACGATACCTTCTTCAACGGCTGCTCTTGTAGCGTGAAGGGCATCATCTACTCTGTCTTTTTTCTCCTTCATTTCAACTTCAGAAGCTGCACCTACATAAAGTACGGCAACACCACCAGCTAATTTAGCCAATCTCTCCTGTAGTTTTTCTCTGTCGTAGTCAGAAGTAGTAGTTTCCATCTGAGCTTTGATCTGAGCTACTCTTCCTTTGATTTTAGCTTCATCACCACCACCGTTTACGATAGTTGTGTTATCTTTATCGATCGTTACTTTCTCAGCAGTTCCAAGCATATCCAGAGAAATGTTTTCCATAGTGAAACCTTGCTCTTCAGAAATCACCTGTCCGCCAGTTAAGATCGCGATATCTTCCAACATTGCTTTTCTTCTGTCTCCGAATCCAGGAGCTTTTACAGCAGCAATTTTAAGAGAACCTCTTAATTTGTTTACCACTAAAGTTGCTAAAGCTTCACCTTCCACTTCTTCAGAAATAATTAAAAGAGATTTTCCACCCTGTGCAATCGGCTCAAGAACCGGAAGCAATTCTTTCATGGAAGAGATTTTCTTCTCTACCAAAAGGATATAAGGGTTTTCTACTTCAGCTACCATTTTCTCAGGGTTAGTCACAAAGTAAGGAGACTGGTATCCTCTGTCGAACTGCATACCTTCCACAACGTCTACTGTTGTATCGATACCTTTAGCTTCTTCTACAGTGATTACCCCTTCTTTACCTACTTTTCCGAAAGCCTCAGCGATCAGAGATCCGATAGTTTCGTCGTTGTTTGCAGAAACTGAAGCTACCTGCTTCACCATTTCTGTAGAATCTCCAACTGTTTTAGACTGAGATTTAAGGTTTTCAACAACTGCAGTTACTGCCTTGTCGATCCCTCTTTTCAGATCCATTGGGTTAGCACCTGCAGCTACATTCTTAAGACCTTCTCTTACGATAGCCTGTGCCAATACAGTAGCGGTAGTAGTACCGTCTCCTGCGATATCATTGGTTTTGGAAGCCACTTCTTTTACCATCTGCGCCCCCATATTTTCTACTCTGTCTTCAAGTTCGATTTCTTTCGCTACAGAAACACCATCCTTAGTTACGTGAGGTGCACCGAAAGATTTCTCGATCACTACGTTTCTACCTTTTGGTCCTAACGTTACTTTTACTGCATTAGCCAATGCATCAACCCCTCTTTTTAAAGCGTCTCTTGATTCAATATCGAATTTTATTTCTTTTGCCATTTTTTGCTGTATTATTGTATTATTATGTACAATGTAAAATGTACTTTTTTATTTTTAAATAATTTGATTAAACGTTGTTAAAATACGTTGTACTCTGTACATCGTACTTTTTACAAATCTTACCCGATTACACCAAGTAAATCACCTTCCTTAACGATTAAGAAATCTTTTCCGTCTAATTTTAATTCAGAACCTGAATATTTTCCATAAAGAACTTTGTCACCTACCTGAACAGTTGTAGGCTCATCTTTTTTCCCTGGACCTACTGCTACTACTGTACCTTCCTGTGGTTTTTCTTTTGCGGTGTCCGGAATAATAATACCTGAAGCTGTTTTAGTTTCTGCAGCGATCGGCTCGATCAAAACTCTGTCTGCTAATGGTTTAAAGTTTACTGACATAATATATTTATTTTTAATTAATTCTCCGTTATAATTCTCTAAATGTATGCCATGAGAGATCTGTGGATGAAATGGCAGAATTTTATTTCCCAGTGTGAAAATTTGGCAGAAAAATGAAAAAAAATAAAGCCGGAAACTTCCGGCTTTTGTATTTAACTCTAATAATTCTGTGAATTAAGGGCAGTGCTGTCCCGGCCCGATCCAAAGGATGCATTTTCCCTGATCGTTCCATTCGCAGCAAACAACTCCGGCTGCGCCTCCAACGATGGATTTTTGAGCCTCTCTGCTTAATGATTTAGCGTTTTTCATAGATAATATTTTGTTTATTGTACATGCCTGAACATTTAATGTCAATCAGGATTTTGACGATTTGATGTGATAGTGTATGTCAAAGATAAAAAAAAATATGATCAGATTATACACTGTTTGTAGATTTATTTATGGAGTTTGTATTTTGATTTTCAATGTTTTAATGGTTGCTTTGTAGAAGGCTCCTGATATAGGCTTCTTAGCAGTACTCAAGATTAAAAAGAAAAAGTTTACCATTACGGTAAACTTTGTAGATCCATTATTTAATGGTTTCCAATGTCATTTTTCTACCGCCGAGGTCTATATCCTGTTTCAGGATCTTCCGGGTTTCGGTATCTATGTAATAAGTAACAATCGTTGTCTTATCTTTAATATCATCGGTTGTTTTTACAGCCCATACTTTTTTTCCGTTGTAATCTGTTTTCTTTACGTCCAGTATATAGGCTTTAATAAGTCCTTTCTTAGCATCCGGGTTATAATCGAAAATAGAGAGGTCAGCAGTATAATTTTCTTTCAGGGGAGAAAACCTGATCAGCATAGGGTAGCTGCTGCTGTCAAAATAATCTGCAGCATCCATTTCGATAGGGTCTTTTTTTTTGGATTTTTTATCCAGATAATATCCTGTTACCTTAGCCTTCCCTGATTTCAGAACCATATCTCTCATCATATTAAAAGACGAATGATAGACCGGTTCAAAGTTCGCTGTTTTTACAATGGTGGAATCTGTCCATTTAGCATCAGGTGCCTTTTTCAGCTTTACAGTAGTTTTGATGAGGAGATCCGTTTTGTTTAATTTTTTGAGTTCTGTAATTATGCTCCCGATTTCCATTTTTGTTCCTGCATTTTCAGCATACCAGACCGCTTCTGATGTTTCATCTTTGATCAGCTTAGGATCAATAGCGCTGTTGGCTGGTGTGAGCAGTTTTTGTGAAAATAAATTAACACTGCTTATTAATAACAATACAAGAAATGTTCTCATGATTTTTTATTAATAAGTGTTACTCATTTTCAAAAAGTTACAGCCTTATTTTCCTTGTCAGTAAAGTAGTATGCAGTAACTCAAATAGAGTGGGTTTTATTTTTCTGATTCTGATTTATTTTTGAAATCACAGCCCCGGAAACCGCAATGCTGATAAAGTTGGTAACAGATCTCGCCTCATTCATAAAACGGTCCACACTGTAAAGAAGAGCAATATCCGTTAACGGAATTTTTCCAAACCTGTTTAAAGTGAAAATAAGGGCCAGAAATCCTGAGCCCGGAACACCTGATGCTGTTTTCGAGGTTACGGAAATAATGACGAAAAGCCACAGATAATCGGTGACAGTCAAAGAAATGTTGTAAAACTGAATAAGAAAGCAGCAGGTCACGGCAATATAAATACAGGCTCCTGAAAGATTAAAATTATATCCCAAAGGAATGACAAACCTTAAAATTTTTCTGCTGTAGCCTTCAGATTCCATTTTTTCAAAGATGAGTGGAAATGCTGTTTTGGAAGATGATGTGGTAACTACAAGGATGATTTCTTCTTTTAAATCAAGTAAAAACTTCCAAAGCCGGATTTTGAACAGGTAAGAGACAATGCCTAAAATCCCAAAAATAAAGACAATATCAGCCAGATATACTGTTGCAACAACTTTACTGAGCGGTAGAAGCGTATTGATGCCATATACAGAAACTCCGTATGCAATGTTGCAGAATATGATAACGGGCAGAATAAGGTAGAGATACTTGATCACCGTATAAAAAACCTTGAGACCACGGTCCAATAGATTCAGGAATTTTTCTCTTGCACTGGAAAGATTCATGAAAATCCCGGCGACAATGGACACGATAAGAAAAATACCGTGTCTGTTGAGGTACAGGATACCGGATATACTTGTATTGTCAATTTCAAATGTTCTGGGAAGTGATTTACTGATCCTCGCAGGATCAATTCCCGTATCGGCTCCGGGTTTTACGGCAAAACCGAAAATAAATCCTAAAACAATGGCTACAGAGCTTATGATCAGAAAATACAGAATAGTTTTCCATACAATGCTGCTCGCATTTTTGATTCCTGACAGCTGGCAGATACCATACATGATCGCCATGAAAATAATGGGAAGGATGAGCATTTCCAGAATCATGAAAAAATACCGGCTTACCATTCCCAGCTGAATGCTTGCCTCAGGCGCATAATATCCTGTAAGCACTCCACCGAGAATTGCGGCAAATACATATAAGGTGAGATTTTTTAAATATCTTCCTGTGAATGTTTTTTTTGTTTCAAAAAGTTTCATCTGAATATGCTTATGCTTTCCGTACAAAGATCTGTTGTTTTTTTTACATCTGAAATATAATAGTAAGGGTAGGGAAGCGTGAGGCTGAAAGAACGAAGTTACTGAAGTTGGAAATAAAAGCTTCCAGCCGGTTTCTATTAATCTTTAAAATCTGCCCATTAATTTTATAACAGCGTCCAATATTAACTTCCATCCCCCTTCTTCCGGCTTCCAATCTTTAATGATCAGATAACTCCAAGAATCAGTGCTGCCAGCAGCATCACAATGGAGGATCCTAATGCCCATTTTAAAGTATATTTCAAATGATCAGAAAATTCTACACCTGCCAATGATACTAACAGATAAGTAGATGGAACCAGCGGGCTTAAAAGATGTGAACCTTGACCAATGAGACTCGCTCTTCCAAGAATTTCCGGTGAAATTCCCAGCTGATGCCCGGTAGCCACAATAATAGGCAATATTCCAAAATAATAGGCATCATTGGAAAGGAAAAAAGTAAGCGGAATACTGAAGAGTGCCGTTACAATATTCAGATAGCCCCCCCAGCTTTTAGGAACTATTTCTATCATGCTGTTTCCCATTGCCTGCATAATACCTGAACCATTCAGAATTCCGGTAAAAATTCCGGCTCCAAAGATCATTCCTGCCACAGATAAAGCATTTCCTGCATGTTTGGAGATTATTTTCTGCTGGTCTTTCAGTTTAGGGTAATTGATAATGGAAGCGATACAGAACGCGATCATAAAAGCAATGCCCAAAGGAACAATATCCAGGATCATGACCACTAAAAGTGTGATGGTAAGGGCAAGATTGATCAGGATCAGTTTCGGACGACGGAGCTTCGGATCTGCCTCGCCAATGATATCATTGCTGTTGTAATTGGTAAATTTCCCATGCTTTTCAATCCTTATTTTTTCTCTTCTTCCCAGAATGTAAGCCACAAAAATCACCCATAGAATGCCTATCGCCATAATGGGGATCATAGGGACAAAAATTTCTGTGTGCCCAAGCTTCAGTGAGCTCATTACCCTTGCCGTAGGTCCTCCCCATGGAAGAATATTCATGATTTGCCCGGCAAGCATAATGATGCAGGTCAGGATTAACGGGTTCATACCCTGTCTTTTGTAAAGCGGAAGCATGGCGGCCACCACAATCAGATAAGTGGAAGAACCGTCACCGTCCAGTGATACCAAGGCCGTAAGAATGGCGGTTCCTATCGTGGTTTTAATAGGATTATCCCCAACAGCTTTTAAGATTATATTTACTAAGGGCTCAAAAAGTCCCGTGTCGATCATTAAGCTGAAATATAAGATGGCAAAGATCAACATCACCCCTGTAAGTGCGATCTCTTTTACACCGTTTTTCATCATATCTCCCAGCTCAGGACCGAAACCCGCAAAAAGGGCTATGGTTACGGGTACGATGACCAAGGCTGTGAGCGGAGTCATTTTTTTGTTCATGATCAGGACCATAAAGATCAGGATCATGAGAAATCCAAGGAAAGTAAGCATAGATGATTTGATTTATAGTTATTTATTTTTGTTTTTTCTCCAGTCGAAGCTGTTTCTGTAGCCGATATAGCCGTAGTTGCTTGTAGATCCGGTCTCCAGCTGGTTGATAAAAGCTACTTCAATAGCAGAGTTTTTCCCCACTTTAACTCCGATGCCGGCCGTTAGACGGTTACTGTCAAACGGTTCATCCTTCACTACATTCATTCTTATTTCATTTTTCAGAATACCGTATAGTTTTTCTTTTTCTCCTGCTCTGTTAAAAGGAATTCTCAGTGAAATCAGATAACGCAGCCTGACGATGAATTCATCAGGATTGCTTATGAATCTTTCTTCTACACGGAAACGGTGTGAAACCGAAGTTCTCCCGATATTACTTCCCAGTGTCACCTGCTGGAAAGGCCTTTTTTCATACCTTTCTTTCTTTGTATTGTCAGATTTATAGGAATCCAGTACCAGAAACATAAATCCGGCAGCGGGCTTCACTTCATGGGCTACTTCGTAATCTACATAGGCAGATACCAGAAAAAGCCTGGTGTCATAAGCGAAATCAAAAGAACGGTATTGGGATAGAGCGGTCAAGGTGCTTTTATCCGTTAGTCTTGCCGACATGAGATACTGGAACCACATATTGTAGTTGTCCCGGCTTTGTGCATCTGCCAGGCGGATCATTCCAAACAGTAGAATAATGATTAATTTGAATTTAATTTTCATGTAATATTGAGTTAACATCCTGATGTCTCAAATATATTTATAAGAACCAGCCGCGGATTTATTTTTCAATCAATGACAGTTTTTATCAGTGAACTGCAGGATGGGCAGAAAAAGATGGTATATTTGAAAGATTGAAAATTGGGGTTTTTAGATGTTTTTAATTATCAATATTGTATTTATATTGTTGGTTTTCAGGATTTTGTTTAATGCAAAAGTTTTGAAAAGACTGATGGAATATCATTGGGGGTTTTTACTGAAGTTTCAGCATATTTTTTTCCTTTTGATCTTCGTTATCATCACTTTTTTTACCGAAAACTACTTTTTGGATGTTCCGGAACTTATCTGGAGTGTTTTATCTGTGATTATTTTTAATGTCGGAATTTACAGTCTTGTCTATTTTTATCTGGTCCCGGAATTTTATCTTTCCAATAAATATCCTGAGTTCATTCTCTTTGCGCTGATCACTTTTCTTGTCTCCAGCCTTTTCAGAATTCTGCTGGAACCGGCGGTTTTTAATATGAATTTTAATGAAAGCCTGTCCAATACCAAATTTTTATATAATGTCTATACGGCGCAGGGAATTGTCATACTTGTTGCCTCATTCCTGGGGATTACAAAAGATAAATTCCTCATTGAACAGGATTTTAAAGATCTTGGTGAAGAAAAAGACCAGCTGTATCTTGATCTTTTAAAATCTAAAATGAATCCCCACTTTTTGCTGAACACCCTCAATAATATTTATTCCAAAAGTTTCCAGCCCTCAGAAAATACCTCAGAATCTATATTACAGCTCAGTAAACTGCTTCAGTATATAATTTATGACACCAGTAAAGAGAAAATTTCCATGGCTCAGGAACTTTCATCGATCCGTTCTCTTGCAGGCTTGTATCAGCTAAAATATAATAATGTATTGAATATTGCTTTTACGATTGAAGATGAAGAAACCATTGAATTGATTGATGTTCCGCCTTCCGTATGCCTTACTCTATTTGAGAATGCCCTGAAACATTCAGCGGTGGGAATAGAAGAAGATAGCCATATTCATGTAAGCTATAAAATAAGGAATCAGGAACTTTTATTTGAGATCATAAATTCTATATCCAGGAAGAAGAATCTTGTCGGGAATATGAATGACAGCGGTTTGGGAAACGAAGCCGTTATCAATATTCTTGAAAAAAACTATGCAGGAAGATTTACTTTTATCTCCGAACCTGCGGAAAGCAACAACTATCAGACTATTTTAAAAATAAAATTGTAATGGCTAATCTGACGATCGTAAGTGTAGATGATGAATATCCGGCGCTTCAGCTTATTCAAAAGTATTGCGGACAAATGGAAGATGTAGATCTGCTGAAGTTTTTTCAGGATCCGGAAGAAGCATTGGAATATCTTAAGCAGAACAGGGTAGACCTGGTGATTCTGGATATCAATATGCCCTACATCAACGGAATTGAGCTTTTACATCAGTTACCTTATAAACCATTATGCATATTTCTCACTCTGGAAACGCAGTATGCCGTTAAAGCTTTTGAACTGGATGTTGTACATTATCTTGTAAAGCCTGTGGACTTTGAAACATTCCGGAAAGCGATTAACAAGGCAAAGGATTTCCTTCAGTTTAAAAACTCTGCGGAACAGCAGAAGAAGGAAGACTTTATCATGTTCAAATCCAATTACGTGATGCATAAAGTCCTTTTGGATGATGTACGGTGGGTACAGGGATTTGGAGAATATATCATCCTGATGACCCATCTTAAAAAGTATATGATCCTTGAGCGGATGTCGAATTTTGAAGAGAAATTTCAAAACCTGGGATTCATCAGAATTCACAAGTCATATATTGTCCTGTCTTCCCATATCAGTTCGTATGATACCGCTCATGTGTATCTAAAGGACGGAGAGAAGCTTCCGCTTGGAAGGACCTATAAAAATTCTTTGAAAGCTTACCTGAACTAATTTTAACAACAGCTTCATCAATCAATTTAAAAAAATGATTCACCCTTTGCAAACTTGAATTGTCGGAATATAGATGAAACTTTGCGTTTAAAAAAGCTCACAGATTAAGCTGGTTGAGCAGAACTTTTTCTTTTTCGGAATTATATAATTCAATAGGAGCGGGCTTTAGCCCGCTTAACAATTTTGCGGAAAAATGGCTTTAGCCAAAATGATTAACCCGCTAAATTTAATAAAAAAGGTTGCCTCAAATATGGACAACCTTTTATGTTTTATGTTATGATTTTTTCCCGGCCTGCATAGGATTTACCTTTCCGCTGGCACCACCTCTTACCGGGCCTTCTCCCTGTTTCTGTTTAAACAGCTGGAATTTTGAAACCTGAGTATCTGTACCGTTACTGCTCCATACATTATTGGAAGTGTCAATATCCGCTGTTTCTCTCATCGGGTCAAGCTGTATCGACTTGATTTTTTTGTCAAAATAATAAGTCTTGGAAACCTTCTGTTCATTCTGTCTCCAGATCTGTGCAGATGATTTATCATACAGTTTTGTTCCGTCTTCAAAAGTGAATTCAAGGATAATTGGCATTACGAGTCCACCTTTATTGACAAAGTCGATCTGGTAGCCGGTAAGATTTTTGAACTTCTCTTTATCCTTAGCATCCAGAGGAATACCTGCTTCTGTTTTTACGGTGTATTCTTTTTCAGTATCTAATTTTTCCTGACCTCTGTCATATCGGTAATAGAAATCCTGCAGCTCTTTATCTTTATCTACGTAGAACGTAATGTTTTTATCCTCTTTATTTCTGATTTTAGAAATATCTTCAAAAGTATTCTGAAGAGGTTTTTCCACCTTATATTTTGTTTCTTTAGCTTCCTTTGGAGGAGTATTAAGGTCCGGAACTGCTACAGTTACTTTATCAATAGCGATATCTACAGGATCCGTTCCGTAGAACCATCCTCTCCAGAACCAGTCGAGATCCTCACCGCTGGCATCTTCCATGGTACGGAAGAAGTCTGCAGGTTCAGGGTGTTTGAATGCCCATCTTTTTGCATAGGTTTTAAAAGCTTTATCGAATAATTCTCTTCCCATGATTGTCTCACGAAGAATATTTAATCCGGTAGCCGGTTTTGAGTATGCATTCGGGCCAAACTGAATAATATTTTCAGAATTACTCATAATCGGTTCCAGTTGATCTTTAGGAAGCTTCATATAATCGGTAATTGTCCAGGCCGGGCCTCTTTTGGATGGGAATTTATTGTCCCATTTTTCTTCAGTAAGGTATTCCGTGAAGGTGTTCAATCCCTCATCCATCCAGCTCCACTGTCTTTCATCAGAATTGATGATCATGGGGAAAAAATTGTGACCAACTTCGTGAATCACAACTCCGATCATTCCATTTTTGGTCCCTTCGGAATAGGTCCCGTCTTTTTCCGTTCTGCCAAAATTGAAGCAGATCATAGGATATTCCATTCCGTTGGCTGCCTCTACAGACTGCGCTACAGGATATGGATAAGGAATCGTGAATTCTGAATAGGTTTTGATGGTATGGGCAACTGCTTTTGTTGAATATTTTCTGTAAAGTCCATAAGCTTCTTTTGGATAGAAACTCATCGCCATTACTTTGTTGTTGTTTTCTGGAATGGTAACGCGCATTCCGTCCCAGACAAATTTTCTGGATGAGGTCCATGCGAAATCTCTTACATCACTGGCTTCAAAGCTCCATGTTTTTCTCTGTTTAGAATGATTTTTTTCAGCTTTTTTCGCCTCGTCCAATGTTACGATTTCTATAGGTTCAGCAGCATTTTCAGCCTTTCGGTATCTTGCCATCTGATCCGAAGTTAAAACCTGCTCATAATTTTTACATTCTCCGGTTCCGCCCACAATATGGTCTGCAGGTACATTCATTGAAACTTTAAAATTTCCGAATACCAATGCAAATTCACCACGCCCTGTGAATTGGTGGTTCTGCCATCCGTGAAAATCACTGTATACGCACATTCTCGGATACCATTGTGTCATGGTGTACAGATCATTTCCGTCTTCGGCAAAGTTTTCATAGCCACCGCGGCCGCCCATTTTGATTCTGTTCGGGATATTATAATTCCAGTCTATTTTGAAGACCAGCTTTTCTCCTTTTTTCAATACTTTTGGCAAATCAATGCGCATCATCGTCTTATTCACCGTATATTTCAGGGGATTTCCTGAGGCATCCGTCACCTTCTCAAGGTTCACGCCATAGCCGTTGTCCTTTTCAGGCAGATCGGTGACTTTCAGCTGCTGATCGTTAGAAGAAGCCGGAAGGGTAGAAGGGAAAGCAAAACCGGCATTTTTTACAGTGGACTGTTCGTTTTCATCCAGCTGAAGCCAGATATAATCCAGATCATCCGGGGAATTGTTATAATAAGTAATAGTTTCTGAACCTTTCAGATTTCTTTTATCTTCATCAAGGTAGGCTGTAATATCATAGTCTGCCCTGTTCTGCCAGTATCCCTGGCCGGGAGCCCCGGAAGCCGTTCTGTAAATATTAGGAGTGGGAAGAATAGTCCCGAGCTGCTCGAATCTGTTTCCGTGGTTACTTCCAGGATTATTCTGAATGTTTTGTGCGGTGAAGCCTGTATATGCGAATACAGAAAATGAAAGTAGGGCTGCTTTTAATTTCATTACCGGATTGATTTAATAGTTATCAAAGATAATAATAAGTCGTTGAAAAATTAAAAATGTTTCAAAGTTAAAAAGGAATTCTTTCTAAAGTCATTTTTAAAGCCAATGCGAATACTCCGGAAGATACGAACAGGACCCAGTCTTTTTTGTTAACCTTAAAAATGCTCAGCAAAATAAATAAAAGGATAAGAATCCCTAAAACAATAACGATCTGACCCAATTCCAGCCCGATATTAAAGCCTAATAACGGTATGGCGATACTCTGGCTTTTGGCGATCATCACTCTTGCCGTATTCGCAAACCCCATTCCATGGATAAGCCCAAAGATGGTTGCCAGATAATAATTGGTCCGCATCAGGGTCTGCTTTTTGTTTTTCATCAGAATATTATCCAGAGAGGTAAGGACAATCGTGAGCGGAATTAAGAATTCTACCCAGGCAGAGGGAACTCTGAAAATATCGAGAATACTCAATGCCAATGTGATAGAATGTCCTATTGTAAAAGCAGTCACAAGGATCAGTATTTTTTTCCAGTCACTGTAAGAATATACGGCAATCAGAGCGAGGACAAATAATTGATGGTCCAACGCATCCAGAGAAATAATATGCTCCCAGCCAAGGTTTAAATAGAAGAGAAAATCCTGCATCATAACGTAAAAATATAATGCGTACGAAAATAATGATTAATTTCGAACAAATTTTAAAGGTCAGGGCATATGAAGAATTTATGGCTGTTTTTATTACCGGTATTTTTTTTATTCTCTTTTTCAAAGGTGAAGCATCCTTATCATGTAGGTTCTGTTGAAATTAATTATAATTCCAAATCCAAATCTTTTGAGATCACAGGCCGTTTTTTTCTTGATGATCTGGAAAATGCATTAGGCAAAAAATATGGAAACTCTTTCCATTTTAATGACGAAAAATACAAAGCCAGGCTCAATGAAGCTCTGGAAAAATATTGTGCAGAATATTTCAAATTAAAAGCTGACGGAAAGTTTTTAAGAATAAATTACGTAGGATATGAAGAAGATAGTGAATCTGTGAATGTTTTTCTTGAGTCGGAAACCCTTAATACGCCTAAAAAAGTGGAGGCGGCGGTCAGTTTTCTGTACAATCTTTTTGATGATCAGATCAATATTGTTCACATGATTGTGAATGGTGAGAGAAAAAGTGAAAAGCTTACCTATCCCAACCGATATTTATACAGGCAGTTTTAATTGGCAACTTTTCCTTTGTCTATTATAAATTTAAACAAGTATTAAATCACTAATTATTGATTAATAGTCTTGATTGGTCTCTATGTTTAAATTATTTGTAATGACTATTTTTCAATAAATTTAATATTTAGTTATTAATTATTTAAAATTAGGTATTATTTATTAATTAATGCCTATTATATTTTGTTTTTTGCTTTAAAAAAATTATATTTGTGTGTAGTTGTTTTTTTAATTAATCATTTCTTAAAAAGAAATTTTCACTGAAATCATCATTTGTAAATGAAATAAAAAGCCATAAGCTGATTAGAAATAAGTGGAAACCTTAATAATGAAACAGATGCTCTAATTTGTACCCTAAGAAGTCTTTGTTGATCAGTTAGGGATTAATAAAAGCGAAAGTCAAAAAATGAAGGTGCTAAATAACAGTTTTTATACTACGATTAATGCAATGTGAAAATTTCCCATTATCACATTAAGGCAGCAGATTCTAACAACACAAATTGTTAAAAAAAGCACTTACGTTCCCTGTAAGTGTTTTTTATTTATGATCCATTTGAATCATTGCATTGATTCCTTTAACGTGATCAAGAAGATCAGGAAAAAAATTGTTATAACATTCCTGAAGAAAAGGTTTATTTTCCAGGAATGCTTCGAAAACGGGAATGTCAGGATTCAGGTATTTTGCTTTATTGAGAACATTACGCATGCTGAACTTAATGCCCCAATCTTCACGGTAATTATACAGCCAGTCATCTTTTTCCATTTTAGCCAACATGAGTTTGAAGTTTTCGGGAAGCCATTCTTCATGTTCATTAAGAACTCTATATACCCGTAAGGAATGTGCCTTCCATTCAGCTAAAGAATTCAGGGAAAGATCAGTGGCTACAAAATAATCCATGGCAACATCTACAAAAGCACCTGCATACAATCTGACCAAAGGAGAGAAAACCTTTTTAGCTTCATGAATAGCGGGATGGGAATCTGTAAATGTATCTACAGCCCTGTGTATCGTAATTCCATCCTGAATGTCCTTTGGAAAGGAATAGCGGTCTTTGTTCCGGATAAAATCTTCAAGAAACTGTCCTACAATCTGTCCGTCAGAAAAGGTGAGAAAGGAATGAGCAAGATAATTCATAGATTAAAGATAGAGATTAAATATGAATGGTGAATAATTAATCCGCTTTGCTATATCAGTTAATGAACCTACAATATTTTAAAAGATTCTCTCGTGGAAATCTTCAATTTTGCTCACTTCCTCAATTTTAATTCCAAATTTTCTTTTCGGTATTTTATTAAGATTCGATACAAATATTTTTTCGTAACCTAATTTTTCAGCTTCTGTAATTCTCTGTTCCACCTGTGCTATTGGCCGGATCTCACCACTTAATCCGATCTCGCCTGCAAAACAGTAATGCTCGGAAATGGCAATATCTTCGTTGGACGACAGGATGGAGGCTACCACGGCAAGATCTAATGCCGGATCATCTGTTTTTATGCCTCCGGTAATATTTAAAAAGACATCCTTAGCCCCAAGCTGGAATCCTGCACGTTTTTCCAGAACAGCCAGAAGCATATTCAGCCTTTTTGCGTCAAATCCGGTAGAGCTTCTCTGTGGGGTCCCGTAAACAGCAGTACTCACTAATGCCTGGATCTCCAGAAGCATAGGCCGGTTTCCTTCCAGAGTGACTGCCACGGAATTGCCGGAAAGCTCTTCAAATTTCTTGGTAATAAGGATCTCAGAAGGATTTCTGATTTCTTTTAAACCCTGTGAAACCATTTCATAGATACCAATTTCAGAAGTAGACCCAAAACGGTTTTTATTGGCCCTGAGCAGTCTGAAAAGATGGTTTCTGTCACCATCGAAATTTAAAACCACATCTACCATATGCTCCAGCACTTTTGGGCCGGCAATCTGGCCGTCTTTTGTAATATGGCCTACCAGGAATACGGGGGTATTGTTCTCTTTTGCAAATTTTATAATTTCATTCGAACACTCCCTGATCTGGGAAACGGTTCCGGGTGAACTTTCGATCAACTGAGACTGTAAGGTCTGGATAGAATCAATGATTATGAAATCCGGTTCCAGCTTTTTGGCTTCGTGGAGAATCTTTTCCAGTGAAGTTTCCGTAAAAAGGAAACAGTTCGGATTCTGAACATCTGTCAGCCTGTCTGCCCTCATCTTGATCTGTGAAGCACTTTCTTCTCCGGAAACATAAAAGATTTTTTTCTTCATCTTTAAAGCAAGCTGAAGCAGAAGTGTAGATTTTCCGATTCCGGGCTCTCCTCCGATCAGTGTGACAGAACCCAGCACAATACCTCCGCCCAGAACACGGTTTAACTCTTCAGAAGGTGTTTTTATTCTCGGTTCTTCGCTGGTCTCAACTTCAATAATGTTGATGACGTGCTGTTTTGATTTTGAAAACGGCGGAGTTTTGGATGAGGTTTTTTCTACGACTTCCTCCACAAGGGTATTCCATTCGCCACAATTTTTGCACTGCCCCATCCATTGGGAATATTGAGTTCCGCAGTTTTGACAGAAATATGCTGTTTTCAGTTTTGCCATACTGCGAAGTTAAAAAAAATGAATGTCCTTTCAGAATTTTAATTAATTTCCAAACATGAAAAATATTTTAATGAGAAGTTTGGTCATATTTATTGTGATGAGTCTTCTTAATGCCCAATTCAGCGAATGGACATTACGTTTTTTAAAAGAAAAATCAGACGGAATTGCCCTGGTGCCAATTGGGGTTTTAGTGGAATGTATTATTGTAACAATTGTCAGTTTTATTACGATATTAATCTTCAGAAAGAATTATAGTTCAGTTTTAAAAATTGTGGTTTTATTTGAAATCATTTATTTAATAACATTAATTATTTCTGGAACGGACCCCTTTGCTTATTTTTCAAATAAAACAGATGCCGGACTTCTTGCTTTATTCCTTTATGTTAATTCACTCGTTGTATTTCTGATCATATTTGTCTTCAACTTGTTATATTCTAAAATAATTTCATCTAAAATTAAAAACTAACCTACATCAAGAACAGGATAATCAATATGTGTTATCTTTACTCAACTAAAATTAAGTTATTATGAAAAAAGTATTTTTATCTTTCGTTTTCACACTGTTAAGCGTTCTGGGTTTCGCACAAACTGAATGGGCAGTAGATCCTATGCATTCTTCGGTAAACTTTAATATCAAGCATATGGGGATTAGCTTTGTACAGGGACGTTTCGATTCTTTTAAAGGAAGAGTAACGACTGAAGGCACTAATTTAGATAATGCCGTTTTCGATTTTGGAGTAGAGGTGAGCTCTATTAACACAGGAGTAGAAATGAGAGACAGACATCTTAAAAGCGCTGATTTTTTTGATGTGGAAAAATACCCGGCAATAAGCTTTCACAGTACCTCTATTACCAAGGATAAAAATTCATACATCCTGAAAGGAACCCTGAAAATTAAAGAGACTGTAAAGGAAATAAGTGTTCCGGTAACATTCGGAGGAGTCACTAAAAACCAACAGGGAAAAGAGGTAATGGGTTTTCAGACAAAATTCACAGTTAACCGCTTAGACTATGGAATTAAATACGATCCTACCGGTGCAGGAGTAGCTAAAGATGTGGAAGTAAGTCTATATTTTGAGTTGATAAAACAATAATTTTGTAAATAATTAAATTCAAAAGGTTTTTCAAGTGATTGAGAAGCCTTTTTTATGGTCATTAATTTTTCCCGTTGGTCAACATCCTATCAGATTAAAAAGACATTCTTATGCAAAAGGTAATACGGGTGGCAGCTGTTGGAATTTCGGTTTTAATTTGTATGCCGAAATCATGATGGTTATCGCATTTTGTCATTGCGTTTATGAAAATATGGATGAAATTTTTAATCAGAATTTATAAATGATACAGGAGGTTTTTCGGTTTTCAAAATTTAAAAAATTGCTTTGTATCTCTTTTTCCCATAACTTTGCACAAACCTAATCTAATGAGTAAAAAGAATACAAAGTACATCTTTGTGACAGGAGGTGTAACTTCATCTTTGGGAAAAGGAATCGTGTCTGCTTCTCTGGGACTTTTGTTAAAATCACGCGGTTTTAGCGTAACGATCCAAAAACTGGATCCTTATATCAACATCGACCCCGGAACACTGAATCCATATGAACACGGAGAATGCTATGTAACCGAAGATGGTGCAGAAACGGATCTGGATTTAGGTCATTACGAGCGTTATTTGGATGCTCCTACCTCCCAAAACAACAACGTTACTACTGGGAAAATCTACCAAACAGTTATTGAAAAAGAAAGAAAAGGAGATTTCTTGGGAAAAACGGTTCAGGTAATTCCTCATATCACCAACGAGATCAAAAGAAGAATTAAAATGCTTTCCAAGCAGAACTACGATATCATCATTACTGAGATCGGAGGAACGGTAGGAGATATTGAATCTCTTCCATACATTGAAACTGTACGTCAGCTAAAATGGGAGCTTGGTGAGAAGAATTCTATGGTGATCCACCTTACCCTGTTGCCTTATCTGGCTTCAAGCGGTGAATTGAAAACAAAACCTTCACAGCATTCCGTTCGTCAATTGATGGAAAGCGGAATTATGGCAGATGTATTGGTTTGCAGAACAGAACATAATATTCCAAAAGATCAGAGAGCGAAATTAGCTCAATTCTGTAATGTGTCTCTGGATAATGTTATTGAATGTAAAGATCTTGAAACGATCTATGAAGTTCCAATGTATCTTCAGAAACAAAATTTTGACGATGTCGTTTTAAAAGAACTGGATCTGAAAAATGATAAAGAAGCTGATCTGAAAGATTGGAAAACTTTCCTTAAAAAATTCAAAAACCCTAAAAGAACTGTAGAAATTGCCTTGGTAGGAAAATATATTTCTCTGCAGGATTCTTATATTTCTATTGCTGAAGCTTTCAAACATGCAGGGGCAAGTCTTGAAACTGAAGTGAAAGTAAGATGGGTATACAGTGGAGATATCACTGCTGAAAATATTAAAGAGACTTTAAATGGGGTAGACGGAATCCTTATTGCTCCAGGTTTTGGCGATAGAGGAATTGAAGGAAAAGTGCTTACAGCTCAATATGCAAGAGAAAATAAAGTTCCGATGCTGGGAATTTGCCTAGGAATGCAGATCATGACAATTGAATTTGCAAGAAATGTTCTTGGTCATACCAAGTCGAATTCAATGGAATTTGACACCTCTACACCGGATCCTGTAATTTCTATCATGGAAGAACAGAAAAATATCGTAGACAAAGGAGGCACAATGCGCCTTGGAGCTTGGAAATGTTCATTGAAAAACGGTTCCAAACTATACGATATCTACGGAACTAAAAATATTACAGAAAGACACCGTCACCGTTATGAATTTAACAGTGATTATCTTCAGGAATTTGAAAAGAACGGATTCCTGGCAACAGGTACCAACCCGGAAACAGGTCTGGTAGAGGCTCTTGAACTTCCTGACCATCCGTTCTATGTAGGAGTGCAGTACCACCCTGAATACAAAAGTACAGTAGCAACGCCGCACCCTCTATTCAGAGCCTTTGTCAAGGCTTGCGAAAAGAAATAAGGTAATTATTTACTATAAACGTCTTAAAATAAACTCAGGCTGATTATTCTCAGCTTGAGTTTATTATATAGTAACATGGTAATGCATAGAGTTTTGATAAAAAAACAGTATTTTTGTCAGCTCAAAAAGCAGCATATTGTGATGCTTGATTAAATTTAAAATTTTAATATAAAAATAAAATGCAAGAAAACAAAGGAATCGATAAAAGTCAAATGATCAGTTTTGCGGTTTTATGTTTGGTTCTTTTCGGATTCATGTTCTATTTCCAGAACAAACAGTCGAAAGAAGAGCAGTTAAAAGCTCAGGAACAGAAAGTTGAGCAGGTAAAAAATGCTGTAAAACAGACTCAGGCAAGCAATATCAATCCAAATGTAACTCCTGGTGCCATCCAGACGGCCAGTTTGAACAACAAAGAACTGAACGTGGAATTCTCAAGCTTAGGAGGACAGGTTTCTAAAGTGCAGCTTTCGGAATATAAAGCATATGACCATAAAACAGATAAGGCGGATCTTCCTCTTTACCTGATCGACAAAAAGAATTCGAACTACGGTTTTCAGTTTAAAGATAAAACAGGAAAAGTAATCAATACTAAAGATTTGGTTTTTACACCTGCCGTTAATGGAAATACCGTAACAATGACGGCTAATTACAACAGTGCTGTTATTCAGTTTGTTTACACATTACTTCCAAAATATACACTTGATTTTAAAGTAAGAACGAAAGGGCTTGCTGCTATTACTGCTGATAACAAAGCAGATTTTATCTGGGACTACAGTGTAAGAAACCTGGAGAAAGGTAGAGCTCAGGAACAGTCTCACTCAGAATTCTCATATGCCTTCAATAATTATAAAGATTATGATTATGACGGAAGAACAACAATGGAGGAAGAAAAAGAAACTCTTAACTGGATTGGTGTAAAACAGCAGTTCTTTTCCTCTGTAATTGAATCCAAAAGCGGTTTCACACAAAGTAAAGGAAATCAGGAAGCTATTGAAGAAGGCGAATATCTGAAGAAACTTAATTTTGAAGGATTCGTACAGATGACAGGAAGCGAGCTTAACCAGGATTTTACCTGGTATTTTATGCCGCTTGATTTACCTCTGTTAAAATCATATGATAAAAACTTTGATGAAATATTACCATTAGGATGGTCTTTAATCGGTTGGATGAACCGTGGGTTCTTTATGCCAATGTATAATTTTATTGCCAGTTGGGGACTTACAGCAGGTTGGGTGATCTTCTTAATGACAATTATTGTAAAGCTGATCTTATCACCAATTATGTATAAGCAGCATAAGTTAAGTGCGATGATGAAAGTGATTCGTCCTGAAATTGACGAAGTAAATGCCAAGCTGAAAGATGCAGATCCAATGAAAAAGCAGCAGGCTACCATGGAAATCTACCGAAAGGCAGGAGTGAACCAGATGGCAGGGTGTCTTCCGGCTCTGGTACAGATTCCGATCTTCTACGCCTTATTCCGTTTCTTCCCGAACTTTATAGATCTTAGAGGAAAAGGGTTCTGGTTTGCAAAAGATTTAACGGCTTATGATGATTTGATTAAACTTCCATTTAAGATTCCTTTCTTAGGAGATCATTTAAGTATTTTTGCATTAGCGTGTACCATTGTGATTTTAATCTACACAGTAATGACTTCAGGAAATATGCAACAGCCTCAACAGGAGGGCATGCCGAATATGAAAGTGTTGATGTATATTTTCCCTATTACATTCCTTTTCTTCTTGAATACATCAGCATCAGGTCTTTCATGGTATTATTTTGTATCCAATGCGATCAATATTCTGATTATTCTTGTTATTAAATACTGGATACTGGATGAAAAGAAAATTCATGCGCAGATACAGGCAAATAAAGAAAAACCAAAATCTGAAGGTAAATTCCAGAAGAAAATGAGAGAAATGATGGAGAAAGCTCAGGATCAACAAAAAATTCAGGAGCAGCAGAAAAAAAAGAAATAAAATAACAGTATATTATAAAAAAGAGAAGCAAATTTTGCTTCTCTTTTTTGTTATGTTCTATTTAATCATATTCTAATCTGAATGATCTTCGGTGGTGTTTTGTCGGACCATATTTTATTAAAGCCTGCTGATGAGCTTTGGTGGCATATCCAAAATTGGTGTTCCAGTTATATTGTGGAAATTCTTCATGAAGTTCAATCATCAATCGATCCCTGTAGTTTTTGGCAAGAATAGAAGCTGCTGCAATAGATAAAACCTTTGCATCTCCTTGTATGATGCACTGATGAGGAATGTAATTATAAGGATGGAATTTATTTCCGTCTACTAAAATCAGCTCCGGAATTATTGTTAATTGATCTAATGCACGATGCATAGCATGAATGCTCGCATTAAGAATATTGTGTTCATCAATAAAAGAAGGAGGCAGTTCTGCAATGGCGTAATTTTTTACATTATCTTTTATATAACTATCCAGTTCCATCCTCGTCTTGAATGTCAGCTTCTTTGAATCATTAACTAAATTTGGCTTAAAGCTATCATCCAGAATAACGGCTGCCGCAACTACCGGACCGCTTAAGCATCCTCTTCCCACTTCATCACATCCAGCCTCGATGTAGAGATCCGTCCATTTTTGTAATAAGCCCATAAGTTTTTACCATATCATAAAGTGGTGTAAAATTAGTAAAATATATTGTAGTCTTAATCAATGAATATTTAGAACCTATTTATAATATATTGGTTAAAATCTCATAACAACTTTTATCGCTTGTGATTGTGTTTTATTTAAAAGTAGCGCTTTAGTCCCTGTTTAAATAGATAAAATATTTATATGCAATACATTGTATTATAAATGAAGTAAGTAATTATTTATCATTATAATGTGATTAATTCATTTGATAATCAGGTTGTTATCATGATATTTTGTTAATGTTTCCTATAGAAATTATCAATTAAAATGATTTGCCTTTTTCTGAAAAAAGATATTGTTTAAATAGTTTGTTATTGTTAATTATTTTGTTTTTAACTTAATTTAGTAATTTTTATCATATTTTTTTTAAAAATAAATGAATAATTGATATTTTTTTAAGATTTTATTTTGTGTTTTTAAGAAAGTTTTACAAATTTGTAGATGATACAAAATTAAAATTTGATATGAAGAAACTAACGACAAGTCTGCTTGTTTTGGTATTGTCTTCATCTGTTGCCATTGCTAACGCTCAACAGAAGAATGATACTGTAAAAACAAAAGAAATCGAGGGAGTAGTAGTAACTGCACTCGGAATTAAGAGAGAGAAAAGATCTCTCGGTTATGCTACTCAGGAAGTAAAGGGAGAGGCTGTTAATAAAAATCCTACTACTAACTTCTTAAATAACCTATCCGGTAAAGTAGCGGGTTTAGAAATTAAGCAAAGTACAAACTTTGGAGGATCTATCAATGTTGTTACAAGAGGATATAAATCTCTATTAGGAGATAACCAGGCGCTTTTTGTAGTAGATGGTGTTCCTATTATGAATAAAAATATCAATACGGCCAACCAAGCCACTGGTGGTGGTGGTTATGACTATGGAAGTTCAGTATCAGATATCAACCCCAATGATATAGAGACTATCAACGTTCTTAAAGGTGCGGCAGCAACTGCATTATATGGTTCGAGAGCACAGAATGGTGCCATCATTATTACTACAAAAAGAGGAAAGAAGAATAAAGAAGGTATTGGGATGGAATTCTCTACTTCTATTACTATGTCTACTATAGATAAATCTACTTTCCCGGAATATCAGACTCAATATGGACAAGGGTATACGGGCAGAAGCTTTAGTAGTGCATTGTATCAAGGAAGCCCAAGGGTATCTTTTGGTAATGATGCTTCTTACGGTTCGCCTTATGATGGATCAATGGTATGGCAGTATGGTGCATTTATTCCGGGTTCTCCAACTGAAGGACAAAGAACACCTTGGCAAATGGCGAAAAATGGTCCGATTAAATTCTTTAATACAGGAACAAATTACGTAAATAGTTTATCTTTCAATGGAGGAAATGATCAGGCAACTTATCGATTAAGTTATACAAACACTGATGCTTCTGATATAATGCCAAACAGTTCATTGATTAAAAATAACTTCAGTGGAAATGCATCATATAAATTGACAGATAAGTTGACTGCTAACTTATATGCCAATTATATTACTCAAAAAACTGTTGGTCGAAATACGACCGGTTATAATGATAATATTATGACTAATTTCAGACAATGGTGGGCTACAAACACTGATGTTAAAGATTTGCAGTATCTCTATGATGCGTATAAAAAGAATTATACATGGAATATGAGGAGTATGACAGATCTGACACCGGCATTCTGGGATAATCCTTATTTTCAGCGATATGAAAACTATCAGAATGACTCAAGAGACAGATTTGCAGGAAACTTCAGTTTAAGTTATGATGTAACAAAAGATATTAACCTATTAGTAAGAATGGGAAGAGATGGTTACACAATGATTACCGAGGACAGAAAAGCTGTAGGGTCATATACAGGGAATTCCTTTGGGTTAAATGGAGGGGTTAATCAGCCTTCAGGTTATGCTACGAGTCAATATAAGTTTTCCGAAACCAATTATGATTTCATAGGAACATATAAAAAGAATATTACTGATGATTTTAACTTCAATGTTCTATTAGGAGGTAACGTTAATGTACAAAAAACGTATTCTAATCAGCAATCTACATCAGGAGGTCTTTATATTCCTGGAATTTATACAATAGCGAATTCAAATTCTGCGCCAGTTAGACCTATAATTTCAGACTTATCAAAATATGTTTATGGCGTATTTGGTCAAATATCACTGGGGTATAAAAACACATATTACTTAGAAGGTACTTACAGAAGAGATCAGTCTACTGCTCTTCCTGAAAATGATGCTGTTTACTGGTATCCTTCATTATCTGCCAGTGTTGTATTTTCAAACCTAATAAAAGCAAACTGGTTGAATTTTGGTAAGATACGTGCAGCCTATGCAGAAGTGGGATCAGATACTGGAGCAGACCAGTTATTGAATAGATATTTCTCACAGCCTTCTTATGGAGACATTCCAATCTATGCTTACAACACAACTCTTAGAAATTTTGAACTTAAATCTCAAGGGCTTAAAAACATAGAATTCGGTATTGAAACAAAAATGTTTAATAATCGTTTAGGTTTTGATGTTGCTTGGTTCCAGAATAAAGCATTTGATCAGATATTACCGTTGCCAGTTTCTTTTGCTAACGGAGCGCTGGCTAAGACCCAAAATGCAGGAGAACTTACAACAAAAGGTTTTGAAGTATCCATTAATGCAACACCTATTAAAACAACTAATTTCTCTTGGGATTTAAGTTTAAACTGGTCTAATCCTTGGACAAAAGTAACGGCACTTGCTGAAGGTATTGAAAATATTACAATGGGTAGAGCCCAGGGTGGGGTTAGTATTAATGCCCCTCTTAATGGAGATTATGGTTCAATATGGACATCTGACTATGTTTATGATTCAAATGGACAGCGTATTGTTGGAGAAAATGGGGCTTATTTAGTAACAGACACTCCTACATATAACCAAGGAAGTTTCCAGGCTGACTGGACGGCTGGTATGAATAATACATTGAATTACAAGAACTTGTCATTAAGCTTCTTAATTGATTGGAGAAAAGGAGGAAAAATATATTCATTAGATCAATTTTATGGATATGGAACAGGGATCTATCCGGATTCAGTAGGATTTAATGATCTAGGAAATCCAATCAGAAATACGCTAGCCAATGGTGGAGGGGTAATTCTTCCGGGAGTAATGGAAAACCCTAATAGTCCTGGA
This sequence comes from Chryseobacterium sp. 22532, assembly GCF_052044665.1. Lineage (NCBI taxonomy): Bacteria > Pseudomonadati > Bacteroidota > Flavobacteriia > Flavobacteriales > Weeksellaceae > Chryseobacterium > Chryseobacterium sp. 22532. The sequence continues at coordinate 240,250 of NZ_JBQENJ010000005.1, forward strand.
ACTTATATTCCGAATACAATCAGGTTGGATAAATCACAATCAAGCCAAGTGCTTGGAACAGACCTTCCTGGAGCAGCTTATGTATATGATGCAAGTTTCATAAAACTAAGAGAGGTAGCAATAACTTATAGATTTAATAAAGAATTCTTTAATTCTAAATTTATACAGGGCATGTCGGTAAGTTTAATAGGAAATAACTTATGGATTATGCATAAAAATTTACCTTATTCTGATCCGGAAGCAGGGCTTTCCTCTGGAAATATTCAAGGATACCAATCTGGACCAATGCCAGCTACTAGAAACATTTCATTTAATGTAAAAATTAATTTCTAAAGAACATGAAAAAATATATAATAACACCAATATTAGCTCTTTTGTTTATAGGATGTTCAACTACTGATGATGTCAATTTGGATGATCATGCATTTTATAACACGACTCAGGAGTCTTTACTTACTTATGCACAAAAAGAGCTTAGTGATTATATGAACACGCCTAGTGTGAATGAAAACAACTTTAGGCTGACTATGCAGTACTGGACAGAAACTATTTATGTAAATGAAAGTAATTATGACTTTACGAATAGAACCGTATCTAATAATGTTTGGACCGACAATTATGTGAACGTGTTGAAAAACCTGGATCAGGCAGAAAGAATTATTAATGCTTACGCGCCAACTCCCTCAGAAATAGCTTCATGGCCTGCTAAAAAGAAAAATCAGTTAGCTATAGTTGATATGTTGAAGGTTTATACTTATCAGGTTTTAGTGGATACCTATGGAGATATTCCTTATTCACAGGCTCTGAACATAGATCTTTATCCACTTCCGAAATATGACAAAGCATCTGAAATATACTCATCTCTTATAACTAAATTAACTGATGATATTAATAATTTATCAGCTACTGGAGGTACTTTTGGTAATGGAGATATATATTACAAGGGTGATATAGCAAAATGGAGGAAATTTGGAAATTCATTATTGCTTAAATTGGGAATTAGTTTAGCAGATGTTAATCCTACCTTAGCACAAAATACTGTAAACAAAGCAATAACAGGCGGTGTAATAACTTCATCAGGTGATAATTGCCAGTTTCAATATCTAGAAGCTTCTCCTAATGAAAATCCTATGTTCCAGGAAACGAGCTCCAGAGATGACTTTATTGCTGGAAAGACTTTGGTTGATTATATGAATGCTAATAGCGATCCAAGAATCAGTGCATATTATACAGATGTTGACGGTGATTATATAGGCCAAGTTATTGGGACTCCGGGAGAATTTGCTGATTTTTCAAATGCTGGCGAGTTTGCATATACTGCTACTACACCAGGGATAATTTTAAGCTATACTGAAGTGTCTTTTTATCGTGCTGAAGCCGCTGCAAGATGGGGTATAGGAGGAAGCCCTGCTGCATTATATTCTGATGCAATTACTTCATCTTTTAATGATTGGGGATTAGCATCAGATGCTGCCGCTTATATTGCTGCGCATCCATATAATGCTGCCAACTGGAAGAAATCTATTGGTGAGCAGGCTTGGGTTGCAATGTATAATCAGGCAATAACTTCCTGGAATTTTTACAGAAGATTAGACTATCCTCAATTGGTTGCTCCTTCAACTGCAATTCCAAATGCCGAAGGAAAAGTTCCTGTAAGACTTCAATATCCTACTGCTGAAGCTACAACGAATGGTAGTAATTATGCTGCTGCAAGTGCTGCAATCGGTGGAGATAAATTAACCACAAAAATATTCTGGGATATCAACTAAAGATATATTTTAACATTCATATCAAAAGCCGCCTTCGGGCGGTTTTTTTTGTTTAATATTTGTGACTTAAGGATTTTTTACAACGAAAATATGATATGTATGACATTGTTAATTTTGTGATTTATTTTTGCCTTACTCATTTTTAAGTGAGTAATTATTTTATTATCAGTAACTTATTGTGTATTTAGAAATATTCTATATAGAAAATATCAATTAAAATCAGTTGGATTTTTCTGAAACAAAATAATGGTTAGATGTTTTGTTTTTGTTAATTATATTGATTTTAACATAATTTAATGAATTATTGTTATTAATTATTAAATTTAATAAATATTTTGTATTTTTTTTATGATTTTACTTTGTGCTTTTAATAAAGTTTTACAAATTTGTACAGTCTTATAATTAAATTTGATATGAAGAAACTGACAACAAGTCTGCTTGTTTTGGTATTGTCTTCCTCTGTTGCTATTGCTCAAGCACAAGAGAAGAATGATACGATTAAAGCAAAAGAAATTGAAGGGGTGGTAGTAACTGCACTTGGGATTAAAAGAGAAAAGAAATCTCTTGGTTATGCTTCCCAGGAAATTAAGGCAAGTGCACTCTCTGATGGTACAACAAATACAGGGAATATAGCATCGCAATTATCAGGAAAGGTAGCTGGCTTAAATGTTACAACAAATAACAACTTTGGAGGCTCATCAAACTTATTGATAAGAGGTATAAAAACTCTTGGAGGGGGAAATCCTTTAATTGTGATTGATGGATCTCCAGTAAATAATACGTATACCCAGGAGAAAAATATTGATTATGGTAATGCTTTATCTGATATCAATCAGGAAGATATTGAATCTATCAACGTTTTAAAAGGTGCTGCGGCATCTGCTCTTTATGGAGAAAGAGGTTTAAATGGAGTAATTGTAATAACAACAAAGAATGGAAAGGGGAAAGATGACGGTTCCTGGGGAGTTACATTTTCTTCTTCGATGCAGGTTGGTTTTATTGATAAATCAACATTTCCCGAATACCAAACAAGCTATGGCGCCGGGTATTCTCAAAAATTTGGAACGCAGGCTGGTGATGGTTTAAATAATGCAAATTTCAATGCGGATGCATCTTGGGGTCCAAAATTTGATCCTAATTTGATGGTTTATCAATGGGACTCTTTTGACCCGACTTCTCCTAACTACAAAAAAGCTACACCATGGGTAGCTGCTAAAAACGGCCCGATTAAATTCTTTGATAATCCAACTACATTTAGTAATAGTGTAACCCTGGAAAAAGGACAAAAAGGGAAAAATATTAGTTTTACCTATGAAAATATGATGTCAGATGGTTTGATTCCTAATTCACATCTCAACAAGAATAATTTCTCTTTAAAGATTAACTATGACTTAACTCCCAAATTGCATACTTCCTTTTATTCTACAATGACTTTGCAGGATACCAAAGGACGTGGGATTACAGGGTATTCCAATAATATAGCAACAGGTTTCAGACAATGGTGGCAAACCAATGTAGATCTTAAGGACCTGGAGAATTCATATTTTGCGAATGTTGATCCTGCGATTGCCAGTGCATCGAACAATTATGGTAACGTCGTGTGGAATAGAAAATCAGCAACTAATGGAGCACCGGCATATTGGAATAACCCATATTTTCAAGCTTACCAAAACTATACTTCAGATAATAGGTTCAGAAGTTTTACTTATGCACAAGCAACCTATGATGTAATAGATAATATTTCTATTACTGGAAAAGTTTCTTATGATAGATCAAATCTTTTGGCAGAAAGTAGATTGGCTGTAGGATCTCTGCCACAAGCCTTTGGGCAATCCAATAATACTATTTCTTCTGGCTATGCAAGGCGTGATGTATTGAGGACTGAAACCAATTACGACTTAATGGCTAATTATAAATTTAATATAACAGATGATATTAATGTTTCTGGAGTTGTAGGTGGAAATATACGTAGAAATTATTTTAATTCTGTTTATGCTTCAACAGAAGGAGGCTTGGTAGTTGCGGGAATTTATGCATTGTCAAACTCTAAAAAATCACCTTTGGCATCAGATGAAAATGAGTTCACAACTCAAACAAATTCTGGATACATTACAGCCTCATTTGATTTCTTCAAAAAATTCTATATAGACGGAACATGGAGAGTGGATCAAAGCTCAACTTTGCCGGCAGGAAATAATGTATATAATTATCCTTCTGTAACAGGTGCAGTAATTATGTCTGAAATTTTAGATACTAAAAATTGGATGAATTTCTGGAAATTAAGAGCGAACTATGCAGAGGTTGGTGGTACAGCTGATCCATATCAGCTAGCTAATAATTATAGATCTGCAGGAATCTTATCAACTATAGGAATATACAATTCAATCTTAAATCAGTCTAATCCAAATCTAAAACCTCAAAGATCTAAAGAATTTGAAATAGGGACTGAAGCTCATTTCCTAAAAGATAGAATAACCGTTGACTTCGCTTATTATAAAACAAAAACAGTTGATCAAATCATTGTTCTTCCTGTTTCTTCAGGAATCGGATATACAGGTAAGGTTATCAACGCTGGTAGAATTGACAATACCGGATACGAAGTGCAGTTAGGATTAGTGCCAATTAAATCTAAAGATTTTACTTGGAATATAGATGTCAACTGGTCTAAAAATAAAAATGAAGTGGTTAGTCTGTATCCAGGAATCACCAATCTTTTATTAAATAGTTTTCAAGGAGGAGTTTCTTTAAATGCAAGAGTAGGAGAAGCTTGGGGAACATTGGTTGGGGCTGACTATACGTATTTAAACGGTGAGAAAGTAGTTGATCCAAAAACCGGAAAGTATTTGCAGAACCCTAATCAGATTATTGGTAACACTACTCCTGATTGGATTGGAGGGATAAGAAATAGTCTTAGTTATAAAGGATTCTCTTTAAGCTTCTTAATCGATATGCGCAAAGGAGGAGATATATTCTCAACGGATATGTATTATGGATTATCTTCAGGTCTATACAAAGAAACAGCTATTGGAGATTATAGAGATAAAAACGTTATACTCCCAGGAGTTCTTCCAAATGGAACTCCCAATAATATTGAATTGTCTCAGTTTGATAATGGAAGTTCTATGGGGTATAAAACACAGCCATCCCGTGAATTTGTTTATGATGGTTCCTTTATTAAGTTAAGAGAGGCTAGTATTGGATATATGCTTCCTAAATCTTTATTGGCTGGAACCAAAATTTATGATGCTAAAATTTCGATTGTAGGAAGAAATTTATGGATTATCCATAAAAATTTACCATATGCTGATCCTGAGGCTGTTGTGGGTGGAGGGCTCAATTCTTATGGGTGGTCCATCGGCTCAATGCCAACTACAAGAGATCTTGGAGTCAATGTAACATTTAAATTCTAAATTGCGTAAAAATGAAAAATATTTTAAAAATAAGTTTGGTATCTCTATGTGTAGGTTTAAGTTTAAGTTCATGTCAAAGTGATCTGACTTCTCTTAATGATGATCCTAAGCACCCATCGGTTCTACCATCAGAAAACTTGCTAGCTACTGCTTTGTATCAGTCATCCTATTATATGGATAATCCAAGTGTGAATTTTAACAATTACAGATTTTTTACACAACAGTGGGCTGAAACTCAATATCCGGACGAAAGTCAATATAACCTGGTTACCAGAAACCAGCCTAGAAATCATTTTAATAGAATGTATGTCTATAGTCTTAATAATATTAGACAAGCCAAAACTAATTTGAAAAACGAGGTTAATACCGATGATGTTCGTATTAATAAATTGGCAACGTTAGAAATTGAAGAAATCTTTATCTGGGAGAATTTGGTGGATACCTTTGGTGATGTTCCTTATTCTGAGACCTTTAAACCGGATGAAATTTTAACACCAAAATACGACGATGCAAAAACTATTTATGTTGATTTGATCAAAAGAATCAATGATGTTATTGCAACCATTAAGCCGGGTGCTAAAGGATACATGCCAATTGGCGGAGATTACTCCGGAGATCTGGTTTATTCCGGAGACATGGCGAAATGGACAAAGTTTGCTAATTCGATAAAATTAAGATTAGGTATAAATTTAGCGGATGTTGACCCTGCATTATCAAAAACTACTGTAGAATCAGCGATTGCTGGAGGTGTAATTTCTTCAGATGCGGAAGCCTATAAATTTAAATATGATGGAAATACATTTTCAAATCCTGTTTTTGACAATCTTGTAGCTTCCGGTAGAAATGACTTTTTACCAAGTCAGTTAGTTATTAATACCATGAGTAGTTTATCAGATCCAAGAATGGACGTATGGTTTACAAAAGTTGGGGGAGTTTATAAAGGAGGAGTTTTCGGAGAATTAAATGATCCTTATACTAATTTCTCACAATTAAGTCCTTATTTCAGATCTGCAACTACCGCTTCAAATTTATTGAGTTATGCGGAAGTGTCCTTCTTAAAAGCTGAAGCTGCAGCAAGAGGATACTCTGTTGGAGGTACTGCTGCAGATCTTTATATTGCTGCTGTAACAGAATCTATGAGAGAAAATGGAGTAAGTACAGCCAATACAGTAACGTATTTAGCTGCTAATCCATTTAATGTGGCAAACTGGAAACAATCTATCGGTACACAAGCTTGGATTGCAATGTTTAACAAAGGATTTGCAAGCTGGAATTTTACAAGACGTTTGGATAGTCCAACACTTGTTAATCCTCCAAAGTCTAATTTATCATCTGTACCTTACAGAATGCCATATTCCGATCAGGAGTATGTCTTAAACGGGGCTAACGTTAACGCAGCTGCCAGTAAAATTGGTGGAGATAAAGCAACAACAAAACTTTTCTGGGATAAATTTTAATCCCTTAGTATATTTAACATTCATATCAAAACCGCCTTCGGGCGGTTTTTTTATTTCCGTATATTTGTATCTCAAATTTGAGATGAAATAAGGCTATTCCATGTGGCCTTTAAAAAGTTAATATATAACACATGAATATTAAAGATAGTATAGAAAAGAAACTTGCAGAGGTTATTTTAAATGTATACCAGTTAAAAGATATCCATCTGGAGATTCAGGAAAATAAAACGGAATTTGAAGGTGACTTTACCATTGTAACATTTCCATTGGTAAAACAGCTGAAGAAAAATCCGGAAAGTATTGGCGTTGAACTGGGAGAAGCTTTAACTGAGCAGTCTGATCTGTTTGAAAGTTTTAATGTGGTGAAAGGGTTCCTTAATGTTAAGATACAGAACCAGCTGTTTGTGGATAATTTCAGATCTGTGAGCAATGATTTTGATACGATTGAAAAGAAAAATTCTACAGTAATGGTGGAATATTCTTCTCCAAATACGAACAAGCCACTTCACCTGGGACACGTAAGAAACAACCTGTTAGGTTTTTCTGTAGCTCAAATCTTAAAAGAGGCCGGTTATGATGTGATTAAATCACAAATCATTAACGACCGAGGAATTCATATCTGCAAATCGATGTTGGCCTGGGAGAAATTCGGACATGGAGAAACTCCTGAAACATCCCATATAAAAGGAGATAAATTTGTTGGAAACTACTATGTAGAATTCGATAAGAACTATAAAAAAGAAATTGCCGAACTTGTAGGTCAGGGAATAGAAGAAGAGCAGGCTAAAAAAGAGGCTCCTTTGATCAAAGAAGCTCAGAAAATGCTTGTAGATTGGGAAAACGGAGATCAGCAGGTAAGAGATCTTTGGAACGAAATGAATTCCTGGGTTTATAAAGGATTCAATGAAACTTACAAAAGATTGGGAGTAGATTTTGATCAGGTTCAGTACGAAAGCAATACGTATATTTTAGGAAAAGATCTGATCCAGGAAGGATTGGACAAAGGTATTCTTTATCAGAAAGAAGATGGCTCCGTATGGTGTGATCTTACCGATGAAGGCCTTGATCAGAAACTGCTGCTTCGTTCAGACGGAACTTCGGTTTATATGACTCAGGATTTGGGAACGGCTGTTCAGCGTTTCAAGGAAAATAATATTCAGAAGCTGATCTATACGGTAGGAAACGAGCAGGATTATCATTTCCAGGTTTTATTTAAAATCATGAAGAAGTTGGGATATTCCTGGGCAGATCAATTGTTCCATCTTTCTTATGGAATGGTAGAACTTCCTGAAGGTAAAATGAAATCCCGTGAAGGAACCGTAGTGGATGCAGATGATCTCATGCAGGAAATGTATGGGACAGCAAAATCTATCACTACAGAATTAGGAAAACTGGAGGGGCTTTCTGAAGAAGAAAAAGAAGTTTCTTATGAGATAATAGGATTAGCTGCTTTGAAGTATTTTATGCTAAAGGTAGATCCAAAGAAAAAAATGATGTTTAATCCTGCTGAAAGTGTAGAGTTTTCAGGAAATACAGGTCCGTTTATTCTTTATACCTATGCACGTATTCAATCCTTGCTTTCAAAAGCCGGCGTAGATTACAAGGAAATTTCTGATGTAACCTTAAATCAATACGAGAAAGAACTGATCATGTTATTGACAAATTATAAAACTGTGGTTGCGAAATCAGCAGAAGCATTAAGCCCTGCTTTAGTAGCGAACTATGTTTATGATCTGGTTAAATCTTATAATTCATTCTATCAGAGTAATATCATTCTGAAACTGGAAGATGAAAAATTAAAACAATTCCGTTTAAATTTATCTGACCTGACAGCTAAAACGATCAAAAAATCATTAGCATTGCTCGGTATCGGAACTGTAGACAGAATGTAAAAAATAAAGCCTCCTGAAATTTTTGGGAGGCTTTTTTATGTGTAAAATGTATTAATGATAAACAACCATTAATGTTACCGTTTTGTAACTACGTATTCCAAGGTTATCATATTTCTTTCAACTCATCCTCTCTTTTGCTATCTCTGTACAACTTTGCAGCACTCCATTTTGCGTGCTTGGAAAGAACAACCTTATAGCCTTTTTTGTAGTTATACACTTTCGTAAATTCGGCTCCGAAAAAGATAAGCATACAGGAATAATTAATCCACATCATAATTAAAATAACGGTTCCTGCGGCTCCAAAAGTAGATGTAGGTTTAAAATTACCAAAATAAAGGCTCAGTAAAAATTTACCCAGTGTAAATAAAATGGTGGTCAGTAAAGCTCCTTTCCATACAGGTTTCCAACTGATTTTGATATCAGGAAGCACTTTGAACATAAGTGCAAATAAAAGCATCACCAATCCAAAACCAATGGCAAAATTCACCAACTCTACAAGCATATAAGTCTCAAGACCAAAGTAATTGGTAATCCAATTGTTAAACAGGCTGATCATTGAAGATAAAATCATTGTGATCATCAGTAAAAATCCAAGAATCAGGATCATTCCTAATGAGTTGGCTCTGTCCAAAAGAAATTTCACCAGGGCTTTTTTAGGAGCAGCTTCCACATCCCAAAGCGTATTCAAAGTATGCTGCAGCTGAAAAAATAAAGTAGTGGAACCAAAAACTAACGATCCGATCCCTACAATTTTCATAAAAATATTTTGCTTGTCAATGAGTGCTCCCGCAATCATCCCTTCAATACTTTTAGCAACGTCTTTTCCCATCAATCCGCTGATCTGGTTGCTGATCTCACCGCGGATGGCTTCCTCACCAAAGAAATTTCCTGCAATCCAGATAATAATGATCAATAATCCCGGGATAGAAAAAATCGCATAATAGGCAAGACTTGCCGAATCTTTTGATGCGGAAGAATTGTTCCATTCAGCGAAGGTATCTTTCAGTACCTCCCAGAAAAATTTGATGGTATTGATCATATTAGAAAGGATATCCGATGGCTATATTTAAAACTAAATTATCTTTTCTCCATTGTGAATCTCCGAAATTGATCCTGTTAAATGCCCATCGGTCGCCTTTTTCGTAATAAGGAACCCTTAAAGGCATTGCCAGGTCAAGTCTCAAAATCAGGATGGAAAAATCAAGTCTTAGGCCAACTCCGGCTCCCACTGCAATTTCACTTAAAAATTCTTTGGAAAATTTAGCGCCCGGTCTTTGAGCATCTTCGTTAATTAACCATACATTTCCTGCATCTGCGAAGACAGCAACATTTAAAAATTTATAAAGATTGGCACGGTATTCAGCGTTAAGTTCTAACTTGATATCCCCGGACTGGTCAAAATAATAACCGGATTTAATGGTTCTCGGATCAAAACTTCCAGGGCCTAATGTTCTGGCACGGAATGCTCTTACGCTGTTACTTCCTCCCGAAAAGAACTGTTTGGAGAACGGAATATTTTCTGAATTCCCGTAAGGATAAGCTATTCCACCTATAAATCTTGTAGCTAAAGATGTTTTCTCTGTGAACTTATGATAAAGCCTGAAGTCATTCTCCATTTTGGCATATTGGCTGAAAGGAATTCCGAAAATCTTTTTTTCTTTTCCTTTTTCAACATTAGCACCCGTTACCAAACCTGTAATATTTCCTGCTAAGTCCAATGTTCCTTTATAATAAATTGTGGTGGGTTTAGGCAGCATTGTATTGGTGTATGTATAAGAATAGGTAGGTCCAAAAATAAGCTGTTTTTGAACAACTCTTTGCATGGCATCACTGTTCGCCGATATCGAGTCATACAAAGCGGTAACCTTGGCAGGAGAAACCAATGTTACATCCAATAGCTTCAGGTCATGTTCCTTTCTTACATTTTCCTTCCATAAATAACCAAATGATGCACTAAACGTATTAAGCGTATAATACTCGGTGCGATTCTGGAATTCAAATCCTAAATTAATATTTGTTCTAGGAACGAAAGCACTTGAAGAATTAAAACGGAAAGGCGCTACAATTCTTGGAATCGAAAGCTGAACATTCGTTCCTGCACGGAAGAGGTTCTTTGCATTCTCCTGACCTCCCATCTGGAAATCAAAAGCTCCGTAAACAGCTGCCTTAAACTGTTCGGCTCCTCTGAAAAAATTTCTGTGCGTCCAGTTCAGGTTTAATTCACTACCTGCATAATTGGCGGAATTGGTTCTTCCCAAAGCTTCCAGCCTCAACGACTGAATTTGCCTCGGGGTCAGTAAATAATAAGCATCAAACTGATGTTTTAATGAATCCGAAACAATGAATTCGTTTTTTACAAATTTAAAAACTCCCAGACTGATCAGACGGTTAAGCGTAAGGTTGTGATTGGAACGGTTGTAAAGATCCCCTTTCTTAAAATACAGAGCTCTGTCGAAAATCTTAGGTTTGAATTTATGCTGAGGATCAATTACATAAATATCATTGTACGCATATTTAGAAAGTGAATCCGTATTCATCGGAACGCTGTACTTGCCTCGCTTTACGTCCTGTATATTATAATTAGGAAATACAATGACCTTGTCAATACTGAACTGCTGCGTTGCCAGATCTGGAGTATTTTCTTTTAATTTTACGTTAAGTTCAACCTTGTGATTTTTACTTACCGTACTGTCTGCCTGAACAATAATATTATCAGGATTGAAATAATAGAATCCCCTTTCCTTTAAACCATTATCAATACGTTCTCTTTCATCTTTAATCACGTCAAGGTCAAAAGGTTTTCCGGGTTTAAGCAAAGTTTTATTTGTTAAACTTTGAATTTCTTTATTGACAAGAGAAGAATCCTGCTGAAACTTAACATTACTGATGAAGTATCTTGAGCCCGGCCTTAAAGTATAAATTACCTTTGCCTTTTTATTTTTGGAAACCGTATCATAGGTAGCTCTGGCATTGAAATAGCCTTTGTTTTCAGAATAGTTTTCAATGATTTTTCTGTTGAATTCCCGATCTACATCCCCTAGCAGAACAGGTTTTTCGCCTGCTTTATATTTCAGCCAGTAATTGAACCCTTTATCTTTTTTAGGCTCTTTGGCGATGTTATAAAAATACAATCTCGGACGGAGCCCTAATATGGTGGAATTAGGCTTTGGAACCAGATTTTCTTCCAATGCAGACTGAAGCTCATTTTTCTCCTTCTTGGAGATGGTATCATTCTCTATTTTCACTTCTCCACCTACGTAAAGCATCTGGTCTTCCTTCAGGAATTTTGTATTGCTGCATGAGAAAGTAACAGCCGCAAAGCCTGAAACAAATAGGTATTTCCAATATATATTAAATCTGATTTTCATTATTTAAATTCTACTACCTGGTTATTTTTGTTTTCTTTTTTACGTCTGTCCTTCTTGGATTTTTGAAAAATCTCCCGGAATTTATCATAGTCTAAAGTGATGATAAATCCTAATCCCGTTTCTATAATCTGTCCCTGAAGAGCTACCTGATACTCATCCTTACGATAAGCCCGAAGCATATATCTTCCGTCTTTTGAAAGACTGTAGTCTACAGTGACGTTTCCTGCAATATTCGTTGTATTCTCATTTTGGCGTGCTTCACCTTCCAGGGCAAAATTACTTCCTACAGAAACTTTCAGACGGTCATTCAGTAATTTTTTGCTTACTCCCACATTCAGGTCCGTTCTTGTATTCTTTGTTCCGCTTGAATAATCTTCAGAAGAATCAAGACCCAGATCAATATCAACCCCTTTGATCAATCCTGAAGCCAGATTATTCAGCTGCTGGGATAGAATTTTACTCACACTCTGTCTGGCCATCATCTCAGCTGACATTCCTGCGCCGGATTCAAACGGATTCTCCCCAATGAAACGGTTCAGCAGCAGAAGAGCAAAAACCTGTTTGTTCATTTCCGATTCCTGTGTTCTGAGCTGAGTAAGCTTTTGGTCTACAATATCAGTTACCGTTGAGGATACAGAATTGTTTTTTTCGTCCGTAGTAATATCAAAAGTGATTTGCGGTTTCAGAAGCTCACCTTTCATTTTTAATAAAGTATTGAAAGGTATTCTCTGTTTAAACTGATTCATTACAGACGCATCTTCACCGCTTACCTGTTGCTCAACGAGATCTATAGGCGGAGCTTCCGTTTTATAGACTGCGGTAATATCCATTGTTGCTGCGGTAGGCTCTCCGGTCCAGGTAATGGTGCTTCCTTTCTGGATATCAAACTTACGTTTCAGAAGACTTACAGAAAGTTCATAAGATCCTTTTTCCACTTCATACACTCCCACAAGAGTTGTTTTCCCCGACGGGTCTATTCCTCCGGTCAGTTCCGCTTCACCCTGAAGTTTTACAAAATCTCCGTTAGCTTTATCAATAACAATAGAGAGTTTAGCTTCTTTACTTACTTCAATGTTTACACTTACATCCATTCCTTTGAAACGGCTTTGTGCTTTCAGCGAATCGGCAATGATGGTTTTATTTAAAACTACCTGATCCTGGTCGATAAATTCTACAATTCCGTCTCTTTCCTGCAGAGAGGGGCTGGACTGTGGAAGAACAAAAGTGAAATCCGTATCATCAGAAACCGACAGCCTGCCGTCAACTTTTGGAAGATCTAAATTTCCTCTGATATGAAGTCCTGCATCAATCGCAAGAATCCCATACATCATCGCATCATTGGATTTTTCTGAATTGACTACCTTGAAGTCTTTGGCGTTCACATCCAGGTTGAATGCAAAATCCCTGTAAGTCTGAGTAAGAATCTGCCCATTGATCACAAGAGAATTTCCATCCTTATCATTTATTTTAAACTTATTAAGCTCGATTCCTCGGTTTGTAAAATCAATTTCGTCATTCAATTTTCTGAAATCGCTGCCTGTTTTTGTAATTTCAAGTCCGGCATCATTGAATTTTACTTTACCTAAAATATTGGGTTTATCTGTATTTCCTGTGATTTTTAAATTTCCTGAAAGATAGCCTTCCGTATTCGTTATCGCATTCATGGAAAAGCCCTGAACACTCTTCATCTGGAGCTGGTTGATAGCCATATTCAGATCAAATGTACTGGAAGAAGTATTGTAATCTCCAAGAATTTTCACATCATTGTTATTGCCGGAAAGAGCAACATCAGCATTTAAAATATTCGGTGAAGTGTTGTTCACTTTTACCGCCAGATTTCCAACCGGACTTCCGTACACAATCAGATCTGTAATATTAAGATCGGAAGTGAAGGTCATGTTTTTCGTAACATCTCTAAGTTGAGCTGTTCCGTTAATGGTTCCTTTTGCAAGGACCGTATCTTTTTTGATGAGTTCAGTAATGGTTTCAATTTTAAAATCTTTTAATGAAACATTTAAAGGGCTGGTTGGGCGGTCGGTTTCAGACTGAAGCGAAATTTCACTTCCGCCATTGGACAGGATGAAATGATCTGCTAAAATCCCCTGGCTGCTGATCTGGATTTTATTGTTTTCAGCAACATTCCAGTCCGAATAATTTAATTTCAAACCGTTCGGATTCAAAGAAATTTCTGTAATGTCATTCAAAGATTTGGCATTTCCTGCAATCAGAAACTGTGTGGCATCTTTATCATCTTTTGTGGTAATATTGTAATTGATGATATTATTGGCAACATCTCCATTGACTGCAATTTTTTTCAGGGTGAAGCTGGAGCTTTTTAAAGCACCTGCGTTAAGGCTGTACTGTAGCGCCTGATTTTCATTGGTTACTTTTAAAGCAACATTTTCCAACGAATTTTCACCATATAATAATTGCGGGATCTGCCCGTCTATTTCTATTTTTTGAGAATCTGCATCATAATTTCCGGCTAAATTAATGGTTTCAAAGCTTTTCAGATCCGGAACAAATTTCCTGATCAGGTCATCATTTTTGATCTTTGCATTGAATGTGAAAAACTGCCCCGGATCAATTTTCTGTCCTTTATCGGGCTTCTGGAATTGGTAATATTGATTAACCGTCTGCGTTAAAGCACCAAAAATCTGTGTCAGCTTATATTTTCCTTTTAAAGAAACATCAGCAATCTGAGAATTGAAAATAACCTTCGTTGAATCCTGTGTGGAAGAAGCTTTCAGATTCATTTCCTGTACAGGATAAACCTCTTTGGTATCTGAAAAAGCAAAATCTTTCAGGTTTAGGTAACCGTTTAAAGCATCTGGATTGAGGCTTGAAAAATCACCATCAATTTTTCCGGCAATAATCATTGGTTTTTCATAGAATCCAAGTTTATTCACATCGAGCTTGATCACTTCACCATTGATCTTTATCGTAGGATTTTTTTCGCTGTAGACTCCGGAAGCTATTAAATTCAGATTGGCGTTCGGGTCTTTTGAGTTCAAAACGATATTATAAACACCACGGTTTATTTTACCTGTTAAATCCATGTTCTGATAACGGTATCCTTTGTAGACAGCTGATGCTACATGACCTTTCAGATTAGCGTTGGCATTTTTGAAATCAAAGCTTTCGCCTTTTGCTGAAATTTGTGCGGTAATAGGACCAATATCTTTATTTTGAATGATCTTTCCAACCTGAACAGCCTGAAGATTGGCTTTTACATCATACAGTTCCCTGTTTTTTCTACTCATGTCCACATCAGCAATAATACCGGCATTTCCAAGGGTAGAGTAGAGGTTCAGGTCTGCCTTAACTACTTTTGTTGTTCCTTTTGCATTTCCTTTGATGCTGAAATGAGAAGGCAGGGATATATTGGAAGGAATTGTATTTTTCGGAACCAGATTGTACACTGTTTTAGCTTCTGCTGAAAATTCTCCGACCCTAAGATCATAATACAGATTTTCAGGTTTCATCGCATTTTTAATTTTTCCTGATGCAGCAACTCTCAACTGATCCAGTCCTGAGACTTTAAGATCTTTGATCAGAAGGTCATTCACCATTCCCTGAACGTTGGCATTGACATTCAGTATAGCGTTCGGATATTTGTTGAAGGGAACAGTATTTCGTAAAGTCGGAACAATGTTTAAAATATCGGCGAAACCTATTTTGGAATCTTTAATGTTGGCTGAAATTTTTACAGCGCCCGGGTTTGAAGTCAGCTGGTCAAAGGAGTCATAATTTAAAATCACCTCATCACGGATCAGTGTCTTCGGGGTTTGCAGATAAAGATCTTTCAGGTAAGCCTGTTTTTCTGCATACACAAAATCTGTATTGAATTTCTGGATATTCAAGCCCCTTCCTTCCTGGATTTCTGCTGAATTCACTGTGCCTGCAAAAGTATTGTTCTCCATTTTGAAGCGTCTTACCTCCACGTTCATTTTAGAAAAATTCATGTGGTTGAAATCCATTCCCTGTTTGGTAGGAGCCATAGCTGTGTTATTGTAAATGGCTTTTACATCATTCAGGACAAGCTTCCCAAGAAGCAGTTTCATGGCTTTCTCCTTGTCTGAAACTTTTGAAATTTCAGGTTCTTTCTGATCTTTCGGATTGGCGTCCTGCGCAGGAAGATACAGATTGGCGTTAATATCTGCCCCGGAAAGAAAAACATTGGAAATATTGTAGGAGTTATTCTCAAGATCAAGTTTATTGACCTTCGTACTTAATTCTTTAAACAGAACTTTAGCAAAAGTTTTAGTGTTATCGTCACCGTAATCAATATTGAAATTGGTAAGTTTGATTCCTCTGAGACCAATACTCATTGGCTTTTTATTATTAAGAGAATCTACCTTTTTCTCTACTTTTTTAGAGACTTCTTCAACAAGATCCTGCTTTAATTTTAGTCTCAGTCCGTCCAGATTAATATCATTAACGGCATAGGTGTTTTTATTAAGGTCAAAAGTTTTAACCCTTGTGTCAAATGATTTGAAATATAACTGAATGTCATTCCTCGACTGTTGGTCGTTGAACGTCACCCCGATATCTTTTAAATTGATCTTATCCAGGGAAATAATAAACGGTTTGGAAGGGCTTTCCTCTTTATCGCTGGTCGCAAAAGCATTGATAATATAATCGAAATTGAAAGTCCCGTTGGGTTTTCGTACTACATTGGCGCGGGCTCCTTCAAGATCTACCGAAGTAATATCAGCTGTGGAACTGATAAGCTTCAGCATGTTTAAGCCCACATCCAGCTTTTTTACAGCAAGAAGTGTATCTACATCCTGGCCTTTAAGGTAAAGGTTTTCCATGATAAGGCTGTTCGGAAATCCTATATTAACCCTTTCCAGGCTTACTTTGGTTTTGATTTTTTTCTCAAGATATACAACCAGTTTATCTTTAATGAAGTTCTGAACGACAGGAAGCCTTAAGCTAAATATCAGAAGGGTAAGAAAAACCAATATTGAAATAAAGGTTATTGCAATACGCTTTAAGAGCTTTCTTTTGTTAATTTTCAGTTTCAAATGCGATTAGGTTTCAAACAAAGATAGGAATACTATTTTATAAGTTCTTTGTTGTGGTATCCTACTAGCAATACAAAAATCCTGCCTTGGCTGCCTTATTATGGAATTTAGTTTAGTAGTTGTCAAGTGAATCAGTTGATAAAGACAGCCAAGGTTTGGATTTTTTTTTTTAAAGCCCCCTTTTAATCATTTTTAATGTTGAAAAGGTTAGCAAAAATGAAATTCAAATGTTAGAGTAGTTTCAAAGGGGGCAAGGAATATATGGAGTTAATAAATTTTGTTAAGTTATGTGAGCTAAGTTTTAAAGGACTGGAAGCTGGAGGAGGGAGGCTGGAAGTTATATTGTATATTCATTTTTAACAGTGCTCTTAAACTAGCTTTAAAAAAATAATAAAATGGTTCTGTAAGTCTTCTTTTAGACTTCAATAACTTCCCTCTTCCAGCTTCAAACTTCCATACTAAATTAATTGTTTCCGTTTTCCCATTTCACTTCTTCACCCTGTGGAGCGGCACCGCCCTGAGCCGGAGTGATAGGAGAAGTTTCCTGGTTGATATGATAGATATAGGCTGCAATTTTTTCAGCATCTCTTCCTGTGATTGTTCCTTCTTTGATGAAAGGTCTCATCGTAGGATTATTGGGAGAGCCGTTTTCAAGCATCCAGAAAACATTTTTAAACAGGCTTTTTTCTTTGATATTGATCCAGTGCGTATCCGTAAGGTTCGGGCCAATGCCTCCTTTTCCGCCGTCACCGTGACAGGTTACGCAGTTGGTTTTGAAAAGTTCCTGGCCTTCTGCTATATGGTCTGCGCTGTATTTTGCCGTTTCCAGGTCAATCTGGGGTGCCGTTTTTTCATATTCGGCTATGGATGCCAGCATTGTTTTTACTTCTTTATCGTATTCTGCTTCTGGGTGGGCATATTCTGTAAAAGCAAAAGCAGTCATATACACGACGCAGAATATGCATCCGAACCAGAAAAGACCTATCCACCATTTAGGCAGTGAGTTGTCAAGCTCCGTGATTCCGTCAAAACCGTGGTCGATCAAAATATCTTTTTCTTCGGTAGCAGATTGTTTTTTGAACGCTGAATTCCAAAGCTTCTGGTAATACGGAATGCTTTTTTCAGCTAAATATTCTTTCTTTTCCTCTTCCGACAGTCTGCTGAAACTCTCGTTTTCCACCAGATCTCCGATAGAGTTCATAATCAGAAGAAGGATTACAGCGATTAGAATAAGTGCCCAGAAAAACGGCGAGGAAAAATAACCTGAGTCTCCGGCGAACATTTCAAACGCCATGATCGTTAAGCCTATCGTTGTTGCGATATATATTGAAATGGGGGTTCTCTTTTTCATTGCAGTCAATTTTAAAAGTTACTCAGCGCTTGCTGTCTGAATCTGTGTTGTTTTAATATCGGTTCCTAATCTTTGCAGGTAGGCGATCATCGCTACAATTTCTCTCTGCTCAAGCGGCACATAAGATGCACCTTTCGCTGTTTTTTCTTTTTCCATTTGATCTTTCACATCCGTTGCCTCAGAATAAATTCTCTGTACAATGGCTTTAGACTGGTTATCTGCCCATTTTCCCGCAGAATCTATTTCTGCTTTTGAATAAGGCACATCGAAAGCATTTTTCATTAACCTCATTTTGTCTACCATTTGAGTACGGTCCAGCTTATTGGTGATCAGCCATGGGAAACGAGGCATAATGGAGCCTGCAGATGTAATTCTTGGGTTATACATATGTTTGAAGTGCCACGAATCAGGGTTCCTGCCGCCTTCTCTGTGAAGATCCGGTCCGGTTCTTTTGGATCCCCATAAGAAAGGTCTGTCATAAATGAATTCTCCGGCCTTGGAATACTGTCCGTTTTTGCCTTCAAACCTTACGATTTCATCACGGAAAGGGCGGATCATCTGTGAGTGGCAGGAGTTACATCCTTCACGGACGTATAGATCTCTTCCTTCCAGTTCCAGCGGTGTGTAAGGTTTTACAGCTGTAATTGTAGGAACACTCTGTTTCAGTGATAATGTGGGAACGATTTCTATTAATCCACCTATCGCTACAGTGATGAAAGCTAAAATAGAAAGTAGTTTTGGAGTTCTTTCCAGCCAAAGGTGTACACCTTCGCCTTCTTTTCTCGCGGTACCGATGTCTGCCAATGCCGGTGCTTCTGCCGGAACGTTTTTCTGGAATGAGCCCGATCTTACAGTTTTGATCACATTCACCACCATTAAAATTGCTCCTGAAAGATAAAGGATACCTCCTAAGAATCTCATTTTAAAATAAGGAATGATTGCCGTTACCGTATCCAGCCAGTTTTTATACATTAAAGTACCATCCGGGTTGAACTGTTTCCACATCAATCCCTGGGTGAATCCTGAGATATACATCGGAACTGCATAGAAGATAATTCCTAAAGTTCCCAGCCAGAAGTGCCAGTTGGCCAGTTTTTTAGACCATAGCGGTGTTCTCCACATGATAGGGATCAGGTAATACACGACTCCGAAGGCCATGAACCCGTTCCATCCAAGCGCTCCTAAGTGTACGTGCCCGATCACCCAGTCGGTGTAATGCCCGATTTTATTTAAAGATTTTGTGGCTAATAAAGGTCCTTCGAAAGTAGCCATACCATAACAGGTAATCGCTACCACAAAGAATTTAAGGATCGGGTTTTCTCTTACTTTATCCCAGGCTCCTCTTAAGGTAAGAAGGCCGTTCAGCATTCCTCCCCATGATGGAGCGATAAGCATGATAGAGAATCCAGTTCCTACGGCCTGAGCCCATGCCGGAAGCGCCGTATACTGAAGGTGGTGAGGGCCAGCCCAAAGGTATACGAAAATCAGCGACCAAAAGTGAATAATGGATAATTTATAGGAGAATACAGGTCGCTGTGCCGCTTTCGGCATGAAATAGTACATCAGACCTAACACCGGTGTTGTCAGTACGAATGCTACGGCGTTGTGACCGTACCACCACTGTACAAGTGCATCTTTTACGCCGGCATATACAGAATAGGATTTCCAGCTTGTGAATGATAAGGGAACTTCAAGGTTATTAAAGATGTGCAGCATGGCCACGGCGATCCAGGTTGCGATGTAGAACCAGATGGCTACATAAAGATGTCTTACCCTTCTCTTCGCAATGGTTCCGAACATATTGATTCCGAAAATAACCCATGAGAAGGTAATCAGGATATCAATAGGCCACTCGTGTTCTGCGTATTCTTTGGAAGTATTGATTCCCATTAAGAATGTAATCACTACGGCAACGATCATCAGCTGCCAGCTCCAGAAATGGATCCATGAAAGCGTGTCGCTGTACATTCTTGTTTTTAAAAGCCTCTGCATACTGTAGTAAGCACCGCAGAAGAAGGAATTACACACAAAAGCAAAAATAACGGCACTGGTATGGAGCATTCTGATCCTTCCGAATCCCATGGCACCCTGCGTGTTGATAAGGCCCTGGATATTTCCGCTTCTCAGACTCTGGATTGTGGTATCATCTGTCCCGAATAAAAACTCTGGTAATTCAGGGTAGAAAAGCATCAGCGCGGCTGTAAGTCCCAGCAGAAAGCCGACCAGCCCGAATACGATAGTAGCATACAAGAATGCTCTGACAATGTTATTGTCATAATTGAATTTTTGCGTCTCCATAATTCCAATTGTATTGTACCGAAAATATTTATCCTCTGAAATCAGATGGTATTGACCTTGATTTATATGAAAAAATAAATATCATGTAACGTGTATAATGTTTTGACAAAGGTATTTATTAACTTTGTGTAAGTCTAGTAGGTATCCTTCTAAACTATACTGAAAACTACTAAAAACAAAAACGATGAAAGTATGTGGTCAAAATATCAGGAAAATCCGTAGAAGCAAAGACTTTACACAGGAGTATATGGCTTTTGAGATGGGCATTTCCCAGAAGGCCTATTCTGACATTGAAAATTCTAAAGTAAAGATCAATCTGGAAATCCTGACGAAGATCTCCGATATCCTGGAAATTAAGCCTTCCGATATCTGCAGTATTTCCCATAAATGCGGAACAGATGGGAATGATGACCGATATCAGTCGCTTTTGGAGTATATGAAAAAGAATAATATTTCAATTCCGGAGGAGTATTTGTAAAGAAATATGGCTTTTTTACTTTTTATTTCTTTAAAACTGAATCTATTGACTGTTCTTACAGCTTCATAGAAGTCAAATTTCTCTAAAGTTTTATATATTTAGGGCATAATTGATTTTATGAGCAGCGAACAGAAAACGGAGCCCAATGATGGGACTCTAGTCAGAGGATTAACCAACAGACATATTCAATTAATTGCCCTTGGAGGAGCCATAGGAACAGGATTGTTTCTTGGGATCGGTCCGGCAGCAGTTTTAGCGGGACCTTCCGTTATTCTGGGATATGCTTTAGCAGGGATTATTGCATTCTTTATTATGCGCCAGCTTGGTGAAATGGTGGTTCAGGAGCCTGTTTCGGGAAGTTTCAGTCATTTTGCCTATAAATACTGGGGGAATTTTCCCGGATTTGCTTCCGGCTGGAATTACTGGATTCTCTATATTCTGGTAAGTATGGCTGAATTGACGGCTATCGGGCATTATATTCATTTTTGGTGGCCCGAAATCCCGCTCTGGGTGTCCAGTTTATTCTTTTTTGTCATGATTACAGCCTTAAATCTGGCTTCTGTAAAAGTGTATGGGGAAACTGAATTTTGGTTTTCTATCATTAAAGTGGTAGCCATTATTGGGATGATCGTTTTTGGTATTTATTTACTGTTGAGCGGTACTGGAGGAGATAAAGCAAGTATATCGAATTTGTGGAACGACGGCGGATTTTTCCCCAAAGGATTTTTTAATAAAGGAGAAGGTGGATTTTCCGGATTGTTTGCCGCTATGGCGATGATCATGTTCTCTTTCGGAGGCTTGGAATTAATAGGAATTACGGCTGCGGAAGCTAAAAATCCTGAAAAGACCATTCCTAAAGCGACGAATCAGGTTATTTACAGAATTTTAATTTTCTACGTGGGTGCTTTGGTTATTTTATTTGCATTGAGCCCGTGGAGAGAGATTACAGAAGGGACAAGCCCGTTTGTTATGGTTTTTCAGAATTTAAATGGATTTGAATTCAATATCTTCGGAAAGGTGATCCAGTTCAATGTTTTAATTGCCAATATTCTTAATCTGATTGTTTTAACCGCGGCTTTGTCGGTGTACAACAGCAGTGTTTACAGCAACAGCAGAATGCTTTTTGGGTTGGCTCAACAGGGGAATGCCCCTAAGTTTTTAAAGAAACTGAATAAAAACAGTGTTCCTACCAATGCAATTCTGATCTCGTCCTGTTTTGCCGGAATCTGTATTATCATCAATAAACTGGTACCTGAAAAAGCATTTGAGTATTTAATGGCTTTGGTGGTTTCTACGTTAATTATCAATTGGCTGATGATCTGCTATACCCATTTGAAATTTAGAAAGGAGAAAGATAGAACGGGTGTGAAGACCTCATTCCCTTCCATATTTTATCCGGTATCGAATTACATCTGTATCCTGTTTTTAGTCGCTATTTTGGTATTGATGAGCATTACGGGAATGGAAATTCAGGTGATCCTAATTCCCATATGGCTGGCTTTCCTGTTTCTGATGTTTAAGCTGTATAAAAACAAATAATCAGTGAATGAAATATAAGGGATGGATTTTTATCTGTCCTTTTTTTGTGCATTATTGTGATGTTTACTGAACTACAGTATTTAAGGAAAATATAATGTTATGGTGAATAGTTCAGGAGAAAAAATAACTGCTGCATGAAAATCAATTCTGCGGCAGTTATCATCATTGTGTATTTAGAATCGCTGTAAACATTCTGAAACAGGGAACATTATTTCATCATGAATACAATTGTTTAGAGAATACATAGAAATGTGCTTCTAAACAAGTTTTATAAGTATCCGGATAAGCCTAAGCATTTTCTGAACTTTTTTAGTTGATTAATGGTGTATACGGCAAAATATTTAAATCTGTGTCAAGTGATCATAGCCTCCCCCGAAAGGGGCCGGAGTGTGGCTTATCTCCGGCCAATAACTAAACTCTTAGCCACAAAAAATATATTTTATAAAAATTTGTTTTGAACTTTAGAGGTACATATAAATTGTTTTAATTTTTATTTGTCATGATTAAAACTATAGTCCTTTAATAATTGCTATTGAGCTGTAAAGTTGAATGATCAATCCATTTATTCAAAAAAAACATCTATTACATGAATATTACATGAGTTGAATCAGCTGAATTTTCAGTAATAATTTGAATTGAGAATGCTTATAACTGCGGTATGAAAATAATTTTTGCAGCAGTTGATCATCGTTGTATATTAGAATATTCTGAAATAGGGAACATTATTTCATTCATGAATACAATTTATTTAGAGAGTTAGATAATCTTTATTTAACATAAACGTCTGCTCTGCCTACCGTACCCCAATTGGTAACAGCACCTACTCCTATTTCTCCTTCCCTTGAAACTTGTAAATTAAAGGTGTAGGTTCCAGGGTTCAGACCTGAAATGGAGTATGAGGTTGAATGATTAAAGCTTCTAATAGCTCCACTGAGCGAGACCCAGCTCATCATGTTTACTGAGCCATATGTTGCCGTTGCTGTGCCTGTCTGAACAATTTGGAAACGCAATGTACCTTGGGCATTTGTTGTACCTGACCCTTCTCCAAAGCCTGTAAAATTTAATACTACTTTTCTCTGAGTGTATCCTGCCGGAACTATTACAGTAACCGCACTGCCACTTAATGTAGTATAGCCCGATGTACTTATTGCCTGAAATGCAATTACCGGTCCTTGGTTATCCATACTGGCAAGCTCCCAATTATTAGCAGCAACGCTGGATACAACAACATCCAGATCCCATCCATTGGCCCCACTGGCTGTAAGCACGGCATATTTTCCCGGCTGCATCATAAAAGTATTATTTGCAGCTGCCATTCCTCCCGAGCGTATTATTTGTCCGGCCGCAGCTACTAATGTTAAATTGTTTGTCGTACTATTATTCTTGATATAGTATTTCCTGCCTCTAAAATCTGCAGGAGTACCATCGGTAGTAGATTTTGCAGGAAGGTTCAGAGTTGCATCTGATGTCCCGGAAAAAGAAACATGGTAGTCCAGAATGTCAAGAGTACTTGTGCCTGTGATTTCCCGAAAATTGCCTTCAACAGATCCCTTTACATCTAAGGTACTGGAAGGTGTTGGGGTATTAATTCCTACTTGGGAGTGAGCGTTTACTGATAAAAATAAAATGCTCGCTAAAAGTAATAATCTTGTTTTCATTTTTTTATTTTTAATGGTTAAACTATAGTTTTTTAATAATAGTTGTTGAGTTGCAAAGTTGAATGATCAATCTATTTATTCAAAAAAAACACCTATTACATGAATATTACATGAGTTGAATTAGCTGATTTTTCAATAATTATTTGAACTAATTAATTGAGGATATTTATAAACTGCCGCTTCTGCAGCAGTTTATCATCATTGTGTATTTAGAATAGCTGTAAACATTCTGAAACAGGGAACATTATTTCATCGTGAACATCATTGTTTAGAACGCATGGAACTGTGCTTCTAGACGCAAGCCTATACATTTAATTGATTAATTGTAAAATATTTAGATTTCACCCAAGAGATCGTAAATGCTATTTAATCTTTAACATAAACATCTGCTCTACCCATTGTACTCCAAAATGTGGTTGTTATACCAGTTCCTGCTTCATTCTCCCTCCTTACCTGTAAAGTAAAAGTATAGGTACCCGGCGCAAGATTCGAAATAGAATATACAACAGGATAATTATAACGAACCACAGCCGCAGAGCCTAATGCCCAAGAGGTCATCATTGTTGAAGCATAAGTTGCAGATGATGTTCCTGTCCTAACAACCTGAAAACGAAAAGAACCAATAGGACTTCCACTACCGACGGCATCTCCCCAACCTGTAAAACTTAATACTACTTTTGAACTTGTTACGCCAGCAGGTACAGTAACGGTAACTTCACAACCATTTACAGTTGTGAAGGAAGCTCCTGAAGGTATATTCTGTGATGTAGGTACGGCAGGCCCGTTAATATCAGAATTAGCCAGCACCCAGTTGTCGTTATATGCCGTAGCAACAAAGTCTAAATCCCACCCATTCAATCCATTAGCGGTAAGGAACCCAAATTTTCCGGGTTTTAAATCAAGGGTATTGGAAGCAGTTCCATTTCCTCCTAGACGTATGGTCTGGCCAGAAGCAGCGGTCAAAGTCAGCTTGCTGGAAGTGCTGTTGTTTTTTATATAATATTTCCTTCCCCTGAAATCCGCCATACTCCCATCAGTAGTAGATTTTGCAGGAAGGTTCAGAACTGCATCTGCCGTTCCTGAAAAAGAAACGTGATAATCTTTATTATCGAGGGTACTCGTGCCTGTAATTTCCCGAAAATTTCCTTCAACGGATCCCCTTATGTCTAAAGTGCTGGAAGGTGTTAATGTATTAATCCCTACTTGTGAGTAAGCATTTGCTGATAAAAATACAGTGCTTGCTAAAAATAACAGTTTTGTTTTCATTTTTTTTCATTCTTAATTGTTAAACTATAGTATTTTACTAATTGCTGTTGAGATGCAAAGTTGAATTATTGGTTTGTTTATTCAAAAAAAAGACCTATGACATGGATGTTACATTTGTATAATGTGTTGAATTTCAGTGTTTTTATATGTGGTTTTGGAATTGTATAGCTATAAAGCCAGGTCTATAAAAAAGATTTTGTTGTCTTATGTTACAACATTAGAAAAATTGTTTTTGTAAATAGTTTAATTTAGATAATGACAATCTCCGAAACTATAGATCGATTACGAGTATATCTTTCAATTTGTGCTGTATACTTCATTCGATTTTTAAAAGATGGCTGGGATAAGGAATCCCAGCCAAATTAAGAGACTTAGAATTTATTTTAGTGAAAGGGTAGATATTTTAAGTTACCCTTATTTTTGTTTTTTTATTTCTGAAATTGCCTTCTTAAGTTCATTTATTTCAAACTGCTGCTGCTGTATAGCATTAACCAATATTTTGGTAAGGGCACTTTCGTCTAATTCCCTTTTGTCTGCCAAACCACTTTTTGCGGTATCGTCTATAACATTGATCATATAGGGGGCAACTTTTTCTACATCCTGCGCTATAAACCCTACATACTCTTTATTCAAATCTTTATATCCTGATTTTTCGTTGTATTTATAAGTAACAGGTTTAAGTTGAGTAATCACATTCAGACCATCTTTAAAATCAGTAATATCTTTTTTAACTCTTCTGTCTGAAAAAGTTCCCCAGCTTCCTCCACCGGGTTTATCTGCTGTCCCATTTACGGAAAGTGTAGAAGTAGGAGCATATGTGCCGATGCCAAGACGTCCGTTGTCTTGAAGCACCATAGTGGGAGCCTGATTGTTTATTGTTCCGGCATGGAACTGAAGGGTACTAGCACTGACTCCTAAACCGTAAAAATCATTTCCATCCGCACTGTTATAAACTGCTAGTTTCTTACTCAACGGATCCGCAATACCCCCCATTGTAGGTCCCATATCAATTATATTATGAGGGTTATTTGTATTAATACCTATTTGATGAATATTATTCGTGTACTTTTTAAGTACCATACTGGGAGACTGATTATTTACTGTTCCGGCATGAAACTGAAGGACTGAAGGACTGACTCCTAAACCATAAAAATCATTTCCATCCGCACTGTTATAAACTGCGAGTTTTTTACTTTCCGGATCCGAAATATTTCCCATTGTAGGTCCCATATCAATGACATTATGGGGGGTGGTTGTATTAATGCCTAACTGAAAAAAATTAGTCTTATACTTTTTAAGTATCATAGCCGGAGCCTGATCAGATATTGTTCCGGCATGAAACTGAAGGACTGAAGGACTGACTCCTAAACCATAAAAATCATTTCCATCCGCACTGTTATAAACTGCGAGTTTTTTACTTTCCGGATCCGAAATATTTCCCATTGTAGGTCCCATATCAATGACATTATGGGGATTGGTTGTATTAACACCCAATTGATAAAAATCAGTCCGGTATTTTTTTAATATCATGGCTGGTAAAGTGTTAGCAGGTGCAGAATTGACATGAAACTGCAGGAAGCCCGGGCTTACCCCTAGTCCATAAAAATCTGTACCATCTGTATTATCATAAATGGCCAATTTTTTACCTGACCTATCAGTTACACTGCTGCCAATTTTAGTGCCCAGATCAAGTGTACTATGAGGTTTGTCTGTTAAAATACCCACTTGGGAATACATACATACTGGCAGTACTAGTGCAACTGCCAAAATCGAAATTTTGTTTTTCATTTGTAAGGAATTGTTTTTTTATTATTGTGTTTTTAGAATCATTAGATTTTATCCATTCTCAATCATATTGGGTGAGATACAAATTTGAGTGATTGGACCGCTTATTCAAAAAACACACCTATTACTTGGGTGTTACATTGATTTAATGGGTTGAAATTCAGTAGGAAGTAATCTGAATTCTATCCAAGCAGGTAAAGAAAATAGTTTCCATATCCAGTCTTGTTGACTGGAAAATATAGAAATGTGTTGAAAGTTGATACTGTTAAGATTTAAACACACATATAGACACCTATTAAGACTTTATCTCAAAGGGATAGCTAAATAAAGAAGACTGATATTATTGAATATTGGTAAGGTTAATAAATATATTATTGATTATTCATATTTTTCATCCAGATGTAGATATCTTCTTCAGAAGAAATATTTAGCTTCTTTCTCAGCCTGTTTTTTCTGGTTTGTATGGATTGTGGCTGAACAAATGTATAAGTTGCTATGTCTTTAGAAGAAAAGTTTAGAAACAGTAAAGCGCAAAATTTTAACTCACTATTTTGCAATTGTGGTTCTATTTGTAACAATTTTGGGAAAAAGTTAGGATAAACTTCCTGAAATCTTGTGAGAAATTCAGGGTCGTTATTTTTTGCAAGTCGTACAACCTCCTCAAAAGCAAGATTTAGTTGTTGATTTAACGCTTGGGTTTCCTGCTCTTTTACCCTCAAAATTTTATTTTTTTTACGCATTCTTTTTATAACCAATAGAATAAAAATAAGAATACCAAAAGCTCCAATCCATATAATATAGATCAGAAGCTTACTCTTGGTTTTTATTTCATTTTCTTTTTGGGTAACTAATTCTTTTACTGTATTTTCAATAGCGGGTTGTTTGGCATTGGCCAGGCTATCTTTAATAGATGTATATTTTTGAAAATATTTTTCCGCAGAGTCTTTATCACCTGTTTTCTTATACACATTGGAGGCTGCATTATATAACCATTGAACCTGGGTAATATTCTTAAGGTTTTGTGCTAATGGGATTGCTTTTTGATAATTGGAAATAGCTGAATCGTACTCTTTTTTATGCTCATGGATCAGACCTTTTACTTTATATAGCTGGAAGTTATAATTTCCGGGAATTTTTTTTGCATTGCCTTCAAGTGATTTAAGTTTTATTTCAGCCGAATCAATTTTATTTTCATAAACATCGATTTCAATTAACACTAAGGAATAGATCAATATATTTACTTTTGATTCATACGTTACCTTTCTATTATTCCGTAAAATAGCAAGTCCTTTCTTTAAATATAATCTGGAGGAATCCAGTTTGTTCTGATCCTTATAAACTATCCCCATTTCAATATATGCCGCTGACTTAAAGTATCTTGAGGTATCGATCGGGATTTCATCTGATAATGCGACAACGTCTTTAAATGAAGTAATAGCTTCCTGATAAAGCCCCATATTATAATAGTTAAAGCCTAAATATCTTTTAATTAAAATCTGAAATTCCGGATTATTGTCTGCGTATTTTTCATTCCTTGCCAGTTTAAGATATTCTAATCCCTTTTTATAATCTTTTGCATATGAATAACTGCCGGCAAGATGTAAATAGCCTAACGCAATTCCTTTAGAATGGTTTATCCGTTTGGATTCCTTCAGTAAGAGCAGGTTTTTTTTTACATATTCATCAAATTTTCCTTCTTTACGTAAGGTTTCAACCTTATTATACTCCGAATCAATATACTGAGGGGTAATTTTTTGTTGAGCAAATATGAATAACGGGAAAAAGAAAATAAAAAGTTTCATCATTTTAAATGTTTTTATGTATTTGTTTTATTAGTGTGTTGTTTCATTTAAAATAAATTTATAAATGTAAAATTAAATATAAAATGATTATTTATTTGATTTATTCTTAATGTTTTCATTCTTTCTTAATTGTTTGGCTAATTCATAGTCTTCAATGTCAAGGTATGGTCTTTTAATAGAGCATTCATTTTTTGTCCGGCAATGTTATAGATTTAAGAAGACGGATGATTAAAATAGGGTATTACATAGGTGTTACATATTGCACATACCTGTTGTTTTCAGTGATCTTTATTTGCTGCAAGACATGAATGAGATGATCCGAAAAGCAGAATGTTTGTATTATAAGAGTCTGAAAAATAATATTTTGTATGGTTTGTAGCTAAAAATAAAAGACGTCATATATAAGTAAAGTCCGGTTTTTTGTTTCCCTTATTTTAATCATGTAAAATTGCAAATCCATCGAGCCTGACTGATACAATAAGATCCAGGTTCATCTCACCAGATAAAGTGGCACAACACTTTAAAGTATAAGTGAATCCATCAAAATCAAAAGTATAGTATTAATTTAATGCCTCCACTTATCAATTTTTATTCACAAATGGAGGCTTTCATTTAACTTAAAAATATGGGACCAGATCTTAAAGAGATATATGTCGGGCAATTAATCAGACAGAGAGTTTTAGAATGTAACATAAGTGTGAAAAGGATCTGTAATTTTTTTAAATGCCCTGAAGAGGATATTGAAAAAATGTACGAAAAACAATCGTTAGAAGCAGATATATTATTAAAGTGGAGTAAGTTATTAGAGTATGATTTTTTCAGGCTGTACTCTCAGCATCTTATTTTTTATTCGCCCCAGGCGTCTATGGAGTACAATAGCGGTGTTACACAACTTCCATCTTTCAGAAAAAATATTTATACAAAAGAGATCATTGAATTTATTCTCGATCTTGTAGTTGCCGGAGAAAAATCCAAAGCACAGATAATAAGAGAATATAAAATTCCAAAAACTACTCTTTACAAATGGCTTAGCAAATATGGTAATTCTAAAAAGTTATGAAAAATATGAATGATGCCCCTGATTATAAAAAGATTTATACTGATATTTTGGATAGGAAATATCCAGATAAAATATCTGCATGTCAAGTAATATTAAACAAGAAAATGCTTTCCACCTTAGATATTATTACACTGAATAAAATAATATTTGGAGAGCAGGATAAAGAAGCAGTCATTTTCAATCAAAAGCTTCGTTCTTACTGTGAACAAACGGTAAAGGAAATTATTGACTATCAAAAAGAATATAAACTCAACAATACCCAAGTCGCTATAAAATTTAAATTAAGCCGTAATAGTATTGCAAAATGGAAGAAAAAATATCATGTCCTTTAATATGTAGCAATGTTTTAATATATACCTCTGGAAACTTGTCTGTAAGAAAAACAGGAGTGAATTTTTTTGAAATTTACTTCTTGTAAATAAGCATGTTGACCGGAAAAGAAAAACCACTTGATTTTCAAGTGGTTTTTCTTTTGGATGTAGACCCACAGGGATTCGAACCCCGACTGACGGTACCAAAAACCGGAGTGCTACCGTTACACTATAGGTCTGCTTTATTTTTGGTGGTGCAAATCTACAATTTTTTTCTTTACACACAAATAAGTGTTCGGAAAAAATTCAATGAATTAAGTCCTATTTTTACCTGATCTTGTTTTTCGTGCTGTAGTTTTAAGCCCGATTTCAGTTGATTTTGAAATGAGTTTAAAAGAATAATAAAAGGCTGGAAACTAAAAAACAAAAACCACCCTTAAAAAGGATGGTTTGTAGACCCACAGGGATTCGAACCCCGACTGACGGTACCAAAAACCGGAGTGCTACCGTTACACTATAGGTCTGTTTTATTTTGGTGAGGCAAATTTACAGCTTTTTTGTTTAGATACAAGAATTTTTTAAAGTTTTTTTTAAATTTACAACACTTTTTATCTACCCTAATCATGCTGATAGACTTCAATAATCTCAATATTAATAATTTATCCTTTCAAACAGATTTCGAACATAAAATCAAAAAATTTTTGGACGAATGGTTTTCCGATGGATCTACTGTAAAGGTTCAGACCTCAGGCTCTACCGGAACACCAAAAATTTTTGAAATCGAAAAAGAAAAAATGCTGAACTCTGCTGTAATGACCTGTAATTTCTTAGGCTTGAAAGAAGGAGATAAAGCGCTGTTATGCCTACCGGTTGAATATATTTCAGGTAAAATGATGGTAGTCCGTTCTATCGAAAGAAAATTAAAACTGATTGTTTCAGATCCATCCTTGAAACCAGTTGAGCATTTAAGTGAAGAAATTGATTTCTGTGCAATGACTCCCCTTCAGGTAGAAAACTCCCTGGATAAACTCCATTTGATCAAAAATCTGATCATCGGTGGCGCAGCTGTTTCCGAATCATTAAAAAGAAAGATAGCCCAAAATAAAAGAATAAAAAGTATCCGTATTTTTGAAACCTATGGAATGTCTGAAACGCTTTCCCATATTGCTTTAAAGCAGCTTATGCCGGAACCGCAAGATTATTTTACGGCTTTCGAAAATGTATCTGTCAGCATAGATGAAAGAGGCTGTCTGAAAATCTATGCACCCAATGTTAACGCTGAAGTACTACAGACTAATGATTTAGTTGAAATTAAAAATGGCAAACAGTTTAAGTTCCTGGGACGTTTAGACAATGTCATTAATTCCGGAGGGGCGAAAATTTTTCCTGAAATACTGGAAACATTGGTAAAAAAAGAAATCCCCAATGAAGCTGTTTTTATAGGTCTGAAAGATGAAAGCCTGGGCCAGAAGCTGATATTGGTGATAGAAGGATCAGAGTCAGTGGGTCTTATTGAAAAGATTGCCGGAATATCTTTTGAAAAAAGCTTTCACAAACCCAAAGAGATCATTTTTATCGAAGATATTCCACGAACACCGAACGGAAAAGTGAACCGGATAGAGCTGAATAGAATAATAGCCGAAAGATTATAAATTTTTGCCCATTATTTGATGTACTTTAATTCCTGATTCCTGGCTCTTGAATCAAGACCTTTAAAATAAAAAACATGAAAGACTTTTCGAAAGAACTCAGCTTTAAAACGTCCCGGAGCAGCGGAGCGGGAGGGCAGAACGTAAATAAGGTGGAAACTTCGGTGACCGTTCTCTGGCTCGTTGCCGGGTCTGAATTCTTTAATGAGAATCAGAAGGAACTAATCCTTACTAAACTGAAAAACAGAATCAATGCAGACGGATATCTGTTTCTGACTGTTTCTGAAAGCAGAACCCAGCTGATGAACAAGAATAAAGCAATTGAAAAAATGATTGAACTCGTCAATAAAGCTTTAATTGTTCCCAAGAAAAGACTGGCAACAAAACCTTCAAAAGGGCAAAAGCAGAAGCGCCTGGATACCAAAAAGAAAATTTCTGAAAAAAAGGAGAACAGGAAATTTAAGTTTTAGATTTTAAATAAAAGGGTAGAGTAAAAAAGTAGTTTCTTTCACGAGTCAAAATTTTTAAGTATCTTAGGGTATTATTAATAATTTTAAGTATGGCAGCAATTATTTCTTTATCCTCAGCGGACCGTTTTTCAGGTCTTCTGCTGTCGTTGCTGTATTTACATAGAGATTCTTTTCTAAAAAGTTCTAAGGACTTTATCAATTAAGCCCTGTCAGGATTCAGGACAGGGAAAATATTCCGATAAACTTTACGTATTATTTTTGCAGTTTTCTACAGGAAAAGGCTGTCTGCTATCCTGCATTGGATCATGGAATGACTGTATTCATTACCTTAAAAAATATAAAAAATGTCCAATCATATTATTGTAACCACCGGAATTTATGATGCTATAAAAGATACACTCAGAAGAAAAAAAGTAAGCATGCCGGAGGAAAAAAGACTTGCTGAAGAATTGAGAAAAGCTAAACAGGTACTGAGAAGAGAGCTTCCTGCCGATGTAGTGACGGTTAACAGGAAAGTGACGATTAAAGATCATACTCAGAATTTTGAACACGAATATATTTTCGTGGCTTCTTCAAAAGCTAAGCCGGTAAAAAACAAGTATTCCATTTTATCAGATATTGCGCTTGCTACAGTTGGATATAGAGTGGGAGATATCATTGACTGGCCTTTTAAAGACGGTGAAAGAAAAATTGAGATCTTAAAAGTAGAATCTTGTCACGGGTAATTCCTGTGTATCTATATTTGTTAGATGAAAGTACAGCTTCACGGCTGTACTTTTTCATGGGAAGCCTTATGGATAAAGCTATTTTTATCATTTGTTAAAAAAGAATGGTCAGGCAAGAGTTTCTTTAAGTACTCATGTTGCATTCCGTTTTTAAGTTTTATCTTTGCAAAAATTAAAAAAAATGAGCAAACCGATTTCTGAATTTATAGAGAAATATTACCTGCACTTCAATGCGGCTGCATTGGTAGATGCATCTAAGGGGTATGTTGCACATCTTAAAGATGGCGGAAAAATGATGATCACTTTAGCAGGTGCGATGTCTACTGCTGAATTGGGGAAAATCCTTGCAGAAATGATCCGTCAGGGAAAAGTTGATTTTATTTCTTGTACAGGAGCCAACCTTGAAGAAGATTTGATGAACCTTGTGGCGCACTCTCACTACGAAAGAGTTCCGCATTACAGAGATTTAACGGCGCAGGATGAGTGGGATCTATTAGAAAGAGGATTAAACAGAGTTACAGATACATGTATCCCTGAAGAAGAAGCCTTCAGAAGACTTCAAAAGCATATCGTGGAGATCTGGAAAGATGCAGAAGCTAAGGGCGAACGTTATTTTCCACACGAATTCATGTATAAAATGATCCTTTCAGGGGTTCTTGAGCAGTATTACGAAATTCCGAGAGAAAACTCATGGATGATTGCTGCGGCTGAGAAAAACCTTCCAATCGTAGTTCCGGGATGGGAAGATTCTACCATGGGTAACATCTTTGCTTCTTACTGCATCAAAGGTGAGCTTACAGCAACCACTATGAAATCAGGAATCGAATATATGACCTATCTTGCTGACTGGTATACTAAAAATTCAGCCGGAAAAGGAGTTGGGTTCTTCCAGATCGGAGGAGGTATTGCAGGAGATTTCCCAATCTGTGTGGTGCCGATGTTGTATCAGGATATGGAAATGCATGACATTCCTTTCTGGTCTTATTTCTGCCAGATCTCGGATTCTACAACGTCTTACGGTTCGTATTCAGGAGCAGTTCCGAATGAGAAAATCACTTGGGGTAAACTGGATATCACGACACCGAAATTTATCGTTGAAAGTGATGCTACGATCTGTGCACCATTAATGTTCTCTTATATCCTGGAAAATTAAAAATAAATTTCTTTTAAAATACCAACGCTTCAATTCATTTTGAAGCGTTTTTTATTTTCCGTTCGTCATTGCGAGCGAAGCCAATCAATCTCACTTAAAAATGAAGTTTGAACTTATTCTTAAAGTCTTATCTAACTTTAATGTTTCAAAATAAACCATTAAGAAAAAGTTTAGCAGGTAAGATCATTAAGAGATTGCTTCGCTTCGCTCGCAATGACTTACTTGGAGATCAGTCAAGAGAATTCACCAGCACAAAGTATCGGTAGGCCAGAATTCCTTTCTCTATTTTACTCAGTTTGTTCGGATCTTTATTGCTCAACTTTGGGAGCAACTTTTTATTGACTGCATTCAGCAGCCGGAAAAATGATTTTTTCATATCTTTATATTTACAATCAGACATTATTGAATGTTTGAGAATTCAAAAATGATGCAGAAAGATGTTTAAAGTTTATTTAGACTCTATTTTTCATAACGATAAAGCAGGTTACTTGACTATGGATGAAATTTTTAAACAGCAGATTTACGAGATTACAAGGCTTATTCCAAAAGGAAGAGTTTCTTCTTATGGTGCCATAGCTAAGGCAGTAGGTTATCCTAATCATTCCCGTCATGTAGGGAAGGCGATGGGAGGATGCCCGGAAGATGTCCCGGCACATCGTGTCATATCCAGCTCAGGCGTATTATCTGTTCCCGAGTTTCAAAAGAGACTGGAAGCAGAAGGCATTACCGT
Organism: Chryseobacterium sp. 22532; assembly: GCF_052044665.1. Lineage (NCBI taxonomy): Bacteria > Pseudomonadati > Bacteroidota > Flavobacteriia > Flavobacteriales > Weeksellaceae > Chryseobacterium > Chryseobacterium sp. 22532. The sequence continues at coordinate 275,451 of NZ_JBQENJ010000005.1, forward strand.
TGAGAATTTAAGAATAAAAGATTTTAAAAAGCTATTCTGGAATCCACTTGAGGAAATTTAGAATTAAATTGTACAGTCTGTTAAGAATTTACAGTTCAGACACCTGTTTTTAATTGTAAATATTAAAGGACTTCGGTTCATAAATGAAATAGGACTTATAATAAATTTAGTTTCCGGCGGCGAAGCCGCCGGAAACTAAAAAACGGCCATTCAATGTTTCAATTGCCAAAAGTCGTATTATTCCCCTTCTTTGAAAGACTGGATTTTTGCCTGTAAAAAGATGGTATAATTAAAAATATTCATAATAAAAAAGCCTTGAATATTTTTGAATAGGCAAGGCTTTTAAATTTATATGTAAAAAACAGGTGATTTTTATAACAACAACCTTATTTTCTTCCTTTCGGTGTTCTTAATTCTTCTTTTAATTTTTCATTTTCCTCTTTCAGCAAGGCAATATAATCCTGCAGGTTCTGAATAATAGAAGTTGAAATATTATGAAACTGAGTGATCACTCCTGATGATGATGAAGATTGATCATTGTATACAGGATGATTATTATTGATCACAACTTTTGCTTCTTCATCCTCATAAATATCTTCTACCGAAACATCCAAAAAACGGGCAATCTTTTCCCATTCATCCCTTACGATCTTTACATCACCACTTTCCTTCCTGCTGTAGTTGGATACATCAGTCGCGATAATATCAGCTATCTGCTGTTGAGTATAGCCTTTTTGTTTTCTGATAACGCGTAATTTTTCTTTTTGCATATCCTACATTTTATACAAAAATGGAAAAAAAGCACAATGTGTACAATAAAAAAGAGAAAAAATATGCATTGAACCGTAGGATTTAAACAAAAATGCTGGAAAAGTTTAGAATATCAAGTTAGCTAGGGGTTTTACTTTAAACCATTAGGGCTATTATTAAAATTTTATGTTACTTTCTTTTAACTAAATGAGATTGATTCACTTTCGTCTGAAATGACAAGAGTTTACAATTTTATCGAATGAAATCTTTTCACCTTAAACAGTTTTAACTTTGCTTTAGCCCAATCTTTGATTAAATAATTTCACGAAATCTGTACATAAAAAAAGCTGTTCCCATTGGAGAACAGCCTTATTCATTTCTGTATTATTTTATTATTTTTCCAACTGCTTATAGCTTCTCTGGATAAAATCTGTCAGGTCTTTTCCTTTCAGCAGGTTCTGTGAAAGTTTGGCCAGATCAAGAGCATATTTAATAAGCGTTTCCTTTTCCTCAGGATTTTCTGTCTTTAAAATTTGGTTCGAAAGCTCACTGTTAGAATTCACCACAAGATTATACATCTCTGGGAAGCCTCCCATTCCGAACATACCGCCTCCTCCGGTTGCCTGCATTTCCTTCATTCTTCTCATGAATTCCGGCTGCGTGATTGTAAACGGAGCATCATTGCTGTCTAGATCTTCAAGCTGTACAGTAAATTTAGCATCCTTTACAGCCTCTTCTACATCTTTCTTTAAAGTTTCTTTTTCAGTTTCATTTAATTTGGAAATAACCGGCTCATCTTTTTTGATGAGGTTATTGATGTGATCTGCATCCACTCTGGCAAATGAGATCTTTTCTTTTGAAGTTTCCAGTTTCTGAATAACATGGGAGATCACAGGTGAGTCTAATAACAGAACGTCATAACCTTTATCGTTAGCTGCCTGAATATAGCTGTGCTGCTCATCAGCATTTGTTGCATAAAGGATTACTGTATTGCCGTCTTTATCCGTATGGGCAGGCTGGATTTTTTCAATTAATTCATTCCACAGGAAATACTTTCCGTCTGTGGTAGGATATAGTGTAAATTTATCTGCCTTTTCTGCGAATTTATCTTCCGTGATAATTCCGTATTCGATCACGATTTTAATATCGTTCCATTTTTGCTCATAATCTTCACGGTTTTCGTTGATCAGGGAAGACATTTTATCGGCAACCTTCTTAGTGATGTAAGACGAGATTTTCTTCACTGCACCATCAGCCTGAAGGTAAGAACGCGAAACATTCAACGGAATATCCGGAGAATCAATCACCCCTCTTAAAAGCATTAAGAAGTCAGGAACAATACCTTTTACTTCATCCGTTACGAACACCTGGTTCTGATACAATTGGATTTTATCCTTGTCGATATTTAAATTATTGCTCAGTTTCGGGAAAAATAAAATTCCTGTAAGATTGAAAGGATAATCAACGTTCAGGTGGATATTGAATAAAGGCTCCTCAAACTGCATTGGATACAGTTCGTGGTAGAACTTCATATAGTCTTCATTCGTCAGCTCGCTTGGTGCAATAGTCCATGCCGGGGTTGGATTGTTGATGATATTATCTACTTCTTCGGTTTCTGCAACAGCATCTTCCGGAGCATCCTCAGGTAATGGGAGAGTATGTGTCCTTGTCCCGAATTTAATTGGAACAGGCATGAATTTATTGTATTTTGATAGCAATTCACGGATTTTAGCTTCTTCTAAAAATTCCGTAGAATCTTCTGCAATATGGAGAATGATCTCAGTTCCTCTGTCAGTTTTATCAGTAGTTTCCTCAAGGGTAAATTCCGGGCTTCCGTCGCAGATCCATCTTACAGCAGAACCGTCTTTATAAGATTTTGTAAGGATCTCCACTTTTTCTGCCACCATAAATGCGGAATAAAACCCAAGGCCGAAATGTCCTATGATTCCTGAATCTTTTGCACTGTCCTTATACTTTTCCAGGAATTCTTCGGCACCGGAAAAAGCAACCTGATTGATGTATTTTTCAACCTCTTCACCAGTCATACCAATTCCCTGGTCGATAATACGTAAAGTTTTCTGTTCCTTATCGATCTTAACTTCAATCTTCGGATTTCCGTATTCAACCTTTGCTTCCCCGATGCTTGTCAGGTGCTTTAATTTTAAAGTGGCATCAGTTGCATTGGAGATCAGCTCTCTCAGGAATATTTCGTGGTCACTGTAAAGAAACTTTTTAATAAGTGGGAAAATGTTTTCCACAGATACATTAATATTTCCTTTAGTCATAATAATTTTTGTTTTTAATTTTCTATGTAAGCCTCAAAAAAAATACCATGAAAAAGAATGTGACAGAATGACATTGATTTGTGAAAAATTACTTTAAAATCTGAAGATTTAGCAACAAGAATTTATAATGACTTATTAATTCTCCTTTGTTTCCTAAACTGAAAGACAGAACCTATAATAAATAGCACAAAAAGACCAAGAAGTGTCTGTCCGATGATTGCGTCCGTAGGTGCTTTAGCTAACGGGTGTCCGAGCGGAACACGCGTAAAAGTCTCATTAACGGTAGGAACCAGCGATAAGAAAAAACTGAAGGAAAGAAGAAAGGTCTCAATAAAACGGGCTTTGTTGTTTCCTGCTCTTTTTCTATGAAGAAAATAAGCCGTCACTATTAAAATGACAATGAAAAGGGCAAAAATATGTCCCGGGTTAAATCCTCCATGTTTAGATAATCCCAAAGCGGTGAGTGAAGTGATCAGCGTAAGATAAAAATAAATTTTTCCGGCGGACGAGCTCAGATCAATTTTTCCTTTTTTTATAAAATCTGTAACAGCTGCTACAATAGCAATAATACCTATCACGGTATGAAAAATTCCCAAATACGATAGTCCCATAATTAATTTTTTTGAATGTTGAATTACTGTTGACAAAATTGCAACAGAAACAGAAAAGAGATTTTGTAAATAAGCTCAATTATCTGTCTGTTTGGTTCAAAAAACTTTATAAAATATGTGGAAAGTCGGTTTTGATAAAAAAGTTTAATCCTCCTTATTTACCTTCGAGCGGTAATTTGTGGGAGAAGTATTGTATTTGTCATGAAAGCTTTTGGTAAAATTGGCTAAGTCATTAAACCCGCATTCAAAAGCAATATTGGATACACGTTCATTGGAAATCAGTAATAATTCAGCAGCTCTTTCCAGTCTTTTGGTTTTAATGTAACTGGCGGGAGAATTATTATATAACTTTTTAAACTCTCTCTTAAAAGAAGAAATGCTTAAATTGGTTTTATGGGCCAATTCTTCAATACTTACCGGTGAAAATAAGTTGTTTTCTATAATTTGCCTGAACGTATAAGATGTGGGTGAGAAAAGCTGGGATAATATGGCCTGTATGGTTTCTGCCTCTTGTGTCTGTGACAGCAGAAGAATGATTTCCTTTAGTTTCAGGATCAGGATCTCTTCATTGATCAAAGCCGGATTCTCAAAATAGAAAAGCAGGCCTTCAATATATTTATGAATCAGGAAATCATTGTTGATTTTTCCACTCAACTGGTTGGTTGCTTTGTTGCCTGGCTGGAGTAGGACAGGAAGCTCTCTTTCGTAAATTTTCTTTAATATATCCGGATGGAAGGTTACAATCACAACTTCGCCCTTGCTGTCAGCATTTGAATTATGGATATGATTTCCGGAATTGATACAGTTGAGTAATAACGAATGTCTGGTAGGAATATCGGTATGAATATCATTAAACTGATATTGTATCTCACCTGTCAGCATATATAAAAAGCAGGCCTGCTCAGCAACCGGGAAAGTAAATTCAAAAGGAGATATTACATCTACTTTCTGAATGAATGTCTTCCCGAACAGATCAATTTTTTTATAATCAGTAATCATTTATTTCAATGTGTTTTGGCAGGCGTATAAAGTTAAAAAGAAAAACGATCTGAATTTCAGACCGTTTTCTATTAATTATTTCTTGTTTTTCAATTCTTCCTTGATCTTGTTTTCCAATTCTTCAGCAAGCTCAGGATTGTCTTTTAAAACATCCTTCACTGCATCACGCCCCTGACCAAGCTTTGTCTCCTCATAGCTGAACCAAGAACCGCTTTTCTTTACAATTCCCTGTTCTACAGCCTGATCAAGAATTTCTCCTGTTTTGGAAACTCCCTCACCGTACATAATATCGAATTCAGCTTGCTTGAAAGGAGGTGCTACTTTATTTTTTACGATCTTCACTTTTACACGGCTTCCGATAGCTTCATCGCCATTTTTAATAGGCGCACTTGCTTTTCTGATATCTACTCTTACGGAAGCGTAGAATTTCAATGCATTACCCCCAGTAGTGGTTTCAGGATTTCCAAACATCACACCGATTTTTTCTCTCAACTGATTGATGAAAATTACGGTACATTTAGTTCTTGAAATGGTAGCCGTCAGTTTTCTCAATGCCTGAGACATCAATCTTGCATGAAGTCCCATTTTAGAATCTCCCATTTCCCCTTCAATTTCCGCTTTTGGAGTAAGGGCTGCTACAGAGTCAATAACCACAATGTCAATCGCTCCCGAACGGATCAGGTTATCAGCGATTTCCAGAGCCTGCTCACCGTTGTCAGGCTGAGAAATGATTAAATTTTCAAGATCAATTCCCAGTTTCCCTGCATAACCTCTGTCAAAAGCGTGCTCTGCATCAATAAATGCGGCAATTCCCCCTGCTTTTTGAGCTTCTGCAATAGCATGAAGCGTTAAAGTTGTTTTACCGGAAGATTCAGGTCCGTAGATCTCAATGATTCTTCCTCTTGGATATCCACCTACTCCCAGAGCGATGTCTAATCCCAAAGATCCGGAAGGAATAACTTCAATGGTAGTATCAATCGTACTGTCACCTAATGTCATTACAGTTCCTTTTCCGTATGTTTTATCTAGCTTGTCAAGCACTAATGCAAGTGCTTTTTTCTTATCGTCTATGTTGCTCATCTGTTGTTAAAATAATTGTTCAAAATTACGGAATTTTAATGTCAAAAACTAATATTATTTAGTGTGAAAAACTGTTTTTAGCGTTAAATAATAATAATTTTTTGAGACTGATGTTATTCATTACGAATGGAATGCAGAGTTTTATGATTCAAAACATAAAAATATTTTTTTTCCGTTTAATGTACTTGCAGTTCAGTATTCTTTTAATGAAAATTTGAATTTTTAGTAACTCTAAGATAGTCTTCCAGCACTTTCATCTGATCTTTATTTCCCTTTTTTATTCTTGTGTCCCGGCTTATCAGGTTATCATAAACTTTGTTGATGATCATTTTGGTTTTAGGAAACATTTTCCGGTTGGAAACCTCAGGGATCTGCAGTCTTTTACATACCTCGTCATCCAGTAGAAACCACGTGCAGCAAATATGCAGGTATCTCAGATTTTTCCTTTGAAATTTGAATTTTAAGATTGGATTTTCCAGAGATTCATTCAGTAAAGAATGAGCCAGTAAAATAGAATCTTTATCTGATGGCGGCTGTACAGAAGTCCACAGATAAAAATATTCTGTTGCCTGTTTTTTACTGTCAGGAAGAAGCTGCTCAGGAATTCCAAGTAAGTATCCGACATATTTCCACAAATGAAAAATTCCTTTTTCCTCTTCTTCCGAAAAAGTATTTCCAAGTTTTTGAAGGCTATGAAGAAAAACAAGACTAAACCCTATATAAGTAGCCATCATATCCCAGGAGTTGATCGGTTTGCCCCAATTTTCAGTATCCCATTGCTTATAATGTTTCTTTATCGAAAGTCTTGCGTAAGAATGGATCAGGCGGGTCTTAATAGCAAATTCATAACCCTTCGCATGAATTTCAAGTGCATCATACCGCGTTGCGTTGACCCAAAAGTCCAGCGTTTCTGAAAGACGTTTTACAGCACCTTTTTTCAACGCCTCTGTGGCTGTGAGAGGCTTATTAAGATAGGCATAATCATAACCTCCAATCAGGCAGTAATCTCTTAATGAGATGAGCGAGTCAATGTTGCCTCTCATACAGAGTTCTGCGCCGCTTTTCAGCAGGTTGAAATCAAGCCAGTCGGGAATCTTCTGGGTTTGGCTGAAAAGTTTTTTTACACTTTCAGGAACGTCGTCCGTTTCGGAGACTCCGTTTCGTATATAGCCTTCAATTTCTCTTGAGGCTTCATGAAATTTTTTGGTAAAATAAACATCTTTTACCACTTCATCTCCCACCTCATCCACATGATAAAAATAGCGTGAAAACCTTTCAAAGTTCCTAAAACTCACTTCAGCTCCTGAAAAGTCGATGAGTTGTTTTCCGTTTCCCTTTTCCCAGAAATGCTTGAAGTGAGGCGAATCTTTAAAACGCGGCTGTATAATCATGTTTTCCATTACTATAAAAATACAAGTTTTACACCGAAATTTCCTGGTGAGATTTGTCAGTCCTTATTAAAAGTTTAAGATATTAAATAAGCCCTCTTTCAAAAGCTTTTTTTACAAGTTCTTTGCTGTTTCTGGAATCTGTTTTTCGTAAAATATTTTTTCTGTGTGTACGGACTGTATGTTCAGACAAGATTAATGCCTGGGCTATTTCGGGTCCGGAATAGCCTTTGGTGATAAAGGCAAGAATCTCCATTTCTCTTTTCGTTAAATGCTCAGAAAAATTCTCCGGTTTCGAAAAGGAATCCAGCTTCACCTGGTGAAAATCATTTCTGGGACCTATACCCGAAACCAAAACGGTATAAGGATTTTCTTTTGTAATATGATGAATGTTGGTGTGAATGTTTATAGCCTGCACAGGAATTCCGGTTTCATCCTCCAGGGTGATAATGGACTGATGATGGAACAACTCATAATTCCCTTCTGCTGTTTTCATTCTGAAACAATAGCTGCCCTTAATGTAGAGTTGATGCTCCAGACCGATCTCTGTCATTTTGTTAATAAGGACCTGTTCGGCTTTCATTACAAATTCTATATCATCAGGATGGGTAAGGTCAATAACATCTTTCAAATTTTCGGGGTATGATGAAAGACCATGAAGCTTCAGAATGTTCTCATGATGGTGAGAAAGTGTACTGTTTGTAAGATTCAGTGCATAATAATAAAATTCTCCTATAGCAAACATTTCACTGATGATGCGCTCTATAGGTGGTTTATCCAGGATCTTCCTGTCTCTTCTGACGCCGGGGTATGTATTCCAGACTTCTATGAGAGGATGTTTTTTTTCTGAGCTTTCCATGAATAATTAGTTTTAGCTAAAATAACTAAAATACTTACAAAATACCACAAAAGGGGGATTTTTTTACACTGATAAAATGCTAAACTTTGTACTAGCTAATAACCATGGCGGCTCAATTTTTTTGTTCCGTTTTGTTTTATGATTTATTTTTTTTCCATAATTTATTTTAATTAGGAAAATAGTAAGTCTCGGAGCATTAAATTTTATACACTGTTTATTCGAAGTTAATTAATGAATGTTATAAAAACAGTTTACTCTTTTCTTTTTTAGTTGTTTGAAAATGATAAACTAATAGCCTCTCGTTGCTGGAGAGGCTTTTTCTTTTGTAATATATTCCATCAAACATTGCTCTTTTTGATACTCAAAATCACCCGAACGGGTAATTTACTTGTATTCATGGAATTTTAAACTTTGTAGAAAACTAATAGCCATGAAAACTTATTTATTAAAAATTCTTGCTTTTGTAATTTTTATGCCCTCAATTTTTTTTGCACAAATAAAAGTCGAAGTAAGAAAGGAAATTGGAGAGAACAGTAAAAAGGAAATCAATAGAACGATTACTATTGATCTGTCTGTTGAAATCGACAGCGTGGAAATGCTCGTTGAAAAAGGAAATTATAAATTATATATACCATCCTCGCAGCTGAAAAGTCTGGTCATTAGAAAGAAAGCTATTGAGTATGAACCATTGAAAATGGAGAGAAAGCAAAAAGACAGTACTAAAAGCCTGCATGGCGAAAGTGACGTAATTGCAGAATTGGTTTTTAGAAGCAACACTCAGTATATTCTCTTTGTTGGGGTAACAGGGGAAGAGAAAATAAGGAAGTATATTATAAAAAGTGAATCTGACTGGAAATGGACGACTTCCTTCGGAGCAAATGCTGTTTTTCTCACAAGCCGCTCAAGGTTTACTTCTGTAAATAATGTAGTAGCAGAAAACAAGGATGGGAAAATGATGGATCTTACGCCTAGCATTATGTTTACCTTTATGAATAACCAGCGAAATTTTTCTCCCGGATTTACAGGTGGTTTAGGCTTTGATTTTGAAGAGTTGTCTGTTTTTGCCGGTGGTGCGCTGGGAATTGGACAAAATATTATTCTAACAGCAGGTATTGCCGTGCACAAGCAAAACCGTCCTAATACAGATTATACAGTGGGACAGGCAATCGACACCTCAGTGACATCGGATAATCTGAATAAAATGCAGTACAGAGTGAATCCTTTTGTAGGAATATCTTTTAGGTTTGATAAAAATCCATTTGTAGCCAAGTAATAATTTGATAAAGTCATAAAAACAAAAAAACCTTCCCATCGGGAAGGTTTTCATTATTTATTGCTAATTGCTCATTATTTATGATAAAGAAGCAGCGTGTACAAGCATATCTACCAACTTGTTAGAATAACCCATTTCGTTATCATACCATGAAACAAGTTTTACAAAGTTTGGAGAAAGCATGATACCGGCATCTTTATCGAAGATAGAAGTTCTCTTATCTCCTACGAAGTCCTGAGAAACTACTGCATCTTCAGTGTATCCTAAGATTCCTTTCAATTCACCTTCAGAAGCAGCTTTAATTACTGAACAGATTTCTTCATAAGAAGCAGCTTTTTCAATTCTCACTGTTAAATCTACTACAGAAACGTCAACAGTTGGTACTCTGAAAGACATACCTGTTAATTTTCCATTTAATGAAGGGATTACTTTTCCTACCGCTTTAGCAGCACCTGTAGAAGAAGGGATAATGTTGTTAAGAGCAGCTCTACCACCTCTCCAGTCTTTCATTGAAGGACCGTCAACTGTTTTCTGAGTTGCTGTTGTAGCGTGTACCGTAGTCATAAGACCTTCAACGATCCCGAAGTTATCGTGGATTACTTTAGCTAAAGGAGCTAAACAGTTGGTAGTACAAGACGCGTTAGATAAAATTTTGATATCGTCAGTAAGTTCTTTGTGGTTCACACCCATTACGAACATCGGAGTGTCGTCTTTAGATGGAGCAGAAAGGATTACTTTTTTAGCACCGGCATTAATGTGAGCCTGAGCAGAGTCCTTAGATAAGAAAAGACCTGTAGATTCTACGATATAGTCTGCACCGATCTCATTCCATTTTAGGTTGTTAGGATCTTTCTCAGCAGTTACTCTGATTTTTTTTCCGTTTACTACAAGATCATTTCCTTCTACAGAAACTTCTCCCGGGAAGATACCGTGTACAGAATCATATTTTAACATGTAAGCCATGTATTCTGCGTTGATTAGGTCATTGATTCCTACTACTTCAATGTTATCTCTTTCAGTCATTGCTCTGAAAACAAGACGTCCAATTCTACCAAAACCGTTGATACCTACTTTGATTGTTGACATAATAGTTTGTTTTAGATTATAAAAAAATAATTAGATTGCTAAAATTTCAGAAATCAGTAAAAGATCTTTATTGATTTCATTATGTTTTTTAATAGCTTCTTCGATCGGTGTGTACACCATATCGTTGGAACGCATTCCGGCCATTACATTTGTTTTTCCTTCCATAAGTCCCACTACGGCACCATAACCCAGTCTGCTTGCCAGAACCCTGTCTGCACAGCTTGGAGAACCACCTCTCTGGATATGTCCTAAGATGGTTACACGGATATCGTAATCAGGGAATTCCTCTTTGGTCTGTTTAGAAAGCTCGTAGATATTCCCAAGCTTTTCACCTTCCGCTACTACAACAATGCTTGATGCTTTTCCTGTTTTTTCAGCTTTTCTGAAATTGGCAAAAAGATCTTCCATGCTATCTTTCTTCTCAGGAATAAGAATATCCAGAGCACCGGTAGCCAACCCACTGTTTAAAGCGATGAAACCTGCATCACGGCCCATTACCTCTACAAAGAAAACTCGGTTGTGGGATGTTGCCGTATCACGGATCTTATCGATAGCTTCCATAGCAGTGTTTAAAGCCGTATCGTAGCCGATGGTGTTATCCGTTCCGAAAATATCATTGTCAATAGTCCCCGGTACACCAATTACCCTGATCCCGAATTCTTCGTTGAAGATCTTTGCTCCGGTAAAAGTTCCGTCACCTCCAATGCACACCAATGCATCCACACCATGTTTCACACAGTTGTCGTAAGCTTTCTGACGTCCTTCAGGAGTTCTGAATTCTACAGATCTGGCGGATTTTAGAATCGTTCCGCCCTGGTTGATTATATTTTTTACGGAACGGGGGCCCATTTTCAGGAAATCATCATGGATGAGTCCGTTATAGCCTTCCCTTACTCCGTAGCATTCGATATTATAATAGTTTGCAGTTCTAACGACTGCTCTTAATGCTGCATTCATACCCGGAGAGTCACCTCCTGAAGTAAGAACTGCAATTTTTTTTACAGCACTCTCTTTCATCTAGTAAAAAATTTCGAACACAAATTTACAAAAACAAGTTCAGATAATGGCAGTAAGTTGAGAAGAGTTTTGAATATAAATAATTAAAATCGTCTAAAATTTGTAAGCTTAAAAATCCCTCGCTGTTTTTGTTTCTGAAGAATTTACATTAAAACTGTGGCAACGTGAAATATTTTATCGAAAAAAATTGGAAAGCATATGAACAAATAGCATCCAAGTAAATACTTCGCTAAATAACTTTTTACATAATAGTATAAAAGTATAAATGTTATATTTTGATCACCACTAGCTCAGTCTATGAGAATATTATCACAGTAAATCCACATTACCACTTTTCCGTCAGATACTTCCAATATCTTTTTGGAACATGCTGAACGTGCAGTTTCAAATTCTTTCTTTCCACAATATTGGTCTTTGTAAAATACCGCTGCCATAGTTTTTGATAGTTGTTTTCATCATCATGAAACTTCTGCTGGTACTCATGTAAATCCAGTTTTTCTTCCGGATAAAAGAAATCGCAGCTTTCCAGATCGTATAAAATTCCATAATTCCTTCTCAAATCATAGATCATCCATTTCTGATCCTGATACCGGTCTTTAAAATGTTTACGGATAAGCGGAAGAACATCAAAGTCAGGATCTATCTTCGCAAAGAAAACATCATCCTGCATTTTCTCAAATCTCACAAAAGCAGTCATTCTGTGCCTTTCACGGCCTACCGATTTACAAATTTTTGAAATTTTTAAAATATCGCTGTCAGCATAATTTTGCAGAATATTTTCATCAGGATGTTTTACAGACTGTTTTACGGCTGATAAAATAAGACGTTCCGATTCAGGATCTTCTGATAAATAAACTTTTAATAACTCATGTATTCCTGACTGTCCAATATGTTGTTCCAGTTTGCTTAAAACCCGTTCAGCCTTATCATTCTGAGTAATGACTTCATGAATTTCAGCAAAGATATTTTCCTGATGGAATCTCTCCTTGCTCACTATTTCCACCTCTTTATACCGGTATTCGAAAACTTCAAATACTGCTGTAAAAAGTCCGTCGAAACTGCCGTCATAGAGTAGAGTGGTCATGTTAATTTAGAGAGTTATAAGGTTTTGGAGTTTTAGAGTGAGTTGAGATGTTAGTCTTAGAATGATTAGTGAAGTTCGTGAAACAATTCTTGTAATTGGTGTTTAAAATCAAAACAGACTCAGCTGCTGTGAAAACTGATTGTGAAACTTAGAAGAGCTTCCACCCACAAGCAGCTTTCTGAAATTTTTATCCGTTAAATATTTTAGATAAGCATTTCCGGCGTTAAAGTCAATGAAATACTTTGCTCTGTTAACCGCAGCTCCCAGTTTTTTCAGATGGTCCATATTTAAAACCTGAAAACGCCTTGCACTCACAATTTTCTGCGCAGTTTTCACGCCAATTCCAGGAATTCTTAAAATCATCTGATAATCTGCAGTCTGTAAATTAACAGGAAATTGATGCAGATGTCTCAAGGCCCAGCTCAATTTAGGATCAACTTCAAGGTCTAAAAACGGCATATTCGGGTCTAAAATTTCCTCAGCCTTAAAACCGTAAAAGCGCATCAGCCAATCCGACTGATACAGGCGGTTTTCACGAAGCATCGGAACTTCTGTAGTCAGAGAAGGCAGTCTTTTATCCTCCAGAACAGGAACATAACCGGAATAATAAACCCTTTTCAGATTGAAATTTTTATAAAAATGATCGGCCACTTTGATGATCTGCAAATCATTTTCATTGGTTGCCCCCACGATCATTTGAGTAGATTGCCCTGCCGGAGCAAACTTAGGAACCTTTCTGAAAATTTTCTTTTCATCCTTATATTGCGCAATTCCATTCTGAATATATTTCATAGGATTAAGCATATCCTGTCGGTTTTTTTCAGGTGCTAACAATTTCAATCCGCTTTCTGTAGGAATTTCAAGGTTAATGGATAACCTGTCTGCATAAAGAGCGGCTTCCTGCATCAGCTCATCACTTGCTCCCGGAATAGATTTCAAATGAATATAGCCGTTAAAATTTTCTTCTAAACGTAATTTTTTTGCCACCCTTACCAGACGTTCCATCGTCGTATCTGCATTTTTAAAGATTCCAGAGCTTAAAAACAGTCCTTCAATATAATTTCTGCGGTAAAAATTAATGGTCAGGTCTGTTACCTCTTCCACGGTGAAAGCGGCTCTTTTAATATCATTGGAACTTCTGGATACGCAGTAGGCACAATCGTAAATGCAATGATTGGTCAACAGGATTTTGAGCAGGGAAACGCACCGTCCGTCTTCTGTATAGGTATGGCAGATCCCGCTTACGGAACTGTCTCCCAAGGCGCCTTTTTTATTCTTTCGCGTTCCTCCGCTGGATGAGCAGGAAACGTCATATTTTGCTGCATCCGCAAGGATTTCGAGTTTTTCTTTCAGGCGTTCAAAATTCATTTTTCGGAAGGATGTTATAATTTGTATCTAAACTTTGTTCAAAAGTAGTTCCAAAATTGATAAATGTCAATCTTTTTCTCTGGAAGTTATCAACAATGGAGACTTTCAAAATTACTATCTTTACACTTATTAAATTTATGCTATGAATCATAAACCGGTAGAAGGTTTCTCTAAACTTACAAAGCAGGGGAAAATCGATTGGCTTGTCAGCGAATACCTTGAAGGAAACGAAGAATATCAAAATATATTAAAACAATACTGGAACGAAAATGCTGATCTTCAGAAACTTCATGAAGAGTTTTCTGAAAATACGATCTCCAATTTCTATATGCCGTATGGAATTGCCCCCAATTTCTTAATTGACGGGAAATTATTCGCTCTTCCAATGGCCGTTGAAGAAAGTTCAGTAGTGGCGGCTGCTTCAAAAGCTGCAAAATTCTGGATTGATAAAGGTGGTTTTAAAACAACCATTATTAACAATGAAAAATTAGGGCATACCCACTTTATCTTCAGTGTGGAATCTCATAAACTTCTGCATTTCTTTAATTTCAAATTAAAGAAAAAACTGTTTGAAGCTACAGAAGATATTACTGCCAACATGAGAAAACGAGGTGGTGGAATTCTGGATATCAAATTAATTGATAAAACCTCCGAAATGTCGGATTATTACCAGCTTAAAGCAAGCTTTGACACGGTAGATTCCATGGGTGCGAATTTTATCAATTCGTGTCTTGAGCAGTTCGGAAAAACAATGAAGCAGGAGATTGCAACGAGTGAAGATTTCACACAGGAAGAGAAAAACTCGCTTCAGATCGTGATGAATATTCTTTCCAACTTTACACCGGACTGTCTCGTAAGAGCTGAGGTTTCATGTAAGATTGATGATTTAAAGGATGACAGTGGAATTTCGAATGAAGAATTTGCAAGAAAATTCAAACAGGCCGTTACCATTGCTGAAATAGAGCCTTTCCGCGCAACCACACACAATAAGGGCGTGATGAATGGAGTGGATGCAGTAGTAATCGCTACAGGAAATGACTTCAGAGCAACAGAAGCCTGTGCTCATGCCTACGCCGCGAGAGACGGACAATACAGATCTCTTACGCACTGTACAACGGACAACGGAATTTTCAGATTCTGGATCGATCTTCCGATTTCTGTAGGAGTAGTGGGAGGTTTGACCAATCTTCACCCATTAGTAAAATTCTCCTTGGCATTGCTTGGAAAACCTTCTGCACAAGAGCTGATGAGTATTCTGGCTGTTTCCGGACTTGCTCAGAATTTTGGCGCTCTCCGTTCTTTAGTGACAACCGGTATCCAGAAAGGGCATATGAAGATGCACCTGTTGAATATTCTAAACCAAATGGGTGCTACAGAAGAGGAAAAACAGCATTTTGTGAACTATTTTAAAGACAAAACGGTAAGCCATCATGAGGTTATTCATGAATTTAACAGGTTAAGAGCTCAATAATGCTGCAGATTATTCTACCTATAGTATTTATCATCTTCGGAATCTTCCTGAAGAAAACGACGTCACCGGGCTTTAGAAATTCTAAAAAACTTTCTAATATCTTTATTATATTAGGAATTTCGACGTTGGTGGCAAAACTGATTTTAATCTACATTCATTCAAAATAATGAGAAAGAAAATAGTATTCTTCCTGTTGATTTCTGGTTTAAGTTTTTCTCAGCAGAAAAATGTAAAGATCAGTGATTTGCAGCCTAAATCTGAAGATACTGTTTTTCCGGTTGTTTCCTATCCCGGAAACCCTTTGGTTGAACATAAAATCAATACCTTTCTGCAGGTTGATGAACTGGAATATGTGCCGAATTCAGGCCCTGATCCTTTTAAAAAGGCTGCCACTGCGACCAATTCCTATACCAATTATCTCTATTTTTACAGTTGGGAAAAATTAGAAACCCCTAAAAATATTTTAAGTATTGGTATAGATGGCGAGGCTTCGGGAGCTTATCCGGAAGGTTTTTCCAAATGGATTAATTTTGATCTCAGAACAGGAAACTTTATCAATTGTCCCGATTTATTTCAGCCCAATGCTGTTAAAACGATTGAAAGCTTAATCAATCAGAGAATCAGGAAAAGAGTTGATGAATTTCTTAAAGAGTTGAAAGCCGATAAAAATCCTACAGAAGAAATTCAGGAGCAGATTGCAATGTATGAAGACTGTTTTTTAGAGCATACCCTGGAATACATTGAATTCTATTTTGGAAATGATCAATTGACTTTTGTTGCCGGAAGATGTTCCAATCATGCGATGAGGGCATTGGATGATCTGGGAAGTCACATCATTGAAATTTCTTATAAAGACCTAGAAAAATATTGGAGTCCTTACGCAAAAAATCTTCTGTCAGGTTCTGAAAAAACTGATACAACAAGTTTTCAGTATAAGCTGTTGAAAGGAAAAATTGATAAATACCCCATTACGGTTCTGATCAAACATCTTTACACGGATAATGGAGAAAATGCTTTTTCCGCCATGTATTGGTATGATAAAAATAAAAAACTGATAGAATGGAACGGAAAGATTCAGGGAGATCATATTTCCATCACGGAGAATGACCATTATGATGAAGAATTGGAAAAATGGATTCCGAGGGCTTTTATTGAAGCGAATAAAAATGGTAACAAGATTACCGGAACCTGGCAGGATTACAAAACAAAAAAATATTTAAATCTAGAATTAGAAGAATTATAAAAATGAAAACAATTACTTTAATTTTTGGTGCTGCGTATGGAATGCTGTCTGTTATTCTGGGCGCCTTCGGAGCACATGCTTTAAAAAAAATATTATCTGTAGAAAGACTTGAAAGCTTTGAAACAGGAGTGAGATACCAGATGTATGCTGCATTTTTCTTACTGATCATCGGATATATTTTAAAATTTGAAACTTCGTCTGAAAAATGGACTTCCATTTTGATGATTGTGGGAACCATGTTATTTTCTTTCAGTATTTATTTCCTTAGCCTGCAGGATTACCTGGGAGCAAATCTTAAATTTTTAGGACCTGTTACTCCGCTGGGAGGTCTTTTTATGATCCTGAGCTGGGGAATGCTTATTCTTTACTTTGCTAAAAACAGAATTTAAGAATGAAAATCAATAGAAGAAGACGGTTAATTAAAACATTGAATCTTCTGGATCAACCCATAAGATTCAATCCTTTTGTATTCAGCCGGACTTTTTTTATGTGGGCTTTCACAGGTCTTGTGGGAGGGGCTATTGCAGGAGGTTACTGGATCGTATTAGAACATTTTACTGAATTTCTAGCTGAGTTTCAAGGCTGGATGGTTATCCCTACCATGGCTGTCTGCGGTTTGCTGGCAGGACTTGTGATCCATTTCATCGGAGATCCCGGGGAAATCCATCTGATCGTTAATAATATCAGGTTTAATAAAGGAAAATTAGAGCCGAAAAATAATCCTTCCATGATTTTGTCATCCCTTTTTTGTGTGGCATCGGGTGGAAGTTTAGGTCCTGAAGCACCTTTGGTTCAGGTAACAGGTTCTACCGGAACCTGGCTTGGGAAAATTTTCAGGCTGAAAGGAGAGGAGCTGCGTTCTTTGAGTATTGCTGGAATGGCTTCAGGCTTTACCGCTTTATTCGGGGCTCCGCTTGGAGGAAGTTTATTTTCCCTTGAAATTCTGCATCACAAACATGCAGTGGAATATTATAAAGCTATTATTCCTGCTTTAGTGGCGAGCTGTTTCAGTTATGTGATGTTCGCTCTGATTATTCATTTAGGAATAGGGGCAACTTGGGATCTGAAAGCCTATCATTATTCAGGAGTATATGATTTTATCTATGCCTTTTTATTCGGGGTGGTGGCTACAGTTTTCGGATGGATCTTTATTTTCGGTGTAAAATTTTTCAAAAAAGTTTTTGAATACAGGTCGTTTCCGATTTATATAAAAACATTGGTTGGAGGAATTATTTTAGGGATTATTGCCTATAATTTTCCAATCACAAGATACTTCGGACATCATGAGATCAACGAACTGATCAACGGGAATTTTGCCCTGAATTTTTTGATCGTCATTCTGGTTTTTAAAATCATAGCCATTGCGGTTACCGTGACTTCAGGATGGAGAGGAGGTTTCATTATCCCGCTGTTTTTTGTAGGCACCACTTTAGGGCTGATTATTCATCAGCTGTTTCCTTCGGTTGACACTACTTTAGCCATTGTAAGCTGTATGGCGGCAATTAATGCCTGTGTAACAAGAACACCAATGAGCACCACGATTATTCTGGGAACCTTAACCGGCTTTACTTATTTCGTTCCGATACTTTTTGCCAGCCTGACAGGTTATTTTCTGGCTCCGAAAATCCCATTCATCGGTTCACAGTCTGAGAAATTGTCCGAAGAATAGAGCAAATTTGATAAACATGTTAAAAATCAAGTTCACTGCACTTTAATTTTTAAGTCAATAAACTTGAACTTCCATGTCTTTTTAGTAAATTTGTCAACCTTTAAATTTTAAAATAAAATAATAAAATAATATGAATCTTCACGAGTATCAATCAAAAGAGATTTTATCAAAGTATGGAGTAGCTATCCAACGCGGTTTCGTAGCGAATAATGTAGACGAAGCTGTAGCAGCTGCAGAAAAGCTTACTGCTGAAACCGGAGCTCAGGCTTGGGTAGTAAAAGCACAGATCCACGCAGGTGGACGTGGTAAAGGTGGTGGTGTTAAGTTCTCTCCAAACATGGATAAGCTTAAAGAAAATGCACAGAACATCATCGGAATGCAGTTGGTAACTCCACAAACTTCTGCTGAAGGTAAAAAAGTACACTCTGTTTTGGTTGCAGAAGACGTTTATTATCCTGGAGAATCTGAAACTAAAGAATTTTATGTTTCTATTCTTTTAGACAGAGCTGAAGGTAAAAATACGATTGTATATTCTACTGAAGGAGGGATGGATATTGAGCATGTTGCTGAAGTAACTCCTCATTTGATCCACAAGGAAATCATTGATCCTGCTTTAGGTCTTCAAGGATTCCAGGCCAGAAAAATCGCTTTCAATCTTGGTCTTGAAGGAAATGCTTTCAAAGAATTCACAAAATTCATTGCATCTCTTTACAATGCTTATACTGGAATTGATGCTTCTCTTTTTGAAATCAACCCTGTATTAAAAACTTCTGATAACAAAATTATCGCTGTTGACGCTAAAGTAACTTTGGATGACAACTCATTGTTCCGTCACAAAGACTTAGCAGAATTAAGAGATACAAGAGAAGAAGATCCAATGGACGTTGAAGCTGGTGAAGCTGGTCTTAACTTCGTGAAACTTGACGGTAACGTTGCTTGTATGGTAAACGGTGCTGGTCTTGCCATGGCAACAATGGATATCATCAAATTATCTGGCGGTAACCCGGCTAACTTCCTTGACGTAGGTGGTACTGCTGATGCTCAGAGAGTTCAGACAGCTTTCGGGATCATCCTGAGAGATCCTAACGTAAAAGCTATCCTTATCAACATCTTCGGTGGTATCGTAAGATGTGACAGAGTTGCTCAGGGAGTTGTAGATGCTTACAGAGCTATGGGAAGCCTTCCTGTTCCATTGATCGTAAGATTACAGGGAACTAACGCTGTAGAAGCTAAAAAATTAATTGATGATTCAGGTCTTCCTGTACATTCAGCAATTACTTTAGAAGAAGCTGCCAACAAAGTAAAAGAAGTTTTAGCGTAAGCTGAACTTTTAAATAAATTGAGAAACCGTTCCATTTTTGGAGCGGTTTTCTTTTTTACCACAAAAGTCACAGAAGTTTTTCATGTTAAACACTTTAGATCACTTTAGCTTAAAAGTTTTACCATCCTGAAAACAATAAGTACACTTAAGTTTAAAATAACTTAAGTGTCAAAGAACTTTTGTGACTTTTGTGGTTGAATTTAATTTTTTGTAGCCCGATAACATCAGAGATGTATCTTTAAATCAAAGTATCAGAAATAATTTGAAGCATAAAAAAACCGCTTAAAAAAAGCGGCTGATATTTTATTTGTCCTGATTTTCGGCAGGAAGAGATTCTCCATTCGTAATGCTGATACTTGTAGGAGTTACCAGCTGGATATTGTCTGCATCCAGACGCTGCTTGATTTTCAGATAGGCTTCACTTTTTACCTGAACTATGTTGGCTCCTACTTTCATCCAGAATTTAGCCTGGAGATTAAAATTGCCCTGTTTTAAGTCGGTAAAGATCACTTCCGAAGTATCCAGCCTGTCTACACCATCCAGGCTTTTAATGACATCCAGCATCCCCTTCTGAGCTTTGCTGATATCTTCATCCGCAGGGATCTCGAAGTTTAAAATAATTCTGCGCTGCGGCGATGCTGTAATATTGTAAAAAGGCGCATTGAAAATTACCTGATTGGGGATGTAAGCTTTCTTTCCGTCATCGGTAATGATTTTTGTTGTTAAAAAACCAATTTCCTGAACTGTCCCGGAATGTGCTCCTATCGTTATATAATCTCCTATTTTAAATGCCTTATCAATTCCAATGAGCATTCCAGAAAAAATACTGGATACCAGATCTTTCAAAGCAACCCCGGCAATCACCCCGGCTACTCCTAAACTTCCGATAAACTTCCAAAGGAAACCACTGAAGCCCATGATTTCGAGCGCAATAAAGGTTCCCATCAGCATGATCAGAAATCTGAATATGCTTATTAAAGTAACCAGAGAACTTTCTTTCTGGCTTTTAGGGAAAAATTTGTGAAATAATTTTACGGCACCTAAGCTTAAGTATTTACTGGTAACAAGAAAAAAAGAAAATACTAAGATTCCGACAATAAGTTTCGGTGTAAGCTCGGCAAACCTCATATACCAGCTCTCCAAAACCCTGTAAATAACATCTACGTAGCTGTAACCATTGTTCTGCATGAAAAAAATTTATTAAAGATAGAAAAAATTCAACAAAAATTTTGCCAGTTTCAAAAAGTCTACTAAATTTGTAGACTAACAAAGCAAAATATTATGTCACTTAAATTAGGAGATACAGCACCGGACTTTCAAGCCGAAACATCTTTAGGCGATATTAGATTTCATGAATTCTTAGGGAATTCTTGGGGAATTTTATTCTCACATCCTGCAGATTATACTCCGGTATGCACTACAGAGTTGGGATACACCTCAAAGCTGAAATCTGAATTTGATAAAAGAGGAACAAAAGTGATTGCTTTAAGTGTAGATGGAGTAGAGGATCATCAAAGCTGGATTAAAGATATTAATGAAACCCAGAATACGGATGTACAGTTTCCTATTATTGCGGATAAAGACCGGAAAATTTCGGAACTCTATGATTTTATCCACCCGAATGCTTCTGCTACAGCTACCGTACGTTCTTTGCTGATCATTGATCCCAATAAAAAAGTAAGGTTAATCATTACTTACCCGGCTTCTACAGGAAGGAATTTTAATGAGATCTTAAGAGTTCTGGATTCTCTTCAGCTGGTTGACTCGCATAAAGTAGCTACTCCTGTCAATTGGGAAAATGGTGACGATGTGATTGTACCGCCTGCTATTTCTACAGAAGATGCCAGAAAGATATTCCCAAAAGGAGTGACAGAAATAAAGCCGTATCTGAGATATACGCCTCAACCTAATACATGATTTATTTGATTTTTTATAGTTTAGTTTTAATTTGTACGAAAATCGCCCCGAAATATTTCGGGGCGATTTCATTTTTTTATTCAAGTGAATATAAAGTGATTATTTTAAATCATTAGCTACTTCTTTAGCTTTTGAAGTCGGTAAATAAATACTGAATCCTAAGTTGAATGTAATATTTGAGTTTAATCCTTCGCTACCAAATCCTGCTCTGCCTTTGTATTTTACTAAACCTTCAATACCGATGTTAGGAGTAATAAAATAAGAATAACCAGGACCTGCACCAAAATCTAAACCAGTTGTAGAATCTGCATTTTCAACTGATCTACCTCCGATACCTACATTACCTTCAAGGAACCATCTTCCATGGTGTAGCAAATTATCAACACCCTTTTCTCCCGGAGATAGGTAGTAACGACCCAAACCACCTACACCATAAGTGAATTCAGTAGGGCTGCCATTGGTAACTTTATTGATCCCTAAATCTACATATCCACCCACAGCTACATTATCTTTAATGAAGTAAGCACCTTTTGGCTGTAAACCAATATTGTATCCTCCACCAGTATTTAAACCAAAATTACTTGATATTAAGCTGCTTCCTACCAGCCAGTTACCTTGTTGAATTTGAGCGTTAGCTGTTGCAGTCAAACCTGTTGCTGCCAATATTCCTGCAAAAATTAGTTTTTTCATAATTTATTATTTTAATAATTAAATGTTACCATTTGTAGATTAAAGAAAAAACAAGAAATGTGCCAAGCTTCTTAATTTTAGATAAAAACTCAGAATAAATGTTAATTTTCAGGTAATCGAAATGTGAATTATTTGGTCTTTTTTTTGATGATTTTGTAATTTAAATACACAAAAGAATCACCGAAATAATAAGGCCTGCAATAGTGAATTTTATTCCGCGTTTGAAAGCTTTTGTTTTGGGATTAAACATCCAGAAACTGGAAACCACAAAAAAGAATAAAGAGATCCCGAAAAATGTGTTCAGGGGTGATAAGGTCTCTTTTGACTGGGATTTATGAAGTTTCACCATTTTGTCCAGTACAAAAGGAAGTTCTTTTTTAGAGTATTTTGCCTTTCCGGTAGATGCATCATAAGTGCCCTGTTTAAAATAGATAACAGTACCTTCCGTTTTTTCTGCTTCAAGACCTTTGATTTTCAGTTCTTTTCCAAGCTCTTTCTCTGTAAGATTGACAGCGACTGTTTTATCATATTTTTTCTCTTTTTTTAGAAAATCGGTGTCCCTGTAAACAAGCAAAATTCCGCTCAATGCATAAATGGCCATTATTCCTGCAAGAAAATACCCCAGATAACGGTGTGTAACTCTCATAAAACTTCTTGTGTCCTTGATCTTATCCATATTGTATGTCTTTTTTTATATTTAAAAATGGAAATTGCAAAAATGCAATTTCCACTTTGAATGATGAAATTATATAATATTTAATTCTAAAGCTTGTAGGTAAGCGTAAAATAATAGTTTCTTGGCGTAATAGGATTTACAGAATAATTTTCATGTACATTGTAATTCACTACATCGAACAGGTTACCCACTTTCCCCTGGATAGAGAATTTCTTCCATTCATAGCCTACAGATACAGATACGGTAGTGTAATCCTTTAATTCAAATACTCTGCTTACTCCATTTCTCGCAGCTAAACTATTGCTTCCGGTCTTTGTATCATTCCATCCGGCAAGACGATCACCAATATAGTAAGCCCCAGCGCCTATTTTTAATCCTTTAGCAAAACGTGTGAATTTATAAAATACCGAGGCATTGGCTGTGGTGGCCGGAGTTCTTACCAGTCTCTGCTCTTCTACATATCCAAATTGTTCAGGAGTATCAAGATAAACTGAATTATTATATGAGAAACCACCTATAATGGATAAATTTTCATTTGGGTTTCCTGTAATATCCAATTCCACACCGCGGCTCCTCATTTTTCCGGCAAAATCTTTTAAAAGTCCGTTAGGGTCTATCTGTAATCCTTTATCATCTAAAGCAACCTGATAATAATTTTTGTATAAAATCTGGTAAACAGTAAGGTTAATAGCCAAGGCATTATTCCACAGGTTTTTCTTTGCTCCTACTTCATACTGATCAATATAAGTAGGCTTAAGAGCTTGATCTTGTCTATCTAAACCAACATTATTGGAGAATGAGTTGGTATAGGTTGCGAATACTGATAAATTATCATTTGGCATATATACTATACCTGCTTTTGGCGATATAGCCATATCGGAAGAACTTGAGAACGGAACATAAGGGGTAGTATTGTCCTTGAAGTTTTCTTTTCTTGTACTTTTGTTTTCTACATAAGACCATCTTAAGCCTGCAAGTACCTTAAATTGCTTTGAAATACTGATGAAATCCTGAGCATATACTCCTATTCTCTGTGTAGGAATTCTTGAACGTTCAAATTTTGCTACATGTTCCGAAGTAGGCATACTACCACCTGCCCATGTAGACGGATCGTCCAAATAAACTGAGCCGTTAGGGTTTCCGTTTGTACCGAACAAATAAGCCGTTCCATATAATGCCTTTTTAGGATCTGCGATAGTGGGATCATAATAGGTGTAAGAATCGGCAATGCCATAATCAGCATCTGCTCCTATTAAAACTTTATGATTAATTTTTCCGGTGTTGAATTCCCCATTGATATTAGCCTGGAACGATGTGTAATTTTGTTCGTTGTAAGTTCTGTTTAAAGGTCTTTTCCATGCTAATCGATTACCGGTTGTATATTCCCATTGTATCCTTTCTGTGGAAAAATAATCCTTAGTGTAATTTTGATAAGAAGCAGTTGCATTCAATGACCATCTTTCGCTGAACTGATGATTGAACGTGATGTTAGTTGATAGTTGTTCTACATTTTGATACTGCCAGTCTGTTCCCAGGAATGCATTTCTGGACAGCAGATTATTCATAGAGTAGCTTTTGTCAGCATTGGTAATAGAACCAATCCCAAAATCGGGAGTAAAATTATTTTTAAGATAATCCGCTTCTACAATCAATTGTGATTTCGGACTCAAATTGAATAAAAATGAAGGATTGAAATAGTATTTCTCAGACTGTACAACATCTCTGAAACTTTCAGCATATTCATAGGCACCATTGACTCTGAATGCAATATTTTTAGATAAAGGTCCATAAATATCAACTGTTGGCTTATAAGAATTCCAGCTTCCACCATTCAGTCCTACACTTCCGCCAAAATTAAATTTAGGCTTCTTAGTGATCATATTAATGATTCCTCCTGCAGCTGTATTTCCGTACAGCATGGCATTGGCTCCTTTCAGTACTTCAACTCTTTCCAGACCACTTACTTCAGGAAAAACACCACTGTTAACCCTTGTACCGTTTTTAAAAATATTATCATTCCCCAAAATAAAACCACGTCCCCCAAAACTGTCCTGAGAATTTCCTCTGGATGAAGTAATGTACATACCGTTTACATTCTGAAGAACATCGCTCAGCTGCTTGGATTGTTGTTGCTCAATAATTTCATGAGTTACAATGGAGATAGCCTGAGGGTTTTCCATTACCGTAAGGGTAGACTTAGTGGATAAAGTCCTTGCCTGGTTTGGATTTCCTGTCTTATGAAGATTAATGTCTTCAATGGTTTGGGTTCTGATGGTATCGGCTTCAATATTTTTCAATTGAGCACTTAAAGATAAGGCTGCCAATAAAAATCCTATAGATGCAAGTTGTTTATTCATTTTATTTTTATGTAGACTAGTTTTAAATAGCGGCAAAAATAAGGTTTTTTGAAATATTAATTTAGAATTGATAAAAATAATAAAATGATTTAAATCATACTTTATGAATGCTGTAAAAGAACCGATTGCTTCTATGCCTTCTTAAACTGGGGATTATTGAATATATTTGTTGAAAATTATATAGTATGCAATTGATAAAAGCAGGACTTTGTGCCTTTGGAATGAGCGGAAAAATATTTCATGCTCCATTTTTGAAAGAACATCCCGGATTTTTTATGGCTGCCGTAGTAGAGAGAAGTAAAGAAGAGTCAAAAGAAAAATATCCCGAAGCAACCATTTACCGTTCGGTAGAAGAAATGCTTCAGAATGCAGATATTGAACTTGTGATTATCAATACACCTGTACAGACCCATTATGAATATGCAAAGATGGCACTTGAAGCAGGAAAAAATATAATTGTTGAAAAACCCTTCACCGTTAGTGTTTCAGAAGCAGAAGAGCTTGTGAATCTGGCGGAAGAAAAAGGACTGTTTCTGAGTGTTTATCAAAACAGAAGATTCGACCGAGATTTTCTGCAGGTTCATAAAATATTGAATGACGGCAAATTAGGAGATATTAAAGAAACCGAAATCCGTTTCGACAGGTTCCGTACTACACCCAGCGGAAAACAGCATAAAGAAGATCCACAGCAGTCGGGTTCAGGTTCCCTGCATGATCTTGGTGCCCATCTTGTAGATCAGGCCATCCAATATTTTGGATGTCCTGAAAAGCTTTTTGCTGATGTGTTTTCAATGAAAGGACAGGAATATGCCAATGATTATTTTGAAATTCTGCTTTATTACAAAAACAATTTAAGAGTAAGGCTGAAATCATCTGTATTTACCAAAGAAGCTCATTATGCCTACGCTATTCACGGAGAAAAAGGTAGTTTCCTGCAGGAAAGAACCGATAATCAGGAAAATGAACTGGTTGCAGGAGCCATACCGGTTTATGGCAAAGAATGGACAGAGCCTTTAAAAGGGACGGACGGGATTTTAAATTTCGTAAATGAAAGCTCAGAAACCGAAAGAATGCTGACCGCCAGCGAACCCGGGAACTATATGGATTATTATCAGCAGATTTATGAATATATCGTTTTCGGATATGCATTACCATCTCAGGGAAGAGAAGTTGTACAGAATATGAAAATCATAGATGCATCCCTGGAAAGTTCAAAAGAAGGGAAAATAGTATACCTGTAGGGTGGAGGAGTTTGAGAGTGGGAGTGTTTGAGTGTAAAAGTATTTGATATTTAGAATTTCCTTAACACTCAAACACTCCCACTCTCAAACACTCTTACTTATTATATTTCCTGAAGTTCCAGCCATCTCATCTCATAGTTTTCCAGCTTTTCAGAAATAGTTTCTAATTCGGCGGAAAGTTGAGAGACTTTTTCATAGTCTGTTTCATTATTTAGCTGATCCATGATCTTAGCACGTTGCTGTTCAAGCTCAGGCATTTCTTTTTCTATCGTTTCCAGTTCCCTTTGCTCCTTAAAAGACATTTTTCTTTTTTGAGAAGCAGGTTGCTGAATCTCTGGTACGGCAACAATTTCTTTTACAGGTTCCGGTTTGGATACTGTATTTTTTTCCAGTGCATCCTCGCGGCTTTTAGCTTCCCTGTATTCTGAAAAGTTTCCGATAAAATCTCTGATCTTTCCTTCTCCTTCAAAAGCTAAAATATGATCAACAATTCTGTCCATGAAATACCTGTCGTGAGATACAATAATTAAGCTGCCTTGAAAATTCAACAGGAAATTTTCCAGCACGGTTAAAGTCGGAAGATCCAGATCGTTGGTAGGTTCATCAAATATCAGAAAGTTAGGATTCTGATACAGGATATACATTAAATGCAGTCTCCTTTTTTCCCCTCCTGAAAGTTTCGAAATTGGCGAATATTGTGTCTGGTCATCAAATAAGAATAATCTCAAAAACTGTGATGCAGAGATTGTTCTTCCGTTGGCTAAAGGAAAATTTTCAGAAATTTCCTTGATAAAATCAATAACTCTTTCATCTTCTTTATACTTCAGCCCTTTTTGTGAAAAATATCCGAATTTGATTGTTTCACCCGTTTCAATTTCCCCGGAATCTTTAGGTTCAAGCCCCTGGATAATATTCAGTAATGTAGATTTTCCGGCTCCGTTTTTTCCTACAATTCCTACTTTTTCACCCCGTTGAAACTGATAGCTGAAATCTTTTAATAATAATTTCTCGCCATAACTTTTAGAAATATTTCTGAGTTCAAGAATCTTGTTTCCGAGCCTTTTCATTTCAAAATCAAGTTCCAGAGATTCTTTTCTGGTGTCGGTTTTAGCTATTTTTTCAGTTTCGTAAAAATCATCCTGTCTGGATTTCGATTTTGTAGTTCTTGCTTTGGGCTGTCTTCGCATCCATTCCAGTTCTTTTCTGTAAAGATTGTTGGCCTTGTCGATGGTTGCATTCATATTATCCTCACGAATCATCTTGTTTTCAAGATAGGTTGCATAAGAACCATTATGGAAATACAGATTTTTATCCTCCATTTCCCAGATGATGCCACAAACTGCATCCAGGAAATATCTGTCGTGGGTTACCAGTATTAAGGTAATTTTCGCTTTACTTAAATAACTTTCGAGCCATTCTACCATTTCCACATCAAGGTGATTGGTTGGCTCATCCATGATCAGAAGGGTATGACGGTGTTCCGCTCTTGTTTCAGTCAATAGTTTTGCTAAAGCAACACGTTTGATCTGTCCACCGGAAAGGGTTCCCATTTTTGCTTCCAGATCAGTGATTTTCAGCTGGGAGAGAATTTGTTTCATATCATTCTCCAGATCCCATGCTTTATGAATTTCCATTTCAGCCAAAGCTTTTTCAATGAAATCATAATCTGTGGAGAGCAGAGATTGATGATAATTCTTCAGAGCCTGAATAGGCGCAGAATCAAGCGTCATCATAAACTCATCAATCGTTAGATCAGAATCAAATTCAATCTCTTGGTCAAATAAAACCACCTGGATATCTTTATTAATATTTACAGTCCCGCTGTCTGCAATTTCATTCCCCATTAATATTTTAAGAAGGGTAGATTTTCCGCTTCCGTTTTTGGCGACAATGGCTATTTTGTCCCCTTCATTCACATGAAAAGAAATATTTTCGAACAAAACTTTGACGCCATAAGATTTAGTAAGATTTTCTACAGAAACGTAATTCATTGGAATTTAATGGGTTTGATTTAAAAATTCAATTGAGCCGCAAAAATACGAAAATGTACACACTTAAAACTTACTAATGCCATTATATAAGAATCTTTAAAACGTAAATCATTTTTTTCATAATTAGTATGGGATTGGAATGTAATATTAGATTTTTATTGAATTTATTCTATTTGCTTTTTAATTTATAGTTAAAATGAATTATAATTTACGTAAAGTTTATTTTATATTGTATTTTAATGTAGATTTGATATACTTATTAAAATGCAATATTATGATGGAAATTAACTTATTGGCTATTGCTGTAGCCGCATTGGTTCCACTTATTATGGGATTTATCTGGTATCATCCAAAAATGTTCGGAACTGTCTGGATGCAGGAATCGGGGCTGACAGAAGAGAAAATGAAAGGATCAAACATGGGATTTATTTTTGTTTTTTCATTTATCCTGTCTTTTCTGATCGCTTTTTTTCTGCAAATGATTACAATACATCAACTTGGAGCCTTAGGCATGGTTGGTGGAGATGAAATGAATGCAAAACCTTCATTTTTTGCCTTCATGAAGGATTACGGAATGGCCTATCGTTCTTTTGGTCACGGTGCTTTGCATTGTTTTATAGCAGGAGTATTTTTGATATTTCCCATTACTGCAATTAATGCAATGTTTGAAAGGAAATCCTGGAAATATACTTTCATTAATACTGCATACTGGACCATAACGATCACCATTATGGGCGGAATTGTCTGTGGCTGGTATTTGCCGGATGGCTTTAATTGGGTTACACAAAAATAAAATTCTAACGATCCAAATGATAAGGCTACATTTGTGGCCTTTTTTATGTCATATAATTTAAAAATATACAATAGCGTTTCGGATTTACCTTCACAGTGGAATTCTGTGATCGGAAACCGGAATATTATGCTTTCCAAAGAATATTTCAATATTTTGGAATCTTCCGGGCCTGCCAATATGGAATGCTATTATGCCGGTTTCTTTTATAATGATGATTTGATTGGCGGTGCTTTATTCCAGTATTTAAATTTCCAGAATCATGTGACCTTTCAGAAAAATGAAGTCTGGTGCAATATCAGGAATTTCTTTGCCCGAAAATTCAGTAAAGATGTAATGATCTTGGGAAACAATATGCTGACAGGCCAGAATGGATTTTATTTTGATGCTGCCAAAATTACTTTTGAACAGGTAGTTCCACTTTTGGATAGGGCGGTTCAGAAGATGCAGAAAGACATCAGAAAAACGTCTTTGATCATTTATAAAGATTATCAGTTCAATTTTGTCAACTATTTCCAGAGTAAAAACCATCAGCCCTATTTCCGATTTTCAGTTCAGCCTAATATGATATTGAAGATAAACGAAAGCTGGACTGTGTATGAGGATTATTTGAATGATTTTTCTAAAAAATACAGGACCAGAGCCCGTTCTGCCCGAAAGAAATTTGAAAATATAGAAAAGCATGAAATGAATTTGGATGAGATACAAAAGCATCAGGATGAAATGAATATTCTCTATCAAAATGTAGCTGAAAATGCTCCGTTCAATACTTTTTTTCTTGCTGAACATCATTTTGAATGCATGAAGAAAAATATCAATGAAAATTTTAAAGTATTTGGATATTTTTTAAACCAAAAGCTGATTGGATTCTATACTTTAATCCTCAATAATCAAGATATTGACACCTATTTTTTAGGCTATGATAAAGAAATTCAAAAAGAAAGGCAACTGTATCTCAACATGCTTTTAGATATGGTAGAATTCGCAATTAGCAATAAGTCTAAAAGAATAATTTTCGGGAGAACAGCTTTGGAAATAAAATCAACCATTGGTGCGGAACCTATTGAAATTTTCGGATTGATAAAGCATAATAATTCTTTGGTCAATTTATTTATGAAAAGAATTTTCATAGGATTAAATCCTAAAAAAGAATGGATTCAAAGAAAGCCTTTCGTTGAATAGGCTGTGATGAGATAAATTTGTCTTAAATTTTTATTTTGTATAGATGATATTTTTTATTTTTTTTGATATGTTGTAAGTTTAAGCTTTCATAAAATTACATATTAAAATAATGAAAAAAGTAATCGTAGACATGGACGGGGTAATGGCAGATGTGTACCATCAGCTGGTGCAGTTTGAAAAAAGAGACTCAGGAAGAGAAATTGAAATCAATGATCTGGCAGGAATGCCTGAAACTGAAGCGTTTCCCAATGGGAAAAAACACGTTAATGAAGTTGGCTTTTTCAGAACGCTTCCTGTCATGGAAGGAAGCCGTGCAGCTTTGGAATACATTAATAACAAATATGAGCTCTACATTGTTTCTGCTGGGATGGAGTTTCCTAACAGCTTAAGAGAAAAATTTGATTGGTTGGCAGAACATTTTCCGTTTATCAGCTGGGAACAAATTGTTTTGTGTGGAAGCAAAAAGGTGGTACACGGTGATGTAATGATCGATGATTATCCTAAAAATCTGGACCATTTTGCCGGAGAAAAACTAATTTTCACCCAACCTCACAACGAGCTGATAGAAAATGAAAATTACAAAAGAGTGCATTCATGGGAAGAGATCATGAATATTCTGTAAAAAGAAAAGTTTATGCATTTTTTAGAATTCCTATCACAGACTGGTGATTTTTTTAAATAAGTTTAACTAAATACAAACCAAATTTAATAAGTCATTGTGAGTATTCAAGGGAGAAAATAAAGAATTTTGCATCAAACTTATACTATGAAAAAACTCAATGCTTTATTCTTACTTTTAGCAGTCTATTTTTTTAATGCACAGGTGATTTCGGGAACTGTAATTTCCGGAAATGAAAAACAGCCGATTCCTTACGTAAAAATTGGGGTAGAAAAAGAGAACGCCGGTACTGTTTCCGATGAGAAAGGAAATTTTGCTATTAACCTTTCGGGATTTGATCCATCAAGAAAACTAAAAATAGAGGTTCCCGGCTATGAGCCTTATTCTGAAACTGTACAGAATTTCAGAAAATACGATGGTCAGCAGATATTTTTAAAAGAAAAAGTTAAAAATATAAAGGAAGTCAATATTAAAGTTAAAAAGCTGGTTGATAAAAACTGGGGCGTCAATACGAAAACAAAAAGTGTTCTGTATTCCGTGAACCCTAAGTTCAAAAAAGAAGATTTTCTTGGTGAAACTGCTTTGGAATTTAACGCCAGCAGAAGATCCAAGATCAAAAATATCAACCTGAATATCGCCAGCTATATTTCAGACAAGCCCGTGCTGATGAGATACAGTCTTTATACCGAAAAAAATGGTTTTCCCGACCAAAATATCCTGGATGAAGAAATCACAGTAGAACTTACGGAAGATATGATTAAAGACGGAACTTATACACTGGATGTGAATGATCATAATATCTGGGTGCAGGGAAAATTCTTTATCGGAATTCAGTTTTTAAAAGAATTTGACGGAAAGGTTAATATCAGTGCTGCATTGTTCAGAACGGGATTTATTAGAAAATTTTATGGTGACTGGCAGAAAATAACCCTGGCAGCCCCAGCCATTAATATCGATGTAAAAGTGGATAAAAGCGCAAAGAATATCAAAGATGAAACGGCTGCTTTTGGAGATGACCTCGAAGGGCTGATCCCAGATGTTTCCCAATATAGTATGGAATCTAAAAACTCTGTGTATGGGAAAAACGCATCTTCGGGCAACTATCTTCAATTAAAAGGTACAAAGCTTTATTACGAAACTTATGGTGAAGGAGAACCGCTTTTTCTTCTTCATGGGAATTCAGGAAGTATCCAGGATTTTTATCAGCAGATTCCGGTTCTTTCCCAACAGTTTAAAGTAATTGCTGTAGATACCAGAGGGCAGGGTAAAAGTATTGATACTTCCGAAAGAGATTTTACCTATACCCAATTTGCAGAAGATATAAAAATGCTTGCAGACAAGCTGGAATTGCATAAAATTAATATTGCCGGATGGAGCGACGGTGGAGTCACAGGATTAGAGTTTGCTTTAAAATATCCGGAAAATCTTAACAAATTGATTACCATTGGGGCCAATGCTTTTCCTGAAGGTGTCGACGAAAGACTTATTTCTCATATGAAAAATCAGCTTCTGGTGCTGAATGTAGAGAATAAATCTGGAAAATTCAACGAACGCAGACTGGTAGAAATTATGCTGAATGAGCCTCATATCAGTAAAAAAGATCTGGCAAAAATACAAAGTCCGGTTCTGGTGATTGCAGGTGATAAAGATGTGATCAAACAGGATCATACTGAAATGATAGCCAAACAGATCCCACATGCTGAACTTAAAATCTATAAAAATGCAACCCACATGATTCCTTTCGAAAATGCTGATGAGCTAAATGCAGATATTTCAAGATTTCTGGGGGAATAATTTTAGGTTGGAAGAGGGAGGCTGGAAGATATTGCTGATAATTGGCCTTCTTCGGTTATTTCTTAAACTTATAAATTAATTTAAAAATTGATTAAACCCGGGAGAAATAATTCTTTCGGGTTTCTTCCTTCCCTGTCAATCCAGCGTAAGTCTTTTTAACGACCAGGTGCTTCCATTATAGATATCAAGATCTACTTTGGTGTTAATGCCATGAACAATACCATTTTCCGTAAACTGCCAGAAATCCCAATGATCATTGGGAGTGGGAGAGGGTACATCATTGTAATTCGCCAGCCAGAGCGGATAATCGTCAAATTCTCCTTTCAGGAAGTCTTTATAGTAATGATAATAGGTATAGATGATCGGTTTTTCCCCATACGTTTCCTCTATGATTTTGCACCATACCTTTAAATCTTCTATCAGTTTTTTATTTGTTTTTCTTTTCGGGATCTTTTCAATATCTAAAATAGGGGGAAGGTCACCGCTTTCCAGTTTTACATTCGCTAAAAAATTATTAGCCTGGATCACAGGATCCTCATCAGCCCTGTAAAAATGGTAGGCTCCACGAATCAGATTATGCTTTTGGGCTTTTACCCAGAACTCATCAAAGTGTTTGTCGGCATTTCGGTTTCCCATTGTGGCACGCATGACTACAAATTCCAGTGGAATTGTTTTATTTCCAATGCTCAGACTGTCCCATTTGATATCTTCCCTGTTCTGATAATGAGAAACATCAAAACCATATGTTTTATCGAGATTAGCGGTAAGGATTTTCTGTATCCTTGCTGCTTCCACTTCACTGTTGTGTAGTTTTTTATGTCTGAATTTATTGAAGTACAGTGCATAATAATAGCTAACCGACTGTTTCAGGTAAAATCCTGTTCCTATTAAAGCAAGAATTAAAACAGCTAATATTACTTTTCTCCGGAAAAAATAATTCTTCCGACGATTCTCATGTACTTTTTTGGCCGTCTTTTTGGTGTACTTTTTAGGTGTCATAAAGTTTTGCAAAACTAACTTTTTTCACTACTAAATGCTAAATAAAATCAGTAAATTTGTGTATTATGGAAACACGCGAAAAGATCATCATCATAGGAGGGGGCTTTGCGGGGCTGCAGCTTGCTAAAACATTGAATAACAGAAATAAAAAAGTAATTGTTCTGGACCGGGTGAATCATCATATGTTTCAGCCGCTTTTTTATCAGGTTGCATGCGGGAGGATAGAACCATCCAATATTTCTTTCCCTTTCCGGAAGATTTTTCAGCAATCCAGGAATACACAGTTTCGCCTTACCGAAGTTAAAGAGATTGATCCTGCCAACAATAAAGTGATCACGGATGAAGCAGAGTTTACCTATGATAAACTGGTCATCGCTACAGGGTGCAAAACCAATTTCTTTGGAAACAAAGACATGGAATCGAGGGCTTTCGGAATGAAAAATACCCAGGAAGCAATAAGCATCAGGAATCATGTATTGATGACCTTTGAAAAGCTTATTCTTGAAAAAAGCAGAAGCGATGACGGCAATTGGAATATTGTTATTGTCGGAAGCGGACCTACCGGTGTAGAGCTGGCAGGAGCTTTTGCCGAGATGAAAAAAGAAATTCTTCCCAGAGATTATCCATACATGAATTTTGATCAGCTTAAGATCATTTTGGTAAGCTCCACAGAAAAACCGCTTGCTGTAATGAGCAGTGAAGCACAGGAAAAATCTGAAAAATACCTTAAGGATCTTGGTGTTACATTTCTAAGCGGAGAAGTTGTTACGGATTACGACGGTAATAAGGTATACACAAAGAGCGGAAAAGATATTCCGTCCAATAATGTAATCTGGGCAGCAGGTGTTACAGGAAATGTGGTGGGTGGATTTCCGGAAGAAAAATTAGTGAAAAACAGATATATAGTAGATCGGTTTAATAAAATAAAAGGTTACGACAATATTTACGCAGTTGGGGATATTGCCTATATGGAAACACCAAAATATCCGAAGGGGCATCCTCAGGTTGCAAACGTGGCCATTAATCAAGCAAAAAATTTAGGTAAAAATTTCCTGAAGAAGAATACCAATGACTGGGTAGAGTATGAATATAAAGATCAGGGCTCTCTGGCAACCATTGGAAAACACAGGGCTGTGGTAGATCTTCCGTTTATGAAGTTCCAGGGGTTTCTGGCCTGGTATTTCTGGATGTTCCTTCACCTCATGCTGATCCTGAGCGTAAGAAATAAGCTTGCGGTCTTTTTCAACTGGATGTGGAGCTACTTTAACAAAGATTCTTCTTTAAGATTAATTATTTCACCTAATAAGAAAAACGATACATTACAATGAGAATTGATATAATAAGCGTGCTTCCCGAATTAATGGAAAGTCCGTTTCAGACTTCTATTTTAAGAAGGGCAATGGATAAAGGTTTAGTAGAAGTTCATTTCCATCACCTGAGGGACTGGGCGATCAATAAGCACAGACAGATTGACGATGAACCCTATGGAGGCGGAGCAGGAATGGTAATGATGATAGAACCGCTGGATAAATGTATTTCTGATCTTAAATCCCAGAGAGAATATGACGAAGTAATTTATCTTACGCCGGATGGTATCACCTTAAACCAGAAAATTGCCAATACCCTTTCCATAAAAAATAATCTGATCTTCCTTTGCGGTCATTATAAAGGTATCGATCAGAGAGTTCGTGACCTTCACATTACCAAAGAAATTTCAATTGGCGACTATGTACTTACAGGGGGTGAGCTGGCAGCATGTGTTCTTGCGGACTCCATTATAAGATTGGTTCCCGGAGTATTGAATGATGAGCAGAGTGCTCTTACAGACAGTTTTCAGGATGATCTTCTGTCGCCGCCTATTTATACAAGACCTGAAGTTTATAAAGGACTGGAGGTGCCAAAGGTATTACTAAGCGGAAACTTTGCTCAGATAGAAGAATGGCGTCATGAAGAAGCTGTAAGGATCACACAAGAAAAACGTCCTGATTTGCTCTAAAAAAAATAACACAAAACTGTAAAAAAAACAATTTTTTTTCACGTTTCTGAAATTTTGATGATAAAATAGAATAAGAATTAATGTAAAGTGGAAATAAGTGAAAATTATCCATCATATCTTATAAAGACTAAAAATTTTTTCGTGTTAATCGGATAACTATATATTATTTTAGTTTTATTTTTTGTGTTGATAAATTTAAATGCTTAATAATTTGACTTTATAAAAGCATTTTTATTGATATTTTTTGTTAAATATTTTATATTGCTTACATAATATTAAGATGAAAATATTATAAATAAATTAATGAAATTTGAAAAAAAATAATAAATTTACAACGAAAAAGAAATTGATAATTTTAAGATAGCAAATTTTGCAGATGGAGATGTTCTCTTTTTATAATGTTGAAAATTTATTTTTACCTGACCCGAAGCCTCTTCACCGATTAGATCCTACAAAATCAGGCTTGAAAGGTTGGGATGAAAGAAGATATAGGAATAAGCTTTTTAAAATTTCACACGTTTTTCAATTAATGAAGGAGGAAAATGGTGATCTCCCATTTTTAATTGGACTTTCTGAAGTTTCCGGAAGGAAAGTTTTAGAAGACCTGGTGGAAATGGAACCTTTTAATTCAGAATATGGAATTGTACATTACAATTCTATGGATGAGAGAAAGGTAGATGTAGCCATGTTATATCATAAAGCCAAAGTAGAGATCATAGACTCAGAAACTATTACCTTCTTCTTTGAAATTATAAACAGAAAAAACACAGAGAATTACGACACAACCAGAGATGTACTTTTTTCTAAAATTAGATATAAAGAAACTGTTATTAATGTTTTTATCGCCCACCTTCCCTCTAAGCGAGAAAAAGATATTAATAAGCCCAAAAGAGACTTTATTCTTAATGAGATCCATAACCGGATTCTGAAAATTGTAGATAGCGAAAAAGAACATGTAATATTGTGTGGTGATTTTAACGAAAACCCTGATGATGAAAATTTAGTAAAAATTCTCTACAACAATAAGCACGAGAAGGTCCTGGTAAACCCTTTTCAAGAATTGTTTAATACAAGAAATTATTCTACTTTTCATTATAAGTCTGGACTGTTGTATGATCAGATCATCATGTCAAAATCCCTTTTTGAAAATGATGCTTTGAATTTTCAGAGTGCCCATATTTTTAATTCTGAAAAAATAAGCAGCCAGGTGAAAAATTTTGAAGGACGTCCCTTCCGAACCTATGCCGGTACCCGGTATTTGGGCGGATACAGCGACCACTTTCCGGTTTTTGTAAAGTTTGAAGAAACAAAAACATAAATAATAAGTAGAAAATGAAAAATTCAAGTAACACAAGTTATCATTTAGACTCGATTGACAAAGAAATCATTTACATGCTGATGGATAATGCTAAAACGTCCTTAGCCCACATTTCAAAAAATGTTGGAATTTCCACAACAGCAGTACATCAGAGAATTAAAAAACTCGAGCATGCGGGAGTTATTGAAAACTCCATTTCATTCCTTAATCCTAAAAAAATCGGATATAAAGTAATTTCGTATATCGGAATGTTTCTGGACCAGCCCAGCCACTATCCGGAGGTTGTAAAATCTCTGCAAGAAGTGAATGAGGTAGTGGAAGCCCATTATACAACGGGAAATTACACCATATTCTTAAAGGTTCTTTGTAAAGACAATGACCATCTTATGCAGATCCTGAACAAACTTCAGAAGCTGAAAGGAGTGACAAGAACAGAAACTTTCATATCTTTGGAACAAGGTATTTACAGACAACTGAAAGTATAAAGATTATGAAGATTGCCCAATATTTGGATTCAACCTATTTGAAAACACCCGAACAGTCAGGAATTTCAAACGAAGAAACATTACAGATAGATAAAAAGCTTGCGCAAGAGGCCATAGACCATGGTATTTTTGCCGTAATGATCCGTCCGGATTATGTAGCCGATATCAAAAAGTATATTCAGGAAAGACATTCAAATGTTGCAGTGGGCACCGTAATAGGTTTTCATGAAGGAACTTATACTGTGGACGAGAAACTTGCTGAAGCGTCAAAAGCAATTGAAGACGGAGCAGATGAACTCGATTTTGTTGTTAATTATAATGCTTATCTCAAAGGAGATCTTGCCCTGGTAAAAGACGAGTTTGTAAAATGTACAAAACTTGCTCTGCAGAATCAGAAGATCGCAAAATGGATCATTGAAATTGCGGCATTAACGGATGCACAGATTGCGGATATTACTAAAAATATTTCAGATTGGTCGGTAGAAAACTTCTCCGAAAATGATCTGCCGAACATTTTTGTAAAATCTTCTACAGGTTTTTACCAAACAGAAGACGGAAAACCGAACGGAGCAACGTTTGAAGGCATAAAAATCATGCTGGATAACGCAGGAAAGCTTCCTGTAAAAGCAGCCGGAGGAGTAAGAACCCCCGAAGATGCCGAGAAAATGATCAGCATGGGAGTGAAAAGAATAGGAACCTCTTCAGCTTTGAATTTAATAAAAAACGAATCTTCATCAGGAGGATATTAAGACAAAAAAAACCATCAATCTGATGGTTTTTTTATTTTATACCTGTGCCGGGTATTCTTCGTAGAACTGCTGCGTCTCTTTAATCAAAGCATCCATTTCTTCCAAAGTAAATACCTCAAGGAATTTTTTTCTGAATTCTTTGAAATGAGGAACGCCACGGAAATAATTGCTGTAATGCTGTCTCATTTCAATAAGACCCAATTTTTCACCTTTCCATTCCGCGCTCCATTCTGCGTGCTGGCGGACAGCAAGTAAGCGGTCTGCAATAACGGGTTCCGGAAGATGCTCTCCTGTTTTGAAAAAATGTTTAATCTCATTAAAAATCCAAGGATACCCAATTGCTGCACGACCGATCATAATCCCGTCGCATGCATATTTTTGCTTGTATTCCAGGGCTTTTTCCGGAGAATCAATATCTCCGTTTCCGAAAATAGGAATCTCAATATTTGGATTTTGTTTTATTCTGGAAATATGTTCCCAGTCCGCTTCGCCCTTATACATCTGTGCACGCGTTCTGGCATGTATCGTTAAAGCTTTGATACCGGTTTCCTGTAAACGTTCTGCCACTTCATCTATATTAATACTGGTGCTGTCCCATCCCAGACGGGTTTTAACCGTTACCGGCAGATGAGTAGAACTTACAACAGCTTTGGTAAGGCGTACCATAAGGTCAATATCCTTAAGAACTCCCGCTCCTGCTCCTTTACAAACTACTTTCTTTACAGGGCATCCGAAATTAATATCCACGAGATCCGGGTTTACCGTCTCTACAATCCTTGCAGACATCGCCATCGCCTCTTCGTCTCCACCAAAGATCTGAATACCAACCGGTCTTTCATAATCGAAAATATCCAGCTTCTTACGGCTCTTCATTGCATCACGAATCAAGCCTTCAGAAGAAATGAATTCTGAATACATCAGATCTGCCCCGTGCATCTTGCACAGGCGTCTGAACGGAGGATCACTTACATCTTCCATCGGAGCCAGCAAAAGCGGAAATTCCGGCAGTTCTATATTGCCTATTTTTACCATGCGGCAAATTTACGAAATTATAAACATTTGAAAATATGATAATATCTATGACTGTAAATGATGGATATCTATTTGAAAAAAATTGATGTGAATAGTGAGTTTTTGCTTCACAAGTGAATGGTAAGGTTTAAATGACAGCTACTAAATTTCAGACAAAAGATAGGAAATGAGATGATAACAAAAGCCCTGCAACCAGTAACTAAATTCCCACCTACAAACACTCATACCCTCAAACTCCCTTACTTAATTAGAAACTCGCCTTCACCTGCATACTTCCGATGTGAATGGTTCTGTCTCCGGAATTCCTTCCCTCATAATTTAAATTAAGCTGAAGGAAAGAGTTGATCGCCTGCTGAATAAAAACACTCCATACCTGGTTTTTGCCGGGTTTAAGACCGTCCAGCATCTGGTTTCCTACAATACTGAAATTGTTTCCGGTAAAATCATTATTGATGAAAGAGAAATTCCCCCTGATCGAAGTTTTTCTGCGTTCCCACTGAATGGTTCCTGTCACATCAAAAGCTTTCAGGAGCTCTTCACCATCTATTCTTTTTTTCTGGCGGTAAGCAGAAGAAAGTTCAGCCTGTATAGCATCTGTAAATTTATAGGTGGCCTTCGGTTTGGTTTCAATATTATTCAAACGGTAATCCCTTGTGGCGAATAGCTGGGATGAATTTTTAAGATCGTGAATCGAATTTTCCCAATCAACTCTGAATTCCTTGTTAAACCAATATCCAATATTGATAAAATGAGAAACCTGCTCACGTTCTTCATTACTGAAATTGGCATTGATGAGGTTATCATTGGTAATAAAACGGTAGTTTCCGTTCCATCCGGATTTTTCAGTTGGATTAAACTGGACAGAGGCCAGAATATTCTGGTTTTTTAAGATCTGATCGCTGTTTTTTTCAAAAGGATTCAGTACCAGAACCTTGTCCTTTTTGTAAAAAGAGTTTTGTGAATTCAACGAAACATTAAAATTCCATCGTTTTAAAAATGCATTTTCAGAATTGAAAACTATCGACGGATTAACGAATAATGCCAGCTGAATTTTATTTTTATTGGAAGGAATATAGCGTACAGAATTGGTGTAAATCCTGATATATTGTGCTAAGTCAGAATATTCAGCAATTTCGAATTCATCGAGCTGCTGGATGCCGTCTCCGTTATAATCGGTCCATTTATAAACACCCTGTCCGTCTGTTACCTTAAGATACTGGAATTCCCTTTGGGCTTCCTGTCCGTTTCCAAGTTCATAAAATGCCTGCAGGCGCATTCCGTTTCTGAATAATTGCTGGTTATATAGAATATTTCCGACTACGAAATCATTATTTCGGGTCATGTCAGCTTCATCATTCTGGTAAAAGAATTTTCTATAATGTATCAAAGCATTTAAAGTAGTTCTTTCGGTTTTGATCAGCTGGCTTTCTGCCATAATTCCCAGGATATTATTCATACTCTCCAGCCTGTTGTTTCGTACAGAGTCGTTATCTCTCATATACACTTTTGCAAGAAGCTTTGTGCGTGTACTGTCACCGATCTTTTTCTGAACAAAGATCTCTTTCCAGCTGAAACTGGTAACATCCATGAGCTGCGTATCATTATACTTCTTCTCATTATGTTCCATGCTTCCTCCGATAGCCCAGCTTCCTT
Source organism: Chryseobacterium sp. 22532 (assembly GCF_052044665.1). Taxonomy (NCBI): domain Bacteria; kingdom Pseudomonadati; phylum Bacteroidota; class Flavobacteriia; order Flavobacteriales; family Weeksellaceae; genus Chryseobacterium; species Chryseobacterium sp. 22532. The sequence continues at coordinate 316,444 of NZ_JBQENJ010000005.1, forward strand.
TTTTACCGGTAAATTCTGTAGAAACTCCACCCCGGATGAATTTCGTGTCCTGAAGTGTAGCATTCGTATTAAGGTATGACAAGTTTCCTTTTGTAAAGAACTTTCCTGTGATCCAGCTAAGATCAAGATCATTTTTTATCCCTTTGTAGGTATTCTGTTCATCCAGGTAGTTTACGCGGTAATTCAGAGTGGATTTATTGTTCCATTTATTTAAAAAGCTGAATATAAACCTGTTTTGAGTTCTCTGGCTGAATTCCTGTACCAGGTTAAAATCTCTCGAGAATTCCACATCATTGATACGGTCTAGAATATGAAACTGCTTGTCTATATATTGATATTCAAAACTCGGAGTTCCTTTCCAGTTATTTTTTGTAAAACTTTTATTTCCGAAAATACGCCATGCATATCCAATGTTTTGAGCGGCATCTTTTGAAGAAAATAAATTCAGATCATAATTGCTCAGTGAAAAATCAGCCCCAATTTTACCCTCTTTTAAAAGATATTCGGAATTTACCGAATACACCTGCGATTTCTGAGGGGAAGGAAGTTTTCTTACCGCTTTATAATCTCCCATATTATTCCCGACATACTCAAAAACGCGGCCGTTATTAGTTGTCTGTGTAATTTTGTAATCCCCCTGATTAATACCAAAATAAGTAAAAGAAACCTGATAAAGTGTTTCATTCTGATCTGTCGAAAACTCGTAGAAATTTCCGGCTGGATTTAAGCGATACAGAATTTTATTAACATCATATGGAGTAACTACTCCTGATGGTGCATACATCAGATTGGGGTCATTACCCGCATCGGCAAGGATCTGTTCGTCTTCTTTGGAAAGATTTAAAGAAAGGGGAGCATTTTTGTTGTCATTTTCCATGAACCAGTTCATTCCTACTTTAAACTTCTCTCTCTGATGTTCTACTTTTCCGGTAAATAAATATCGGGAGTAATTCCTGTTCGTATAATTATATGAAATTGTAATAAAATTCTGCTGAAAAATAGGACGGAAGCTGGTAAAGGTTACCTCTCCGGTATTATAATTAATGACATAATCCTGGTTTTCACCACGCTTCATTAAAATACCATCAATAAACACCTGCTCGGAGCCGGAAATAAGGGTGATAAACTGCTCACCATTCTTCCCGGTTAAACGGTAGGGTCCCTGGTTGCCTTCCACTCCCTGAAAACGGACCCTGTGAAATTCACTTCGTGCAACCCCCATGGAAACATCTACAAAGGTTTTGTTATCCTTTCCGAATTCAGTCTGAAACTCAAGCCCCATGCTTCGTCTCTGGAATTTTGCAAAATAATTTTTCGATTCTACAAGATCAAGATGCCCAGCTCTGAGGATCGATTTATCCTTAATATTCAGCTGCATATAAATCTTGTCAAACTCTTCCAGGGTTTGTGTATAGCCATCAGCCTGAATCGGAAGGTTATGATCCGAAATACTTGCTAAAATAGTCACATCCTTAGAAAGCCTTCCGGAAATCTGAAGATCCATTGAACTCTGTACAGATTGTCCCTGGTTGTTACCGAATGTAATTCCACGAATGATGGAACCTTTAGAGTTCAGCTCTCCTAAAAATCTTTTTTTGTCGTTTTTGACAAGTACTGCCTCATCTACGATTATTTTGTTGTTGGTTTTTACAAAATCCAGAGTGTCTTTTGCGAAAATATCCTGTTCAAAACGGGCTGCAAGGATGCTGTCTTTTTTAATACTGTCTTCCGGAATATTTGGATTTTTCCACGAAAATATTTGCGCATGGGCCGAAAATATGCCCATGAAAAACAAACCGATCAGAAGAAAAAGATTGCGCAAGTGTTTAAAAATAATTCGTAAAAATAACTAAAAAATGTTAACGGAACGGGGTTTAGCATTATTAACAGAAATTTAATCTAATTATTGTAAATCCCTGAAAATTACTGGTGATTTTATCATGTAGATTATTGATACTCAAATTTCGCAATCATTAATTTTTTATACGTTTGCTAAATCTTTATTAATTACCGAAAATGCAACTTAAAGTACAATAAGTCTTTGGCAAGAGATTTATTTCACAATAGGAAATAGTAATGGTAGTAAGGTTTCCCGAAAGATTGTTAAAAAATTGACTTTAATTAATTGTTAATTATGTCTTGTCACTTTTATATAGTGATGGTTTTTTTGTACTTTTAACTCATAAATATAAAACTTTTTATAATGAAAAAAATCTTTACTATTTTGGGAATCACTTCATGTGTTTTCGGATTTTCTCAGAATTTAGTTCAAAACCCGAGTTTTGAAAGTGGGGTTAGCAGCTGGACAGCTGGTACAGGAACATCTTATACATTACCTACTGTTGAAACGGATACTCCATACCAAGGACTAAATTATGCTAAATATGTAGCAACAGCAACAAATGGTTTTTATCAAAACATTCCTATCAGTGCCAATACCCAATATGTCGTTAGTTTTTGGTATAAGTCGTCTGGTAGTGGGAATGGAGCCAGAATTTGGTCTTGCTTTTTAGACGCTTCTGCAGCACCTGTCTATTTGACAAGTGATGCATCAACAGATCCATTGAGAAATAATAATGGTTATTTGGCTAAAGTAAGTGTTTGGACTCAAAAAACAGTAACTTTTACTTCTCCGGCATCTGCAGCACAGTTCCAATTGCAAGTACGTGCTTATAATAATTCTACTGCTAGTTTTGATGAGTTTTCTTTAATCCAAAACGGATCTTTATCTACAATTGATTTCTCAGCATCAAAATATAGCTTAGTTAAAAATACCTTTGTTAAATCAGAGATTAATTTTGCGAAAAATTGTAAAGATGTAAAAATCTTTAATATGTTCGGACAAGTTGTAAAATCTCTTTCTGTAAAAGAAAATGAAACTGTGAATGTTGATGAACTGGCAAAAGGAAACTATATCGTTACAGGAACAGTAAATAACGAGCCTGTATCTCAGAAAATTTTAAAAGACTAATTTTAGTTTCTTTATTAATATGAGCTCCGGCCATTTCGCAGAAATGGCCGGAGCTTTTTTATAATCATATCCAATCTGGAATTTTCTTTAATATTTAAAGATGGATATCGTATATTTTTTTGAATATTTTAATTTTTGTGGTATTGTATTTGATGTGTACTAAATAGAAAAAAGAAGAATTCATTTAAAAAATACTTTGTATTCAATGAAGTTTAATTTAAAGCAAAAGTTAGTTTTCAATATAACATGTTAAAAGAAGCAGCTGTTTTACGGTTGCTTTTTTATTTTAATACCATCCCCTTCTCGCAGCATTGATAACCGCACCGAGATTAAGTACTAAGGTATATCTGATGCGTTTTGCGTAATCCTTGAAAGAAGGTTCAAAGCCTAAGGAGGACTGGATCGGGAAATATATTTCAAGGAAATCAGGAATAAGCTTTACTTTAATACCACTGTCCCAGATAAACTCTGCAGGGCGGTTTTTATTTTTATAGATCCCTGCGTCTGCATACACATGAAATATCTTCCAAACGCTGGAATCTACATTAAAAGAAGTAATCCACTGATTAACAGATCCCGGGATGAAGGATTTAAAACCTCCGTCAGCCAGGATAAACTGCTGTGACAGAAGACCACTGTTAGCACTTTCCCCCAACAGATTGTAAGAGAAAGAATAATTGGATACCCTTGAGATTCCATAGTTGAACGTATTATTCCGGGTCTCGTTTCTTATAAAATAACCGGCAAATAATCTAACGCTTAACTTTTGCTTTGGAGCAAATTCCCATCTGTAAAAGCCTTCAGCAGTTATTTTATTGAAATCTTCCATACCCTGAGTGCTTAAGCTTAAGCTTTTTTCATGGATCATCTGGCTGTCGCTATACCCATAGCCTGCGCTCCAGAGATTATATTTGTCATAATCTTTATTAGCGATCATTTTAGGACTGAGATCCCTTTCTAAATAATTGTAAGAAAACCCTAAGCTTCTGCTTACCGTACTTCTTGGATTTTTCCTGAAGTTGAAATTGGAAAATATGGAACCTTTCCTGTAAGCCAGTCCGTAATCATAATGGAAATAAGAACCTGATACTCCAAAAGTAATACTTCTGAAAACACCTTCAGCCGGAAGGAAAGAGTAGGAGATAGCACCTGATCCGGTTAGTTTTCCGGTTCCTGTACTGTAAGTAGGTGTAAATGAGTACAAGAACTTCTGGTCGAAAAAAGATTGGTTTTTTAAGTTAACACCTAAAAGGAATTTATCATATGTATTATTAAAACGTACCCTTGGACTGATGTATACTTCGTTGTATTCAGGATTTGGAATATCCTTGATAAGTTTAAATTTTATTTTTTTTGCATTTGAAAAAAAACCTTTTGCATATAAAAAATTATCCCGGTATTTAGATTCGGGGAAAATATAATCCGAGTTTAGAGTTACTTTGTGAATATCTTCCGAAGCAGGAAGAGCAAAATTGGTGATTCTTTCGTTTTCCTTTGTTTCTACCCAATAAGATTTTACCTCGCCTTCGCTGGTCTGCGTTTCAAGCCGTACAGGAATAGGAGAATCTATATTTTTACCAATTTTGATATTCAAAGAATCGTCCTGCTTTCTGACATTTTTCAGTCTGAAGTTAGCCCTGTTTTTTTGTTTTAAAAAATTGGTGAGATATCCTGATGTTTTGTCTTTTTCAGCGAGTTCTTTAAGAAATTCCTCCGGTTCAATTTTCTTGTCTGTGTTTTTGGAAATATAATCTTTAAGAATGTTATTGAACTGATCATACCCCATTTTTTCGGCGGTATAATTAAAAAGGCTTCCCGTTTCAAAACTGCTGACCGCCATGTCATTAAAGTTGCTCAAAACCGTAAAGTTCTCGCTGATCTTCTGGTCCAGGTTCTGGGACATGATGTATTGATAGGCCAGTCCGTAACGGTCAATCAATTTTACTTTGGATGCATGGAATAATTTTAATGGCTTTACCCCAAAAATACGGGTTTCCGGAAGAGTGCCCAATAGCTTGGTTTCCTTATAGAACTTTTGGAGATACTGAATTTCCAGATAAGATTTCAAACCATTTTTAAACCAGTGATCTTTCTGTTTATCCGCAATAATGCTTTCGTCAAGTATTTTTTTTGCAATGATTCCAAAATAATCAAGATCTGTTTTTTCGGAGTCAGTGAACAGCTGAAATCTGAATTTCCAGAAAGAGATATCATTACTCCCGAAAAAATCTTCCGAAGATTTAAATTTTTCCGAAATAAAGAGGTTTTTTGGAAGGAATCCTATTTTTTCTTTGATGAACTTCAAATGCAGAGGCAGGTAAAATTCAAGATTTTGTTTTTCTTCCGGTTTCAGATTATAACCGAACTTGATCTCGGTATCGGCTCCATCCACATTTACTTTTATAGAAGGTAGCCCGTTCTGCGAGATTACAAATTCAGGATCAGAATCAAGGTAACCTTTAAATGCATTCATCTGGATCTGTGGCAGATTACTTTCTATAAAACTGTTAGGAGGAAGGTCAAAATTGACGGTCCAGAAAGTATTGAAGCTTACCGATTCCTCAATATCATGATAGTTTCTTTTGGAAATATTGTCCGGATCAAAATGATCCGGAACAATAAAGAAATATTTTAATGCAGTGATTTTATCTGAAGTACCATAACCCGTAAATTTCTTATCGGGAAGGTGCATTTTATACTGAAGCTGTAATTTGATGCTTTCGCCAGGCTTTAAAGCCTCCTTCAGGGGAAGAAAAAGATTCTCATCCGATGTGGAATTCACTGAAACAGGCTGTGCTGAATTTTTAATTTGCAAATCCAGAAGTGTACCCAGCTGATCATTTTTTGCAAAATGAAGATCACTATTCCTGTCTTCCAGTTTTCTGTATACCAGTGATGTTCCTTTTTTGTTATAAGCGGCAACCCAATTGAGAAGCTTTACCGATTGCAGGTCTTTGTCGGAATGATTGTAATACACAATTTCCTGGTTAACCTCCAGCGTCTTTCTGTCGGTAGATAATTTAGCTTCAATGTATATACTGTCTTTTTGCCCGGAAACCTGTACAATTCCCCAAAACAAAACAAGGCAAGTCGTAATCTTTTTCAAAATCCTGTGATAAAGCCCAAATATAAACTTATTTTGAATATATCCAGCAGGATTTTAGCCCTGAAAAACGTTTTTTTGCAAAGAATTAACATACGCATTCCAGCCCTCATTTTTATAAGTAATGGCAGCGGTTTCAGGATCTTCAGCCTTATAAATTCCTCTTCCTACGATGATGAAGTCGGAGTGAAGCATTTTGAAAACATGTTCAGGAGTATTGTACTGTTGTCCTTTTCCGTCCCCTGAATCTGCAAGATTAACACCCGGAGTAAAAAGTAACAGCTCTTCAGGAATCTGATTTTGTGATACTCCTCCAATCACATTTGGATGTGGCAGGGCTACTTTCAGAGCCTCTTCACGATAGCTTGCCGTAGTGAGAGCTCCCTTGGAAGACATTCCTACGATTGCGACAACGCCTACATTTTTGAAGCAGTCCAGAGATTCAAATCCTCCGATCACCTGTGAAGTAACGAAATCTGCCCAGTCTGTAATTTTAAATACGCCGCTGGTGAATTGGAGTTCCTGTGTATTACCGATATCTGCAAACTTTCTGTCCTCCATTAATAAAAACTGGTGTTTTTCAGCTAATGCTTTTAAAGGAACAATTGTTTTTTCGTATTCAAAATCTGAAATGATATCGATATGTGTTTTTAATGCAATAACATGAGGGCCTACTTTTTCAGCAAGATCAAGCAGTTCCTGGGTTGTGGTAACATCTGCAGAGGCAATAAGATTTGATTTTTTTGCCAAAGCGGTTTCCAACAGTTTTTTAGAAACCGAATGTTGTGCATGCTCTAACTTCTGTTCGTAAGAACTTCTCGTCTTTTCTTCAAACTGAATATGGTTTCCCAGAAGGAAATCCTGGATTCTTTTTACTTCTTCATCAGAAAGCTCTCCATTTTCCTGAAGAATAGAGCAAACTTCTGAAATATTGAAAAGGGTATGAACTCTGTATCCTTTACTTTCCAACAACTGTTTTCCACCCTGCTCTCTGTCAAGAACCACAACGATGTCAGCTACTTTAAGATCTTCCTGCTCTACCTCTGCAATAGTCTCTACAAGAGATTTTCCGGAAGTGATCACATCTTCCACCAAAAGACAGTTCTGCCCTTTCTGGTAGATTCCTTCGATCAGTTTTTTCGTTCCGTAGCTTTTGGCCTCTTTTCTTTTAATAATTAATGGAATGTAGCTTTCCAAAGACATCGCAGTAGCCATCGGAAGGGCTGCATAAGGCACTCCGCAGATTAAATCAAAATTATCCAGTGGAAGCATTTCCAACAAATAATTAGCCAGATTCTTTAGGATTTTAGGATCTGAAGCCAAAGGTCTCAGGTCCACATAGAACGGACTTTCGATACCGCTTTTTAAGGTAAACCTTCCGAATTTGATGATGCCCAGTTTGTAGCACTCTAAGAAAAATTCTTTTTTACTTTCCATTATTTTTTATTAGATATTGCAAATTTAATGATTTGAAACAAGGCTTAAAAATTTATCAACCATTTGTCAATAAAAAACCATCCTGAAATGTTTCAGGATGGTTTAAAAATATTTCTGTAATTATTATTTTACAATTTCTGCATCGATAATTTTAGTGCCGTTCAGCCTTTGTTCTGCTTCCCACAGTAAAAATTTATCCACTTCTTTGATAAGCTTTGGGATTGTCAGTGACAATACTGCCAGGTCATCCATAACCCCTAAAACAGGAACGGCAAATTCAGGAAGTATGTCAATAGGAGAAATTACGTATAAAAGTCCCAGAAGAGGAAGGATGATATCGATAGATCTCATCGGGTATTCTCCTTTTCTCCATAACTTGACCATTCTGAAGATGTCAGGAATTTTTTTAACGAAGCCTTTATGGCTGATCGCTTCTTTTGCAAGATTCAATTTTGAATATTTCATTTTGTGTTTAGTTTTAATAAATTTTTCAACGTAGTAAATTTCGCAAATTCTATACCAATAAATTATAAAATTTAGTTAAAATAATTACTTGATGATATTGTCAATGAACTGATGTACAGTTTCTGTGTTCCAATCTCTGGAGGCATCTTCTTTAATGATGATTCTTCCGTGCTTATCAATAAGAAAAGTAGTAGGGAATACTTTGGGAAGAATTTTTTCAGAAATAGGGCTTTGTGCAATATAGACAGGAACGGAATAATTATTTTCTTTTAAAAACTTTTTTACATCCTCTTCCTTGTCGTTCATGGCAATAAGAATAAAGTCTACATTTCCCTTTCTGGAATCATATAATTTTTGAATGCTGGGCCATTCTTTTCTGCATGGCGGGCACCATGTTCCCCAGAAATTAAGGAAAACAGGTTTGTTCCTAAATGTTTTAAGATTGGTACTCGGTACATTGATTCCTTTCAGTTCAATGTCATAATCTTCTTCGCTTACATGTACGGCATTTTCGATGGTCGCGATCGGGAAGAACTGATCTCTCAGGTATTCTTTTACTCCCGGGACAAAAGCGACGACACCGATAATGATGATAAGGACAAGATATATGATATTCTTTTTCATGCGTTAATATTTACTGTTAATTTTCGCCTTATTGAATTCAATTGATATTATAGTAATTCTAAAATCTCCTGAACGGCATCCTTGCCTCTGTTCTTAGCATAATACAGCTGCAGGTCATTATAAAAGCTATCTTTTGGGTAAGCTTCCGGATCTGCTTTATGTTTCATTAATAATTCGTATCCGTATTTCGGACGCGGTCCCCACGAATTCTTTACATTGAAATCTTTATCCAGGATGAGCACTTTAGGAATAGATTCTGTACCGTTGGTCAGGTATTGGTTGATCAGACTTTTGTCACTGTCTCTAAGGAAGATTCTCACATCGTTATGCCCTTCGAAAAAAGTAACAAGAGCAGGAACCGTAGCGCTGGCATCGCCGCACCATGCTTCTGAAATGATCAGTATTTTTCCGTCAAAATTCTTAGAAGCCAATTCTTTTACCTGTTCTTCATCCGGAACATACTTTTTCAGCGTTCTGTCCATTCTCTGAAGCCCGAGTTCATAGTATTGTTTATATTCTATTTCCTGTTGGTTGGAAGGATTTTCTAATCTTTCTCTTCCGATGCGGATGTATTCTTCAAAAGAAATTCCCTGATCCCAGTAATTTTTCATTACCCAATATTTATATTAAAAATTATTGATGTTTCTTGTTTTATTGATCAAAAACAGGTCGGCCAGTACAAATGCCGCTAAGCTTTCCACAACAGGAACAGCTCTTGGCACTACACATGGGTCATGACGTCCTTTTCCTTCTACAATGACAGGGTTTCCGTATTTGTCGACACTATCCTGAGGTCTTAAGATAGTAGCTACTGGTTTAAACGCAGCACGGAAATAAATATCCATTCCGTTGGAAATTCCTCCCTGGATTCCTCCTGAAAGATTAGATTTTGTGGTGAAATCCGTATTGAAAGCATCATTATGCTCTTTTCCTGTCATTTTAGCACCACAGAAGCCGCTTCCGTATTCAAATCCTTTGCAGGCATTGATATTCAGCATAGCTTTGCCCAACTCGGCCTGAAGCTTGGAAAATATAGGTTCTCCAATTCCTACAGGAACGTTTTTGATTACGCAAGTCACTGTTCCGCCGATGGTATTGCCTTCTTTCTTGATCTCTTTAATTCTTTCGATCATTCTTTCTGCAGTTTCAGCATCCGGACAACGTACATCATTACTTTCCGTTTTTGAAAAGTCTAAAGCCTGATATGGTTTTTCACAGAAAATATCGCCTACGGAAGAAACATAAGCATTGATCTCGATACCGGATAAAAGCTGTTTAGCCAATGCTCCTGCAACAACCCAATTGATCGTTTCTCTTGCTGAAGATTTTCCGCCGCCGCGATAGTCTCTGATACCAAATTTCTGGTCATACGTAAAATCTGCATGACTCGGGCGGTATGAATCTGCGATATGATCATAGTCCTTAGACTTCTGATTTTCATTTTCTATAATAAAACCGATTGGGGTACCTGTCGTTTTTCCCTCAAAGATCCCGGAAAGAAACTTTACCGTGTCACTTTCTTTTCTTTGAGTAACAATCGCAGATTGGCCCGGCTTTCTGCGATCCAATTCATATTGAATTTTATCGAAATCGACCGTTAAACCTGCCGGAAAATTATTAATGATACCGCCGTAAGCCACGCCGTGACTTTCTCCAAATGTTGTAAGACTGAGAAGATTACCTAATGTATTGAACATGTTACAAAATTACCTATTTTTCTTCAGATAATAAAGTTTCTGGATTTGTTCTATTTATTAGTGTTTTTGATAATATGGATAATGTTCTGTACTTCCTTTTTTTCGTCCGGTGTAAGTTTTTTCCAGATGAATCCTTTTTTGATATTTTTTTCATCAATATATTGAGGGAAGATTCCTGCTTTTGCATCATCAAAAATATAACTTGCAGATATTGCAGGAATAGGAGTGTCAAAATTAAAAGGATAATCCTTTGATACATTAAATTTTAAATTTCCCGTTTTGAAAGTTTCAGATTTGTTGTAATGATAAGTTGAAGGCTGATACAGCTGTTCTTTTTTCAATCCGGCCATAAAATTTCCTGGCCTGAAACTCGGAATATAATGACGGATGAAATTGGGGAAACTTAAAGTCCCGATCACCAATACACTTGAGGCGAAGAAAAAAGCAAGTGATTTTTTTTTACTGAAATGAATAAACAGGATAAAAGCGATCACGAAAAATACATCAAGAAAAAAACGGTATTGTGCCGAGAAAGCTAATACCAGTATACTTTTTATCAATAAGGAAATGCAGACAAGGCTAATGATTTTTTTCTTTTTAATGAAGGCAAAAACAGAAAAAATAACCAGGCTTAAAATGAAGAACAGGTTGATTTTTGATTTAATTCCTTCCAAGGTAAACCAGTTTCTGACTGCATCATAAAAAGAGAATTTTTGAATTTCTTCGTAGCTGTACTGCATATCGTATGTCTTCTGAAGAGCATATTGCGATGAAATTTTTAAGACCTCTGGATTGGGTTTCCAGGTGAATCCAAAATCACCTATGGCAACAGGAAATACAGGATATCCGAAGGTCCATATATTTTTGATAAAGAACAAAATAAGAATCCCGGTTCCTAAGATCCAGTTTTTATAATTGGGTTTAAAAATGAATACAGAACAAAGGAATACCAGTAATGGGAGCCATATCATGGTAGGTTTTATCGAAAAAACAAAAACAGCATAAGCAAAAAGAAGACTGGTGTTTTTGTTTCCTGTCATGATTTCGTTTAAAATAATCAATGATAAAGTAATAACAGGAAGATCAGGGCTTGGTGACTGTGAGAAGAGTAAGAGTATGGGGATAAAACACAGCTGGATCCAAGTCTTCTTCTCAAAAATATAAAAAGTATAAGTGATCAGAAGAATGGCATTAATTCTTAGAAAAGGATCTGAAAATCCGGAGAACCCTGCCTGAAAAATATGCCATACGGACATTTGTCCTAATGTAAAATCCAGATTGGAAATACCTTTTACGAGACCATATTCCGTAAGCCATTTAATGGTTGGAACATAATACCCGAAATGATCCAATATATAAGGATAAAAAGAACTGCTGTATAAAATAATCAGTGAAATACTGCCGATTAAAAAGGTGTCTTTCTTGGAAAAATAATGAAATTCTAAGTGCAATTTCTTTTTGAAAAAGAAGAAAATTCCAGCAAGTATAAAAGGAATTTCTACATATATATTAATAGGAATAAAAAATGCAAGAACAGTCCATATAAGGCTGAGCCCTAATATTCCTGTTAAAATGCTACCTGAAATACCTCCGGTTAGAGAGCCAAAGAAGTTTTCCATGACTTCCCCCCAGCCTGCGAGTACTGAAAGAATGAGAACCGAAGAAAATAAAAGTAGCATCATAAAAAAAGATTGCTTAAAAATAAGCAATCTTTAAATGTTATCGTGAAAATATTAATTAACGTGGTTGAACTCTTCCGTCTTTTCTGTCTCCAGCCCTACCAATCGTATAACCGGTTGCACCACCTACTACACCACCAATCACGGCTCCAAGACCTCTGTTTTTCTTAGCAACAATGGCTCCTACTGCGGCGCCACCTACAGCCCCAATAGCGGTTCCTTTGGCTGCTTTACTCCATCCTTTCTTTTGAGTGGCAGTGGTTCCTTGGGAAGAACTGCTTCCATTATCTGCATAGCTTCCGCCTCCTGAATTAGAGTTTGATCCTCTGTCTCTATATACTGTTCTGGTTTCTCTTATGATCTGAGGCTTTGAATTATTGGCTGCAGCTGCCTGAGATTTTTTACTTTCAGCAATGCTGTCTGCCTTTTTCTGTGCTTCATACACTATTTTTTCTTTCTCGATAGCCAGCTTTTGCTTTTCTATTTCAAGCTGTCTTGCCTGAAATTCAAGTTTCTGCTCTTCCAGAGATTTTTCAGCTGTCCTTTCGTCCTTTTTGCAGGCTGTCAGTAAAAAGACTGATAAAAAACCTGCTAATACTATCTTTTTCATAATTCAAATTTTAATAAGTAGTCTTCGCCAGACGGCAGTGACTTCCTATTTATTTTCAATTATGAAGCCAAAATTTAGTTAAGAAATGTTAAAGTGATAATTTTTTTGATAAACCTGAAAATATTTTCAGGTTGCTTTAGCTTATTGAACGGTGCATGGATGTAATTTTAAGTTCATTAAAAGTTTTTATTCAATTCATATGAATTGGTTACTTTTGGAAGAACCAAATTACTTTATTATGAAAATGACAATTTTTAAAACAATGGCTTTTTTGGCCTTGGCTATTACGGCTTTATCATGTTCAAACGATGATATGATATCTGATGTTCAGACCCAGACCCATTCTGAAACCTCTAAACAGGCTTCAAAGACTCAAACTTATAAGCTAAGATTCGGTATTGTCAACCTGGATGGTACGAAGTCCCTTTCAGGAAATTACGATGTAGGAAGCTTCCTGGCTGAGAATACGGTTACAGGGGAAGTTTATGACACGTATTATGGAGGTGGTTTCCAGGCTCTTCCAGCGTATAATGAGGGAATTCCAGCAGGAACGTATACTTTTTCGGCTATGCAGGGACAAGGCGGTTGGGCCGGTTATGGTTCCGTAACAGGGACTGTATCGGACGCTCAGGTAGATGCAGACGGGTATATTACTGTGTATATTCCTATGACCTGGGCTGAGTAGTTCAGGTAAATATTAAATCTACTTTATAAAATTCTCATTTGAGGATTTTTAATTTGTGTTTTTGAGCCTCCTGAACCGGAGGCTATTTTTTATGCTGAAATAATATTAAATAAAAAGCTCCTCATTTCTGAGAAGCTGCTATTATATGTTGAAAGTTACTTTTACTTTATTGATAAGCCTGTGGAGTTTGTAGGTCTGATAGTTCAGAAGCTCGTAGATCTCCTGTGAATTGGTATATATTTCCGGGACTATTTTATTGTTAATTGTTCTGATTCCCCTTCTTTTCATGGTGTCATGAATCACTTTGGCAAAGGATTCTTTTGCTCCCTGTTTGAAGCTCTGCTGAGAAATACCGTTAGAGTGGAGACGGTAAAGATAAAGGGGTTCCTTAATATATTTTACACTGCCATGCTCCAGAATCTTCAGGTACAGATCCTGGTCTACGGCGCTTTTTAGGTTGGGGTTGATGCCTGAAGTTTTAAGGTAAGTTTCTTTTTTAAAAGTGAAGAAATGGGCAAACTGGGTAGGACAGTTGAAAAAATATCTGCTGTTGTAGATTTGTTTTGTTCCTCCAAATATTCTGTCAGGAATAAGGTTTTCATTACAGAGCATCATTTGGGAATAAGCTGCTACAATGTCATCTTCATTAAATTCATTTATGGTTTTTTCTAAAGCATCTGCATATAAGGCATCATCCGGGTCCAGGTAGGCGCATAATTCTCCTGTTGCATATTTCATGCATTTTCTTTTGGTATATCCACATCCCCGGTTGGATGTATTGTGATAGATGCTGAAGCGCGGGTCCTGTTTTATAATAGCTTCAATTATTTCTACGGAATCATCTGTAGAAGCATCGTCAATAATTATAACTTCCCAGTTTTCGTAGGTTTGAGTGATTAACGAATTATAGCAGTCTCTAAAGTACTTACCGTTATTATAATTGGCTATAAGTATAGAGAATTTTATCACGATTTAATGAGTTAAGTTTTTTGTAAAAGTAGAAAAATACTTTTTTAAAAAATATATCTTAAATCATATTGTATTGATATTTTTTTTACTATTTTACGATACTATATTTTGTTATAATTATTTATATGTAATGATTGTATAATTTATTTTTATAGATTACATCGGCTTTACCTATGTTAGCTGACCAGGGGGTATACTTGTTGAAAGAATAATTAAAAAACATTTATGACTGAACTCATAAAATGAGAAGAGAGAAGGCATTACCTTTAAGACATAGAATTATATAATAATTTTCTTAATTAGATTATAAAATTTTTTTCATCATTTGTGTTTTTTTAGGCCTCCACTAGGAGGCTTTTTTATTTTTCTTATGTTATGGATCAGAATGCCAAACATGATATTAATCATAATTATGTTGATTATAGAACTTATTTTATATCCGCTGTTATCTTACTATTATGCTGTAATCCCTTATTTTTAGGGAGCTTTTTATGTTTCGTTCATTTAAAATAGTATAGAAAAATCATCATTATACAGAAGAAAATATTTTTAAAAGTATTACAACTTTGGCACGATTTTTCAATATATGAAGCAACTCATGTTTAATTTGAGTTTTCATGGTTATTAGTTTTTATCCCCGAAGCAATTCGGGGATTTTTTTTGCGTTATATTTTATTGTGCGTTTAAAGAGCCATCAAATTTGCCGATATTTCATTGAAATATAGAGTGGCTAATCTTTATTATCGGGTTATTATTTAAGTATTCATGTTAAATTATTGAAAGGAGGTAATAGATTTGGGTTTCAGTTGTTTTATATATATAAAATTAAATCATGAAAATTTATCTTCTCATTGTATCATTGCTAATTTCATTATCATCTTTTGCTCAAAACGTAAGTTCTGCAGTAGATGAAATCATTCATCGGGAAATGAAAACAAGACGCATCCCGGGTGCCCAGATTGCAGTCGTCCAAAACGGTAAAATTGTTTTAAGTAAATCTTATGGAGTTGCAAACATACAGGATCAGGTTGCTGTAAAAAGTAATACTATTTTTCCGATTAATTCCAATACAAAGATTTTTACGGGGGTTGCCATTATGCAGCTTATTGAACAAGGAAAGGTAAAATTGGATGCGCCTGTCAGTACTTATCTGGATAATTTACCGTTAGAATGGCAAAAAATAACAGTCGATCAGTTACTGACCCATATTTCCGGATTGCCTGATATGTTAAAACTTTTTGATCCTGTGACGGGAAATATAGGACCGCTAAAAACGGAGGAAGCCATTTTTGAAAAACTTAAAGCCACTCCTTTGGAATTTAAAACAGGAGAGCAATTCAGTTATAACCAGACTAATTATTATGTATTGGGTAAAATTATTGAAAAGATTACCAATAAATCATTTGCTGATTTCTTTGAAGAAAAACAGTTTAAAGTAGCTCGTCTAAAACATACCCTGTTTGGAGATTCAAGAGATGTAATTCCTCATTATGCCCCCAGCTACAGCTACAGGACTTTTTTCGATGGTAAAAAAATAAATCAGGACAGGTTAGCAACTAATTATTATGAATTTCCTGATTTTAGCCGCACAAGCGCGGGACTTAACAGTACATCTGAAGATATGGCGAATTGGATTATTGCCTTGCAGAATGGTAAATTATTACAAAAGCCATCAACATTGGATATGATGTGGTCACCGGGCAAATTCAATAACGGAACACCTACAGATTGGACACGCGGCTGGGGAATTGCAAAACTTCGGAAAAATCATAAGGCAGTTGGGATGTCCGGAGGAAACAGGTCTGTTTTACTTATATACCCGGATGATCATTTGGCGGTAATTGTATTAACCAATTTAGGAGGGAGCTCTCCTGAAGATTTCATAGAAGAAATTGCAGGATGCTATATTCCGAACATTATTAAAGCAGACCCACTAACGTATCTTAGAAAAAACCTGCAAAAAATCGGATTTGAAAATGCAATAGACTTTGTAAAGAAAGAGAAAGCCCAAAATCCTGATTTCAATCCAAAGGAATTTGAGCTTAACAATTGGGCCTACCGCATGCTAACCACCAATCAAAAGAAAGAAGCTCTGAATATTTTTAAGCTCAACGTATATTTATTTCCTGACAGCTGGAATGTTTATGACAGCTATGGTGAAATCTTGTTAAAAACAGGTGATACAAATAAAGCGATTGAAATGTATAAAAAATCTATAGATTTAAACCCGGATAATGAGAATGGAAAGAAGATTTTGGAACAGATTCAAAATCCTAAAAATTAAATTATAGTTTTAACAACAGCGTTTCAGTTATAAGCAACAGCTATTATATGCTGAACAGCAAAATATCCTTACTGTTGAAAGTAAGGATATAATGAAATGATAAGTTGCAATAAATTTTAATAGATTTCTATTTGGTTATTCAAAAGCAACTAACTTACCTATTAATTTGCAATTTTCCAACCTAATAGAGATGCTGCGGCAATTTGATAATTGCTGTCGGCGGTTTGAGTTAGCCCTACAAACATGGTATAGATTTGATCTCCGGCATTACATTGTACTGCTCCGGTGATACTCATGGTATTGATAATAGTTTAAATCATGCTATGTATTTGCCTCTTGAAAAGGGGGTATGGAGAGAAAATGAAAATGCAGACTGGAATAGCTGGATAGTAGTTATGATCTATTTTTTTTCTGATATTATAACAAATGATTATATTAAAGCGGGACTATATGTTCCGCTTTAATTTTTAAAGTTTCCGTTTTTTTTATTTATTGGGAAAATATCGAGGGAATATTTAAGAAAAAAACCTCTAATTATCTTATTAAAAGATTTTTAGAGGTTTTTGAATAGGTACCTAGCGTACCTAAATATAAATAATCAATACTTTCTTATACTCTAATAAAATACTGTAAATAAGCTTATTTAAAGGCTATTTATATTGTTTTGCATTTCATGTGATTTTATTTTATTGTAAAAATGTAGACACAAATGTAGACACGTTATAAAATAATTTCTATCTTCGTATTGTTCAAAATATAATTATGGCTACGATTAGATATTATTTACGTACAAAGTCTACGAATTCTAAAATACAGATACAATTATCGATTTCAAGAGATTTGAAATTAAGGACATCTACAGATCTAGTCATAAATCATTCTGATTGGAGTTCTGATACGAACTTTCCAAAACAAAATAATCCCGAAAATAAAATACTTACTAGGCAATTAAGGGAATTATCAAATCATTTATTGAATGAATATAACTCTGATTTTGCTACAGGTGTAATTTTGAATACAGATTGGCTGAAAGAGAAATTAAACAAATACTTTAAACGGATTGATGAAAAAGTAGATGATAGTGTTTTCTTAAACTACCTTGTCAATTTCATCGACTTCAAAAAAAGTATTTCATCCTATACCGATTGTACTATTCGTAAGTATAATAATCTTAAGGATCGTTTTGCCGAATATCAGAAAAAGAAAAAAAAGAACTATTTAATTGAAGATGTTAGTGGGAAAGTGCTAATTGATTTTAAAAATTACCTCATCATTGATTGCGGTTTAATGGACACAACAGCTACAAGATTTATTAAGAACCTTAAAACGGTGATATTTGACTCCAGGAATAATGGAAAGCAAATACACCATCAAATTGCAGGGTTTTCCACAGGAACAACGAATAGTGAGCATAAGGTGTTTCTATCTTTTGATGAGATAGAAAAAATAAAACAGATCATTACACTGAATAAGGATTGGGACACAGCTAAAGACTGGCTTGTTTTAGGTTGTTATTTAGGACAAAGGGCTAGTGATTTACTACGGATGAATAAAAGAATGATTTACACCAAAACAGATGCTGATGGTAACTCATTCAGATTTATTGAGATCACACAGCAAAAGACAGGAGAAAAGGTTGTTATTCCCTTACATGATGAGGTTGAATCTATTTTAGAAAAATACCATGGTGATTTTCCACCAACATTCGCAAGTAATCCGGGTTCTAATTCTGTATTATTTAATAGGCATATAAAGAAGGTTTGTGAACTGGCAGGGGTTCATGAAATGGTGAAAGGTAAAGTTTACAATGAAGAGACAAAAAAGAATGAGATTGTAGAAACTGAAAAATGTAACCTGGTTTCTTCTCATGTTTGCCGCCGTTCATTTGCTACTAATTTTTATGGAAATAAAATGTTTACAACACCTCAGCTTATGTCGATTACCGGACATAAATCAGAATCCCAGTTTCTCAATTACATTGGTAAAACAGCAGATGACTGGGCCATGCAGACGGCCAAAACATTTAAAGATCTTTCTGAGAAAAAAATAAAAACATCATAATTATGGCAAACAATATTATAATTCCCGAAGGTTATGTTTTGGTTCCGGCAAGTTGGGCTGAAAGATATTTTAACAAGTCATTTTGGACAGAAATTGAGGTGCCAAGAACCAATGAAGTAGCTGAGTATGTAGGAGTGAGTGTTGAGAAAATAAAGAAGGATCTAAGAAATATAGAATGTCCACTTAGAAAGGCTGAAAAAAGCAAATCCGGAAGAGGCAATCAAATGAAATTTCACAAATGGTCAGTTGAAGAATATAAAGACTGGCTTAGAAAATAAAATTATATGAGCAGCAAATTAGATTATCAAATAGCAAAAGAATATCTGAATAAACTTCCGCGAGAGCAAAAAATGGA
Source organism: Chryseobacterium sp. 22532 (assembly GCF_052044665.1). NCBI lineage: Bacteria > Pseudomonadati > Bacteroidota > Flavobacteriia > Flavobacteriales > Weeksellaceae > Chryseobacterium > Chryseobacterium sp. 22532. The sequence goes on from NZ_JBQENJ010000005.1 coordinate 335,384, forward strand.
AATTATAAACGGAACACTTGGGCAAGTAACTGTAAGTAAAAAAGAAAAACAGCAGATCCGGAAGTTTTGTTCAGATTATATAAAATCAAAAATCCAAAAGGGCAAAATATAAAGTCACCTGTACAAAAATGGAAACATATTTATCAAATAAGAAAATAGAAAGTCTAAAGTCATTTTTTAAAGATAAAGATTGTTATTTAGAAATAATGAAAAACCTCTACAAAACAAGAAAGGGATTATATTCTATCATTGAGCAAAGGCCCGATTTGAAAGAGAAAGTATATCCACAGTTTCAAACATTAAATAATCTTATAGGAACATTACTTGTTGATGATACTGTAGAAATATTAGAATTATTACGATGTAGTTCTAAAGGTAGTACTTCTTAGAAGTCATTTTTTTCTGTAGAATAAAACATAACTTAAATAAATCAAATATTATGAATACAAATGAAAAGACAAGAACAATTGATTTAGCAGAAAGAGCGGAAAAAGAGTTAAAAGCTAAAATTGATGAATATATTGGATATTATGGCAGTGAAGATGTTTATTCAAGAGAGATCGGTCCAGTAGTAGATGGGTATCTTCAATATTGTGATGTGCTAGATGAAATAGAGAGTTTAGTGTCTGAATGCGGAATTAATCAAGAGGAATTATCTAGGCAAATTGTTGATAAAATTACTTATGCAAGGCAGACAGCGGATGCAAGAAGTAAAGATAGTTTGAGGTTTCATTTTGGAATGGTAAGAGAATTAATAACAGGATTAGCACTGTATCATGCAAAAATAAAAGGCTTTTAAAAAATAGAAAATATGGATACTCGAAAACTAGAATTTCCAGAGTGTTTCGATGAAGTGAAAATACCTAAAATTGAAACATTAAAAAAAGATGATTTAATTAATCTATTAACGAATTATAGCGCTGACATTTGGATGGCTCTATTTGAGATTTCAGGAATGCAAAGCTGGTTTGATATTTATCTTTTAAGCCCTGAATTTCAAGAGCTAGATAGAGATCGACAAAAAAAGACATTAGAACTTTTTCGCAAATTAAGATATGTTTTAGAAGGTGTCGATGATTTCATGGATGAAAATCAATTGGGTGAATATAATTCAGAATATTATCAATGGCAGATAGATAGAAAATAGCAATAACCGTTACCAGAGATGTTTTTAAAACATCTCATTTTTTTATCATAACTTTATATTGGCAACCGATAAATAATTGTTCAAAATATGAAAAGCAAAATATTCAATAAATATAAACAAAGCAAAACTAGAGATTTAATAAATGTTGATAATTCTGAAAAATACTATCTTCCACTTTACACTAATTCGGATGATTTTAAGAAAGATTATTATAATAATCTAAGCGAATATTTAAGAATCTTTCCATCTGAAAGCGAATTGAAATTTATAAATGATAATTTATATTATGGATACAATGAATTTAAAATTGAGCCTACGGACCTTAAATTTACATTAGTTGAGTCTAAATATAATATTGCTTTTGACATAGAATTAAATAAAAATAATTTAAAAAATGTATTTAGGCAAGCTATTAAAGCCTTTATTATAAAATGCTACAAAAGAAATTCATCTTTACTTCCAAGCGGATTAAATTGGAGTGATGTTATTACTATTGTAAACAAAAAAGAGTCTGTTCGCTACGAAAAAATTGGAACTGAAAATCTAAAGATATTTTTGAAAGGAATGATGGGTAATGTTGCAGAAAATCTATATGTTTCTGGTTTTTCTAGAATGTTGTTAGAAAATTATACTTATATACACGGTAGGATTTTAGAAGTTGACTTTCCTAGTTTTATAAAAAATGAATATTTAGAATTATATGAAATTTCTAAATTCTTGTTAAATAAAAGAAAAATACTTCAGGAAGATAAAACTAAAACTTTAATTAATTCAAAAATAAAATTTAGTAATCCTAAGAAGCTAGCATTATTGCAAACAATCGGTTTTTTTGATTCACCATTTATAAAGAATTTATCTGAAGATAAGCAAAACCAAATAGTAGCGTTATTATTAGATGCAGATAAAAAAGAATTTGTCTATAAAAATAGACTAAATCTCAACTCTAAAAATCCAAATTATCAAATAGATAAATATACAGCATTCCAATATGTGGAAGAGATGGAACAGTTGTTAAATGGCATGCAATAAACTTAAATAAAATATCATACGGGAGTTAAATGGGAGTGTTTTTGCACTCCCTTATTTTTTATAGCAGATACCTTTGTATCATAACATAAACAGATAGTTATGAATACAATTCAATTCGTAGGAACTAATCCTACAGATCTTATTAAAGGAATCGAAGAAGCACTGATTCCTAAACTTACAGAGAGACTTTCTGTACAGTTCCAGCCAAAAGAGCCAACAGAGTATTTAACTCGTAATGAAGTTTGTAAACTTTTAAAGATTGATCTTTCAACATTGCACAGGTGGAGGAAAGATAAAACGATCCCTTCCTACGGCTTTGGAAACCGGGTATATTTCAAGCGTGCTGAAGTTGACCAGATTATTAATAAAAATAAACTCAGTTAAACTTAAATATTATGGCAGCGATTACACCAAGATTGGAAGCCTACCTGAAAGTAAGAGGTAGCATTGCAGAGAGAATGAATGAGGTTCTTGAGGTTATCGGAAAAATTCAGCCTTGCACGTATGAAGATATTGCAGATGAATTGAAAACCAGAACAAACTTAGTAACCAACCGAATGAGTGAACTTGAAAAGGTTGGTTTAATCCGTGTCACGGATAGAGTAAAACAAAAAGGAAATACACGGAGTCTTTTCAGTGTGTGTACTGAAGAAGAAGCGAAGCAGCTTCAAGAAGAATTCTTAATTAGATACAAATCTGAAAAAGAGGACCTGGAAACAGCATTTCAGAAAGTCCAGGAGAATCCGGCAGCGAAAGACATTATTAAACGTCGTGTTACATACTGTAAATACAAACTTCGCTTACTAACTAAATATGCCATCTAGTAACGAAAAAAAGGGAGCCATTAGGTTCCCTGATTGTTCAAAATATGTAATGGTGGCAACCGATTACAACACAAAGATAGTGAAAATAATGCTGGATAATTTGAAATTTTCAATTACTGATCAGGATATTATACAGAGATTATGGGGATTTGCAGAACAGGAAATGCTTTCCCGTAAACCTCAAAATAATAACTATGTATGCTATTCAAAGTTTGGTGCATTGATGAGGTTTGATTTTAGGAAAAGTATTGAAAATGGTTATCTGATTGGTTTTAGACATTTAGAGGTGTCAATAAGTCCGCATTATCACTTTAATGGCTATTTACATAATGGTAATGATTTCAGCCCCAAAAACTGCTTAAAAACGTTACGGGATATATTTATACAGATAAAGATAAGACAGGAGGAATTTGGCCTATTAAAAGCAGTGAATATTGAGTATGGGCTAAATTTAGTACCTGACACAGAGATCAAAAACCTTATCGGTGGAATTTCTTTCCATAAAAGAACGCCTTTCATAGCTCCAGATGCAGCAAAGCCTTACTTCAAAATTACAGACGCGACGAAGTATAAACAAATTAAAGCGTATGCAAAGGGGCTGCAGTTTATGGAGCATCCGGAATATGGTATTGATCTAAATACCTTTCGGTTTGAAGTAAAAAGCAAACAGAGTAAATGCATTTCTAAATTGGGAATTAGCACAGTAAAGGACCTTTTCAATGAGGAAGTCTACAGTGGATTATTTCAATCTCTTTTAGATGAATGGGAAAACATTCTTTTCACTTTTGAAAAAGAAAAATTTGATGCGTTTTTGAATGACTCTAATAGAGATAAATTTAATTATGAACGGCAAAAATATATGAAAACTAATGTTGAGGTTCGAACGATTTGCAGACAAATTAAAGGGCAATTAATCGATAAATTTTTATCATTTCAAAATTCTGCAAATTCCACACAGAAAACACTGATGAATACTGGAAAGGTCAAAATTAGAAATGACCCTTCTCTACTGATAAACTTGGAATATGCAGAATTTAATATAAATATTACTAAGAATAGGAGTATGAAATTGGGAACCTCATCAATATAGGATTGAAAATAATTTTGGTCAAAAAAAATAAAGTTTATGAATTTTTAGAGTCCATAAAAAAGAGTTGAGAAAACGGTTTTTCTTACTCATAAAAAAGGAGGGTAACGGAGTTTTCTTACCCATAAAAAATATAATTAAGAGTTTTCCGACTCTATAAAAATAACAAATAAAAAATGACAACAAAGAATATAAATACAGCTTTTATAAAGCTAAAGTCAATAAATGAACTGGAAGAGATAACGACTCTCGAAGATGGAAATTTACTGTTTGAAGATGGGGATGGAAAATTAAAAAGAATGACAACTGCTATATTTTATCAGCTGTTACATAATATTGCAAAGCCAATCTCGCCATTAGATGCCGGGCCTTTTACTGCAAATACTTGGCATAAACCAACAATATATTCAGCAAGTCCAGGAACAAATTACCCCAGTGCCGGTAGTTTAAAGGCCATTGAAGGATATGATACATTATTCTTTTATAACGGAACTTCTTGGATTAAAGAGGCTAACAAACTGCCAGGTGTTGATGTTGCTGAAGCATTTGATCCCACAGACGCAGTAAAAGCACAGGGAGGAGAGCAGATAAATAATTGGTTTATGGGATCAGATGACATTATTACTACCAGTTCAAAAACATTCGAGGGTACATTAATAACTTCTTACCCAACAGGTTTTTATGATCCCTCAGGTGTACTCGTTAATGATACATCTAGAAGACGCACAGGTTATTTGACGTTGCCTGTACATACAAATACAATTGATTTCATAAATTGGAATGCTGCTTATAGAGGTGTTTTTTTGAGTGCTACTAATATAACTTTAGGTATATTTTTAACAAACAATAATACGCCAATTGCTGTTCCTTCCGGAGCGGTAAAAATAGACATAGGCATTAAATCAACATCTGTTGAAGTTGATCTTAATGTGATTAAAATTAATTATCATATTGTAATACCAGGTGAAGTGAAAAAAATAGTTAGTCCTGTAGAATTAGAGAATCGAATTGATTTAAGAGAGACTAGCCAGAATACTAATTACGGCTTTTCGCAATACTCAAACTTCGATTCTTTTACAAGTGGTTATATAGATGCAGCTGGTCTTATTCAACCTGATCCGACAAATGCTCGAAAGCTGTCACCCCAAATAGATATTTCACAGTATACGAAGTTCACATCACATGTATCTATAAATGGAGCGTATTATCGGCTGACAGATTCTTTAGGTTCCCTTATAAAATTTGGGCTTCTTGGACCAGATATACAAATTCCTGCCGGATCAAAGTTTATCCAGTTCACCATTAAAGGTTCCGCTTCACAGGTGAATTTAGCTTCTGATTATTTTACATTCACAATTGGAAATGAAATTGATTATATTTTAAAGAAATCAGATATATCGTCTTTTTCTTCTCAAATAAATTTATATGTTCAAATTTCTAAAGCAAATTCCATTGGTTCGACAAATATTGATCAGTGGGAAAATTTCTCTGATGGATTTGATCCAAATAATGTAACACTTTTCGATGGTGGAATTAAGCTAATAGATAATATTACAGCAGTAAATAATCAAGCAAAGATTAGAAGTTTAAAATTTGATTTTGGCAATGTTTTTTCTGTATTTATGAAAGTTAAGTTTATGCAGCTTAACAACTCATATAACATGGATATTTTGGATGGAATTATAAATCAATATGGTGAAACCAATAACACTAATGACGATAACATTAATAAATCCGGATTCTCTTTTGCAGTAATTCATCCGACACTTTCCGTAAGGCCAATATTTTCGATTGTTAAGTCAATAGACTATGATACTTCGGGTAATTTGGAAATATGGAGAATCATTAAACCTACTAATTTTGTCGCAGGATTTGAGAGGATATGGACAGGGAAAGATATTCCAATGAATGCTTTTTTTGATATGCAAATAGATTTTGAATTCAATACTGAAACAAATGCAAATTATTATGTATCTATCACTGTTAATGGCCAGAAGTTGGTAAACAGGTCATTGATGGGTATGAATTCAAATTATGCAGGCAATAAATCATTGCTCTTCCAATGCAAAGGAACTACAGAAGAGCCAGCAGAATTTATTGTGAAAAATATTAAGGTAGTCCAGGAAAATAAAGATAAGGCTAATCTATTGGGTTATTTAATCTCCGGGATCTAAGAATGATTGAGATTGAAACCTTTAATATAATATAAACCTCAGCAAAACGCTGAGGTTGTGTAATTATAAATCTTTCAGTTCGTCCCTCTTTTTATTGTTTTCTATATTTTTAAAGAATTCTTCCTTTGCTTTGTTTTCAGTTTTGATTTTTTTAATTGTTTCGAGATTTTCCGCTATGAAATATAAAGAAGTCTTCTGGTCGCAATTATCATCTTTGCCATCCGAAATAACTCTATTTATTTCTATATTACCATTGGTGTAAGTTCTATAATAGTTTTTTTTAGTAAATGAGATTCGCTCTCTATTAATATAGCAGTAATCATCTCTTTCTGTTTTAGATAGTTCCCCTAATCCATATTTTGTTTCAAAGTCCATTGAAAGGTAGCCTGTTACATCGCTAAAATGGATGAAAGAAAGAATGTTATCGACAAATATCAAATTAGCAAATCCAATGGTGTATTTATTATTAATCTTTAAATTTTTAATATTGTAGGTTGTTACGTTGTCTAAATAATAAGTAGGATAAGAATTATCTGAAACTTCCTTAGTGTTTGGTATTACTTTAACATAAACATTAGGTTTATTTAGATTTGAGTATAAGCAGTTCATACCTACACATTCAATAAGTTTCAAGTTTTGAGATTTAGTAATACTGTCAAACTGTTTAATTGTTAATTTATCAATTTTATAGGGGCCAATACCTTCAGGTAAATCTTGACAAAATAAATTTGAAGCGTAAAAAATAAGAATGTATAATAACTGTTTCATGAATAAATTTTTGATAAAGATATTAATACATGAGAATTTATAATTACGGGTATCCATAAAGGAATTATCTAAGATTTTATGTCGATCATTACGCGTATAGTTTACTAGGGTGAAGTTATTATTAATAATTGGAAAATAGATCATCCCAAGTTCTTAGAGTCTATACGCGCACGCGCGAGGGTTTGCTCAGATTTGCATTAGTATTAAGGCTTTTCTACAGTCACTACACGCGTAATTAGAAATTTTATATCCCACTATCTGTTCGCGTGTAAAGGAAATAATAATACAGTCAAAAGTTTATACGGCCTTTCCTAGAATAAAGCGTAGTCATAATTACTAAATCGGACCAATACGCACACGCGCATGCGCGAGGGAAACAATCCCTAGCAAAATAGAAAAAAGATATTATACGACGACTTTTGTCGCTTTATGGTTTTAATTTTACTTCAGAAATAAATCTATAATATTTATGAAAAAATTATAAATTAGTAGCTGCGAGACAAAATCATATTTGTCAATTTTGAACTGATAATAATGAAACAATTAAAAACAATTGAAAGTGTAAAAAAAATTTTTGAAACCGCTGGAAGCTACCCTGTTTTAGTTTTTTGTGATGATTTTAAATTTTGGGTTTGTAAATATGATAAATTTCCGATTTATCTCTTTAATGAATTATTAGCATCAGAATTTGCTAAGATTTGGAGTATAAAAACACCTGAAACTTCACTTATAACAGTAAAGGAAGAACACATACCAGATGATATGAGGTATAGGTTACAGCCTCAATGGTTTAGAAAAGATTGTTTCGGGTCGTTGTATTTAGATGGGGCTAAAGAAATTGATCAAACTACATATTCGTTATTTAAAGATAAAAAGTTTAGAGATAGAGTCAGTGACAAATTTGATTTTATTAAAATAGCTTTATTCGATATATGGTTATCCAATGAAGATAGACACCATAACAATTTCAATCTATTATTACATACTACAGAAAATAGAACATCATTCTTTTATGCTATAGACCATGTTAACATATTTAACACAAATAGCTTAAAAAATGGATTATATGAAATTAATGAACATGAAACTATTCTTAATTCCGAACTGGCTAGAATTTTGTTTTCAAAGAATACCAGAACCAATCAATATATTGAAGAAGTGATTCGAAATTTCTATCTTTGCATTTCAGAGTGTAAAGATAATTTGAATGAAATTCTAAAAAAAGTTCCTAATTCCTGGAATCTAAACATAATTGATTTGCAAGAGCAATTGGAAAAATCCATATTCCAAGATGCGTGGATTAAGAAATGTGAAATAACATTTAGGCAATTTTTAAAATATTTTATACTCAATTAATATGAAAACAATATATTCAATATTATCAATACCCATAAATGCTGCTTTAGACGATAAGATAAGCATTGGTTTAGTTATGAGTAATGGAGAACAATATTTTTTTCAAAATTCATTTGACAAACTTAATGCACTAAAAGGCATATTGGATAATGAGAAATTTTATTTCATTAAGAGTTATTTAAAAGCATTAGAAAAAGATATAAATAGCGACAGTGAATCTGAGTTATTTTTCAAAGATTTATCTACTGCTGGAGATTGGATTAACGACCAATATTTAATTTATTTGTCAAAATATTCAAACAACATAATTCAATTTTCATATCCAAAAATAATTGACTTAGACTTTTCATTTAATAATTTTATTAAACTTTTTGAAAGCTATATATTTAAATACAATTCTTACGAATCAGATTCAGTCAGACATAAAGAAATTGATGTCTTTTATAAAATTGAAAAATCTCTATATCCTGCGATTGAGGAAAATGTAAATATAGATATTACATTAGATTCATCAAATTTTGAAAATCTTTTCGCTCCTATAGAAGTTAACTTTTTTGGCATTAATAATGTTCCAGTAGCTGGGCAAGCTTTTAATTTTGAAAAGAAATATTATAATCTTGAAAACGATGTCACAAGATATATATCTTTAACAAAAGCTATTGAACTCGAAGGAAAAGAAAATGGAAAATACTTTGTACTAGGTAGAGAGCCACAAAAGAAAAATGAAAAAAACCATTTAATGTGGGAGCATATTAGAGATTCAAATTTTTTAGAATTCATTGATATAGATGAGGTTGGTATTGTAGAGGATTATGTTAAAAGTCATGATGTAAAGCCTTATATAGTTAAATAATCCGTGTAACAACTGTGTAAAAAATTCTTAATTAAAAAATAAATAACAAACTTCTTGATATACGCCTTCAGCCATTGAATCTGGAGCTATTTTACTCCATCCTAAAAAATTATCGTAACTGCCAGTAACTTTACCATTAGAATTGTAATCAATAGAATTCTTTATGTTATATTCCTTTTCGTTGCAATTAATTTCCCAATTAGATAGAGAATATTTGCTCCTTTGTGATATAATTACACCTTTTTTATTTTTAATATTTTTCGGTGCATAAACCGTTTTTACCCAACCCGAATAAATATCTGGTCTATTAGTTTTTGAAAAGTCTTTAACTAAAAATTCAAAATTAGATGAAGATTTTCCTACAGATACCCAATCTTGACTTTGAGAAAACGCAAGAGAAAACGCGCAAATCATAGTTGCTGCAATAATTTTACTTAATATCATGGTTTTTAGTTTTACGTTTCGAATATACAAAAAATACGAATTTGGTTTTAATAATAGACTAAATGATAAAGATTGAAAAAAAGTTAGAGCGATCTAACAATGGAATGCCTTTAAATATGATAGTAAAAATTATACCGAGTTTTTGTGATCTTTATGCGTGTGTATGAAAAGTAGTTTTCTTTGTTGTAGACACAATAATAGACACAAAACAAAAACGCTTCTCTATAACTTATTGAATTTCAATATTGTATAAAGAAGCGATGAGGTACCTAGCGGATTCGAACCGCTGTAGATGGTGTTGCAGACCACTGCCTAGCCGCTCGGCCAAAGTACCATTTTTACCATTTTTGAGGTGTGCAAATATAGCAAAAAAAAATTAATGAACAAAAATTTTTAAATCATTTCTTTCGCTCCAATGCTGTTGATATCGCTTTTCAGCTGTCTTTCAGCTTCATAATCTTTTATGTTCACCACACGTGTGCTGCTCCAATTATCATGAAAGCCATTTTCACCCAAAAATGATAGTTGGTCAACCAATATAATTCCTCTTATAATATTTCTTACAAAATAATTTCCGATAGAAGGTTTTTCCCCATCAATCATAATTACTTTGGTTCCTGTAATCAGTTTTCCCAGGCTTCTTCCGCCGGTTATGGCTTCCATGAAGAAAGAAAATAATATATAAGAAATAATGCCCAGCAATCTTTGTGCAATATCGCTGGTATTGGCAATCCATTCTCTGAAAGCCGGACTGATAGGCATAAGTATCATAAGAATGATAAAAAACACAATATAAAAAGCAACAAGGTCAATTAGATAATTAGCAAACCTTGCTCCTTTGGATGCCCGGTGTCTGTCTACAATTTGTAAATATTTTCTCATGGTTAATTTTTGTTTTTTTTATTAATTTAAATTCCGTTAAGTATTAGTTTTAAAGTGGCATTTGTTTCAATGACTGCAGTGATGCCGGATTGGTTGACCAGGATACTGCCTGGTTTCAGATTGAAAACCCTTCCGTTCATTTTTAAGCCTTTATAATATTCTTTGTTAAATGCCTCTTCTATACTTTTCTTTGAGGCGAGTTCCAGTTCCTGTGTTGGAATTCCGTATTCCTCTTCGATCATCTTTACAATTTTCCCTTTGAAAAGCAGGGTAGCGGTTTTCTGCAGAATATTGGCTGTCCTTAAATTGAATTTTGTATTGGAGAGAACAATTTTCTTTTTCGTTTCGTCATATACAGGGATCCCGGAAATAATGGCTTTTCCATTTACGTAGCCTTCTGTTTCAGCTTCAATGATCACTCTTCCTTCAGCACCATAAACTCGGATATCTTTGATCTTTACCTTTGAGCCTCGGACATCATATTCCTTGTTCATGAACATATTTCTGGCAATATTGGTAGCTTCAGAAAAAGGAACATTAGCTGTGGTCTGCAAGAGGAATTTATCTGCCAGAACAGGAACGACATTAAAGTTCCCGGCTGATTTTACCGTTGGTGATGCAGCAGGTTTGCTTCCTGTAAACGTTTCCGAGTAAATATCCATTCCTATATTCGTAGTGATCTCATTCCCATAGAACTTCAGTGGGGTGATATTCACGCCTACCGGGCTTATTTTCAGCCACGTATTATATTCCTCCGAAATATTAAAAGGCTGCGAGAAAACATTCCATGCCATTACTGCATACTGTTGGAAATTCAGCTGCGTAGCCATCTGCTGATCAATAGTTTTGGCAAATTTCCCCTGCTGTTCCTTCAGACTTTTTTCTACCAGTGAAGTGATAGGAATCTGTATTCTGCCATAATCCAGGACAGGCTTTGTCACCCATCTGAAACCGTTGGGCTGCGTATTGGTAGAAATTGTCCAGTTGTTATTAAAATTAATCGTGGTATTGAAGGACATAACTGTTTCAAAAGTCGTATTCTGATACGAATAAACTCCCAGGGTACCAATCCCTTTTTCGGCCCATATTTTTAAAGGAACTTCTATCAGAAGGTTTTGGCTTGTTCCGCCCACAAGACGGATAGGCCGGGTTTTCCATACTTTGACCTTAAACTGATCGTTATTGTTATCTGTATAAGAATCATCCTGAAATACCAGCTCTTTTACCGAAGCATTAATCATATTGCTGATTTCAGAAAGCGGAATGGTTACCGGCATAGTAATGCTGGATTTTATTTTCGGGAAATTGTAAACAGTGGATTGATTATCAACAGCAGTCTGGCCAAAAACCATGGCGAAACTTAATAAAAATAATAATTTGATGGATTTCAATTCAGTATGTTTTTTGTGTAGATAAAATTAAAAATCATCAGGTTTGAAGCTTCTTTCCAGTTCAATACTTGCGCCTTTCATTTCGCCCTGCATCGGTGGTGAAGTTTTTGTAATCTTCAGTTTAATGTAGGAAATCTGGGGGAAACTTTCATGAATCTTCATAATAATTCTTCCTGCCACATGCTCCAGTAATTTGGATTTAATGGCCATTTCCTGATGAATGATCCCGTTGATGTCAGCATAGCTTATCGTATCATTCAGGTCATCTGTTTCCGCAGCTTTCCAAAGATCCGTGTGCAGTTCTGCATTTAAAATATAATAGGTCCCGATGATATTTTCTTCGGGAAGCACGCCGTGGTAGGCATATATTTTTACATCTTCAAGAAAGATCTTGCTCATTGTCCTGATTTTTATTCAGCAAAAATCGTTTTAATTCTTCAAAATCTGCATTTATTTCTACAGTTTTTTTCTCCTTTTTCATGAGATCATTCAGTGCTTCGGGGGTATCAATGGTGATATGGGCTGCTTTTTCTACTGCTTCAGGGAATTTTACAGGATGTGCAGTTCCCAATATAAGTCCCTTTTTGCCGGGATTTTCATTCAGGTACTGTTCCATAGCAGCAAATGCAACCGCACTGTGAGGATCGAGGATGTATCCATATTTTTCATATACCTCTTTAATGGTATGAAGTGTGGATTCATCATCTACTGAATATCCCGAAATTACATTCTTCAGATGATCAAACTGATGTCCGAAAAGTTCCAGAATTCTGGTGAAATTACTTGGATCTCCAACATCCATGGCGTTGGATAAGGTGGCTACAGCTTTTTTAGGATGATACTGATGACTTTTCAGATAATCAGGAACTACATCATTTTTGTTGCATGCAGCAATAAAATGCTCTGCAGGAAGCCCTCGGAAGTAGGCAAGAAGTCCAGCACAGATATTTCCGAAATTTCCACTCGGAACGCCAATGACCGGATCCTGATTTTCGTGCTGTTTCCATTGTTTTAAAGCTAATAAATAATAAATCTGCTGAGGAAGCCATCTTGCAACATTAATAGAATTAGCTGAGGTTAAAAACAATTCTGAGTTAATACTTTCATCTGAAAAAGCTTGCTTGACAAGATTCTGACAGTCATCAAAATTTCCGTTAACCTCCAGTGCCAAAATATTTCTTCCCAGTGCTGTAAGCTGTTTTTCCTGAACAGCACTCACCCTGTTTTTGGGGTAAAGAATAACCACATTGATCCCCGGGACATTATAAAATCCATGAGCAACAGCTCCGCCCGTATCACCGGAAGTCGCCACAAGAACTGTTACTTTTTTATCCTGATCTTTTAGAAAATACGACAGGCAACGGCTCATAAACCTTGCTCCCACATCTTTAAATGCTAACGTTGGTCCATGGAAAAGCTCCAGAATAGATATGCGCTCACTGATCTTTTTTAAAGGAATCTCAAAGCTGATGGTTTCTGTAGTAATTTTCTTTAATATTTCCGAGGGAATTTCGTCCCCGATAAAATCTTTCATGCATCTGAACGCAATTTCTTCATTGGAATACAGATGCAAATTTTGAATAAATTCTTCATTAAACTGAGGAATTTTTTCAGGAAAAAACAATCCTTTTTGATTACCCTGGCTTTTTATAGCAGCTGTTTTGAAATTAACGGTTTCCTGCTTATCTTTTAAATTATAATAATTCATTGTCTTTAATTTATTGGTTATCATTATGATCTTCTTCAACAATCTCAATTCCTGAAGGGTTTATTTTTGAGACATACACAAAACTCTCAATTTTAATTTCATCGTAAATAGATTTCATCAGCTGGGCAATCTTTTCTGCCGTTTCTTTTTTCTCTGCCAGCATAAAAATTGAAGGCCCTGAACCCGAAATTCCGCCTCCAAGTGCGCCGGCCTCCAAACTTCTTGTTTTAATCTCATCAAATTTCGGAATTAGGATGCTCCTGACAGGTTCTATAATCACATCATTCAGACTTCGTCCGATGAGCGGAATATCGTTTTTGAGGATTCCTGTCACGAGTCCTGCTATATTCCCCCACTGTTCTACAGCATCTTTCAGAAGAATATTTTTCTTTAAAATCTGCCGTGCATCAGAAGTTTTTACTTCAACCTGCGGATGTACTGCTGCCACAAACAGATTGGGGGTACTCAACGGAATAATATCAATAGGAGAGGAGGATTTCACCAATGTGATACCTCCATAAATGCACGGAGCAATATTGTCTGCATGGCGTACTCCGGAAGCAAGCTCTTCACCGAACATAGCGAAATGAACCATTTCTTCACGGGATAAAATATTTCCTAATAAGGCATTGGCCCCAAAAGCGGCTCCGGCGGCACTTGCCGCACTGGAGCCGAGCCCGCTGCCCGGCTTTATATGTTTACGGATTGTGACTTCAAAACCTTTTGTGAGCTTCAGATGCTCCATGATGTTTTGGAGAACAACGCCCGCTACATTCTTTGACGGATCTTCCGGAAGTCCGAAATGATCCTTATGCCTGATAATGATCTCAGGACTGTCCAGTAATTTCAGTTCCATTTCGTCATAAGGCTCATGAATAGCCATTCCCAGGATATCAAATCCGCAAACGAGATTGGCAATGGTAGCCGGAACTTTTATTTTTATCTTTTTCATATTATTTATTTTAAACTGATCGGATAATATCTGCAAAAACACCGCTGGCAGTTACTTCAGCCCCTGCGCCGGCGCCTTTTACAACAAGAGGCTGCTCGGAGTATCTTAAAGTTTTGAAAATGACAATATTGTCTTTGCCATACAGATGGTACAGATCACTGTCCGGAGCAACATGCTGAAGGCCAACCTTAGCTTTGCCATCTTTAAATTCAGCGGTATATTTCAATATTTTGCCATTTTTCTGAGCCTCATTGACTAAATTTTTAAAATGACTTTCATATTCAGTAAGCTTCTCATAGAAGTTTTCTACACTTCCATGAAGGCATTCTTCAGGCAGGAAGTTTTCATTTTCTATATCTTCAAACTGGAGGGGGTATCCGGCTTCTCTGGCAAGAATTAAGATTTTTCGGGCTACATCAGTTCCAGTCAGATCCAGCCGTGGGTCCGGTTCAGTAAAACCTTCTTTCTGTGCCTGGGCAACAACTTCTGAAAAGGTTCTGCTTCCGTCATAATTGTTAAAAACGAAATTCAGGGTTCCACTTAATACAGCCTGGATTGACGTGATTTTATCGCCGCTTTTCATAAGATCATTAATGGTTCCGATAACCGGAAGTCCGGCTCCTACATTGGTTTCAAAGTAGAATTTGCAGTTGTGATTCCGGGCAGTACTTTTTAAGTTTTTATACACTTC
Organism: Chryseobacterium sp. 22532; assembly: GCF_052044665.1. NCBI lineage: Bacteria > Pseudomonadati > Bacteroidota > Flavobacteriia > Flavobacteriales > Weeksellaceae > Chryseobacterium > Chryseobacterium sp. 22532. The sequence goes on from NZ_JBQENJ010000005.1 coordinate 350,690, forward strand.
AAAATCTGAAGAGGCTGCAATTTTATTACAGGCCACAATATTGATGCTTCTTTTTAATAAATTGTCATAGATTTCCGGTACTGAGGAGCTGGCTGTTACATCAACAAATACTGAATTCCTAAGGTTTCGGGAAATGATCTCCTCTGCAAAGCCATGGATAGATGCTTCGGCACCTTTTTCACTCCAATTGTTATATTCGCTTTCGGAAATTCCCTGATCAGAAAAAAACATTTTCCGGCTGTTGGAAATGCCTGCAATTCTTAGATTAATCAAATTGTTTTCCCTAAGATATTCATTTTGTTCAAAGATCTGCTCTACCAGTTTTGATCCTACATTTCCGACTCCACACAGATAAAGGTGTACCTGCTTAATTTCAGATTCAAAAAATTCTTCATGAAGAACGTTAACTGCTTTTTTAATATCCTTTTCTGAAATAACGATACTGATATTCCTTTCTGAGGATCCCTGTGCAATAGCTCTGATATTAATCCCGTTGTTCCCCAGGCATCCGAACATTTTAGCGCTGATTCCACTTCTGTTTTTCATGTTTTCTCCTACCAGAGCCACAATTGAAAGTCCGGTTTCTATTTTTACAGGAGTCACTCTCTGAAGTTTTATGTCATCTTCAAAAGAGGAGTTCACAACATTTTCTGCATGAAACACATCTTTTTCATTGACAGCAATGGTAATAGAATGTTCCGAAGAACCCTGGGTAATAAGAATAACATTAATCTTTTCAAGGCTGAGACATTGGAAAAGTTTTGCTGAAGTTCCGGGAATTCCTACCATTCCACTGCCTTCCAGCGTAAGAAGGGCAATATGGCTCATATTGGAAACTCCTGCAGCGATCTGTTGCTTTTCAACAGCCGGTTTGCTTAATTTATGGGAAACTAGTGTTCCACGTGCCTCCGGATCAAAAGTATTTTTAATCTTAAGATCAATATTTTTTGCCATAACAGGTTGTATGGATGGCGGATATAGAACCTTGGCCCCAAAATGGGAAAGTTCCATGGCTTCATGATAAGAAATCTCAGGAATGGGTTTAGCATTGGAAGCCAATCTTGGGTCTGCAGTCATCATCCCGTTTACATCGCTCCAGATCTGAAGTTCTTCAGCAGAAACTGCCGCCGCAATAATGGCTGCTGTATAATCGGAGCCACCTCTGCCTAACGTGGTGGCATTTCCGCTCTGATCTCTAGCTATAAAGCCGGGTGCAACGATAATCTGATTTTTATGCTCAGCTGCAAAATTCTTTACATTTTCTTCAGTGATCTCAAAATCTACCTTCGCATTGGTAAAGCTGCCGTCTGTTCTGATCTGGTCAGCCGAATTCATCCATATACAGTCCAATCCCTCATACTGAAGCCTGGCTGCAATAAGGTTTGAGGACAGAAATTCGCCATATGAAGTAATCCTGTCCCGGATTTTATCTGTAAACTCACCTAATACAAATATTCCGCTGTAGATATCTTCCATATCATTAAAATGCTTTTTAACAAAGCTTAGCCATGAGCTCTGGGATAAAACAGGAACCAGTTCTTTAACAAGTTCCAAATGCCTTTCTTCCAGATTTTTAATGATGGGAATATATTTTTCATTTTTAAGAGAAGCGTATTCAGCTGCTTTTATCAGGGTATCAGTAACACTGTGAAGGGCTGAAACTACAACAATTACTCTGCTCTGTAAAGATTCTTTTTTAATAATATTTTCTGCCAGGAGAATATTTCCGGCATTGGCGACAGATGTACCGCCGAATTTTAAGACTTTCATCCAATTAATATTTAAGGTTAGGTAAAACGAAATGTTTACTCTTTAAAAAAAGAGTACGGGTGCAGGAAATAATATGTGAAAATTTACCCCGCTAAGGGGTAGTTGTTGTAGTTGTGAATGTAGAAACAGAAGATAGCCCCGAAACAGGTGATTCCGGTACAAAAATATCTGATATGTTTCTTAGAATGTTCATTCTTTACCAAACAAATGTACAAATTATTCGGAGATATCAAAATTATTTTGTTGGAAATGTTGATTACAGAAATCTTTCAAATTGTATCACTTATTCAATATTCAGCTACACCTGCTAATTCTGGTTTGGCTTTGATGTTTTTGAGGTTCATCTTTGTTAAGCATATCAACAGTTTGTGAATCTATAGTGTAACTGTAATTTAAAATTCAAAATATTATGAAAAAACTATCAAGAGCAAAATTGAAAACAATTAATGGGGGTGCATGTCCGGGAGGCTGTCCTTATCCTGCAGGAACTACTTTTGGGCCCCCGGGATCCGGAGCAACGCGCAGCTGTCAGCAGTATGCTGCTTTAACGGATTGCTGTAAAGGACAATATCTTGTGATGATGAGCTGTATAGGTCCGGTGGTCAATTAAAGCTTTATTCTTCATGTTGTGATGTTTTTTCACAAATGATGTTTAAAGTATTGTATTTATGAAACAAAATTAAAATTAATATGAAAAATTTAAAAAAACTTTCAAGAGAAGGAAAGAGTAAAATCAGCGGTGGATTTACTGACTTTCAAATTGAAACATGTGGCGGGGCTGCATATGTATGTTTTCGCGGTGGTGGCGCATGGGGCTGCTGGAGAACTCCGGGAGGTACGTGCTATGCTCCGATGGTGTAATTAATTTAGAGTCTCTTTTTATTAGTACATTTTCATAGATGAGGTTTAAAATGCTATATTTAGAAACCAAAACAAATCAATATGAAAAATCTTAAAAAGTTAGGCAGAGAGAATCTGAAATCGATTAACGGAGGAAATACCTGTTTTGAGTACTGCCCTCCGGGACCTTATGGAGTAGGTCCGGATTATCCAAAATCATGTGAAGATTTTAATGCTTTGCCTGAATGTTGCAAATTAAGGGTGAAAGTAGATTATTTCTGCTTCGGCCCCATTTAAAAAGTAAAGCACTGTTATAAAACAGTGCTTTTTAATTTACTAAAGTTGATTAACTCATCAACTTTTTAAGAAGTGGCTAAACATTTTGGAGGACTACCACATACTCCCGGAATACATACTTCATCGGGTTTACAATAAGTGGCACATTCTGTTGATGTTCCGCCATTGATGCTTTTTAGACATTCGTTGTCTAATTTTTTTAAATTTTTCATATGTAAAGATTTTGGTTTGAATCTTAAATATATAAAAAAATAAGCACTGTGAAACAGTGCTTTATTATTATTTTATACTTTTTGAAAGATCCAGCATGGCCTCGATTGGCTTGAGAGCCTTTAAACGAAGCTCTTCGTCAATAAGGATTTCCGGGAGCTCATATTTCATACACAGATACAATTTTTCCATAGTATTACGTTTCATATAGAAACATTCCGAACAGTTGCAGCTTTCATCAAAAACCAGCGCTGGAATCAGTTCCTTATGCGGGGCACGTTTTTTCATTTCGTGAAGAATTCCTTCCTCAGTGGCGATAATGAATTTCTGGCAATCGTCTTGCTCTACAAAATTCAGCAGAGCAGAAGTAGAACCTATAAAGTGAGCCAATTTTAAAACGGCTTCCTCGCTTTCAGGATGTGCAATTAACTTCGCATCAGGATTGTCTGCCATCTGCTGGGCAATTCTTTCCATAGAAAATGCTTCGTGTACGATGCAGCTTCCGTCCCAAAGAATCATATCACGACCGGTTTTTTTAGATAAATATCTTCCTAAATTTTTATCCGGAGCAAAAATGATCGGTCTGTCTTTTGGAAGGGCTTCAATCACAGTTTCCGCATTTGAGCTGGTTACGATGATATCACTTTCTGCTTTAGTTTCTGCGTTGCAGTTAATATACGTAGCGATCAGGGCATTAGGATGCTGTTCGCGCATTTTTCTCAATCCTTCTCCAGAACATCCGTCTGCCAGAGAACATCCGGCCATGGTGTCAGGAAGAACTACTTTTTTAGTCGGGTTCAGAATTTTAGCGGCTTCAGCCATGAAATGTACTCCACAGAATACGATCATATCTGCATTGGTGTCTTTGGCCTGTCTTGCCAGCTGCAGAGAATCTCCCAGGAAATCAGCAATATCCTGAATTTCTCCCGGCTGGTAATAATGGGCAAGGATCACCGCATTTTTTTCTTCCTTAAGTTTCAGAATAGCTTTCACCAGTTCCTCTCCTTGAGGGATTGCTATGTCTTTTATATCCAGAAATCCTCTTACAGGAATCGCAGATTTAGCTTTTTCTAATGTTTCGGTACTCATATCCACCTTAATGTTTTTTGATTCTGGAAGTTAGAAGCTAGAAATTAGAAGTTAGAATGTTGTAGTTTGAATTGTAATTACTCTTTCAAACTTCCATGATTCGACTTCCATCATCCATCTCTTAATTCCCAATAAAATTTTTTATTAAACTTTCTATTTCTTTTTTTGCTACATCAAGATCGGTATTAATAACGATCCTGTCAAACTCTTTCGCAAAGGTCATTTCTTCTTCTGCCTTTGCTACACGTGTTTTGATGGTTTCTGCATCGTCCGTATTTCTGGAGATCAATCTTCGTTCCAATTCTTCTATGGAAGGCGGTTCAATGAAAATGGACAGGGCTTGCTCTCCAAAATATTTTTTTAAGGAAATTCCCCCTTTTACATCTACATCAAAAATAACTACTTTTCCCTGATTCCAGATTTTTTCCACTTCAGATTTTAAAGTACCGTAATATTTGTCAGTATATACTTCTTCATATTCTACAAAAGCATCTTCCGCTATTTTCTGTCTGAATTCATCAGGACTCAAAAAATGATAATCCACTGCATGGATCTCACTTCCCCTCGGCTGTCTTGTGGTACATGAGATGGAGAACGCCAGTTCAGGAAACGTTTCCAGAGAATGCTTTACTAATGTAGTTTTTCCGCTCCCCGATGGTGCTGAAAATATGATTACTTTATTCATTTAGATTAGAGATTTTTAGATTAGAGATATGAGAATAAACTCTTTGATCTCTTGTCTATAGGTCTATGGTCTACAATACGTTTAACGTCTGTTCTTTTATTTTTTCCAGATCATCTTTCATCATGACCACTAGCTTCTGGATCTCTGCATGATTGGCCTTTGAACCTAAAGTATTGATCTCTCTTCCGATTTCCTGGGAAATAAAGCCCAGTTTTTTTCCGTTGAAATCTTCGTTATCCATTACTTCTTTGTAGTATTTCAAATGCTGGGTCAGCCTTACTTTCTCTTCTGCAATATCAAGTTTCTCCGTGAAGTAAGCCATTTCCTGGTAGAAACGTGTTTCGTCTACATTCTCGAATTCTTTTAAAGATTTCTGATAACGCTCTTTTACAGCAATGATTCTTTCTTCTTCATAAGGAACTACTTCAGAAAGATATTTATCAATATTCTGGATGTTTCTTTCGAGCTCTTCATGTAAAATAGATCCTTCTGTCTTTCTGAATTCCATAAAGCGGTCTACAGCTGCATGAACGATCTTTGCCAAAGCCTCCCATTCACCGTCTGTAAGTTCATCAGGCCTTGAAGTAATGGCATCAGGAAGTCTTACTGCCATTTTCAGATATTCAAAGTCTGGACCGTCAGAAGCGATGGTACGAAGCTCATTCATATAAGAGTCAATTAAACTCCTGTTGATCTTTACGTCATTCGTCTCTTCAAGGTTCTCCAAATTAATGTAGCAATCTACCTTTCCACGGATAATTCTGTCATTAAGGATTTTTCTGATCTCAAATTCTTTCTCTTTATAACGTAAAGGGACTTTAATATTCAAATCAAAGCTTTTGCTGTTCAGAGATTTAATATCTATTGAAATCTTTTTTCCTTCAAAAACACCTTCGGCTCTGCCGAATCCGGTCATTGATAAAATCATAGTTTTTTATTGTTGTACAAAGATAAACATTTAAATTAGCACTGTGAAATCGCAGTGATTTGGAAACCACAATTAATGATGAAGATTTAAGATTCCATATGACTTTTAATAAACAAATAGATAAACTACATATAAAAAACTTGATTTCAGTTGTAGGACCCACTGGAATAGGCAAAACGAGGCTGGCAATTGATCTGGCCAGGCATTTTAATACGGAAATTATTTCCTGCGATTCCCGCCAGTTTTTTAAAGAAATGAAAATAGGGACAGCATCGCCTTCGGAAGAAGAACTGGCGGAAGCACCTCATCATTTTATCGGGAATCTTTCGGTTCAGGAGTACTATTCTATCGGGCAGTATGAGGAAGACGCTTTAAAAAAAATCAATGAACTTTTTGTCAATCATGACACCGTTATTTTGGTCGGCGGAAGTATGATGTATGAAAAAGCAGTTATTGAAGGTTTGAATGACTTACCTGAAGCTGATGAAAACAATCAGAAAAAATTACAGGAAATCCTTGATACCGAAGGAATCGAAAAGCTTCAGGAAATATTAAAAAAACTTGATCCCGAGTATTTTGAAGTGGTGGATTTTCACAATCACAGAAGACTTTTACGGGCTATTGACGTAATTTGGCAGACGGATAAAAAATATTCTGAACAGATTGCTGTTTCCCAGGATTCCAGAGACTTTAATGTGATCCGTATCGGAATTGAAGCTCCAAGAGAGGATTTGTATGACAGGATCAACAGGAGAGTAGATATCATGATGGAAAAAGGACTTTTGGCGGAAGCGGAAAGTTTAGAGAAGTTTAAAGATCTTACTGCTTTGAAAACTGTTGGATATGCAGAATTATTCAAATATTTTGACGGAGAATGGGATCTGGATTTTGCTGTTTCCGAGATCAAAAAAAACAGCCGCAGATATGCAAAACGTCAGCTGACCTGGTACAGAAAAGCCGATGATATTCACTATCTGCCATTAGGATATTCGCAAAAAGACTTTGAAGAGCTGCTTCAATGGATCTCCGGGCAGTTCCAAAAATAAATTTTCGGTATATTTTTAAACCATTAAGGATTGGTTGAGTTTTTAAGAATATTAAGTTTAGCTTCGCTTTAAGTGATGAGAATTTAAAAATTTCATGTGATTTCTTCTTAGATAAATTTAATTTTTTTCAATGATCTTAATGGTTCAAATTGATGATCTACAAAGGGATTGATGTGGTTTATAACGTAAAATATCTCGCAGACTGAGCAGATCCGACAGATGTTTGTGTTATTTTAATGCGCTTAATTAGTAATTCAACCTGCAGGAGAAAACAAAAATGCGGCCCCTAAACCAGAGACCGCACTTCAAACAATATAATTAAATTTACTACTTCCAACCGCCGCCAAGAGCTCTGTAAAGATCTACAATGCTGCTCAGTCTCTGTCTTTTTACAGACGCAAGATTCAGTTCAGCCTGTAAAGAATTTCCCTGAGCTGTTATCACTTCTAAGTAATTGGCCATTCCGCCTTTGTAAAGCATTTCTGCACTTTTTATTCCGTTTTTCAACGTTGATACCTGTTCTGCCGCTTTCTGTTCCTGAACTTTTAAACTTTCGTTAGACACCAAAGCATCGGAAACTTCACCCACAGCATTTAAAACAGATTGACGGAAAGCCAAAACGTTTTTCTCTCTCTGGATTTTAGCCACATTCAGGTCGGTTTTTAACTGTCTTTTCTGAAAAATTGGCTGGGTAATTCCCCCTAATACAGATCCGAACAATGACGCCGGAATCTGGAACCAGTTATCGATTTTAAATGAATTAACACCTCCGCTTGCCGTGATTTTCAAGGCAGGGTACATATTAGCCTGAGCAATTCCCACCATTGAATTGGATTCCAACAGAACCAGTTCCTGCTGACGCACATCCGGACGACGGCTCACCATAGCTGCCGGAAGGCCTGCTGAGATATCCTGCGGAAGAGAAGTGTCAGACATTTCAATTGTTCTGCTGATTTTAGTTGGATTTTCACCTACAAGAATACTTAAAGCATTTTCCTGGATCGCAATATTTTGTTCCAGCTGAGTGATCAAGAGCTCCGTAGCCTGTTTCTGTGCCGTAGCCTGCTGAACGCCTAAAGAAGTTGTATCACCACTCTGCCACATTTTTTCAGTGATCGAAAGGGTATTGTTGCTTAATTCAAGATTTGATTTTGCAATATTTAATTGCTTGTCAAGCATCAACAGGTTATAATATCCCTGGGCAATCGCTGCTACTACCTGGGTCTGTAATGCTTTTGTAGCTTCGTAAGTTTGCAGGTACTGCATTCTTGAAACTTCCTGCTGATTTTTGATCTTACCCCAGATATCAGCCTCCCAGGAAAGATTGAATGCTGCGTTGTAATCTTCAACGTGGTTCTGGCCTAAAAATGAATTTAAGCTTTTCCCGTTCATGCTGTTTTCCGAAGGTTTTGAAATTTGTGCTGACACACCAAAGCCTACATCAGGATACTGAAGATATTTTGCCTGTTTCAGTTTTTCCTGTGAAGAAGCTACCTGTTTTAGAGCAATCTGCAGATCATAGTTATTTTTTATTCCTTTTTCAATCAGTCCCTGTAAAATGGGATCGCTGAAAAACTGTTTCCATTCCAGGTTGGCGATGCTTGCTGTATCAGCAGTAGCCGTGTACTGAAATTTTTCCGGAAGCTGAAGGTCCGGCTCCGTGTATGCCAGTTTGGACACACACGAAACCGCGCCTAAAGCCAATATAAGGGTCAGAATAAAATTCTTAATTCTTTTCATAGTTTTAAATAGACTTTTATTTGAAAACAAAACTTTGAGAGGACTTTGTTGATGCAAAGAGGTCTTTAGTAGGAGAATACTTTGCTTTTACCGAACCATTAAGAACATTTAAGGAGTTAAGTTTAGTTAAGAAAATCAAATAGATTTATAAGTATATGCTTCAAGCGGAGCTCATCTTAATATTCTTAACATCTTAATACAACTTAATGGTTCATAAAAAATGTGATTTTAATCTCTCAAAGTTTCGTAAATCATTTTTTATTAATGAGCAGTGGCTAAAAGTTCTTCCTCCAATTTTTGTTTTTGAAGTCTTCTCTTTTTTCTGCTCGGCATTTTTTCATGCAGGTACTGGAAGATTACATACATTACCGGAATGATGAAAATCCCGAATACTACTCCTGTAAACATTCCTCCTACGGTACTGATACCGATAGAGTGGTTACCTTTCGCAGCAGCTCCCTGTGTCCAAACTAGCGGAAGCATACCGATGATGAAGGCAAATGAGGTCATCAGAATGGGTCTCAAACGTAATCTTGAAGCCTGAAGGGCTGATTCAATCAGTGTTTTTCCTGCTTTTCTTCTCTGAACTGCAAACTCTACAATCAGGATCGCATTTTTCGCTAACAGTCCGACGAGCATGATCAAACCTACCTGAACGTAAATATTATTGTCAATTCCTGCTAACCCGGTGAAAGCAAATACTCCGAAAATCCCTGTAGGAACTGTTAAAATAACAGCGAACGGAAGAATATAACTTTCATACTGGGCAGCCAATAAGAAATACACAAATAGTATACTTAACATGAATACAAATGCGGTTTGGCCACCTGTTTTGATCTCCTCACGGGTAATTCCCGTCCATTCATATCCGAAACCTCTCGGAAGAGATTTCTGAGCCACTTCTTCTACAGCTTTAATGGCATCTCCGGTACTGTAACCAGGTTTTGGAGTTCCATTGATGGTTACCGCGTTGAAAAGGTTATTTCTTGTCACGGTTTCAGGACCGAAAGTTCTTTTTAAAGTAACCAAAGTCTTTACAGGAACCATTTCACCTAAATTGTTTTTAACATAAATCCCTTCCAGAGAATTCGCATCCGTACGGTAAGGAATATCTGCCTGGGCCATTACTCTGTAATATTTCCCGAACCTGTTGAAATCCGAAACAAAGCTACTTCCGTAATAGATCTGCATGGTCTGCATCAATTCTGTTATGGAGACACCCAGCTGATTCGCTTTATCCGAATCTACATCTATTGTGTACTGAGGGTTTCCGGCAGCATAAGTTGTAAAGGCGAATGCTATTTCCGGACGTTTCATCAGTTCACCGATAAAGGCCTGAGTGGTTGTTCCCAACTGCTCAAAAGAGCCGTTTGTTTTATCCTGAAGCATAAATTCAAATCCGGAAACGTTACCAAATCCCTGTACTGTCGGGAAATTGAAGAAGAACGCGTTGGCATCTTTCACCTGTGATACTTTCCCTGTCAGCGCTGCTGCAATCTGATCCGGGTCTTTCATTTCACCACGGTCTTTATAATCTTTTAGCTTAATGAAACCTGCAGAATAAGGAGAGGCGTTGGCATTACTGATAAAGTTCATCCCATCGGCTACCCAAAGGTGATTCATGGCTTTTTCAGCATTTACAATTTTATCAATCTGCTCAGTAGCTCTGTTCGTTCTGTCCAGTGAACTTCCCGGAGGGGTATTTACAGCATATAAAACGAATCCTTGATCTTCTGTTGGGATAAACCCTGTTGGAGCTTTATTGATCAAGAAAATACTTGAAGCAATGATAAGTGCAAGACCTCCAACGGCTACCCATTTGTTTTTAATTAAAAACTTAAGGCTGTAGATATATTTTCTGGTCATATTATTGAAGGCTACATTGAATGCATTGAAGAATTTCGCTCCAAAACCTTTTTTATGACCGTGCTCACCATGTTCTCCCTGAGGATCATTTAAGAATAATGCACATAAAGCAGGACTCAATGTTAATGCATTGACTGCTGAGATCATGATTGCTATTACTAAAGTAAAGGCAAACTGTCTGTAGAAAACTCCCGCAGGACCCTGCATGAAACCAACCGGAATAAATACGGCACACATCACCAATGTAATGGAAATAATGGCACCGGAAATTTCACTCATAGAGTTTGTAGTGGCTTGCTCTACCGGCATTCCTGTCTGTTCCATTTTGGAATGGACGGCTTCTACCACCACAATAGCATCATCCACCACAATACCGATGGCGAGTACCAGTGCGAACAATGTCAACATATTGATACTGAATCCAAACAGTTGCAGGAAGAAGAAGGTACCGATAATGGCTACCGGAACTGCAATCGCAGGAATCAATGTAGATCTGAAATCCTGAAGGAAAATATACACCACAATAAATACCAGGATAAATGCAATCACCAAAGTCTCAACCACCTGATGTATAGACGCATCCAGGAAGTCTTTAGAATTGTACATGATGATTGGCTTTACTCCTTTTGGAAGGGTAGTGGAAAACTGATCAACCTGCTTTTCAATTTCAGTAAGAATTTCATTCGCATTGGAACCTGCAGTCTGAAGGATCGCGAAACCTGCTACAGGTTTACCGTCCACTCTGTTGGCTGCTGTGTAAGTATAGGAACCAAATTCTACTCTGGCTACATCTTTTAATCTTAAAAATGAACCGTCATTATTGGCTTTGATAGCAATATTTTCATAGTCTTCATTTTTGCTTAACTTACCTTTATACTTTAAAATATATTCGTAAGTTTCCTTACTTCCCTGGCCGAGACGTCCCGGTGCAGCTTCAAGGTTATGATCTTTGATAGCGGCCATTACTTCCTGTGGAGAAAGGTTATTGGCTGCTAATCTGTCCGGCTTTAACCAGATTCTCATCGAGTAATCTCTTGTTCCGAAAACCTGAGCCTGGGCAACACCCGGAATACGCTGGATCTGCGGAATAATATTGATCTTCAGATAGTTTTGAAGAAACAGCTCGTCATATTGCTTAGGGTCATCACTGGACAGTCCCATGAACATAATCATACTGTTCTGTACCTTCTGTGTGGAAATTCCGGCCTGAACTACTTCCTGAGGAAGCTGGCTCATCGCTTTAGATACACGGTTCTGAACATTGACTGCAGCATTATCCGCATCTGAGCCCTGTTTGAAAAATACGCTTAGGGTCATGGTACCGTCGTTACTTGAGTTGGAGGTCATATAGGTCATATTCTCAACCCCATTTACTGCTTCTTCAATAGGAACAGCAACGGAGCGGGCTACAACTTCAGCGTTCGCTCCCGGATAAAATGCCGTTACCTGAACACTGGGAGGCGCAATATCCGGAAACAGTGTAATCGGCAGGTTGAAAACCGAAAGTGCCCCCAGCAATAGCAGTATAATGGAGATGACCGTTGATAGTACGGGTCTTTCTATAAATTGTTTTAACATAAGAAGTTTATTTTTTTAAGTCTTCTGTATTCGGAATAGATTACAAAGGTTTAGCTCTCAATAAGCTGTCAGATGAAATTACTTTCGGCTTGATAGAAGCTCCGTCCTTTAGGTTTCCGATTCCGGTGTATACGATTTTTTCACCCGGAGAAAGTCCTTCAGAAATAAAGTAATAGCTTTCGGTTTTTCCTGAGATTTTTACCGGTTTGCTGGTTACTTTGTTGTCTTTACCTAAAATATAGACATAAGTTTTGTCCTGAATTTCAAAAGTAGATTCCTGCGGGATTACCACAGCATTGGAAAGCATCTGAGGCATACGCACTCTTCCTGTATTTCCTGTTCTTAAAGCGCCTTTTTCATTAGGGAAAACTGCACGAACGGTAATGGCTCCGGTGGTTTTATCAAACTGCCCGTCTACAATACTCATTTTCCCTTTTTCAGGATACGTACTGTTGTCTGCGATCACCAAGTCTACCATTGGCATGTTCTTTAGCTTTTCGTCTAAGCTCGCTCCCGGGTATTTATTCTGAAACGCGATAAAATCCAGTTCACTTAAAGAGAAATAGGCATAAATTTCGCTGATATCCGATAATAGTGTCAACGGATTAACATCTGTTCTTGATATCAGGCTTCCTTTTTTGTAAGGAATTCTTCCGATATATCCGCTTACAGGTGCTGTAATGGTGGTGAATCCTACATTTATTCTGGCACCTCCTACAGATGCTTTTGCCTGTGATGCGGCGGCTACGGCTGCTGCATAATTGGCTTTAGCCGTTTTCATCTGTACATCAGAGACAACTTTTGCTTCTACCAGTGGCTGAAGTCTGTCAACCTCCACTTTAGCCTTTTGAATATTGGCATTGGCCACCTGTAAATTGGCCTGGGCCATATTCATTTGCTCGCCATAGGCTCTTGAATCTATTTTAAATAAAGGCTGTCCGGCTCTTACGTATGAGCCTTCTTCTACGTAGATTCTATCCAGGTACCCATCTACCTGAGATCTGATTTCCACGTTATTTTTACCCTCCAGTGCGGTAGGAAATTCCTGATATGTTGTAGCTGGAGAGGTGATCACGGTATAAACCGGAAGCTCCGGAGCAGGCGGTGCTGCATTGGAACCTTCTGCTGCTTGGGTACAGTTCTGCAAAAGGATAATACTTGATATAAGTACAATAAACCTTATTTTTCCAGGTATTTTCATTGTTGGTTTAATTTTTTTAATGAAGTGTTAGATTTAAGTAATAATGTTCTTTTAAATAAATTCTGTTATTTTTCCTAACGGTGTTAATGATTAGTTCAAAAAAAATTTCAAAATTTTTAATAAAGGTCAGATCGTCATTTTCATAATAGCTGGCTGTTTTAATGTTGAATTTTATATATAAGTGAGGTGTATTAAGTATACGTTAATTTATCTAACGGTGTTAAGTTTAAAGGAAGAACTGTCCCGAAATTTGAATGCTTGTTTTCATGGTTAAATTTTTAGTTTTTAAGCGAATATTTATTGATATTCAAATGTTATATTTCCTAACAGCGTTAATCTTTGGTTCAAAAAAAAATTACAAAGACTTAACAAAAGCAGAAACCGTTTCGTCTAAAGTCGTTTTATTCATTGTAGAAGGAATATCTGTATTCCGCATCATCATAATAGAGATCAGCCCGTGCACCGCCGAAAATAAAGCGTGCGACATATGGCAGGCATTGTCCGGATTAGATCCGTTCTTTTTAATAATATTATAGGTACATTCATAAATAAGGTCCTGGAATGACGAAAACTCTTCTTTCATCTGGCCCTTTCCGCTGCATTGCATTCCTAACCCAAACATCAGCTGGTAGTATTCCTTATTTTTGAAAGCAAAATTCCAGTAAGCATCTACTATGGCAATAAGCTGCTCTTCCGGAGTATCGAATTTTCTCTGTGCCTTTAACAGTTCTATGTGAAGACAGTGAAAGCCGTTCAAAGAAATTTCATACAAAATTGCCTCTTTGTTTTCAAAATAATCATAGACTACAGGAGCACTGTACTCAATGGCATCTGCAATCTTCCGCATCGAAAGTGAAGCCCAGCCTTCTGTTTTAGCCAAACCGAAAGCCGCCTGCAAAATATTTGCACGAATGGATTCTTTCTCTCTTTGACGACGTTCATGTAGGCCCATGATTTTTTATTTACTAACAGTGTTAGCAAAACTACAAAATTTTAGGCATAACTTCCAAATAATATTTAATAATTAACATTTAACTCAAGTTTATAAATTGCTGAATTGGCTTTATATTAAAAGAAACTTTATCTTTGCGGATAAAGAAAATAAAGGATATGAATACTCCCTCTAATATGCTGGCTTTAGGAACCAAGGCTCCGTTTTTCGAGCTTCCGAACCCTTCAAAAACTAACGAGATCCAATCTCTGGAAGATCTGAAAGGTGAAAAAGGTACACTGGTGATCTTTATGTGCAACCATTGCCCGTTTGTTCTTCACGTGATCGATAAGATCAACGAATTGTATGAAGATTATAATGATAAAGGGATTGAATTCATTGCGATCAATGCCAATGATGTTGAAAAATACCCGGCCGATGCTCCGGAAAAAATGATAGAATTCCAGATTGAAAGAAAGTTTGATTTTCCATATCTGTATGATGAAAGCCAGGCGGTTGCTAAAGCTTACGATGCAGCCTGCACACCGGATTTCTATTTCTTTGATGATAAACTGGACCTTATCTACAGAGGACAGATGGATGATTCAAGGCCTGGAAATAATAAAGATGTAACCGGAGAAGATCTGATCATTGCTTTCGAAAATCTTTTGTTGGGGGAACCTCAGGAAGAGATCCAGAGACCAAGCATGGGTTGTAATATTAAATGGAAGTAATATTATAGTGAATGATTGAAATTTTTAACCATTATATATAAGTATAAAGCTGTTCTTTTTCAAGAGCAGTTTTTTTATGTATAAACCTCTGCGGATTTGTGGGGAATATTCTATAAAATCTGCTTCGACTCCGCTCAGCATGACATCGTTAAAATAAAACAATTAGTATTAGAACTGTCATGCTGAGTGGAGTCGAAGCATTTTGAACTATTTTTTAAAAACTAGCCTTAACCTTAGCTTCATTCTCAACCTTTAAATCCACATTCACTTTATTATGTGAGAAATTCTTTATAAACTCGGAAGGTGTTTTCTCCGTATATTTTTTAAACATCCTGTTAAAATACGTAACATTATTAAACCCGCAGCTGTAGCTGCATTCTGAGATACTATTATCCTGAGCCATCAACAGGCAGGCCTTATTAATACGGTAGCGGTTTACAAATTCCGTAAACGTGATCTGGGTAGCCTTTTTGAAAAAATTACAAAAAGCAGGAAGTGTAAGGTTGGCGAGTTTTGCTACATCATCAATATTGATTTCCTTATCGTAGTTGTGTTCTACATAAGTAAAGATGTTTTCTAGCCTTGCCTTGTTTTTTGAAATAATGGTGTATGGCATGATTTCCTTGTTCAAAAGATCATAATCCTTACATTTTGAAAGTTCAAACAGAATTTCAAGCAGGAGAAGATACCTTTTGTAGCCTTCCGATTCCAGCATCAGTTTCAGCTTGGGAAGCATGAGTTTTTTGATCTTATGATGAAATTGGATCCCATATTTAGAAAGTTCCAGCAGATTTTTAATCGATCGGGCCTCTATTTCCTGTTGTGGAAACTGAAGTATTTCCTCCCTGAACTGAAGGACAATTTCTTCATGAGGATCTGTAGAATTTAATCCAAATCCTGAATGTGGAATATTGGAGCCGATCAATACCAGATCGCCGTTCGTATAATTGCTTTTATGATAGCCAACATGGCGGGTTCCGTTCCCGGAAACAATACATACAAGCTCAATTTCGGGATGGTAATGATATTCCCATTTAAATTCTGAGATCGGCGAATTGTTGTGCAGGGTACGGAAGGAACTCTTTTCGTCCGGAATTATTCTTTCGAAACTGACTTTCATTTGATTAATCGTATTTATCCAATAAAAATACTAATTATATTAATATAGTTCAAATATTGATTTATTGTGTTAAATTAATGTTAACCCAAATGCTTCTATCTTAGCCGACAAGAAATGATCTCCATGAAAAATTTCAATATTAAAGCTGTATTATTTTTGAATTATTTTGTTTTCGCCATTCTTCTGAATTCCGTGGGAACAGTTATTCTGCAGGTACAGCAGAACTTCGGAATCTCAAAATCTTCAGCGAGTATTCTTGAGGGTTTTAAAGATCTCCCGATCGCCATATGTTCATTTATCCTGGCATCATTCCTTCCAAAAATAGGGATCAAAAATTCAATGTTGATTGCCCTTTTCCTGGTAAGCTGTATGTGTTTTGTCATGCCTTTCGCCAATGATTTCTGGTTTTTCAAATTATTGTTTACCATTGTAGGCGTTTCATTTGCCTTAATAAAGATCTCAGTGTTCACATCTATTGGTCTTGTGACCGATACCGACAAAGAACATTCGAGCTTCATGGGCTTTCTGGAGGGATTCTTCATGATTGGTGTATTGGCAGGAAACGTACTTTTCAGTTTGTTTATTGATGACCACAATCCGAAATCTACCCGGTGGCTGAATGTATATTGGGTCTTGGGAGCTGTTTCAGCGTTGTCATTTCTGTTTTTATTCTTTTCAAAATTAAATGAAAAAGAGGCGAGAAGTGAGAAAACCGATTTGTTGGGAGATCTGAAGAACAGCATAAGTTTATTCAGCTATAAAAAAGTATTGTTTTTTCTTTTATGTGCTTTCCTTTTTGTATTGGTAGAACAGAGTTTCCAGACATGGACCCCTACTTTTTATAAAGAAATATTGAAGCTTCCTACTTCTATGAGTATCCAGGCAGGGGCCGTTCTGGCAGGAGCTTTTGCTTTGGGAAGATTCTTATCAGGCTTTTTCTCTAAAAAATTCAGCTGGATCTACGTAGTTTCTTTCTGCGTGATCGGTTTTGCCATCAGTATTATTTTGGTTCTGCCGCTGACTCATAACATTCATATTGATAATAAAACGGGATGGTTCAACGCGCCTCTTGTAGTGTATTTGTTTCCACTGATGGGAGGTTTGCTGGCACCAATATATCCAAGTATCAACTCTGTAATTCTGGCATCCATTCCAAAATATTTACACAGTGCCATGTCCGGACTGATTGTGGTTTTTTCTGCGATCGGCGGAACGATTGGCTCAATGATCACTGGTTTTGTTTTCCAGGAGTTCAGTGGGCAACAGGCATTTTACCTTTCACTGATTCCGCTTTCACTGCTGATCATTTCAGCTATTTTCATGAATAAATTAAAAATAAATCCTAAGAAATAATAATGAATAAGCAGCTTTACATAAAAGAAATTCAGGCTCTTTTTGATAATGTACAGAGAGCTCAGATCTTTGAGGACCAGAAGATGATGACAGATGCTGTTCCGATGTTTCCTGTTTCGGAGATCAATGCGGAATATGAAAGGAAAAAGGGGAGTGAAGGGTTTGATCTGAAAGATTTTGTGATGGCGAATTTTGATTTTCTGGGAGCAAAAATATCAATCCAGAGAGAAGATCAGTTACCCATTGAGCAGCATATCGAAAAGCTTTGGGATCAACTTACCCGTACTGCGTATGAAGAAAAAGGAACATTATTAAAACTTCCGAAGCCATATATTGTCCCGGGAGGCCGTTTCAATGAATTTTTCTATTGGGACAGTTACTTTATTATGCTTGGGCTTCAGGTTTCAGGAAGAACCGAAATGATGGAAAATATTGTAGAAAACTGTTCTTATTTAATTCAGAGTGTAGGATTTGTGCCGAATGCGAGCAGAACTCATTTCCTGAGCCGTTCACAGCCTCCATATTTTTCGCTGATGCTGGACTTGCTTTTTGAAACTACAAATGATGAAAAAATTTATATTCAATATCATGATACTTTAGAAAAGGAATATGCTTTCTGGATGAATGGAGAAGAGTGGCTGGAGAATAATTCAAGTGTGAAAAGGGTGGCAAAAACACAGAACGGAGATATTTTGAACCGTTATTATGATGCAGAAAATGCACCACGCCCTGAAAGCTATCTTATTGATATTGAAGACAGCGAAAATGCAGGAGCAGAATTTTACAGAAATATACGAAGTGCCTGCGAATCCGGCTGGGATTTTTCCAGCAGATGGTTTGCAGACGGAGAACATATACAGACGATAGAAACACTGAACATTGCCGAAGTAGACCTGAACAGTCTTTTATGGCATTTGGAGAAAACATTGGCAAAATCTTCGGTACTTCTGAACCAGGCAGATAAAGAAAATTATTTTACTGAAAGAGCAGCAAGACGCAGACAGATGATCGATACTTACTTTTGGGATGAAAACACTGAATGTTATAAAGATTATCACTTAAAAAAACACAAAAACACACCGTCTGAACATATTGCTGCTCTTTACCCTTTATTTCTCGGATTGGCAGATCAGAAACAGGCAGAATCGGTTTCTAAGCATATTGCTGAAAAATTTCTTTATCAGGGAGGTCTTGTAACTACCACAAAGAAATCCGGCCAGCAATGGGATCTTCCGAATGCATGGGCGCCCTATCAATGGCTAGGCTTTAAAGCAATGAAAAACTACGGCTTTGATGATCTGGCTGAAAAAATAAAAAATAACTGGTGCGGGAATGTAGAAAGGGTATACGGCAACACCGGAAAATTAATGGAAAAATACAACGCGTTAGACACTGAAACAATTGCGGGAGGCGGAGAATACCCGAATCAGGACGGATTCGGATGGACGAACGGGGTCTATCTTAAATTAAAACAAAACTAACTATATAAAAATCATGCTATGAAAAAAAGATCGATATTTTTAATGGCTGCCACCGCTACGCTTTACTTTAACAATGCGTATGCCCAGGAAACCCCTCAGGATTCCATCAAGACGTCATCCATAGACCAGATCGTTATTACCGGAAACTCCGGTCCGAAAAAGAAAATAGAATCCAGTACCGCTATTTCTACTTTTACAGCAAAAGAGATCCAGAAACAAAATCCTATCAGTGCTGCCGCTCTTTTACAGAGGGTTCCTGGTTTTGCTGTGGAGACTTCCGGTGGTGAAGTAGGAAATAATCTTTTCGCAAGAGGGATTCCTTCTGCAGGAGCTTATGAATTCGTACAGGTGCAGGAAGACGGACTTCCGGTTTTTGAAGACGGAGCACTTCAATTTGCGAATGCGGATAATTTTTTCCGTGTAGATAACTCTGTAAGTAGACTGGAGGCATTAAGAGGAGGTTCAGGTTCTATTTATGCAAACAATTCTCCAGGAGGTCTGATCAACTTTATTACTAAAGAAGGAAGTAATGATTTTAAGGGGACAGCAAAACTTGAAACCAGTACTTATGGACTGATGCGTACAGATGTGAATGTAGGCGGCGCATTGGTTCAGGATAAGCTTTTCTTTAACGTTGGCGGATTCTACAGAACAGATAACGGAATCAGAAAAACAGGTTTCAGAGCTAACAACGGCGGACAAATCAGAATGAACCTTAAGTATGTGTTTGATAAAGGCTATGCTAAAGTATATTACAAAAAACTGGATGACAGGAATACATTTTTCCTTCCGATTCCTTTGATTCAAGACGGAAATGATCTTAAAGAATTTGCAGGTTTTGATGCCAATTATGGAACATACAGCTACAGAACGATCAGCCAGTTAAGTATTCCACAGGCTGGAGGAGGCTTTTTCAAAAGAGATCTTGAAAACGGAATTCACCCAAAAGTAGATGTGGTAGGTGCAGAATTTAAATATGATCTTGGAAATAATTTCAGTGTTCTGAATAAGACGAGATATACCAATATCAATATGGAATATACTGGAATGTTTCCTGCCGGAGCTCCGAAACTGGCTTCTGATTATGCAACTAAACCTGTTAGTGAAGGCGGTTTAGGAATGAGTAATTACCAATACTCGTTGGTGAGCAACGGCTCTGTTGTGAATCCTCAATATATACAGAAATTAGGATTCTGGGCTATTGATAAGCAGATGAATAATTTTGTAAATGACCTTCAGGTGAATTATAAATTTGATAAAGGAAATGTAACAGCTGGTTTCTACAAATCAAACTGGAAGTCTCATCAATACTGGAACTGGAGCAATATTTTAACAACAGCCACAGACAGGCCTCAGCTTTTAAATCTGGTGAATCCATCTATGAGCCCTTCAGATTTAGGATATTCCCAGACTTATAATGGGGTAAAGGATATGTCTTTTCTGATCAGAGATTCACAGATCCAGGGAAGTCTTAATGATGTTTATCTGAATTTAGATTATAACGTAACAGATGCTTTAAGCCTTAATGGAGGAATGCGTTACAGCCGTGACTATTATAAAGGATATGGAGTCAATACAACAACCGCGAATTTGAATAATTCAGGTTTAACGACTGATGGAACACACAGCTTTGCAACGACTACGGCAGATGATAATATGGCAGTGTTAGGTAATAAGTATACCTACTGGTATTATGATATCAACAAAGTATCTTATACATTGGCCGCTAATTATAAGATCAACAAGGAAAATGCGGTGTACGCCCGTTTTTCTCACGGTTTCAGATCGCCAAATGAAGAAGCTTACTATAATAATATGTCAGATCTGAGTGCCATCAAGGCCGTTGATACCAATCAGTTGGAAGTTGGATATAAATACTATTCACGTACTTTTGATATCGGAATTATTCCTTTCTATTCTACGCTTAAAAACCTTTCATTTACTGATGTATTCTCAGACGGAACTTCAGAAAATAAATTCGCCAACACCACGAACTTTGGGGTAGAAATAGAAGGATACACAAGACTTTTCAATAATATTCTTGAAGTGACGTTCAATGGGACGATCCAAAATCCGAAATACAAAGATTTTGTAGGTAAAAATGCGGATGGAACTACTTTTGATTATGATGGAAACACCGTAAGAAGAATGCCTAAGTTCTATTTTAATATTTCTCCTGCAGTGAACATCACAAAAGAATGGAGAGCTTACGTAAGCATGAATTATTATGGAAAACGTTTTCAGAACGAAGGAAATACGGATGATAACATTCTGCCTTCATTCACCGAAGTTGGTGCAGGAATGTCTTACCAGTTAGGGAAAATACGTTTTGCAGTAGACGGAACCAATATCTTTAATACGATTGGAATTACAGAAGGAGATCCAAGATCCCAGATTACACCGGGAACGAATATCAGAATGGCAAGACCGATCATGGGAGCCGCTGCAAGAGCATCCATCACACTAGATTTCTAAACTTATATTTTCTTCATAAAAAAACCGCCGGGAAATTTTCCTGGCGGTTTTGATTTTTTGTGGGGTAAAATGTCAATGGTGAATTTTGCTTCGCAAGTGAATGGTGAATTTTAGCAACTCATAAAGTTTCGGGATGCGGGTTTCGCGGTTCGAACTAGCAACTGCCAACCAGCAACCAAACTCTCCACCATATACTCTAAAACTCTTCAACTCTAAAAACCCGTATCTCGAAACTACTTAAAAAACGGATTATACTGCTTCTCAAACCCTATTGTCGTAGGATTCCCATGGCCTGAAAAAACTTTTGTTTCATCATCCAGAATAAATAGTTTATGAGTGATGCCGTCGATAAGTTGGTCATAGTTTCCTTTGTAAAGGTCGGTTCTTCCGATACTGCCTTCAAAAAGAACATCACCAGAGATCATGAATTTTTGGTCTTCATTATGATAAACTACGCTTCCCGGAGAATGTCCCGGAACATGATAAATTTTGAATTTTTCTCCGTCCAGGTCAAGAATTTCGCCTTCATTAATATATTTGATATCTGCTTTTACGGGTTCAACAGAGAATCCGAACCTCATGCCACTGGCCTGAAGCCTGTCCAGTACTTCCTGATCTTCTTTATGCATATGAACAGGAACTTTGAAAGTATCAAAAGCCCACTGCAGGCCCAGAACATGGTCAATATGAGCATGGGTCAGAAGGATTTTTTCGATCCTAAGACTGTTTTCAGAAATAAAGCCTTCTATAGCTTTAGTTTCCTGCTCATTCATGTTTCCCGGGTCAATCAGCCAGGCATTTTTATTTTCATTGTAAAGGATATAAGTATTTTCGCTGGCAAAATTGAAAACGAAGCCTTGAATCTGAAGCATAACTGATATTTTTTTATTTCAAAAATACGATATTATTAAGAAAATCCCGATTTTTCGTTATCTTCGTCATAATGAAAACTTTGCGAATACTTTTACTTTCTTTAGGTGGACTGGTTTTTGGACAAAATATCCAAAGTATACAATTATTCAATCCTCAGACGAATGATGAGACACCTGTCATAAGATTTGGCGAACAGCTTGTTTTAAGCTTTGACGATCTTACTAATTCCAGCGAAATCTATAGGTATACGATCAAACATTATGACCGGAACTGGAATGATGACAATTTATTTTTTACAGAGATTGCCAATGGAAGTTTAAATGGACTCTTAGATAAGTTTGAGTATTCTTTTAATACCATACAGGCTTATACCCATTACAAGCTTACCTTCCCGAATGATAAGATGCAGCCGAAGATTTCTGGAAATTTTGAGCTGATTGTTTATAAAGATTCAGCTGACAGACCTCTTTTCAAAAAACGTTTTTATCTGGTGGAAGATGCTGCAACGGTTGCTTTGAATGTCTCAAGAATTGCAGATGCCAAAAAACCGAACATCAACCAAAGGATAGAGGTAAAAGCGACTTCAAAAGCGGGAGACCTTTCTTCTAATGTCAATTCCATGACTTTGAACGTGATGCAGAACAACAATCCTAATGAAGTGGTTAATAATTTGAAGCCAAGCGCAACATTAGGAAACCAGCTGCTTTTTCAGCAGATGAGTTTAACATTTCCCGGCAATAACGAATTCTATTATTTTGATAACAAGAATATGAATATGGCTGCCGATATGGTGAGCACTACGGAATTGAAGGATGGTGTAAATCATACCTATTTGCATCCGGTATGGGCCTTTCCCCTGAACTATCAGTACCAGCCTGACGTGAACGGAGCATGGTTCTATAGGAGAAATGATCTGGGGCTGGAAAGAAATGCTGAAAGAGAGGCAGACTATTCATGGGTGTATTTTTCTCTGGATTCTGATCCTGTGGATAAAGAGATTTATGTACTGGGAGGTTTTAATAATTTTAAGCCAAGCAAAGAAAATCAGATGCAGTATGATGCAGCCAATAAAAAATATGTTGCTAAAATATTCCTGAAGCAAGGATTTTACAACTATATTCTTGCCACGAAAGAAAGTGACGGATCTCTGAACTTTGGAGAAATTAATGGTAATTTCTGGCAGACCGAAAACTTGTATCAGGCATTTCTATATTATGCTCCTTTCGGACGTAATTATGACGGACTGATGGGATATGGAGAATTCAGAACACCTATCGGGAAATAATTTCGGGGTAAACTGTCCCTTTTTTATCAAATATTCTATACAATAGCAATTTACTTAAAGTAAAAACACCATTTAGGGAACTGTCTCATAAGAGATGGTTTTTTTTTGAACCTATGATGAATAAATAATTTGAAGAGGGAATTAAGAGTTTTAAATGTAATTATTTGTTATGCATAGCATATTGAAAAAAATATTTCATAAAATGTTGAATTGTATAAAAAATATTAGTCTATAATTTTTGTAGGAATAAAATTGTTTTTAATTAATTATAATGTTTTTAAAAATATTTTAAATTTAAAACAATTGTTCTATTTATTTATTGTGTTTTATTTATTGGTATCATTGTTTCTTTGCGAAAAATATATAAATTCGTTCTCACGTTCAAACAAAATAATATTTTTATGAAAACAAAATTTATCTTTGCATTTAGTATTGCAGCCTCTGCCTTTGTTTTTGGGCAGGAAAATCCATCAAAATTAATCTCTGGTAAAAACGGACTTCATGCAGAACTTATCAGGTTCGACAAAAACGGACCGGATTTTAAGGGACAGCCTGTTTTATTTGATGAAACAACTAAAAGAGTTTCACAGGGACAAGGTTTAAGACTAGGTTCAGAAAAAGATGCACTTGGTTTTGAAACCCACAGATTCCAGCAGACCATTAATGATATTCCTGTAGAATACGGAATGATGGCAGTGCAAACAAAAGGGGGCAAAGTAGTAGGGGAAACCGGAAAATGGATCCTTAAAGCACCTGCATCTGCAGAAAAAAAACCGGCTATTTCTGAAAGTATTGCATTACAGAGTGCTTTATCTTTTGTAGGGGCCGATTCTTATAAATGGCAGAACAAGGAAGAAGAGGAATTCCTTAAAAACGAATCTAAAAATCCTAATGCAACTTTTGCTCCAAAAGGAGAATTGGTGTACTATTCGGATCCTTCTGATGAAAAGCTGACTGATCTGAAGCTTGCTTACAAATTTGATATCTATGCAGAAAAACCATTAAGCAGACAATACGTTTTCGTAGATGCTAAAAATGGTGCAGTTTTAGGAACTGATGCGTTGATTCACGAAACCAATGCTCCCGGAACCGCTACAACTGTTTACAGCGGAAACAGATCTATCGTGGCAGATTCATACAATGGAAGCTACAGATTGAGAGAAACAGGAAGAAATACAGGGACAGCTGTAGAAACTTACAACCTGAAAAAAGGAACCAATTATTCGAGGGCAGTAGACTTTACAGATACTGATAACAACTGGAACAACGTAAACACCAGTAAAGATCAATATGCTACTGATGCTCACTGGGGAGCTGAAATGACTTTAGATTATCTTTATACGAAATTTGGCAGAAAGAGTATAGACAATAATAATTTTGCCATAAAATCTTATGTACATTACTCAACCAACTATTTTAATGCTTTTTGGGACGGTTCCAGAATGACTTATGGAGACGGAAGCTCAACAAACGGAAATAAACCGTTAACTGCATTAGATGTTTGTGGCCATGAAATTACCCATGGAATGACCTCAAAAACAGCCAATCTGGCTTATCAAAGAGAATCAGGAGCATTGAATGAAGGTTTTTCTGATATTTTCGGAAACAGCATAGAACGTTGGGCAAGACCTACTCAGGCAAGCTGGAAGCTGGGTGAAGACTTTAGTTATGTGATCAGAGATATGGCTAATCCTAATGCTTACAGCCAGCCTGATACTTACAAAGGAACATACTGGAAAGATGCAACTACCACAGGCTGTGCAGTACCGGGACAAACTACCAATGATTATTGTGGAGTCCATACTAACTCGGGAGTACTTAATTTCTGGTATTATCTATTAGTAACCGGAGGTTCTGGTACAAATGATAATGGTTTTGCTTATAATGTTACAGGAATCGGCTTAGATAAGGCAGCAGCGATTGCTTATAGAACACTAACGACTTATCTTACGTCTTCTTCTACTTATGCCAATGCAAGAACTTCTTCTCTTCAGGCAGCGGCAGATCTATACGGAGCTGGTGGAGTTGAAGTTACTCAGGTAACCAATGCATGGAATGCAGTAGGCGTTGGCGGAGGAACTTCTGTAGCTGGAAAAGTAGCAGCAACGGAAGCCTTGCTTTACACCATCAGCCCGAATCCGGCTACCGACAAATTTACTGTTGAATTTGAAGGAAAAGAAGGAAACGGAATTGTTGAATTAGTAAGTCTTACAGGAAAAAGAGAACTTTCTGAAAAGATCAAAATTACCGACGGTAAGAATAAAGTAGATGTTCGGTTACCTTCTAATATACTTTCAGGAGTATATGTAGTAACGGTTAACGGACAGAAAGCAGGAAACCTGATCAAAAAATAAATTTTAATATATTTCTAAGAAAGGCCGCAAAATTTATTTTGTGGCCTTTTATTATTTTATGTACCGATATGTTTTATACCAAATAAAAATCATTCAGTTTTTCCTCACAGAGTATCTTTACTACATCGATCCAGCGGTCTTCATCATTCAGGCACGGAATGTAGTGGAAGTTTTCTCCGCCTCCATGCTGGAACTGTTCCTTTCCTTCTACTGAAATTTCCTCCAAAGTTTCCAGACAGTCGGAAACAAAAGCCGGACAGACAATAGCCAGGTTTTTTACTCCTTTTTTAGGAATCGTCTCTAAAGTTTCATCCGTATAAGGCTCTATCCACTTGTCTTTTCCTAATCTAGACTGGAAAGAAACAATTGTTTTTTCTTTTGGGAGCCCTATCTTGGCAATAACAGCTTCCGTCGTTTTATAGCACTGATGGCGGTAGCAGAACTGGTGGCTTGGGTTATTATCCCGTGAGCAGCAGTCATTAAGATTGCATGTCTTTGTAGGATCTGTTTTATAAATATGTCTTTCCGGTACACCATGATAAGAGAACTGCAAAACATCAAAGTTTTCAGGAAGCTTTTCCTTAATGCTTTCTGCAAGACAGTTGATATAGATTTCCCGGTTATAAAAAGGCTGTATATAATTAATTTTTACCTTCGGAAACTTCTTTTTCCGTACCTCCTCTGCTTTTTCAATTACCGTTTCCGTTGTACTCATTGCATATTGCGGGTACAATGGGAATAGGACGATTTCAGAAACCCCCTGATCAACTAGCTTTTGAATACCTGTTTCAATGCTTGGTTCAGCATATCTCATTCCGATTTCTACCGGCACGTCAACTACTTTCTGCAGTTTCTTTTGGATTTTTTCAGTAATGACAATTAAAGGAGAACCCTCATCTGTCCATACTGTTTTATAGGCTTCTGCAGATTTTGCAGGTCTTGTTTTAAGAATAATCCCCTGAACTAAAAGAGCGCGGAATATCCAGCGGTAATCGATGACCCTTTCATCCATCAAAAATTCATCAAGATATTCCTTTACATCATTTACAGCTGTAGATTTTGGAGAACCAAGATTTACCAGTAAAATTCCTTTTTTATCCAATATTTTAATTTTTATTAAGAAACAGTGTTTTCGAAATCTGTTATCAATGTTGATACTTGGGCAAAGGTATTATTTTCAACCAAGCCTTTATCGTTAAATTTTCCTTTTATACCTTTTATTAAAAGCTGATGCTGATCTTCTGCTTGGGCTCCGAGTGTTTTCAGAATCATTACCAATTCTTCATGCCCTTTTTCTCCATTGGCAGATGCCGTAATGACAGCAACCGGTTTTTCAGAAAAAACAGTTGTGGAGACACACCATTCCAATAAGTTTTTCAACCTGCCGGGAATGCTGAAAATATATTCCGGAGTAGAAAACAAGACACCTGCCGAATTTTCAATTTCTTCCCTGATCTTTAGTACTTCGTCCGGTGTATCAGTATCCGTTAATGAAGTGTCAAAATGCGGAAGAGCAGAAAGATCATCATAGATGTGGAAATTGGCTGCCGGATGTTTTTCCAGAACCTGTTCTATTAATTTTAGGTTGTTGGAATTTTTTGTGGCACTTCCAATAATGACCAAGATTTTCTTTCCGGGTACCATTTAAGAGCAGTTATCCGTTTACAGCTTCTACTTTTTCCACTAAATCCGGAACGAATTGTTTTAAAATATTTTCAATTCCGTTTTTCAAAGTAGCAGTTGAGCTTGGGCATCCTGAGCAGGCTCCCTGTAACAGCATTTTGGCTGTTTTACTTTCCTGATCGTATTCCATCAGGGAAATTTTTCCGCCGTCATTTTCCACTGCAGGAGCTACATATTCATTTAAAATATCTGAAATTTTCTGCTCGTCATCGGTATAATCTCTGTTGATGATTTTTTCAACGGGATTTTCATGCTTCTGAGGTTCAAGATTTGAAATTTCGCCTCCACTCTGAAGATATTCAGCAATAAAACCACGTACAGCCATCATCACCTGATGCCATTCCACGGAATCGTCTCTTGTTACAGCCACAAAATTGTCAGAAATAAAAATTTCTTTTGCAAAATCAAATTCATTAAAGATACCCTGGGCCAAAGGAACACCCTCAGATTTTTCTCTCGATTTTACTTCCACAAAACCCTCCATAAGCAGTTTATTGGAAACAAACTTCATGGCATTAGGGTTAGGAGTCATTTCAGCATAGATCTGATACATTTCCTTTCTTTTCTGAAGATAAATTCTTGGATTGGCCAGTAATTCATCCTCAATGACATTTTTCAGGCTGTCTGCTACATGTTCCCATTCAACAGTATCCTGTTTTGCCACAGCCACAAAATTAGCTGTAATAAAAACTCTTTCCACAAAAGGATAGTTGAAAAGTTCCTGAGCTAAAGGAATTTCTGTAATATCTGAACTTCTGTCCAACTCTAATGAGCCCGGGATCAGGTTATAATCCGCGACAAATTTCATCACTTTCGGGTTTTCAGTTGGTTCTATAAGTATCGTACGCATTTTTTCGTTAAATTTGAGATACAAAAATACGCAATTAGAAATTAGAAGTTAGAGATTAGAAATTAGATTTTTGCTATCACGGTTATTTAAAATTAGAAGACAGAGAATAGAAGCAGCCGTTTTAGAATTATTATTTTCGAATTGACTCATTTTCAAATTATCAAATTAAAACTATGGCAATTGTAAAAGAACTTTTAGGGAAAACACCTCAGATAGGAGAGGGTACATTTTTGGCAGAAACGGCAACCATTATCGGTGACGTTACCATGGGAAAAGACTGCAGTATCTGGTATAATGCAGTGATCAGGGGAGATGTACATTACATCAGGATGGGCGATAAAGTAAATGTTCAGGACAATGCTATGTTGCACTGTACGTATCAGAAACACCCTTTAAATATTGGAAACAACGTTTCCATCGGACATAATGCAATTGTTCATGGCTGTACCATCA
Source organism: Chryseobacterium sp. 22532 (assembly GCF_052044665.1). Taxonomy (NCBI): domain Bacteria; kingdom Pseudomonadati; phylum Bacteroidota; class Flavobacteriia; order Flavobacteriales; family Weeksellaceae; genus Chryseobacterium; species Chryseobacterium sp. 22532. The sequence continues at coordinate 379,532 of NZ_JBQENJ010000005.1, forward strand.
AAGATAACGTACTAATCGGTATGGGAGCTATTGTTATGGATGATTGCCTGGTAGAAGAAAACTCTATTGTAGGAGCAGGTTCTGTAGTGATACAGGGAACCCATATTAAATCAGGAGAAGTCTGGGGCGGAGTTCCTGCAAAGAAAATTAAAGATATTTCTGCTCAGTTATTAGAAGGAGAAGTCAACAGGATCGCAGATAATTACGTGAAATACTCTTCATGGTATAAAGAAAACCTGAAAGTGGGGAGCTAGTTTAGAGTTTTCGAGTTGGAGAGTTTATTTAGTTGATTTTCTGGTTGATAGTTGCTGGTTCGAACCGCGAATCCGTCATGCCGAAACTTTTTTACTTGCTAAACTTCACTGGGAAAAAGTCTCAGGCCTGTAATCTAAAATCTTGATTTTTGGCTCTTGCATCTTGGTTCTCAAATCTTGAAGCAAACACAAATAAACAAAAGCTCCATCATACTGATAGAGCTTTTTTCAATCCTTAGTATAAACTCCTGAACGAGTTTTTATGTTGATTTTTCAACAGGATATATAACCTTTGCTTTGATTTTTTCTTCTTATTGTTCTGCCGTTATAAGCTGTGCTTTTCCATTGATACATTTCACAGATGTTGGTGGCATCACCATCATACAGTCAGAAGTGATATTGTATTTTTCATTGAAAGCTTTTACTTTCTGTGTATATTCCTCAATTCTTGGCAGGATGATGGTCTCTATTTTTTTAGGATAAGCAATGTATTGCTGAGGTCCGCCACAGGCTTTGGCTCCCATTGGAGCAAACGTCCATTCCGAAGCGGTCGTACATTTTTCTTTGGATACTTCAGATTGAATGGATGCTTTCAACTTATCCAGCTGGGCCTGCTCATATTTTTGACTGTCCTCATCAGCAGGTCTTTCAGAAATATCTTTTGGAAGATTGGTATTCGCGTTCTTGGATGTATTGCATGAAACCAAGGTAAACATAGTGCATAATGCTAATAGTGGAGTATATATGAAATTTTTTTTCATTATAATTTCTTTTCTGTTAAAGAATTTTCAAAAGTTATGCCAAGGTAAGAAAATCAAATTCATTTCCGTAATTTTGAAGCACAATGAACAATCATTTTTTTGACTTAATAGAGCACACGAACAGAAGCGTTTTTCTTACAGGAAAGGCAGGAACAGGTAAAACGACTTTCCTTAATGATTTTGTAAAGAAAACAAGGAAGAAGTATATTGTGGTTGCCCCTACCGGAATTGCTGCGATTAATGCAGGAGGAGTGACTATCCATTCTATGTTTGGATTGCCTTTAAGGACTTTTTTACCGACCACGGACCGTATCGACGGGAGTCTGGCAAATAATATTGCCGACCTGATGCCTCATTTCAAATACAGAAAAGATAAGCTTAAACTTTTAAGAGAAGTGGAGGTTCTTATCATTGATGAGGTTTCGATGCTGAGAGCTGATGTTCTTGATATGATGGATTTCTCGCTGAGATTTATCAGAAGAAATAATCAGCGGTTCGGTGGGGTGCAGATGCTGTTCATTGGAGATCTTTACCAGCTTCCGCCGGTGGTAAGAGATGAACATATTTTAAAGATATGCTATCAGTCACCATTCTTTTTCGACAGTCTTGCCATTAAAGATATTCCGCTTCTGACCATTGAATTAACTAAAGTTTACAGGCAATCGGATGAAAAGTTCCTGGATATTCTGAATGCAATCCGTGACGGCGATGTTGCCAATATCAACTTTGAGGAGCTCAATAAAAGATATGATCCGGATTTTAAGGCAGGAACTGAATCTTACGTTTATCTGTGTTCACACAATAAGATGGCGGATGAGATCAACCAGGAAAAACTGGAAGAAATTGATCTGACCGTTAAAACCTATGAAGCCAAACTCTTTGGCGATTTCAAAGAAAACCAGTTTCCGAACGAGCAGTTTTTAGAATTGAAAGTCGGGGCACAGGTCATGTTCATCAGGAATGATATTACCGGTGAGAAAAAATATTTCAACGGAAAGCTGGGTGAAATTTCTGCTTTAGATGATAATGAGATCAAAGTTGTTCTTGATGGCAGTGAAAGAGAAATTACGGTAAAAAGAGAAGTCTGGGAACAGAAAAAATATTTCCTGGATACCGAAAAAAATATTAAAGAAGAAGTTTTAGGGAGCTTTGAGCAGTTTCCTATAAAGCTTGCCTGGGCAGTTACCATTCACAAAAGCCAGGGTTTGACCTTCGATAATGTAATCATTGATGCAGGTAAAAGTTTTACGGCCGGACAGGTTTATGTAGCGTTGTCAAGATGCCGTACGCTGGAAGGGATTGTTTTGAAATCTAAAATTACTCCTGAAGTTATTTTTAAAGACAACAGAATTCTGCAGTTCCAGGGAAGCACCCTTGCCAATGATAATGTAGAAGCCATTCTGAACCGCGAAAAATATGATTACAGCATCAAAAAAGTACTCCGTACCGTCAACTGTTTGTGGTTCCTGAATGAAGTGGAAGAGTGGAACAAACTGTCTATTACCACAAAAAGTATTGATCATGTAAAAACAAACCAGCTGTATCTTCAGCTGAAACACGAAATTGTCAATCTTGGAAAGATCTTTGAAAAATTGGAAAGGGTAATTTCCCAGAAGGTTAATAATTTTATTGAAAACAAAGAAGAATGGTCTGAGATTGAAAGCAAAACCAAAGGAGCAGTTAATTTCTTTTTCACAGAAATCAGAGACAAAGTATTCAATCCGCTGAAGGAATTCTATGCTGAAATTAAAGGGGCAAAAGGACTGAAACAGTATAATGAGGAATTCAGAAACTGGCTGGAAGATACTGAAGAATACCTGAACAGCCTGAAAGAGATCCATCTGTTGGAAACGAAGCTTTTAGATGAAAAAAATGACAAGGAAATCAATTTAAAGATCGCAAAAGTTCCTTCCCAGGTTCTGACCTTCCAATTATTTGAACAGGGAAAAACAATTGGTGAAATTGCTATGGAAAGAGGCCTGGTAAAAGAAACCGTGATCGGCCATTTAGCAAAATTTGCAGAGCAGGGCTTACTGGATATTTCAAGAGTGATCACTTCGGATAAAATCAAAGCTTTTGAAAAAGAATTCTATGAAAATCCTCATGAAACCTTAACGGAATGGAAGAATGCTTTGCCTAATGATTTTGAATTTAATGAGATCAGGATTCTGATTAATCATTATAATTTTAAGAAAGAGAAGAATGATTCAATATAACAAGAAAGACTGTCTCAAAAATGAGACTGTCTTTTTTTATTTATTCAGGAGATCCTGATTCACTCTATAACCGACGATTTTGATATCTCCGTTTTTATCTTTCTGCATGGAAAAATTTTCTTCTGTTTTGGACGCACCTCTTTTAATATTGTATATTATAAATACTCACCTTGGGGATTAGACCCTAATCATGAAAATCAAGCTGATTATAACTTAATCTAAGATTAATTTTCGTTTGTTATTGTCCCAGTAACTGGCGCTTCGGCTTTCATTTTTATATTCTACTTCAATATTTTCAATTTCATTGAATCTATTTTTATCAGTTTTTGAAAATTCAATTTTTGTGAAATTTTTCTCATCTATGATATTAAAATCAACAAGCTTTAAATAGTCTTCAATAGAATTTATATCAATCATAATTTTTCCACCTCCAAATTGATGTCTGTCCTGCCCGTTTTTCTTAACACCTGAAACCCAATATTCTTCACCTGTTTCTATGTCAAAATGATTTCCATTAATTCCATGATTTTTAAGTTTTTTCAAAGCCTTACCATTAAAATAAACAGTTTGTCCTGACTTTGAAAATTCTACAAAGCCGATCCATGCTGGTCCATGATGACCGTAGGATTTGTTTTCGATATACATTATTTTGATTTCATGGTTTTGGATTAATCCTGTTATTTAAATCAAATATACAATTTCTTATAAGTAAAAAGATTGTTATTGAAATTCAAATTCCAATAGTTTTTTCCTGAACTAGCTAATCCATCCTATCAATTACAAAAAGTAACTAATGCGATTTATTAGGTTTAAATTTGTCTGGTTTTAAACCTAAAATTTAAAATATGAAAAATTTTGAAATATCGGTACTTGATCTTGCTCCCGTAAAGCAGGGAAAAAGTATTCACGATACCTTTCAGGACAGTTTGTCTTTAGCGAACCATACTGAAAATTTAAACTATAAAAGATTCTGGCTGGCTGAGCATCACAATATGGAAAGTATTGCCAGCTCCGCCACCACAGTTCTGATCGGCTTTATCGCCAACGGGACAAAAACAATAAGAGTAGGATCCGGTGGAATCATGCTTCCGAACCACAGTTCGTTAATCATTGCAGAACAATTCGGTACCCTGGAATCTCTTTTTCCGGGAAGAATAGATCTTGGCTTGGGAAGAGCTCCGGGCACCGATGGTCTTACTGCCCAGGCTTTGGGAAGAAACCCAGCGATCATCAATCAGCAGTTTCCGAGACAGATCTTAGAGCTACAGACGTATTTCTCGAAAGAAAATTCTGATGCTCTGGTTCGTGCCATTCCCGGTGAAGGTCTGGATATTCCGCTTTACATATTAGGATCCAGTACAGACAGTGCGTGGCTGGCTGCGGAACTTGGGCTTCCATATGCTTTTGCGGGACATTTTGCTCCTGAACAGATGGAAATGGCTTTTAAAATTTACAGAGAACATTTTCAGCCTTCGGCACAACTTGATAAACCTTATGTGATGGCGTGCGTCAATGGAGTGGCGGCAGAAACTTCTGAAGAAGCACATACAATTTCCACAACTTTATTTCAGGCATTTATCAATATCATCAGAAATGACAGGAAACCTTTTGCTCCTCCCGTGGAGGATATGGATGACATCTGGTCGCCCATGGAGAAATCGATGGTGCTTCAGAAGTTAAAATATACATTGATAGGAGATCAGGCAGAAATTGAAGAAAAACTGAAAAATTTTCAGGAAAAATTCAATGTAGATGAATTAATTATCAATTCACATATCTACGATCATCAGAAGAGGCTGAGGTCTTATGAGATTTTCAGAGAGGCTACAAACTCTTTATCCAAAGCCTAACAAACCCTTCATATTAATTGGCAGATGCTTATTTTTATAAGTATCTTTGCACAAATAAAAAGTAAACATGTCTGATATTAAATTGAATACCATTCCAGAGGCTATTGAAGACCTTAAAAATGGTAAAATAATCATAGTAGTAGATGATGAAGACAGAGAGAACGAAGGCGATTTTCTTTGTGCTGCAGAACTGACAACGCCGGAAATTATCAATTTTATGGCATTTCATGGAAGAGGGCTGATCTGTATGCCGCTTCCTGAAAAAAGATGCGATGAGCTTGGCCTTGAGGTCATGGTAAGCAGAAGCAGTGATCCTAAGGAAACCGCTTTTACCGTTTCTGTTGACCTTCTTGGTAACGGAACATCTACAGGAATTTCTGCAGGTGACAGAGCCAAAACAATTTTAGCTTTGATGGATGAAAAATCCAAGCCTACAGATTTCATGAGACCTGGCCATATTTTCCCGCTTCGTGCAAGAAAAGGAGGGGTTTTAAAAAGAGCAGGACATACAGAAGCTGCTATTGATCTTACCAATTTAGCAGGATTGAAAGAAGGTGGGGTAATCTGTGAGATTATGAATGATGACGGTACCATGTCACGTTTGCCTGAACTTCATGCTTTTGCCCAAAAACATGATATGAAGATCGTTTCCATTGAAGATCTGATCCATTATCAGCTTAAAAAAGGAAACCTTATCGAAAGGCTGGAAGAAAGAAAAGTAAAAACTGCTTATGGGGAGTTTGACTTTTTTGCATTCAGAGAAACATCCAATGACCAGATTCATTTTGCCCTGACAAAAGGTTCATGGACGGTTGATGAGCCTGTTTTGGTAAGAGTTCAGTCTTCAGATTCATATTTTGATGTACTGACAAGACTGAATAACGGTGAAAAACCTTTACTGGAGAAAGTAACGAATATGGTAAATGAAGCAGGAAAAGGAGCTGTTATTTTCATCAATAACGTTTCAAATTCTGAAAATACATTGAGAAAACTTCAGCAGTTCCTGAATTACCAGGACGGACAGGAACAGCATCCTACTTTAGCATACAATTACAGAGATTATGGGATCGGAACACAGATCCTGAAAAATCTGGGAATCAATAAGTTCAAAGTGATCACACAAAACCCTAATATCAAGCCACAGGTTGGTGGATATGATGTAGAGGTGACAGAGCTGGTTCAGCTGTAAAAGTGAATTGTGAATGGTCGGTTGTGAATGAACATTACTGATCATTTATAGAAATAAAATTAATAAAAAGGTTTAGGATTTTTCTAAACCTTTTTTTATTTTTAAACTATGACAGAGTCTTTAAAGAAACACATCAGAGCGTATATTGAGATTTCAGATGAAAAGCTTGAAAAATACTGCAGTGCATTCCGTATTCAGAAAATAAAGAAAAAAGATTTTCTTTTAAAAGAAGGAGACATCTGCGAAGCGGAAGGATTTGTATTGAGCGGATGTTTTAAAGTGTTCCGTACAGATAAGAATGCAGATGAACAGATCTTATATTTTGGAGTGGAAGACTGGTGGATTTCGGATATAGACAGCTTCATTAATCAGATCCCGTCCCAGCTCAATATCCAGGCTATTGAGGACAGTGAGATCCTCTTGATTTCTAAAGAAGACAAAGAAAGACTCTACCGGGAAATTCCTGAAATTGAAAGGCTGATGAGACTGAAGTTTCAGATGTCAATCATTGCCCTGCAACGCAGGATTGTTGATAATTTAAGCAAACCTTCCGATGAACGTTATCAGGACTTCCTGAAAGAATATCCTAAAACGGCTCACCGCTTGACAAATATCCAGATTGCTGCCTATTTAGGAGTAACTCCTGAATTTATCAGCAGAATCCGCCGGAAAATTGTAAGTGGGAATTGAGAGGTTTAACCCTTACGTCAATGGTGAATTTTGCTTCGCAAGTAAATGGTGAATGGGAGAATCAAGATTTAGACATCAGATTTCAAATTATTTAAGCTTTAACTTGTTTACGCTAAAACTCTCCACGTCTCTTTCTCAAATTTACCTGCTTATTTCCTCAAAATTTCTAAATCCATTAAGGAAATCCTTCACGTTCATCCTTTTTTTGCCTTCAAGCTGAAGCTCCTGTGGAAAGTAAGCGCCGTCTTCTGTATAGATTTTAAACTCATTCTTAGAAATATCCAAAGTTCCGGAAGGTTTTCCATGATCTGAAATTTCAAATTTCCCACCGAATATTTTTAATCCTTTTTCTTCTTCGCCGATTTTTAAAGTTGTAAAAGCAGCTGGATAGGGCGACATTCCCAAGATAAATTGATGAACCTTTTTTGACGCTTTTGTCCAATCAATTCTGGTATCTTCTTTGAAAATTTTGAAAGCATTTTTAGGATGTTCAACATGTGGTTGAGGCTTTTCTACAATTGAGTTTTCAGCTAAACCGTCAAGTGTTTTTACGACCAGCTTTGAACCCATTACCATTAATCTGTCGTGAAGACTTCCCGCGTTTTCATTTGGTAAAATTTCCAGCTCTTCCTGAAGAAGAATATTTCCCTCATCTATTTTTTCGTTAATAAAAAATGTAGTTGCACCAGTTTTTTCTTCACCGTTGATCACTGCATAATTAATAGGAGCCGCACCCCGGTAATCAGGAAGCAGAGACGCATGAAGGTTAAAAGTTCCCATTTTAGGCATTTCAAAAAGAACCTTGGGCATCATTCTGAAAGCTACCACCACAAAAACATCAGCATCCAGTTTTCTGAGTTCTTCTAAAAATTCAGGATTTCTCAATTTTTCCGGCTGAAAAACAGGAATGTTATTTTCTGAAGCATAGATCTTTACAGGTGACTGATTGATTTTTTGTCCGCGGCCACTGGCTTTATCGGCAACAGTGACAACACCTACAACTTCATGATTCGACTGATGGATAGCTTCCAAAGAAGTTTTTGCAAATTCCGGGGTTCCTAAAAAAACGACTTTCAATGATTTCATACTGCAAAGATAAGGGTTTTTGGGAGTTGGAGAGTAATAGGGTTTGAGAGTAATAGGGTTTGAGAATTTTACGGTGAATAAGTAAGAGTTAAAGAGTCTGGAATCTCATGTATCATATCTGAGGGCTAAAATTCACTATTCACTTGCGAAGTAAAATTCACGATTCACCATTACCCATGTTCAACGCATATGTCCTGAAATTCAACATCTTTACCTTCCCCGAATCTAAAAGAAAAATCAGGTTTTCTAAAATGTTGTTTTTAGAATGATAATTAAGCTGTACCGAAAGGTCTTCAATGGTGGAAGGTTTTTTAGCCAGCAGATTAATGATCTGTTGGGAAATATTTTTCCCGAAAATGGATTGCTTGTTTTTTTCACAGACTGAGCATTGGCCGCAGTTCTTTGTATTCTTTTCTCCAAAATAAGCGAGAATAAGTTTCATCTTACAGTAATCATTATTTTCTATAAAAAACTTAATCTCTTCCCACTTCTGAATTTTGTTTTTTTGAATATGTTCAAAAAGTTTCCAATAAGCGGCATTAATAGCTCTTTCATCACGTGGTTTCAGGAATTTAATACTTGAGAGGGCACCGTCTACATATTCCAGATAATTTTTTTGTTGGAGTTCTTTAAGTCTTTCTTTAATAAGAGGAACACTTACCCCAATCTTATTGCTGACCTGTAGTTCACTGAACATTACTTTATGCGTGGTAATTCCTGATATAGTACGCAGCAGAAGTTCTATGAAGTAAGCATCTTTCTGAGGCAGCTGGTCTATTTCCTCAGCATTGAAGAGAAGCTCCAATGAAGACAGGCTTTTGTTGTCATTATGATAGATGATTTCCTGATTATGCAAGAAATTAAGGACATTGCTGATCTTGGCTTTCGACAGCCTGGTAAAATTCTGTATCCCCTGAATGTTCAGTTGAAAAACTTTTTCCGGAAGTTCAAATTCTGCAACCTGGAAAATAGAGTAGAGATAGGTGATGATTTTTAAAAATTCAGCTTTGCTGGGGGTCTGGTTTTTTAGGATTTCATCAAAATTAAGTAATTCCTGTTTATTCCAAAGAAGAAACGCAAAACTGTCTTTAGCGTCTCTCCCTGCCCTTCCGATCTCCTGATAATAATTTTCCAGTGACGGAGCAGGAGAGAAGTGAATCACAAAGCGGACATTGTCTTTGTCTATTCCCATCCCGAAAGCATTGGTTGAGATAAGAACTTGGTTGTCACTGTTATTCCAGTGAATTTGTTTGGCGTTTTTCTCTTTCGTCGTTAAGCCGGCATGAAAATAATCTACATTTTTTATCTGGTTTTTTTTGAGAAATTCGGCCAGCATTTCTGCATCCTTCCGGGTTCTTACATAAACAATTCCGGAATCGTTATTATGCTTTAAAATATCAAAAACACGCTGAAATTTGTCAGAAACTTCATCCAAAAATATCCTGATATTTTCTCTCCTAAAGCTTTTCTGAAAAACAAACGGATTTTTAAGTTCCAGTTTATTCTTGATTTCTTCCAAAACTTTGGGAGTTGCAGTGGCTGTTAAAGCAAGACAGGGAATTTTAGGATGATTTTTTCTGAATTCTTTGATATTCTGATAGCTGGGACGAAAATCCTGTCCCCATTCTGAAATACAGTGGGCTTCATCTACGGCTATAAATGATAACTTAATTTCGTCAATATTTTGAAGAAACTGTATATTGGTCAGTCTTTCCGGAGATACATAAAGAAGTTTGGTAAGCCCGTCTTTACAGCGGTCGTAGACAGCTTCTGCGTCATATTCATCAAGCTCGGAGGACAGGTATTCTGCTTCGATACCCCGATGTTTAAGCTGGCTTACCTGATCTTTCATCAATGCAAGGAGGGGAGAGATTACAAGGCAGGTCCCTTCTTTCAATAAGGCTGGAAGCTGGTAGCAAAGAGATTTTCCTGCTCCCGTAGGCAGAAGGACGAGACAGTCTTTTTCATTAATGACAGCATCGATAATTCCTTCCTGAGAATCTCTGAAAGCATCGTAACCCCAAAAATATTTTAGGGTATCGTATTTTAATTTTTGGAAATCCTGCTGAGAAATCATAAGGTAAAAGTAATAAAACTATTACAACAAAAAAAGCCGTGCATGGCACGGCTTTGATATATTTACTAATAATTGTATTATTTAGCTTCGAAATATACTCTTCTGTTAGCTCTGTTTTTCCATTCAGGACATTTAGTAGCTGGTTCGCACTCAGGGTATTTAAGGTCTTTTTCACCTCTACCGATTGCGTTCAGTTTAGAAGATTCTACTCCGTTTTTGATCAAATAGTTTTTAACGCTATTCGCTCTTCTTTCAGATAGCTTTTGGTTATAAGCATCAGAAGCTCTTGTATCTGTAGCTCCGATTACGTTATACGCACCGTTTGAAGAGTTGATATATGAAACAGCATTATTTAAGATCGGAGTGTTTGAAGGTAAAATTCTGTCAGAATTTAAATCAAACTCAATTCCTTCAAGCTTAGTTTCTGTTTCTACTACAGGTCCTGCAGTTGTTGTAGGACATCCGTTGTTTTCAACAGGTCCAGGAACAGTTACACACTTGTCGTAAAGGTCAATTACACCGTCAAGGTCAGTATCAAGAGCAACACCAGCACCATCCACTCTTGCACCAGCAGGAGTATCAAGCTGTCTGTCCCAATCGTCACAAACTCCGTCGTTATCAGCATCACCTTTTTTACATACTTCAATATCCTGGTTTTTGTTAGCCAAAACATCAAGTTTGTAATAGATTTCCTGCAACGGATCATGCCACATTAGGTGAGATTCGTGTTTTCCTAATTTCAAGGTAAGACCTAAAGTAGCATTAAAGAAGTTATCTGATACCTGCTCTTCACGTTTGTTGATCGCACTGTATTTGTCACCTCCTCCATCGAATTCATCATCACCAGTTACTACATACATTACTCTACCTTCAAGATCAAGTCTGTTGTTGATTTTGTATTTTAAACCGGTACCAGCCTGCATGAACATTGAACCTAGTTTGAAAGGTTTAACTTCAGTAGCAAGTCTTTGCCCGTTAATATCTTTCTGATAAGCTCTGTAAGCAATAGTACCTATACCTGCATACCCGTGAAGCGCCCATCTGAAAGGTGAATGATTATCAACTCTTCTCAATAGATTAGAGAAGTTGATGTCTCCCAATAAAGAGATCGCATCATACTGAGTTCTTGCACCTACAGCTGTTGCATCTGGAGCAGCATCTTTAGTGTTGAACCATCCTTGTCTTGTTTCACCTCTGTCATATTGTAATTTTAAACCGAACGCATGAGTGATCGCTTTATCAATACTTACATAAGCAGAGTAACCGAAAAGGTTTTTACCGTTACCATTCTTGATAGATGTTAAATCACCTGACTGTAACAGGGGTACACCTGCACCGGCTGAAATAGACCAGTCATTGAATCTTTTTGACTGATTGGTAAACGGAGAAACATTCGCAGAACCAGAAGAAAATGTGTTTGGATATTCTCCATTTGAAACTGCTGTTGAGTCTTGCGCATAGCTAGCGGCTGGAATTGCCATTGCTAATGCTACAATTGCTAAACTTAATTTCATAGTGTATTTTTTTATTTTAGTTAATTAAATGATTTTATTGTAATAAAAACAGTTGTTTCTTATTTTGTAGGACAACCGTTGTTTTCAACAGGGCCGGGAACTGTTACGCATTTATCATACAGATCAATCACTCCGTCAAGATCCATATCCAAAGCTACACCGGCACCATCTACTCTTGCTCCTGCAGGAGTATCAAGCTGTCTGTCCCAGTCATCACATACACCGTCATTATCCGTGTCTCCTTTTTCGCATACTACAAGTTCTGTAGCTGCATTTTCTAAAACGCTTGTTCTGTAGTATGCTTCCTGAAGTGGGTCATGCCATGCCAAGTGTGATAATTTGTTTCCTAACTTGAAAGAAACTCCTAAAGTCACAGTCCAGGCATTATCAGATCTTGAATCACTGATCATATTATACTTTGAACCTGGAGTTGCCGGATCGTAGTCGTTGGGATCAGCCCATCCGCCTCCGTCGAATTCATCATCACCACTTATGATATACATTGTTCTTGCTTCAATGTCGATAAGTTTAGATACTTTGTATTTTAATCCTGCTCCAAACTGATAGTATAAAGAGTTAATGTCGAACTCCTTATTAATAAATAAAGGAATTCTCTTCGGATTTTCGCTCCATCTGAATTCATTCCCGTCATGCAAAGAAGTGTTGTAACCTTGGAATCCTATTCCTGCATAACCGTGTAGTGCCCATCTGTAAGGAGAATGATTATCAACTCTTCTCAATAAATTGGAAAAATTAACATCTCCCATTAAAGCAACCTGATCAAACTTGGTAGTTGCCGTACCTACTCCGGCTGCAGCACCTGCTGAACCCGGTAACATTGCTTTCTGCTTTGTTTCACCTCTCTGATAGATAAGGCTTAATCCAAAAACATGAGTGATCTGCTTATCAATACTTACGTAAGCATTATACCCCCAGTTTACCTTTTTGTCATAAAAAGATCTAAGATCAGAATGCGCCATGAATGCAGCACCTCCACCAACGGAAATAGACCAGTCGTTGAAACGTCTGGCTTTGTTGTCAAAACGCTGTACATTAGCGGAACCTGAAGAGAAGGTATTAGGGTACTCACTAGATGAGTTTACTGTGGTACTATCCTGGGCATAAGCCGCGATAGGTAGTGTGGCCAATAATAATAAACCTAATTTCATATATGTTTTTTATGTTTTATTTTAGATAAAATCTTTCAATAATATTTTAGAAAATTCCCTTTCATATAAATGCTTTTGATGGGGTATCTCTAATTTCTCTGATCTGAATTTCAGATCGTTATATTTAATGATATCAATATCTATTATTCTATCGCTATAACCGCCAGATGCAGATGAATCTTTAGTTCTTCCCATCTCAACTTCTATATTTTTAATAAAATCAAGCAGTTGTATTGGCGAGAAAGACGTGAATATTTCTGATGCAATATTACAAAAAATATTGGAACTAACAAATTCTACAGGTTCGGTTATTAAAAATTCGCTTGTTTGTGAAATGTAATTACCGCCCTCACTGATTTTTTTTAAAGCCAGTTCTAAATTTTTTTTTTGATCTCCTAGGTTACTTCCTAGTAACAAAACTACCTTATGCTGCGACATATTGGAAAATTGATTGATTTTATGAGAAGTTTCTTTAAAAACGTATTGGCAAATATAGTGGCTATTGTCCTATTATGTGCCTTATTTTTCGTCTTTTTCATTATGATGCTTGTGTTCAGTTCTATGGGGAATGACAAATCTGTTGTGGTGAAAAATAATTCTGTTCTTACGATTAATTTAAAGACTAATATAATAGACAGCCCTACTGAAGAGGAAATGGGCCTCTTCAATATCAGTGACAAAAGCAAGAGTGTAATGCTTTATGATGTGCTGGAAGCTATTAAAAAAGCTAAGACAGATGATCATATTAAAGGGATAAGTATTGAAGCTGATAACTTTCATGCAGGCATGACCCAGATTGATGATATAAGAAATGCTATTGAAGACTTTAAAAAGAGCGGAAAATTTGTATATGCCTATGGAAATGCTGTTTCCCAGGCCTCTTATTATTTAGGTTCTGTTGCCGACAAGTATTATCTTAACCCATCAGGAATGATAGAACTGAAAGGGCTGGCTACTGAGGTGACATTCTTTAAAGACTTTGCTGATAAATATGGAATTGGTATAGAGGTGATAAGACATGGGAAATTTAAATCAGCGGTTGAACCTTTTTTAAGAAATGATATTTCTCCTGAAAATAAAGAACAGCTGGGTACTCTTTTAAATGATATCTGGAAAAATACATCCACTAAAATGGCAGTTTCAAGAAAAATTGATACTGCACAGTTTAAAATGGTTGTCGACAGCTTATACGGGATGATCCCTGAGTTAGGATTAAAGTACAAGCTTGCCGACAAACTGATCCAGAAAACAGAGTATGATCAGATGATAAAATCAAAACTTAGCCTTAAAGAAAAGGAAAAGCTGAATAAAGTATCATTAGCGGGCTATATCAATTCTTATGCAGATGAAGATAAGTCCGGAGAGAAAGTAGCTGTATTGTATGCGTCAGGAGGAATTAACAATGGTGACGGTTATAACGAGATCTATTCTGAAAAATATATAAAATACATCAAAGATCTTCAGAATGATGATAAAGTAAAAGCGGTTGTTTTCAGAATTAATTCTCCGGGAGGAAGTGCTAATGCTTCAGATGAAATTTTATTTGAATTACAGCAGCTTAAAAAGAAAAAGCCATTGGTGGTTTCTTTTGGAGACTATGCAGCTTCAGGAGGATATTATATTGCGATGGCTGCAGATAAAATTTATTCAGAGCCTAATACGCTGACAGGGTCTATCGGAGTTTTCGGAGTGATACCTTATTATAAGGATATTGCAAACAAAAACGGTATCCGTTCTGATATTGTTGCTACCAATGCCAATTCTCAATATTATTCACCTCTGAACGGCGTTACCCCTTACGGAGTAAACCTGATCACCAGAAGTGTGGAAGGAACCTATAAAAGGTTTGTGTATTTCGTAACGCAGAACAGAAAGCAGACTTTCGAGCAGATTGACAATGTTGGCGGAGGAAGAGTATGGAGTGGGGTACGTGCTAAGGAGATCGGTCTTGTCGATGAGCTTGGAACTCTGAATGATGCGGTAAAGTTTGCAGCACAGAAAGCAGGATTGAAATCTTATCATGTGTCTTCTTATCCTAAAAGAATGTCTCCATTTGAGCAATTTTTCAAAGATCTGAATGAGGAAGATATTTCTGCAAGAATCATTAAAAATAAAATAGGTAAAGCCAACTATGAAATTCTTCAGCAGATTACAGATCAAAAACTGCAGTCTGAGGTGAAAATGGAAATGCCTTACCAGATCAAGATCAACTAAACTAAATTATATTGTACAAAAAATCCCGGAACTGAATTCAGTTCCGGGATTTTATTTTTTATCTACTCGTATTAGCCTTTCCTAGTAGCCATTCCGTAAATCCAGAGAACGATAAGTGCTCCTCCTACGGCTAAAAGCATACTTCTGAAATCGAAACTGTCTGTAGTTCCCCATCCCAAAAGGCTGCCTATAAATCCTCCTACGAAAGCTCCAACAATTCCTAAAATAATCGTCATCAGCCAACCGCCACCTTGTGTTCCAGGCATAATAAGTTTTGCAATTGCACCTGCGATAAGACCAAATATGATCCAAGTTAAAATTCCCATAGTTCTAAATTTTTAATTGTTAATGTATAAAATTTGATATCTAAGTTAAAGATAAAATATGATAAATATCATCTTTTCTTGAAAAAAGAGTCTACAAATTCTGTACCATTAAACAATTGAAGATCCTGCATCTTCTCACCTACCCCTATATATTTTACCGGAATCTGGAACTGATCTGATATCCCTATAACAACACCGCCTTTAGCTGTGCCGTCAAGCTTTGTTACGGCCAATGCATTCACTTCTGTGGCTGCGGTAAACTGTTTTGCCTGTTCAAATGCATTCTGTCCTGTAGACCCGTCAAGAACCAGAAGGATCTCATGAGGAGCATCTGGAATTACTTTCTGCATGACTCTTTTGATCTTCGAAAGTTCATTCATCAGGTTGATTTTATTATGAAGTCTTCCCGCAGTATCAATAATCACTACATCTGCACCCTGTGCAACAGCACTCTGTACCGTGTCAAAAGCCACAGATGCCGGATCTGACCCCATATCCTGTTTTACGATAGGAACTCCCACTCTTTCACTCCAGATGGTCAGCTGATCTACCGCTGCCGCTCTGAAGGTATCTGCGGCACCAAGGACAACCTTTTTTCCTTCAGACTTAAACTGGTGAGCAAGTTTTCCGATTGTAGTGGTTTTCCCAACTCCGTTCACGCCAACTACCATGATGACATACGGTTTTTTTGAACTGTCTATATTTCCTGTTCCTGCATGAGGGTTTTCAAGAAGCAGCCCGGAGATTTCTTCACGGAGAATATTGTCAAGTTCGCCTACACCCACATATTTATCGCGGGCAACGCGTTCTTCAATTCTTTCTATGATTTTGATGGTTGTAGATGCGCCTACGTCAGATGCAATCAGTATTTCCTCCAGGTTATCCAGTACTTCATCATCTACTTTGCTTTTACCGACTACGGCTTTCGTCATTTTTTCAAAGAAACCCTGGCTGGATTTTTCCAGGCCTTTATCTAAAGTTTCTTTTTCTTCTTTTTTGAAAATATTTTTAAACCAACTCATAGTTCATTCTTATTTGTTTTTATAACTGCCGTAGCCTATACTTCTATAAGGACGTCATCTCTGAAAAGACGGCTCACTTCCACAAGGCTGCTTACAGGAGGATTTTGAAGGTTGATATATAAGTCACGGATTTTTCTAAAGTCTGGTGTTTTGGAAATATCAGTAATGAAGATTCCCAGTTTTACAATATCCTTTCCTGTAGCTCCATATTCTTTCAGGATGAATTCGATGTTTTTAAAAACCTGTTGGGTCTGCTTCTCAACATCGTTTCCTACAAGATTACCCGAAGCATCCAGCGGTACCTGTCCTGAAAGTAAAATCATTGTAGAAGTTCCACAGTCTATACTTACCGATTGTGAAAGCCCTTTAATGGTAAAAACCTCCGGGGAGCTTTTGTATTCTACATTGTTCATTTTTTCCTGACCGAATGAAAATAGAAAAATTTCTGTGAAAACCAGAATAAGAATCTTTTTCATATGGATATATTTAATTGATTAATCATCTGGTGAACAAAGATAACAAAAAAACTACCCAAAATATGAGTAGTTTTTTATATTGTAAATAAAGTGGAGATTATTTCTTCAAATAACCGTCTACTTCGTCTGCATTCATTACTTTTTCTTCGAAAACGTAAGCACCTGACTTAGATGACTTAACCATTTTCACAACTTTAGTCATTTTCTTTGACTGACCGCTTTGTAGGGTTGCTACTACTTTCTTTGCCATGGTAAATTATATTTATAAATTACTTGATTTCTTTGTGAACTGTAACTTTCTTAAGAACAGGATTGTACTTTTTCAATTCCAGTCTCTCAGTAGTGTTCTTTTTATTTTTAGTAGAAATGTATCTTGACATTCCCGCCATACCACTTTCTTTGTGCTCTGTACATTCAAGAATTACCTGAACTCTATTTCCTTTTTTTGCCATGATTTATTAATTCTTTTTAATCAATCCGTTTCTAGTAGCTCTTTCAATAGCTTCCTCGATTCCAATCTTGTTAATCACTCTCAATCCATGAGCTGATACTTTCAGTGTTACGTGCTTATCTTGCTCCGGAAGGTAAAACTTCTTCTCCAATAAGTTAATTTCAAAACGACGCTTCGTTTTGTTATTAGCGTGAGAAACGTTGTTACCAACCATTGCACGCTTTCCTGTTATTTGGCAAATTCTTGACATATCTCGATGTTCTTATTTGTATAATATTTGAGGTTGCAAAATAACGAAGAATTTTTTAGATAGACAAATCTTTTGAAAAATATTTACAAATAACTGACTGATTAATAATCATGAATTTTAAAATAAAATAATTCCCGAGGCACGCTGAGCCAAGTGACTGATATATTTCATGTAAACTTTCCGGGAAATGCAAGTCCGAATGTTTTATCTTTGTTTTTAATTAATCTAAATAAAAATAATATGAAGGAAATTTGTATTCTTTTATCTATGCTTCCCGTTGGACTTATGGCTCAGGATTATGCAGAGATCCAGACCGGTATGAAAAATTTTTACTACGGATCGGCTGCTACAGACGATATGGATGGTGATGGAAAGCAGGATGTGGTGATCAACGGAGCAATTGACAGTGATCAGGATGGTAATGTTGACACATCTTTTAACGAAGTATATAGGAATAACGGAACTTCGCTGGTGCCTTACGCCAGTCTGGGAGTAGATGCAACGCACCTGGGAGATATAAAATTCATGGATTTTAATAATGATGGTCTTCTGGATATTATTTCTACAGGATTAAGCTATAATGATGTTGTTAATTATAAGCATTACAGATTCCGAAACTCAGGAGCGGGCTTTATTAATGAAGCTGTGCTCGACGGAAAAATCTACGGATCTTTAGAGGCTTTTGATTTTAATAATGACGGTAAGGTAGATTATGCCATTAACGGAACGCAATATGTTGAAGGGGCGGGTTTTCTGAATAACCTCGATTTTTATAAGAATACCGGGACTGATTTCGAGATCTTTAAAGGCTGGCAGCCGGGAACACAGAATGGAAGCTTTAAGTTTGTAGATCTCAATAATGATAATCTTATCGACCTTGTTATCCTGGGAATGGAGCAGGGTGATCAACCGGTCTGTAAAGTGTATCTGAATCAGGCAGGAACGCTGACGCCATCACAGGATCTTACTGCCCTGACTGGTGGAAAAATGGATTTCGCAGACTTCAATGCAGACGGCTATCAGGATATTGTTATTACAGGTCAGGATGATAGTTATTCCGGATTTCTTGCCGTACTGATGAATGATGGAACCGGGCATCTGAACACAAAGCAGATAAGCGTTGCTGAGATCTCGGATTCATCTGTAGCTACAGGTGATCTGAATAATGACGGATACTATGACTTTATTGTTTCGGGAAATGATGAAAATAACGGTGCTATAGTAAAAACTTTTCTGTACAATCCTTCCACTCAGAATTTTACTGAAAATATACCTACAGGACTGTATACTTTAGGAGGCCCGGGTTTTGTGAATTTATTTGACTTTGACAACAACAACCGTCTGGATATTTTATTGGCCGGATTTGATTGGGCAGATCCGGGTATGCCTTCACTGACTAAAATGTTCAAAAATACTTCTACGGAAATTAACCTGAAACCTTTACCTCCTGCAGTTCTTAATGTAACAAAGACCGGGAACCGCTTTAATTTCTCATGGAGTGGTGCATCTGATGATAAAACCCCAGCGAATGCCCTCCGTTATGAGATTAAAGTTGGATCTTCACCCGGAGCCGCTGATATTGCGAAGTATATAGTAACAACACCATCCTGGTTCCTGGATCTGGATCACTCTGTTCAGAATGTGTACTGGAGCATAAGATCAATAGATGCTTCAAAGGTCTTTTCTAATGCTTCAATACAAGGTGCATTGGGAACACGTGATGTAATAATTAACAGCAAGGTTTCGGTATATCCGAATCCGGCATCAGAGAAAGTATTTATTAAAGGGGAAAAAGTTTCGGATGTTGAAATGTACTCTATGGACGGAAGAAAGCAGAATATTGTTTTGAATGATGATCAGTCGATCAACGTCTCACATCTCACGAAAGGAGCTTACCTGTTAAAACTGACAACTAAAAACGAGATAACCACTCAAAAACTTATGATTAAATAAAACTGAAGAGTTCTATTAGTAAGAAAAGCCAGTCGTCCAGCTGGCTTTTCTGTTTTTATAGTGAAGATTGCAATTATAAAAAGAACTTTATCCACCGGATAAAGTTCTTTTTTTATTTTGGTTGTATTGTTGTGAACCACCCATCAAATAAATTGTATAAGTAGTGGATAAATCTTTAGATTTTAAAAAACTTAAGTGTACTTTTTTATACACAAAATTTAAACTAAAAACTAAATGTTTATCTTTTGTAACTTTTGTGGTCGATATTACGCTTTCTTGGTCCTGTTTCTAAACTTTTCAATCAAAAAGTAAAACAGTAAAAAGCCCAGTGCAAAAATGGAAAATCTTGATAACAGGTCTCCGGCTCTTGTATAGAAGGTCATCGTTTCGTAAAGATTCACTTTGGCGAATAATGTTGTTTTATCCCCATAGAAAGTATCGGCTTCCACTTCTCCTTTTGCATTGATATGGGCGGATATGCCACTGTTGGCGGCACGTGCAATTTCTCTTCGGGTTTCTATAGCCCTTAGCTTTGCATACGAAAGAAGCTGTTTGTGCCCTTCTGTAACCCCCCACCAGGAATCATTGGTCATGATGCCTAAGAAGTTGGCTCCTTTTTTTACGTAATCCGTTGTAAATTCTCCGTAGATGCTTTCGTAGCAAATGATAGGCGCTAATCTGCCTTTATTGTAAGGATTTGAAAAAGATTTTCTTTCCTCATCTATTCCTAAAGAAGCCACAGTTCCACCCAGATTAAGCATTGCATCACCTAACAGGGGCTTCAAAACACTCATGTACGGGAAAATTTCCACGCCGGGAACAAGCTTTCCTTTGTGATACACCTGAACCTTCTCTTGTGGTGCAATCTGAATAGCGGTATTATAGCTTTCCACCCAAAGCTCCGGATTAACCTGATAAGCTTCCTTCGGGATGTTCTCCTGGCTTTTATAAAAACGGTGTGAAGAAATTCCGGTTGCAAAAACAGCTCCCGGATGTTTGGATAAAAATCCTTTCACATTGTTTAAAAGCAGACTTTTCTCAAAAGCAGTTTCGGAAATTGAACCTCTTCCGGGAAGAGCTGTTTCAGGGGCGATATAATAATCAATCTTTCCTTTTGAATTGTTTTCTGCCAAGGTTAAAAGATCATTTTCAATGGTCAGGCTGTCTTTTGAATACTTTTCAGCATAAGGATCAAGATCCGGCTGCAACATCAGAACATTGACCTGTCCTGATGGTTTTTCGTCGAAATTATTGTATTTGATCAATGAGATAATCATCGGAAGAATGATCAAAGCAGCAACCATTGAGGTATTTTTGATCAGGTCTTTTCTTTTTCTTCCCGCTTCCCAGGTTCTTAAAGTATAAAAAATCAAAACATTGATAGATAAGATCCAGAAACTTCCTCCGGTTGCTCCCAGGGTGTCATACCACTGTATTAATTTAGGATAATCTGAAAATACATTTCCTAAATTCAGCCATGGCCAGGTGAGTTCCCAGTTCAGATGGAATTTTTCAAAACTCATCCATATGGCAATCAGAAATCCTAATCCCCAATACGTTCCCTGAGCATTTTTGTACCAGTGGTAGCACTGGAAAACAAGAGAGTAAAGGAAAGAGTTAACCAAAACGGGAAATACAACCGCCATCATGGAATGGCTTCCATCAGGGTTCTTAGAGCCATATAGCCATCCGGTCGTTACAATATTCCAGATCACAAAACAAAGATAAGAAAGGCCGAAGACCATCCAGCTTTTTCTTTTGTACGATGAAAATTTTGAGATTCCGTGTTCCATCATCAAAAGAGGAACAAGAGCAAAAAATATAAAGAAAGGAACTCCGTAAGTAGGCCACGAAACAGACAGCAGCATTGCTGAAATGAGCGTAAGTAAAATGTATTTCATTAAATTAATTTAACACACAAATTTAATGTTTTTGAAATGAATAAATTTGTACTTCATGTTAAAGAAGTTTTACAAAATTATTATTGTTCCTTATACATTGTTTTTGCTGTATCTCATGTTCTGGGGAATGGGCAGGTTTCAGTATGCGGATAACCAGATCACCGTGGAACCCATTTTTTCAACCATAGAGTTTATCCACAATACAATTGAGTGGAAGGATATTGGCATCATTGTTTTAGGGAATATCATTATGTTTATTCCTTTTGGATTTCTTGGCTGGATATTTCCCAGGCTCAGAGATCTTAATGCATTGATCTATACCTTCATTTCTTCTATCATTATCATTGAGGCACTTCAGTATTTTACCAGAATGGGGATCTTTGAGGTAGATGATATCATTCTTAATACTTTCGGTGTATATCTCGGATGGCTGCTCTGCCGGTTGGTAGAAAAAAGGTTTAGCCGTTTAGTTCTTTAGCACGCTTTTCGGCATTTAAAATTCCATTTTTTAAAATTTCTTTAAAATTGTGGTCTTCAAATGTTTTTAATGCAGCTTCAGTGGTTCCGCCTTTCGAAGCTACATCTTTGATAAGTTCTTCCAGATTCTTTTCGGAATTGTTGATCAGGTGATAAGCGCCCAGCATGGTTTGCTGTACAAACAGTTTGGAAAGATTTTCATCGATTCCCATTTCTACGCCGGCTTTTATCATGGCATCTACAATGTAATAAAAATAGGCCGGCCCGCTTCCTGAAAGTGCTGTAACGCCATCCAGAAGGTCTTCATTTTCCAGATAAACCGATCTGCCGGTGCTGTTCAGTAGTCTTTCAATATTGATCAGCTGGCTGAAAGAAATGCCTCCTGCAGCAGTATAGCCTGTAATACCCATTCCCAGAAGAGTAGGAGAGTTGGGCATAGCTCTTACAACGAGAGGATGGTTTAATAATTTTTGAATCTTTTCAATCTTAATTCCGGCCATGATAGAAAGGACCATCTGGTTTTCTTTTAATGTAAACTGGAAATTTTCAGTAACATGCAGAAAGTCCTGTGGTTTTACAGCTATAATAATAAGATCGGCATCCAGTTCTTGAGTCTCTTCGAAAGTGGAGATCTGTGATTTTGGAAATTCTTCGGCTATTTTAGAGATTTTGGACTGACCCCGGGTGATCAGATGGAGGTTTTCCGGTTTGATCAATTCATATTTTAAAAATGACTTTGAAAAGGAAAGGCCCATTTTGCCGGCTCCGAGGATCGCTATTTTCATGTTCGTGCTCTTTTTCAGCTAAAATAATATTTTTATTCCTTTACAAGGTATTTAATTCAGAAAAAAGCTGTTTTCACAATTTTAAAAAAACAGTCTCTTGTATCAAATAATATTTACTTCCCGTTCCAGCTCTATTCCAAACTTCTCTTTGACAGAATGAATGATTTCTGTAGAAAAATCAAAAATTTCTTTTCCGGTGGCATTTCCGGTGGCATTCACGATAACCAGTGCCTGAAGTTGATGTGATGCAGTATTTCCAATCTGTTTCCCTTTCCATCCGCACTGTTCGATTAGCCATCCGGCAGGTACTTTTACCACGTCTCCGTTTGGGTAGCCTGGAATGTTTTCAAATTTTAGCTTTAAATCTTCAAATTGGGTGAGAGGAATAGTTGGATTTTTGAAAAAACTTCCGGCATTGCCCATTATTTTAGGATCCGGGAGTTTACTCTGCCTGATATTGATGACCGCTTTGGAAACATTCTGAATCGTAGGATGGGTGATCCCTAAGTTTTCCAGCTCCGTTTTTATTGCACCATATTCTGTTTTGATGTGGTGATTTTTCCTGGTTAATTTAAAACTAACTTCCAAAATTACATACCTTCCCTTTCCTTCCTGTTTGAAAATAGAATCCCTGTATCCGAAATGGCAGTCTTCAAGGTTAAATGTTTTAACCTCAAGATTTTCAAGGTCTAAAACGGTACAGCTGACGAAAGTGTCCTTTATTTCGGTTCCGTAAGCCCCGATATTCTGCATCGGCGAGGTTCCTACATTACCAGGAATCAATGACAGGTTTTCTAGTCCGCCGTAGTTTTTTTCAAGGCTGTACATCACAAATTCGTGCCAGTTTTCTCCGGCTTTTGCTGTTACAAGCACTTCGTTTTCATTAAGCTCTTGTTCGGAAATTCCTTTCAAGCTGAGCTTAATGGCAAGGCCGTCAAAATCTTTCGTCAGAAGGATATTGCTTCCGCCGCCTAAAAATAAAACCTGAAGATGGTGGTCTTTAGAATAATTGATTGCATCCTTGAGGTGCTCAAGGGTTTGTACTTCAATAAAATATTTTGCTTTGGCGTCAACACCAAATGTATTGTAAGGTTTTAAAGAAAAATTTTCTTGCATGTTTTTATTGGTATTCTGTGGGAAGAATGAGGTTGAGTTGTTCTTTAAACTGTTTCAGCTGCCTGTAATGCAGCGTATCAGCATAAGAATTGACATAAATATGTGACTTTTTCGGAGTTCTGATCTGAAAAGTTTCGTCGATGCCATCTACAGACTGTTGGCTTGGAGAACTGTGTATTACATCAAGATCTTTAATTTTGATCGAAGAGATAAGGTTATTCCAGGTCTGTATGCTGATA
This sequence comes from Chryseobacterium sp. 22532, assembly GCF_052044665.1. NCBI lineage: Bacteria > Pseudomonadati > Bacteroidota > Flavobacteriia > Flavobacteriales > Weeksellaceae > Chryseobacterium > Chryseobacterium sp. 22532. Next base: position 403,548 of record NZ_JBQENJ010000005.1, read on the forward strand.
GCTGAATCCCATTCTTTATGGATTTGGCGGGCTGTGATGCCCTTTTCCGCGTGTATGGAGTCTTTTGTGACTTTGATAATCTTATAATCGCCCTGGTCGCCACCGATATTGGATACACTGATGAAAGTTATCTCATTTGGGTTTTTAGGACTGGCCGAAGTTAGTTCTTTCTTTTTGTCACAGGAAAAAAATGCCGGCAGCAAAAACAATAAAAACAAGAGTTTCAGGTAAGTATTTTTTATTGCCGGCATCATAAATTATATTTTAGAGGCTGAATTCTTCTCTGTATTTCTTCAAAGCATTTTTAAGGATCTCAACGCTTCTCTTAAGATCTTCCTCTTTCAAGACGTAAGCGATTCTTACCTGTTTTTTTCCCAATTCAGGATCACTGTAGAAACCTCCTGCAGGAGCTACCATAATTGTTTCCTTATTAAGAGCGTATTTTTCTAAAAGCCACTGTGCGAATTTTTCGGTATCATCTACCGGAAGCTCTGCTACACAATAGAAAGCTCCTCTCGGCTTAGGACAGATTACTCCTGGAATGGCATTAAGAAGATCTACCAGGATATTTCTTCTGTGTGTATATTCTTCTCTTACTGCTCTGATGTATGCACCGTCGTTCTGGTGCGCTGCTGTTGCTGCGATCTGGCCTAACAGAACCGGGCTCAGTCTTGCCTGTGCAAAAAGCATTGCCGCATCATGGATCTTTTTAGAACGTGTTACCATACACCCGATTCTTACTCCGCACATAGAATAACGCTTGGATTCTGAATCAATGATGATGCAGTTATCGCTCAGTTCAGGGAAATCCAGCATAGAAATCTGCTGTTTCCCGTCATATACGTATTCTCTGTATACTTCGTCGGAAATAATAACGATGTCATATTTTAAGGCAATTTCTGCCAGCTGCTGAAGTTCTTCACGGGTGTAAAGATATCCTGTAGGGTTACCCGGGTTGCAGATAACAATTGCTCTTGTTTTTTCTGTGATTTTTTTCTCAAATTCTTCGATCGGAGGAAGGGCAAAACCTGTATCAATAGTAGATGGAACCGCTACAACATTAACGTTGAATGTGCTGGTAAACCCATTATAATTAGCATAATAAGGTTCAGGAATGATGACCTCATCACCATCATCACATAAAGTGGAAATGGCAAAGTTTAATGCTTCAGATCCTCCATTGGTCACAATGAAATTATCAGGTGTCAGATCCGAGAAACCTAAGGTATGATAATACTCCGTAAGAGCTTTTCTGTATTCTATATTACCTTCAGAAAGTGCATATTCCAATACTTTAAGGTCGATATTCTTTAAAGCATTTAAAGCTGTTTCCGGTGTTTCAATATCAGGCTGTCCGATATTGAGGTGATACACTTTTATTCCCTGCTGTTTTGCTTTTAAAGCATAAGGAACTAGTTTTCTTACCGGCGATGGCGGCATATGCTGTGCTCTGTTTGAAATATTTGGCATTGTTCAAAAATTTGTATGGCAAAAATAAGATTTAATTTCTCAATAATAAAATAACGTGTTGCCCATTTTGACTGCTTTTTAATTGTTTTGAAAATCAGTGAGTTAAAATTGATTATTATCTGTTCTTTTGATGTCTACGGGGATCTTTCTGACTATGCTTGATACTGATCGGCAGTTTTCTTAAAGTGCTGACTATTGGAAATTGATTATACATTAGAATGAATTGAAATTGTTAAAATAATATATTAAAATGCGAATAAAGCATTTGGTTAGAAAATAATGTTTTCATATAAGTTAAATGTATATAATTTAAAGTTATTGATTAATTATTGGTTATTTAATAAAAATTTAAGCTTTGTTTTGATTTTTTTATTAAATTTAAGCGATAATAAAAAATAATTATGAAAACAAATTTACCAGTTAGAGCTTTATCTGTTATGGCTCTTTTTGCGGCAGCAATGATGAGTGCCCAAAACTTTCAGACGATGCCTGTCCAGTCCGGGTATACGGCAGATGTAATCGCCAACGGTGTAGGTTCGGCAATGACATCCACTACAGAAGATGTTGACGGAGTATCTTTTGCATTTGTAGCAAGAGATTTTCAACTTACATCCAGCAGCACACCGATTACTTACGGTCTTCCGGTTAATGGGATCATTAATTCTGCAGTAGCTTCTACACCAGGGCTGAGCTTCAAGCTTGGAGATCTGTCTGGGAGCAATTCTTTAAAAATTTCAAGCAATGCTGCCGGCAGTAACAGTGGAACACTTTCATTTGTAAGCCCGGTTGCAGCTTTTAAAGTGTATATGCTTTCAACCGGCGGAAGTGGGGCATGTACAGTTAATGTAACAGTCAATTTTACAGATAATACTTCCCAGACATTTTCGGGCGTAGCGATCTCTGACTGGTATGGCGGGTCAAATTATGCCATACAGGGAATCGGACGAATCAACAGAAGCAATAATGTTTTAGAGCCTAATTCTACCAATCCGAGACTGTATCAGTCGGCCTTAACCATCGATGCAGCCAATCAGACCAAACCTATTCAAAGTGTTACCGTAACGAAAGTCAGTGGTACAGGCATAGCGAATGTATTTGCTTTTTCTGCTGATGCGTATACAGATTGTGTTGCTCCTACACTTCAGCCTGTAGGCACACTGACTTCTAATTCTGCTCAAGTTTCATGGACGATACCGGCCAGTGTTCAGGCGGTAAGCTATGATGTTTATTACAGCACCAGTAATACAGCGCCTACCGCTGCAACGGTACCTAACCATCCTGGAGTTACGGGAACTTCTTTTACCATCCCGTCTTTATCACCAAGTACGGTTTATTATTATTGGGTAAGAAGCAATTGCAGTACGGCAACGTCTCAGAGTGGTTGGTCATTATCCGGAACATTTACCACCTTGTGTGGGGCTGTGGTCCCGTCATATACGAATGATTTCAGCAGCTTTCCGGGAACATGCTGGGCTGGAGCTCTTTCCGGAGGCACACCTGCTACAGGTCCTACAGGGACATCGTCTTATTGGACATCGGGTGGATTCTTAGGCACAGGTTCCGGAGGATCAGCGACGATCAATTTATATTCAACAGGCAGAACGGGCTGGCTAAAAACAGTACCTTTCAATCTTTCTGCAGGATCATATAAAGTTAAATTTGATTATGGTGTAGCGGCTTATCTCAGTACCAGTGCTTCGCCAATGGGATCTGACGATGTTATTCAGTTTTTGGTATCCAATGATGGCGGTACGACATGGACTGTTTTGGAAACATGGAATCAGGCTAACGCCCCGACCAATACCTCAACTCAATATGTGTATACTCTAGCAGCGTATAACAGTGCTAATACCGTATTTGCATTTTACGGAACAGATGGAACAGTGAACGATGATCCTGACTATAATTTTTATGTAGATAATTTTACTGTTGAGAATGCGCAGCTGGGCACTTCAGAAGTAAAAGACGGTATTAAGAAAGTATCGGTTCATCCAAATCCGTTTAAAGACCTCCTTTATATTTCCGATAATAGAGAAGTGAAATCTGTAATGGTAGGAGATTCTTCCGGAAGAGCTGTAAAAACAATTACAGGAGCTGTAAGAGAGCTTGATCTGAGTACACTGAATACAGGTCTGTATTTTGTTACTATTTATTTCAAAGACGGATCACAGTCTACGGTGAAGGCTATAAAAAAATAATTTTTTTTAATGTCAATAAAGTTGAGCGGCAGTGCATTGATGTACTGCCGCTTTTTGTTTGATTAAATTTCGATCGTGGTATTCATAAATTTTGTTATTTTGAGAAAAATTAAAACATATTGAAAATGCAAATTCCAGCGGATTCTATAACTGATTATATTTCAAAAATTCCTGAAGAAAGACAGGAAGTATTCAAAAAGCTATTTGATACCATAAACGATAACCTACCAAAAGGCTTCCGGGAAAATATCAGCTATGGCATGGTTGGCTGGGGCGTTCCTCTAGAAACTTATCCGGCTGGCTACCATTGTGCACCGGGTACGCCATTGCCGTTCATGAGCCTGGCCTCCCAGAAAAATTTTATTGCATTTTATCACATGGGTATTTATGCAGATCCAGAGCTGTTAAATTGGTTTGTAACCGAATATCCAAAACATTCAAAAAGAAAGCTCGATATGGGGAAATCCTGTGTGAGGTTCAAAAAAATGGATGATATTCCTTTTGAGCTCATTGCTGAGGTCAGTAAAAAAATGACGGTTGAAGACTGGATTAATACCTATGAAACACAGTTTAAGAAAAGTAAAGAATCTGTTTCAAAAGAAAAATAGCTTAATAATTTGTAAGCCCGGCAATAAAAAAATATTATGATTAAATGTAAAGAAGATCTGTTTCAAAAAATTCCTCAAGCTCTAGCCTATATCATTTTCCTCGCTGGGATTTTGTTATTGCAGCAATGTACCACTCTGGCTCAATCCGGGAAGCTGAAGAACGGGGATCTGCTTTTTGTGACTGCAAAAGAAACCGGGTTATCAGGAGCGATTAATAATGTGACACAAAAACAGAAAGAGGCATCATTTGATCATATTGGAATTGTAGAAAAAGAAAATAATCACTGGTATGTACTGCATGCAGCTCCCAAAGGTGGTTCCCAAAAGCAGGATCTGAATTTTTTTCTTAAAGATCAGGCTGATGACGGCCAGAAAGTAATAATTTACCGCCTGAAGCCGGAATATCAGAACGCTGTTCCAGCTGCTCTTAAAAAAGCAGAATCTATGATAGGAAAACCTTATAATTTCAATTATATTCTGGACGAAAATTCTTTTTACTGTTCAGATTATATTGAAAGAGCGTTCAGGGAAGACCATATATTCAAGCTGGAACCAATGACATTTATTGATCCCAAAACAGGTAAAACTAATGAATTTTGGGCAGAATTTTACAAAAAGAAGAATCTGAAAGTTCCGGAAAGTGAGCCGGGATGCAATCCTAATGGACTGGCCGCTTCAGATAAACTGGAAAGAGTAGGAGAATTATAAATAACATTACCCTTAAAGATGTAGTAATCTTTAGGGGTATTTTTTGGTTTAAAAGTCTGGCTTAAAAGTTTGATGTAATAATCCTTGAATATTAAATTAAGAAAAAAATTTAGTTAAAATTTAAAATTATTAGTCCACTAATTTGGTGGACTAATAATTTTTTATACTTTTGTCAAAGATTTAACGCAAAAGCAACCATGATCTAGAAAATGTTTAACCAAAAAATTGTTTAGTGATGATTACACCTAATCCTACGTTGCAGGTTCTACCCAACACAATTAGCCTGCCTAAAAAAGAACTGATACTGGAAATAGAATTAAATGGTAAAATGAAATTTGAACATTTAATGAATACCATCTATAATCAGTTCGGGATTTGTCACAGAGTGCTGTCTGCTAATGTAGAATATGTCAATGGAAACAGTTTTGGTTCAGTACAGTTATATATTAATGTCAATTCAGAAGATTACCAGCAGCTGGAATTTTATCTGAATAAAAATAAACTTTTAAATACCATGGTGGAATATAACTGCCGTAAGTATTTTTAGGGGAGATTCATATAGTTTTAATTACAAGAAAGCATCCGGTTTTTTATCGGATGCTTTTTTATTGCAGTTCTTCTAATGGTTAAAGGTGAATTTTATTCCAATTCAAAAAAACAGTATTTTTAATGAATACAAAACATAAAAATTATGACCATAGTTATTATCATTGCTTTAATTGCAGTATTCCTCATTTACGGAGTATCAATCTACAACCGTCTGGTAAAATTGAAAAATCTAGTTCAGGAAGCTTGGAGTAGTATTGACGTGATGCTTAAAAAACGCCACGATCTTATTCCTAACCTTGTGGAAACTGTAAAAGGCTATGCAACCCATGAGCGGGAAACGCTTGACAGTGTGATAAGAGCCAGAACACAGGCTGTAGGTGCAGATTCGGTACAGGCGAAGGAAGCTGCGGAAAAAAATCTGAATCAGGCCATGATGAATCTGTTTGCCGTAGCGGAACAGTATCCTGATCTGAAAGCCAATACCAACTTTCAGCAGTTGCAGAGCGAGCTTACCTCTATCGGAGAATGATGTGGAGAAATCCAGAAGATATTATAACGGAACTGTCCGTGAAAACAATACGTTGGTTGAATCTTTCCCAAGCAACATCATTGCCAATATGTACAAGTTTGAGAAATCACCTTTCTTTGAGCTTGAAAATATTGCAGAAAGAGAAGTTCCATCCGTAAAATTCTAAGAAATGAAAAAATTACTGCAGCTTTTCCTCCTTCAGTTTTTTTTCATAGCCTTTGCCCAAGATGAATTAGCGCGGACGGATCAGCTGTCCATTATCGGATCAGAAAAAATTATCTCCTTCCATTCGGATATTGATGTGGATAAAAATTCGGGGATTACCGTTACTGAAAATATTAAAGTATACAGTCTTGGAAATAATATAAAAAGGGGAATTTTTCGCGCACTTCCTTTGTCCAGAAATCTGAACAATAAAACCCAGAAAGTAAGATATCATATTATTTCAGTGAAAAAAAATGGAGAGGAGGAAGATTATCATGAAGAGAAAGAAGATGGCTACCTAAAAATATATGCCGGAAATAAAGATGTTATCCTCGATCCCGGAACCTACGACTATGAAATAAAATATAAAACAGAGAACCAGATTGGTTTCTTTCCAAAGTATGACGAATTTTACTGGAATGTAAACGGAACCTACTGGGATTTCGATATAGATACTATTTCAGCAAAAGTAAATCTTCCTGCCGGAGCTGGGATTATTCAGAACTCCTGCTATACCGGAGCATATGGCAGCAACAGCCAGAACTGTACAGTCAAAGTACTGTCCAATGAGTCTATAGAATGGGGTGCTTCAGGTCTTCATGCCAATGAAGGTCTTACCATTGCAGTAGGTTTCAAAAAAGGAATTATGGTTCCGCCACCGCCGCCAACTTTCCTGGAAAAGTACGGGGTCTTGATTGGCGGATGTGTCGTATTCCTGATACTGCTTCTGTATCTTTATTCAACCTGGATGAAATACGGGATAGATCCGGAAACCCCTACTGTTTATCCACAGTTCAATGTTCCTGAAAATCTTTCGCCGGCTTCCCTGGGATACATCAACTCCGAAAGTTTTAAAAACAAATACCTGACGGCAGCTATTGTCAGCCTTGCAGTAAAAGGATATGTAAAGATTATAGAAGGAGAGGATTCCGGTCTGCTGGGGTTTTTCAATACCAAAACCTTTACATTGAAGAAATTGAAAGCTGCAGATGAAATGCTTCCGAAAGAAGAAATCAACCTGATGAATAGTCTTTTTTCAGAATTTGAAGATTCCGTCAAGTTTGATGGAAAATATAATCCGAAAATAGAAACCGCTGTTCAGAACTTCAAAGGAACGCTGGGCTTTCAGCATGACAATTTTTTGAATGAAGGAAATAATAAGAAAAAGTTAGTGCTTCCATGGCTTGTTATTAGTCTGGTGTATGGCTTCGGTTTATTCTTAAGTTATAATATATTGCCGGAGTCTGAAAGAGTATTTGCCGGAGTAATTTTATACATTATTATTTTTATTGCCTTTGCTTTAATAACATTTTTAGCGAAGAAATTATCATGGAAACTTTTATTTTTTATTCCTATTCCTCTCAGTATTGCTTTAGGAATTGGAGGAGTAATTTCTCAGGAAGGAACAGAGGTCGGGAGCATTAACTTTAGTGTCTGCTATATTTTTCTTGTGCTGGCATTTTCAGTAATGGTACTTTATCAATATTTAATAAAACAGCCATCAAAAGAAAAGCTGAGAAAACAATCCCTGATAGATGGCTTCAAAATGTATATGGGAGCGGCAGAGAATGAACAGCTGAAATTTCACAATCCTCCTCAGATGACTCCTGAGGTTTTCGAAACCCTTCTGCCTTTTGCTATGGTCATGGGAGTCGATCAGATCTGGGGACAGAAATTTGATGAATTGCTGAAGAAAACAGCAGCAGAATATCAAAATACCTGGTATTACGGCGGTGTAATGAATCATTATGCTTTTGCCAATACCCTGAACTCCAGTCTTACCCAATCCATACAGTCTGCATCTACCAAACCGTCCAGCTCAAGCAGCGGTTCCGGTGGTGGAGGATTCTCCGGTGGTGGAGGCGGTGGCTGGTAACCAAAAGCTATTAAAATAAAAGCGTTCAAATTAATTTGAACGCTTTTATTTTATAATAAATATTTTCCTAAATTCTCTCAATATCCGCCCCAATCGCTTTCAGCCTTCCGTCGATATTTTCATACCCTCTGTCGATCTGTTCGATATTGTGGATGATGGATTTTCCTTCTGCCGAAAGTGCTGCGATAAGTAGGGCATTCCCAGCTCTGATATCTGGGGAAACCATGGTAGTTCCTCTCAACGGAGCTTCCTGATTCAATCCGATTACCGTAGCTCTGTGCGGATCACATAAAATGATCTGTGCCCCCATATCGATCAGTTTATCCACAAAGAATAATCTGGATTCAAACATTTTCTGGTGAACCAAAAGACTTCCTTTTGCCTGAGTGGCGACTACCAGAATAATTGATAATAAATCCGGTGTAAATCCAGGCCATGGAGCATCTGAAATGGTAAGAATAGAACCATCAATAAACTTCTGAATCTTATAATTTTCCTGGGCAGGAATAAATATATCGTCATTGCTCTGCTCAAGTTCGATGCCTAACTTTCTGAATGTGTTGGGAATAACACCAAGCTGGCTCCAGTTGACATTTTTAATAGTGATCTCAGATTTAGTCATGGCAGCAAGGCCTATCCATGATCCGATTTCTACCATATCCGGAAGCATTGTGTGTTCCGTACCATGAAGATATTCAACCCCTTCAATCGTTACCAGGTTAGACCCGATTCCGGAAATGTTTGCCCCCATTCTGTTCAGCATTTTGCAGAGTTGCTGAAGATAAGGTTCGCAGGCAGCATTATAAATTCTTGTTTTTCCTTTGGCAAGAGCTGCGGCCATCACAATATTGGCTGTTCCAGTTACAGAAGCTTCTTCCAGGAGAATAAACTTTCCTCTCAGCTCCTTAGCTTTTAATGAATAAAAATATTCATCTTCATCATAATTAAATTCAGCACCAAGTTCTACAAGTCCCTGGAAATGAGTATCTAATCTTCTTCTTCCTATCTTGTCACCTCCCGGGGTCGGCATATACGCTTCACCATAACGGGCAAGCATTGGACCCATCAGCATGATGGAACCTCTCAGTTTGGCACCGTCTTTTTTAAATTCATCAGACTTGATATAATCGAAATTGACCTTATCGGCTTTAAATGTGAAATCACCCTGCCCATTTTTGGTTACCTTAACCCCAAAATCGCCCAGAATTTCAATAAGTCTGTTTACATCATGAATATCCGGAATATTTTTAATTCTTACCTCCTCATCTGTTAACAGGACAGCACATAAAATTTGAAGAGCTTCATTTTTTGCCCCTTGTGGAGTGATTTCACCATGCAGTCTTTTCCCTCCTCTTATCTGAAATGTTCCACTCATTATTTTCTGTTTTTATGGTTGTTGTTATGCCTTCTCTTATTGGTCTGGTTCTTATTATTGTTGTTATTACTGTTGCTGCTTCTGCCGCTGTTATTGTTGTTCCTGCTGTTGTTGTTATTGCTGGTATAGTAGATCTTGCTCTTCTCCAGGGATTCTATTCCCGTAAGGTCCAGTCTGTTTTCAGAAAGCTCCTTCAGGTGACGGAAAATAACATCATCCGTTACATGTTCCTTATTATATACATTATAAGACTTCTTCATGTTGTTGGCAATCACTTCGATCAGGGCTTCCTTCTCATCACCAGGTTCCAGTTCGATAGCTTTTTCTATCAATTGAAGAATACTTTTCCCGTAGAATTTAAAATCTCCCTGAAGTTTAGGGTATTCCATTCTTTTAGGCTTTTCGGCAAGCTGTTCTCTGGTAGGAAAAGGGTATGGGGAATCTACATCAAGATCATATTCTGCTAAAATAAAAAGATGATCCCAAAGTTTATGCTTATAATTTTCTTCGTCACGGAGCTGAGGGTTTCTCTGACCCATAAAATCGATAATGGCCATAGCCATTTCACTCCTTTCCTCTTTGGTAGGGAGCTCTTTGCAGCGTTCAACCAGCTGTTGTATAATTCTGCCATATTCCGGCATATGAAGCTGAGTTTTTTGGGTATTGTATTCCATAGTATGCAAATATATGGATTAAAAGAAAAATTGCTTTGAAATTATTAAAAGTTTATGATTTTTTAATGAATTTTTTATACACACATTGTCAGGAATCTTTTATTGAAAATGAAAAATTTTTGTGTTTTATATATTTTGTTTCAATAAAATTGTAATTTAGTTAATAGATTAATAATTAAAATACACGTATGAAAAAAACACATTTCTTAATTTCGATGCTGTCTTTAGCATTTTTAAGTTCCTGTCAGAGCGGTGATGAAAATGATAATGAAAGTCTTCAGAAAGAAGAAGTTCATGCTAAAACCGTAAATGTTACCAACCATGACGGGCGGCCCTTTAGTACAGGAAGCGGATCTTTGACCGGGAAATATGTATCCGGTCCTGGAGGCGGTGTCCTGATGCAGGGGTTTTACTGGGATGTTCCCGAAGGTGGAAATTGGTGGAACACTGTGAAAGACAAACTGACTGCCTGGTCAGACTCCGGAATTAGTGCAGTATGGCTTCCACCTGCTTCAAAAGCTCAGAACGGAGCTTATTCTATGGGATATGACCCGACAGATTACTATGATTTTGGAAATTTTAACCAGAACGGAAGTGTAGAAACCCGTTTTGGATCCCGGACCGAGCTGGAAGCATTGATAACAAAAGCCCATGCAGAAAATATGCAGGTGTATGCAGATATTGTTATCAATCATAACAGTGGCGGGCAGTCTCAGGCCAATCCTTTCACCGGAACAAATACCTGGACAGACTTTTCAGGAGTTGCTTCCGGGAAATTTCAACGAAGTTATAATGATTTTTACAAAAATTCGTACGGGAATAATGATGAAGGTGCTTTCGGAGGGTTTCCCGACCTGTGTCATGCCAATCCTTATGTCCAGGACTGGCTCTGGGGAAGAGATGATTCTGTAGGGAAATATTATAAGAATGTTATGAAATTTGACGGATGGAGATTTGATTATGTCAAAGGCTTCGGGCCTTGGGTTGTCAATAACTGGAATTCCAACGTTGGTGGATTTTCCGTTGGTGAACTTTGGGATTCCAATGTAAATACCTTAGAATGGTGGGCTAATAATGCCAACAGTTCTGTATTTGATTTTGCGGCATACTATAAAATGGATGAAGCTTTTGACAACGGAAATTTAAATGTTCTGAATGACGACATGATGTGGAAAAGAAACCCATATAAAGCAGTGACTTTTGTGGCCAATCATGATACCGATATTATTAACAATAAGATGCCGGCTTATGCTTACATTCTTACTCATGAAGGTTATCCTACTATTTTTTACCGTGACTACGAAGAGTGGTTAAACAAAGAAAGGCTTAATAATCTGATCTGGATCCATAATAATAAGGCTACAGGAACCACTTCCATATTATATACGGATAATGATGAATATATTGCAAGGCGTAACGGCTATAACGGGAATCCTGGCCTGGTGGTTTATATCAATAATTCATCGAGCTGGCAGGAAAGATGGGTAGAAACCAACTGGAGCAGTAAGCAGATAAAAGATTTTACAGGTCATTCCGGATGGTATCCAACAACACAGGGAGATAAATGGGTGAAAATTCAGGCTCCGCCAAACAGTTATTCAATATGGTCATTGAACCAATAAAATTTAAGAAGAGCAAGGATGAATTTCATCTTTGCTTTTTTATTATTTACATCCTGGAAAATATAGATTAACAGAAGCGGATTTAGTCTACAAATTCAGGATTTAAATTAGATTTCAATAAATTTTTTCTTTTGCTCACGATCAGGAAGAAAACATTTCTGATTGGCCAGTTTCATTCTGTTTCTTGAAATAAGATCATACACCTGATCACTCAAAAATGCAGGCAATACTTTTCCGGCAGCCGACAGTTTATAAACCCCACCCAATATAGTGGCGATCTGCAGTACAGCACGTGATTTGGTGAAATAATACTGTCCAGGTTTCCAGAGGTATAGCGTGTTGAATACTTGAGTTTGAAGACCTCTCTCAGACAGAAACTTCTGTCCGAAATCAGACTGCAGGGATGCAAACATAAATCGGTCATTCTTATCCCGTTCAAGGACCCACTGTACCCAGAAATTACAGACGCCACAGTCGCCGTCAAAAAATACAATATGTTTGTCTTCCCAGCTCTCCTTCATGATATAGATATTTAAAATAACATTTTCCTTTCAGTATCTTCTTTTACTTTTTTGAAGTATTTCACCAGTTCCTTACGCTGTTCAGCTGTCAGCTTTGCATCCTGATGTCCTACATAATAAGACTCCAGGGGCATTTCCTCTTTTTCTGTCATTTCTATACATTCTCCAAGTTTATGGGCCTGCCTTTTAGGTTCGTATACTGCAAAAGTAGAGAAATTAAGATGCTTTCTGCCTTCCTCTATATGATTTTTAACAAACCATGAAGCTGGTGAAATGCTGGCATACCACGGATATTCAGTTTCATTGGAATGGCAGTCATAGCAGGATGTTCTGATGATTTTTGCAATAGGTTCCGGTGTGTTTTTGATCTTCAGGAAATCCATACCCGGCGTTGGGGCCGGATTAGTTCTGTCGATCGGGAAAAACTGTATAATAATAAATGCAACAAGCAGAACAACCAGGATTTTTTTCATATCAATTATATTCTTGAACTATAAAAATAATCAAATTTTATTAAATCGAATGAATTGATTATCAAAACATACAATGCTCATTTGAATCATTCTAAATATGGCAACTTAGACTTGCTTTTTTCATATCTGCTTTTGAATTTTAACTAACTTAATTGCATTATTATAACTTTTAATATCCTGCTTTAAAATGATTTATAAAGCTTGGCTAGTTATAGTTTTTGACTATCGTTTAAATAATAATTAATAGATTGTATTTATATATAAGACTTTGTAAGTTTGTTATGTTTAAAAAAAACTGTATTAATCAACATAAAAATAAACGACAATGGAAAATGATTTGAATGACATCAGTAAATGTCCGTTCCATAACGGGACAATGAAAAAAGAAGCTGTAGCTGGAGGAGGAACCAAAAATCTTGATTGGTGGCCTGATCAGCTTAGGGTTGATATCCTGCGCCAGCACTCATCTCTTTCAGATCCTATGGATAAAGATTTTGACTATGCGGAAGCATTCAAAAGTCTCGACCTTGAAGCTGTAAAAAGAGATCTGCATGCATTAATGACAGATTCTCAGGACTGGTGGCCTGCCGATTTTGGCCATTACGGTCCCTTGTTTATCCGAATGGCATGGCACAGTGCCGGTACCTACCGTGTTGGTGATGGAAGAGGAGGAGCCGGTGCGGGACAGCAGCGTTTTGCCCCACTGAACAGCTGGCCGGATAACGTGAGTCTGGATAAAGCCAGAAGATTGCTGTGGCCTATCAAGCAGAAATATGGAAATAAAATCTCATGGGCAGATCTTTTGGTCCTTACCGGGAATATTGCTTTAGAGTCTATGGGCTTTAAAACATTTGGTTTTGCCGGAGGCCGTGAAGATGTTTGGGAACCGGATATGGATGTTTACTGGGGTTCGGAAAAAACATGGCTTGGAGGTGACTTGCGGTATGCACACGGTTCAGAAGGTGTAGCCGAAAAGCATGGAGTACTTCCAACTGATGATGATGCAGACGGTGATGTTCATTCCAGAAACCTTGAAAAGCCTCTTGCTGCTGTACAAATGGGGCTTATTTATGTAAACCCTGAAGGCCCGGACGGAAATCCTGATCCGATAGCTGCTGCCAAAGATATCCGCGATACATTCGGACGTATGGCGATGAATGATGAAGAAACGGTAGCTTTAATTGCCGGTGGACATACTTTTGGAAAAACTCATGGTGCAGGGCCTGCGGATAACGTTGGAAAAGAGCCGGAAGCAGCGGGAATTGAACTTCAGGGACTAGGATGGACCAGTACTTATAAATCAGGAAAAGGAACAGATGCTATTTCCAGCGGTCTGGAAGTAACATGGACAGAGACTCCGACACAGTGGAGCAATTATTTTTTCAAAAATTTATTTGAAAATGAATGGGAACTGACCAAAAGCCCTGCCGGAGCTCACCAATGGGTCGCCAAAAACGGAGCTGAGATCATTCCTGATGCTTTTGATCCTGCAAAAAAGCACAGACCTACGATGTTGACTACAGATCTTTCCTTAAGACTGGATCCAGTGTATGAAAAAATATCAAGACATTTCTATGAAAATCCGGATGCATTTGCAGATGCCTTCTCCAGAGCATGGTTTAAGCTTACCCACAGAGATATGGGGCCTAAAGCAAGATATCTGGGACCGGACGTTCCTCAGGAAGAACTGATCTGGCAGGATCCTATTCCTCAGGTTGATCATGAACTGATCAATGATGCAGATATTAGCACCTTAAAAGAAAAAATATTAAATTCAGGATTAAGTGTTTCAGAGTTAGTATCTACTGCATGGGCTTCCGCATCCACATTCAGGGGAAGTGATAAGCGGGGCGGGGCCAACGGAGCAAGAATCAGGCTGGCTCCCCAAAATGATTGGGAGGTAAATAACCCTGTTCAGCTTCAGAAAGTTTTAGGGGTTTTGGAAAATATTCAAAAAGAATTCAACAACACTCAAGTTGTCAATAAAAAAGTATCATTGGCGGATGTAATTGTTCTTGCAGGAAGTGCGGGAGTTGAAAAAGCTGCAAAAGAATCAGGGCATGATATCAAAGTTCCTTTTGCACCCGGAAGAATGGATGCTTCACAGGAACAGACCGATGTAGAATCCATGAGTTATCTGGAGCCTGCAGCAGATGGATTCCGTAACTATCTGAAAAAGAAATTCAGTGTATCTACAGAATCCTTACTGATTGATAAGGCACAGCTTTTAACCCTAACAGCACCTGAACTTACCGTACTTATAGGCGGAATGCGTGCACTGGACACAAATTTTGACGGATCAAAACATGGTGTATTTACCAACCGTCCGGGAATACTTACCAATGACTTTTTTGTTAATCTTCTCGATATGGGAACGCAATGGAAAGCTATTTCGGAAGATCAGGAACTGTATATGGGAACCGATCGGTCAACAGGACAGCCAAAATGGACAGCTACCCGTGCAGATCTTGTTTTTGGCTCTAATTCTGAATTGAGAGCGATTGCAGAAGTGTATGCCAGTTCCGATGCCCAGAGAAAATTTGTAAATGATTTTGTTTCCGCCTGGGTTAAAGTAATGAATTCTGACAGATTTGATTTAAAGTAATTGTAAACTTAACATAATATTATGAAGACAGCTGTAAAAGCTGTCTTTTTTTATAGATATTTTTATAAATTAATTTATTAAATAATATAATGTTCAAATTAATTATATATTTGTTGATAAAAAACAAATAAATATGTTAAGAAAATTATTTCCTGCCCTATTATTGGTAGGGTCATTTAGTTTTGCCCAGGTGGGAGTGAATACAGATCTTCCAAATGCTACACTGGATGTAGCGGGAAACCCGACCGATACTTCAAAATTTGATGGAATTATTGCACCCAGAATTACAGGTGATCAATTGAATCTCAAAACTTATACACCTTTACAAACAGGAGCATTGGTATATGTAACCACTGCCGGGGCTTTAAGTGGACAAACTGCTGATGTAAGCACCGCAGGATATTACTATTTTAACGGGGATTTGAATAAATGGGTAAAGCTAAATACTGGAATTTCCGCATCTCCATGGAATTTACAAAATACTGCCAATCCTGCGACCTCTAATGATCAAAACATTTATCAGAATGGAAAGGTAGGGATTGGATTTACTTCTGCTGATGCTGTATCTGACAGACAGTTTGAAGTGAAAGGTGATATGAAAGCTCAATATGGAACCGGAAGCAATTACTTTGGTGTAGATACTAACCTTTTAGGAGCAGGCAGTGGTATCTATTATTCGGATAATAGTGATCTGTCTGCTGCTACAAGTTTAGGTGTGGTTATGGCAAGACCGGGTTTAACCACCTTACAATCCAATTATGGAGATAGTGGAGGCAGTATAGCCACCTTTTCACAGTCTACGGGCGGATCCTTTGGTCTGGTAGCTGTTAATCAGGATCAAAGTGTAAATGCCTCTATATGGGGAATAAGTAATGGAACTAGTAATAGCTTAATTCTGAGTCACGATGGAGGAACAACGGGGGTAACCAATGTTACTCTTGAAAAAAGTAAAGGAGTTACCTTTTCCTATATAGATACATCCGGGAATCCTCAGGGGGCATATACTTTTCCGAGAACAAATGGCCAGTCCGGCCAGGTTTTAGTAACAGACGGGGCGGGAGTGTTATCCTGGAAAGATGCTTCATCTTTAAATGCAAAAATAAAAACTTTGTCTACGGGAACTGTTGCTGCCGATGATTATACGGTTCTTGTAACAGGAAATATTTCTCTTCCGGTTGCAACTGCAGCCAATCAAGGAAAAGTTTATAATTTGGTCAATGATACAGCTGGAAATGTTACTATTAATGGAAGTTTTAGGATTAACGGAGGCAATTTTACCAATTATGGTTTGAATAACAGTGATTGGGGAAGAGCAATTGTAGTACAAAGTACCGGCTCAGCCTGGGTGGTGATTTCGAGATATTAACCGTTATTAATTAAGTGAGCCATTCTAAAAGAGTGGACTTCATGTCGTTGAAAAAGTCTTTAAAATAATAGTTTTAAAGACTTTTTTGCATTAATGATGGCAAGATAATGAAGAAATACATAAAAAGCATTTTAATAAATATTATAAAGGTAAGTCTACGAAAAAATATTTATAACTCATAAAAAGACTAAATTCCAGAAAGGATATACATTTTGAAGATATTAAAAGGTTTTGCTGGTGTAAAATAGTATAAATACTTTAGAAGTTTAGAATTCCTGAAAAACTATTATCTTAAGGAAATAATAGATATGAAATTATAAAAATGCCCCGAAGATAGTCGAGGCGCTAAATGT
Organism: Chryseobacterium sp. 22532; assembly: GCF_052044665.1. NCBI lineage: Bacteria > Pseudomonadati > Bacteroidota > Flavobacteriia > Flavobacteriales > Weeksellaceae > Chryseobacterium > Chryseobacterium sp. 22532. The sequence goes on from NZ_JBQENJ010000005.1 coordinate 420,679, forward strand.
TTTCACAACGGAATAATCCTTATTGTGAATTGCTTTTCAAAATTATTAATACAAATATAAATTAAAAATTGATTAGTTGATTTACGGAAACCCATAATTTGAATAACTTTTTTCTTTCTATTTTTATAAGACTATGAAAACTAATTGATAATTATATGAAAAATATACTCGGATTAGACTTAGGGGCAAATTCAATCGGTTGGGCTTTGGTTCAACAAGATTTTGAAACTAAGCAAGGAAAAATTCTTGGAATGGGAAGCCGGATTATTCCGATGTCTCAGGATATTTTAGGAGAATTTGGAAAAGGAAATTCTGTTTCCCAAACGGCGGAACGTACAGGTTATAGAGGGGTAAGAAGGCTGCGTGAAAGATTTCTATTACGCAGAGAAAGACTTCATCGGGTTTTGAATGTCTTAGGATTTTTGCCGGAACATTATGCTTCTCAAATAGATTTTGAAAATAGATTTGGGAAATTCAAAGAAGAATCCGAACCCAAACTGGTTTATGATGGCAGTAGATTTATTTTTGAAGACTCCTTTGAAGAAATGCTGTCAGATTTCAAAAAACATCAGCCTCATCTTTTAGAAAATAACAGAAAAATCCCTTATGACTGGACAATTTATTATCTCCGTAAGAAAGCACTTACTCAAAAAATAGAGAAGGAAGAACTGGCTTGGATTCTTTTGAATTTTAATCAAAAGCGTGGTTATTACCAATTGAGAGGCGAAGAGGAAGAAGAGAACCCTAATAAATTGGTGGAATTTTATTCTTTAAAAATTGTGGATGTTTTAGCCGATGAACCTCAAAGAGGAAAATCAGACATTTGGTATTCATTGATTTTAGAGAACGGATGGATCTATAGACGTTCGAGCAAAATCCCTTTATTTGATTGGAAAGATAAGACAAGAGATTTTATTGTAACGACTGATGTAAATGATGATGGAAGTGTCAAAACTGATAAGGAAGGAAATGAGAAAAGGAGTTTTCGTGCACCAAGTGAAAATGACTGGACGCTTGTAAAAAAGAAAACGGAACAGGAAATTGATAAATCTCATAAAACTGTCGGAACATATATTTATAATGCCCTGCTTCAAAATCCCAGACAAAAAATTAATGGAAAACTCGTTCGCACCATTGAAAGAAAATTCTATAAAGCTGAACTAAAACAAATTCTGGAAAAACAGAAAGAATTTCATGCGGAATTGCAAAATACTGATTTATATAATGACTGTATAAGAGAATTATACCGCAATAATGAGGCTCATCAGCTTACATTGAGCAAAAAAGATTTTGTTCACCTGTTTTTGGATGACATTATTTTCTACCAAAGACCTTTGAGAAGTCAGAAATCCTCTGTTTCCAACTGTACTTTAGAGTTCAGAAAATATAAAGATGAAAATGGAGTGGAACAAATACAATATTTGAAAACGATTCCAAAATCAAATCCTTATTATCAGGAATTCCGTATCTGGCAGTGGATGTTTAATTTGAATATTTACAAAAAAGATGATGATACTAATGTTACACAAGAGTTTCTGAGTAATACCAAAGACTATGAAGTTCTGTTTGATTTTTTAAATAACAGGAAGGAAGTTGATCAGAAAGCATTGCTGAAACATTTTAATTCAAATGAAAAAACACATCGTTGGAATTATGTAGAAGACAAAAAATATCCCTGCAATGAAACCAAAACAATGATTTCGACAAGGCTTGAAAAAGTTGAAAATTGTCCAGTTGATTTTCTGACAAGGGAAATAGAACAAAGTATATGGCACATTATCTATTCCGTCAATGATAAAACAGAATACGAAAAAGCATTAAGATCATTTGCTCGTAAGAAGAACTTGGATGAAGACTCATTTTTTGAAACTTTTAAAAAATTTCCTCCTTTAAAAAGTGAATATGGCTCTTTTTCAGAAAAAGCCATCAAAAAACTCTTGCCCTTGATACGTTTGGGGAAATATTGGAATTGGGAAAGTATTGATGGAGAATCTCAGGAAAGAATTGGAAAAATAATCACAGGCGAATTTGATGAAAATATCAAAGATAAAGTCAGGGAAAAAGTATTACATCTTACGCAAGAAAATCATTTTCAGGGTTTGCCATTATGGCTGTCCCAATATGCAGTTTACGGTCGTCATTCAGAAGCCTCTGTTTTAGGAAAATGGAATTCTGCAGATGATTTGGAAGGGTTTTTAAAAGAATTCAGACAACATTCACTTCGTAATCCAATTGTAGAACAGGTGATTATAGAGACTCTTCGTGTCGTGAAAGATATTTGGCTTAAATATGGGAACGGTATAAAAGACTTCTTTAGTGAAATTCATATCGAATTAGGCAGAGAGATGAAGCTTCCGGCAGAAGAAAGAGATAAAATGACACGGAAAATTTCAGAGAACGAAAATACCAATCTCCGTATCAAAGCCTTGTTAGCCGAAATGATGAATGATAATGATGTGGAAAATGTCCGTCCTTTTTCACCGATGCAACAGGAAATTCTTAAAATTTATGAGGAAGGTGTTTTAAATTCTGAAATTGAAATTGAAGATGAATATTTAAAAATCAGTAAAACAGCACAGCCGTCTTCTTCAGATTTAAAAAGGTATAAGCTTTGGCTTGAGCAGAAATATCGTTCGCCCTACACCGGAGAAATTATTCCATTGAATAAATTATTTACACCAGAATATGAAATTGAGCATATTATCCCCCAAAGCCGTTATTTCGATGATAGCTTTAACAATAAAATTATCTGCGAATCTGCGGTTAATAAATTAAAAGATAACTATATCGGACTAGGTTTTATCAAGCAATTTCATGGAGCTACAGTAGAATGTGGCTTTGGAAAAATTGTGAGGATATTTGAAATCGAAGCTTATGAAGATTTTGTAAAGAAGCATTATGCTAAAAACCGGAGTAAGAGAACTAAGCTTCTTTTAGAGGAAATTCCTGAAAAAATGATTGAGCGTCAATTAAATGACACACGACACATCAGTAAATATATTTCAGGAGTACTTTCCAATATTGTTCGGGTAGAAGATGGAACTGATGAAGGCGTAAATTCTAAAAATATTATTCCGGGAAATGGAAAGGTCACAGCACAACTGAAACAAGATTGGGGCTTGAATGATATTTGGAATGAATTAATACTTCCTCGTTTTGAAAGGATGAATCAATTGACCAATTCAAATGATTTTACAGTATGGAACGAAAATCATCAGAAGTTCCTACCTACTGTTCCTATTGAGCTTTCAAAGGGTTTCTCCAAGAAAAGGATAGATCATCGCCATCATGCCATGGATGCTTTGGTCATTGCATGTGCAACCAAAAACCATATTAACCTGCTTAATAATCAATCAGCAAAATCTGATATAAAAAGATATGATTTAAAAAGAAAGCTGATGAAGTTTGAAAAGGTAGTTTATAAACATCCTCAAACTGGCAAAAAAATGGAGAAAGAAGTTCCTAAACAGTTTTTGAAACCCTGGGATAGTTTTACTGTTGATGCTAAAAATAAATTAGAGACGATAATTGTCAGCTTTAAGCAAAATCTGCGTGTAATCAATAAAGCGACTAACCATTATGAAAAATGGGTTGAAAAGGATGGTGTTAAAACAAAAGAATCCGTAAAGCAGAAAGGGACTAACTGGGCCATACGTAAGCCGATGCATAAAGAAACTGTTTCAGGGAAAGTAGATTTACCTTGGGTTAAAGTTCCGAAAGGGAAAGTATTAACAGCTACAAGAAAGAGTTTGGATGCTTCATTTGATGTGAAAACAATCAATTCAATTACAGATACTGGAATTCAGAAGATTCTAAAGAATTATTTAGAATTTAAAGGAAGCCCTGAAGTAGCATTCTCTCCGGAAGGAATTGAAGATTTGAATAAGAATATTGAAAATTTCAATGACGGTAAACTACATCAACCCATTAATAAAATTAGAATTTTTGAATTGGGAAGTAAATTCCCTGTGGGTCAAACAGGACATAAAAAGGATAAATATGTAGAGGCAGCCAAAGGGACAAATCTTTTTTTTGCTGTATATACAGATGATAGAGGAAAAAGAAGCTATGAAACCATTCCACTAAATGAAGTTATTGAAAGACAGAAACAAGGGTTGGGTCCTGTTTCATTTAAGAATAAAGAAGATTTTTTACTTTCTCCGAATGATCTGGTCTATATCCCCTCGGGAGATGAGCTTGAAAATATGCATAGTATCGATTTTAAGAATTTAGTAAAAGAGAAGCAGAGGAACATTTACAAAGTAGTCAGTTTCTCAGGAAGTCAGATATTTTTTATTAGACAAGATGTTGCCACATCTATTGCTAACAAGACAGAATTTTCAACTTTAAATAAAATGGAACGTGCAATTGACGGATCAATGATTAAAGAGAATTGTATTAAGCTGAAAATAGATCGTCTCGGTAATATCTCAAAAGCATAATAAATGATTACCCGCTCAATCTATATAGGAAATCCGGCATATCTGAAACTCAAAGATGAGCAGATGAAAATTCTTTGTCCTGAGACGAAATCGGAAAAGGGAAGTGTTCCTGTAGAAGATTTAGGATTATTGATGTTAGATCATTTTCAAATTACAATTTCGCATAATCTAATTCAGAAAATGATGGGAAATAATGTTGTAATAATAAGTTGTGACGCCCATCATTTACCACACGGAATTATGCTGCCACTTTATGGACATACAGAACATTCAGATCGGGTAAAAGATCAATTGGATGCAAGTGAGCCACTTAAAAAACAGCTGTGGAAACAAACTATTGAATGCAAAATTGAAAATCAGAAAAATGTTTTGATGAGGTTGGGGAATTATTACGAACCAATGATTGATTATCAAAATAACGTAAAAAGTGGTGATATTACCAATATGGAAGGGATTGCAGCACAACATTACTGGAAATATCTTATTAGTCTGGATTTTTTAAGGCAGCGTTTTGGAGATTCACCGAATCAGTTTTTTAATTTCGGATATTCAGTTTTGCGAAGTATTGTTGCCAGAGCAATTGTAGAAACAGGATTGCTTCCTGTTTTAGGAATTTTTCATAAAAACAAATATAATCCTTACTGTCTTGCTGATGATCTGATGGAGCCTTATCGTCAGTTTATTGATGTGCTGGTTATGGATTGGTTAACAAAAAATTCAAATTCTGATGAGCTGACAAAAGAGTTTAAAGCTCATATATTGCGGATTGCCACAAAAGATGTAAGGATTGATAATAAAACCAGGCCATTATTGGTAGCTGTAAAAACAACAGTTACTTCACTTTATAAATGTTATACGGGAGAAAAGCGCTTAATCTCTTATCCCGAATTGATATGAATACCGAAAGGTTTAATGCGTACCGAATTATGTGGGTTTTAGTACTATATGATCTGCCAACTGAGACCAAGGCTAATATGAAGGATGCTAACCGTTTCCGGAAAGCGTTGATTGATGATGGATTTACATTATTTCAATTTTCAATGTACGTGCGCCATTGTCCGAGTCGGGAAAATGCTGAAGTTCATATCAAAAGAGTAAAATTTATGCTTCCTAAAGCCGGGAAAGTAGCCATTATGTGTATTACAGATAAACAATTTGGTGACATTGAAATTTTTTTTGCCAGAAATAAAGAAGAGCCACCACCAACCTTCCAGCAGCTGGAATTATTCTAATTTTTAAATCCTAAATATTAAATAAACCCACTGGCTAACAGTGGGTTAAATTTTGAGGCTGTGACTAATCACTAAGATAATAATTTTTGAAAGCAATTCACAACCCCCGTGCCATCTTAGGGTGGCACTTTAAAGCTGTGACTAATCACTAAGATAATAATTTTTGAAAGCAATTCACAACGTATGTTCTCTTGCAGAAGTATCCACGTGGGCTGTGACTAATCACTAAGATAATAATTTTTGAAAGCAATTCACAACGGCTGGATGCAGACGACAAAAATATTGAAAAGCTGTGACTAATCACTAAGATAATAATTTTTGAAAGCAATTCACAACAGAGGCTTTGAACCACGATAACTACAAAGTGCTGTGACTAATCACTAAGATAATAATTTTTGAAAGCAATTCACAACTGAAAAACTGTGGAGCTTTTAATCCTGGAAGCTGTGACTAATCACTAAGATAATAATTTTTGAAAGCAATTCACAACCAATTTGGGTTGCAACGGTAATTCGAGACTGCTGTGACTAATCACTAAGATAATAATTTTTGAAAGCAATTCACAACATCCGTCAAAACAAGCTCTTTTACTCCCAAGCTGTGACTAATCACTAAGATAATAATTTTTGAAAGCAATTCACAACGAGGAGTTGTGATAACAGGTCCAACTTCTGCTGTGATTAATAACTAAGATAATAATTTTTGAAATAATATATAATTAGAGGAAAATTTTGATTGGACACTTAGACAATTTCACAGAAAAATACTAGAATTGCTTTTGAAAAATAAACTTATTGACTAGTAGTTAACTAAGAAAATAAAAACCACTTGATAATCAAGTGGTTAATTAATAAATTGTAGACCCACAGGGATTCGAACCCCGACTGACGGTACCAAAAACCGGAGTGCTACCGTTACACTATAGGTCTGTTTTATTTTGGTGGCGCAAAACTATAAAAAATTATTTAACTGGAAAAATATTTTTTTAAAGGTTAATAATAAGAAAAGGCAGTGTTTATTTATAATTGTATGATTTTTAATTGAATAGACGGATGATGATTGATAAGAAATTATTTCAGGAATTGTAGTTTTTCAGCAGCTAAATAATAAAATCTTATCTTTGCAAAAAAAATTGGGCTCCAAAAGTTGGAGATACCCATTAATAATTTCATTTATTAAACATTTTTATGTCAAATATTGTCGCAATCGTTGGGCGCCCCAACGTAGGAAAATCCACACTTTTTAACCGTTTACTAGAAAGAAGAGAAGCCATCGTAGATTCTACGGCGGGTGTTACCAGAGACCGTCATTACGGGAAATCCGACTGGAACGGGGTAGATTTTACAGTTATAGATACCGGCGGATATGATGTAGGAACGGATGATATTTTTGAAGAAGAGATCCGCAAACAGGTTCAGCTGGCAATAGACGAAGCTACATCCATTATCTTTATGATGAATGTGGAAGAAGGTCTTACTGATACCGATTACGAAATTCACGAACTTCTTAGAAGATCAAACAAACCCGTTTATATCGTTATCAATAAAGTAGATTCTGCCAAGGAGGAAATAAATGCTACTGAATTCTATCAGTTAGGAATTGAAAAATATTACACTTTATCTTCAGCTACAGGTTCCGGAACAGGAGAAGTTCTGGATGATATCGTGAAAGATTTCCCTACAACAGATTACAAAGATCCTTTCGAGGGATTGCCAAAAATAACAATCGCAGGCCGTCCTAATGTTGGTAAATCCACCTTAACAAATGCTTTGCTTGATGTAGAAAGAAACATTGTAACTGATGTTGCAGGGACTACAAGAGACAGTATCCAGACCCTTTATAATAAATTCGGATACGAATTTGTTTTAGTGGATACTGCCGGAATGAGAAGAAAATCTAAAGTAAATGAAGATTTGGAATTCTATTCTGTAATGAGATCTATCCGTTCTATTGAATTTTCAGATGTTGTGATCATTATGGTGGATGCAACGCTGGGCTGGGAATCTCAGGATATGAATATTTTCGGTTTGGCACAAAAGAACAGAAAAGGAATTGTGATCGTTGTGAATAAGTGGGATCTTATTGAAGATAAGAAAACCAACACCGTTAGGGATTTTGAAAACTCAATTAAAGAGAAGATCGGTCAGTTTAGTGATATTCCAATTCTTTTTGTTTCAGCATTAACGAAGCAGAGAATATTGAAAGCTGTGGAAATGGCCATGGTTGTATACGAAGACCGTAAGAAAAAGATCAAAACTTCAAAATTAAACGAAGTAATGCTTCCTATTTTTGAGCAGACTCCGCCACCGGCCAACAAAGGGAAATATATTAAAATCAAATACTGTGTACAGCTTCCTACGCCGTCACCGCAGTTTGTGTTTTTCTGCAACCTCCCTCAGTATGTAAAAGAACCTTACAAAAGATTTACAGAAAACCAATTGAGAAAACAATTCGGATTTACCGGAGTTCCTATTGAAGTGTATTTCAGACAGAAATAAAAATAATCCCTTTTAGATTTTTCTAAGAGGGATTTTATTCATATTAAATTTAATATTTTTAATAAAAGCTTTTTCAAAACAATGAATACAATTGTATTGTCAAAACAATTTTCTTTAATAAACTCCTGGATCAATGAGCTTAGGAATATAGACATCCAGCATGACAGAATGAGGTTCCGTAGAAATATGGAACGTATCGGTGAAATTGCAGCTTTTGAGATCAGCAAAGAACTGGAATATAAAGAAGTAGAAATTCAAACGCCTTTAGATAAGATTAAAGTTCAGGAAATAGCCGTTCAGCCGGTAATCACCACTATTTTGAGAGCTGGCGTTCCTTTGTTTGAAGGGATCCTGAGTTATCTTGACAGGGCAGACTGCGGTTTCGTGGCTGCTTACAGAAAGCACGATGCTAATGATTACTTCTCTATTAAACAGGATTATCTTACCTGTCCCAATATTGAAGGACGACCATTGATCGTAGCGGATCCGATGCTGGCAACAGGGGCTTCATTAATTGAGGCTATCAAAGACCTTCTGACCAACGGAACTCCGACCCAGCTGCATATTGTTGCTGCAATAGCCTCCAGACAGGGAGTGGAAACCATCGAAAAAGCTTATCCTGATGCGAAAATATGGGTAGGAGCCATCGATGAAGGGTTGACTTCAAAAGGGTACATCACACCAGGACTTGGTGACGCCGGAGATTTGAGCTACGGTGAAAAACTTCAACGATAGATATTAAGAAAGGTTCCAGAAATCTTTCATCAGATCAAATAATAAATTGGGCCGTACTTTTTCCATAGGATGCTTGGTATCCGGAAGTATGGCCAATTTTGCATTCGGAATACTGCGGTAAGCACTGATGCTTTCCTCTATACTTACCATATTATCCTTATCCCCGGTCATGATCTGTACAGGAATACTAATTGCCCAAAGGCTGGTTTCATTCAGAGGAGGATTTTTACCTAGTGCAACCATCAGCTCTGCAATGGCAGGCAGCAGCTGTTTCCATTGTGCACCGTGCTGATTTTCCAGCTGCTCAGCATATTTTGGGACTTTCAAAAGAATAGCTTCCGGGTCAAGCATTTTACTCTCCTTTAAAGCCTGCTCTTCGGTCCAGTCGAATTTTGTACCCAACGTCATGATGGAATTGATTCTTTCAGGATATCTTAGCGCACAGCAAAGCGCTGCATAACCTCCCATACTGTGTCCAAAAATACAGACATCCCTTAAATTTTCTTTTTCTAAATAATCCTTTATTTCCTCAGTATACTTTTCAATACTGATAGCATTTTCCGGTAGTTCTGTATTTCCGTGCCCGGAAAATAAAAGTGTATGAATATTGAAATACTTTGACAGCTCCTTTTCGTAAGGCTTAAAAATATCAATGTGTCCCAGCGCTCCGTGCAGTAAAAGCAGATTTTTCATGATCAATAGTTTACCGGAAAATTAAGAAAAAGAATCGGAGGAGAAAAGTATTGAGTGGGAGAGTTATAGAGTTTTAGGGTTTGGAGGGTAAGGGTGCTGGTTTTAATAACCACGTAAATCACGGACATCCCCACCTGGAATCCTAAACTGTATTTTCCTTCCTTTAATACTCTAAACCTCTCAAACCCCTTATTACGCATCCACTGCCATCACCAAAACACTCACTTTGTTATCTCCCGCATTTAAAATCTCCCAGGCAATGGATGATACGGTGTTTCCGGTAGTAAAAACGTCATCAATTAAAAGAACGTGTTTTCCGGAAATCGGTTTCGAAAGAGAAAAAGGATTTACTGCTTCCAGGCGGTGTTTCTTATCTTTTAAAGCCTGTGCTTTTGAATAGTGATTTCTTTCAATCAATTCATGGTCGAATGGGATCTGATAAAATCCGGACAAAGTCTCAGTAAATAAATGCAGCTGGTTGTAGCCTCTTTCTCTTAATTTTTTGGGATGAAGTGGGACAGGTACTAAAATATCAGGTTTTTCATCTTTGAAGTCCAGACGTTCCACAGTCCATTCGGCAAGAGTTTTACCCGCATTTTCCCTGCTTTTATATTTCAGCTCATGGATAAGTTTCCTACTTAGTCCATTTTCCTCAAACTTCATCAGTCCATAAGTATTTTCAACTGGAAACAGGAGCCTGCATTTTTCTTTGATGATATTTTCACTGAAATAATCAAAATGAGTAAAATGAATTTGCTCAAAACATAAGCTGCAGACTAAAAGATCTGCATCTATGATCCGGCTGCATTCAATACATCGGTTAGGAAAAAATAAATCTAATATCATTTGTGTGTTATTTTAAAATAAGAAGTTAGAAACTAGAGATTAGAAGTTAGATTTCAAAGTTTTAATTTTTCAACTATCAACTATCAACTATCAACTATCAACTGTTTCCTGATCTTCTCAATTGCATTCTTCATACTCAGGTTAAAGTGCTCCTTTTCCAGCCGGACCGGCGGTGCCTGCCTCACTTCACAATCCGGAATACTGCAGGATTCGCAGGTAACGCCTACATTGATTGTTTTTAAAGTCGGAGATTTTATAAAACCGATCTTTTTTATAGTTTGTGTATTTAATAAAATTCCCAGGCAGTAGCTTCTGTTGCTTCCGTCTGAAAAAGGATTTTTCTGTGACGTTGAAATAACAAGATAACTGACCCCCTGATCTTTGTAATGCGAGATCTGGGCATCCGTAAGCGTTTCATTTTCCTTCAAATGATGCAGGTTTTTTACAGCGATCCATCTTCGGCAGTAATGTTCATTCGTAGCATTGGCATGAGGAGCCTGCTGGTGGTTGAGGTGAAGTTCCTTTAAGATCTGGATCTTGTCCGAATCTTTTTTCTTGACCAGGCACAGATAAAACAAATCCTTAATACCCAACTCAGAAGAAAGCAGATTGGTAAGCCTGTAATAAAAAGTTTCAGGAGAATCTGTAAAGCTTTCGATCAGTTCCTCAAAACTTGTCGGTTCCCAGGTATGCTGAAGAAGAAATTCGGTGGTTTTTCCAATAGTCTGCTCTTTAGGGATCAATAAAGCTCCGGCGAAATATGAAGCGTAAAAATTGTTCAGAATTTCCTCAAAACTCCCGAAATCCAACCATGAATAAGTGTTTGGACGGATTTTTAATTCCAGGACATTGAATCCTATTTCCTTAGCCAGAATAAACGTTCTTTGATCTTTCTCTAGTTTCCGGTTCAAAAGAAGAAGCTTTTGTTCAGGAATAAAGAGAGAACGCAGGTTATCCAGAGTGCCGAACTGTTCAAAATCTTCAGACCTTATGTTGTAATTAAATTTTTCAGTAAGAATGCTTTCCAAAACAGAAGATCTCAGGTCTTTACTGATATCCAGTCCGTTTTTCATGATGAATTCCATCGCTTTTTCCTCAATTTCCGGGAAATAATTATCGTAAAGTTCCTGGAAAGACCTGAGTACAGCAAAATAAAAACGCTCCTTACCCAAATTGTAATTCTGGGAGATCTCAATCAATGCATTGATAAAAGCAGTAACTTTTTTGGGGGCATCGCTGATAATGCTGATCAGGTTGTTTTTACTGATGCCAAAAAGGTCCAGTGGTACTTCCTTGAAAAAATCCGATTGAAGGATCTCATTAAAAGGAGCTAAGCTTTTATCCAGCTTGGTAGAAACCAGTTCATCAAAAGTAGATCCCAATGATTCTGAAAGCTGGATGATTTTATCGTGCTTCGGATACTTCTTTCCGTTTTCAATTTCGTTTAAATAAGATTTAGACAGTCCTGTCTTTACAGCAAGATCCTGCAGAGACCAGTTTTTCTTTTGTCTCAGCTGCTTCAGCTTCAATCCGAACACGGTTTTGATAAAATCACTTTCTGAATTCATAATCAAATATAGAAAAATGAATGCGATTATTCGCATAATAATTTTTTAAAATAATTAGCGAACGTTCGCTGATTGTGAATATTTTTATTTATGTTTGTAATGTCAAATCACAAAATCAACAGGTTATGGAAACAGAAACTCAATTAAAAATAAAAGCCCAGAAGCAGTTTGGGGAAATTTTCACTCCGGAATTGACGGATTTTCTGGTAGCTCTACATCAGAATTTTAACCCAAAAAGATTGACGCTTTTAGAAGAAAGAAAAAAAACACAGCAGTTTTTTGATTTGGGAAATCTTCCCGCATTTTTACTTGAAACTGAAGAAATCAGAAACGGTAACTGGAGCTGTGCGCCACTTCCAGCCGATCTCTTGGACAGAAGAGTAGAGATCACAGGACCTGTAGACCGGAAAATGATCATCAATGCATTAAATTCCGGGGCATCAACTTTTATGGCTGACTTTGAAGACAGCAATTCGCCAACCTGGGAAAACTGCATTCAGGGACAGATTAATCTTTCAGATGCAGTGCAGCGGAAGATAGATTTTACTGCTGAAAATGGAAAGTCTTATCAGCTTAATGAAAAAACAGCTGTTCTTCAGGTGCGGCCAAGAGGACTGCATCTTCCGGAAAAACATATCGAGATCAATGGCGAAGAAGCATCCGGCTCACTGACAGATTTTGGTATTTACTTTTTTTCTAACGCTGAACACTTGTTAAAAAACGGAAGTGGTCCCTATTTCTACCTTCCGAAATTAGAACATTACAAAGAAGCCCGATGGTGGAATGAAGTTTTTGTTTTTGCCCAAAATTACATGGGAATTCCCGAAGGAACTATTAAAGCTACCGTTTTAATCGAAACGATCACAGCTTCCTTTCAGATCGATGAAATTTTATTTGAATTAAAGGAACACAGCGCAGGACTGAACTGCGGAAGATGGGATTATATTTTTTCATTCATCAAAAAATTCAGAAACCTTCCCGAATTTATGGTTCCGGACAGAGATCAGGTAACAATGGCTTCTCCGTTTATGAGTGCTTATTCAAAAAGAGTGATCGAGATTTGCCATAAAAGAAACGTTCATGCTATCGGAGGAATGGCTGCACAGATTCCTGTAAAAGATAATTATGAAGCCAACAGTATTGCTTTTGAAAAAGTGCGGAATGACAAAAAACGTGAGGTGAAGAACGGTCATGATGGAACCTGGGTGGCACATCCGGCTTTAGTATCTGTTGCAAAAGATGTTTTTGACCAGTATATGCCGGAAGAAAATCAGATTGATAAAAAATTTGAATATCATATCAAAGAAACGGATCTGCTGGAAGTTCCACAAGGTGAAATTACCGAAAAAGGGGTACGAAAAAACATCAATGTAGGCATTCTTTACCTTGAAAGCTGGCTGATGGGCACCGGTGCAGCTGCCATTTACAATCTGATGGAAGATGCTGCCACTGCTGAGATCTCAAGGACACAAATCTGGCAATGGCTGAAAAACGAAGCCAAGCTGAACAATGGTCTTGCCCTGACCCGTGAAATGATCCTTCAATGGGAAGCTGAAGAAATAGAACATATCGAAAAATATGTAGGCGAACAGCGTTTCAAAAACGGAAAATTCAATTTAGCCAAAGAACTTTTCAATGAACTGATATTCTCAGAACAATTTGAAGAATTCCTGACTCTGAAAGCATACCCGTTTATTGAGTGAAAGGAGTTTTGCGTGGGAGAGTCTTAGAGTAGGAGTGTGGGAGAGTTTTGGGTGTAAGAGAATTGACATGTGAAAAACTGAAAGATTCTATTGCACTGAAATAATCTACTCATATCCATATCTCATAAACTTATAACCCAACCTACTCTAAAACTCTCCAACTCTCAAACGCCCTCACCCTCAAACTTAAATCTATAAACAATAAATCCAAATATTATGAAAACAAGACAAGAACAAATCCAGGCTCTAGAACAGGACTGGCTGAGCAATCCCCGCTGGAACGGTGTAAAAAGAACCTATACGGCTGAAGAAGTACTGAAGCTTCGCGGCTCTTATACCATTGAGTATACCATTGCGACAGAAATGTCCAAAAAATTCTGGGAGAAACTGAATAACCAGGATTATGTAGCCGGGTTGGGTGCCCTAACAGGAAATCAGGCGGTTCAGGAAGTTGATGCAGGGCTGGAAGCGATATACCTTTCGGGCTGGCAGGTGGCTGCAGATGCGAATCTTTCCGGGGAAATGTATCCCGACCAGTCATTGTATCCTGCTAATTCGGTGCCTTCTGTGGTTAAGAAGATTAATAATGCTTTATTAAGAGCAGATCAGATACAGTCGGTAAGCGGGAACGGAGATAAAGAGTATTTAGTTCCAATTATTGCAGATGCAGAAGCAGGATTCGGTGGAAATCTGAATGCTTTTGAGCTGATGAAGCAGATGATCGAGGCCGGAGCAGCGGCAGTTCATTTTGAAGACCAGCTTTCTTCGGCAAAGAAATGCGGACATCTGGGAGGCAAGGTTCTGGTTCCTACCCAGGAAGCCATTAATAAACTGGTAGCGGCCCGTTTGGCTTCGGATGTTTTGGGCGTACCAAGTATTATTATCGCAAGAACTGATGCAGATGCAGCAGATCTTCTGACTTCGGATATTGATGACAGAGATAAAAAATTTGTAACCGGAGAAAGAACTTCCGAAGGCTTCTATGTGGTAAACAATGGAGTAGAACAGGGAATCGACCGTGGCCTTTCTTATGCACCTTATGCTGACCTGATCTGGATGGAAACCTCTAATCCTGATCTGGAACAGGCAAGAAAATTCGCAGAAGGAATCCATGCTCAGTTTCCGGGAAAAATGCTGGCGTACAACTGTTCACCGTCATTCAACTGGGCTGCAAGGCTTAGTGTGGAAGAAATGGCCAATTTCCGTGAGGAGCTTGCTAAAATGGGCTATAAATTCCAGTTCATCACGCTGGCAGGTTTCCATGCGTTGAATACCGCAATGTTTGAGCTTGCTTTGGCTTATAAAGAAAGAGGAATGGCAGGTTATTCCGAACTTCAGGAGCGGGAGTTTGCTCTTCAGCAGAAAGGATTCCGAGCGGTAAAACACCAGTCATTTGTAGGAACCGGTTATTTTGATGAGGTTCAGAATGTGGTAACTAACGGTTCTTCGGCAACAGTAGCCATGAAAGACTCTACGGAAACAGCACAGTTCCATTGATCATTTCCATATTAAAATAAATTTTTCAGAGGTGAAACCTTCTCAGTTTTGAGAAGGTTTTCGTTTCATTAAGGATAAAAAACTTAAAGTCCATATATTTGATTATTAATGAAGCCGAAAAAAAATGAATTTAATATACCAAAAACAGATTCAGGTAACGGAAGAACATATAGACCGGAATAACCATGTCAACAATGTGCAGTATGTGCACTGGGTAGAAGAAATAGCTGGTGAACACTGGGAAAAAGTAAAGGAAAAGACAGAGTATCCGGAAGATATATGGATGCTTGTTGATCATCATATCCAATACAAAAAGCAGGTTTACCTTGGAGATGTGATCACCGTTAAAACCTATCCGAAAGCTCCGGAAGGAATCCGGCAGCCCAGAAAAGTCGAATTCTACTGCAACGATCAGCTTGTTGTTGATTCAAGTACCCTTTGGGTCCTGGTTGATTCGAAAACTCAAAAGATTAAAAGACTGGAAATCGACTGGCTGGATAAGTTACGGTAAACGCTTGTCCTTAGGGCTCATTACATTATATTTTTCTTTCAGTTTAGTACAACTATAATTTATATTTTGTAAAATTTATAATACGACATGCTTTGTCGCTTTGGAGAAATACCTTTGTTTTTATAAGACTAGCATTATAAAAAACACAGATAAGTGATATGAGCTATATTAAATCTCAGTAATGAGATTTGTATGTGCGTTAAAAAATGTTAAATTTGCAAAATTATACGAACTAATATACACAAATAGATGAGAAAACTCTACATGAGTGCATTTACGATGTGCACAATCCTGGGTCTGTCGGCCCAGGAAGTATTATGGCAAAAAGACATCAAATCCTCTACGCAGGATTTTCTAAGCCAGGTGACCACAACCATAGATCAACAGTATCTGATCACGGGAAGCTCAATTCAATCCAACCCTTCAATAAGCTCAGAGACCTCAAACCAGAAACAAAATAACGGCTACGATTTCCATCTGGTAAAGTTAAACCAGCAAGGAGAAGAAGTTTGGGAAAAATACATTTCAGGAAATAACCACGACTATCTTTCCGCAACCGTTTCTACACAAGATGGTGGATTTTTGATTTCTGGTACCTCATATTCTGGAAAAAATAAAGATAAGAAAGATGAATCAAAAGGAGGTTCAGATATTTGGCTGATACGGCTCAATGAATTCGGAGATGAACTCTGGCAGAAAACTTTAGGATCAGCATCGGATGAAGAAGCAAGATCAGTTATTCAGACCACAGATTTAGGATTCTTTGTAGCTGGGAATGTTCAGAATTCAGCTAAAGGTTATGGTTCCAAAGATATTTTGATTGTAAAACTCGATAAAGATGGAAAAGAGCTCTCTCATTCTATTTTAGGAGGAAAAGGATTAGATGAAGTGGAGAAAATGATTCCTACCAAAGACGGCGGAGCTTTGCTAGGCATCTATTCCAGAAGTGCTACAGGTGGCTCAAAGAAAACCGAAAATTTTGGTGAAGGAGATTACTGGGTGATCAAGCTTGATAAAACAGGAAAAACAGAATGGGAAAAGAGTTTTGGGGGCAAAGCAGA
>NZ_JBQENJ010000006.1:0-377827 GCF_052044665.1 Chryseobacterium sp. 22532
ATCACAAGGTATAGATGCTAAAATTTCGAAGAATGGCTATCTGTCATATTGGACAGGAGGGGCTGCAGGATATGGAAATACATTGCAGGAAGCAGTAGCACATATGATAAATCTCTCTAATTCTGATGGTCCGGAGATTAGGCAATCGTATCATAATTTTAATCCTTATATAGCTGATAATATACCAGAATGGTATGCCTTTGGAGGAAGAGCAAATTGGGGATTCGGAGCTGCTGCATTAGGATTAGAAAAACTCTCAGGACAGACAAGGGTTACATCTGTAGGACAATCTATTAAATTATACCGTCCCAATATTAATGGTAATGTTTTTATTAAAAATCAATATGTTAAAACAATAGGGTTGAGTAAAGTAGGAAATCTATTAGGTAAGGCTTCTTTTTGGGCAGGTGCTGCAATGGATGCCAAAGGTGCTTATAATTATTATTATAATCCAACTTCAAGTAATGTAGTACATCCAGCGAAGGCCGGATTAAATACAGCTGTAGGAGCGTACGCTACTTGGGTAAATCCGGCTGCTGGTATTATATATTTTGGTGTAGATGCATTTTATCCAGGAGGATGGGAAGGCTATGGAAATGACTATCAAAGTATACAATCTCAAAATGCAGCAATTATACCTGGATTTATAACAGCACCGTATGGTTCTCAAAAATTTTAAATTATGAAGAGTATTAAACAAGGTTATTATTATTTGTTTTATAGGCTATATAAAATGTCTGAAGCGGCCCCTTCAAAATGGTTAAGTGATTGGAAGGCAAGTATGGCTTTAGGGGTATTAGAAATATGGTTTGTAATATCAATATTGATTTATTATAAAGTTTTTAGTAATTCATCTGTAGATATTTTAGGAACTAATATATTTTGGTTTTTAATGGTGATAATTTTGATGATAATTGATTATTTCGTATTTCATCATAAAAATCAATGGAAAAATATTGTTGCAAACTTTGATCAATTATCATCTAAAAAAAATAGAATATATAGTATTATTGCTTGGGCTGTGATTTTACTTGTAGTTATTAATATGATTTTTTCATATTATTGTTTAGACTTAAAAGCCAAAAGAGACCAAATAGGCCCGTATGCGCCAGAAATTGTGGCAAAAAAAAGAAGAGAAGATTCTTTACAGAAAGCCCAGCAAATAGAAAATCTTCAAAAAATCTATGGTGAAGATAAAAAATAGGATTACAAATGTGAAATGTCCTAAGATACTTCTGGAGTTGTTATCTTATTTAGAAAAAAAAGTTTATGCTTCTTACACTCTAATTTGAGAGGTTTATAAATAATTAGGGTATTGAAATCAGTACCCTAATTTAAGTTATAGATGGCAGCGCAGAAGTTCTTGAAGAAAACAATTATTATGCATTCGGTTTAAAGCATGAAGGTTATAATATTTTAGCTGGAAATCCAGCTTACAGTTATGGATACAACGGTAAAGAACTACAGAAAGAAACCGGTTGGGGAGATTACGGAGCGAGAATGTATATGGCTGATATTGGCAGATGGGGCGTAACAGACCCTCTGGCTGAACAGATGAGAAGATATTCGCCTTATAATTTTGCCTTTAATAATCCTGTAAGCTTTATAGATCCGGATGGGATGGCTCCAAGACAATTTGCAATGGCTGGTGATGGATTCGGTAATGTAGATGTAAGTTCCGGCTGGACCAATCCAAACTGGCTGGGCTTAGGAGATAGAGGCGGAAGCTATGACCAATTAGCATCTGTTGGAGGAGGAGGAGGTCTTATTTATCAGACTGATGAGGGAACTGTGTATACAGGAAGTGCAGCTACAAACGCCTTTTCATCTTTAATGTCTGGTAATAATAATCCTCCAAGACCGAGTTTTTGGAACCGAGTTGGTAGTTTCTTTAAAGGTATCTTTGGAGGCAATGAAAAAGGTGCTGGTATTACAAGTATTGCAGCTGGGGCACAGGTCAGCAGACTTGGTAGAATTGTTCAGATTGGAGAGATTATTGAGGTAAATGCACAGGTATTTTATGGTGCTGCCGGTACTTTAGCAACCCGTAGTCTGTGGGGATTGCCATTAATGTTGAATGGGGATACTCAATTTGCTGCTAATTCAAAAGGAATTGATATACCAATAACAACAACGGATAATAATCCTGAAAGAACAATCACATTATTTAGAGGAGTTTCATCAAAAGCTAAAGGCTCTATGTATTTTGAAGCAATGCAAGGGATTGCAATACCTAATGGGTTTAGACAAATTGCAACAACATGGGGACCACATAGCGATATGGAACTACATGCTGGAGGAGATAATCTCAGTATTTGGACAAGTTGGAGTACTAGTGAAGAAGTTGCTAGAGACTTTGCTACAGGTAATGCATTTTACGAAAATGGAATTCCTGGAATTATTATGTCTAAAACATTTAGAGTAGGTGAAGCGGTGCCAAATCCCTTTACACATGCAGAAGCTGAATGGCTCGTACCCGGAGTTACATATGGGGCTAAAGTTAAATATGTTTTACCTAGATCAAAATAAAAAATATTTATTATGTTGACATCAGAAGATATCTTTCAATTAATTAAGAAAAAAAGAAATTTCCTAGGAAATATTCAGGAATATAAAATTAAAATCAGTGATAGCAATAATTTTGAAAGGGAGAATTTAATAGGAGTATATAAGATTAGACAGTATACTGCTACAAGGGAGAGGAATGATAAGTTATCACAAGAAATAGGCGC
Organism: Chryseobacterium sp. 22532; assembly: GCF_052044665.1. Lineage (NCBI taxonomy): Bacteria > Pseudomonadati > Bacteroidota > Flavobacteriia > Flavobacteriales > Weeksellaceae > Chryseobacterium > Chryseobacterium sp. 22532. The sequence continues at coordinate 2,733 of NZ_JBQENJ010000006.1, forward strand.
TTTAATATTAAATTTGGAAAATTATTCTAAAAATAAATTGAGATTTGTAAGCTTATTAGGCGAAAAATATTATGGAATGTTTTTTTTGAATGAGAATTGGGATGAAGTTATTGGGTATTTAGAACGGGAAATTAATGATGATGAATTTGATAAATTAATTTAGCATTGGAGTCGCTATCTGATAATGTTCCAGATGTATGGCAATGTTTCAAAAATGTTGGTTTTCTTTATTAATTGAACTTAACTAGAAATAATAAGTATTAATTTTATAGAATAGAGTGACCAAACGGTCACTCTATTTGTTTTTTAATAGAAAATTGGAATCCTTATGCAGGTAAAAGTGATCATGTTTCAGACAAGTTGGTAATAAAATTAGCAATAAATAATTTTTGAAATAATAAGTATATTTACAGCTATACAGACCATTTAGGAAGTGTGCATTTAAGCTACTCCAAGAACCTGAATGGCAGCGCAGAAGTTCTTGAAGAAAACAATTATTATGCATTTGGTTTAAAGCATAGTGCAGGAATGGTCCCGACGGCAAATGCGGCTTACAATTACCAATATAATGGTAAAGAGCTACAAAAGGAAACAGGCTGGGGAGATTACGGAGCGAGAATGTATATGGCTGATATTGGCAGATGGAGTGTAATAGATCCTCTTGCTGAACAGATGAGAAGATATTCGCCTTATAATTTTGCATTTAATAACCCTGTAAGCTTTATAGATCCGGATGGCATGGCTCCAAGACAATTTGCAATGGCTGGTGATGGATTCGGTAATGTGGATGTAAGTTCAGGCTGGACTAATCCAAACTGGTTGGGATTAGGAGATAGAGGTGGAAGCTATGATCAATTAGCATCTGTTGGTGGAGGAGGTCTTATTTATCAGACTGATGAGGGAACTGTGTATACAGGAAGTGCTGCTACAGATGCCTTTTCAGCTTTAATGTCTGGTAATACTGATCCCCCTAGACCGAGTTTTTGGAAACGTGCAGGGAACTTTATAAGGGAGCTTTTTGGAGGAGGTAAAAAAAGCTCAGGCAGATTAGAGGTTGGCCCTGCTGAAAGGATTGCTGATTATGATGCCGACGGAGTTAGATTATTTGGATTAATAACAGGTGCTAATTATAATCCAATGGAAGAATACAGAGCTAACCGTGATAATCCTTTTTATAATGAAGGAGAATCTAGCTTAGATAGGTCTTTTAGATTGATGAATAGCTCTCATATAGAAATAATGCAGGATTTTGGTGGCGGAGGATATAATATGTTTGGAGGATATGGAAGAATTGGAAATGTTGCAGGTGCTGTAGAAGAAGTTTCTATAATTTCAAAAATTTCTGCAGAAGCAGAAGCGAACGGTATTTTAAGTACTCAAAGAGGAATTAATCCAGCTAAAGTTGCCGAATATTTTGAACAAATGTCAAATGGCACCTACAAGCCCACCGGAGGAGCAGGATATATTTATGAAGGAAAATATATTTTAACAGATGGGAATCACAGAATGAATGCAGCTATTAAATATGGAATAGAAAGTGGCAATTTTAAATATATTGAGGAAATTATCAATAAAGGAAACTTTATAAGAAGAAATCCTTTAATAGATAATTATAAAGTTTATAAACTACCCGTAAAATAAAATAATGTATAAACAAATAATGATTTTTAATAAAAATATCGATTTAGAGATTGGAAGTGTATATGTAATGTTTAATAATTACTTATCACAAGATAACAAGTTAGATTCTTCAAAAAAAATCTTTTATATTAATTTACCTTTTCATAATTCTATTAAAATCTCAGAATATATAGATAATAAGGATTTATCTATTGAGAACTATGAAAAATTAATTAAAAAATACAATTTAGAATTTATAAAGCCTAAAGAAATTATTGATGTATTTAACCAGTTAGTTTATGCAATTATAAATGAGATTGAAAGCTATGATATTTTTATAGTTGGGACAATGGGAATAGATTTTGAAAGTATAAAGTTAATCCTTAAAGAGCTATTAAATATTGCTGAAACATATGAAAAAATATTCATTTTTATACAAAATGAATCAAAAAATCTTGATACTCTAGAAAAGGTCGATCTATTAAAATTAAATGATTTTGAAGCTTGGTATGTAAATAAACTAAGAGACAATGATGATGATACATTTGTATTTAAGCAAAGATAAATTCAGCGTTGGAGTTACTTCCTTATTATAGGATGAAATTTTATACTTTTTATATCCTCTAATTTGAGAGGATTTTATAAATAATTAGGGTATTGATTTCAATGCCCTAATTTTTAATTAAAATAAGTCACTTTAAATACTTAAGTGGCAACGCAGAAGTTTTTGAAGAGAACAATTATTATGCATTCGGATAAAGTATGAATATATAATGACTTATCAGGAAATCCAGCTTATCAATTATGCCGCAACAACTTTAATAAAATAAATTATGATAGAATTAGATTTAAATTCAGCTATAAATATATTATCATTAGATGACTATTCAAAGATGACAATTGAAGAACGTGAAAAAATGACTGATGAGGAAGGGTTTGATAAAGAAGAATTATTTGAATATATAAAAGATAGATATATTGGAATAAAATTATCATATATAGAGGAAAAAATCAAAAAATTGTATCAATTATCAATTAATGTTAATGGTACTCCAAAAGAATTATTTACATGCCCTTGTTGTAATTACAAAACAATTCTTGAAAAAGGAAATTATCAAATTTGTAGAGTATGCTTTTGGGAAGATGATGGAGGCAAGGATGAATCTAAGTATAGTCATGTAAATCATATGACATTAAAAGAAGCAAAAGATAATTTTAAAACAAAAGGAGCTATTTTAGAAAAGTTTTTAAAATTCGTAGATAGTGAAGGTAGATTGAAATATTATAAGAATGATTTTTTATGATAATTAATGAATGGTAAAATAATAAATGACTGAAGTTGCTATCTTTTTTAGGACGAAAAGTTTATCCTTCTTATATTCTCTAATTTGAGAGGTTTATAAACAGTTAGGTATTGATTTCAATGCCCTAATTTTAATTTAAAATAGATTTTGCTAAGACAGTGCAGAAGCTCTTGAAGAAAACAATTATTATGCGTTTGGATTAAAACACGACGGTTATAATGCCTTATTAGGAAATCCAGCTTATCAATACCAGTACAATGGCAAAGAGCTGCAGAAAGAAACCGGCTGGAGTGATTACGGAGCCAGAATGTACATGGCAGATATTGGCAATAGATCCTCTTGCTGAACAGATGAGAAGATATTCGCCTTATAATTTTGCATTTAATAACCCTGTAAGCTTTATAGATCCGGATGGGATGGCTCCAAGACAATTTGCAATGGCAGGCGATGGATTCGGTAATGTGGATGTAAGTTCTGGCTGGACCAATCCAAACTGGCTGTGGGATTAGGAGATAGAGGTGGTAGCTATGACCAATTAGCATCTGTTGGAGGAAGTCTAGGAGGAAAAGTATTTTGGTCTGATTATACATTATTAAAAAAAATATTTTAAAATGAAAAAGAAAGACATATTATATTATATCTTTTTTTAGCTCTAGCAACCGCAGGACTTGTATTATATATATTTACTTATTCACCAAATGATGGTTATAAGTTTGTTGTTGCAGATATTAAAGTTGCAATAGAAGGGAAAATAAAAAAGAAAGTTGCTGTTAGAGAAGGGCTTATAACACATGCAAAAATATCAAGACATAATAAATCTGATACTTTAATTTTTTTAGGAGAAAGTGTTGATAGCGTAGATTTGGGTGATATTATTCTAAAAGAAAAAAATTCTCCTTTTTTTTATGTTAAAAGACAAGGAAGTAAAAGAAAAAAACTTAAATATGTTTCAATAGCTAAAAGTATATTAAATGATGAATATTTTCCTAAGGAATGGAAAGATAGTTGTAAAACGAATTGGAAAAATGTAATTATAGATAATTAAAGTAACATTCCAATTTGTAGTTACTATCTTATTTAAACAAAAAGTTTATGCTTCTTATACTCTCTAATTTGAGAGAACTTTATAAACAATTAGGGGTATTGAAATCAGTACCCTAATATTTTATAAAGATCCATTAGCGGAGCAGATGAGAAGGCATTCCCCGTATAATTATGCTTTCAATAATCTGGTTAATTTTGTAGACCCAGCCGAAAGAGTACCTATAACCCAACGTAATGATGAAGTTGATAAAAATGAAATCATACAATTCTGAATCAAGCATTTGGAACACATAATAATAACTTTTCATAAAATACAAATGGAAAATAATATAGAAATTGAAAAAGAAGATCTAAAAAAAATTCTTTTTATTTTAGTTGATAAACTAGAAAGCTCTAATAGTAATAAGTTTTCATTAGAAAAAGATTTATATTGGAATATTCCTGATGAAGATTTGTATAATGTATACCAAAAGCCAGAAGATTTTACTATTGGGAGTATAAAGGAAGACTGGGAATTTCTTCAAAAAGTTTTAAGAAAAGAAAGGGAAGCTATAGGATACGATTTTAATAAAATATCTAATATTTTAAAATTAATAGGACAATCATCCATTATTTAAATCAAGTAAACATTAAATTAATTTACACTTTCCATTAAATTCTGTTTTCTCCGCACGCAACTTATCATTATGTTTTGTCATATCTTTGCACTATGATACGTATTACAAAAATTTTCACATTCGAGACAGCCCATGTGCTGTATAACTATGATGGGAAATGTAAAAATATGCATGGACATTCCTATAAGCTCTTTGTAACGGTAAAAGGAAGACCGGTTAATGATTTGGAAAATCCCAAAAACGGGATGGTGGTGGATTTTGGAGATATTAAAAGTATCGTAAAATCTGAGATTGTGGATCTTTGGGATCATGCAGTTCTTGTTAACGCATTGTCTCCCCATAAAGAACTGGGTGAAGACCTTGAAAATAAAGGTCACAAGGTGATCTACTGCAGCTTTCAGCCTACCTGTGAGAATATGCTGTATGCCATTGCTGCCAAAATAAAATCCAGGCTTCCGGCTGAGGTTTCTCTGGCCTATCTTAAACTTCACGAAACAGAAAACTCCTATGGAGAATGGTTTGCAGAAGACAATAAGTAAACAGTATTGACCAATAAAAATTCAGACTGGTGTTAAAAACGATTATTAATTTAGAACCTGGAAAAAAAGTATATTTCGCTTCAGATCAGCATTTTGGTGCTCCTACACCGAAGGAAAGCAAAGTGCGTGAAGAGAAATTTATCCGCTGGATGGATGAGATTAAGGAAGATGCCCAGGTTTTGTTTCTAATGGGTGATCTCTTTGATTTCTGGCACGAGTGGAAACATGTTATTCCAAAAGGATATGTACGTGTTCTCGGAAAAATTGCCGAACTGAAAGACCGGGGAATTCATATCTATTTCTTTGTAGGAAACCACGATCTGTGGATGAAAGACTATCTTGAAGAAGAAATAGGATGCACTGTTTTTTATAAGAAGCAGTATTTTGAAATGGGTGGAAAACAGTTTCTGCTGGCTCATGGAGACGGTCTCGGACCTGGTGATAAAGGGTATAAGAGAATGAAAAAGCTGTTCACAAACCCGGTGGCACAATGGTTTTTCAAATGGCTTCATCCCGATATTGCCATGAAAGTGGCACTGTATCTTTCCCAGAAAAATAAAATGATCTCCGGAGAAGAGGATAAAGCGTTTTTAGGAGAAGATAAAGAGTTTCTCGTCATCTATTCAAAAGAGAAGCTGAAGACTCAGGAAATTGACTATTTTATTTATGGCCACCGTCACCTTCCGATGGTGCTGGATCTTGAGCCCAAAGCAAAATATATTAATCTGGGTGATTGGATTTCCTACTTTACCTATGGAGTCTTTGAGAAAGAATTTGAACTTAAAACTTTTGCGGGCGGAACAAAAAAAAATTACCCCTGAGAGAGGTAATCTCCGAATGAACCAAGGTCCATTCTTGTTTTTAATCCATATTCCGAGTTTATAATTGCAAGAAGTTTACCAAAGTGTAAATATCCGGTTAAAAAAATATTAAAAAACATACTTTTTACATAATTGGCTCATTATGAGCTGGTAATAAGCTTAAAATAGTCTTCATAAATTGGAAAATATATTCAGCATACAGACAGAACAGAATTTCCTGGATGCATCATTGACAGCTTTTCGTTATCAGTATGAAAATGTTGAGATATATAGAAAGTTCGTGGATTTTCTGAAAATAAATCCGGATGAGGTTCACAGTCTGGAAAAAATTCCTTTCCTGCCGATAGAAATGTTTAAAAACCATCAGATTTTAGACAAAAACACATCGGCTGACCTTTTTTTTCAGAGTTCAGGGACTACACAGATGAATCTTTCAAAACATTTTATTGCAGATCCGGCGGTCTATGAAGAAAGCATCTATAAAAGCTTTGAACAGTTTATAGGAAAGCCGGAAGATTTTATTTTTCTGGGCCTGCTTCCAAGCTATCTGGAAAAGCAGAACTCCTCTTTGATCTATATGGTGGATTATCTCATGAAAAAATCCGCAAAACCCGAAAACGGATATTTTCTTTACAACCATTCCGAATTGTTTCAGCTTTTAAACACTTTGAAAGATAAAAAGGTCATTCTTTTCGGAGTATCTTTCGCCTTGCTAGACTTCCTGGATTCTGTTGAATCTCAGAATCTTTCAGTTTCCGGATCTCAAAACCTGACGATTATTGAAACCGGAGGTATGAAGGGAAGAAAAGAAGAAATGACCAAAGACGAGCTGTTGAGAATTCTGCAGGATGGTTTTAAAACAGAAAAGATTTACTCAGAATATTCAATGACGGAACTGCTTTCGCAAGCCTATTCTCTTGGAAATAATGAATATGAATGTCCTAATTGGATGAAAATATTGGTCCGGAATGCAGAAGACCCCTTTTCTTACGAAAAAGAGGGAAGAACCGGAGCCATAAACATTATAGATCTTGCCAATATCCACTCATGCTGTTTTATAGCAACGCAAGACTTAGGGAAAACCCTTCCGGAAGATAAATTTCAGGTGCTCGGAAGAATAGATCACTCCGATATCCGTGGATGCAGCTTATTGGTCTCTTGATATCAAAAATAAAAAAATAAAGACTTCTTACTATGGACTGGAAGAAAAGCTTCTTTTTACTGCTCATAAGTTTATCCGGCCTTTTGTCAGCACAAAAAAAGTCCGAAAAGGATATCTGGTCCGGAACTTACCTGGTAAATGAAATCAATAATGGAGTTTCCAGAGTTACGGATACTTTAGTGATTGCGAGAATTAAAGATGCTGATCCGAATGAAATCCCTGCTAAAGAAAAATCCGACTTAGTTCGATGGTTTATGACCTCAAAAAGAGATGGAGGCAAAGATGAGATTACGGTTAAGCGATTCCTGTTTGATGCGAAAAATGATCGGGATGCCTATAAAGAATTCGGCTGGACAGATCTGCACAAATCCGGGAAAATGAACTGCATAGATGGTGGACATTTTTTTATTTGTCAGACACAGCCCGGTACTTCCGTTACATTTGGAAAGGATGAAAAGTACTTTACCAAAACAGGTGTCTTTGGAATATGGCTGCACTATGGGATAGTAGAGCTTGAAAAAAGTAAAACTTAATCAAAAAACTTTAATTGTAAATGCTGAAAATAGAAGAGCTTGTTCACGCATATATCCATTCTCATTGCGATTTCGAAAAAGAAATTGTGCTGACGAATTATTTCCAGGCCGACTGGGAAGCGGATATGCTGTTCATAGATTCTGAAGGGTTTAGCCATGAAATTGAAATTAAGCTTTCAAAAAGTGATTTTAAAAACGATTTCAAAAAATCGTACCTCAATAAAGATACCGGCGAAAAATTCCTGAAACATGATAAAATCTCATGTGGTGACTATATCTGCAATGCCTTCAGCTTTCTGCTTCCCATGGGGATGATAGAGCATAATTTAATTCCGGAGCACTGCGGGATTATTGAATTTTACCACAATGCAGATACCTGGGAAACGGAATTCTACCTCATACGCAAACCTAAAAGAGTCCATGAAGATCCTTATTGGAAACTGACTGACAAAGATCTTTTTATCCGGAAAATGGCCCTGAATTTACTGCAGCGTAAAATGGAAATCAAGGGCAGACAGGAAGAGCTTATTTTCAGAAATCCTTTTGATATCAGGAAAAAATAAATATAAAAACTCCTGCATTTTTACAGAAGTTGAATATAAAGATATTAAACACGGTTATTTGTTTTTCACCATTTTTAAAGTGCCGTTTGCGCCGGTGCTGGAACTCCATTTAACAAGATAAGTACCTCCCGGATGATTCTGGAGATCAATCGGCAGTTTATTTTGTCCGGCTCCTATATCCGTAGTATATGCTCTCACTGTTTTACCGTTAAGGTCAATAACACGTATTGAAACAGTTTCTCTGCCTGCGGCTGTATAGTAAAGCTCGCTTATTCCCATGTTTTGATTGGATATTATAGCTGTTTTAGGCTGTGATGCTGTCTGTTTTGATACCGTGCCACCACCGGGAACGCATATATAACATTCAAACCTGGTAACACCTATGAGATATTGATTGGGGCCTGTGCAGGTAATGTCTACGCCATACCCAAACTGCCCCGGATAATAAATCATGGTAGGATCTGAAGGAATTGTAGTGTGGTCTCCAATTGCAGTTGGAAGCGGGTAATATCCGCTATATAATGTAGAGGGATTGCTAAAGCTTACTTTGCCGTATCTGATTGGGGGAGTTCCTCCGGGAAGTGTGAAAGTTACAGGAAAGTTATAAGTTCTGAATGTACTGATATCTGGAGGGAAAGGTGTAGCGACCCGTTCATTGGACCCGATTTTAATGTCAAATTTAACATCCGTATGGGCATGACCAGGGGTATTTTCGGCAAAAATATCATTTCTGGTAACAGTAATGTTATAGGTAGGTGCGGGAGCTGTATTTTTTTGTGCGTCCAATTGGTTTTGGCAAATTGATACAAAGAATAGTAAAAAGAGAATTTTTTTCATTTTAGTTAAATTTTTAGATTATTATTTTATTTATTTCGATTAATCTTAACTAAAATTGAAGCTTATTATCCGACTGCCAAAAGAGTAATTAGCAAATGTGAAAGATTATCCAATAACTGTTTCTGTTCTTTTCATAAATGTAAAACGGCAACAGTCTCGTAATAAGGAAAGGATTACTAAAATTGTTTGCAAACATATGATTCTATTCAGTAAACTTTATAATGAGTATTGCATTATTGAAGTATTTTAACATAAAAAAATCCTGCCAGACGACAGGATTTTATATTTAATGTTATGATTTTTTTAATCAGTAACTTCAACAGTGTCTCTCTGAAGCAGGAATTTGTAGATCAATCCTCCTACAATCCCTCCTAAAATAGGTGCTGCCCAGAACAGCCAAAGCTGGGACATCGCAAGCCCGCCCGTAAAAATAGCCTGTGAAAGCGATCTTGCCGGGTTTACCGAAGTGTTGGTAATAGGAATGGAAATAAGGTGAATCAGGGTAAGAGCTAAACCAATAGCAATACCTGCAAATTTTCCGTTAGCCCACTTATCTGTAGCTCCCATAATAACAATCAGGAAGAAAGCTGTTAATAAAAACTCAGCAAGAAATGCTGCTCCCATACTGAATGCTTTTCCGTTGTAAACTGCTTCTCCATAGAAATTGGTGGCAAATGCCCCCGGTTTCGAAAAGTCTACAGCTCCTGAGCCGTTAAGAATTACATACAGGCATCCTGCAGCAAGAAGAGCTCCAAGACACTGTGCTACAACATAAGGGATAAGATCTTTAGCTGAAAATCTCCCTCCTGCTAGAAGTCCGAAAGATACTGCCGGATTAAAATGTCCGCCAGAAATATGTCCGACAGCATAAGCCATCGTAAGAACAGTAAGACCAAAGGCTAAAGAAACCCCTAAAAGACCAATACCTATGTCGGGAACTCCGGCAGCAAAAACTGCACTTCCGCAGCCACCGAAAACAAGCCAAAATGTGCCGAAAAATTCAGCAAAAAGTTTTTTTATCATATGTTTATTATTAAATGTATCTCAAATGTAAAATTTAAATTTTAAAATCAAAAGATAAAACTTAAAAATCTTTTAAGATTTCTTAATATAAAATTACATATTTAGTAATTTGGTTTAATGTTTGTTGGGAATTTTTTCATAATGATATTATCGGTAAACTGAATAGTATATCATAAATGTTTATCTTTCGTTTAGTAATTTAAAAGTGTGGTTAATGAGAAAGTATTTTTGTGTAGCCTTCGTGCCTTTTATGTATAGCTTTTATTACCCGCAGGCAGCAAAAAAAGCACTTCCCTGCTATGATTTGACTTCGGTTCTGAAAGTAGAACCTACCGCTCTGTATAAGCCACATCTGGATGCTTCAAAAAGTTTTAATGTAAAACTGCTGAAAGATTCCAAAACAGTGCAAAAATATATAGGTAATGGAAAGTTTCATAAAATAAAAAAAAGCGGAAAAGGCTATCGGGTTCAGAAACTTGATTACAGCAGGCCTTATATGGTTTCTAAAGCAAAAACTACTTTGGAAAACATGGCATCCAGGTTCAGTAAAGAAACAAAAGGGCATACTTTTACCGTTTCATCCATTACAAGAACACTTGAAGATCAGTGCAGACTGAGAAGAGTGAATTCCAATGCATCTTTAGGGATAAGCTCCCATAATTACGGTAATTCATTTGATATTTCCTATATCAGGTTCAATGATGTACTGAAATATAATCCTAAAATGGAGGCAGCGCTGGAAAAAGTTTTAAAATATTATGCCAATGCCGGCAGAATTTATTACATCAGGGAAAGGCAGCAGAGCTGTTATCACATCACGGTGAGGAATTATTAGCACGGTCAGCTGATCACAAACTACTTTGTAATCTGAAACTTTTACGGGTTAAAATTAAATTTATTTTACGGATAATAAATTTATGATACGATTATTTGTACAGGATGTTTAGTTTGTATAATTTTATACAACTAAATAACTATGAAATTATGAATGAGAACGATTACAGGCTGGCCGCTGCCGAATGGGGCAATTGCGTGTCAGATTATTCCAGAATCACAAATTTAATTCCTACCAATTACATTTTCGAACTTTCTTCACAGCAGATCGATAAAATCAAACAACAAAACAAATATGTGGATGTGTGCGCAGAAGTAGGCGTATTCAACGGCAGTCTTGTCTTGATTTTTCTTCCGCTGGATGCACAGGGACATGTGGATAAAAGCATTACTGAATATCAGTATACTACCCTGGGACCTCTTAAATATGATCTGAAACTGCAGGAAACTAAAGAATTTACGGTGACCAAAAATGCAGTTCTTTCCAGCAACCTTACCAAAATAGATGGCAATACCAATACCTCTGTTCCGGTAACCGAACAGCCGGTTCTGGACCAGGACATTGCTGTAGATGCTATTGAACGCTGGAGAGATGAAGGAATGGAATGGTTTTTCCGTGAGTGTAATGAGTTCGGTGGAGAAAGAGTTTTCAGAAGATTCTATATTTCTATGGAAGACCTGACTCACCCGAGCCCGGAGGTTTTAGGCATCAAATGCTCTTTTGGACTTAGATATAATGACATTTATCAGAGAATGCTGGTAACACTGATCTTTATTTCTTTCCATGAGATGTTACAGGAAGGAAGCAACGTGGCCACTATTTCAAATACGTATGATTGGGCAAAACCATGTCCGCCTGTCTGCCGTATTCCTGAACTTGGATCTTAATATGTAGCATCAATAGGAATGACAGATTTTTTTAAAGCCATTTTATTCCTAAACTATGGACTGCTTCTGTCCGTTATATTTTTGGGAGCAGCAAAATACCGTATACTGAATACCAAAGAAAAGCAATATTTTCACTGTATTGCTTTTCTTTTTTTTATCGAATTATTAAATTTGGCCCTGCCTTATCTCTTCAATCTTAATGATACCTCTTTCCTGTATCCCTTGTATATCGCCGGCGAATTTTTCCTGGTCACTGCTTTATTTATCAGAAAATTGGAGCTTCCAAAATACCTTTTAGGCATTACAGCGCTTCTCGCCACTGGATTTATGATCTCGAAATATGGATTTAATGATCCCTTCAACAGTGATATTGTAAAAGTAATATCCAATATCATTATTATCTGCCTTTCAGGATTTACCCTGATCCGGGAGATCAGAGGCGCTTCTGCAGAGAACCGTTTTCTTCTTGTGGATGCCTGTATTTTTTTCTACTATTCAGTTTCAGTATTTATTTTTATTATCCAGCATCAGATCGCAGATCTTTCAGAAAATGATTACTTAATTATTCTCAGTGTGAATAATATTCTGTCAAGCATTTTATACTGTTCATTTTTATATACCTTCATCAAATTAAAGAAGTAACCTTAAATATTAGCCTGCTCATCCTTATAATTGTTACCATAACAGTTATAGTATCCTTTATTCTCTTAGCCTACAGGTCTTTTATCAGCCGGATTATCAAAGAAAAAAATGTTCAGCATGAAGCTGAGGTTCTTCATCAGAAAAAACTTGTGCTTGAAAATATCAAAGCCCAGGAAGAAGAAAGAAAGAGAATAGCCGTAATGATCCATGACGATATTGGAAACAGGCTCAATATCCTTTCCCTGTGGCTCAACAACCTTGATACAAAGGGAGATGAAGTCATCAAGAAAAAGATCTACAGCCAGATGTCGTCTCTCATTGATGCCGCCCGGAGTATTTCCCATTCCCTGTATCCCGTTAACCTCGAATCGGTAGGATTTGTACTCTATGTAGAAGAAATGATTGCCAACCTTTCCCATAAGATCAATATTTCTATGCGGGTAATGCCTGGACACGAGAAAAAAGATATTTTTATAGAAGTGCAGCTGTACAGGATCATCCAGGAATTTACGACCAATGTGATCAAACATTCTACGGCTACAGACTTATGGATCTACATTAAAGATTATCCCCGGCATATGGCCGTTATTATTTCTGACAACGGACAGGGATTTGATTATGATCTGGTGAAAAAAGGAATGGGCATTAAAAACATAGAATCCAGGATAAAATCCATGAATGCCGTCCATAAATGGAAAAATACCCTGAACAAAGGAAGCCGTTTAATCATTTTAATTCCAAACAATCATGAACTCCCAAATCAAAATAGCCTTAATTGATGACGAACAGCTGATCCTGGAAGGGGTAAAAATGCTGCTTTCGAATGAAAAAAATATATCCGTATGTCTTACCTCCAATAACGGCCCGGATTTTATTGAAAAGCTGGGAAGCCTTTCCGAAGATGATTTTCCCCACATAGCTCTTGTCGATGTACAGATGCAGCCTATGAACGGTTTTGAACTTGTAGAAATTCTTAAAGAAAAATATCCGGATCTAAGGATCATTATTCTTTCCTCCCATTACAAAACTTCCATTTTGGGCTATATGGTTAAATTGGGGGTTTCAGCTTTTCTTCCTAAAAATTCAGACCGGAAAACATTTATCGATGCCATTACCATGGTTTACAAAAATGGGGTTTTCTTTACAGCAGAAGACCATCAGATGCTGTTTACCTATATGAACAGTTCCACAAAAAAGAAATCTCTTTTTGAAATGGAAGACGAGCTTTCCGAACGGGAAAAAGATGTCGTGAAGCTGATCTGTCAGGAATACACCAATAATGAGATCGGGGAGAAGCTCTTCATCAGTCCCAGAACAGTAGAAAGCCACCGCCAGCGGATCCTTGAAAAGATTGGGGCCAAAAATACCGTAGGCATTGTTATTTATGCCGTTGTAAACAACATATATTCTCTTGATAAAATATAATTCCGTAGAAATACGGAATTTTTTATTTGGTATTTTTCACGCTAGTATCGCTTTTCCTTCTTCCGTTAATTTGAAAAATAAGTTTTACAGATTTCAAAGCAGAACCAGATTCAAGACGCTGTACTGAAAACTTTTAACAACTAAAGCAAAACACAGCGATGGAAAACAATACAGTATTGCCTGTCGGAATTTTTTTTGACGGAACCGGAAATAATGGGATCAATGCAGGCTCCCCCGATATGCCTTCGGTAAACAATGAAAGTTATAAAGGAGCACCGACCAATGTTTATAAACTCTTCAATTTATTCAGTCAAAACAGGAAACTATATGTCGAAGGAATAGGAACGGTTACTGGCGGAGAAGACAGCAATTTTGCGATGGGTACCTGCGCTAATCCTCCGGATGCACAGGGATATTCTTCCGATGACAAGCTGCAGAAGGCCAATGCTTTTGTACAGAATATAATCAATGACAAAAATATTGACTATCATTTTTACATCTACGGATTCAGTAGAGGAAGCATGCTGGCAAGAGAATTCTGCAACCGGCTGGTTGTAGATTATCCCACAGCAAATGTTACTATAAAATTTTTGGGAGTTTTTGATACCGTGGAGTCCAAACCATTTAACACATACGATATGAACCTACCTCAGGAAGTGGAAAATGCCCTTCATCTGTGTGCAGTTAATGAATGTAGGTTCTTTTTCCCGCTCACCGGATTTTTTGAAAATTCAAAAAATATGCAGGACACCAAAACAGAGACAGCTGGTTCCGTTTGGAAAGAAGTTTTCATTCCCGGAGCTCATGCCGATGTGGGTGGTGGCTATCTTCAGGCTCCCCAGTCAGTTTATATTTCTACAGATTTTATGAATGTCAGTGATTTGCGGGCCTATGTTTCAGAGGTGAGAAATTCAAAAATCGATGCTGAAGGAAACAAGATCTGGAATTCACTGCTGTCAGATTTTCAGATCGAGAAAGGAATTGTTCTCACCCAGGCTTACGTTTCCAGAGACTTGGTCCTTAATACCCTTCCGTTTGTATATGGCAGGATAATGCTGGATGAAACCAATAATGCCGTGTCTGGAATTTTCAGTACAGATCTTGCCAATTCAGGTCTTGAGATTAAGGATGATACTTTTCTCGAAGACTTTTATACAGATCTTGCAGCATATATTAAAGACTTTTCACCTGCTATGAAACCCCATTATGATTATACAGATTTTGCAGGGTATACCCATATTTCGGCTAATTTCGGACTGTACCATGATGATGCATTACAAAAATCAGCTGATGAGATAGAAGCAGAGCTGATCAATATTGGCCTGAATGTACCCAGCAGTACATCTGTAGACCAGGAGATCCATACCAATCTTCTTACCGAGCTGCATCTTCCCGAAGACAGCTTTACTGCAGACTTTATGTATGGGACCAATGTTCCCAATAATAATATCTGGAGCCGCACAATAGAGTTAAGATCCTTTGTTGCAGGACAGAATTAAATGTACTTTTCAGTTTTAAATTTAGGTTGCGAGGGGATGTCTGTCAGGGCATCCCTTTTTACTGTATTCCAGAGCTGGCAGTTTTTATTTCTGGGCTATTCATTTCTTTTTCCGTACTTTTGCACCCGAAAATTCATTATTCATCATTTAATTTTTATTTAATAAAATGCTTTCGGTTCAAGGTTTAGGATTACATCATTCAGGAAACTATCTGTTTCAAAATACAAATTTCACCATTAAAAAGGATGATAAAGTAGGTCTCGTTGGAAAAAACGGAGCCGGAAAATCTACTTTACTGAAAATGCTTTCCGGAGAAATTAACTTCTACGAAGGAAGCGTTGTACCCGAAGGAAATGTTACCATCGGTTTCCTGAAGCAGGATCTAGATTTTGTAAAAGGAAGAACCGTTTGGAATGAAACAATGCAGGCTTTTGAACAGATCAATGCCTGGAAAGATGAACTGGAACAAGTTAATCACCAACTGGCAACAAGAACCGATTACGAAAGTGATGCCTATACAGATCTGATCAACAAAATGACAGAACTGAATGATCTTCTGATGAACCATGATGCCTACAACCTGGAAGGTGACATGGAGAAAATATTATTCGGTTTAGGTTTTAAGGCAGATGATTTCCACAAAATTACAGATGAATTTTCCGGAGGATGGAGAATGAGAATTGAGCTGGCAAAACTTCTTCTTCAGAAGAACGACATTATGCTTCTCGATGAGCCTACCAACCACCTCGATATGGAATCCATTATCTGGCTGGAAAACTTCCTGAAAGATTATCCCGGAGCCATTGTTCTGGTAAGTCACGATAAGCAGTTTATGACGGCTGTCTGCAACAGGACTTTTGATATTAATAATAGAAAGGTTGACGACTATAAAGCCAACTATTCCAAATATCTGGTGATGCGTGAAGAGCGCCGTGAAAAACTGATTCAGGCTAAGAAGAATCAGGATGCGGAGATTAAGCAGATGGAGGACAACATCAATAAGTTCCGTGCCAGCGCTACCAAAGCATCTTTCGCCCAGTCGCTTATTAAGAAATTAGATAAAATTGAACGTATTGAAGTAGATAATGAAGACGTTTCAAAATTCAATATCCGTTTCGTACAGTCTATGGTTCCCGGAAAAGTTATTTTTGAGGCCAATCATTTAGGAAAAGCTTACGGGAAAAAACAAATTTTCGATGATGTAGACTTTATTGTTCAGAGAGGGGACAGGATTGCCCTTTTGGGACAGAACGGACAGGGAAAAACAACTTTAGCTAAAATTCTTGCCGGAGACATCAAAGATTATACAGGAACATGGAATCTGGGGCACAACGTAAACATCGGATACTTTGCCCAAAACCAGGAAGAAGTACTGACACCCAATAAAACAGTTTTAGAAGAAGCCGAAGATGCGGCAACAGAAGAAACCAGACCTAGGGTAAGAGATCTTTTAGGATCTTTCCTTTTCCAGGGTGAAGCGGTAACCAAGAAAACAAAAGTGCTTTCCGGAGGAGAAAGAAACCGTCTGGCTCTTTGTAAACTGTTGCTTCGTCCTTTCAATACGTTGATTATGGATGAGCCTACCAACCACTTGGATATCCAGTCTAAGGAGATCATTAAACTGGCTTTACAAAATTTCGAAGGGACATTAATCGTGATTTCTCACGACAGGGAATTCCTGGATGGGCTTTGTGATAAGATTTATGAATTCCGTGACGGAAGAATGAAAGAATTCCTGGGAAGTGTTGGTGAATACCTTGAATACAGACAAAAAGAGACCCTTCGGGAAATATCTGCTGAAAAGGCAAAACTACACAGCGATGATGTGAAAGTTGAGGTAAAACCAGCTCCGAAAGAAGTAAAGGTGGAAGAGAAATCATCAACCATTGTAAGCAAAGAACAAAAAAATATTCAGAATAAACTAAAGAAAGTAGAAGAGAAAATCTCTGAGCTTGAATCTGAAATTGAAACATTGGAAGCTTCCTTCACTAAGGAAAATCCTTCTGAAGAAACTTTAGAGAAGTATAATAAAACTAAAGAAGAATTAGAAGTTGCTTTACAGGAATGGGAGCATTTGGGTTCTCAATTGGTTTAATTTTTTTGAATTAAGATATACAGATCCTTCGACTCCGCTCAGGATGACATTGCTAATACTTAATCTAATACGAACGGTATTATTTTTTAACAGTGTCATCCTGAGCGGAGTCGAAGGATTTTAGTATAAAAACGCATTCGTCCGGGAATAAGTTTGTAACAAAAGCATACTTACACCAACGTATTGAATAGTTTTACGAAAACTTAATTTAAAACTTAAATTATTTTTATAATTTTACAGGATGATTTTTAAGGAAAGCAGAAATCTGAAGAGCTTTATCTCCAAACTTTTGTTTGGGATCTACTTCATTGCGCTGTTTTCACAAAGTT
This sequence comes from Chryseobacterium sp. 22532, assembly GCF_052044665.1. NCBI lineage: Bacteria > Pseudomonadati > Bacteroidota > Flavobacteriia > Flavobacteriales > Weeksellaceae > Chryseobacterium > Chryseobacterium sp. 22532. The sequence continues at coordinate 20,508 of NZ_JBQENJ010000006.1, forward strand.
TTCACCATCATGATGCTGTCGATAATTTTAAGATCTTCAATCTTAAAAAGACAGAAAACACCATGGGTAAAAATTCAGCCAAAGAAAAGCCGGGCGACTGTCTGGCGTGTCATTTCTTAGCTACAGGACATACACTGGTTCCTGAAGAGTTCAGCTTTTCCTTCGAACATTTTACGCACGAAGTAAAACAGGTTATTGCTGTTCAGGAAAAAGTATGGTCTCAGACCAAATTCACTTTTCAGCTCCGGGGGCCTCCCGCAGTTGCATAATCACGATTTTAATTGGCTTTAATTATATTTAAAGTTCAATATTTTGGGTTTAAATCTATTGGTTGATAGCTGTTAGATGTCGTTTCAGGATTCCGGATTTTGCGATTCGGGGGATTGAGAGTTTTAGGATTTGAGAATATAGAGGCAGAATTAATTGTCTGATATCTCAGTCTGATATCTGAAACTTCATATCTGACATCTGGTTCATCAGTCATTAATATTTTTTACATTTTACAATTAAAATAAACCCATCCAACAAATTTTTACGAAAAAATGTACCTGTAAAAGGTACGCAATCAATCTATAGACAATGAAATTGATATATAGTCTGATGTTAGTCTTTTGTGGACTGGCATCGATAAGTGCACAAAAATCGTATTCGATAGAAGGAACCGTTCAGGATTTTCACGATAAAACCATGCTGGAAAATGCGGTAGTGAAAATCGGGGGTTTCACGGCTACAACGGATAGTAAAGGTAAGTTTACATTTAATAAAATTCCTTCGGGAAAATATATACTCATTGCCAAACATCCTGATTGTAATGATTATACTGAAAATATAGGAGTTGATCGGGATTTACATTTGGTAATTACCCTGGAGCATCATAGCCATGATATTGAGACGGTGACCGTTCATGGAAGTCATAAAAATAATGGAAGCATAGTAATGAAAACACTGGATAAATCTGTGCTTTCTAGAAATGTTACCGAGAATCTGGGAAATTTACTTACCAATATTTCGGGAGTCAATGTTCTTAAAACGGGGAATAACATTGCTAAACCCATCATCCACGGACTGTATGGAAGCAGGGTTTCCATCCTGAATGACGGTGTAAAATTGGCTGAACAGGAATGGGGTGTAGAACATGCTCCGAATGTAGATGTAAATAATTTTGAACATATTGATGTTGTAAAAGGAGCATCAGCCCTGAAATACGGAAATGGTGCCGTAGGTGGGGTCGTGGTTTTACAACCTCAGGTGCTACCCAAAAAAGATACCCTTATGGGATCTGTTTCTCTGTCCGGTATTTCAAACGGGCGCGGAGCAGATGTAAATGTAAAGCTGGCAAAAACCTGGGAAAGCGGCTGGGCTGTTAAAACCAACGGTAGCTTTAGGAAATTGGGTGATCTTACGGCTCCTGACTATGGGTTGATGAATACAGGGATTCAGAATTCCGGTTTTAATTTTGGGGTTCAAAAAATGACTTTTAATTCAGGGTTTTCTTTTGATTATTATTTAACGAATAATTCAATAGGCATTTTGAGGAGTTCACATGTAGGATCTGCTGAAGATTTATATGAGGCATTGTCAAGTCAGGAACCTATTTTTAAAAGGGATTTCAGTTATGATATCGATAATCCAAGACAGGAGATCGAGCATCATATTGCTAAACTTTCGGGATATTATAGATTTGAAAACTTTGGAAAGCTTACGGCTACCTACAGTTTTCAGTATAATCACAGAAAAGAATATGACATCCGCCGGAGTGAAGAGCTTAGCAAGAAACCGGGACTGGATCTGGAACTGATTACGAATGATTTAAATATCAACCATCTTATTGAAAGACCAAAATGGAGTCTTGAAACAGGAATTAATGGTGGATATCAGAATAATTACTCCAACCCGGAAACAGAAGCGAGACGTCTGGTACCTAACTATGACCGTTTTTATGCCGGAGTTTATTCTGTCTATAAATATAAACTTCTGCCTTCGCTGGATCTGGAGGCTGGAGCACGTTATGATTTTGACCGCTATGAAGTGACCAAATGGTACGATCTGAGTGACTGGAATAGATTATATGCCAAAGATTATTCAGATTTTGTAGTAAGGATTAATCAGAATAGAATCCTTACCAAGCCTGAATTAAACTATAATAATTTTTCAGGTAATGCCGGAATCAGCTATCATCCGTCAAATAATTTTAATCTGAAGCTAAACTACGCGAGGGTTTCAAGATCTCCCAATGTCGCTGAACTTTTTGCCGACGGACTTCACCATTCTGCAGCCATTATAGAAGAAGGAGATATGAGGATTAAAAGTGAAACCGGAAATCAGTTTAATTTAATTGCTGATGCCAAATTAAATGTTCTGGGTGGCCTGGATATCTCTGTAAATCCATATTTCTTTTATACCAAAAATTTTATCAATGAGGTTCCTATAGGGTACCGAAATACCCAGTGGGGCGGCGACTTTGTAGTGTATGGCTATCAGCAGATCGATGTGAAAATGTATGGAGCAGATCTGGATCTGGCCCTTAAAATTAATGATAATCTGGCCTACAAGGGAAATCTGTCTTATGTATACGGACAGGACCTTACCCATGATGTTCCACTGATCATGATGATGCCTACTAATTTCAACAATTCACTGGAATTCAGTAAAAAAGAGTGGAAGAACTTTTATGTGAACGTAAGTAACAAAACAGTTCTTGCCCAAACAAGATTCCCAATTTATAATGTTTTTATCAAAAGATATGATTCGGAGGGAAATTCTTACAGTCAGGAAGTAGATATTTCTACTCCTCCCAAAGCGTATTCGCTTTGGAACCTTCAGGCAGGGGTGAATCTGTCAAAAAATTTCGGAGTTGATTTCTCTGTAAAAAATGTTTTCAACACTTCTTACAGAGATTATCTGAACAGGTTACGATATTTCTCCAGCGAAATGGGACGAAATTTTATTGTAACTCTTAAATATCAATTTTAATTCTTTAAATCAAAAAAATGAAAAATATTTTTAAAAATACAACACTTATTGTAAGTCTATTGATGATTGCTTTTTCTTTAAGCTTAACTTCTTGTAACCGTGGAGATGATGATGAAAAAGATGACCTTCCACAGGAGGAACTTTCTGATGTCCTGCTGAAAGTAACGGATGAGGCTACGGGAACAGCGGTAATTTATGATTATCAGGTAAACAGCACCAGTAACCCTAACGTTAAATTAGTAAACGGACATACCTATAATGTGGAAGTTATTTTCAAAAATGGGGACGAAGACGCTAACGAAGAAATAGAAACGGCAAAAGACGAACACTTTTTAGTATACAACTTTCCTAATTCTGATATTGTAATGACCCGTACTGACGGTGCTGCTTCTACAAGAGCAGACGGTAAGCGTGTAGGACTTAAAACGAAATGGGTAGTCAATACAGCTGTTAAAAATGCTTCTGCCCCAAGTCAGCTTGTTCTGACGCTATACCATGAGCCAGTTTCTGTTTCTGAAGCTTCTGCTGTAAGTGGAAATGGAGTAGTATACGGTGTGCAGTCAGGCGGGGAAACTGATGCTCAGGCAACCTATAATCTGATCAATTAAAAAGATAAACCTAATGGTAAAACCGCTGAGATTTTCAGCGGTTTTTTATTTATAAACATTTGAATGCTAAGAATTGATTATAAGTAGGTAATTCTCATAAAAATTTCATATTTTTGCAACCTAAAATTTTAATCAATAATGAAGGTTACCGCACAAAACCATGATGACGTAAGTGCATTACTTACAGTGACATTGGAAAAATCTGACTACAAAGAAAAAGTAGACAAGCAGTTGATTAATTATGCTAAAAATGCGCAAGTTCCTGGTTTCAGAAAAGGGAAAGTGCCTTTGAGTATGGTTAAAAAACAATATGAAGCAGGTATTGCATTCGAAGAAATCAACAAACAGGTTTCTGACGCATTGAATAACTATGTTAACGAAAACAAGTTAAGATTAGTTGGTCAGCCTGTTCCTCAGCCAGTAAACCAATTGGATTACAACGCTGAAAAAATTGAAGTTGCTTTCGAAGTAGGATATGAGCCTGAATTCACTATAGATTTAGCTAAATATGAAGCTCCTCATTATAAAGTAGAAGCTTCTGACAAAGAAATCACGAAGAGTATTGAGAACATGCAGAAGCGTTTTGCAGAGCAGGTTCCTCAGGATAAAATCACTAAAGATTCTTATGTAGCTTTAGAAATTTCTCAGGTTGTAGAAGAAGATGCTGAAGGAGAGCACCACCACCACCCAAAGAACGTTACCATTACTGCTGAAAACAAAGAAGCTTTCAAATTGGTAAAATCTTTAAAAATGGACGGTTCTGTAAAAGTATCTAAAGAAACTCTTGCAGGTGATGAAGAATTGGCTAAAGAATTAGGATTCAGCAAAGAAGAAGTTGAGCATTTACACCACGCTGAAGTAGAGGTTAAAGTAAAAGACTTCTATTCATTGAACCTTGCTGAACTTAATCAGGAGCTATTCGACAAAGTTTACGGAGAAGGAACAATCAAGTCTGAAGAAGAACTTAAAGAAAAAGTAAAATCTGAGTTAGATGAGTACTTCCAGCAGAATGCTGATGTTCACTATGTGAATAAAGTATTGGAGCAGGTTACTGAAAAAGAAGAAGTAAAACTTCCTGAAGATTTCCTTGTAAAATGGTTATTATTCTCTAACCAGAATATCCAGTCTGAAGAGCAGGCTAAAGGAATTCTTGAAGCAGAGAAAAGCCAGTTAAGATACCAGATCATTGAAGGTAAATTAATGACGGATAACGACATCCAGTTAGATTATGCTGATGTATTGGCACAGGCTGAGCAGTTGGTGAGAAACCAATTGGCGATCTACGGAATCCACCACTTAGGTGATGAGGAAATTCAAAAGTATGCTGTTGAAATGTTAAAAGATCAGGAGCAGGTAAGACAGATTTCTTCTGAAGTGGCTATGGCTAAACTGAAAGATGTAATTCTTGAAAAAGCATCTAAAAAAGAAACTAAAATCTCTCACGACGAGTTTTTAGAAGAGCTTAAAAAATAATGTATTCCGATATAAATATTTCAAAACCTCCGAGAAATCGGAGGTTTTTTATTTGCAGGGCTAAAATTTATATTTCTTTTAATATATTTCTCATTTTTATTACCCGAAATCGCTACTATAAGTCCATATCATAAAGATAATTTTATCATTTAATTTCGAATATTCTTAAAAAACCTTAATATATTCGGACGGGAATTCTTCCGTATTCCTCATAAATATCCTGTGTTTATTTTCTTCTGGTCAATATTCATATATTTACACCCTAAACTTATTATAGATATGAAAAAGATCATCATTCCGTTTTTCTGTGCCGTACTCTTTGCAGTACCGGCAGCAGCTCAAAAGACCAGTGCAGCTCCCGCGAATACGGAAGTCGTGAAATCTAAGCTGACCCCAAAAGAAGTTATTGATAATTACTTTAAAGCCTTGGGCGGTAAAAGCAAATTAGAAGCAGTAAAATCTACGGTTATTGATAATACACTGAATGTTCAGGGAATGGATATCACCATGAGCACTACAAAAATGGGCAATAAATTCAAATCTGTACAGACTGCAATGGGACAGACGGTAAGCCAGGTTTTTGACGGTGAAAAAGGATATATAGAAAGAGCCGGACAGAAAACCGATTTCCCTGCTGATAATATTGCCGAACTGAAGAAAGGAACAACTATTGAGGCGCTGGCTTTTGATCCCTCAAAGTTCAAAGATGTTACTGTGGAAAAGCTGAATGCTAAAGATTACAATGTATTGTCTTCAGATAAAGGAAAATTTTACTTTGATGCCGCTACCGGACTTTTATACCAATCTTCTGTAGGAGAAGGAAGTGTTACCGTGAAAAACTATATGACCGTGGAAGGCATAAAATTCCCTTCTGAAGTAGATATTGACGGGAAAGGGCAAAAGGTAACCATAAAAACAACTAAAGTGGTTTTAAATACCGTTACATCTGATGCAGATTTTAAATAAAAACTGATATTTTACAAAACAAAAGCCGGACAATATCCGGCTTTTTTGTTGTCTTTTTAATTTTAACTCAAATTTAACTATAATGTCAATTGTAAGATTTCTTCAGGTGGTGAATAATTGATACTTTTAGTTCCAAAATAAAATTAATAATATGAAGAAAGTTTTATCCTCATTTGCGGTCATCTTCCTGATGTCTTCAAATGTTTTCGGACAGAATATCCCTTTGGATTCTTCCGTGAGAATCGGTACCCTTCCCAACGGAATGAAGTACTACATTAAAAAAAATACATTACCTGAAAAGAAAGTAGATTTCCGTCTGGCTATCAATGCCGGGTCTATTCTTGAAGATGAAAACCAGAGAGGTTTGGCGCACTTTATGGAGCACATGAACTTCAATGGAACAAAGAATTACCCGGACAATAAGCTGGTGGATTTTCTACAGTCTATCGGGGTGAAATTCGGACAGCACCTTAATGCCTATACAAGCTTTGACGAAACTGTATATATGCTTCCTGTTCCATTGGATAAGCCAGGAAACCTGGATGCAGGACTAAAAGTAATGGAAGACTGGGCTTTTAATGCAACGCTCTCCGATGCACAGATCAATAAAGAAAGAGGGGTTGTTCTGGAAGAGCTGAGACTGGGTCTTGGCGCAGACAAAAGAATGGCAGACAAATATCTTCCTAAATTATTATACAAATCTCAATACGCAGACAGACTTCCGATCGGTAAAAAAGACGTGCTGGAAAATTTTAAGCCGGATGTGATAAGAAAATTCCACCAGGATTGGTACAGGCCGGATCTTATGGCAATTGTAGTCGTGGGAGATATCAACGTAGATGAGGTGGAAAAAAAGATTAAAGATAATTTCAGCAAATACAAAAACCCTTCAAAACCAAGGGAGAGAAAGGTATTCGATTTGCCCAACCATAAAGAAACTTTAGTAGCTATAGAAACTGATCCGGATGCTACAAACTCAATGGTTCAGTTCATTATGAAAGACGCTGAGGCGTATCAGCCCGATGTAACAATTGAGCAGTACAACCAAAGCATTGTGGAAGGTCTTTCCACCACGATGCTGAACAATAGATTAAAAGAACTGATCAATTCAAATAATCCGCCTTTTACCTTCGGGTCGGTTTATCATGGAGGAACCTATGCAAGAAGCAAAGAAGCCTTCCAGGGATTTGCCATGGTAAAAGAAGGAAATCAGTTAAACGCTCTGAAAGTTCTTTTGGAAGAAGTGGAAAGAGCGAAAAGATTCGGGTTCACACAGACTGAACTTGACAGAGCAAAAGCACAAATGCTGTCCAACCTTGAAAGATCTTACAACAACCGCGACAAGACTGAAAGTGATATGCTGGTAGATGAGTATGTAAGAAACTTCCTGGAGCAGGAACCGATGCCGGGAATTGCCTGGGAATATGAAGATACAAAGACCTTCCTTCCTAAAGTTACTTTGGCCCAAACCAATGAAGTGATCAAGAAAATGGTGAAGAATGACAGCAGAGTGATCGTCATTACAGGACCTAAAAAAGATAACATTACAATGCCTACAGAAGCAATGGTTCTGAATACCTTTGAATCTGTAAAGTTGGCGGATCTTAAGCCTTACGAAGAAAAAGCAGCGATCAAAAACTTAGTGAAGCCTTTCAAATCAGAAGGTAAAATTGCTAAAACAGAAACGGATGCCAAACTGGGAACAACAACCTGGACATTAAGCAACGGTGCAAAAGTAACCTTCAAAAAAACCGATTTCAAAGATGACGAAATTGTATTTTCAGCAAGAAGCTTAGGCGGAAATTCCCTAATCTCTGATGCAGACTTTATCAAAACTCAGTTCGCCTTTGCAGCATTATCTGAAGCAGGAGTCGGGGGATTGTCAAAAGCGGATCTTACCAACTACCTTGCAGGAAAGCAGGTAAGTGTAAATCCAATGGTTGGACCTTATTATGAGGGAATTTCAGGAAGAACTTCCCAGAAAGATTTAGGAACCGCTATGGAGCTTACGTACGCTTATTTTACAGGATTAAATTACAACCCTGCCGCATTCAATGCTTACAAAGAAAAGCAGTCTGCCATGCTGGATAACCTGTTGTCTAACCCTCAGGCTTACTTCTCCAACGAACATGCAAAATTCATGAACCAGAAGAACCCAAGATTCATCGGACTATTCCCGATGGAAAAAGACTGGGCTAATACAGATTACAAAAAAGCATACGACATCTATAAAGAGAAATTTGCCAACGCAGGAAACTTCCAGTTCTATTTTGTTGGAAATATTGACGAGGCTGTATTTAAAGAGCAGGTGCTTCAATATATCGGTAGTCTTCCTTCATCAGGAAAAACGTCAACATTCAAAGATACAGGCTACAGACAGTTAACCGGAGATCATTCCAAAGTCTACAAAAAAGGAAAAGATCCTAAGAGTCTGGTGACAATCTCTTACAGCGGGGAAACACCTTACAACGAGAAAGAAGCTTTGGCTCTTTCAGCGCTTGGAGAAGTAGCTACCATCAAAGTTATTGAAAAACTTAGAGAAGACGAAAGCGGAATTTACGGTGGTGGAGCAAGAGGAAGCATGAATAAAATCCCTTACAGTGCTTACAATTTCAGCATCAGTTTCCCTTGCGGACCTGAAAATGCAGAAAAGCTTACGAAAAGTGCTGTTACCGAGCTTCAGAAGCTGATTGATAAAGGTCCTGAGCAGAAAGACCTTGACAAATATAAAGAAGGAGAGTATAATGACAACAAAACAGAGCTTAAGGACAATATGTTCTGGCTGAATGCTCTTGCTAAAAATCAGTTGGATGGAAGTGATAAATACGACATCCTGAACTACCAGGAAAAAGTAAAAGCACTTACCGTGAAAGACCTTCAGGATGTAGCTAAAAAGTACCTGGTAAAAGGAAAAATTACAGCAACGCTGATGCCGGAAGACGGATGGGAAAACGCTAAAAAAGAAGAGGCAAAACCAGCAGCAGTGGGAGCAACAGTAGTTAAACAGTAATTTATTTTAAAATAATTGATAAAGAAAAACCGCAGATCAGTCTGCGGTTTTTTTATTTATGAGCCATATGCTTTTTTCCATTCATCGGCTGCTTCACTTAAAACATTGTAAAACTCTTCACCATATTTTCTGGTCAGTGGAGTTTTCAGGAACTTATAAACAGGAACCTGCAGTTCTTTTCCAAGCGTGCAGGCATCACTGCATACATTCCATTCATGGTAGTTCAGGGCAGTAAAAGTAGAATATTCCGTAACACGGATCGGGTAGAGGTGGCAGGAAATTGGTTTTTGCCAGTCTACAGCACCATCCTCATATGCTTTTTCAATACCACATTTAGTAATTCCTCTTTCATCGAAGGTTACATAAGCACATTCGCGGTCTTCTACCATAGGTGTAACGTACATTCCGTCCTCCGGATCGGTTGTCCATGTTCCCTGTTCCTCAAGGGCTTTGATGCCTTCCTGGGTAAGATAAGGCTTTATTTTATCAAGAATACTGTCTAAAATCTCAAGTTCATCCTTGTCTAGCGGAGCACCTACATCTCCTTCCACACAGCATGCACCTTTACATTTCGTAAGGTTGCAAACAAATTCTTCGGAAAAAATATCCTCTGAAATCAATTTATCGTCTATCTGAATCATAATCTTTAAAATAAATTAAAATACGTACCTGCTTTAAAAGCAATCAAACTTATAATGATAAGCCATAAGCTCACCTCCTGCATCCAGTATTTAGGCAAAAATCTCATCATCCTGCTCAGGATAATGCTCGACGGGAATGCCAGAAGCAGTAAATATTCATAGTTTTTATTCATATACAAAATAATAGTCACCAGCTGGGCCAGTGAGAATACAAGCAAAAACGTGTACTTATATCTGCTTATCGGGCTTTTCTTATTATAGTTTTTAAAATGGTCGTATACAGCATAAATAAGCATCAGGAGAATAGGAATTAAAGGTATCAGATCAATATAATCTGTCATAAGCCTCATTTTTCCAAAAGGGAAATAATCAATATTCCATGTAGTGAACCGGAAAAAGAACATGATCGAAAAATAACTGAAAGCAATCAATATGGTTCCTAAAAGAAATCTGAACAGATTTAAACTTATTTTCTGGGAAGTTGCGATTACGTGAACAATCACAAAAAGAGCCATGGGCCATGTGGTAGGAAGGAAAATAAAATTCAGCGCAACAATGGCGCCTACCAGAACATAAGATTTCTTTCTGATATCTTCATCCGCACTGGTTAAAAGCAACAGCAGAAAAGAATTGGTGAGCAGTGAAACGGCAATTCCTATATCCAGATTCCCGGGATAAAGTCCAAAAATAAAAAAGGTATATAAAAATAGCGGCAGATGCGTCTGGTAATTAAGGGCAATACTGTGAAAACAAAAATATCCCAAAGCAATCCCCAGGAAAGTTATTCCTGCGATGATTGCTTCATAAGTGTTGAAATTCAGTATGTTAAATATTATGACTACTAAAAGAAGAAAACCAATATAAACAGGAATTGAAAAAATATTGCTTTCTTTTGAAAGTAATTTAAACATTTTTTATAAATTTGTACAAAGTTAATTTAAAAAAGGAAAATAATGACGTCTTTCTGGTTATTCTTAAGTAAAGTTTTCAAATGGGCCTTCGGTTTTTTTGATGCGTTTGGAAATGTTCTAAACTGGATTTTATTTATCGTTTGCTGCGTATTGTTTACTTACTGGTGCTATGTACTGGTTGTAAAACTAGGTGGTGATAAAGATAAAGACTATTATTCTCCAACTGAGGGTAAGAACCCTTACTACGATCCTAAGATCTATAAAAAAGAAGGTTAATTAATTGGTTATATAGTAAAAAACCGATCGGACTTTAGTCTGATCGGTTTTTTTATTAACGATTAAAATTTATTTTTTTCTAGTCGTGGATAGGAAGCACCAGTACCGGAACATGAGAATCTTTGGTAAGTCCTTTCGTTAAACTTCCTACAAAAACATCATATATTCCGCTTCTTCCGTGTGATCCCATTACGATATAATCAGCATTTTTGGCTTTCGCATATTCCAGGATGGTATCTTTTGCAATACCCTGCTTCAATAAATGCTCACAGTCTATATCATGAGCAATAATCCTTTGCTCAATCTTATTCAGCTGTATAAGCTCCTCTCTGATCTCATTGGCTTCTACTTCAGGAAAATATTGATATCCCATATCACCGATAGCAAAACCAATATCCGAAGGTGCAACGTGAATCAGAAAAATTCTGCCGTTCAGCTGTTTTGCAAATTTTACAGCTCCATCTACAAGCTGTTCTGTTTTATCCCCAAAATCTACGGGTAGTACAATATTTATCATGACCTTTAATTTTGTTATTTAAAGATAAGAAAAATTGCCCAGTTTTTTATGTTAAATACTTATAATATTCGAATATCAAGAATTTTATCATCTTTCAGATAAGCTTCAAGAATATCATTTTCATTTACCTTTCCTACTCCTTTTGGAGTTCCGGTAAAAATAAGATCTCCCACCCTTAATGTAAAATACTGAGAGGCGAAAGCGATGATATCATCAAAACTGAAAATCATATCTTTTGTATTGCCGTCCTGAACCTCTTCCTTATTTTTCAGTAACGAAAACTGCAGTCCCTGAAGATCGTAATCTTCCTTTTTGAAGAAATTCCCTACTACTGCAGAACCGTCAAAACCTTTGGCAAGTTCCCATGGAAGACCTTTGGATTTAAGTTCGCTCTGAAGATCCCTTGCCGTAAAATCTATTCCTAAGCTGATTTCTTCATAATGTTTGTGAGCTACCTCTTTCTGAATGTATTTTCCTCCCTTTGAAATCTTTACAACAACTTCCAGCTCATAGTGAATGTCGTTGGAAAATTCAGGAATATAGAAATCATTTCCTTTCAAAACCGCCGTGTCGGGTTTCATGAAAATAACCGGTTTTTCAGGAATTTCATTTCCTAATTCTTTTGCATGTTCACTGTAGTTTCTTCCTATACAAATGATTTTCATAACTCTTAATTATTTATTTTAACAGACTTGTAGGCCTGTGAATACAATTCAGCCACGAAGAAGTATCCTTTATTTATTTTTAAATGATATTAATGCGTAAACTCATTCCCACAATAATAACATACAAAATTCTGGCTTGACAAAATGGAAATTCCAAAAAAGCTCGTCGCCCTATCGTCCCTGTAGATATGGTTTGAACCACATTTCGGGCATACAAAATCAAAAGCCGGATCCTTGATCGTATGTTCCACTTCCAAAGAATAGGCTTCATTGTCATTATAATCCTGCAGGATTTGTTTCGCTTTTTCCAGATCATCTTCAAAAACCTGAAGCTGAATACCGCCCACAGCCTGCGAAAGCAGCCAGTCAGACTGGATGAGCTGCTCATTGGCAATGAAACCATTCACTCCGTTTTCGGCAAGGATCTGCTTGTCCCTGTTGGCTTCAAGGGCTGTTTCATAAAATTTAAAACGGACCAGATTTGACATTATTTAAAATTTGCTTGACAGTTGAATTTTTGTGAAGATTTTCTTCGTATAAAGCGGGAAATCGGCATTCTGAAGCCATCCGTAATATCCCAGATCCTTCTGGAAAACAGCTTTCACGACCTGTCCTTTATATTTTCCGAAATTGAAAACAGGTTCTGATTTTTCATTGTATCCGATAAATCCGGCAAGATCAGCATTCTTATTATGGAAACTGAATTCACTTAAAGGACCGATTTCATTTGGGATATCGTCATATTTTCCGACCTGCGCATCCAGTACTTCAAAAGTGGCCATCACATCTGCTTCTGCAGAGTGAGCATTTTCTAACACTTTTCCACAGTAAAACTGATAGGCAGCCCCTAAATTTCTTGGTTCTTTTTTGTGGAAAATAGTCTGCGCATCTACTAGTTTGAATTTGCTCAGATCAAAATCTATCTCCACTCTTAAAAGCTCTTCTGCCAGAAGCGGAACATCAAAACGGTTGGAATTAAAGCCTCCCAAATCACTTCCTGAAAGCATTTCCATGATTTTTGGAGCAATTTCTCTGAATGTCGGAGCATCTTTTACATCTTCGTCATAAATTCCGTGGATCTCACTGCATTCTTTCGGAATAGATATTTCCGGATTTACGCGCCAGGTTTTACTTTCTCTGGAGGCATCCGGATTTACTTTTAAAATACAGATCTCTACGATTTTATCTTTTCCGATATTGGTTCCTGTGGTTTCAAGGTCAAAAATGCAGAGAGGTTTATGGAGTTTTAAATTCATGTCTATAATTGATAATGTGTTAATTTGAAAATAAGCTGTCTCTAAATTTGTAGCTTTTAAAGTCTAAAATCTGATGTCTCACATCTGATAGCTACTTCAGCTGTTTCTGGAAAACCAGTGATACTATCATATAATAAATAACAAGCATCGGAATGCCAACAATCTGAAACAGGGCCAGAATGGCAATTCCACCACCCAGTAAAATAATTTTCGGGTAGTTGTCCTGGAGCTTTTTAGATTTGAATTTCATAGCCATCATCTTAATTGGACTGATCAGAAGCCATGATGTGATTATGGTCAATAAGATCAGAAACAAAGAATTTTCAAATAAAAATCCGAAAGTTCCTGTTTCTTTGAAGGCATAATATAATCCGAATAGCAGAACAGTATTGGTAGGTGTATTCAGTCCTTTAAAATAATAACGCTGTTCTTCATCAAGGTTAAAGATCGCCAGTCTGAGACAAGAGAAAACAGTCACCAGAAGGCCGGCATAACTTACATCAAAAGGAAGATGCAGCCCTAATATTTCATTTCCGAAAGGCTCCAGTGCTTTATACATTGTAAGGCCAGGGACCAGCCCAAAGCTTACCATATCCGCCAGCGAATCCAGCTGCAGCCCCAGATTAGAGTTCGATTTTAGAGCCCGGGCCACAAACCCGTCAAAAAAATCAAAAATAGCAGAAAGAATGAGACAGATGGCCGTAGTTTGGTAATCTCCTAAAATAAGATGTATCGCACCTACACAGCCTGCAAATAAATTGGCAAGCGTCAATAAATTGGCAAGATTATTTTTTATGAAATTCATGTCAACAAAAGTACAGTTTTTCCAAATTTTAACCCGAAATATTATGAAGGAAAAAATACATTAATAGTTTTTTGATGTAAATTTGCCGAATGAAATTTTTTAAAGAATTTAGAAAACAAGAAGTTCTGGTCCTTTTTTACCGGATTTTCTTAGCATATGTTTTTTATCAGATTGCCCGGCTTTTATTTTGGTACTTCAATAAAGAGCTCATCAAAGTAGATTCCGTTTCAGATTATCTCAACCTGGCATTTCATGGAATAGCCTTTGATACCACGGCGATCTTATATGTCAACGCTTTATTTATTCTCTTAAGCCTGGTCCCGATTGTCATCAATACAAAAAAAGGATACCAAACCGTTTTGTTCTGGCTGTACTTTATAACCAACGGAATTGCCTATGCCATGAATTTTGGGGATTTTGTCTATTATAAATTTTCGCAGGCAAGATTAACATCCACGGCATTAGAAGTTGCAAAACATGAAACCAACATTTTTAAAGTTTTCACGGTTTCATTGGGACAGCATCCATTTGTTCTCATATGGTTCATTATTTTAATGGCACTTTGGGTTTTCCTTTATAAAAAGGTGAAGATTACAGAACAGAAACCTGTAAAACTTATTCCATACTTTATCTGGTCAGTGCTTGTGCTTTGTGGCACGGCAGTTTTGGTTGTTGGAGGAATCCGCGGTGATTTCAAGCACAGTACTAGACCCATTAACCTAGTGGATGCCAACCGTTTTGTGGTGAATCCGCTTCAGGGCAATATAGTGTTGAACAGTACGTTTTCATTTTTCAGAACTTTAGGAACCAATAACTTTAAAGAAGTTCATTTTGTAGACGAAAAATATATTGCCGACCATGTTCAGCCTTATAAAATATATGATAGGAAAGTGGAGAACCGCCCCAATATTGTTATTTTTATTGTTGAATCTTTCGGCAGGGAATATTCAGGTGCTTTTAATAAAGACAAAAATATTAATGGCTATGTTTCCTATACACCATTTATAGACAGTCTTGCAGGCCAGAGCCTGATTTTCCCTAATATGTTTGCCAATGGAAGACAGTCCATTCATGGAATGAGCAGTGTGCTGGCTGGAATTCCAAGCCTTACCGATGCTTTCACAAGTTCGCCTTATTCCAATCAGAAAATCCAGTCTATTGTTTCAGTGTGTAATGATCTGGGGTATGATACTTCTTTTTATCATGGGGCTCCCAACGGGTCAATGGGCTTCCTTGGATTTGGAAATATATTGGGCTTTAAACATTATTTCGGGAAAAATGAATTCAACCATGATGAAGATTTCGACGGAATGTGGGCGATATGGGATGAGCCGTTTCTTCAGTATTTTGCAAAAAATACAGGGAAGACGCAGCCATTTATGACTACAGTATTTACTGCCTCATCACACCATCCGTTTAAAATCCCTGAAAAATACAAAGGGAAATTTAAAAAAGGAACCATAGAAATGCATGAACCGATCCAATATACGGATTATGCGATCAAAAAATATTTTGAAACTGCTAAAAAACAGCCTTGGTTCAATAATACCATCTTCGTTTTCACGGGAGATCATACCAACCAGATCGCTTATGGTGAATATGAAAAAGCTATGAACCGTTTTGCTGTTCCTCTGATATTGTATTCCCCAAATCCGAAATATAACCTTAAAGGCGTGAATCCTGAAACGGCACAGCAAATAGATATTTATCCTACACTTGCAGATCTTATCGGATACAATAAACAGATCAGAAGCTGGGGAAGAAGCCTTGTAAGCGATAAAAAATATCCGTCTATTGTAGTGAATTCAGATGGAAGTTCAGAACAGTTTATCATTGGAGATCATATGTACCGTTTCGACGGCAAGGAAATTACAGGAATATACGAGAAGAATGACCTCGGATTTGCAAACAATTTAATAGGAAAATTAAAGACCCCTGAAATAGAACAGGAAATGAAGACTGCAAAAGCTTGGTATCAGGATTATATGGACAGGGTAATCAATAGAAAACTTAAATAGTCTGAATTCAGGTTTGAGAATCTGAGGGCCCAGAGAGTTTTATGGTTTAGTTGATTGTTGATAGTTGCCGGTCAGAAACCCGCATCCTTAAGCTTTATGAGTTACTAAAATCTACAGTCAAAAGTCTCATATCTTGTGTCTGAAATCTGAAATCATCATAACTGTTCATTTAACCTTTTACACTTTGGCCTATCATATGCTTTGTATAGCAAAAGTTTTTGTCTGTTTAAAATTTAATTTATACATTTAGCAATAGATACATAACAAAAAACGTATATCAGAATTAAAACTATAAGAAATATGAAAAAATTATTATTAACATTCGTGCTTTCCCTGTTTGGCGTATTATCGTTTGCACAGATTGAAGGTAAATGGAAGACTATAGATGACGAAACAAAACAGGCTAAATCCATTGTTGAGATCTATAAAAAATCAGATGGGAAGTATTATGGAAAAGTTTCCCAGTTGCTTATAAAACCTGCAAATCCAAATTGTACAGGATGTAAGGATGACAGAAAAGGGAAGCCAATTTTAGGAATGGAGATCATCAGAGGTCTTAAAAAAGAAGGAGATGAATTTACAGGAGGAACTATTACTGACCCTAAAACAGGTAAAACTTATAAATGTACCATTACAAAAAGCGGTGATAAACTGAATGTAAGAGGATATATGGGGGTTTCTGTATTTGGAAGGACTCAGGTTTGGGACAAAGTGAATTAATCAGTTTTTATATAAACTTTAGGACGGTATTTCAGAAATGAGATACCGTTTTTATTTTTTAAAAAAAATTCTGTAACGAAAATAAAAATTTCCCACTCATAAGATATGAGCACAACACTGGAGAGAAATTTTGTTGATTTTTTTAAGCCCAACCAAAGGCTTATTCATAAAATATGCAAGATATATACAGATAATGCCGAAGACCATCAAGATCTTTTCCAGGAAATTACCATTCAGCTTTGGAGGTCCTTTCCCAGTTTTAAAGGAGAAGCCAAATTTTCTACTTGGATGTATAAGGTGGCACTTAATACGGCTATGACCCTTTTTAAGAAACCACAGAAAAAAGTATTGTGGCATTCTGATATAGACGTTTCCTCTTTGAAAATGGAATATGAAGTATATGAAGATGATGAATATAAATTGAGAAAAATGTACAAAGCCATTCACGAGCTGTCCGATGTAGAAAAAGCTTTAATTATGATGTACCTCGAAGACAGGCCATACAAAGAGATCGGTGAAATTCTGGGAATTACTGAAGGTAATGCAAGAGTGAAAATGAATAGGGCAAAGAATAATTTAAAAACCAAAATAAACACAAAATAATATGGAGGAACTGGAACTTTTAAAAAAAGACTGGAATAAGGATGAAGGTGAATTTAAAGATTATTCCGAAAATGAAATTTATATCATGATTAAAAACAAATCTGTTTCTGTGGCAAAAACTTTATTCCTGATAGGCTCGGTAGAAATTGTACTCTGGTCTGTCTATGGGTATATTAATGGCGAATTTCCATATCTAAGGATAATCCTGTTTTCCGTATTTATAATTCTGACAGTTTTGCTGTTTCGTAGGTTGAAAGCTGGGCAGGACTCCTTATCATTAATAAAAAACATTCTGAATATAAGAAGGCTTATCTTTGGGTATGCCGGGATTTCTTTTCTTCTGATCATTCTGGATAACCTGATCCATTTCAATATCTATACAAAAGATTTTATGGCAGGAGCAAAAGATGGGTGGAATAATGGGCACCATATTCTAAAACGTTCCAACCCTGATAGTATGGTCCCTGAATTGGGGAATTATGTAATATTTGGATTTTTTATGTTACTAGGATTTTATATTCTGTATCTTATTTATAAAAGAACATATGGGAAAATTCTGTCAAACCTTAGGAAAAACTACAGAGAACTCAACCGCACTGAAGAAAAGCCTCTCTGATTAAATAATTAAGGTTTCTCATTCAATGAGATGCCTTTTTTGTTATGTTAGTAATAAAAAAACACTATTTTTGTAGTCTAAATTTTTCAAATAAATATGGCAGAATATACTTTTCGTGAGGTAATTGCACAAGCAATGAGCGAGGAAATGCGTAAAGACGAATCCATTTTTTTAATGGGGGAGGAAGTTGCAGAATACAATGGTGCGTATAAAGCTTCAAAAGGAATGTTGGATGAATTTGGTCCTAAAAGAGTAATCGATACACCCATTGCTGAGCTTGGTTTTACAGGGATTGCTGTAGGAGCTGCGATGAATGGTAACAGACCAATTGTAGAGTATATGACGTTCAATTTCTCATTGGTAGGTATTGATCAGATTATTAATAATGCGGCGAAAATCCGTCAGATGAGTGGTGGTCAGTGGAACTGTCCTATCGTTTTCAGAGGACCTACTGCTTCGGCAGGACAATTAGGAGCTACACACTCCCAGGCGTTTGAAAACTGGTTTGCGAATGTTCCGGGACTTAAAGTAGTGGTTCCTTCAAATCCTTACGATGCGAAAGGATTGTTGAAAACTGCTATCCAGGATAATGATCCGGTTATTTTCATGGAATCTGAGCAGATGTATGGCGACAAAATGGAAATTCCTGAAGAAGAATATTATTTGCCAATAGGTAAAGCAGATATCAAGAGAGAAGGTACAGACGTTACTTTGGTTTCTTTCGGTAAAATCATGAAGCTGGCTATTCAGGCTGCTGAAGATATGGCTAAAGAGGGAATCTCTGTAGAAGTGATCGACCTTAGAACCGTTCGTCCTCTTGATTTTGATACTGTTTTAGCTTCCGTTAAAAAAACAAACAGACTGGTGATCTTGGAAGAAGCCTGGCCATTCGCTTCGATATCTTCTGAAATTACATATATGGTACAGCAGAAAGCATTCGACTATCTGGATGCGCCAATCAAGAGAATTACTACTCCTGATGCGCCTGCGCCTTACTCCGCTGCATTATTTGCAGAATGGTTCCCTAAACTTGAAAAAGTAAAAGAGGAGATCAAAAAAGCGATGTACGTAAAATAACTATTATAGAGAAAAACTTCCGAAAGGAAGTTTTTTCATTTATTCTATTCATGAAGAATAGTTCTCGACGTCATAAAATTAGTATAAATTTGCGCGTTTAAAAAAATAAGCTGATATGGCAGACCTTACAGAAGATGGTTATCATTTTGACATAAAGAAACTTTCTTTTATTGGAGTTTTAGTCTCTCTCGGAATTGTGTTCGGAGATATTGGAACATCTCCGCTTTACGTAATGAAAGCAATTGTAAATGCAAAAGACGGAGGTAGTAATATGCCTTTCAACGAATATATAGAAGGGGCGTTATCCTGTATCATCTGGACACTTACCCTTCAGACTACAATAAAATATGTGATCATTGCTCTAAGGGCAGATAACAAAGGGGAAGGAGGTATTTTAGCTTTATTCTCATTAGTTAAAAACCTTAAAAAAGGATGGCTATATCTTATCGCTATCATAGGTGCAGCAGCACTCATCGCGGATGGGGTGATTACGCCTTCACTTACAGTAATGTCAGCTATTGAAGGTCTGGAAATTTATAATCCCCATACACCTGTTGTGCCCATTACCATTGGAATTTTGATTGTAATTTTTGTAGTACAGCAATTCGGAACCAGTTTTATCGGGAAATTTTTTGGCCCTGTAATGGTTGTCTGGTTTTTAGTTCTAGGAGGTTTGGGAGTAATGCATTTAAGCGAAAATTTAGAAATTTTAAGATCTTTCAACCCTTACTATGCCTACAAGCTTATTGCAAATTCTCCAAGTGCAATTGTCATTCTTGGTGCTGTTTTCCTGTGTACAACAGGGGCAGAAGCTCTCTACTCGGACTTAGGACACTGCGGTGCCAAAAATATAAGAGTAAGTTGGGGATTTGTTAAGATCATGCTTATTTTAAACTATCTTGGACAAGGGGCATGGTTATTAACCAATCATGGGAAGCCTGGATTTTCTGTAATCAACCCATTCTTTGGAATCATGGAAGAGTGGATGATTGTACCAGGAGTAATTTTGGCTACTGCAGCAGCAATTATTGCAAGTCAGGCCTTGATTACAGGTTCTTTTACCATTTTCTCAGAAGCAATGTCTCTTAATTTATGGCCTAATCAAAAAATTGATTACCCTTCCGGAGTTAAAGGACAAATGTATATTCCAAGAATCAACTGGGGACTTCTTATTCTGTGTATTATTGTTGTGCTTCATTTTAGGGAATCAGGGAAAATGGAAGCTGCATATGGACTTTCCATTACAGTAACCATGCTGATGACGACAGTACTGCTGGTTTTCTGGTTGTTGAAGCATAGAGTAAGCAAAGTATTAATTGTACTTTTTGCTTTAGTTTATATGGCTATTGAACTAGGATTTTTCAGTGCAAATATCATCAAGTTCATGGAAGGTGGATGGATTACGGTTGTCCTGGCTGGTTCTATTGGAATTTCAATGTACGCATGGTATAATGGAAGACTGATAAAAACAAGATTTATCCAGTTTGTAAAAATAGAGAAATATGTCGCCATCATAAAAGATATGAAACTGGATGAAAGCATTCCCAAATATGCAACTAATCTTGCTTACCTGAGCAGAGCCAAAAGGAATGATGAAGTAGAATCGAAAATTATCTATTCCATCATCAAGAAGCAGCCCAAAAGAGCGGATCATTATTTCATATTAAGTATTGTTAATCAGGAAGATCCATATACTTTCAAATATACGGTAGACGAAATTCTGCCGGGAACCGTATACAAAGTCAATTTCCTTCTAGGATTTAAAGTAGACCGTAGAATCAATGATTATTTTAATATGGTACTGAAAGATCTTATGGCAGACGGAACCATTCCATCAAGAAGCAGTCATCCGTCCCTGAGAGCGCACAACATTCCGCCGGATCTGAAATACGTAATTATTGATAATACATATATCAACGATATACTTTTAACTGTTAAACAGAAGATTACACTCAATATCTACAATTTTGTGAAGTACATCGGAAGTGATGATTTCAAAGCTTGGGGGGTATCTTCTCACAACGTAGAAGTGGAGTCTGCCCCGATTACAGAGCTTACGGTTTACGATAACAAGATTGAGCAATCCGGCTTCTTCCGTCATAATTCCTAAAAACAAGGGGTAAGAAACCATATCGCCTATTTAAATAAAAATCAATAAATTTGTAGATAATTTTTTTGATGGATACAGTACAAAAAGAAAAAAATATTGCTTTGATTAAGGATGTTCTCCGAAACTACCTTTTAGAAAAGGGTTTCAGAAACACACCTGAACGATATACGATATTAGAAGAGATTTATAGTATGGATCATCACTTCAATGTGGATGATCTGTATCTTCTTATGATGCAGAAGAAATATCATGTTTCAAAAGCAACGATTTACAACACTATTGAAATTTTCCTCGATGCAGGTTTAATCCGTAAGCATCAGTTTGGAGAAAAAACATTGACCTCTTCATCTTATGAGAAGTCTTATTTTGATAAACAGCATGACCATTTGGTAATCTACAAAAAAGGCTCTGATAAGGAAATTGAAGAAATTATCGAATTCTGTGATCCGAGAATACAGGGAATTAAAGAAGCAATTGAAGAAGCATTTGGCGTAAATATTGATTCGCATTCGCTGTATTTCTATGGTACTAAGAATGATTAATCAATGAGAATAATCCTTTTTCTGTTAATTTTTATTTCTGCGTTCAGCTCCGCACAGGACAATAAAACTACGCAGATGGACCCTTATATCCAAAATAAAACGAAACCTACACCTGCAGTAAGACCAGAAGATAAGGTGAAAATCATCCATTCCGATGAATTTAAAAAAGACACCAAGTACGAAGGAAACCAGTACATGGTAGGTCATGTTCAGATAGAACATCAGGGATCTATTCTGTATGCTGATGAAGTTATTCTGTACAATGATCAAAGCCTTGTAAAAGCTATTGGCAATGCAAAGCTTCAAAATGCAGACGGCTCTGTGATTACTGCCCATGAAATGGAGTACAATGGGGTTACGCAGAAAGGAGTTGCTAAAAAAGATGTTGTTCTTACCGATCCGAAACAGACCATTAAAACCGACATTCTGTATTATGACAGGCTTGCCAACCAGGCGTACTTCAATACCGGAGGAACTATTTCCGATGCGCAGAATGTTATGTATACCAAATCTGCAACCTACTTTCTTGACACCAAAATGATCGACTTTGTTGGGAACGTTAAAATTGACAGTCCGGATTATATCATAGAAGGTCCCAATATCAAACAAAATCAAAATACAAAGGTTGCTGAGTTTTTTGGTCCTACAACAATTACCAACCGCGCCAATCCCAAAAACAGGATTTACACCGAAAGAGGAACCTATAGGATGGAAACTAAGGAGGCTTTCCTTAATAAAAATTCCAAAATTTTTTATAATGACAAGATCCTTACAGGAGATGATATGTATTTTAACAATATCACCGGGTTCGGTAAGGCAACCGGAAATGTTACACTCGATGATCCTATAGAAAAAAGATATATCAAAGGCGGTTACGGAGAAGTTTTTCAGAAAAAAGATTCTGCTATGATGACCAAGAGTCCTTATGCTGTTAAAATCATGGAAAAAGACTCTATTTATTTTGCTGCAGAAAAAATCCTTTCCTACCAGAGACCCGATTCAGCAGATATTACAATAAAGAAAAGCTTTTTAAGAGCTTACAAAAAAGCACGTATCTTCAAATCAAATGCCCAGGGGAGAGCAGATTCTATCGCATTCAATGAAACAGACGGCATTATGCATATGTATACCAATCCTATTCTTTGGAGTGGTGAAAAACAGGTAACAGGAGATAAGGTTGAAGCTTATTTTAATACCAAAACTGAAAATATAGACTCGCTTAAAGTAATTGGAAATGCTTTTGCGATCAGCAAAGTAGATTCATTAAACCTTAAAGATGAATTTAATCAGGTAAAAGGTAAATTTATGACCGTTTACTATGAAAATAATGATATTAAGGAAGCCAGAGTAGTAGGAAATGCACAGTCAATTGTTTATGTAGACGATGTAGATCAGGAAACTAAGCAGCCTCAGAGAATAGGAATTACCCTTTCTACCTGTGGGATCATTGGAGCTTTATTTGAAGAAAGAACCTTACAGATCATATCATGCAGTATAGGGGCCAATTCAGATACCTACCCAATGAGTAAAATAGAACCTGAAAAGAGAAAGTTCCCCGATTTTAACTGGAATACCAAGGACCGCATCAGAAAATGGCAGGATATCCTTGTAGACAGCCCTAATTATGAAGAAATAAAGTATTCCGCGGATAATGAACTGTTTAATCAGGCTCAGGAAGCAATAGACAAGGAAAGAGCTAAAGAAGAAGCCAAAAAGCCTAAACGGGTACGGAAATAGACTCAATATTTTTCAACAAAGAATAAAAAATCACCATTTTAAATCAAAAAATGGTGATTTTCTTTATGATGAATGTGAAAATACGGTTGAAATGCAGTAAAATAATTGTTTTTTTCAATCATTACAATAGATTATTTAGTTCTCGAATGCCGCTTTAAATCTATGTTTTGTTTTTTTCATTTTTTATTTAACATTTTTTTTTATGATTTAAGCTGTAATATTTTATAAATTTAAAGGAAGAATGATAAAAAAATTTAAAATGAAAATCGACTATTTCCTCTTAGTCCTTATTTGTTGCTTTATAAGGATTAACGCACAGGTTGGGATTTCGAAAGCTCCAGGTTTCCAACCCGACACAAGATCACTTTTACATGTAAAACAGGATGATAACGCAGCCAGATTGCCAAGGACTAACACTGCTTCAGTACTGCCGGCATCTGCTACTGGTACCACAGGAAACGGAACTCAGGGTTCTATTATCTTCAACAAAGAAACAGGAAGTATTGTTCAGAATGACGGTACGGTATGGAAAATCTCAGATCCTATTGTAACGGCCTTAAAGAACAATAAAATGGCCCGTTTTATAAGAAGCGCTGCCATAACGGCAGATTGCGGAACGTGTGGATTGGGATGTGGAGGGGAAAACAGACTTTGCCCGCAAACAGGAGGAGCAATGGATGTTCCGTTTACAAGTGCCAGCCCAAGTTATAATGATATTTCAGCAGATGTTTCTCTTGCGTCGGCTACAAGTAATATTATTAATATCAAGACAAGAGGTTTGTATAAAATTTCTTTCAAAAGTGGAGCTATAGATGTTAAGACCCCGGCTTTGTGTGTAGGAGTAACAATTAATCTATACTCAAAGGTTGATTTGGAAACAAGTACTGCAGCAGCTCCTGCTACATGGAAGCCTATTACAAATAACACCACAAGTTCCACCAGCGGTGCATTATCCTTAGGAAGCTTATCTCCGGGAGCTATTGATGTAGGACAGTCATTAGTTCTTACTTATGTAGGCAGCTTTGAAGCAGGCGACAATTTAAGACTTAGGTTCTATGGGAACCAGAACATTGGAACAGGGGTTTGTACCGGCATTATTGGCGGAAATATATTGTCTTTTTCAATGAATACTACAGGAAACGCAGTGTCAGAAATCATTGTTGAAAAAATAAATATGCAATAAAATGAAAAAGATAATATTAATTTTAGTGTGTTTATTTCAATACGGCTTAAATGCACAGGTAGTCATTGGTGACAACATTCCCAGCAATCAGAATATATTAAAAATAAAAGACGGAACCAGAGGAGCAATACTTCCTTATTCCAATACCTATACCACTTTTCCTAAATATGATGCTGCATCACCGGATCTCTTTAGTGATTATCCTAACCTTGTAGGAGGGCTTATATATGATAAAGCCGACGATCAATATTATAAATACGATGGCTATGCCTGGAACCCTGCAAGACAGATACAGGGAATCTTTCAGCCTAAAGGTTCAAGATTGGGAATTTCTTCCGGGATTACAATCCCCTGCCTGGCTTTTGGTCTTGGAATATGCCTTTCCTTAGGATCTCCCCAGTATCTTGCACCGGATGATAAAAGCCAGGTTCTTGTTGATAACCTTCTTATGAAAAATGCAAGTTCGGTGACCATAAAACAAAATGGAATGTATGACGTAGCAGCAGCTCTAGGTTTTACCGGGGGCAGTGTGGGAGCCCAGATAGGTGTTACAGAATTTAAATTGACACTGCAGGTTAAATATACTCCGGCTTCGGCTTGGGAAACTGTTGTTACCAAGAGTAATTATTCTATTATATTTATCATTGATACTCAGGGAAGTAAAACATCCAGTTTTTCCCAAACAATATCCTTACCTGCTGGTGCAGAACTGAGAGTTGTTCCAACGATAACAACTATTGGGGGGTCCGGAGGATCTCTTGCCGCATACGGAACGGATAGCAGTTCTATCAACTCATATATTGGAGCCCGTTTAATTAAAGCTTACTAGTGATGAAAAAATATATATTCTGCCTGTTCTTGTTTTCAATAAGCATTTACAGTGCGCAAGTTAATTTTACAAACATACCAAACCCTGATTCCAATGCTAATGGTAATGATCAGGTAATGATGTACATAACAAATACAAGTGAAGCAACCGGAGTTAAAGGTTTCGGTTTACCTGCGGTTGAAACTGCCACCGATTTGCCTTATACCGGAGTAAACGCTCCTGCCACAAGGATAGAAGTTTTAAGAGGCATGCTCATATTTGTGAAAAGTACAGGCCAGGTAATGGTATTCGACGGGCTTGTGTGGAGCAAAGCCTTTGAAATTGAATCTGATAATATTTCCAGGTTTACGATAAATCCTGTCAATACGACTTCAGGTTCTGTAATGTTGCCTATTAATTCCTTAATTGACAAGCCTAATTTTTTAGCAGATCCGTTAAAGCTTAAAACAAATGTTCCGACAACAGGTGCAGATTTAAACAGGCTTTATATCCGTCAAAGCGGTTTGTACAGAATTAATGTAAGCCTGAACTTTACAGGTGCTGCAGGTACATTTAGCAGCAGACTGGGAGCAAGTTTATATGTCAACGATGCCAAGAGATTCCAGCTTTTGGAAAATGCGGTGAATTTTGATGGCACAGTCAGAAAAATCAGCCTGGATTTTTCAGTGTATGCAGTTCAGGGACAGTATATTACTTTAGAGGCTATTTCTGAAGTCGGGGGAACAACTGCTTATAATGTGATTAACAACAGTTATGTAACAGTCGAAAAAGTACTTTAAATTAGTCTTCTACTTTTTATTATTTATATGAAATTACCCTTGAGATCATCAGGGGTGATTTTTTTATTCCCGACAGATAATTTCTACATGTGCTGAATCTTTTTTAGCTTTGCTGAAAATTTTTGCGAAATGGAAATGCATAAAGACTTTTTTATATATCAGGCACAGACCACAAAATTTGCCGCAGGTTTTGAAGTGGAAAAGGCAGAAGGAAGTTATATCTACGGAACAGATGGAAGAAAATATCTGGATTTCGTGGCAGGCGTTTCTGCCAATACTTTAGGGCATTCACATCCTAAAGTGGTGGAAGCCATTAAGGAGCAGGCAGACAAATACCTGCATGTAATGGTATATGGAGAATATGCACAGGAAAAACCTGTAGCATTGTGCAAACTTCTTGCAGAAGCTACTCCCGATCCCTTGGAAATTACCTACCTGGTAAACAGTGGGGCAGAAGCTATTGACGGAAGTCTTAAGCTGGCTAAGCGTTATACAGGAAGAGAAGAAATTGTTTCCTTTAAAAATTCATATCACGGTAACACGCACGGCGCATTGAGTGTGTCTGGAAACGAAACCCATAAAAGAGAATTCCGCCCGCTGTTGCCTATGGTCAGCTTTATAGAATTCAACAATGAAAATGATCTGGATAAAATTACAGATAAAACTGCCTGTGTGATTCTTGAAACCATTCAGGGAGCAGCAGGATTTTTAGTTCCGGAAGGTGATTATTTAATCAAGCTTAAAAGAAGATGTGAAGAAGTAGGTGCACTTCTGATCCTCGATGAAATCCAGCCCGGGTTTGGCAGAACCGGTAAATTATTCTCTTTCGAACATTTCGGAATTGTTCCCGATATCCTTGTTATGGGGAAAGGAATGGGCGGAGGAGTGCCGGTAGGTGCTTTTATGAGCTCCAGGGAAATTATGGAAACCCTGTCACATTCACCAAAGTTGGGACATATTACAACATTTGGAGGCAATCCTCTGATTGCAGCCGCCAGTTATGCTACCTTGAAAGAAGTTTTAGAAAGCGGTCTGATGGATGAAACCGTAGAAAAAGAAAAACTGTTCAGAGAACTGCTTGTCCATCCAAAGATTAAAAATATCAACGGAAAAGGCTTAATGCTGGCCGTAAATCTCAGAACACCAGAATATACCCTTGAAGTGGCTAAAAAGTGTATGGAAAAGGGGCTTATTGTATTTTGGCAGCTCTACAGAAATGAATACATGAGAATTTCGCCCCCACTTACTATTTCGATGGATGAAATCAGACAGGGATGCCAGATCATTCTGGATGTTTTAAATGAAAAATAGACGATAAAACTCTCCAAAATGGAGAGTTTTTTTATGTATTACATGGCAGTTTTCGGACTGAAAATTATATTCATAAAATATTTAAAAGCTGTGATAAATATCATGAAGATTCTTTAAAAAAATAACCGCTTTTTAGTGTAATAAAAAAATTAATTTATATATTGCGGGACGATAAAAACAAAGATTATATGGCTAAACATAAAGTCCATTACGAATTTCCAATGCATTGTTTATCAGAGATTTTATACGAATATCTGGCGACGGCAGAGGGATTATCTGAATGGTTTGCGGATGAGGTAACAGAGAAAGGCGATGATTTCTTTTTTAGCTGGGGAGGAGGACCTGCTGAAAAGGCCACTTTGATTAGATATAAGCCTGAAGGTTTCGTTCGTTTCAGATGGGAAGAAGATGAGGGAACTAAAAATTTCTTTGAAATGACGATCACAATAGATGATATTACAGAAGATTTGGCTTTAAATATTACAGATTTCTGTGAAGAAGGTGGTGAAGAAGAAAATGCACTGTATTGGGAAAACCTTATAGAAAACCTTAGAATAAAATTAGGTGCGGCATAAGCCGTACACTATTGAATGGTAAAACTGATGAACGATTTATCGTTCATTATTTTTTTATAAATAAATCACTTCAAAAATTGGAAAATCAATATTTTACATCAGACGGATTAAATGTAAAGAACAGAGCGTTCCTTTTGGGCGACGCAGTAAAGGTTTCTTTCTTCGTGAGAAACAGAGAATTGATTATGGATGAGGAATGTTATTTCTTCTTAATGGCCTCCATGAGAAAAATGAGAATGAATATTCCGCTTACCTATACCCTGGAATTTTTTCAGACCCTTTTTCATAAAGATGTTATTGATGGCAGAGGAATAAAAAATGGAATAATCAATTTTCAGGTTTTCAGAAATAATGATGCGGTGACCGTTTCAAAATCTTCCGTATCATATTTTTATGAAGTAACGGAATCGGACGATGTACTTGCGGTTCACCAGAGAGCACTGGAAATGGATCTTATCAAGGAAATCAATGTAAACAATAATTTGTTAAGCAATATCAGGGTTCATTGTCCGGAAAATATTTACGGAGGCATTTATGCGGAAGAAAATGATTTGGATGATGTCATTCTGCTTAATCCGAACAAAAGGATTGCGCGTACAACTTCCGGAAATTTATTATTTTTAGAAGGAAATGTCATAAAAGTTCCCAAGCAGTCCGAAGGGGCATACATCTCTCCTTTGATGGAGAATTTCGTGACTTTCTTACATAAAAATAACCTTGCCGATGTTCAGGAACATGAGATAATAGCTTTTGAATCACAAAAGGCAGAAGAGATTTTAATGATCTCTGATGAGAAAGGCATATTTTGTGTAGGTAAAATAAGAAATAAGACTTTTGAAAGCTCCCGTTTTATAGAAATGGTGGAAAGCTGGAAGAATAGTTTTTAAAATTGACAAACCCGGTAAACAACAAAGTACCCAAGTCCTTTACCGGGTTTTATTCTGAATAATCAGAAATTGTTTCTTATTTAGTATTCACGGATGATCTCTGTGAATTTTTGAGCGATTTCTTTCTGTCCGTTTTCGCTGGTAACATATTCCCTGTCTTTAGTATTATTAATAAAGCCAAGTTCTACCAATACTGCAGGAGCTTTTGTTTCTCTCAGCATGTGGAGATTACGTTCCTCGATTTTAGCGACATTAAATTTCTTTGAAATTTTTTCTGCAAGTTTTTTTGAGCCGTCAGTATTCTGAATATACACTTCAGTTCCCTGTTTTGGAGTTTCCTTGTGAGGACTGCTATTCATATGAAGAGAAATAACAATTTCAGGGTTCAGCTTGTTGATTATGGCTGTTCTATCCTGAAGGGTTGGAGATGTGTCAGAATCCCGCGTCAATACCACTTCATACTGATCATGATTTTCATTCAGTTTCTGGATCTCTCTGGCAATATTTATTGTAATCTCTTTTTCGGAGAATTTATCGAATACTGACCCCATATCATTTCCGCCATGTCCGGCATCTATAACGATATACTTTTTATTGATAGGAGTAAATGATAAAAATGAAGCAGAAAAGACTGATAAAGCAAGTAATTTGATTCCTTTCATGTCAGTGGTTTTGGTTTTTCAAATAACGTGAATTCTTTCTTTAAAATTGGTTAACATAATCTTAAAATTTGTTAATGTTTTTAAAGTGTATCAGATAGGAATTCAGCTAGTTAAGAGAAATGTCTTCAGGCGAATTGGCCCATAGCAGATATTCCCCGCCGAGGTTCTGCATAATCGACTTCCAGAGGGTCTGATCATTAGGAAGTGTATAGTCTAAATTGTAAATATCTACTACAGTCCACATCTTCCTCTGTATCTCATCATCCAGTTGCCCGGCAGACCATCCTGAGTATCCTGAGAAAATTTTCACATCATTGATGCTGAGTTCTTTATTAAGAACAGCACTGATAATGCTTTCAATGTCTTCCGTAATATAAAATCCCTTACTGATCTCAGAATAGACCTCGGTAACCTTTTTTTCTTTAACGATAAAAAAGACCTTGTCGTTTTCCACAGGACCACCATCATAAACCTCTATTTTGAAATCAAAAAAGTTTTTGAACTTACTACTCATCTGGCTATTTTTTTTGTTCAATATCAAACCAAATGCCCCGCTTTCGTTATGCTCAACGATCAACACCACCGATCTCGAAAAAATATCGCCGGAAATGTCAGGTGTGGAAATTAATATTTTACCTTTGTATGAGTAATTCATACTCAAATTTAATAAAAAATATTTATGGAAAACCTGCACGACAAGAGAAAAGTGTATGAGAAATCCCAACTTATTGAAAGTGAGATAAAACAAAATCCCATTGAACAGTTTAGAGACTGGTTTCTCGAGGCCAGCAATAGTCCGGCGGTCTCAGAAGCCAATGCCATGGCTGTTTCTACTTTAGAGGAAGATGGATGTCCGAGGACCAGAATGGTGCTGCTTAAGGAATATACTTATGAAGGATTTATTTTCTATACCAACTATACCAGCAGAAAAGGAAAAGCAATAGAAAACAACCATAAGGCCTGTCTTAGTTTTTTCTGGCCAAATCTTGAAAGGCAGATCATTATTAAAGCAGATCTTGAAAGAATTGCAGAAAATCTGAGTGACGGATATTTCCATTCAAGGCCTAAAGGAAGTCAGCTTGGAGCGGTCGTTTCCCCCCAAAGTCAGGCAATTCCGAACAGGGAGTTTCTGGAAGAAAAGTTAAAAGAACTGGAAAAAGAATATGAAACCAGTGAGATCCCAAGACCTGCTAACTGGGGCGGATATATTGCAAAACCCTATGAGATTGAATTCTGGCAAGGAAGACCCAACCGCCTTCATGACAGGATTGTTTATCAGCTCGAAAACCTGGACTGGAAGATTTCTAGATTAGCACCATAGGAATTAGAAGCTAGAAATTAGAGATTAGAAGTTAGAGGGTGGGTCCCGGAGGATGGAGTTTTGATAGATTTATCAGAATTTGGTAGTCTTTATTCAAAGAACATTCCTGATCTCTTTAATCTTGAAAAATATCATTTAAAATTCAATAGGAGCGGGCTTTAGCCCGCTTTCAATTTATAAACATTGAAACGGCTTTAGCCAAAACTTAAAGAATCCAGAATCACTTCTTTTTTGCTTCAATATTTCTGGATGACGGAGGTCCCGAAGTCATTTATATCCATAAAAAAAGACCATTTCCTTAGAAACGGCCTTTGAATTTTTAATCTGAATGATTATTTTTTCTTAGCACCAGAAACTGCATTAGATAAATCAGCTCCTGCTTTGAATTTAGCAACTTTTTTAGCAGCAATTTTGATTGGTTTTTTAGTTGCAGGGTTGATCCCTTGTCTAGCAGCTCTCTCAGCTACTGAGAAAGTACCGAATCCTACTAAAGAAACTTTTCCGTCTTTTTTCTTTAGAGTAGTAGTTACGTTACCAATGAATGATTCTAAAGCAGC
Organism: Chryseobacterium sp. 22532; assembly: GCF_052044665.1. Taxonomy (NCBI): domain Bacteria; kingdom Pseudomonadati; phylum Bacteroidota; class Flavobacteriia; order Flavobacteriales; family Weeksellaceae; genus Chryseobacterium; species Chryseobacterium sp. 22532. Next base: position 52,136 of record NZ_JBQENJ010000006.1, read on the forward strand.
TTTAGCTGCAACTTTAGTGATTCCTGCATCTTTTGCGATTGCGTCGATTAATTCAGACTTGTTCATAATTTTTAATATTAAGTTAGTTCGTAATTATAGCAAATATAATACTATTTTCTAATTGTGCAATTATTTTATTAAAAGTTATAAAATTTTTTTGCTTTTTGATGAAAACAGTTAAAATATGATAATTTCACTTTCCACGTAAAATCTACGTTACCGCTCACTAAAATCATGCCAAATGCTTATGAGTATTGACTTTAGCAAAAAATTAATATTATTTCCTGTATTTATTAAATCCTAAATTATGTGTAAAGAATTAATATTTTTACCGATATGTTTGTTGATTTTATAAATAATAGCCTGAAAGCTTGTGTAGTACAAAATTAAATGACTGGGTTTATGGGAGTTTTAAAATGATTTCAAAAGACCGATTTATTAATTTTTATTAATAAATTTGCAGAATGTTAATAGAAGTTTTCAAGTCTAAGATCCATAGGGTACGGGTTACGGCCTCAGACCTTAATTATATTGGGAGTATAACGATCGACGAAGATCTTATAGAAGCTGCCGGTCTGGTAGTAGGAGAAAGAGTCTATATCGTCAATGTGAATAATGGAGAACGTTTTGATACCTACGTTATCAAAGGGAAAAGGAAATCCGGAGAAGTATGCTTAAATGGGCCTGCTGCAAGAAAAGTACAGAGAGATGATATTATTATCATTATTGCTTATGCACAGATGACACCCGAGGAAGCGAAAGTATTTCAGCCAAAAATTGTTTTCCCGGATGAAAAAACAAATCTTCTAACCTAGTCTATGGAGAAAAAATCAAAGAATCCTTTAAAATCAATACTAACAATAGTAATATCGCTTGCTTTTGCAGGCTTTTTTTTATGGCTTGCTTTAAAAGGTCTTGATTTTAAGGTTATTAAGGCATCTTTAGCGAAAGCTAACTACCTGTGGGTACTGTTTGCTTCTGTTTTCGGTATACTGGCTTACTGGTTCAGGGCTGTGCGTTGGAATCTGATGCTGGAACCGATGGGACATAAAATATCTAACTCAAATTCACTTTGGTCCATATCTTTCGGATACCTGATGAATCTTACCATCCCGAGAAGTGGTGAAGTAGCAAGGGCTACAGCTTTGTATGGTGTGGAAAAAGTTCCTGTTGACAAATCTTTCGGAACAATTATCCTGGAAAGAGTAGTGGATCTTATCTGTATGCTGGGATTTCTGGGATTGACGGTAATATTTAAGTTTGATGCAATAATTTCATTTTATAAATTTGTTACAGAGCAAAAAGCTAAAAAAACTAAATTTGAACCTAATTTTGTTGAAAGATTATTAATGAAAATTGGAGTTAATGATTTTGATTCATTTTATTTTTATTTAAAAATTTCAATAGGTGTATTACTAATATTAAGCTTAATAGTTTTTTATAAATACAAGAAAGAAAAAGTAATCAATTTTGGAAAAGGAATTCTTCAAGGCTTAACTTCTGTATTTAAATTAAAAGAAAAAGGGAAATTCATCCTTTATACTATAGGAATATGGGTTTGCTACTATTTTGCAGCTTATCTTGTGTGTTTTGCACTTCCTGAAACCTCTAATTTTACTATTGCCGATGGCTTTTTTATTATCGTTGTTGGTACTTTAGGAATGATCGTTCCTGCAAGCGGAGGGATTGGTGCATTTAATCTGGCTATGAAGTATGGATTTATGGCTTTATTTATCTCAATGGGGAAAAGTGCGGAATTAGGAGGTGAAATGGGACTGACCTATTCATTTATTTCGCTTCCGTTGCAGATCACTATTATGTTGGTGATGGGACTTATTTCTATTCCGATGTTAGCTAAAGCAAGAGAAAAAGCAGTTTCTGAAAAAGAATTTGAAAATTAAGTTCAACAATAACTTTTAATGATACAGTCCAATTTTATAATTGGGCTTTTTTTATGTTAAAACCCTATTAAAATAAAGCATTACCGCATGTCATTCATTTTTTTATCAATAAATTTGGTCATTCCACAAATCACATTTATCTTAAACAAAAAATAATTAATAATCTAAAACACTATGGCAATTAATTTACAGAAAGGACAGAAGATCGAGATAGGACTGACAAAAATGACGATAGGACTGGGCTGGGATCCGAATGAAGGGACCGGTTTCGACTTCGATCTGGATGCTTCTGCCATCATGATTGACTCCGATAGAAAATTAATCAATGAGGAATGTTTTGTTTTTTATAATAACCTTCAGTCTCCCGATGGTGCACTGACGCATACAGGAGATGATCCGAGCGGTAAAAACAGTGACGGTGACGATGATGAGGCGATTATTGTAGATCTTGAAAAAGTAGATTCGAAAGCTGAAGAAATTCTTTTCGTGGTCACTATTGAAGACTTTGAAAGGAGAAAGCAGAACTTCGGACAGGTAAGAAATTCATACATCAGAATTGTGGATAACAGTACCAATCAGGAGATCGCAAAATATGAGCTGGATGAAGATTTCTCTATCGAAACCGGAGTAGAATTCGGACGTTTATACAAAAGAAACGGAAGCTGGAAATTTGAAGCCTCAGGAATAGGCTACAGGGCAGACCTTGCTTTCTTCCTTGAGAAATACTACAAAGGACAGATCATAAAATAACTATATTTTCAAATATACAAAAACGATAACTATGGCAATTAATTTACAGAAAGGTCAGACGATTGATTTAAGAAAAAATGACCGTGGCGAAAGTGTTTACGACCTTTCAAAAGTAACGATCGGTTTAGGATGGGATGTAAGGAAACAGGGCGGTTTCTTTGGAAAACTGTTCAGCAAAGAGGCGGAGTATGATCTGGATGCCGTTGCTTTTCTTTTAGACGGCAACGGTAAAGTAGCCAATCTTGGAAAAACGGTACAGACTAACGAGGGCAGGCAGATCGCATTGTATCAGGGTGATGTGGTCTTCTTTAATTCCATGCAGCATCCAAGCGGTAATATATGGCTTACAGGAGACAACAGAACTGGTGCCGGAGATGGTGATGATGAGCAGATCATCGTCAAACTCGACCAATTGGACCAGAGTTATCAGAAAATATTATTCCTGGTGACCATTTACCAGGGAAAGCAGAATAACCAGCATTTCGGAATGATCGAGAATGCCTTTATCAGAGCCGTAGATGCCAAAGGTAAAGAGATTACAAAATACAGCCTTTCAGGGGATGCCAGTATGAATGGTAAATGTGCGATGGTTTTTGCTGAAGCCTACCGTCACAATGGTGACTGGAAGTTCCGTGCTATCGGAGAGCCACATCAGACCGATAATTTTATTGAGATCCTTAAACAATACGCATATTCCAATTAGTCCCAGGTTTTTATCAAACATAAAGCCGGCAGGGAAGTTTTCAACTTCCGCTGCCGGCTTCAGAATTAACACCATACCATGAGCAGGAGATTATTAGCATACTTTTTACTGGATACTTCAGGTTCTATGAACGGAGAACCCATCCAGGCACTGAATAACGGATTTAACGGGCTGATAAGCATGCTTCGGGCAGATCCCCAGGCGATGGACAGCCTTCATCTGAGTGTGATTACTTTCGACCGTGAGGTTAAAAATATCATTCCGTTGACCGATCTGGCCAGTTTTTATCCTATGGAAATTACCTGTCCGGACAGTGGACCCACCCATACTGGTGCGGCATTGGAGATGGTTGCGGAATTGGTGAAAAAAGAACTGATCAAAGGATCTTCGGATGAAAAAGAAGACTGGCGGCCGCTGCTGTTCATATTTACTGACGGAAAGCCTTCCGATATCCAGAAATACAGACAAATGATCCCTGTAATCAGAGATCTTGAATTTGGGGCTATCGTAGGTTGTGCTGCAGGTCCAAAAGCAGATGAACAGTTCCTGAAGGAGCTTACAGATCACGTGGTAAAACTGGATACTACCGATGCGATTACGCTTTCCTCATTTTTCAAATGGGTAAGTTCATCCATCACCATGGGAGGGAAATCGCAGGGAACGGGAGAAAGCGCACCGTTGCCTCCGCCGCCATCCGAGCTTAATATTATTATCTAAATCACTTGTCTTTATAATCATGAGAAGACTGCCCATTTATTTTTTAGTCGATGTCTCCGAATCTATGGTTGGAGAACCTATTGAGCAGGTACAGGAAGGTATTGCCAATATCATCAGAGAATTAAAGAAAGACCCGTATTCGTTGGAAACGGTCTATATTTCCATTATAGGTTTCGCGGGAGAGGCTGAGGTCATTACGCCGCTTCAGGATATCATCAGCTTTTATCCTCCAAAAATCCCGATTGGAAGCGGTACATCGCTGTCTCAGGGGCTTATTAAAGTGATGGACTGCATAGACAGGGATATTGTGAAGACAACTTACGAAAGAAAAGGCGACTGGAAACCGATTGTTTTTCTTTTTACAGACGGCGTTCCTACCGATGATGCTACAAAAGCTATCGAAAGATGGAACAATAAATACCATGGAAAACCCAATACGATTGCGGTTTCGATAGGCGAAAATACCAATTATAAGCTGCTTGGGACTTTGTCGGACAATGTTTTACTGTTCAATAATTCTGATGAAAATTCCTATAAAGAATTTTTCAAATGGGTGACTGATTCCATTAAAACAACCAGCCAGAGTGTTACCGAAGCCAATAAAGAAGGAATTAATCTTTCCAAGATCGATTCTATTATTCTCGAAAAAGTAGACCCTGAACTCGAGCAGAAGTTTCCGGACAATAATTTTGTTGTTTTAAACGGAAAATGCTCAGAAACGGAGAAACTGTATTTAATGAAGTTTAAAAAGACATTCGCCGAATCAAGCATACCGGGAATGTCTACCAGATATTACAGATTGGATGGAGCCTATAAAATTGACGAAAAATCCTATTACAGGCTTTCCTCTTCCCAGAAAAATAATCTTAAAATTTCCATAGAAGAACTTCAGGGAGGAACATCATGTCCTCATTGTGCCAATCCCATCGCATTGGCAACCTGTTCGTGTGGCGGAATTCATTGCCTGAAAGGAGAAGGCTATAACAAATGCCCATGGTGCGGAACTTCGGATTATTACGGATTTTCCAGCGAAGGATTTGATATTAACCGAACGCTGGGATAACGAAAGGAAATCCTATTGCCAAAACCCAACATAAAACCATGGAAAAAGCTCTTATTTACAGAGAAATAGAAGAATTTAAAGAAGTTCATCTGGTGCTTAAAAATGCCAGTTCAAAGCAGTTTTATGAATACCGTTTTGAGATGGATGACTTTCCGAATATAAAGATTAAAAATATCACCAATCTCCGGGAGACAGGACTTACCTTCGAGAACAACAAAATATCCGGAATTCCGTATGTAAACAGTGTCCATGATCTGGATATTGAATTCTATCATACCCATGATGAAGACAGTACGGAGATCAAAAAAGTACATCTGTTCGTGAATGCAGATCCGAAAGACCTTTGGAAGAATATTCCATCCGACACCAATGATGTTTACCATAAACCTGATGAAACCTCCTACGAAGGGAAATTTCTGGATAAAAAAATCACCGTTGTTTCAAAAAGGGGACGTTCACATGCCCATGAAGGAAAATTCAGAGATGATGATTTTGCGGTGAACGAGCTTCCCGGAGGTTGGAGCATTGTTTCAGTTGCTGATGGTGCCGGCTCCGCAATTATGGCAAGAGAAGGTTCAAGATTGGCAGTCGTTTCTGTAAACAGTTTTTTCAATTCAGAAGAAATTTTAAACAGAATCGAACAAAATATTGAAATCGTTTATAATAGTTCTGATTCATCAAAAGAAATACAGTCCGAAGCCGGAGAAAATGTTTTAAAGCTCTTGTATAAAGGTGTTCTTCATGTTTATAATATTTTGGATCAAACGGCAGCAGAGCATTCATTTTCTATAAAAGATTTCCACACAACACTGATTTTTGCGCTGACAAAAAAGTTTGATTTCGGTTATGTCATTCTCACTTTTGGAGTGGGAGACTGCCCGATCAACCTGATCAGTCCTGATTTTTCTGAAGTAAAGCTTCTGAATCAAATGGATGTTGGAGAATTTGGCGGCGGAACCCGTTTTATCACGATGAAAGAGATCTTCAGTGATGATATGGTTTCAAGATTTGGAATAACCTGTGTGAATGATTTTTCCTATCTCGTACTGATGACGGATGGTATTTACGACCCGAAATTCATGACAGAAAACAAGCTTGAAGATATTGACAGCTGGAAAGTATTCTTTAATGATCTGGCCGGGAACAACGATGACCGGGCGAAAGTAGATTTTATTAACGATACTCATATTGATCAACAGCTTCTGACATGGACCGATTTCTGGAGCCGGGGAAATCATGATGACAGAACACTGGCCATAATCTATTAAACATGAAAAAAACCGTTAAAGTTGCTTCTATCCTGGATACAGCAAAATCTTATGAATACGTAGATGAAAGTCCGATTCGGGGCGGAGTGAAAGATGTCTATTTTTCGCCGGACAGAGAATATGTGGTGGCATTTTACCGCACTCCTCTGGATGCCGGACAGAAAGAGCGTATCATGAGGATTGTTTCCACTTATCTCGGAAATATACAGAACGGAAATTCATCGGATTATTTTCTGAACGAAATATTCAGATGGCCGTATGATATTGTAGAAAAAAATAAGCTGACAGGAATTGTGGTTCCTGTTTACCATAAAAAATTCTTCTTTGCGAAGGGATACATCGGATCAGATAATATCAAGGGTCAGGATAAGGTTGGGAAATGGTTCACTGCTCCCATGTTCAGAAACCAGCAATATCCGCTGCGGCTCGATCATTCGGAACTCGGAGATTGGCTGAGCTATTTTCAGATCACCATCAATATCAGCAGAGGCGTGAAAAAGCTTCATCAGATGGGACTGGCGCATTCCGATCTTTCCTACAACAATATTCTGATAGATCCAGTGACGAAATCTGCCTGTATTATTGATATAGACGGATTGGTTGTTCCAAAGCTCTTCCCGCCGGAAGTCATCGGAACGGCTGATTTTATTGCTCCTGAAGTTTTAAAGACCAAACATCTGAGCATGCAGGATCCCGGAAGGCATCTGCCTAATCAGAAAACGGATCTTCATGCTTTGGCAGTGCTGATTTATATGTACCTGTTCAGAAGACATCCTTTGAGAGGAGGGAAAATCTGGGATCTGGATTCCGAAAAAGATGAGATCATTTCTATGGGTGAAAAAGCTTTATTCATAGAACATTTCCAGGATCCGTCCAATCAGGTAAAAGCTGACCACCTCAGAAAATGGGACACATTTTGGGGCGATCCTCAGAAAATTCCTTTTACGGCTGCGGGTCCTTATCTTTCCGAACTGTTTAAAAAAGCATTTATAGACGGGCTTCACGATCCAATCAGACGTCCCACCGCCAATGAATGGGAAACTGCCCTGTTAAAAACCGCCGATCTGATTCAGCCCTGCCACAATCCGGAATGTACCGAAAAATGGTACGTCTTCGATAATACCAGTAACCCGAAATGCCCTTTCTGCAGAACACCACACCGGGGAACGCTTCCTGTACTGGATCTGTATTTTAAATTTGATGATGAGGTCTGGAAACCTGAAAACCACCGATTGATGGTTTATAACAACCAGTATTTATTCAAATGGCATGTGTCAAGAAAGGTCATCAGAAATGAAAATCTTACGATGCAGGATAAAATGCCGGTCGGATATTTCACTTTTCATGAAGGAAGATGGGTGCTGGTGAATCAGAGTCTGACTTCGATGAAGGATGTTACGGAACAGAAAGAGATTCCACCGGGATCTATGGTAGAGCTTACTGATGGAAAGAAAATACTTTTGTCTGCCGAAGAAGGTGGGAGGCTCATCTTTGTTACTTTAGCGAATCAATCATAATTTTTTTAGAGTTAATAATCTTTTTTTTAACCACGGATTACACAGATTTTCACGGATGTTTATGGATATTGTCTGAATAAAAATCTTCGATTTTTTCTTTAAAACTTCTGTGTGCTTCTTATTCACAAGGTATTTAACTTAGAAAAATAGCTTAAGTGTTTAAAATCTTTTGTGACTTTTGTGGTTGATATTTTTTAATCACGGATTGCACAGATTTTCACGGATGTTTATGGATATTGTCTGAATAAAAATCTTCGATTTTTTCTTAAAACTTCTGTGTACTTCTTATCCACCAAGTATTTAGCTTAAAAAATAACTTAAGTGTTTAAAAACTTCTGAGGCTATTGTGGTTAAACTAATCTAAAGCCACCTTGAAACTCCATAAAATAAGAATGCTCATCCTCATCCACAACTTTAAAGCCTAAACTTTTATATAAGTTTTGGGCCTTATTGGTTTTTAATACACTTAATGAGACTATTTTTTCTTCTGCGGAAGCTTCCTTCAGAATATCTGTTAAAATCGTTTTTCCCAGTCCTTTCCCTTGTTGGTTAGGGTCTATCTGAAGCTGCAGAACTTCTGTTTTATCCTCAGCTTTGCTGATCTTTAGTAATCCGGCAGGTTCATTGTTTAAAAGGATGATATGGGCTTTCTCAAATTGATACAGAATTCTCTGAAGTGTTGTTTCTTTATCCGTTGGGAGGTTGGAATCGGCATAGTGCGGATTCATGGTTTTTGTTCTTAAATCAAGAAGATAATCAATGTCATTTTCTGAGGCTTTTCTATAGGTGATAGTCATGTTCATAAGTTGTTTTTGAGATCAGGTTTGAAGCAATAAGGTGATCTTATTTTAGCGCGATCTTTAACCCCATTTCCTTTTTCATATACAGCAAAACTTCGGCATTTCCTTTTGCATCGTCTACAGGATGATGCGTGTGTTCTGTTTTACGGAGATGTTTCCATTGCGCGAAAGTATCTTTTTCCAGTCCGCAATACAGATCAGAAAGCCTTCTTGATGAATAACCGAAAGGATTTTTCCCGGTAAAATGATGAAAGTACCAGCAGATAAACATCCAGTCGAAACCGTTATTATCACTGATGAAAATAGGTCTTCCTTTGGAATTTTTCTCAATCCATTCTTCAAATTCCAGCATCACTTCTTTTGGATCATCAAACTGCATCGTTTCTTCCCTGCTGAAGCCCGAAACAGCCAAAGCATCCGGATTGAATTTTTCCGAAACAGGTTTCAGTTTTCCGTAGAACGTAGTATCCAGTTCCTCATTCACAAGGACTGCTCCGAAACAGATCATTGAAAAATATCCGGGAATCGGGTCATCCGATTCAATATCGACCATAATATAGCTCATCACTTTTATTTAATGAAACGAATATATTGAAAATTACCTCACGATTCTGAAGATTCAAACGAGTTCAAAAAAATCTCTTCTTCCGATTTTTACTTTTGTCTGTGAAAGTAATTCAATCTCTTCATCAGGATCCGTTATTTTGATATGATTAACCTGAATGCCTCCGCTTTGGATCATTCTTCGGACCGCCGATTTGCTGAGGTCACTTTTTAACTGACTGCAGAGTTCTACCAGTGTTATCAGCTTTTTTCTATGACGAAGTGAAGCTAGAGAAACAGGTTCATAGACTTTTTCTTCAGCATTTTTGCTTTGAAACTGGCTGCTGAAAAATTCTTCTGCAAGCTCTGCTGCTTTACGGTCATGGTATTGGGTAATGATATTCTTAGCAATCAGCTTCTTAATATTCATCGGGTTTTCACCATTCTCTAATTTTAATTTCAAATCAATTTTTTCTTCAGCAGAAAAATCAGAAGCCAGATCAATGAATTCATTAATCAGGCTATCCGGGATCGACATGGTTTTTCCAAACATATCATTAGGCTCATCAGTCAGGCCAATAATATTGTTCAGCGATTTACTCATTTTTTCTTTGCCGTCAAGACCCTTCAGAAGAGGCATACACATTACAACCTGCGCTGACATAAGATGAACTTCCTGAAGCTGTCTTCCCATGGTGCAGTTGAAAAGCTGATCCGTTCCGCCCATTTCAATATCACTTTCAATCTGTATAGAATCGAAGCCCTGGAGGATAGGGTACACAAGCTCATGCATGGCAATTGGAGTATTTTCCGTGAACCTTTTATTGAAATCATTCCGGTGCATCAGTTGGGCTACTGTTACCTTTGACATCAACTGAATCACTTCTGAAAAGTTGAGTGCATCCAGCCAGTCGGAATTAAAAACGATTTTGGCTTTTTCCACATCAATGATTTTCGAAAGCTGATTGATATACGTCTGTGCATTATGGCTGACATCTTCAACACTTAACGGTTTCCTTGCCTTATTTTTCCCTGTCGGATCACCAATTCTGGCTGTAAAACTTCCAACCACGATCATAATCTGATGTCCCAGTTCCTGAAACTGTTTCAGTTTTTTGAGCACGACAGCATGGCCCAGATGCAGGTCCGGGGCTGTAGGATCAAATCCCAGCTTGATAATTAATTTCCTGTTTTCCTGTTCAGCCTGTTTCAGTTTCTCTTCCAGACCGTTTTCCGGAAGAATAATGGCTGTGTTTTCTTTTAGTGTGCTGATCATCTTTTTGATTTTAAATGAAAAAAAGCCCGGACAATGCTGTCCGGGCTCTATATATAAATTAAATTATTCTTGTTAAATTACAGATATAGAAAGTCTTCCCGAACGGTTCGTCGGGGCGTAATATTCACTGAAAAAAGGGAGACACAATATGCTGTTTAAATGTTTCATCAATAATACAAATGTAAAAGCTTTTTATTAGTATTCCAATATTTAAACCATTAAGATCTGCTGTAAAGTTCCATATCAGTTAAGATTTAAAAAACTTACTGTTCTTAACAGTTTATCAATCTTAATGGTCTAAAATAAAGGTTTCAAAACAATTTTACTTATCGGTCTTGGAGCTAATTCTATGCCATAAATCTCTCATAAGCAAAATAAAGAATCATTATAAATAATGCGTATTTTATGATTTATTATTTCATGAGTTCTTTTGTCTTGAAACAAAATGAACCAAAAATTCAAGGCTGGAATCTTTCGCTAAAAATTAAAATTTGATCCTAAAATTCCCAAAACTCGTGCGGATTTGCTGTAACCGTTTCAGTTGGATATGCTACCTGCACTCAGACAGTGGGAATTTTTTAACGGATCAAATTTTAATTTTTTTAACGCTCTAGCTTCCGAGGCCGGTGAGCGAGAAAGATAATCCGTAGAAATTTTAAAGGTTAAAAACCGGCTGTGAATATGTGTTCATGATCTGTTCTTTCCAAATGTCCACTTCCTCAGGAGATGCTTTATCAGCCTTATCAAAAAAGAAGTGTTGAATAATTTCAAAACCGCTGTACAGGAAAATTCCATTATCCGAAGTGAGGGTAAGCGCTTTGTCCATCCCCATACGTTCATATTCTTCGTGAGATTTTCCGTGGGTATTGATAATGACTGCTTTTTTCCCTTTCAACAGGCCCTTTTGTATGCCCTGATCATATCGGTAGGCGAAACCGTAACTGAAAACACGATCAATATAGCCTTTCATAATAGCCGGCATTCCGGTCCACCAGATCGGATAGATAAAGGTAATCTGTTCTGCCCATGAAATATAATTCTGCTCCGTTTTTACATCATCCGAAACTTTTCCTGCCATCTGGCCCTGCATATCTTCCAGTGAAAAGACTGGATTAAATCCTATTGTGTTCAGATCTCTTATTTCGATCTCGTGATTGCCTCTCTCCAGATTTTCAATAACAGTTTGAAGCAGATGGTTGTTCAGGCTTTTTTCATTGGGATGGGCATAAATGATTAAATGTCTCATTGTTTTTAGTATTTAAATTATGAGACAAATGTAGAGCAGCAAAAACAGCAAAAATTGTAAGAAAACGAAATAGAATTATTCTGAACCGGAGCGGCAGATGTCTTTCTGAAATTTTAAATATTGGGATGGAGAAATATTTATAAAATGTTTAAAATCGTGGATAAGCTGACTCTGATCGAAATAGCCGCATTCATCAATAATACTGAACCATTCAATTTTTTTGTCGTTTCCCAGTTCTTTTTCAATGGTCGTGATAGCTTTCAGAAAACGAGTGTAGCGTGCTAATTCTTTGGAAGAATATCCTAACTGCTTTTTCTGTTTAAGCTGAATATTTCTTTCGCTTTGGCGGGTCTGTTCTGCAATGGTTTTAATGGGATTCAGGCCGTTGTTTTCGAAATGGCTTAATAGCATGATTATTTTATCCTGATCCTGCAGGTAAGGTCTGCAAAAGCTTAGTATATAATTGACTTTTTCTTCCGGAGAAGGTAAAACCGAGATCTGATGCCAGAGTTCCGTAAAACAATTGTCCTGCAAAAGCTTACCAGGATGTATTCCCTGGCTGGAAATCACAGCTTGTCCAAAAAACCGGTAAAATGCATCATCCTTAAAATTGGCAACAAGAATTGAAGTTCCTGCCGGCAATGTATATTCAATGGGTTGGCGTACTGGCCCTAAAACAATACACTGATTAACTTCAACAGTGGTTTGCTCCCGGGTTGTCATAAAAGCATTTTCTCCAAAGCAGAACAGCATAATCGTTTGGTAGGAGGGGAGCAGAGTTTTTGTAACAGGATGTGAAGAATTGTTTTTCGCGTAATAAAAATGCGTGAATACGTTTTCGAATTCTTTTGGAACTGATATTTTTAACTGATGATATTCCGGGTTTAAATTCTGCATTGTACAGTTTTTAATTCAGTTCTTTTTTCATTTTATAGTTGGTAAGACCAATTCCTTTTATGTCAACAGTCTGTTCGCTGATCACTTTGAAACCCATTTTCTCAAAGAAAGATCTTGCTGTTTTACTTACATCAGAAGAGAGTAACTTTTCCTTCCGAAGTGTGGCTTCCTGTTCTATAAAAGTATACATTTTCCGGGCAACTCCCTGTTGCTGAAAATCTTTGTGAACAAAAAGAAGATCGATATAATTTCCTTGATCGAGGGTGCAAAACCCTGCCATTTGACCATTAACTTTAGCTACAATAACAAATTGATGGTCTATAACCTGGAGCCACCTTTCCTCATTTTCCGCGCCGGATTTCCATGCATTAATCTGATCGCTGTTGTAATCGTGTTTACAGATAGCAGTAATGGTATCTGTAAAAATCTTAAGCATCTCCGTCAGGTCGTTAATATTTCCTTTTCTGATGATCATGATCTAACTGATATATTTTTCTTCATAAAGCTTCTGCTGTTCCTCAGCAAGCAACGGATAAAACAGGTTCATCTGTATCAATGCATAATGTTTTACTGCTTCATCTTTGTTGAGCTTAAAAGCAAGGCTGTTATGAATAATCCAGTTATCTGCTATAATAAATATTTGGGTGGTGAGGCTTTTCAGAATAAAGTCAGGAATATCATCTCTAAAAATATTATTTTTCTGAAAACCCTTGAAAATCATCTGAAATTCATTCTTTCTGGTAATGTTAATGGATTCATACTGGGACTGTATGGCTGGAATATGATTTAAAATATCAAAGAAATTCATGAAAATAAACCGGAAAGAATAAAAGATTTCATACATTGAAAAAGTAAAATGATACAGATCCTCCAGTGTTTTATTTTCTATAGTCTGTAAATCATTGAATAAAATGTCCATTTTAATGACCAGTTCGGAAAAAAGGATTTTGATAATATCCTCTGAATGTTTAAAATGGTAATGTAGATTTCCCGCACTGATGTTCAGACCTGCTGCAATATGCCTTGTTGTGATATTATTATAGCCTTTTTCATTGAACAGCTCCATCGCTTTTGACAATATTTTATCCTTGGTTTTCATGGTCCAAATATAAGAGAGTTTAAATCATATTTCAAAATTAGAACAAATGATCTAATTTATGTTTGACAGTTGTTAAAATCTGTAGTCTGGAAGGAAATCAAATTTTTATGCATTTAGGCTCAATGCATGTACTCTAAATAACAAAAACGGCGCTATAAAGTGTGAAGCTGAATAATTGATCCTTTATAAAATTTAGTCAGATCATACAGTTCCCCAAAGTAGTTCTGCAAAGCAAGATCATTATTCTCCTCAGAACCTTTTGTCCGGAAATGATCTTCCGCAAGGGCGTATAAAGACGGATAATCTGTTTTCAAATAATGAGAAAGAGTGGTAGAGTTTCCTTTTTCTTTTAAGGAGATGTCTGTGAAAAACAATCCGTAAAGAAGGAACTGATTGAAATGTTGAGCGTCTACCATAAAATCCAGTTTCTGTTTAGAGTAATTTTCGTATGCTGAAAGCATCTCCTGGAAAGTTTTTACATTCTGTTCTTTCGGAATTTCATAAAAAAGATCAAGTCCATGGATGAAAAGCTGGGTTTTAGCCTCTTCACGGTCAGCCGGATAAATGCTGCTGAACCACGTAAAAATGCTTGAAAGCTCCTCTTTCGAGAGATTTTCTACCGAGTCTTTTACTTTATTTTTGATAATTTCAAGACTTACTTTGGGATCAGCCTGAAGAAATTTCATGATATTTTCTTCTTCACGGCAAAGTTTATTGTACAAATTGATTTTAGCAATATTCGGATTCGTTTTGATGAAATAAAGTTCTTCTGCCATTGCTTTGTACCACATGATCTTTTTGTAAAGTGGTAACTAAAGATACAAAATATGTAGCGATTAAAATTAAAAATATTATGCAGTAAATTATTAATCACTTTGTATGGTTTCGTGAAGCGCAATTCTGTTTCCCTCAGAATCTTCAAATTCAGCAACAGCCAATCCATATTTTTCATTGATTTTTTTAAGATAGAGTATTTTGCCACCATTCTGAAGTACTCTGATCAGGTGCCGATCGATATTCTGCGTTTAAAATAAATAATAATTCCATCTTTTGTCGGTTTGTACATATCACCTTTCGCCAGAGCTCCCGTAATACCACTGCTCTTTTCTTCGGATGGAAATAGGGACATTTCGTAACCGTAAATATTGTCTTTTTCAAGGCTGAAATTAAAAGTGCAGTATAAAACTGTTCAGCACACTACATGTCGGTAACTGGAATTTCAAAGTAGACAACAGGATTGGACGGATGCATAATCTCTTTTTTGGAATGACTCAAGATACGGATATCAGTAGTAAGGATGAATTGAGAAGTAGGGCTTTCAACATACTTTTAGTTTGTTTTTTGACTCCCTAAAAATAAACTATTCTTATCTTTTCTTAAAAATAGATAGATTTATCTATTTTTTATCTACATTTGTAAAAATTTTCAGGATGAAAAAAGAAAAAGTACAGGAAAGAATCATTAGAGTAGCCTCGGATCTGTTTTACAGGCAGGGATTCAACTCAACAGGTATCAACCAGATTATTGCTGAGGCAGATATAGCCATAGGATCCCTGTACAATCATTTCTCATCCAAAAATGATCTTCTCCAGGCTTATCTGATCAAGGAAGAGACTGAATGGTTCCAAGGGTTTGAAGAGCATTCGGCAAAAATTTCCGATCCGGGAGAAAAGATATTTTCCTTGATTGCTTACCGCAAAAAGCTTCAGCAGTCTTCTACATTTGCAGGCTGTCATTTCATTAAAATTATTGCTGAAGTGGGAGAGAGCAATCCAGCAGTTTCTGATTTTGTACAAAACCACAAAGAAAAACAGAAAGGGATGATAAGAAGTTTAGTCTATGAATATGCAGAAGGCAAAAAGAGTATCGACACTGAAATGATTACAGAACATATTTTCCTTTTGATAGAAGGCGCTGTGGTAACTTCTACAATCAATAAAAGCGCAGATTCTTTTGATCAGATCCAAAAAATGGTTAAGGCTCAGTTGACTTAATTTTTTTTAATATTTAAAAATAGATATATCTATATAAAAATGAATTCTACATATTTGAAAATGATGCTAATACTATCCGGTCAGTTGCTTACTATCATGGATATTTTCATTATCAATGTATCCATTCCGTCTATCCAGCGTGACCTTCATGCTTCCAATGGCGAAATGCAGATGATGATTGCATCTTATCTTATCGGTTTTGCTTCATTTCTGATCACAGGAGGAAGGCTTGGGGATTTATATGGAAGGAAAAAGATCTTTATGATGGGTTTGCTATTTTTTATGCTGAGCTCTGTTGTATGTGGAATTTCGTCTGGTGCGGTGCTTCTTGTCATCTCCCGTTTCATTCAGGGGGTCAGTGCAGCGTTGATGTCTCCGCAGGTGCTGTCAATGATACAGATCCTGTTTGCCGGACATGAAGAAAGAACGAAGGCGATGGGCTGGTATGGAATCACGATTGGCGCGGGAACAGTTCTGGGGCAGTTTCTTGGAGGCTATTTCTCATCAATAACCCTGATGCAGGAATCCTGGAGACTTATTTTTCTTATCAATATTCCGGTATGTATCGTGGCGATATTTTTCAGTCAGAAATTATTAAATGAATCTAAAACCTCAGCTAAAAAAAATACTTTTGATTTCGCTGGTGTAATCATATTGGCTGCAGGGCTTTTCTGTTTTACGTATGCTCTTACCATGTCTGAACATCAGGGAATTCAATTTAAAAGTATAATAATGATGCTGTTTTCAGTACTCATTTTAATTTATTTTATTAAAAATCAAAAGTTGAGGTTAAAGCACGGAAAGCCTTACCTTATGGATTTTGGTTTATTCAACTATAAAAATTTCAATCTGGGGATACTGGCAGTTTCTTTTTTCTTCATTATGCTGGATTCTTATTTTTACATTCTGTCGCTGTTTTTTCAGGACGGGCTGCAGATAGGATCATTAGCAGCAGGAGAAATCATTGTTTTCCAGGGCTTTGGTTTTATTTTGGCCTCCCTGTTTTCTGCAAAACTGATTTTAAGATATGGTAAAAAGTTTTTAATAACTGGATTAGGTTTAATCATGACCGTTCTTATTCTTCAAATCCTTTTATTTGACAGGGAAACACCTTTTGTTGTGCTTTGTCTTTTGCTATTCTTTCATGGAATTGGCGTGGGATCTATTATTCCTTCATTGGCTAATATTACTTTGTCAGGGCTACCGGAAACACTTGCCGGCAATGCCTCGGGAGTTTACAATACTTTTCAGCAGGCCGCTGCGATTGTAGGAATTATTGTGGTGGGAAGTATTTTCTATTATTTTCTTGGAGCGAAGCCTTCAGCACAGCATTATTATGGAGCCTTCTCGGTGGCTTTGGCTGTCAATATTATCTGTCTTTTTATTGTCTTATTTTCGATAATAAAAGTTCCGGACCATATACTTCCCGTAGGAAAACGAAAAATTTTTAAATCCTAATTATTTTAAATGCTGTTCTATTACAGTTTCCAGAGTTTCCTGTCCGCCCAGTTCTTTTGAAAGAATCTTTCCGTTTTGGTCTACCACAATGAAAAGCGGATAGCCTCCGGCGTTGAGCTTCTTGGTGAATTCTTTGGTGGTGTCAAAATAGTTTTTCCAGCTGACATTGTTCTCTTGGAATATTTTAGTGGCCAGATCAATTCTCTGCTGCGTTTTTTCGTCTGCTACGCTGATGAAATTCACTCCTTTATCTTTGTACTTTTCATACAGTTTAACAAGTTCAGGGAGCTCTTGAATACAGGGTTTGCAGCTCGTGGACCAATAGTCGATCATGATAATTTTATAATTTGAGAATACCTCTTTTGTGATCTTGCCTTCAGAACCGAAATCGATTTCGGGGAAATTTCCCCCTACATTCGTTGAGTTTTCAAGGTACATTATTTTTTCAAAATCCTTAAAACATGATGAAGCTTTTATTTTTTTTGAGAATAAGGGAAGATCAGTTAAGTAACTTTTATGGAAGCCATATTTTGAAAAAACATCAATGATTTCCCAGAAGGCAGGATATGATCCCGGATTTTTTCTGATGTATGCTTTAAGGAGTTTTTCTTTAGTTTCAAGGTCTGCAGGATCATTTTTCTCAAAAGGCTTGAGTTTTTCGTCTACCTGTTGAAGATATTTTTTCAGTTTTTTATAATCATTATTGATGGTTGCATCAGGTGGCAGAACCAGCGTTAAATTCTTATCACTGACCTGAACTTTTAAATTCCCGTTTTCAATAAAAAATAGCTCGGACAAATAGAACCCCTTCCTATCTTCTTTAGAACTCATTATCATCATGGGCAAAGGGCAAGGGACAATTCCGCTGATGTTATTCTGAGGCAGGATTTTAATGAGTGCTCCTTTTGAATTTCCTATAGATTTTACATTTTTGTTGTTCTCATTTAAAGTAAGACTGTACAGTGATATAATATTTCTTGAAGTGGGTGGTGGCGCTAAAAACAGGGAGTCTTTTTCAAATAAAGGTGCCGTTAATTCAATATTAAACTGTTCCTGGGAAAATGCTGAAGTACTTACTACAAATAAAAGGATTTGTAAAATTCTTTTCATATCAATGGTTTGGATCATAAAGATATTATTTCGTCATTGGGTATACAAATTTATTTGCTTTTTCGGATCTGCGTATTCGTATACAGTCTGGTTTCCAGAATCTTTTGTAAAAACAATTATTTTTTTACTGACTGTAATGCAATTTTTGCCATATTTCTGGTCATTTCCGTTGGCGAGTGGCAGTCACAGTTACTGAGTCCAATAACATACATATCTTCACTGGGAATATATACCCCCATACTTTTAAACCCAAAAATACTTCCGCCATGCTCCCTGTCCGGAGTTCCATTGATGTCTTTAAGATGCCATCCGTAACCGTAAGTGAACTCTTCTCCGTTGTTTAATTTATACTTCCGGAAGGCTTTTTTTGTTTCTATTTGATTAAGAAGCACATTTTGGTTCAAAGCCTTTTGCCATTTCAGCATATCATCCACAGTTGACATTAAAGAGCCGGATGAAAAAGGAACACTGAAGTTGATGACTGTTCTGTTGACAAATCCCTGTTCTTTTTGGTGGTATCCATATGCTCTTTTTGGAATAAGCTGACGGTCGGTGGCATAGTAAGAATGAACCATGCCCGCTTTTTCAAAGATATTTTTTTTAATGAAATCTTCATAAGTCTGGCCTGATACCTGTTCAATAATATATCCTAGCACCACATATCCCGAATTATTGTATTCAAATTTTTCTCCGGGCGCAAAATCTACCGGTTCGTTTTTGAAAAAATCTACCATCATGGCGGGCTTCATTTCTTTCTGTGCAATCGTAGACAGAGCTTTCATTTTCGTAAAATCCTTGATTCCTGAAGTATGGGTTAGCAGATGGTGGATCGTGATTTTGTCTCCTGAAGGATATTCCTTGATGTATTTTGAAATAGGATCATTGACGTTTAATTTTCCCTGCTGTTCCAGCATAAGAATAGCTACCGATGTAAATTGCTTAGTCATGGAACCAAGCTGGAAAACATTTTCAGGATTCATATTGACATTCAGTTCCAGATTGGCCTTTCCAAAAGCTTTACGGTAAATGGTTTTTCCTTTATAAGAAACCATAAATACACCTCCGGGTCCGTTTGGGTCATTGAATTCAGTAGCAATTAAACTGTCTAGTTTCTTTTCATAGGTTTGTGCGCTGATATTGCAAAAAAGCAAAAGAAATGCTAGTACTGGAAATAATTTTTTAGTAATCATAATTATTATTTTGTAATGCAAAGATATAATATATTTTCATTACTATGTTATACTTTATAGTGATTAATAAAAAAATGACCAATGCGGTCATTTTTATTTTCTGTAGAGCGTTACAGCTTTGTTTTTATTCTTCGAAACTTGTAGCTTCAAGCGTAATTTTTTGGGTTTTATTTTTATGATTTTAAATATTGTATCAGAATCAGGTCCGCGTTTTTTATCATACTTAAGGGTCAGAATTTGTTTTTTTATGGAGTAAGTGCCCAGTCCGATAAGATCAATGTCGGCCTTGGTAAGCTGCTCAAAGCGGTTGTCCGGAAGCAGCGTTAAACATGATCTTTCTGTTTTTGTGCAGTATTTTCCAGTTTCAATAACCCGAGAAAAAAAGGTGTTAAAAAAGAAGATGAGTAAAGATGTACAAATTAGTTTTTTCATAAAAATGAAATGGTGTACTGCCGTTTATCTTTGATTTTGTTTGATCGTGCGAATGAGTTTTTCATTGCGTCGGTCTGCTCTTGCACTGTTTAAGGATAGGGCAGCCCAGATGGCAGCAGGAAGCCAGCCAATGACAGTGATTTGCAAAATTAAACAGATGATTCCGGTAAGAATTTTCCCCCGGACCATGAAAGACAGAAAAGGAAGTAGGATTGCTAGTAACATGATTTTAAGTTTTGATGATATTTTTTATTGGGTTTTCTGATTTATAAGTATCAATACAATCCTATTTGTTACTAAATCATAAAATAATGAATCTGAATAAATAAGACTAAAAGCAATGAATTCGGAGAATCTTCTTTTGAATTAATACTTTCTGATTTTCACACTGGAAACCCCATCAATTTTTGTTCTTCCTCCCACTTTTTTTAATAAACCTGTTTCAAGGTTACGCCTAAATACAAAAACATTTCCGGTGGCTGCATTGGTTACAATTAAAAATTTTCCGGTCTCATCCATATCAAAAACTCTTAACTGTTTCCCGAAAGTCGGCTGATAAACAATGTTTTTTAATGTTCCATCTTCAAGGATTGAAAAAATAGCGATATTATTTTCGTATCCGCGGTTGGAAGCGTATAGAAATTTACCATCCGGGGAAATGTGAATATAAGAACTTTCAAACTCCTCTTTGTATTGGTCTGTATGTGCATTAATTATCTGAATACTTTCCATACCGGAGTTTTCATACCGATAGGCATTGATAGTTCCGGATAATTCATTGATACAATAGGCAAATTTTCCGTTGGGATGAAAGGTAAAGTGCCTTGGCCCACTTCCTAATGCGGATTGTATGTACGGTTGATTTGCCAGTTGAAGAGGCTCTGTTTTATCAGTGTCAAACCTATAAGACCTGATTTTATCGGCACCGAGATCCGGTAAAAACAGCTGCTTGAAATCCGGAGAAAAAACAGCTGCATGGATATGCGACCTGTCCTGTCTTCCTTTATTGATACTTCCCTCTGAAAACTGAAAATTCTGTACATATGGATGTATCGTTCCATCTTCAGACAATGGATATACAGAAACGCTGCCTTCGGTATAATTGGAATTAACTAACCATTTACCATTTTTATGAACAGTTACGTAGACTGGATTTTCACCACCGCTTTTCTGGCTGTTTATAAAAGTAAGTGTTTCATCTTTAGGGTTGAATTTAAAGCTGCTGACACTTCCTGCATTGGGCGTTTTACTCTCTGTACATACAAAAATGTTTTGACCGTTTGGAGATACAGTCAGAAATGATGGATTTAAAATTCCTTTTACAGAAGTTACTTTGGATAATCTTCCTTTTATGGTGTCCAATTTGTACACATACAATCCTTCTGTTGTTTTATTCCGGTTAAATGAACTAAAAAAGACGTATGTTTTTTGAGAATATAAATGGATGGAAGTTAAAAATAGGATTATTAGGCTTAGTGTATTTTTCAATTTTTCGGATGTATTATGGTGGTGGGCTTTATGGCCAATACAAATGTACTATTTCAATCCGGTTGTTTTTTTAATCCTTTATGATTTCCTCCTCAATATTGATTAATCTTTTTGACCAGGTATCTAATACACTTTCCCTCTCCTTTTCAGTAAGCCGCTCTACGGAATAAACTACTTCCGGCTGTACCACTGAAAAGCCAAGAAACTCGAGAATTCCGCGATGTATTGGAAACAAGATTGAATTTATATGTCCATATCTGTCATCTACATAATTTTTTTCAGGACCGCCGGTCGTCACAGAGAGCATTGCTTTTTTCCCTGCCGAAAATCCATTGTCAAAAATTTTTCCGTTATCATAGAATTTCCCCATTGTAAAAACCTTGTCGATCCAGCCTTTTAAGATGGCAGGGACCGAAAACCAATACAAAGGAAACTGCCAGATCATCATTTCACACCATTCGATTTTTTCCTGTTCAGATATAATATCCGGCATGAATGTAGACTGCTGTAAGGCAAATACCTCTTCGTCCTGCTGTTTGAAATAATCTGTATTTTTTAACCGGGTGAAATTTCCTTTTCCGCTTACAGGCTGGTAGTTATCTTGATATAAGTTAGTTGTTTTGACTTCGTGGCCTTCATTTTCTAAAGTGCTGATCGCAGTGTTGAACATAGCTGCATTGAAACTTTTTTCTTCAGGATGAGCAAGAATAATTAGTATTTTCATTTTTTCTAAATTTGTACTATAATTAATTGAGTTACAAAATTATTTTTAGTACACTGAATATGCAATAACTATCTAAACAGATAGGCTAAATAACATTAAAATGAAAACAGAATGCATTGGGGATCACGTGAAATTGAAAGGGAAAATATATCCTTGTACAGTAAGCCTTACCATGGATTTGGTAGGTGGAAAGTGGAAAGCAGTTATACTTTACCATTTGAAGGACGAATCTAAAAGATATAGCGAACTTCGTAAAGAGCTGGCAACAGTTACCGAAATGACGTTGAGCTTACAGTTAAAGCAATTAGAAAAAGACGGTTTAATATCAAGAAAAGTTTTTGGTAAAAAACCGCCTATTAAAGTAATGTACAGTTTAACAGATCTTGGAAAAACTTTTATCCCTGTTTTAGAGGCAATTACAGAATGGGGCAACCAGGTTGTTGTGAAAAATGGTGAATTTATAAATGTCCAGGAGAAAGAACCTGATTAACTTTTACTTTTAATCTATTGATTTTAAGTCATTTTTCACCCGCTTTTGGTTCACTATCTTATCAAATGCTGCTGGAAATATACGAAATGATGCTCAATAGATCTGCTCCAGTACTCCGTATTATGGTCACCCGGCTGGCTGATAAAAGTTACCGGGATTTTCAGACTTTCGGTTTGTTGTTTCAAACTGATGGAATTTGAATATAAAATGTCTTCTGTTCCGCAGTCAAAAATAAAGGCTCTTTTAAAATCCGGATGCTGTTTCAAAAGAGTAGATATACTGAATTGATTCCAATTTGTGGTTTTCGGATTACCCAACTTTTTTGTCAGGTCCTCTGGCATTCTGTTGTTCTGCCAGAATTGCTGGCTTACCTTCTGAAAATTCAGATAATCAATTTCCAGGGCTCCGCTTGTGGAACCTGCTGTATTAAAGTAATCAGGATGTAAAATAAAATACCGCAAGGCACCGTAACCACCCATGCTTAAACCGCTGATGAAAATATTCTTGTCATCAATATTAAATGAATGATGCACTTTCGGGACTAATTCTTTGAAGAAAAAATCTTCATACTGTGAGCCTTTATTGATCGGGCTATTGATATAATAAGAGGTAAAACCGTCGGGAGTAACAATAATAAAACCGTATTGATCGGCCATTTTTTGTAAATCTGTAGTTTGCGACCATTGTTTGTAATTTTCGCTGTAACCGTGTAAAAGATACACCAAAGGAAATTTTTCTGTTTTATTATATGCCTTTGGCTTAAAAACCAGAATGGTGTCTGGTTGTGCTAAATATTCAGATTTTATAATCCATTTTTCCTGTGCTTTTAATGAAATTGCAGCCAATAATCCAATGATCGTAAAAATTACTTTGCTCATATTTTGTATTTTTATTGCAAAATTCGGCAAGCAATTTGTCGTATACAATAACGAACAAAATTGTGAGCTGTTAAAATGATGAGTTATGCGTAAAGAAAATTCCACCAATGCGATAAATGAGCAGTTCTTATTTCAAGTCTGTGAATTAAATTCAGCAATAGCAATGATTGGCGGCCGTTGGAAGTCACAAATTGTTTATTCCATTTCACAGGGAAACAACCGCTTTCATTTGCTGAAAAAGGAGCTGCCGAATATTTCTGAGCAGGTTTTGAGCAGGCAACTCAAAGAATTGGAAACACACGCAGTAATTGTCAAGAAAGAAATTCCCGAAACTGTTCCTATTGGGGTTAAGTATGTTTTGACCAATAAAGGTCAGGACTTAGTTCCTATTCTGGAAAGCCTTTGCGATTGGGGAAAAACGTATGCTGAGGGTAAAGAAATTTCAGTTTGTTCTTTGTTGTAGTTTTTGTGATGGTGTTACTTTGCCTCAAATCCATCCCGTATGGCTGCTTCAAGCACGTTAATGTTGATATCTTTTAAAGCCTTGAACTTAATGCAATACCCGGTCACGCTCGCCTTGCCGATTGTTTTTCCATATGTTTCAGCTAAGTAAGCCTTATCCTTGATGCTAAGGATATAAACGGAAATTCCGGTTGTGTTTGCACTGAGCCCGATTTGATAAAACTCTTTGATTTTTCCATCAGCATAGTGTATGGTGTGAAGTCCATAGCCAATGTTAGGATTGGCAACAGTTTTACCTTCATCGTTTTTACCATCCAAGAACCATAGTTTACATCCTGGTATGATTTCCTGAATGATGCGGTGCAGTTCTTGCATGTCACTTCGTTTTGGCTCAGGCTGACTGGTGATATATTCTTTGATGTATTCCTGTATGTTCATATAAAATCACTATGTAAAATGCTTCGGCACTACAGCCTTCATTGGGAAATATTCATATGTATTTATTTCTCCTGCCGGGTCATTGACAATGAAGTCTTTTAACTCTTGTTCATTTTCTACCGCTATAACTCCCAATCCGTAAATTTCTTTTGGATCCATAACAGGTCCGAAAGCATATACTTTTCCTTGCTGCATTTTTTCTGTCCAGTAAGCAACATGTTCCATCATAATTGCCCTTTCATGGTCTGTCATGGTCGTAGCAAAGTCAGGTCTTGAGGGGTTTAAATAAACTGCATAAAATTGTTTTTCCATATTGTTTTTTTATTATCATCCATTATATTCTAACGGGCCCTATTTTTTTATTTTTAAGGCTATATATTCAGGCTAATTTATACATTTTTATAGAGATGCAAATTAAAATTCAGATTGAAACACTTGTTTTTACTCTATGGTTCAGCTTTAAACAAAAAAGAACAGCTATTCACTGTTCTTTTTATAAATTAATTAATATATTGATTATCCAAACGCCCTTTTCAACAAACTCTCCACTTTTGGCTCACTTCCTCTGAAACTCTTATACAACTCCATCGGATCCTTTGTTCCGCCGGAAGAAAGAAGAACTTTATATTTTGCAGCAGTTTCAGGATTGAAAATTCCGGTCTCTTTAAAATATTGGAATGCATCTGCATCCAGAACTTCTGCCCATTTGTAAGAATAATAGCCGGCAGAATATCCACCCTGGAAAATATGAGAGAAACTTGGACTCATAGCGGTTTCAGGATTAACAGGATAAAGTGTTGTTGCCTTTGTATATTTATCCTCAAAAGCCTTCACGCTTTCACCTTCTAATTCTTCAACTTTTGTATGATAGTTCATATCCAGAAGTCCAAAACCAAGCTGCCTCATGGTTTGGTAACCTTCCATGAAATTTTTAGACTGTTCAATCTTTTCGATCTTTTCATCCGGAAGAACTTCGCCTGTTTTATAATGTTTGGCAAATGTTTTTAAAAACTCAGGCTCGTAGCAGAAATTTTCCAGAAACTGAGATGGAAGTTCTACAAAATCCCATTTCACAGAAGTTCCGGAGAGACCTGGATATTGTGTATCTGCCATCATCCCATGAAGCGCATGCCCGAATTCGTGAAATAAGGTTGTCACTTCCTGGAATGTCAGTAGACTTGGGGTATCTTTTGTTGGCTTGCTGAAATTGCAGACAATAGAAATATGCGGCCGGGAGTTTTCGCCGTCTTTTTTATACTGATTTTTATAGCTGGTCATCCATGCTCCGGCTCTTTTGCCTTTTCTTGGAAAATAGTCTACATAAAGCAATGCTTTGAACTTCTTTTCAGGCTGCTCTTTTCCATCTTCCACCTTCACACTTCCAGCCTCAAAAACCTCATATACTTTCACATCCTCATGGTATTTCGGAATATCATTTCTTTCCTCAAAACTAAGTCCGAAAAGTTTTCCTGCCAGGCCGAAAACAGCTTCCTGTACCTGGTTCAAAGGGAAATACGGCTTCAGTTCTTCATCATTAAAATCATATTTCTGTTTTCTCAGCTTTTCTGCGTAGAAAGTATGATCATATCCCTGCAATTCATCTATTCCGTCTGCTTTGGCAAGGGATTTCAGCTCTTCAATCTCTTTATCTGCATAAGGCTTTGCTTTCGTTAAAAGTTCATTTAAAAAATCAAAAACTTTTGCCGGAGATTTTGCCATTCTTTCTTCGAGAACATAATCTGCATAATTCTGATAGCCTAATAATTCAGCTTTCTGCTGCTTTAACTGCAGAAGCTCCTTGATGAGCTCCTGATTGTCAAATTCTCCACCGTCAAAAGATTTTTTACCATTGGCCAGAGCAATTTCCCTTCTCAGCTCACGGTTTTCAGCATAGGTCATGAATGGAATATAGCTTGGATACTGTAATGTAACCACCCAGCCTTCCAGTTCCCTTTCTTTTGCTTCATCAGCATATTGCTCAAGGATGGCTTCCGGAATTCCTGCGAGCTCTTCTTTATTGGTAATATGTTTAAAATAAGAATTGGTAGATGCTAAAACATTCTGCCCGAACTGAAGTGACTTCAAAGACAGATCCATATTGATCTTCTGCAGCTTTTCTTTATCCTCCTCATTCAGCAGAGCGCCACTTCTTACAAAACCTTTATAAGTTTCGTTCAACAGCATTTTTTGTTCTTCATTCAGATGGTATTTTTCTTTTTCGTCGTATACTTTTTTAATCTTACTGAAAAGAGCTTCATTTTGAGAGATCTTTGAAGAATATTCGGTTAAAAGCGGAGAAACTTCCTGGGCGATCTTTTGAATTTCGTCACTTGTTTCTGCAGAATTTAAATTGAAAAAAATATTTGAGACCACATCCAGCTGCTCACCTGAATAAGCCAATGCTTCAATGACATTCTCAAAAGTAGGTGCCTCGGGATTGCTGACAATAGCATTGATTTCGTCTTCAGATTTTTTGATCAGTTCCGTAAAAGCAGGAAGAAAATCTTCATTTTTAATGCCGTTAAAAGGCGCTGCATGATATGGTGTATTGAATTTCTCTGTTAAAATATTCATTTTTCGATTTTTATATAAAAGGTAAATTTAATGATTCATTGGGAATCAGAGCTGAAATCCACAAAAATAATGCCCGGATATCGAGATGTGACAAAAAAACTTTATCTTTAATAATCTTGTCATATGAAAAGAGCCGGCGAGGGTGGAATGACTAATTTTGAAAACAGGGAATTATAAACTTTGGACAGCTATTAAACTGCTAGAGTTAAAAAATTAAGACAAAATAACTCAAAATAATCAAAAACTATGAAAACACTCTTAAAAATCCTTGGCGTAATCATCCTTTTAGCCGTAGTATATGCAATTATTGCACTGCTGGTTTTCGATAAAAATTATCACTTTGAGAAATCAGTCGTGATCAATGCACCGAAAGAAAAAGTGTGGCAGCATGTTGGCTCATTAAAAGAATACAATGTCTGGGATCCTTTTTCCAAAGCGGACAAGGATATCGTAATTACCTATTCCGGAGCCGGCGACAAAGTGGGAGATTCCTACCACTGGAAAGGGAATGATCAGGTAGGAGAGGGCGAGCAGTCCATCACTGAAATTGTACCCAATGAAAAATTAATTACAAAACTTCATTTTATCAAACCTTTTGAAAGCGATGCTAAAACTGCTTTTGTGTTAACTCCTGACGGAAACGGAACCAAAGTAACCTGGGCAATTGATTATGAACTGACTACCATGATGAAGATCATGAAACCTATGATGGATATGAATATGAAAAAGATGTTTGACCAGGGGTTGGGAAATCTTAAAAAGATTGCTGAAAAATAAAGATATAAGCCTTGTAGAAATGCAAGGCTTTTTTTGGACCACACATTTTATTATCCGGGCTCAGGTTATTTTAAAAAATTATTATCTTTATGTAAAGATTAGATTCATGGAGAAGATCGTATTTGAAAAAAGTGATATAAGAAATTATGTGAAAACAGTTATTTCTGAAAAAATAGAAAAACTTAAAAATTTTATCGAGTTTACCCTGGAAGCAAGCCGTGATATTAAAAAGACTCCAAAATATGACAGTATGAGGGAGGAAATGCAGGAAGAAATTTATCAGATGCAACGTCAGCTGGGTGCTTTGAATGATCTTAAAAGAAATATGTCAAAAGTTCTGAACACTTCTACAGAAAAGATACAGCTGGGTTCCCTGGTAATTACTAACAAAGCCCGTTTCTATATTTCGGTTTCATTGGGAGAATTCTTTTATGAAGGCGACCGTTTTTACGCTATTTCCCCGGAAAGCCCTATGGCTAAAAAAATGATGGGAATGAAATCCGGTGATGCTTTTACATTGAATAATATCCACCAGAAGATTGTAGAGGTGATTTGATAGGGAATAGAAGAGCCAAGAATCAAAATGCCAGATAATTTGTAAACTCAGATACCCTCAAACTCTCAAATCCTTTCATTTCTATTCACGAATTATAAAATGAACAGAAAACAAAATTTACTGTTGAAAAATCAGGCATAAATCAATAGAATGCATTCAATTACATATTGTAAATTTGCAGTATGAATCATGCAGAAATTTTAAAACAAATCATAGAGCAGAGGAGAAGCATCTTTCCAAAAGATTATTCTGAAACGGAAATATCCCAGGAAATCCTGGATGAAATTCTACACTCCGCAACCTTAGCCCCAAATCATAAGCGTACAAAGCCCTGGCGTTTTAAGATTTTTAAAGGAGAGGAAAAAGCAAAATTGGCTTCAGAAATGCAGGCTATTTACAAAGCAACACAACCCGAACAGACTTTTTTGGAGAAGAAATATCAGGACATTGGCTTTAAAATCAATAAAGCAGATGCTGTTGTTTCCATTGTGGTCAATTTCAGTGGTATGGTTCCGGAATGGGAAGAGATTGCTGCTGTTTCCATGGCCGTTCAGAATATGTACCTTACCTGTACAGCCAATAATATAGGCTGTTACTGGAGTTCTCCCGCTATTGTAAACCACCTTAAAGAATCTTTAACCATTGAGGAAAACCAGAAATGTCTGGGACTTTTTTATATGGGAAATATAAATTGATTTATTAGTCCGTTGTACATTTTAAATCTTCATATTCAGAAATAATTGAACCATAAGATTTAAAATGTACAACGGGTTTTAACTGCTAATCTATTTCTTTTTGATCAATTGATAGGTCGGGCGAACCGGATTGGTAGTATTAAAAATGATGTCGTAAGTTCCGGGTTCCACATCGATATTTCTGCCGTATTGAACGAGTTGGTTATTGTCATTAATACCAAGATCTAAAGTCCATTCGTTGTTGCCTCTGAATTTGATCTGACCCGATTTCAACGGAATATTTTTAGCTTCTAAAATATTCTCATTCTTTTCGGTCGGAGTAAGTTTGGTATCAGGGCCGTTCCAGCCGTTTGCCGTTGCACTTCCGGTTACACCCCAAAGAAAATGATCATCGATCTTTTTCGCTTCTTTTACGATTTTATCCTTAATGACAATGTTTAATACTGTATTTTTACCCTTACTGTCAGGTTTGAATTCAAAATAGATTCTATCTCCAATCTGGTTGTTGATATAAAATTTTGCAGGGCTTTCTGTAAAAAGGATACCTTCTCCTTCATTGGTTTCTTTAAAGCTCAGCATGTTGTCATTGGCTAAAATATAGAAAAAGGAATTTTTTGATTGGTATAGACCTGTCAGCTCTTTTTCATATTTTGCTCCAATATTGACTTTTTTCGGAAGATCATACGTCTTGCCGGAAAGAATTGCAATGATTTTGTCGGTCATTTCAAAAACACTGTTGTCCTTTAAATTACTTAAAACAATAATAGAAATATCCTCATCAGGGATTGTTATAAAACGGCTTATAAAACCAGGTCCGGCCCCATCATGACCAATGGTTGTTCTTCCTTTGATGATTTGGCGGTGCCAGCCGTACCCGAAATCGTAAGTTTTGAAAGGAGTCTGGGCTTTTTTCAGAGTCTCTTTTTTCAGAATCTTATACGCTTTAATCCCTTCTTCAAACTTGTATAAATCTTCAACGGTAGAATACATGGCACCTGCCGCATGAGGATGATCATAATCGTAAACAACTGCTTCACGGTAGTTGTTGGGAGACAGGTATTCGTAGCCTGTTGTTTTGTTTTTATCCTTTAAATCTTTAAAACCAAAACCTGTATCTTTCATTCCCAGCGGATCGAGAATATAATGTTGAATAGCTTTCGGATACGGCATCCCGCTTGCCTTTGTAATGATGTATCCTAAAATATAATAATTGGAATTGCTATAGCCCCAGCCTTTTCCCGGAGAAAAAACAAAAGGCTGCTGGGAAATGGATTTTATAAAAACATCTTCATTCTTGGTGTTCTCAGGTCCGCTATCACTAGGAATTCCCGAAGTATGGGTAATTAAATTCTCTATGGTAATGCTGTCTCCTTTAGGAAAATCCGGATAATATTTAGAGAGCTTATCATTCAGTGATAGTTTTCCTTCTTCATTTAACAGGAGAGCTACCGTAGCCGTAAATGTTTTTGTGGTAGAATAGATCCGGTATTTACTTTGGTTGGTATTTTTTATTTTGGTTTGGAAATCCTGGATTCCAAAGCTTTTTTCGAAGATTATTTTTCCTTTTTCTGCAACCAGAACACTTCCGTTGAAGCGATCCAGGCTATTATAAGTACTTACCAAGGTATTGATTTTTTCTTCTTTAGTCTGGCCCTGAACTTTTACAACAGATAAAACAACAAGGACGAAAAATAAGTATTTAAGCATTCGTTTTTTTAGGCCAAATATCCTGATTTTTTCTAGTATTTTTATCCAATTGCAATAATAATATTAAGTTAAATGTTGGGGAAAATAATTTATTATGTGTAGGATTAGTTTTTTTTATTATCTTTGCACTCTTAAATATTTAACTGGGACGAGTTCCCATAAAATTCACAACATTATGTCAGTAAAAATCAGATTACAAAGACACGGTAAAAAAGGTAAGCCTTTCTTCCACATCGTGGTTGCAGATTCTAGAGCTAGAAGAGATGGTAGATTCATCGAGAAGCTAGGAACTTACAACCCAATTACTAACCCTGCAACTATCGATTTGAACGTTGATTCTGCTGTAAAGTGGTTAAACAACGGTGCTCAGCCAACTGATACTGCAAGAGCGATCCTTTCTTATAAAGGTGCCCTTTACAAAAAACACTTACAAGGTGGTGTTGCTAAAGGAGCTTTTGACGAAGCTGAAGCTGAAAAAAGATTCAATGCTTGGGTAGAATCTAAAGAACAAAAAGTACAAGGTAAAGTAGAAGGTTTATCTAAAGCTCAGGCTGACGCTAAGAAAGCTGCTTTAGAAGCTGAAGCTAAAGTAAACGAAGCCAGAGTTGCTGCTGCTGCACAAGCTGAGGCTGATGCTAAAGCTGCTGAAGAAGCTGCTAACGCACCTGCTGAAGAAGTTGCTGAAGCTACAGAAGGAGAAGCTCCTGCTGCTGAAACTGAAGAAAACACTGAAGCTTAAGAATAACCCTGTATGCGTAAAGAAGATTGCTATTTATTAGGAAAAATCACACGCAGACATGGCCTTGCGGGAAATGTTATCCTTAAACTGGATACCGACCAGCCCGAGCTTTACAATAAATTGGAATCAATATTCGTTGAAATCAACGGATTATTGGTTCCATTTTTTATTGCCAAATCGGCATGGAGTAAAAATGATGCTCTGAATCTTGCCTTTAAAAACTCTTCCGAAGCATTAGTAGACCAATCTTTAGGGAAAAACGTTTACTTACCGCTTGCTACCCTGCCAAAACTTTCAGGAAAGCAGTTTTATTATCATGAGATCATCGGATTCGATATCCTTGATGAAAACGATAAAGAATGCGGTGTGATAAGGTCTGTAAATGACCAGACTGCCCAAAACTATTTCGTGACCAATCTGGACGGAAAAGAAGTGGTAATTCCGATCATCAAAGACTGGATCCTTGAGGTGAACCGGGAAGAAAGATTCATCAAAATGCAGCTTCCGGAAGGACTTATCGATGTCTTTTTAGTTTCTTCTAAAAAAGACGAATAATCAGCTTCTCAGATAATAGATCTGAAACTTACCCTCTTTCAATTTACTTCCTGAAAAATATTTCTCCGCTTTGATTTGTATAGGATCAGACGCGAATCTTTCTCCAATTTCATACATCCATAAATACTATAATTAATCAGGTCATACTTCCGGGAAAACTATGGGAGACTATTACTCATTGTTTATTATTAATGGCCGGAAGCAAATACTCCTGAACAATTTTTTCTACCTGTATATGGGCATAAGGTCTGTTGTAAGCTTTTGCTGTAACTACGATCACAACAGGAATTTCTGTGAATATGATAATCTTGTTACCACCGTTTCCACTGGATTGGTAGGCCTCAAAATTCTGGTTTCCCACTTTATAAATTTTCCTCCAGAATAAATAGCCATACCCTTCAAAATCATGATCATTCGGAAAATAATTAGTGAAAGATTTCTTGATCCAGTTTTTGTCAATGATATTTTTGCCGTTCCATATTCCGTTATTTTTATAAAGCTGCCCGAATTTTGCAAAATCCAATGCTCTCATACGAAGTCCACCAGCCAGAGAAGGTTTCTGCTGTGGGGTAAACTGCCATTTGTAATTCGTGATTCCAAGAGGTTGAAATAACTTTTTCTCAGCATAATTTTCAAGGCCTTTAGGAACTTTTTTATCTAAAATATCTCCGGTCAGTACCACACCTGAAGTGAAATAATTCCAGGTTTTTCCGGGCCTGTTTTGTGTTGTAGGCAGATCCAGCGCAAACTTCACCCAATTCTCTGTAGGATACATATTTTCCTCATTGCCGGGAGAGCTTTCGTCTGCATCATTTCCGTCAAATCCGGAACTCATCGTCAGCAGGCTTTTGATAGTAATGCTATCTTTTCGAGGCGAATAATTTTTGAATTGCTTCAGATCATAAAATTCTTTCAGCATTTGATTTTCACTTTTAAAATATCCGTCATTAATGGCAATTCCCATCAGAGCCGAGGCAAAAGACTTTCCTACAGAACGCGTGTCCTGCAAAGAATCTCTTCCGGACTGGCTGAAATATTCTTCCAAAAGAAGCTTATCATTTTTGATGACCACAATACTGGTGATATCTCTGAACCTGTTTTCTGCAATTTTTGTATTTAAAAGCCTGATTTTTTCCTGATCCAATTTTTCATCAGACACTTTCCAGCCGCTGTTAGGTTGTACCTTTTGAATGGCAATTTGCTGCTCCGAGCTATTTTTGTGAGGAACTGTTACGTGAATTTCACCTGCAGCAATAGTATTTCCAACTTTTAGAGATGAAGTTTTTAAATAAGGTTTGACTTCAATTTTCAAAACATGATTTCCTTCCTCCAGTGCATCAATTCCGCCATTACCCAGATAAAATCTCATCCACATATATTTTCCCCACGAATCTTCATTTTTTGAACTTAATAGAGGAATTCTAAAGGTAGTTTTCTTCTTTTTATCTTCTGAAATTCCTGCTCCGGTATTCAGATTTTCAGTGTAGATCAGCTTTTCGTCAACATAGAAACTGAATTGATAATTCCCTTTTTTCAGTAATTCATCTGGTGATAAAGAGGAATCGAGCTGATGTAAATAATTAACCAAAGAATTGTCCATAAAAATACGGATGTCAAGGTCTTTATCTTCCTGAAATACTATTGTTTTGAGAAAATCAGTTTCTTTTATCTGGTCTGGAGAGACTGTCTTATCCAGGAAAACAATTTTGTTGATGTATTTTTTATGCAGAGGATGTATGATGGTGTCGGGGGCTATACTATTTTTGGACTGCCCTGAAGAGAGTCCGAAACTAAGAAGCAAAACAAACAGTAGAATAGATTTCATTTTGATATTTTATCTAAGCAAAAATATAAAGTCGTCCTTAGAAAAAATAGAACGAAATTAACATTGTTATTTCTTGAGAAGGTTTTTATACTGTAACGGGGTAATTCCTGTATTTTCTTTGAATGATCTGATGAAATGACTTTGATCTGCAAAACCGCATTCCAGAGCTACTTCAGCTAAAGACGGATAGGTGTTGAGAAGTGTTATGGATTTATTGATCTTCAGTTTTCTTATATATTCTCCTAAATTGCAATGAAAATGTTTCTGGAAATCCCGGCTCAAATGAACCGGATGAATATCTATAGTTTTAGAAAGATCTGTCAGGTTCAGTTTTTCCGTAAAGCTTTCATGAAGTATTTCATCAATTTTGTTTACCCAGCTTGGTTTTTTATCAGAGTTCTGAGCCCTATCGGATAGTTCGCTGAAAATGTTGAATAAAAGCTCATGAACAGAAAGTTCAAAAGACGGATCATTCAATTTCGTTTCTCTGAAAATCCTGTACATTAACAGTTTTAAAGCCGGATTTTTCAAATTAAAGCTTCCTTCAATAGAATTTTTTGAAATCTGAAATTGTTCAAACCAGTTTTCAGTAATTTCAAGATGAAATCCTCTTGTAAAGATATTTGGTTTGATGTTGTAATGGGCATCTTCCCAATGATGATAAAGCAGCGTTCCGGCGGGACAGTCATAAGTTTCTTTTTTGTTTCCTTCTGTCATATTTCCCTGCAGCATAAAAGTGAAATAAGCATTTTCATGATAGTGCCAGTCGACGTAAGGATGTGTGTATTCCGTATCCGTAATAGTCAGTCCATCGAAACGCAGGGTTTCATTGGTCTTTCCGAAAAATTCACCATTATGGAGGCTTTTCATATTATAGTTTTTGTTTTAAATTTTCAACCTGCTCATACATTTTATTGAAAAATATTTTTCTGTCGCGGTTTCCGGAAGTGTTCAGAGACTTTGAATTTTTAATCTGATGCTCAAAATAATTTATCGCTTCACCACAGGTTTTCTCATCATTTATCAAAATATACCCAAACATATTCACAGGTATAGCAAAAAGGGATTGGTGCGGATGGTGAAAAAAAATGTCATTGGAAAGATGCATCAGCTCGTTTTCATACAGGTGAAACTTTGGATTGTTTTCGGTCTTCTGTTCAATGTACTCTATAAGTTCTTTGAGCTCTTGCAGAATAATTTCACCTTCATTTTTTCGTAAAAGTCCGGTTTCGTAATAAAATAAAATCTGTTGCAAAATACTGGATATGGTCCTGTCATTCCACAGTTCCACTATGTTTTGTGCTTCGTATTTTTTCTTGAGCTCCTGTGTGTTGGATTCAAAATAAGGAGGCGAGAACTGCAAAAAGGGAACGAAAACCTGTTTCGCGTTAAGCAGATTCATCCAGACATAAATTTTAAAACGGGAGAGTAAAGTATCTGAAAGCGTATAGAAAAAAGGAATATCTTTCGCAGAATAATAGATGGTCATTTCATCAGAAAGCGGCAGATTTTCAAAGATGCTGAGATTATTCTGGAAGAATGACTGCAAGTCTTCTGTTTCGTTCACTACTGAGGTTTTCTGAACCACAATCTGTTGATCCGAGGTGATAAATTGATTGAGGGAAATCTGATAAAACCTGGCCAGTTCCAAAGCTTCTTCAAAACTGAATTTAGCCTTCATAGATGTCCTTCTGTGTGCCGCATCATAACTTATATTGAGGATATTGGCAATCTCATCATTTAAAGATTTGTTACCAATTTTTCTGCGAATTTCCTTAAGTAAAAGTTCCTGATACATGTTTTTGTGATTTTCACAAATGTACTTCTTTATTTTAATTTTTTTTCGCATTCGGATTTGTGTTTTCCACAGATACTTTTGAAGTGTAATTTTAAAACAATAAGTTATGAAAATAAAACTTTTGATAATGATCGGCCTTTTTACAGGAAGTGTTAT
This sequence comes from Chryseobacterium sp. 22532, assembly GCF_052044665.1. Lineage (NCBI taxonomy): Bacteria > Pseudomonadati > Bacteroidota > Flavobacteriia > Flavobacteriales > Weeksellaceae > Chryseobacterium > Chryseobacterium sp. 22532. The sequence continues at coordinate 87,962 of NZ_JBQENJ010000006.1, forward strand.
CAGTGCTCAGGATAGCTTGATTACTACATCGGATAAAACTAAGTTTATCGCTTTTTCCCCTTCGAAAGAAACTAAAAAGGTTAATGGAATGCTGATTAAATATTATGATGAAATTGATAATGAACTACAGCCTAAGAAAGTAAATGGTGTTGGGTTGGGGTTTAATGGCTTAGGAATTTTTTTTCCTGTATTGTTTCTTGTCAATATTGCATCCATTGATAATTGGGCAATTAATGATGTCGATTTTGAACCCTTACCTGCTAAAATGAATACAATTAACGGAATGCAACTCTCTATCATCAATATGGAGCCTACCGTCACTAACGGTCTGGAATTAAGTTTATCCAGTAATATAAGTGCACCATCGGTAACTAACGGGGCTGCCGTTTCGCCGCTGTACAACTTTCACCATACCACAAAAGGTGTTGCCATTTCTACTTTTGCGAATGTGAGTCAAAAATGCAGAGGCGTCCAGATAGCCTTGATTAATGTATGTAAAGACTCAAGGGGGATACAGATCGGTTTTTGGAACGAGAATGAAAAAAGAAAACTTCCCCTGATTAATTGGAATTTTAAAAATAAAAAGTCATGAAAAAGCTACCGTATCTGCTTATCGCAACCCGATTTATCCTTGCTCCGGTTATTCTGTTATTAGCCTATTATAAAGGCACAGAATCAAAGTTCTTGATTGTAGCTTTAATGTATTTCGGGTTATTAACGGATATCTTCGATGGAATTATTGCCCGAAAGGTCGGTATTTCCTCAGAAAAGTTAAGAAGACTAGACAGCCAGACCGATCTGATTTTCTGGCTTTCATTGGGATTTGCGTCCTATTTTCTCAATCCTGGATTGATTAAAAATGAATGGCAGGGAATTCTTTTAATCTTCATCATGGAAGCGCTTTGCTATGTTGTCAGTATCTGGAAATTTGGAAAAGAAACCTGTACCCATGCTTTTTTGTCAAAAATGTGGGGTTTGAGTCTGCTGATTGCTTTTACCTATTTAATAGGATTTCAACAAACAAACTGGGTATTTTATCTTACGATTGTATTAGGGTTTGTGTCTCATATTGACGTGATTTTAATCATCTTACTGCTTCCGAAATGGCAGTACGACGTACCAAGTTCCTATCATGCGTGGAAAATTAGAAACGGAAAAGAACGGAAGAAAACCGTATTCTTTAATTAGAGATTGTATCTAAGGAAACGGGAAGTTTAAAAGCACTACTGTCACTCGTTTTCATTGACTTTTTTCAGCTTGGTGAACTGTCTAGGTCTTATCCTTGTCAAGGTTCAAAACCTTGACAAGGATGCCAATCACGAACATACAGTCACTTCCAGCTTCCTTCTTCCAGCTTCCAAGCTCCCAATTTACTTTAAATAATATCCATAGCATAGTTTTAGATTCAATATTTTGATAAATGATTTTTTAAAGGACAGCGTAATCACCAAGTTGCGCTGTTTTTTTGTAACTTTGCAGACGTTAATTTTTATAAGAAAATTTATAATCAACAAATGAAAAAGCAGACGATTAAAGAAATCCTACAGGATTACAAGAAAGTATTACATCATGACATTACGGTTTACGGTTGGGTAAGAACATTCCGCGCCAATCGCTTTATAGCGCTAAATGATGGTTCTACAATTAATAATTTGCAAATTGTTGTTGATTTTGAAAATTTCGATGAAGAAATTATCAGTAAAATCAGTACAGCTGCCTCATTAAAGGTAGTAGGTGAAGTTGTAGAAAGTCAGGGAGCCGGACAGAATGTGGAGATTGTAGCTAAAAAAATTATTATTTTAGGAGATAACTTTACGGAAGACAGAGATAAAACGATTCTTCAGCCTAAAAAACACTCTCTGGAAGTTCTGAGAGATCAGGCCCATTTAAGATTCAGAACGAATTTATTCGGAGCTGTTTTCAGAGTGCGTCATGCGGTTAGCTTTGCGGTGCATTCATTCTTTAACAAAAACCAGTTCTTCTATATTAACACACCCGTGATTACAGGAGCCGATGCAGAAGGAGCAGGAGAAATGTTTGGAGTAACGAACTTTGACCTAAACAATATCCCAAGAACTGAAGACGGTGAAATTGATTTTGCACAGGATTTCTTCGGAAAAAAGACCAACCTGACGGTTTCCGGACAGCTTGAAGGAGAAACTGCAGCAATGGGGCTGGGCAGAATTTATACATTCGGACCTACTTTCCGTGCGGAAAACTCAAATACAACAAGACACCTTGCAGAATTCTGGATGATAGAGCCGGAAGTGGCATTTAACAACCTTGAAGACAATATCGACCTTGCAGAAGATTTCTTAAAATATGTGATCCAGTATGTTCTGGACAATTGTAAAGATGATCTTGAGTTTCTGGACAAACGTTTTGAGGAAGAGCAGAAAGGAAAACCAGAAAAAGACAGAGCAAAAGAAGGACTTATCGAAAAACTTCAGAATGTTATAGCTAAACGTTTCAAACGTGTAAGCTATACGGAAGCAATTGAGATCCTGATGAACTCAAAAGAAAATAAAAAAGGAAAATTCCAGTATCCGGTTGAAAACTGGGGAACGGACCTTCAGTCTGAACATGAAAGATACCTGGTGGAAAAACACTTTGAAAGCCCGGTAGTATTGTTTGACTATCCTAAAGAGATAAAAGCTTTCTATATGAAACTAAACGATGACAATAAGACCGTTGCAGCAATGGACGTTCTTTTCCCAGGTATCGGAGAGATCATCGGAGGATCAGAGAGAGAAGCAAGATTGGACGTACTTAAACAGAAAATGGCAGATATGCATGTAGACGAGCACGAGCTTTGGTGGTACCTAGATACCCGAAAATTCGGTTCTGTACCACATGCAGGCTTTGGTTTGGGGTTGGAAAGACTGGTTCTTTTCGTAACAGGAATGACCAATATCAGAGATGTAATTCCTTTCCCTAGAACGCCGAAAAGTGCTGAGTTCTAGATCAATAAAAAAGCCTTAATATAAAAATTAAGGCTTTTTTTATTTTCTAATAGTTTATTATGTTAATAAGTTAAAGCAAAAATCATGCTAAATGTGTTTTTTGTCGAATTAATTTATTAAATTCGTAGATATGTTATGTTAAAACACAACGACTAATATGCTTAAACAACACTTACAACTCAAATTAGGACAGAAGCTGGCACCTCAGCAGATTCAGTTGATGAAGCTTATTCAGCTTCATACACTGGAATTTGAAGAGGAGCTGGAAAGAGAGCTAGAGGAAAATCCTGCTTTGGAAATTGTAAAGGAAGATCCTAAAGAAGATGAATATTCTTCTCTTGAAGATGCTTATCAGGATGAAGGAACAGAAAGTATTCAAACGGATTTTGACGTCAACGAGTATATTTACGATGACGAACCTAGCTATAAAACTGCATCAAGCAACTATTCTCCTGACGATGAAGAATTCGACAACGAAAGTCTTCTTACCGAAGGGCAGTCCTTGTACGACTATCTACTGGAGCAGATCCATTTGGTCAATATCAATGAAGAAGACGAGAAGATTGCTGAATATGTGATTGGAAATTTAGACACCGATGGATATTTAAGAAGAGAGATCAAAGCGATTGTAGATGACCTTGCTTTTTCTCAGGGAATTTATACTACCAAAGAAAAAGTGGAAGATATTCTGGAAAATTATATTCAGAAGCTTGATCCGCCAGGAGTAGGAGCAAGAGGTCTTCAGGAATGTCTGCTGCTTCAGATCGAGAAAAAAGTAAGCTCTGATAAAGCGGTTTCTCTGGCTGCCAATATTTTAAGATATCAGTTCGATGCTCTTACCAATAAGCATTATAACAAGATTATTCAGAAATATGATATCGAAGAAGATGACCTTAAAGATGCTTTGGACGAGATTTCCAAACTTTCACCAAAAGTAGGAGGAAACTTTGATACACAGACGATCACCATTAATCAGGAAATTATTCCGGATTTTGTGATCCAGGTGAAAGATGGGATGGTAATTCCTATGCTTAACAGTAAAAATGCGCCAACTCTAAGAGTTTCTGAAGAATATAAAGATATTTTAACTACCTATTCGCACGATAAAAACTCTTCTGAACATAAACAGGCGGCGTTATTCATCAAACAGAAATTAGATGCGGCAAAATGGTATATAGATGCTATTAACCAGCGTCAGAACACCTTGTTGCAGACGATTACAGCTATCGTAAAATTTCAGAAGGATTATTTTATTACTGGTGACGAAAAATCACTGAGGCCAATGATCCTGAAAGACATTGCTGATATTACCGGATTTGATATTTCTACCATTTCAAGGGTAGTAAAAAGTAAATATGCAGATACCTCGAACGGAATTGTTTATCTGAAAGATCTTTTCTCTGACAGTCTGACCAATGATGATGGTGAAGAAGTTTCTACCAAAGAAATCAAGACTCATCTTCAGGAAGTAATCGGAAAGGAGAATAAAAGAAAACCCCTTACAGATGATGCACTGGTAGTGATGCTGAAAGAGCAGGGCTATAATATTGCCAGAAGAACGATCGCTAAATACCGCGAACAGCTCAATATTCCGGTAGCGAGATTAAGAAAAGAACTTTAATAAGTTTTCTATACATAAGTAAAGCCCAGTATTTCTGGGCTTTTTTGTTTTTAAAGTGAAAATATGTTCGATCTGCAAGATATTTTTAACGCAAAGTTCTATTATAATATTTTCCTTAAGAACGCTGTTTCAATTTATCCAGTTCCAGTTCTTTTATAGAAATCTCACGCATCTCTACTTTTCTTATTTTTCCGGATATCGTCATTGGAAATTCATCTACAAATTTCCAGTATTTCGGAACTTTATAATGAGCAATTCTTCCCTGGCAGTATTCTAAAAGTTCGGTTTCCGATACCTCAAATCCTTTTCTCACTTTTACCCAGGCCATGACTTCCTCTCCGAATTTCTCACTCGGAACCCCGATGATCTGTACATCCAGTATATTTGGATAAGTGTATAGGAAATCTTCAACTTCTTTAGGCGAAATGTTTTCACCGCCGCGAATGATGAGGTCCTTTATTCTTCCGGATATGGTAATATAGCCATCGTCATCCATTACGGCCATATCGCCGGTGTGCATCCATCGGGCGTCATCCAGTACTTTCTTTGTATTTTCCGGATCATTCCAGTATTTCAGCATTACGGAATAGCCTCTGGTGCATAATTCGCCGTGTTCACCACGTTGTACGGTTTTCCCGTTTTCATCAATAATCTTTATTTCAAGATAGTCCTGCACGGTTCCTACAGTACTGACCTGTTTTTCCAATGGCGTTCCTATCAGCGTCTGTGTAGAAACTGGAGACGTTTCCGTCATTCCGTAACAGATACTCATTTCTTTAATGTTCATCAGGCTTTCCACCTTTTTCATAATTTCGGGTGGGCATACAGACCCAGCCATAACGCCGGTTCTTAAGTTTGAAAAATCATAGGAGGCAAAATCTTTAACAGCCAGTTCAGCGATAAACATTGTTGGAACCCCGTATAAAGAGGTACATTTTTCTTCAGAAACTGTTTTTAAAGTAATTTCAGGATCAAAGCTGTCATTAGGGATCACCATGCATGCGCCATGAGTTGTACAGCATATATTTCCGATCACCATTCCAAAGCAATGATAGAATGGCACAGGAATGCAGACACGGTCTTTCTCCGAGTATTTTAAGCGAATGCCGATAAAATATCCGTTATTTAAAATATTGTGGTGGGAAAGAGTAACACCTTTTGGAAAGCCTGTTGTTCCGGATGTATACTGAATATTCACCGGATCATCAAATTGTACATGCTCTTCAAAGCTGTGAAGCGTATCATCCGAAATATCCTGCCCGTTGTTCAAGAAATCTTCCCAGTTGTCATCAAAGAAGATTTCATGCTCCAGGCTGGGGCATACTTCCTTGGCATATTCTACCATTTCCTTATAATTGCTCGTTTTAAAGCTTAAAGAAGAAAACATAAACCGAATTCCGGATTGATTGATCACATACGTAAGTTCGTGTGTTCTGTAAGCAGGATTGATATTGACCAGTATGGTACCTACCCGGGCTGTAGCATACTGAAGCAAAACCCATTCATAGCGGTTCGAAGCCCAGATTCCGATTCTGTCTCCTGCTTTGGCTCCTAAAAAGATTAAAGCTTTAGCAACAGCGGTGGTCTGATTATAAAATTCCTGATAGGTAGCTCTGTAATCCTGATGAACACAGACTAAGGCTTCATGGTTTGAGAATTTTTCAACAGTCTTTTTAAGATTCCCTCCAATGGTTTGTCCCAGTAATGGAATAGCAGAGGCTCCATAGACGTAAGATAATGGCATAGTTTAAGATTTGGTGGAATAAAATTAATGAAAAATCTTGAAATGATGCCTGTCTATCTAATTTTCCTGAGATTCTATGTCTTTAAGCTGTTTTAGATTTTTGTCCAGTTTTCTAATGATAATTCCATACACAAGCCTGTAGTAGAGCCAGATCAACAGGACACATAATACCGTACTTACAATGATTCCAATAATAACAATAATAAGGTTGGTATTATCCGGCCGTACGTTTTGGGAATTTAATACATAGAAAATAAAGGCTGTGAATACAAATGTAAAAGCTACCAGCAGCGCAATGCTGATAAGGATAAAAGCATTCACTGTTTTCTTAAACTTGATGATCCGTATAATAAGACCTTTTAGGTTTTCTTCGATCCTTATTTTGCGGTAATTCTGATAAAACTTTAGGACAAAATAAGCTGTAATTAAAAGACTTAAAATTTTTATGGCTAAATAAGCATGGTCAAAATTAGTTTCTATTTCAGGGGCTTTCTGAGCTCCCAGTTTTTCTAAGATCTTACGGAAGCTATCCGACTCCTCGTCCTGAAAGAAATAAAATAATCCCAGAACGGAAAAGAATAAAAATTCTGCCACGCTGATCCAAAAAATATACTTCACGTAATTGCGTGATTTTTTGTTCAGCATCTGAAGAATCTCATTGCTGTCGTATTTTGGCTGAACAGGCTGCTCTTGCCATGTTTTCTTAAAACTGTCTAAATCAAAATCAGGCATATTTTTGCATCTGTTCTTTAAGGGTTTTCTTTAATCTGTTCATTTTTACACGCGCATTAACTTCGGTAATCCCTAGGTTTTCTGCGATATCCTTATAAGGCAGGTCGTCAAGATACATCATTACAATTGCTCTTTCTACATGGGGAAGTGTTTTAATTACGGTATACAGAAGCGATATCTGCTGCTGCTTATCGTCGTCGTCCTCTACAAAATCCTTGTGATTGATATCCAGCTCGTTTGTAAGAAGGCTTTTGCTTTTTTTTCTGAAAAGTGTAATGGCTGTATTAAGCGCTACGCGGTACATCCACGTAGAAATTTTAGAATTTCCTTTAAAAGAATCGTAGCTTCTCCAAAGCTGGAGGACGATCTCCTGAAACAGATCTTCTTCGTCTTCAAGAGAATTGGTATACAAGCGCGAAACTTTAATAATCAGGCCCTGATTATCCTTAATAAGCTGCGCAAATTCTTTTTCCCTGGAAGTCATAGATATATAATGGCACGAAGATAATAATAATGTGGTAATTTGTTGATATATGATGGTATAATTTGTTCATTTGAAAAGGCCCTGCATTTTAAGATTTCAAATTGGCCTGTTTCCACATTCTCAATTGTCGAAATTATCGTGTATCTTTGCAACCGCGAGAAAATCGGCTTGTTGATTCCTGTTTCGGCAGGGGTAGGAAAGTCCGGACACCATAGAGCAGCAAAGCGGATAACATCCGTCACCCGTGAGGGTAGGACAAGTGCAACAGAAAGCAGGTACAGTTCGGCTGTAGTGAAACCAGGTAAACTCTTTGCGGTGCAATGATAAGTATATCGGTTCTTTTCAGTAATGGAAATAGGGGCGGCTCGTCCTGAAAGCCGAGGGGTAATCAGCTCAAGTTTTACAGCAATGTAAGACGTAGATAAATAACAGGCACTTCTTCGGAAGAACAAAATCCGGCTTACAGATTTTCTCGTGATTTTTATTCAATACAAACTGTTTAAAATAAAAAAAGCGGAGATCAGTCTCCGCTTTTTTTATGGGTAAATACTGAAATAGGTTACCTTTCCGGTAGATGTTGTAATGGTAAACCATTCTGCTTCTATCCCGCTGCTGGCACCTATCTGATATGCGTTTGCCGTTACACCTGCATTAATTGCAACAGCAGGATCTCCCACGAGATAGGAATCAATGGCGTTTCCGGAGCTGTCACGCAGCGTAAAATGAAATGAAGCCCATTCGTTAATAGCTGACATTGTAGATGTTATAAAGCTATGATTGTAAGGATAAGATGCGTTATTGGATGTGTTAGTAGGATCAGTCACATTCCACTGTATCATATTCATAGGGAAAGGCGCCAGTCCGGTGGTGCCGAAAGAGGCGTAAGATGAAGAAATTCCTGCCGGCATTGTATACGAACCAAAAATACCGTTTGGAGAGGCATACATATATTTAATCAGTCCGGGAGTCGGGCTGCAGGTCATTAGTCTTCCTACTGCATCATAGATATTATAGTTATTAAATACAAAAGAAGAAGTCTGGGCTGAGGAAAGTATTCCCGCTAAACCCAATAATAAAGCTGCTGTTTTTTTCATGGATATATTTGTAGATAAGTTGTTGTTTCAGTACCTGTTGTAATGGTAAACCATTCTGCGGAGCCATCAGGAGTAGAAAAATAATCAACACTGGTGACGCATGTATTCGGGGTTGCATCTCCCAGATTCGTATTGAACCCGAAAACCTTGTTGCCTGTTCCTGCATAATACATGGCAAACTTAGACGTCACCCACTTGGTATTGTTGGCGATTACACCGCCCGGCATAAGGCTGGGGTTATTCCATTGTCTTACGGTTGCTGGTGATGGCCCAAGTGTTACAAGCCAGCTGGTGATAGGATACAGGGAATTACTGAACTGGTCTCTGTAGTTATCTATCTTCCAGGCAAGGTTGTTGCCCATATGTGAATTGGCAGGAACAATAATTGTGGCAGGATCATTGTTTATGACAGCCGGAACACAGCCGCTAAGATTGATGGCCATAAGATTTCCGTGATAATCGTGAGGGGAATAATTGTTAAGTATGAACATCCCTTGGGAATAAGCGAACGAAGTTGCAGTGATTCCCAATATGGTTAATAGCTTTTTCATTATTTATCAGATTTAATATTTTTACGGATCTCGTCACTTTTCTGCATATAAATTTGTGTAGCCCATACAATAATCTGGCTCATGTCGCCACCGGTTTTTCTCATTAATTCGGTCTCGGTAACTCCTGTGGATAAAATTAATTCTTTGGAAGCCGGAACAAGAAGAGCCTTTCTTCTGTCGCTCAGTTCGGAAGTATTTCTTTTTCTTTCCTCTTCCGTAGGTCTGTTTTGTGGATCTCCCAGGCTTTTGAAAGCCTTGTCGAAGTTTTCCATCTGTGGAGTCTTCATGCTTTCCACCGTATTGACAGCACTTCCCTCATTGTTACATGAAACCAGAGCTAAAGCGGCAAAAGCTGCCGATAAAAAAAGTTTTTTCATAATTAATTAGAATTTAGATTTGATTTTTTGATTAATAAAGCTGGATATATGTGGTCACATTACTTCCGCTGGTAATGATAAACATTTCCCCGCTGTTAAGTCCATTTGGGGTCGTAAAATAATCAGGATAAGTATAACATGGATTTCCTGCTATAGCTATATTAGCACTAAAACCAACAACATTATTATTGGTTCCTGCATATACCATCCCGAATTTAGTTATACCCCATCTCGTATTGTTTGAAAACGTACCTCCGGGAACTAAAACCGGGTGATCCCATGGTCTTACATTCGTGGTGTTGGGAGAGGTTCCGACACTCCATTCAGCCATCGGATACAAAGAAGAAGTATACTGATCCCTGAAGTTATCATATTGGAGCTGGGTTCCTGTTCCTGTATTGGAATTGGCGGGCACTATGATAGGAACATTGTTGACCACTCTAGGATAGCATGGGGCAAACATATTGTGTGCAATTACATCTCCCCTGTAATCATAAATTGTATAATTATTGATAATAAGGGTTCCTTGCGCATATGCAGCTATGGAGGCTGCAATACCTAATATTGACAAGATCTTTTTCATTATTTATCAGATTTGATGTTTTTACGGATTTCGTCACTCTTTTGCATATAGATCTGCGTAGCCCATACGATGATCTGGCTCATGTCGCCACCGGTTTTTCTCATTAATTCGGTCTCGGTAACTCCTGTGGACAGGATTAATTCTTTGGAAGCCGGAACAAGAAGAGCCTTTCTTCTGTCGCTCAGTTCGGAAGTATTTCTTTTTCTTTCCTCTTCCGTAGGTCTGTTTTGTGGATCTCCCAGGCTTTTAAAAGCTTTATCGAAGTTTTCCATCTGTGGAGTTTTCATGCTTTCCACCGTATTGACAGCGCTTCCTTCATTGTTGCACGAAATCAGGGTTAGGGCAGCAAAAGCTGCCGATAAAAAAAGTTTTTTCATAATTAATTAGAATTTAGGTTTGATTTTTTTGACTAATAAATTTGCAAATAAGAATAATCTACATTGCTCGTAGTAATATTGAACCACTCTGCATCCCCATAAGGCGTTGATATATACCCTGTGGCACCTGTACACGGATCGGGAGATTCTCCGATCAGCCCGCTGAAAGATGGTTCCGGTGTGGAAGTTCCTGCAAAGTACATCTGAAACTGTGAAGAAGCCCATTTCACATTCGAAGCAATAACTCCTCCGGGTGCTATACTTAGATGGTTCCAGGCACGTATCTGGGATGTAGTAGGGTTCAGCTGTACTGTCCAGTTTGTAGTAGGATACAATGAGCCGGTAAACTGGTCTTTGAAATTTTTATAGGCAAGTTCCTGACCATTACCTGTATGCGAATTGGCAGGAACAGTAATCGCCGCAGGTGTGCTGGATGTTACATAGGGATAGCATCCTCCTGAAAAATTGTGAGCACTGATATTTCCCTGAAAATCGTAGGTGGTAGAATAATTATTAACAATCATCATACTGCTTTGGGAATATGCAGCTGAGAACAATGCTAAGGAAAGAATGGTGAATATTTTTTTCATAAGGAATTCAAATTAATAGATTTGGATATAAGTATAGGTAATTCCGCCACTTGCTATGGTGAATATTTCTGCACTATTGTTTCCTGTTGAAGTCGTCATATTGTCAGAGGCACTGTAGCAGTTGGAGTTGCCGGCAAGAGTGATGGCACCGTTAAAATTATCCGGAGCAAGGGTTGTTGTTCCCGGATAATACATTACAAATTTGGTGGTGGCCCATTTTGTATTGTTTGAAAGAACCCCGCCGGGCATTATGGCTGGGTGGTTCCATAACCTTGGTATGCCGGGCGCAGATGATGTGCTGACGTGCCATTCCGTCATCGGGTATAAGGAAGAATTGAATTGATCTCTGTAGTTGGTATATCTCAGCTCCTGACCATTGCCAATATGAGAATTGGCGGGAACCGTTACCATATCCGGATTGTTGGAGCTGATGTAAGGATAGCACCCTCCGGCAAAATTATTAGCCACTATGAATCCTTTGAAATCATATTGTGAATAGTTGTTCAGAATAAGCGTTCCTCCTTGTGAGTAACCGAAAGAAAAGGCTGCTAATCCCAGTAATGTTAATACTTTTTTCATGATAATTATTTTTAAGATTTGATGTTTTTACGGATTTCATCACTTTTTTGCATGTAAATTTGAGTAGCCCAAACAATGATCTGGCTCATGTCGCCGCCTGTTTTTCTCATTAATTCTGCTTCCGTAATGCCTGTGGACAGAATTAATTCTTTGGAAGCCGGAACTAGAAGAGCCTTTCTTCTGTCACTCAGCTCGGAAGTATTTCTTTTTCTTTCCTCCTCCGTAGGTCTGTTCTGTGGATCACCAAGGCTTTTAAAAGCTTTGTCAAAGTTTTCCATCTGCGGGGTTTTCATAGTTTCCACCGTATTGACGACAGCGCTTTCATTATTGCATGATGCCAGAGTTAATAGGGCAAAGACTGATGATATAAGTAGTTTTTTCATAAGTATTTAAATATTTGTTTTTTTAATTACGTTAAACTTCTGGTTGTGTAACGGGAATTAATAGATTTGGAAATAGGTAACCTGTCCGCCCGTTGTTGTGATGGTAAACCAGTCTGCAGAAACAGTGGTATTGGGCCCGGTCTGGGTTGAGCTTAAGAAACCGTTGGAAAGAATCGGATCCCCTACCTCAAAAGTATCATATGTATATCCCGTGGTATCTGTGAGCCTGAAAGCAAAGCCCATCCACTCATCAACAGGAGTAACCGCTGTGATTATAGGATGATTGTACGGATAATTGCCGGTGTTGGAACTGTTTAAAGGATCGATATAGTACCATCCGGGAATGGGAATGGGATTCGGGCTGCCTGTATTATCGAATTTGTCATATTTCGTGTGACCTCCTGCAGGAATAGTATATACTGAGTAAGGAGGATTCGGAAGGGCATACATATAGGGCTGAGACGATCCTGTGCCGGCTGATCCTACTGTCATAAACCTGCCTTCAGCATCATAAGCGCTGTAATTATGGATTACTATTGAGGAAGATTGTGCAGAAATACTTATTCCTGCTAGCATTCCTAGAATAACAGTTAATTTTTTCATACTTTAATAAATTGAATGGTTAGTGTTTATTTATCGGATTTAATATTTTTTCTGATCTCATCGCTTTTCTGCATATAGATCTGCGTAGCCCAGACAATAATCTGGCTCATATCGTCACCGGTTTTTCTTGTCAGTTCAGATTCTGTTACGCCTGTGGATAGAATTAGCTCTTTAGATGCCGGAACCAGAAGAGCTTTCCTCCGGTCACTCAGCTCAGATGTATTTCTTTTTCTTTCCTCCTCCGTAGGTCTGTTCTGTGGATCTCCCAAGCTTTTGAAAGCTTTATCGAAGTTTTCCATCTGCGGGGTTTTCATGCTTTCCACCGTACTTACAGCAGAACTTTCATTGCTGCATGAGGTTAAGATTAATAAGGCAAAAGCTGCCAGTAAAAAATGTTTTCTCATAAAGAATTAGGATTTAATTGGATAAACTGATTAATATATCTGGACATATGTAGATGTGGTAGTACCGGAAGTAATCGTAAACCATTCTACCATTGCCTGAGGAGTGTTGAAAATATTGGGAACAGGATTGCATGTATAAGTAGTATCTCCCACAGCTCCTACCGATAAAGATGTTCCTGACTGATAAAGCTGAAATTGAGAGACCACCCATTTCGTATTGTTGGAGATTGTTCCTCCCAGGGCAAGACTTGGATTACTCCCCAATCTCAGGGTCGCAGGCGAAGATGATGTAGATACTTTCCAGGTTGTCCCCGGAATATTGTAGCTGTTGTAACTGACAGAATTACCACCGGAAATTACAAGCTCAGGATTGTCTAAAGCGACATAAAAATAACATCCCGGTGTAAACAGATTGGCCGCAGTAACTCTTGTATGGAAATCATACGATGTATAATTGTTGATAACAAGAGGCCCACCCTGTGCATAGGCAAAAGATAAGGATACCAATCCTAGAATAGCTAAATACTTTTTCATAATTATTTCTCTGATTTTAAATTTTTTCTGATATCGTCACTTTTCTGCATATAGATCTGCGTAGCCCAAACAATAATCTGGCTCATATCACCACCGGTTTTTCTTGTCAGTTCAGCTTCTGTAATGCCTGTGGATAGAATTAGCTCTTTAGATGCCGGAACCAGAAGGGCCTTCCTCCGGTCACTCAACTCGGAGGTATTTCTTTTTCTTTCCTCTTCCGTAGGTCTGTTCTGCGGATCACCAAGGCTTTTAAAAGCTTTGTCAAAGTTTTCCATCTGTGGCGTTTTCATGCTTTCCACAGTATTTGCAACAGTATTTTCATTGTTGCATGCTGCTAATGTTAAAACGGCCAGTAAAGCCGATAAAAAGATTTTTTTCATAATTAAGTTGCATTAATATAAGGTAAATGATTAGTGAAATTGGGGCATATAATATCCCTCGGAGAGCAAAACTGCTGCTTTCCGTAAGGGATGTTCAATAAAATAGGCAGCTGCAGAACAGCTGCCGTTTATCTAGAATATCTGCAGGTAAGTGGTCGGGCCGCTAGGCGTGGTTATTGTAAACCAGTCTGCGCTCGAAAAAGCTCCTGTTCCTGAAGCTGTGAATCCTGAATATACCACAGGATTCCCAAGCTGATACATATCAGTTCCTAATGATGGATCTGTCAGCCAGAAATGGAATCCACCCCATATATTGGAAGGGTTCATTACCGTTGCAATAAAAGGATGGTTGTATGGGTATGTTCCGCTATTTGCAGGGTTGACAGGATCTGTGACATACCATGTTGTAATAGGAAGAGAAGCTGTACCTGATGTACTGAATGTATTATATTGTGTAGTAACTCCGACAGGAACAGTGTAGGTACCGTAAGGAGCATTAGGAGCTGCAAACATATAAGGACCGGGCACTCCCGGTGTACCGGTACGGAGTCGGCCTACGGCATCATATGCACTATAGTTCTGTATAATCAGGGGAGAAGTCTGGGCAAAAGAAAGAACTCCTGCCAAAGCTGATAAAAGTAATGATATCTTTTTCATAGTAATAAGGGTTATTGGATGATCAGGTAAGTGTAAACATCTGTTCCGGAAGTGATGGTAAACCATTTGGCGCTTCCCCACGATGTTGTAACAGTGTCAGGGGCAGTATTACACGGAGCGGCAGTTCCTCCGATATCCCCATTGAAGTAGGTCTCAGGTACCGAAGTTCCGGCATGATACATCTGGAATTTAGACATAGACCATTTTGTGTTATTGGAAATAACGCCGCCCGGAACTAGGCTTCCATGATTCCAGGGTCTTGGTGAGGCAGGGGATCCTGCTCCCAAAATAACATCCCAGGTAGAAATCGGGTAACCGGAAAAAGAATATTGATCTCTGTAATTCT
Source organism: Chryseobacterium sp. 22532 (assembly GCF_052044665.1). NCBI lineage: Bacteria > Pseudomonadati > Bacteroidota > Flavobacteriia > Flavobacteriales > Weeksellaceae > Chryseobacterium > Chryseobacterium sp. 22532. The sequence continues at coordinate 102,964 of NZ_JBQENJ010000006.1, forward strand.
CATATTTTACAATAGTGCCTGGCGGTATGATTATGGGGTCAGGATCTTTGGAGATAACTAACGGATAACATCCTCCTCCTACGTTGTTATTGGCATAAATAGTTCCATGGAAATCATAATTGGAAGTCAGATTCTGAATGATCAGAGTTCCTCCCTGGGCGTATGCTGAGGAAACAAAACAGATCCCCAGCAGGAGTAGCAGCTTCTTCATGATCTATTTCTCAGATTTTAAGTTTTTACGGATCTCATCACTTTTCTGCATGTAGATGTTGGTGGCCCATACAATAATCTGGCTCATATCGCCTCCTGTTTTTCTCATTAATTCGGCTTCTGTTACGCCTGAGGAAATAATAAGTTCTTTGGAAGCCGGTACAAGAAGTGCTTTTCTTCTGTCACTCAGTTCGGAAGTGTTCCTTTTCTTTTCTTCTTCCGTAGGTCTGTTCTGAGGATCACCAAGACTTTTGAAAGCTTTGTCGAAGTTTTCCATTTGAGGAGTCTTCATACTTTGTACAGTATTGACAGCTGCTCCTTCACTATTACAGGAGATAATACTTATTACAGCAATTGCTGATAATAATAAATGTTTTTTCATAGCTAAAGTTTAATGATTAGGGGTTAAAAATTAATTTTTGATAAATTTATAAAAAAAACTAATATGAACAACATATTATTCACTTTTTAGTGTCTTCTATGTTAAATTTATTTTATCTTATTTAGCTACGACGTAATAATTTACACTTATGTATTATTCACCTTCAAGGGTTTTTTTTGCTTCGGCAAGCTCTGTTTTTTCCTTTTCTCCAAGTTGAGGATACTTCAGGTCCATCTTCTCCAGAGTATCAATAATAATCTGTATAGCAGCTACTCTTGCAAACCATTTATTATCTGCGGGAAGTATATACCATGGGGCGTGATCCTTTGAAGTTTCGTTGATAGCGGTTTCATAAACTTCCATATACTTTGGGAAAAGCGCTCTTTCAGGAAGATCTGCGGCAGAAAATTTCCAGTTTTTTTCCTGTTCATCAATTCTGTCCAGAAGCCTCTTCTTTTGCTCGTCCTTAGAAACATTTAAAAATATTTTCACAATAGTAGTTCCATTCTGTGCCAGGTGCTGCTCAAAATTTCGGATACTTTCATATCTGTTTTCCCAGAATTTTGCATCAAAATCCTTTACAGAAGACCATGTTTTCTCGCTGAGGTTATATTCAGGATGAACCTTACATACCAGAACACTCTCATAATGTGATCTGTTAAAAATACCAATCATTCCTTTCTGTGGGAGCGCCAGATAATGTCTCCACAGAAAATCGTGGGAATATTCCTTTGAACTTGGAGCCTTAAAACTGGTAACATTGCATCCCTGTGGATTTACACCTCCGAAAACATGCTCTATCAAACTGTCTTTTCCCGCTGCATCCATTGCCTGAAGAACCACAAGCAGGGATTTGCTGCCATCAGCATAAAGCTTTTCCTGCAGTTCCCGCAGTTTTTCTTTTTCCGCGATTAACAACTGCTCACCTTCTTCTTTTGTGAGCTTTCCTTTATACTCTGTTGAAATTTTTTTTATCGAAATTTTTCCCTTTACCAGGAAATCATCTGAAAAATTGGTATCCATATTTTTTAATATTTAAAGATTGAAAAATTGAAGATTTAAAGATTAAGAATTAAAAGGTATCATTAACTAATATCCAAATTTAACTTCTAAATCCTACTTAAATGTAATAAAAAAACCGTCTTCATATTGAAGACGGTTTTTTTATTTTTTAGTAGAGATTACTTTGCTGCTGCTTTTTTAGCAAGTTTAGCCGCTTTCTTTTCAGCTTTTGCTGCTGCTTTCTGCTCTTCAGCTGTTAAAGGCTTTGGTTCAGGAGCATTAGCGTCTACATTACCTTTGATGTAGATTACGCTTCTGCTGTTAGCAGGGTCATTAGAGAAAACTTCGATCATTTTATTGAAAGGTCCGTTAAGAGTAGTGTTATATCCCACTTTAATCTTAGCAGATTTTCCTGGCATAATAGGATCCTGGCTGAACTCAGGTGTAGTACATCCACAAGAAGGTTTTACATTAGAAAGGATCAAAGGCTTGTCACCAGTGTTTGTTACTGTAAAGAATCTTGTACCGTCAGCACTTGGTTTGATAGTACCATAGTCAAAAGTAGTTTTGTCAAACGTAATTGTTTGTGCAGATGCCAATGCAAATGTTCCGAATAATGCAATTCCTGCAATTAATTTTTTCATATTCTTGAATGTTAATATGTTTGTTAGATAAATTTCAAGAAACAAAGTTAAAAATTATTTTAATTCATACTTAAAATTTTTTTTCTTTAGACTATTTTTGCAAATTGTAAGCAAAAGAAATAGAATTTTATGCAGATTTCAGAAAAGTACAATCCACAGGAAACTGAACAGAAATGGTACAACTTCTGGATGGAAAACAAATTTTTCCATTCGGAACCCAATGAGAAACCACCATATACTGTGGTAATTCCTCCGCCAAACGTAACGGGGATATTACACATGGGACATATGCTGAACAATACCATTCAAGATGTTCTCGTCCGCCGTGCAAGAATGCAGGGCTTTAATGCCTGTTGGATTCCGGGCACAGATCACGCTTCAATTGCCACTGAAGCCAAAGTTGTTGCTAAACTGAAGTCTGAAGGGATCAATAAATCAGATATTACCCGTGAAGAATTCTTAAAGCATGCCTGGGAATGGACCGATAAATATGGAGGAACTATTCTTGAACAGCTGAAAAAGCTGGGATGTTCATGCGACTGGGACAGAACCCGTTTCACCATGGAAGAAAAACTTTCTCAACAGGTGATTAAAAGCTTTGTAGATCTATATAATAAAGGATTAATCTACAGAGGTTACAGAATGGTTAACTGGGATCCGGAAGCAAAGACCAATATTTCTGATGAAGAAGTAATATTTAAAGAACAGAACGGAAAACTATATTTCCTTAAATATAAAATTGAAGGGTCAGAAGAATTTCTTTCCGTAGCTACAACACGTCCCGAGACTATTTTCGGGGATACTGCCGTATGCATCAATCCTAATGATGAAAGATATGCTCATCTGAAAGGTAAAAATGTAATCGTACCGATCGTTGACAGAGTAATTCCTATTATTGAAGACGAATATGTAGACATTGAATTCGGTACCGGAGCGTTGAAAATTACACCTGCCCATGATACCAACGACTACGAGATAGGGCAGAAGCATCAGTTAAAAATGATCGATGCTTTGGATGATGACGGAAATCTTAACGAGCACGGTTTACACTATGCAGGTAAAAACAGATTTGATGTAAGAAAGCAGATCGCAAAAGAATTACAGGAAAAAGATCTTTTACTGAAAGCAGAAGATTATGTAAATAAAGTAGGAACTTCAGAAAGAACAGGTGCAGTTATTGAGCCTAAAGTTTCAGTTCAGTGGTTCTTAAAAATGTCTGAAATTGCTAAGCCTGCATTGGATGTAGTAATGGATGATGAAGTGAAATTCTACCCGGAAAAATTCAAGAATACCTACAAGCACTGGATGGAAAACATCCGTGACTGGAATATCTCCCGTCAGCTTTGGTGGGGACAGCAGATTCCGGCATTCTACTACGGAGATGGAGAAAATGATTTTGTGGTTGCAGAGACTAAAGAAGAAGCTTTAGAATTGGCAAAACAAAAAACAGGAAATCAGGAATTAACTCTTGAAGGTCTGAAACAGGACGAAGATGCTCTTGATACCTGGTTCTCATCATGGTTATGGCCAATGTCTGTATTTGACGGTCTTCTGGATCCTGAAAATAAAGATATCAACTATTATTATCCAACCTCTGACCTGGTTACAGGTCCCGATATTATTTTCTTCTGGGTAGCCAGAATGATCATGGCCGGATTGGAATACAGAAAAGAAGTTCCGTTCAAAAATGTTTATTTTACAGGAATTGTAAGAGATAAGCAGAGAAGAAAGATGTCAAAATCTTTAGGAAACTCTCCGGATCCGCTTGAATTGATGGATAAATATGGTGCAGATGGAGTTCGTGTAGGAATCTTATTGAGTTCTGCAGCAGGAAATGACCTTCTCTTTGACGAAGATCTGATGCTTCAGGGAAGAAACTTTATGACGAAAATCTGGAGTGCATTCCGTTTAACCCAAGGATGGAGCAGAGAAAATAAACCATTGAACGATTCAGATAAAAATGCAATCGAATGGTTTGAACATAAATTAAATAAAACAATCGGGGAGATTGAGCAGCAGTTTGAGAAATTCAGAATTTCTGATGCTCTGCACCTGATTTATAAACTAATTTGGGATGATTTCTGCGGATGGTACCTCGAAGCAGTGAAACCAAACTATGGGGAAGGAGTTTCTGAAGAAGTGTATAAGACAACAATAGCTTTCTTTGAAGAGTTGATGAAACTTGTTCATCCGTTTATGCCGTTCCAGTCTGAAGAAATCTGGCAGCTTATCTCGGAGAGAAGTATTGAAGAAGCTTTAATTGTTGCTCAGCAGAAGAAAGCCGCAGTATTTAATGAAGAGATAATCAAAAACTTTGAAACTGCTGAAGAAATCATTTCCGGAATCAGAAATTACCGTCAGACCAAAGGAATTTCGCCTAAAGAAGCTGTTGAGGTTTATACAAGTGCCTCAAACTTTGAAAATGAAGCGGTGATCAGAAAGCTGGCTAATGTTACTGAAATTCATTTCGCAGCAAAGACAGATAAGCCTAGCTTTACATTCCTTGTTAGTGCAACAGAAGTTTCTATTCCTCTGAGCGAAAATTTAGATTTGGGTGCAGAGAAAAAGAAAACAGAAGAAGAATTGGCTTATTTGAAAGGATTTCTAATCTCTGTAGACAAGAAGCTTTCCAATGAAAAGTTTGTAGCTAACGCTAAACCTGAAGTTGTAGAAGTAGAGCGCCAGAAACAAAAAGATGCTCAGGATAAAATTGCAATTCTGGAAGAGAAACTGAAAAGTTTGTAATGAACTTTAAAGATAAAGTTGGGACTTTTAGGGTCATTAGCAGTTTTACCATCAGAAGAAAAAAAGAGTTTTACCTGATTGGAGAACTGTTGGACGGAAATTTGATAGAAAACAGTTATGTCAATATTGTTTTAAATTCAAGCCTGGCAGTTTCTGCAAAAATTTCTTCTACAGAAGATATTGAAATGGCTAATGACCCTAAAATTTATCAGCTTTTAATAATTGAAAGCCCGGAAGATGAAATGAATAATATTTTATTTTGTCTCAATGTAGGGAGTGAAAATGTACACATCACATTGACTGGTGCAGATTAATAAAGAATAAATGACACACATAGACAACATAAAAAAACTATTCTCAAGAAACTTCGTGGAAAGTCCTTTACTGGAAAGCTTTGAAGTTGGGAAACTCTATCTTTCCAGTGGAAAGCTCGTTGCCTGTGATCCTTTGATCACGAATGACATGTTGCCTTTCACAACAGAATTTCCAAAAGGTAATTTCTCTGTTTTACTGCATAAAGAAAGAGAAAGCAACTGTGTTGCGTATGCAGAAGTTATTTTCAGCAATACAGAAATTACAGACTGGAAAATGGCTGTTACTGAAGGCCAGGATATTAAAGATCTTGCTGAAGAGGAAGTTTTCGGATATCCTGTAGAAAGTGGAATGGGATGCCTGATGGATGTAGATACCCAGCATAGCCTTAACGAGCTTGAAAAAAAGTTGTATCACAATAAAGGGGCAGATTTCATGGGAATCTATGAAGAATTTTTCCATGATTATTTCTTTGATGAGAAAGGAGCTATAGACCAGTATGCATTTCTGAAACCTGCTGAGGAGCATCCCGGAACAATCTTTGCCTTTGAAACAGGATATGGTGAAGGGTTTTATGCCAGCTATATTGCATACGACCAGGATCACAAACCTGTGAAGATAATTACCGAATTTATTGAAATAAGTTAATTAAATTAGTTATTTTTGAACCTAGTTCTCTGAAAACATTATATTAAACTCAGATAAAAACACCAATGAAATTCTCATCAGAACAACCCAAAATTATTGTAGTAGGCAGCTCATCAATTGATCTCGTTTTAGAAACCGAAAAAATTCCTCAATCCAATGAGACGGTTCTAGCTGTCAAATCAGATAGTTATTTTGGAGGAAAAGGGGCCAATCAGGCGGTGGGAACTGCAAGGCTGGGAGCCAGTGTCTATTTTATAGGATGTGTGGGGATGGATCCTCTTGGCCAGCAGATCATGAGAAATCTTGTAGGTGAAGGTGTAAATGTAGGCTTTGTCCATGAAACCGATATGGAATCTACGGGAACAGCATATGTAACTACCAGCCATGGAAATGCAGCCATCGTAGTAGTTCCTGCTGCTAATAAACACCTCAGCATTCAGCATGTGGAAGATGCGGACCGTTATTTTAACAGTGTGGATCTTGTTCTCGTTCAGCTTGAAGTGGCGATGGAGGTAGTAGAATATGCAATCCGAAAAGCTAAAAAATACGGAAAAAAAGTAGGCCTTTATGCTTCGCCGGCGATGAGAATCAGTGAAGGAATTATAGAAAATGTAGATTTTATTGTGACAAAAAGTAGTGAACTGCATACTGTTTTCGGTGAAGATAAGCGAGAAGAGATCCTTAAAAAATATTTCAATAAGGTTTTCGTAAGGGATGATACCAATTCAACGGTTTATTTTGATGGAACGGAAATGAAGTACTATAGGAATGATAAAGACGAGACGGTTTACAAAATGGGAATGGGAGATGCCTTTACTTCAGGATTTGCTGTAGCACTATGCCACGGAAATTCTATCGAAGATTGTGTGAAATTCGGTAATGAAGTTTCTTCGAGGGTTTCCGGAGGGAAAGGTTCACAGACCGGACTTCCCAGAATGTCGGATTTCCTTTCCTAAAGCTATTTGCCGCATATCGAAAGCTGTAAACTTAACATAAAAATATAAGTAAAATCTCCACTTTTATAGTGGATTTTTTCTTTTTATAATATGGAAAAACTGGAACTCATTACAAAAGACCATATATCTCTGGCAGCTCATCTTTTCAGGCCTGGAAAAAGTAACGGAAAGCTGCTTCTGATCAACTCTGCAACAGGTGTAAAGCAGCAGGTGTACTTTTCATTTGCCCATTTCTTCTCAGAACATGGATTTACGGTCATAGCTTATGATTACAGAGGAATAGGACTGTCAAAACCGGAAAACATGAAAGGTTTTAAAGCCTCTATGAGAATCTGGGGTTCTGAAGACTATAAAACAATCACTCAATATATTAAAACAGAATTTCCGGAATATAAGAAGTATTGTCTTGGACACTCGGTCGGGGCATTGATTCTTGGTATGAATGAAGATTCCATGATGTTTGATGAATTCATTTTTGTGGGAACTCAGAATGCATTCGTAGGAAACCTGAAGATTCGCACAAAAATAGAAGCTTATCTTGGCTTTGGAATTGTTCAGCCACTAACCACCAGATTATTAGGCTATTTTCCGGCAAACTGGTTTGGACTTGGAGAAAGTCTGCCAAAAAATTGTGCATATGACTGGAGAACCTTAATTTTAAACAGGAAATCAACCAACAGGCTGTTGGAGAAAATTGATGACTATTCTAAAACATTGACGCAAAAAGTGTTTGTGATCCGGGCAGAAGACGATGTATGGCTGACTGAAAAAGGAGTATTGAGCCTTTTGAACAATACATATCCTAACCTTAGACCTATTTACAGGCTGATAAAAGCCTCAGAATCTGATAAAAACGAAATCGGGCACGTCAATTTTTTTAGAAGTTATAACAAAAAACTCTGGAATATTATTTTAAACGAATTGGCAGATAAATGAAAAGTACGATCGAAAACACCGTAGAATTTGTAAAAGAAAAATTAGAAGACGCCGAAGCCGGGCACGACTGGTATCACATTGAAAGAGTATGGAAGCTGTCGAAAAAAATAGCGGCATCAGAAGACTGTAACCAGGAAGTTGTGGAGCTTTCTGCATTGCTGCATGATATTGCTGATCCAAAGTTTCATAACGGAGACGAAACCATTGCTCCAAAAATAGCAAGAGAATTTTTAGAAGAACAACAGGTTTCTGAAGAAGTGATAGAAAAAGTTTTATTTATCATTAAAAATATCTCGTTTAAAAATAGGGGCGAAGTTCCGGCTGAATTGCCAATTGAGCTTAAGATTGTACAGGATGCAGACCGTATAGATGCGATAGGTGCTATTGGAATTGGAAGGACGTTCAACTTTGGAGGCTTTAAAAATAATCCGATGTATGACCCTGAAGTGCAGCCAAGTCTAAATATGTCTAAGGATGAATATAAAAAGTCTAACGGAACAACGATTAATCATTTCTATGAAAAGCTTCTGCTTTTAAAAGACCTGATGAATACTGAGAAAGGGAAGGAGATCGCTCAGCAAAGACATGATTATATGCTGGGATTCCTGGATCAGTTCTACAAAGAATGGAATGTAGATTAACATTCCTCTGAAAAATCTTAAATCAGTATCTTTGCAGTATGGTATTTATCATTTTTGTTATCTTTTGGGCTTGTGTCCTTTCTTTGATTTTATTTAAAGTAAAATCGGGAAGGCTGGCAAAATGGGCAAAGCTGTTCCGTATCCTTACACTGGTTTTTTCAATCTCAACGTTTACGTATTGGTTCATTAAAAAAAGTGCGGTAAGCTTTGTAGATAATTCTGTAGGACTACAGGTGGTCAATAAGCTTCCACAGACCCTGGATTTTTATCTGATCAAAGTGGATACTGCCAAAATCCAGAATCTGGAACCTAAACATATCGGGAAAATACGTCCGGAATATTATAGGATAGAATATCTTAAAATGGACCAATCCGACGAATACTGGATCATAGGATATTTAGGCAAAAAGAATATGGTCTATTTCTCCCAACATGCTGTTCCAAACAAAAATATTGACCAGATTGTTGAAGTCCAAAACTATATCAACCAGAGTGTAAAACTTTCGGAAGCAGCAAAAAAACAGGTGGAGACCTATAATTATGAAAATGCAAAGCTGGGTATCTGGGTATCCTTAGATCTCCTGCTCCTCTTCCTGAATCTTGTACTTTTGTTAAGAAAAAATAAGCAATGAGTAATAAGCAATAAGCAGTTTTTTTTAACCTTATTACTCATTGCTTATATATTATGGATAATCAAGAATCTGCATGACTTGTTCCTTAAATTCTTCAGGACAGTTTTTAATCAGCTTATCTTTATTGTGCTTACTGATCTGGTGGGGTTCCAGCCACTCGGTCCGGTTGGAACTCAGACTATGGTTATCGTAGACTCTTTTTATTTTATGATCCTCGTAAAACGTATATTCATCACCGAGCCACGTACTGGCAATACTGATTGTGCAAATTTCTTTTTCCATGACATTTGTTTTTAGGATACTGTGCTTTATAATGAACATCAGTATATCCTAATTTACTGTTTTTTTTCAACAAAAATAGCTTTTTAAGCATCTTTTTGCAGGTCTGGCTGAAAAATACAACAATTAAAAACTTATTTGGTTAATTTAGTTAAAACAGAGTTCCGTTATTATCGGTGGCCATTTGCGGGATATGTAGATCGGTTTTCCATTCCTCATTCATCTGTTTAATGAAATAGGCGGAAAGTAGGGGAGACGCTTTTTCAATATTCTGATGAACAAAGAAGTATACATTCTGCAGACCTTCTTTTTTCCATTTTGTCAGACGTTTCATCCAATCATCCAGCCTTTCATAGTCGCTTTCTGCATTGGCGCCAACATATCGGATAAAAGCGTTGGGAGTAGTGAGACGCATATGGAGCATATCCCTTCTCCCGGCAGTATCCACAATAATATTGGTAATGTTGTTGGCTTCAAAAAGCTCGCAGGTTGTATTGAAGATCTCTTCATCAGAGAACCATTCCGTATTGCGGAGTTCAATAGCAAGAGGAACTTCCTGAGGCCAGTCTTTTACAAATTTTTCCAGCCTGTCATAATCTTTAGGTTTAAAATTATCATGAAGCTGTAAAAAAGCCATGCCTAGTTTCTGATCAAAATTCATGATGGCCGATGCAAAATTGGTTACCGGTTCAGTAACGTCAATCAGCCTTCTGAAATGCGAAACAGTATTGGTGATTTTTGGAAAAAATTTAAAATTTTCAGGCGTCTTTTCTTTCCAGACCGCTACCTGTTCTGGGGTAGGCATTCCGTAAAAAGTAGCATTCAGCTCAATAGAATTAAACTGTTTGGCGTAATAGGTCAATTCGTCCTTGGTTCCTTTAGGATAAAATCCTTTAAGATCGGTTTTGTTCCATTTTGCACATCCAATAGAAATATTTTCCAATCCTTTTTTATTCTGACTTAGAATTTCCTTAGTTCCGGAATGATCTTTAGGAAGTGTAAAATCTATTTTTGAAGGGTCTTCTACCTGGCCGAATTTCATATCTATATTTTTAGGATTAAACGAGTATAACAAATATAAAACAAAAACCATAGAAATTTCTATGGTTTTGTAATGCCTTTTATAATTGGATACTAATGTCTTATTTTACTCCCTGTGTTACCATTCTGTTTGAAATAACAGAATAGATACAACCTGTGGTTTTTAAATTGACAGTAATAGTAGCGGGAGTAGACCGGTAAGCAGTATCACCATAAGGCTCAATAATCTTACCGTTTGAGTCTTTTACAGTTCTTCCCTTTATCGTATAGGTCATCGTTGCTGTTCCTGTAAATCCGCTTGAAGGATTGAAGGTAACAATACCTGTCGTTTTATTATAAGTCCATGTTCCCTGTGGAGTCACTTTTTTACGGTACAGCGTAAGATCTGTATCATTGTTTTTTGTAAAACTGAATGTCGAATAATCAATATTAGAACTGCTTCCGGTTGGTGGGGTCGTAACGCTGATAGGGCCTTTATAAGCTATATCATTAGTGAAGACAGGAATATTAACCGGTTGTAACTTACACGTAGAAGCTATATCATCATTAGCAACAGCGGCATAAGGAAGAGTAAGCTTTACATTTCTGATAATATGCTGTTGATAAGCTCCTCCTGTAGCTGCTGCAAAACCAAGCTTCAAAACAGCCGGAACCGTTGCATCCAAAGTTTGAGGAGTAGCGGCTCCTTCAACATCCGAAGTATTAAAATCAGTGATCTGAGGATTGGCATTCTCGGTATAAGGTACTGAAGTTTTGTAGTGGTAATAATTGATGACATTCACAGGAGTTCCGTTCTGTGTAGTCTGGATATCCACTTTTATATCAAACCCGTCTGTTGTGGTCGGAGTTGTAAAATGGGGAATTAGATCTAGGTATACTTTCCTGAACTCTCCTGCGTTGTTTCTGAGGTCAAATAAAGAGGGAAGTGAATTGGAAGTCGCAAGATAGCTTCTGTCAGTTTGCAGGATTCTTCCTACCGCACCTGAGTTGCTTAAGGTAGAACGGGTAACCAATACGGGATATCCGGTATATCCCAATCCTAAACCATTGGCATTAATGGCGGCTCCTCTTGCCCCTCTTAAAGTGACATGGCTTGTTGCCTGGCTCCATGCTACCCCCGCAATACCATTTACTCTGGATTCACCCTGAAAACGCTTCGATTTAAAATTTCCGAATTCATCCAGGGCAATACCCAGATAAGCCCCAGATAAACCAGCTTTTCTTTGGCTTGCATAGGTGTTTTGTGTCCTGTTATAGGAATATCCGATACCGGCACCAGGTGCTCCAATGGTAGGGCTTGTTACTGCCCCGTCATAAAGGAAAAAAGACAATCCGTCTCCATAGGCACCACCCAAGGGTGTTCCATTTTTCATGTCATATTCAAATTCAACATGAAGCCCGTTTACCGAAGTAAAAGTTCTTCCGTTGATAAACAATCCTCCAAACTGTCCTGAGCTTGCAGGAGTAAGCTGTATTCCTGTAGAAGTATGGGAAGCGCTTCCTTGTATTGAAAGTTCTGGTGCCGCAGAAGCATTCATTAATGAACTTGAATAGGAATAAAACCCGTAAATACTTGCTACCTCAGTACTATCTGTCTGTGCATACGCGAAGTTGGTAAACAGAACGAAAATCAGGCTCATCCAAGACAGCCCTTTTAAATTCTTTTTCATAGCTGCTTATTTTACAACAAATACGATGTTGATGAAAGATGCTGAGGTAGCATTTGATAAAACATCATAATTTAATACACCTGTGTTGCTGATGCTGTTTATTTTGAAAACAGAAGTATCATAACCCGTTACATAATAGTGTAAATCTGTTGCGTTTGGAAAAAACGGAATCGCAGCCGGAGCTGATGTGCTTCTTGCATTTGCCGGGATATTGGAAAACTGGTTTTTATATAAAGTATACAGATCCTTTGTCTGTCCTGTTGCAGGAGTAGTCGTGTCAAAAACTACGCTCGGCATGTAAAAGAACTTAGCAACATACGGAGAAAGGCATACCCAGTCCGGAGCGGCAGGTGTTCCTACATTTTGACTGATACATTTTTTGTTGGTATCAAAAATAACGAGTCCTGTTGCTGGATTGGTAACTGTTGCTAGATTGCTGATTCTTGGTAAAAGAAGTCCTTTAGAAGTGCTTGTAATGTCTAAAGCTGAGCTTGGATCAGGTGTAGAAGTGTTAATACCCACCTGAGCAGTAATGGTACAAAAAGCCATTACCAAAATTAAAGTAATAATCTTGTGCATTTCGAAATAATTTTTTTTGTGTTGTTTTTGTGTACTATTAGCAAACTTCCTGCCAATAGTAAATTAATTGTTTAATTAAATTTTTTTGTTATTTTATATTATAAATAAAATTTGTTAAATTCATCGTTTAGCATTTATACAAGGCTGTTTTTTGTGTTTTTTCTATTTATACATTTTGGTATTCCTGTATTTTATTTGTGTTTTTTTATGAATACCTATTTCTTTTGTATAATCTGGAAATGAATTATTATAATTAATTTCTGTTTTTGATTACAAATGTTTAATATTAAATTATATCATATTTATTCAAAATATATCTGCTTTATATATTTTAATAAAGCTCAAATGATCTATTTTTCTTGCTGATTTAATATTAAATACTTTAATTTGGAATCTGTGTTTTTTAATAAATTTTCAACAAATGTAATATAAAATTATTAAAAATAATACTTAGAAATTATTGCAGCAGATACTTGATTCACTATTTGGTGAATGTAGAGTGAGTATTTTAAGCATTAATGAAGGATTAATGAGAAGTTTTGTTTTTCTAACTTGAGCGTTAAAATTTGTTAAAATTTTGATATAAACAAAAAGCACACTTTTTCAGTGTGCTTTTAATATTTAGCTAGTTCATTACAAATTGCTATGCCTCACAAGCGGAGCAGGTCACAAAATTGACCATCATTTCTTTAGAGACAGAGGAGCTTCTTTGGTAATAAAGAGTTTTTACTCCTTTTTTCCAAGCCTCGATATAAAGGTAATTGACATCTTTTACAGGCATTGTAGATGGAATCTGTAAATTCAGAGATTGAGCCTGATCAATATATTGCTGTCTTTGAGCAGCCTGAGAGATAATTTCCATAGGAGAAATTTCTTTGAACGTTTTGAATACTGCCTTCTCTTCGTCTGTCAGCTCTTTAAGATGCTGTACAGAACCATGGTTCAGCATGATCGTTCTCCAGGTTTCTTCATTATCAAGACCTTTTTCTTCAAGTAATTTTGCCAAATATTTGTTCTTACGCATAAAGTTTCCTTTGGCAAGACCTGCTTTATAATAGTTGGAAGCAAATGGCTCAATTCCGGGAGAAGTCTGTCCTAAGATCGCAGAACTTGAAGTGGTAGGAGCAATAGCCATTGTGGTGGTATTTCTCAATCCGTAACCTTTCAGTAATTCCGGCTCTCCATAGATGTTGGCTAATTCTCTTGAAGCAGTTTCTGCCTGCTCTTTGATGTGTTTGAAAGCTCTCGCATTGAATTGAGTTGCCTCAAAACTTTCAAACGGGATCATATTTTTCTGTAAATAAGAATGGTATCCTAAAACTCCCAATCCAAGCGCTCTGTGACGCAGTGCAAAGTTTCTGGCTCCCTGCAGGTAGTAGTTTCCTTCTGTTTTTTCGATGAATTCAGTTAAAACAGCATCCAGGAAATAAACAGCTAATTTTACAGCATCAGTATCTTTCCACTCGTCATATAATTCCAGGTTCATAGAAGATAAACAGCAGATGAAAGATTCTTCTCTGGTAGAAGGAAGCATAATTTCGGAACAAAGATTACTTGCATTGACAGGCATTCCTAAGTCCTTGTAAACCTGAGGTTTGTTTCTGTTAACATTATCGGTGAAGAAAATATATGGAAGACCTTTTTGCTGGCGGCTTTCAAGAACTCTTGCCCAGATTTTACGCTTATCCATATCCCCATCAATCATATCCTGCATCCAGTAATCAGGAACGCAGATCCCTGTAAACAGGTTCTGGATCGGGCTACCGATATCTTTGATGGATAAGAATTCTTCAATATCTCCGTGGTCAATATCCAGATAAGCAGCAAAAGCACCTCTTCTTACGCCTCCCTGCGAAACTACATCCATTGCTGTATCGAATAATTTCATGAACGAAACCGCTCCTGAAGATTTTCCGTTATCCGTTACGGCAGTTCCTCTGTTTCTAAGCTCTCCAAAGTACCCTGAAGTTCCGCCTCCGATTTTCGTTTGCATAATAACTTCACCCATTTTGTGAGTAATTCCTTCAATGCTGTCAGGAATGTGAACATTGAAACAAGAGATAGGAAGCCCCCTCTGTGTTCCCATGTTCGCCCATACAGGAGATGAGAAACTGATCCATCCTTTGGTGATCATTTCTTTGAAAGCAGGTTGTAGTTCCGGCTTGTATAATTTTTTTGCAGCTGCAGTGGTAATTCTGTCGATGGCTCCGTCCACAGTTTCTCCTTTCAACAGATATCCTCTGTTCAGCATCTGCTCAGACTCTTCATTGAGCCACCATATATTTGAATTTTGTTCTTCCATAGATGTTATATTTTCGAATTCCGGAACAGTGTTTGTGCTCCGGAATTTTGTTGCTTTTTATATTGATTGTAATATTTCCACTTTGTGCGTACCATTCAGTCCGCTTTCATCTCTTAATCTTTGAAACTCCTTAAAAGAAGGAGTATTCAAAACCTCATACTGAACCTCTTCATTAATGTAGTTTGAATAATGTAAAAAAGTAACACCGTCTTCTTTTATGTATACCTTGTATTCAAATGTCTCCTGATCCAGATTTTTGAAATCATCCAGAAACTTTTGAATATGGGTTTTGTTTTCCGAAACGTATTCGGGTTTTACGGTGTAGGTTACAATTACATTGATCATTGTTGTACTTTGAATTTTTTGTCGCTGTAAAGAATGAAGAAACTTTATTTGAATGATATAATTCGATAGGTTCAGTTTGATATTGCTGATACTATCTGCTTTGACGCTCGCTTCGCTCGCGCTACATTCACTTATATTAAAACAAATCGTTCGCTGTAATACTCTTGTCGTGTTTTGTATAATCTACCGGTCTTTTGGCAAAGAAATCATCCATTGAATTTGCGAAAACTTCTTCTTCAAACCATTTCATTGGACGGTATTGCTCAGGAGAAACGTTGTAACGGGTTTCCATATCGATTTTCTTTAAGCTGTCGTCTACACGGTACTTCATGAAGTTCAGAAGGTCTTCTTTTGAGAAAACGCTTAATTCTCCCAGTTCGAAGATCCAGTCAAGGATTTCACCTTCCAGCTCAATGGACTGATCTACCAATGTGTAGATGTCTTCAATATCTGAATCTGTTAACAGATCAGGCTGTTCTTCACGGATCTTGTTGATCAGATAGATTCCTGCATTGGCGTGAATCTGCTCGTCAACGGATGTCCATGCGATGATATTGGAAACATTCTTCATATACCCTTTGAATCTTGTGAAAGAAAGGATGATCGCAAATTGTGAGAATAAGGATACGTTTTCGATCAGGATGCTGAATAATAAAAGAGAAGATACATATTCTTTCGGTGTTGTAGAATTGGCGTGTTTCAGAACGTTTGACAGGAAGTCAATTCTCTTTTTCACGGCAGGAATTTCAATAACATTGGAAAATTCTTCGTTATATCCTAATACCTCTACCAATCGGGAATAGGCTTCAGAATGACGGAATTCGCATTCTGCAAAAGTAGCTCCAAGGCCGTTGAATTCAGGTTTTGGCAAGTGATTGTATAGGTTTCCCCAGAATGTCTTTACAGACACCTCGATCTGTGCAATGGCTAAAAGTGCATTTTTTACAGCGTGTTTTTCGTGCGGCTCTAACTGCGAATGAAAATCCTGAACATCTGCAGTAAAATCCACTTCCGAATGCACCCAGAACGATTTGTTGATCGCCTCTACAAACTGAAGAACCTCAGGGTATTCAAATGGCTTGTAACTTACTCTTTTATCGAAAATTCCCATATTAAAATAGCTTTAAAAATTAAATAATCTGCATCACTGTGGATAACGTTGAAGTAATGCTTAACTTCTTGTATGTTTGGTATTTACGTGAGAAACATATTCACATTCATGAGTGGAGGTTTCTTGTAAAGAACTAATGACAAAGTTCGAAAAAAAGAACTGATTTTGAAAGGGGTAAATAGTAATTGGCTGAGTTTTAACTGTAAAAGTTTTCCACATTTACATGAAACCAGCACGGATAATGGCTTAGACGGGGGTATGAGTAAAAAATAAATGAAAAATTAAAGTTACAGTTAAACACTTTTCCTTAATGTACTGTAAATAAAGGTTTAAAAAGTTAAACAATAAAATATTCGAATAAATTATTGTTCTTGTAACAAATTGAAAATAACACCTACTTATTGGGTATAAAACAAGCATCACTTCATGTTAGTAATTCAGGATTTACATAAATCATACGATACGGGGAAAAGCAAACTGCACGTTCTTAAGGGGATTAATCTTAATATTTCCGAGGGCGAGTTTGTTTCTATTATGGGAAGTTCCGGTTCCGGGAAATCTACGCTTCTTAATATCATCGGTATTCTGGATGAAAAAGATTCGGGAACATATGAGCTGGATAATGTTCCAATTGAGCATCTGTCTGAAGTGAAAGCTGCAGAGTACAGGAGCAAGTTTCTGGGTTTTATTTTTCAGTCCTTCAACCTGATCAGCTATAAAACAGCTCTGGAAAATGTAGCACTTCCTTTATATTACCAAAACGTTCCGAGAAAAGAGCGTAACCAGAAAGCATTGGAATATCTGGAAAAAGTAGGTCTCGGGCAATGGGCAGGACATCTTCCCAACGAGCTTTCCGGAGGACAGAAGCAGAGAGTAGCCATTGCAAGAGCGCTGATCACAGATCCTAAAGTAGTTCTGGCCGATGAGCCAACCGGAGCGCTGGATTCAAAAACGACGCACGATATTATGAAACTTCTTCAGGATATCAATAATGAAGGAAGAACTATCATCGTTGTCACCCATGAACCGGACGTAGCCGCACAGACGAAAAGAAACGTAATACTGAAGGATGGCATCATAGAAAGTGATGAGTTTATCAAGCAGATTGTTTTGTAAACTGTATTGATTTGAATTTGATAATAAGATAATTTGAAAATTTAGAGCCTGTTTTTTAATCTTTAAATTTTCAATCTTTAAATACTAATAAAAATGTTTGACCTAGATCGTTGGCAGGAAATATTCAGTTCTATTCGCAGTAATGTATTGCGGACGGTGCTTTCGGGGTTTACAGTGGCTTTGGGGCTTTTTATTTTTGTTGTTCTTTTCGGAATAGGGAAAGGGCTTCAGAATGCCTTTACCGAAGGTTTTGCAAGAGATGCACAGAATCTTATCACGATCTATACCGGTAAAACCACGTTGGCCTATAAAGGACTTCAGTCTGACAGAACGGTCACCATGGATAATGAAGATTATGATTTCCTGATCAATACAGATAAAGAAAAAGTAGGTGATGCCAGCCCAAGATATACCACAAGTTTAATGGTAAAATACGGAAAGGAAAGCGGTACTTACCAGATTAACGGAGCGGAACCGGGAGAAAAGGTTATTGAGAACAGGAAGATGCTGGACGGGCGCTATCTTTCGCCTATGGACCTTGCAAGAAAACAGAATGTAGCGGTGATCGGAAGGATGGTTCAGCGTGACCTCATCAAGAACGGAAGTCCGGTGGGAAAAGACCTGAATATCAACGGAACCATGTTCAAAGTAGTTGGGGTATTTTCCGATGACGGAGGAGACTGGGACGAAAGACATATTACCGTTCCTATTACAACCCTTCAACAGATGAAAAAAGGTTCGGATACCGTATCTACCGCATATATTGCCTATAACGAAAAACTAACACCCCAGGAAGCCATAAAATATGGGGATGAGCTTAAAGACCGCTTAAAAGCCAGGAAGAATGTTGCTCCTGACGATGAAAACGGAGTCCGTGTCTGGAATAATGCCCAGAATATGAATGAAACCTTCCAGTTTATGGCCGTGCTTACCCTTATTGTAGGCTTTATCGGACTGGGAACATTGCTGGCAGGAATTATCGGGATCAGTAATATCATGGTGTATATCGTAAAAGAAAGAACCAAAGAGATTGGTGTACGTAAGGCTATTGGAGCCAAACCGAAAAGTATTGTAGCTCTTATTGTACAGGAAAGTGTGGTGATAACGGTAGTTTCAGGAATTGTTGGAGTGGCAGTAGGTGTATTGGCGCTTAGTTTAATAGGAGACAGTCTTGAAGAATATTTCATCAAAAGCCCGAGTGTAGGGTGGGGAACCATCTTCATGGCATTTATAGCTTTGGTGTGTTCAGGGCTTATTGCAGGATTCGTTCCGGCATACAGAGCTTCGCGGATTAAACCAATAGAGGCGTTAAGAACTGAGTAGTGATGCGGTAAACAGACATCATCATTGATCAATTATCAATCATCATTCATATATATTTTAAACTTATAACTCAAAGAAGTGAACATTTTATTTAAAAAAGATACTTGGCAGGAAATTTATTATTCACTGAGGAATAATAAGCTCCGCACGTTCCTTACCATGATTGGGGTAGGTTGGGGAATGTTTTTGTATGTGAGTCTTCTTGGAGCGGCAAAAGGGATGGAAAATGGTTTCGATAAGCTGTTCTCCGGATTTGCGACGAACTCTATTTTTCTTTGGGCTCAGAAAACCTCTATTCCATATGAGGGATTTCCGAAAGGAAGGGAAGTTCATCTGCAGTTATCCGATATGGATATGCTGAAAAGAAAAGTGACTGCTATAGATTATATCTCTCCGCAGAATGCTAGGGGAAGCTTTACCGGAACCCCCGGTGAATCCATGTCAAGAAATGGTAAAAACGGCACCTATTCCCTTACGGGAGATTATGCGGTAGGAAATAAAATTTCTGAGAAAAAACTTATTTTCGGACGCTATCTTAACGATGCTGATGTTATGGGAAATAAGAATGTAGTGGTGATTGGGGAAGAGATTTATAAGAATTTCTTTGACGCCAAGAAAAAAGAAAATCCTGTTGGGAAGCAAGTCAATATAAAAGGACTGTTCTTTAATGTGATTGGTGTTTTCAGAGTGAAAAAAGGAGGTGGTTTTGAAAATGACCGGACTGCTTTTATTCCTCTTTCAACCTATACGAAAATGTATAACGCCGGAGAACAGATTGATATGTTTGCCATCGTGAGCAAGCCCAATGCTAACGTTAATGGAGTAGAAGAAGACGTAAAACTTGTACTGAAGACTAAAAATAAAGTATCTCCCGAAGATACCAATGCTTTCGGAAGTTTTAACCTAGGTAAAGAATTTAAAAAACTGACAGGTTTCCTTACAGGAATGCAGCTTTTAACAATCATCGTAGGAACACTGACGATCCTTGCAGGAGTTATTGCCATCTCGAATATCCTTCTGATCACGGTAAAAGAAAGAACAAAGGAAATCGGGATAAGAAGAGCTTTAGGGGCAAAACCAGCTGAAGTAAGAAACCAGATTCTTCTGGAAAGTGTTGTTATTACACTCTCTTCGGGGATTCTCGGATTCATGTGCGGGATATTTGTTCTGATTATTTTAAATATGGTGACCCAGAACCAGGATGAGTTTCCGTTTTATAACCCAACCGTAAATTATGGAAACGTATTCGGAGCCATGGCAGTAATGGTGATTCTTGGCTTGATTATCGGGATGATTCCTGCACAGCGTGCAGTAAAGATCCGGCCGATTGAAGCTCTGAGATCAGAATAGTAATATGTTAATTTGAAAATAAAATAATTTGAAAAAATAATGATTGGCTTTAATGTTTAAATATTTAAATCCTCTCAATTAATTTTTCTCCTTTTAATCGTAAAAAATAAACTAGATATATGAAAAAGAAATTCACTTGGAAAAAAGCCATTTATATTGTACTCGGGCTTTTATTTGCAGTGGCATTGATCTTCGGGATTGGGTATCTCGTAAAATCAAATTCTAAAGAAAGTGAAGCTTTCCTGACCAGAAAACCAAAATACCAGGACATGGAAGACAAGGTGATGGCGACAGGGAAGATCATTCCAAAAGAAGAGATCGAGATCAAGCCGAATATTGCAGGAATCATTGATAAAATTCTGGTGGATGAAGGAGATAAGGTAACGGCAGGACAGCTGATTGCTACAGTAAGAATCATTCCTAATATTGCTGATGTAAACAATGCTCAGCAGGAAGTGGTGAATTCTCAGCTGCAGATCAGCAACGCTAAAATGAATGTGGATAATATGCAGAAGCAATATTCTATGCAGGAAAAACTGTACAAGCAAGGCGTTATTTCCAAGCAGGAGTACTTGAACTCTCAGCAGCAACTGTTTTCACAGCAGCAGGCCCTTAGAAATGCCAACCAGCAGCTGGCTACAGCTCAAAAAAGATTACAGATCGTAAAAACGGGGGCTACTCCGGAACTTCAGGGCCTTGCAACAACGCAGATCCGTTCCAAAGCAGCAGGTACTGTTCTTGAAGTTCCTGTAAAAGTAGGAAGCCAGGTAATCGAGGCTAACTCATTCAACGCAGGGACAACCATCTGCTCCATTGCAGACCTTAATTCTTTGATCTTTCAGGGAGAAATAGATGAAGCTCAGGCAGGAAAACTGAAGCAGGGAATGGATATGAAAATCGTGATCGGTGCCCTTCAGAACAAAACATTCCCGGGAAAACTGACCATGATTGCTCCTAAAGGAAAAGATAATCTGGGAACGATAAAATTCCCGGTAGAAGGTGACGTAAACAACCCTAACAACGAATACATCAGAGCCGGTTTTTCTGCTAACGGTGAAATTGTCCTGAAATCTGAAAAAAATGCATTGCTTTTGGATGAATCACTTATCCAGTACGAAAAGAAAAACGGAAAAGATACCCCTTTTGTAGAAGTGAAACAGCCGGATGGAAAGTTCAAGAAAGTATATGTGAAATTAGGGGCCAGCGACGGGATCAATGTTCAGATCCTTTCAGGAATCACCAAAGACTCTGAAGTGAAAGTATGGAACCCTTCCGATAAGGACAAGGAAGAGCTTAAAGAAAAGAAAAAATAGTAAACAATCACTATATATTTAAACTGTAAGATCCTGGGAAATTTTTTCTCAGGATTTTTATTGTTTAAATGGATGTAATGGATATTTTTAATAAATTGTCTTACAAGAAACAGTAACCATACAATCTCATAACTATGAAGAAAAGCTACCTGATTCTCTTTTTCTTTATCATTGTAAAATTCATCCTCCAATATTCTCTGATCAGCTCCGAATATGAGTTACACAGAGATGAATACCTCCATCTGGATCAGGGCAATCATCTGGCTTGGGGATATCTTTCCGTTCCTCCGGTGAATTCATGGCTGGCCTGGCTCGTTAAAACACTCGGAGGGTCCATATTTTGGGTGAAATTTTTCCCGGCATTCTTCGGAGCAATGACCATTGTTGTTGTATGGAAAATTATTGATGAGCTTCAGGGTAGTTTGTATGCCAAAATATTGGCTTCAACAGGGATCCTGCTTTCAGTACTTCTTCGCATCAATTTGCTTTTTCAGCCGACTTCCCTGGAGGTATTGCTATGGACCCTTATCTATTATGTCTTGATCCTGTATTTTAATTCCGAAAAAGTAAAATGGCTCTACCTTGCTGCGGTAATCTTTGGGATAGGCTTTTTGAATAAATATAATATTGTTTTTTCCGTATTGGGAATTATTCCTGCTGTTCTACTGACCAGACAAAGAAAAATATTTGCTCAGCCTCATCTTTATGGTGCGGCCTTCGTAGCTGTATTAATTATGCTTCCTAATCTGATCTGGCAATACAAATTCGATTTTCCAGTTGTTTCACATATGAAAGAACTTTCGGAAAGACAGCTGGTTCATGTTGACCGGTTCGGTTTTTTTAAATCCCAGATCCTTTTCTTTATAGGCTCGTTATTGGTCATTATTGCAGGCTTTTATGCGTTGTTATTTTACAAACCGTTTGAGAAATTCAGATCTTTCTTTTGGGCATATGTCATAACTATTGCCCTGTTTTTATTTTTCAAAGCTAAAGATTATTACGCTGTTGGGATTTATCCGGTTTTCATAGCATTCGGGGCTGTTTTTCTGGCGCACATCTTTGATAAAAGTTGGAAAAAGTTTCTTAAGCCTGTTTTTATCCTTGTTCCTGTACTTCTGTTTCTGCCTCTGTATAATCTTGCTTTGCCCAATAAAAGTCCGGAATACATAGTCAACCATCCTGAAAAATATAAAAAAATGGGATTGCTCCGCTGGGAAGACGGTAAAGACCATCCGCTGCCCCAGGATTTTGCAGATATGCAGGGATGGAAAGAGCTTGCCCAAAAAGTAGACAAGGAATATTCCCTGCTTTCAGGGAGCGGAAGGACTTTAGTTCTTTGTGATAATTATGGACAGGCAGGAGCTGTTAATTACTATTCCAAAAAAGGAGTACAGGCAGTCTCCTTTAATGCGGATTACATCAATTGGTTTGATCTCAGTAAAAAATACGATAACCTGATCCGGGTAAAAGAATTTTCCAAAGAAGAAGATGAATTAAAAGAGACAGGTCCTTATTTCGAAAACTCCAAAGCCGCAGATTCCATTGTCAATAAATTTGCCCGTGAAAAAGGAACTACAATCTTTAGTTTTAAAGGAGCAAAAATTGACATCCGTACAAACATCAGGGAGGAAATTAATGAGGTGAAGCACAGATATTAACACTTAATTAACTATAATGAATCACATCATAGGGTGAAATATTTTCTAATTTCGCTGTAATTGTAATGCCCTATGAAATCACTATCCAAAATTTTATTTTTATCCTCAGCTTTGTTATTTTTAAACTGCAGTTCTCAGAAAGAAACTCAGAAGGCCCAAGTAGTCTATAAAACAGATAACCTCTCCATCATTCAGCTGTCCAACGGTATTTATCAGCACATTTCCTATCTGAATACAGATTCCTTTGGAAAAGTAGAATGTAATGGGATGATTGTGAAAGACGGAAATGAAACCGTAATCCTGGATAGCCCTGCCAATGATAAAAGTACAGAGGAATTGATTTCATGGATTAAGAATAACCTTCATTCCAAAGTGAATGCTGTTGTGGCAACCCATTTCCATGATGACTGTGTAGGCGGACTGAAAGAGTTTGGCAAAAATAATATTCCGTCTTATGCCAGCAATAAAACTATTGAACTGGCAAAGCAAAATGGAGCAAATGTTCCGGAGCATGGATTTAATGATACCATCACACTGAATGCCGGAAAACACAAAATTTTGGTGAAATACTTTGGAGAAGGACATACAAAAGACAATGTAGTAGCCTATATTCCTGATGAGAAAGCAATGTTCGGAGGCTGTCTGATCAAAGAAATGAATGCTACAAAAGGATACCTCGGAGATGCCAATGTTCAGGCCTGGTCCCAAACCGTTGAAAAAGTAAAAGCCCAATATCCTGATGTCAAACTTATAATTCCGGGACATGGAGAAACAGGTGGGATAGAACTCCTGGATTACACCATAAAACTCTTCAAAAATAATTGATTCACAGATCATATTCGACAATAAATATGACTGACAGCTGATTTTAAATTTTAATAAGTTTAAAATCAGCTGTTTCTTTTTTTAATCTTTTTATTATTGTAATAAAATATTAATGCAACAATATTGCATTAATGAGATTTTATTTTAACTTTGTGATGAGAAGCGAACAGCTGAAAAACAGACTAACATTCAATATTATTTAGTAAAATGAAAAATTTCGAGGTTATTATTATAGGCGGAAGCTATGCCGGGTTATCAGCAGGAATGTCTTTAGGAAGATCATTAAGAAATACCCTGATCATAGACAGTGGGAAACCATGTAACAGACAGACGCCCCATTCACATAACTTTATTACCCATGACGGAAAAGTGCCAAAAGAAATTGCTGATCTTGCCCGCAAGCAGGTCGAAGCATATGATACAGTGAAGTTTCATGAAGATTCTGTTATAAAACTGAGAAAAACTGATGAAGGATTTGAAACGGAAACTTCTGGGGGCGAAAAATTTTATGCTAAAAAACTGATTTTGGCATCAGGAGTGATTGATCTCATGCCTGATATTCCCGGATTTGCAGAATGCTGGGGAATTTCAGTTCTCCACTGCCCGTACTGCCATGGCTATGAAGTGAGAGATGAAGTAACCGGAATTTTTTCAGATGGTGATATGGCCTTTGAATTTTCAAAACTGGTATATAACCTGACAAAGAACCTCTTCATATTCAGTAATGGCCAATCGGTTCTTTCAAAAGATCAGAAAAACAAACTGGCCCAGAATAATATCATTCTTGTTGAAGATGAAATTGAAAAAATAGAGCATGAAAACGGAAACATCCGGAAAGTCATCTTTAAAAGCGGAAAAGAAATCTCCTTGAAAGCACTGTATGCCAAAATACCTTTTGAGCAGAATATCAATGCTTCAGGATATCTTGGCTGTGAGCTTACCGAGCATGGGTTTATCAAAATTGACTCTATGCATAAAACCAATATTTCCGGTGTTTTTGCTTGTGGTGACAATGTCACCATGATGAGGTCTGTAGCCAATGCTGTTGCCCAGGGAAATTTCACAGGAGCTATTGTCAATAAAGAGCTTGCAGAAGAAAGTTTTTAATTATATATTATAAATTGGTGCCGTCCCCGCAGAAATTTTCTGTGGGGATTTTTCACTTAAAATTTTGTTGCTAAAATATATTATCGTAATATTGCGATATAATAAAAAGTATGGGGGCTACAAAAACAGATTTCTTTACAGATGAGCAGAATAAGATCGCTGTCATTGCAAAAGCTTTGGGACATCCGGCAAGAATTGCCATCATTGAATATCTTCTGAAAGTTAATGAATGCATCTGCGGAGATATTGTTAATGAATTGCCTCTTGCACAGCCTACCGTTTCCCAGCATCTGAAAGAATTAAAGAATGCGGGCCTGATCAAAGGAAACATTGAAGGCAATTCTGTATGTTACTGTATCGATGAAAAAGTGTTCGAAATTTTAAATGCTTTCTTTTCAAATATTATTTCCACCGTTAAAAAGCAGAATTGCTGCTAAATTTTTTTTGAATTGAATCATCGTAATATTGCATTATAACAATTAAAATATTGAATTATGAAATTATCAGACATTAAAAGCATTTTACCAGGCTTGGAAAATGTAGAATTCCAGCTGGAGGACGGAAGATTTGTACCGGAACACTTCCACGTTACTGAGATAGGAATGGTTACCAAAAACTTCATCGATTGCGGAGGAACTATCAGAAGAGAAGAACGCATAAATTTTCAGCTCTGGAATGCGGAAGATTACGAACACCGTCTTAAACCCGGAAAATTATTACATATTATTAATTTGTCAGAAGAGAAGCTGGGAATCGGAGATTTTGAAATTGAAGTAGAATATCAGGATCAGACTATTGGAAAATATGATCTGGAATTTAACGGTAACAACTTTATCTTAAAAAATAAACTGACGGCTTGTTTAGCTACAGACGCCTGTGGAATTCCTCAGGAAAAGCAAAAAATAAGCTTAAGCGGGCTGAAGGCTAATCAGGATTCTAGCTGTACACCAGGTTCGGGCTGTTGCTAATATTAACCTTTATAATGACTGGAATGTATCTTAAATTGACAAAATATATAGAAGAACTTCTTTCTATAGAGATCGGCGAAGAAAGAAAAGCTGTTCTGCAGCCATTAATAGATTTTATAGAGCAGAAAAAAAGAAATCAAGAATCAATATCTATTAATTTTATCTGTACCCATAATTCCCGGAGAAGCCATCTGGCACAAATCTGGGCACAAACTGCATCCGCCTATTTTAAAATCTCTAATGTAAACTGCTATTCCGGAGGTACAGAGACAACTGCTTTATTTCCTAAAGTTGTTGAAACATTGATGGAAGCTGGCTTTTATATTTGGAAATTAAGTGAAAGCGAAAACCCTGTATATGCTGTTAAGTATTCTGAAAATGCTTTACCTGTCATTGGATTTTCTAAAAAGTACGATGATCATTTTAATCCAAATACAGGTTTTGCTGCAGTTATGACCTGCTCCCAGGCAGATGAAGGATGCCCTTTCATTTCAGGTGCAGAGAAACGTATTCCTGTTACCTTTGAAGATCCGAAAATCTCAGATAGCACACCTGAACAAACCAGAATATACAGTGAAAGAAGTCTACAAATCGGGGCCGAAATGTTTTATGTTTTTTCCCAAATAAACCATTAAAATGAAGACCAAATTAAAATTTCTTGACCGGTATTTAACCCTTTGGATTTTTCTGGCTATGATCATCGGAGTCGGTTTGGGATATTTTTTTCCTGGCATCTCTGTAATAACAAATTCATTTTCTTCAGGTACCACTAATATCCCTTTAGCTGTCGGCTTAATCCTGATGATGTATCCACCTCTTGCGAAGGTAGATTATAGCTTATTGCCAAAAGTGTTCCGGGATAAAAAAGTAATATCCGTTTCGTTATTATTAAACTGGGTCGTAGGTCCAGTCTTGATGTTTGTTTTAGCTGTTATTTTTCTTAAGAATGAGCCGGATTTTATGATAGGGCTGATTCTTATAGGCCTGGCAAGATGCATTGCCATGGTTATTGTCTGGAATGATCTGGCAAAAGGAAACCGGGAATATGCAGCTTTGCTGATCACCTTAAATAGTATTTTTCAAATTATATCCTATAGCTTTATGGTATGGCTGTTTATTAATATTCTTCCTCAAAAATTAGGATTGGGTAATTTTAATGTTTCTGTACCTATCAGGGACGTAATGGAAAGCGTCTTAATTTATCTGGGAATTCCTTTTTTAGCCGGTTTTCTAAGCCGTTATTTTCTTACGAAACTCAAAGGAAAAGAATGGTACAGCCAAAAATTCATTCCTTTCATATCACCTGTTACTTTATACGCCTTATTATTTACGATTGTCTTAATGTTTAGCTTAAAAGGGGATAAAATATTGGAACTGCCCATGGATGTTGTAAAAATTGCAATTCCACTGATCATTTATTTTGTATTGATGTTTTTTATTAGTTTTTCAATAAACAAATGGCTTAAAGTTCCTTATGATAAAAATGTCTCCATTGCTTTTACGGCGACAGGAAATAATTTTGAATTGGCTATTGCAGTAAGTATTGCTGTTTTTGGAATTCATTCCTCACAGGCTTTTGTAGGAGTTATCGGTCCTTTAGTGGAAGTTCCTATATTGATATTATTGGTTAAAGCAAGTTTGTATTTAAAAAGCAGGTATAAATTGGAGTAAAAAAGTCACCATTGATGGTAAATTACTGCATAATGCCTGAAATTTTATTCCAAAATCGGATTTTAGGATAAAGAAATCTTACAGGAAATTCCGTACATTTGGGGTGAAAAATTTCAAAAACTAAAAGTAAAATGGACATTATTTTCGACCTGATTGAAAAAGAGAGACAAAGACAATCCCATGGATTAGAGCTTATTGCATCAGAAAACTTTGTTTCTGAGAACGTGATGAAAGCAATGGGAAGTGTACTGACCAACAAATATGCTGAAGGATATCCCGGAAAAAGATATTACGGAGGCTGTGAAGTAGTAGATGAGGTTGAAACATTAGCCATCGACAGAGCAAAAGAGCTTTTCGGTGTTGACTATGTTAATGTACAGCCGCATTCAGGATCTCAGGCGAATGCTGCCGTTTACCTTGCCGTTTTGAAAGCAGGAGACAAAATCATGGGTATGGATCTTTCAATGGGAGGACACCTCACTCATGGTTCAGGGGTTAATTTCTCAGGAATTCAGTATCAGGTGGTTTCTTATGGTGTTCAGAAAGAAACAGGACTTATCGATTACGATCAGAT
Organism: Chryseobacterium sp. 22532; assembly: GCF_052044665.1. Taxonomy (NCBI): domain Bacteria; kingdom Pseudomonadati; phylum Bacteroidota; class Flavobacteriia; order Flavobacteriales; family Weeksellaceae; genus Chryseobacterium; species Chryseobacterium sp. 22532. The sequence continues at coordinate 131,304 of NZ_JBQENJ010000006.1, forward strand.
GAGAGAGGTTGCTTTGAGAGAAAGACCGAAAATGCTTATTGCAGGTTTCTCGGCCTATTCAAGAGATCTTGATTATGCTAAATTCAGAGAGGTTGCGGATGAGATCGGGGCTACACTTTGGGCAGATATTGCTCACCCGGCTGGTTTAGTGGCCAAAGGGCTTTTGAACTCTCCGTTTGAACACTGTCATGTAGTAACGACTACTACCCACAAGACTTTAAGAGGTCCAAGAGGAGGAATGATCATGATGGGCAAAGACTTTGAAAATACATATGGCCACAAAACGCCGAAAGGAGAAACAAAAATGATGAGCCAGGTATTGGATGGAGCTGTTTTCCCTGGAATTCAGGGTGGGCCGCTTGAGCATGTTATTGCTGGTAAAGCAGTTGCTTTCGGAGAGGCATTGGATGGTCAGTTCGAGACCTATGCCAAGCAGGTTAAATCTAATGCACAGGCACTGTCAAAAGCTATGACTGACAGAGGCTTCAATATTGTAAGCGGTGGTACAGATAATCACTTAATGTTGGTAGACCTTAGAAATAAGAATGTAAACGGAAAAGAAACAGAAAAAGCTTTAGTGCTTGCAGATATTACATGTAACAAAAATATGGTTCCTTTTGATGACAAGTCGCCATTCACCACTTCCGGTATCAGACTGGGAACGGCAGCGATCACGACAAGAGGCCTTAAAGAAAACGATATGGATACGATTGCGGGACTAATTTCTGATGTGGTTGACAATATTAAAAATGAAGAAGTTATTGCTTCGGTAAGAAAGAAAGTAAATGAACTGATGGAAGGCAAAGCCCTGTTCAACTATTAATTTGATTAAAAAACATTATAATAAAGAATGGGCATCTGTCCATTCTTTTTCATATCTATTATGGAGAAGAAATCTTTCACCTTTGATGAAATAAAGCTGAAACTGGTAAATTACTGCGTTTATCAGGACCGCTGTCATGCAGAAGTTGAGCAAAAAATGAGAGAATTTCTGCTGATTGATGAGGCAAAAGATGAAATTATCCTCTACCTTCTGAAAGAGAATTATCTTAATGAAGAAAGGTTTACACGCAGCTATATCAGGGGAAAGTTTTATATCAAGCACTGGGGTAGAAATAAGATAAGAATGCATCTTAAGCAAAAACAGATCTCGGAAAAGCTAATTAACAGCTGTTTTGATGAAATAGATGAAGATGATTATGAAAAAATGATCAGGAAAATCTTCGAAGATTATTATTCCAGGCAAAAAGGAATGCAGGAATATCAGAAAAAATCTAAAACAATAAAATATTTAATGAGCAGAGGCTTTGAATATGAAAAAATAAGTGATACTTTTGACGAAACATAAATAGATAATTGAAAAAAGAAAAAATTTGGCTTTCACCTCCTCATATGGGAGGAAGTGAGCTTGAATATATACACAACGCATTTGATACCAACTGGATTTCCCAATACGGCTCTAACATAGATGAATTTGAAAAGAGCCTGGAAAATTACTTAGGCAACAATTCGCATGTCACAGCTTTGTCTTCCGGTACTGCAGCTATCCATCTGGCATTGAGATTATTAAATGTAGAAGAAGGAGATTTTGTGATCTGCCAGTCTTTTACCTTTGTAGCCTCTGCCAATCCTATTCTTTATCTTAAAGCCATTCCTGTATTCGTAGATAGCGAAAGCGAGACCTGGAATATGTGTCCAAATGCCCTGGAAGATGCCGTAAAGCATTGCATACAGCAGGGAAAAAAGCCTAAAGCTATTATTGCAGTATCCTTATACGGAATGCCCTTTATGGCAGCAGAAATACTCCAGATCTCAAGAAAATATGAAATTCCTATTGTTGAAGACAGTGCAGAAGCACTGGGAAGTAAATATAAAGGACAGCCCTGCGGAACTTTTGGAGACCTTTCTGTTATAAGTTTTAACGGAAACAAAATTATTACAACCGGTGGCGGCGGAATTTTGATCTCAAGAAATGCACAATTCAAAAGCAGAGCACTTATTCTTGCAACACAAGCCAAGGATAATGCAGAATTTTACAGCCATTCTGAATTAGGATATAATTACAGAATGGATAATATTGCAGCAGGGATAGGAAGAGGACAGATGGAAACACTGGACGAAAAAATCAAACAGAAAAGAAAAAATCATGATTTTTATCAAGAACTGGTGAAAAATAATGAAAATATTGAGCTGTTTTCTGCTCCCAACAATGACTTTTTTTCAAACTATTGGCTTAATACCGTTATTTTAAAAAATGAGCTTTCAAAAGAAAAGCTTAGAGAGATATTTTCACAGAATGATATAGAAACCAGATATCTATGGAAACCAATGCACCTTCAGCCCCTATATAAAAAGTGTGATTTTTTTGGAAATAATTTATGTGGTACACTTTTTGACACAGGACTTTGCCTGCCGTCCGGGACCAATTTAACAAATGATTATAGATCTAGAATTTCTGAAGTTTTAGAAAATGAAATTCATTAAATTTGTTTAAAATTTAAGGATAGATAGGATTTTATTTTATTTTTGTATCCATTCTTAAAGAATTAATATTAATAAAAGCAGGTGTTAACCTATTTAAACATGAACACATATTCAGACAATGTATAACTCTCTTAGAAAAAAAATATTTGGAGGTGATAATGTTGTCAATCTCTCAGACGTAAGATATCTTCCCAGATGGATAATACTTGTAATAGATATTATTATTCTGGTAATGTCTTTATTTCTTTCTACTTATACTATTGAAAAAATTACCCAAAAAGAGTTTATCTATCATGAAGATAAAAGCATTGTTTTTGCCTTTATTATTTTGATAAATACAATCTTTATGTATTTTTTCAAAACTTATGCAGGAATTATAAGGCACTCTACGTTTATTGATCTTTTCAAACTGCTGATTTCTTGCTTCTGTACTATGACAGTAGTAGGATTAGTCAACCTTATTTATTTCTGGTCTACAGGCGGAAAGTTTATACTGACACCATTCCTGATACTCTACTTCATCATTTCTTTTATGGGACTGTTTCTTTTCAGATTGTATGTGAAAGAATTTTTTCATATCGTCAGAGAATATAGAAGAAGTGCTCTAAAAAAGAGGATTTTGGTATTGGGTATTGATGAGCAGTCTATTGCTATAGCTCGTGCTATTTTAGATAATCCAAGCCTGCCTTATCAGGTAGTAGGATTTCTTACGCAGAGAACAGACTCCAAAAGGGCTTCTTTATTAGGAAAGCCTATCTATGAGAAAAGTAGAATTGAAGAATCTACAAAAGACGATCTTATTATTGACGGAGTCATTATTGTAAAAGAAATGATGTCTAAAGATGAAATGAACTCATGGGTTAATTTATTTTTAGAAAAAGACTTAAATATTTTCAAAGCTCCATCTGTACAGAAATTAAGAGACAGTGACTTGGGGGGAGCAATCAGGAATCTTCAGATAGAGGATCTTCTTAACAGGAAACCAATAAAAATAGAAAGCGAAGAGGTCAAAAGCAGACATTTTAATAAAAACATCTTAGTGACTGGTGGTGCCGGATCTATCGGAAGCGAAATCGTAAGACAGGTAGCTCAGTTTAATCCTGCATTGATTGTTGTTCTGGATCAGGCTGAAACTCCGTTATATGATATTGAGCTCGAAATGAAGGAAAAATTTCCTCATATCAGATTTAAATTTGTTTTGGCTGATGTTTCCAATATACATAGAGTTGAACCTATATTTCAGATCTATAACTTTTCAATGGTATACCATGCTGCCGCTTATAAACATGTTCCATTGGTTGAGGAAAATCCTAATGAAGCTATCCGTGTTAACGTTTTAGGATCAAAAAATATTTCACTTTTATCAAGCCGTTATAAAGTCAACAGATTTGTAATGATATCTACAGATAAAGCTGTAAATCCTACGAATGTAATGGGAGCTTCTAAAAGAGCAGCGGAATTGTTCGTTCAATCCTTACAGCATGTTGAAGGAAATAAAACAAAATTTATTACAACAAGATTTGGAAACGTGTTAGGTTCAAACGGTTCTGTTATTCCACATTTTAAGCGACAGATTGAAGCTGGGGGACCAGTGACGATTACTCATCCTGATATCGTAAGATATTTTATGACGATTCCTGAAGCTTGCGAACTAGTTCTCCAGGCAGGAACAATGGGACAGGGAGGAGAAATTTTTGTTTTCGATATGGGAGAGCCGGTAAAAATACTTGATCTTGCGAGAAGAATGATTAAATTATCAGGTTTTGAACCTAACATTGATATAAAAATTATCTATACAGGTCTTAGACCAGGTGAAAAACTGTATGAAGAGCTTTTAAGCGATAATGCTAAAACACTTCCTACTCATAATGAAAAGATCATGATTTCTAAAGATCCAACTATGGAATTCCTGGAAATAGAAAGCCTCATTAAGTTGATTACTGATGCTTCTGTAATGGAAGATAAAGTAAATGTAGTCAAGCTTTTAAAAACAATTGTTCCGGAGTTTAAGAGCAATAATTCTGTGTATGAACAATTAGATAAATAGAAAAATATAAATGTATATTTGTACAATTTTAAAAATATGAAGAGTAAAATATTAGGGGTATTTTCTATATTCTTATTAGTATCCTGCAAAGTTAAAGAAAATGCTAAGAATGATTTGAACTATATGCAAAATATAGAGAATGTTGCTATAGAAGCTTCTTCAAAAAATTCTAATTCTACAATACAAGTCGGTGATCAATTAGTAATTTTGATCACTGCAAAAGATATGGATGTTGTCAAAGCATTTAATCAAAATTATTCATCTTCTGAACTGATTCAAACCAACTCTCTTGCTGGAGGAAATACACCTAATCAAGGCTTAACAACTATTAGTGGTCCCACCTATATTGTAGATTCTGAAGGAAATATAGATTTTCCGATAATAGGAAAACTTAATACTACTGGGAAAACATTAATGGATTTCAAAGATAAGCTTAGATCAGAAATGACTCGTTACGTCATTAATCCGACTGTTAGTATTAGATTGGCAAATTTTAAAATCACTGTTTTAGGAGAGGTAACTAGGCAGGGAGATTATGTAATCTCTAATGGACAAGCAACTATTTTAAATGCACTTGGTATGGCTGGTGATTTAACGGCATATGGTAAAAGAGATAATGTTTTGGTGATAAGAACTGAAAATGGACAGATTTCTCATGGTAAAATAAATTTGCAGGATGCAAATTTGATTAATTCACCTTATTACAATTTGAAGCAAGGTGATGCTATCATTGTAGCCTCTACTAACACAAAAGATTTAGCATCTAAACAAAACCCAAATACAGGATTATATTTAACGGCTGCTTCAATTGCTATTACAGCAGCGGCAGTTATTGTAAGTTTAATCAAGAAGTAAAAAATTAATGGATAACCAAAAAAAACTGTATTCTTCAGAAGGAGAAAATTCAAATAATATCAATGAAATTATTAAACCTTATTTAAGAAATTGGAAATGGTTTGTTCTTTCAGCGTTTTTATGTGTACTTGTTACTTATTTCGCTTTGAAATTTGTAACTCCTGTTTACAATATAGAAACAACAGTGCTTGTAAAAGATTCTAAGAATTCTCCTGCTGCAGGAAGTGATATAGGTATTCTTCGAGATTTGTCTGGATTTGGAGGGATGAAAACCAATAGTATAGACAATGAGATTGAGCTTTTTAAGTCTAAGAAACTTATGAGAGATGTTGTGAAATCTCAAGACTTACAAGTTGATATCTTTGCGGAAAAGAAAATTGGAAGTATTGAGCTATATAAACAATCTTCTCCAATTCAAGTTAAGGTTGTTTCAGAAAAGCCATTATCTGAGTTTCCTAAAGATCCTGTCAATTTAAAAATAATTGGTGATGAATTACATCTTAATTCAGATGAATTGGGTAAAGAAATTGTTTCAAAATTTGGTAAAACGATAAATTTACCATATGTGACAGTTATTATTGTTAAAAATAATGAATTTAATCCTTTAACTACAAAGGATATAAATACTAACGAATTACAGCTTAGAATATTACCAATAGAAAAGAAAGTTTCATATTTTCAAAATATTTCTAAGGTTGGTACTGTTAGTAAAGATGCTACTGTTTTGGGATTATCAATGAAATATCCTCAACGTGAAAAGGCTATTGACATACTTAATGCGTTAGTTGTTGCCTATAACAATGATGCTATTTCAGACAAAAACTTAGAATCTACAAAAACATTAGATTTTATTGAAGACAGAATTAAAAAGCTTTCCAGCGAACTTGGTGAGGTAGAAAGTCAAAAAGAAATATTTAAAGCAAAAAATAATCTTACAGATCTTGAAACAGAAGCCAAAATAAATTTAGAAAGTTCTGCTTCTGCAAGAAGTAAGCAATTAGAAATTGATGGGCAGCTAGAATTAACAAATTCTTTAATTGCTTTTGTTTCGAAGCAAGGACAGTTTCAGGTCCTGCCTGCTAATGTAGGTTTAAATAATACTGATGCAACAAGTGGTATCTCTATATATAATCAGCTGATAATGCAGCGTAACAGATTATTAGAATCTGGGACTACAGAAAATCCAGCTGTGGTTGATATTACCAAACAAATTAATTCGATGCGGGCTACAATAGCACAGAGTTTACAGAGAAATAAAGAAGGTTTGGAGTTAGCAAGAAATGAGTATGTGGGCGAGCAAAATAAGGTTTCAGATAAAATATCTAAGCTTCCTTCCATAGAAAGACTATTCAGGGGTATTGAAAGACAGCAGCAGATTAAAGAAAATTTATATCTTCTTCTTCTTCAGAAAAGAGAGGAAACTGCAATTGGATTGTCTATTATGGCACCAAAGGCAAGAGTCATTGATACAGCCTATGCTTCAAATTCTCCAGTATCACCTCAGAAAGGCATTATATTATTTGCTGCTTTAATCGTTGGGTTCTTGATTCCTTTTGCAATTATTTACTTATTTGGATTATTGAATAATAAAGTTGTTTCTAAACATGATCTTGAACATTTAATACATCGTCCTGTAATTGCAGAATTACCAAGTTTGGAGAAAGGGGACTCGGATATTGTTCAAATGAATGATATTACTCCTATGGCTGAAGCATTTAGAATTTTAATAACGAATATGAATTTTATGCTTCCTAAAGGTAACGTTAAAGGAAAAGTTGTATTTGTTACTTCAACAGTTAAAGGAGAGGGCAAAACTTTCACCTCTGTCAATTTAGCCTTAACATTGGCAAATCCAAAGAAAAAGGCAATTATAATTGGTTCAGATATTAGAAATCCTCAACTACAGAGATATAATCCTTCAAGAAAAGGATTGGCAGGGCTTACTGAATATTTACACTCAAACCAAACTCAGCTTGAGGATATAGTTCATGTTTCGTCTTTTAACCCGCATTTAGATGTGATCTATTCAGGAATGATTCCCCCTAATCCTACTGAGTTGTTATCGAATGGTAGATATGAAGTCTTGGTGGAGCAACTTAAATTAAAATATGATTATATTATTTTAGATACTGCACCATTACTTTTAGTTACAGATACTTTTTTGATTTCAGATATGGCGGATGTTACTATTTATGTGACAAGATCAAATTATACTGAAAAATCTTTAATTGAATTTGCTAATACTAATGTAAACCAAAATAAAATTAAAAATGTTGGGTTTGTGTTAAATGATATTAGCCATGAAAACTTAGGTTATAATAATAAATATGGTTACGGATATACTTTTGAAAAGAAAACTTGGTTTCAAAAAATAAAAGATAGATTTTAAATGAAAAAGATTTTAATTACAGGAGGTGCAGGGTTTATAGGCTCAAATCTTACCGAGTACTTTTTAGAGAAAGGATATGAAGTTATTTGTTTGGATAATTTTTCTACTGGCCATCGCCTTAATATTGAATCTTTTCTAGCGAATCCAAAATATAGACTTATTGAAGGTGACATCCGTAATTTTGAAACCTGTACAATGGCGGTACACGGTGTAGATTATATACTACACGAAGCCGCATTAGGATCAGTTCCCAGATCAATAAAAGACCCTCAAACGTCTAATGAAGTTAATGTTTCTGGCTTTTTAAATATGTTAGTAGCAGCAAGAGATGCAAATGTTAAAAGATTTGTTTATGCTGCTTCATCTTCAACATATGGTGATTCTCAAGTTTTACCGAAAGTGGAAGACGTAATTGGACGCCCATTGTCTCCATATGCAATTACAAAATATGTTAACGAACTATATGCAGATATCTTTAGTAAAACTTATGGGATGGAGTGTATTGGTTTGCGTTACTTTAACGTTTTTGGACGCCGTCAGGATCCCAATGGAGTTTATGCAGCAGTTATTCCTTTATTCGTAAAACAATTTATCAGTGGGCAATCGCCAAAAATTAATGGGGTAGGAGATTATTCCAGAGATTTTACTTATATTGATAATGTTATTCAGATGAATGAATTAGCAATGTTAACAGAAAATCAGGAGGGAATTAATACTGTTTACAATACTGCGGTAGGAGAACGAACTACCTTAAATGATTTGGTACTGTGTCTAAAAAAATTGTTAAGCAATTATGATGAAAAAATAGCTAATATTGAAATAATATATGGACCTCACCGACAAGGTGATATTCCTCACTCATTGGCATCAATAGAGAAAGCGAAAAAATTATTAAGCTATTCACCTAGCCATACTCTTGAAGAAGGGCTGGGAGAGGCTGTTAAATGGTATTGGGATAACCTAAGATAAAATTATATGAATGATTTTAGGGCGGATATCCAGGGGTTAAGAGCTCTAGCGGTTTTTTTAGTGTTTATTTTCCATATTTCTTTTTCCTCTTTACCTGGAGGATTTCTAGGAGTAGATATTTTTTTTGTCATTTCTGGTTATTTAATTTCTGGTATTATTTTAAGCAAAAAAGAAAAAGGAAACTTTACATTTACAAATTTTTATATTGGAAGGCTTAAACGTATAGTTCCAGTCTACTACATTGTTTTAATAGCTGTACTAATTGCCGCAATTATTATCTATTTGCCAAGTGATATTTTGCAACTTAGAATGAACGCTTTCTGGTCTTCAATTTTTGCTTCAAACGTATATTTTTCTACTTTAGATACTTATTTTGGAGCATCAAGTATAGAGAATCCTTTTCTTCATACTTGGACGTTAGCCATCGAAATGCAGTTTTATTTTTTGTTACCGCTATTACTTTTCTTTGTCAACAAAAAATGGCTGCCAACTCTATTGATTATTCTAATAATTGGCCTTTTAGGTTATTCATTGTGTGGAACCTATTTGTTAGATCTTAAAAGCCAAATGTACTTTTCTTTACCAGCAAGAATTCCTGAGTTTTGTATTGGAGCTTTATTTGCAGTTAAACAAGATTATTTAAAGAAGGTTGGAAGTACAACACTCAATTGCATATCAGCAGTTAGTTTGATTATAATCATTGTTTGTTCTTTTCTATTTTCCGAAAAATCCGATTATCCTGGGTATTTGGTTATTTTTCCTTGTATAGCGACAGCGTTTTTACTCGTCAATAAAGTTAGTTTTATTAACAAGAAAATTCTTAGCAATAAAATAGCAGTGCATATTGGAGAATTGTCATATTCTATCTACTTATGGCATTGGCCTATAATGGCATTATATCGATATTACAAAAGTAGCAATGAATTTAATTTTAGTGAAATTGCTTTAATTACAGTCTCTACTTACTTGCTATCCTTATTCACCTATTATACAATAGAAAAATATTTTAGAAAAACAAATAACGTTAGGTTTTTTACTCTTTTCAGTATTCCTGTTATTACTCTTGGATTATTGACTGTGTTATTACCACGAATAAATACCTATTTTTATAAAATACCAGATAAGTATTCTCGACCGGTTTTTGGCCTTAAATCACATTCCTACGATTTTAAAGAAGTTGAAAGTTTCGGGAATCTAATTGAAAAAAGAGATTCAATTTTGTTAATTGGAGACAGTCATGCTTTAGCGTACAAGAATATTTTAAATAATCTGGGAAAATCACATTTTTTTAATTTCAGAACAGTAACAAATGATAGGTATCTTAATATTCCTGGTTTTACTGAACCTGATTTTTTAAATAAGGAATCGTTTATACAATATTCTAAGATAATGAAAGCTACCACTGAAGAAATAAAGAAAGCTAAAGTTATCTTCATTTGTTCAGTGTGGTTTGATGATTTGCCTACATTGCCAAGTGCACTAAATCAATTTTTGGGAAGCCTAGATAGCTCTCAAACAGTTATAGTCTTGCCAGACTACCCAACTCCTGATAATAATCCAATAAGAATTAATAGAGATTTTATTAAAAATCCTGACTCAAACTATAAATACAAAATTGGATATAAGCGCCTGCCTGCTAGAATCAAAAAAGTTTTGGAACGATACAAGAATGTACACGTGATCAATATTGATTTTAGAAGTAAATTAAAAGATATACCATTCAATAGAGACACATTAATGTATTATGATAAAGGACATTTAAATTTATATGGAACCGAAGTAGTATCTAAAGAATTTGATGAAGAATTTATGAATGGTATTAATAAAGCTTTACAAAAACATAAATAATGAAAGATTTTAAAATTGTGGTTATAGGGTTAGGATATGTAGGATTACCCTTAGCTCGCTTATTTGCAACTAAATATCCTGTGGTTGGTTTTGATATCAATCAACAAAGAGTTAAAGAACTAAATGAAGGGAAAGATATAACGCTAGAAGTTGAAGATGAGATTTTACAATCTGTACTAATAAAAGGAAATCCTTTTGAAGAAGGTGAAAATGGATTGTTTTGCTCAAACAGTATTACTGATATCCAAGAGGCAAATATTTATATAGTTACTGTTCCTACGCCTGTAGATAAGAATAACCGCCCGGATTTAACTCCTTTATATAAATCTTCTGAAACGGTAGGGAAAGTTCTTTCAGAAGGAGATATTGTGATTTATGAATCGACAGTATATCCTGGTGTTACAGAAGAAGAATGTATTCCCGTATTAGAAAAAGTTTCAGGATTAGTCTTTAACAAAGATTTTTATGCAGGGTATTCCCCAGAAAGAATTAACCCTGGAGATAAGGAACATACAGTGGAGAACATACTAAAAGTGACTTCAGGTTCTACACCGGAAATCGGCAAAATTGTGGATGAATTATACCAGTCTATTATCACTGCTGGTACGCACCTTGCTCCAACCATTAAGGTTGCAGAAGCTGCAAAGGTCATTGAAAATTCTCAGAGAGATATTAATATTGCATTTGTGAATGAGTTGGCAAAAATTTTTAATATTTTAGGCATTGATACCCATGCTGTTTTAATAGCCGCATCTACAAAGTGGAATTTTTTACCATTTAAACCAGGACTAGTTGGTGGTCATTGCATTGGAGTTGACCCATACTATTTAGCACAAAAGGCTCAGGAACATGGTTATCATCCTGAAATTATTTTAGCTGGTCGTCGATTAAATGATTCTATGGGTGAATATGTTGCTTCACAGATTATAAAAACAATGATCAAGAAAAATATTAAAGTTAATGGAAGTAAAGTTTTAAATTTAGGAATCACTTTTAAAGAAAATTGTCCAGATGTTCGAAATACAAAGGCTGTAGATGTAATAAAAGGTCTGAAAGATTATTCCTTAGATGTTATGACCTATGATCCTTGGGCAAATCCTTTGGAGGTAGCACATGAGTATGGACTGTCTATTTATAATGAAATTCCAGATGAAAAATTTAATGTTATTGTATTAACTGTAGCTCATAAAGAATTTGTAGATTTTGATTTTAAGAAATATCTGATTGAGGGCGGGGTAATCTATGACATAAAAGGCTTTGTCCAACAAGATAATGTCACAAGATTATAAATAATTTACGGGAAATGTAGTCAGTTTTATAATGGTAAAATTAATTAATTTTCTTCGAGAGGGATATAAAAATGAAAATGTTACTCAAGCTTTTGGGTTACTGGTTTCTACAATAGTAGGACTTGTTTTGGGCTTTGCAACCAATTCTCTTTTAACCCGTATCTTAGGGAAAGAACTTTATGGGGATTACGCATTGTTATTTAACATATATAGTTTTTGCCAGATAATTTTTAATTTCGGGATATTTTATACTATTTCAAGATTAGTTGCAATTAGTAATGATAAAGATAAAATAAGAGGTTATTATCTTGTAGGATTTTTCTTTGTTATAATACTTTTCATCCTAATGGCTGTGTCAGTTACAGTCTATGCGTTCTTTTCTGAAAATATGAATAAAAGCAGTTTTTTTAAAGTATTATTGATTTCTATACCACTTTCATGGATTTATTTGCTTACAACATTAAATGAAAATTATCTTCCCGGTGATAATAAGATCAACCTTTTGTCTTGGTCACGCCTGCTTCCTAAAATTTTTCTAGCAGGAATACTGATTATTATTTTCTTCTATTTTAAAAATGTAAGTCTTGTAACTATCGTTTTACTTAATTACCTTACCTTTATAATTGCTTATCTATACGTTTTTGTAAAAATTAAACCTACATTTAAACAGTTTAAAAGAAGGCTTTCTGAAATATTGGTTGGAAATAAGCAATTTGGTTTTGATATTTATTTTGGAGCCCTGATAGCTTCTGGTAGTGGAAGCTTATCTGGAATATTAATCAGCCATTTTGGAGTCAACAATATAGAAGTAGGCTATTATACATTAGCTACTCTGCTGGCCTCACCTTTGTCTATGATTCCCAATATTATTGCAACAACACAATTTAAAAATTTTGCGCAAAGCCAATTTATACCACGAAAGTTGATATTCATGACATTTGGATTAAGCATTTTTCTTATGTTATTTATTATATTTACTTCTAATCTTATAGTTTCTGTTTTTTTTGGGAAAGAGTATCTTGAATCTGTGGTAATGTTGCAATATTTATCCATAGGATTTGTTCTTTATGGGATAGGAGATTTTTTTAATAGATTTTTATTGGCAAAAGGAAAAGGAAAAGAACTTAGGAATGCATCATTTCTTGTTGGTTTTACGTTACTAATAGCAAACATTATATTTATCTATTTATATAGAGGTGCAGGGGCTGCAGTTGCCCGTATTTTATCAGGCTTAATGTATGCATTGGTAATTTTATATTATTATAGAAAAGAAATTAAAGGATTATGATTTTTGCAATTTTTGTTTTCCTTTTATTATTGTGTATTATTTTCCCAAAATCCAAGATTATTGCGGGATGTGTTTTCCTGTTTATTTGGCAATTATGGGGCTGGAATAGCTGGAATGGAGATTACGAGCAATATGAATATTTTTATAATACAATTGGAAAATTTGGATTAGATGTTATTGATGTTGAAAAAGGGTATGCAATATTTAATAGTTTTATTTATAGTTTAGGCCTCGATTTTCAAGGTTTTATGATTGTTTATTCTTTTCTTATTTTAGGAATAATACTATATTTTACGACCATATCACCGTATCCTGCGGCATTTGCCATTTTATATTTTATTATTTTCATTATGGATTACGTTTTTATGCGTAATTATATGACTAATGCATTATTCTTCCTCTTCTTAACACTTGTTTTTAACAACTCTAAGTATTTGATATTGAAATCGGTGATTTTATTATTACTGGCCTTTACATTTCATAATACCGGAGTATTTTACTTTACATTCTTACTCGTTTTAAGAACTAAAATGAGTATTAAAAAACTTTCTCTTCTTATTTTAGGAATAATTATATTGCTCGCAACCTCTATGACAATATTTATTTCGTTTATTGGAAACAAGTTAATTGCCGGGAAAATACTTTATTACGCAACTGGGGATAGCCCGATAGGCCCTGCTGCAAGCCATGCAGTTATTGTATTTGCATTGTTATTATTTAGTTATTATACCAGGAATAAACAACTCGATCTTTCCTTGGAAAAAGAGCGGATTATAATTTTATTCCAAAAAGTGAATATAATAACACTTATATATATTCCCTTGTACTTTTTTATTCCTGATTTTGGCAGGTTTTTTAGAGTATTATTTCCCATAGAATTATTTTTTATACTCTATTTGTTTTATTGCTACAAAAAAATCAATTTACGTGTCATTTTGGGCTTAATTTTAATAGGCATGTATTCTATTATTTTATACCAGTTTTTGTCAAGTACTCTGAAATGGACCTATTATCCATTGTTCGAATCTAACCTTATTTACAGCTCACCATGAAAATTATATTGATAGCATCATATTATTTTCCAATACACGATGTTTCATCTTTAAGAATCCATAGCTACTGTAAAGCAATGGCAAAAAAGGGAATAAATATACATGTACTAATGGTTTATCCGGCTCTAACAGAATGTCCTGAACAGGGAGTTTTTGAAGGGGTAAAATATACTTTTCTTTCAGATAAAAAGTACTATAATGGAAATTTTCTTGATAAATTGTATTTTAGATTCTTTGGCTTGAATAATATCAGAAAATTTATTTTTACTGAAAAAGTGGACGCAGTTTTATCTTATCATGATAATTTTCTTACTAATTTTTTTGTAAAACTATTTACCCTATTAACTTCTATACCATTTGTTATTGACAAGACAGAATACCCTTATGGATATTTTCAAATGTCTAAAATGAGACAATTATTAGAACGTTTAAATTTATATTTGTTTGATGGTTTTATAGTAATTTCAAATACGTTGAGAGACTTTTATTCTAAAATATCAAAGAATGTTTTTCTTTTGCCAATGACGATTGATCCCGATAGATTTGATGGAGTCTCTGGAGGAGAAGAGAGGGGGCAGTATATTAGCTTGACTTTTGGTGTACACAATCGGGACGGACTGTTTGACAGCATCATTACTTTTCATAAATACCTGAACAAATCACAAAAAAAATCTTTTAAGCTCTACCTAATAGGTGATTATAATACACTGTGCGAAAATTTCCCTGAATGCTATGCTATTAAAACATATGTTCAGGAAAATGGACTTGAAGATCGAGTTCTTTTCTTGGGTAGAAAGCCAATTGAGGAAGTTCCGGTAATTTTGTCTGGGGCTCAATGTTTAATTACCACACCTACAAAATATGTTTCCGGCGGTTTTCCTACGAAATTGGGAGAATATATGCTTTCCGGAGTTCCAATAGTAGCTACCAAAGCTGGTGAAATATCAGAGTATGTTACGAATAACTATGATATCTTTTTATGTAATGTGGGAGATTTGGACTGTATGGCAGATAAAATTATTTTTATTGAAAACCATCCTGAAAAAGCAATGATTGTAGGGCAAAATGCTCTGAACACGGCTAAATTTAAATTTAATGCCAATACATATATTAAAGGGATGCTGGAATTTTTAAATTCAATTAAGAAATGAAAATAAACAAGATATTAATTATCCCTAATGCAGAAATTACGAAAGTAAAAAATGATTTTGCTGTTGAAAAAAACACTGGAGAATTCGCAGCAGAATTGCAAAGGTTAGGCTCAGAAGTTACAATATATGGCCAAATCATTGACGAACCGAACAATATTCATGTCTATAAACTTAATGAAAATAATCTGAACGTTAAAGGGTTATATAGAAAATCTAACAAAATTCTGAATTATATATTGCTGTATTTGAGAGTTATCCCTGAAATAGTGAAATCTGATTTTGTTTACATTTTTTATCCTACAGCTTTTAAATATACAGCGTTTATTTGTAGTATATTACAGAAAAAATATGGACTTTATGTCAGAGGAATGGATGATATGCAAGGAAAGATTCCGTCATTGATATATAAACAGGCTGCTGTTGGATTTTGTGTGGCAGATTTTTTTACAGATAATATTAATACAATTGCTGGAAAACAAATTGCTTACACCATAAGACCAATGATTACGCTTACCGAAATGGATATTATTGTAGACAGGCAATATGAGAAAAGAAATTCTTATAAAATTCTTTATTTGGGTCGTATGACTAATGATAAAGGTATTTTGGAGTTACTTCATGCCGTGGCAGAGTTAAAGGAATCGAAATATAAATTCGAATTAAGTTTGGTTGGAGATGGAGAGTATTTTGATGAACTAAAGAAATTAGCAGATCATTTAAACTTACACGATATTGTGTCTTTTAAAGGGGCAACCTTTGATCCGCAGGAAATTCGCTGGCACTTTCTAAATTCGGATATCTACATATTACCTTCTTATCACGAAGGATTTCCAAGAACGTTATATGAAGCAATGATATATGGAACTCCCATCATTACTACATTTGTAGGAGGTATATCTTCTTTAATGAGAGATGGGGTAAATTGTATCAAAATTGAACCAAGGTCTATTAAAGATATTGTTTTATCTTTAACTTTTGCTTTTGAAAATTATGATCAATTTAGCCTATTAGCCTGCAAAGCTACAGAAATGGTAAGTAATTTGCTAGAAACAAGAAAATATTCGCATGCAATGGATGTACACCAATATTTAAATAACCTTCAAAAAGAATAAAATGAAAAATGACAAAATCTATAGAATTATTTTTTTTCTTTTCATTTTACTTTCATCCGATATCTCACCTCAATTTCAATATAGGAAAATTGATAATTCACTTATTTCAGCATTCGACAGAAGAGCTGAAATAAAAAAGATTAAATTGGAATTATTTTCAAAAGCCAAAAATCTTACAGATTATCTGCCTAAGAATTTTTCTAAAAAAGGAGATGTAAATTATACAAAATATTTACAGGTGGGAATTAATGATAATAAGAAAGTTATTCTTCCTGACTTTCCTGTACTTATCGATTTTAGAGGATTAAGATTACAGTCTAATTCTTCAGTTTTGTTTCAGGAAAATTCGAAGTTATTGCTGGAGCCCAATAGTGAAGAATTATACGGTTTGCTTTATATTGAAGGAGTAGAAAATGTAGAGGTATATTTTGCAAGCTTAGTCGGAGATAGAGATCAGCATAAGGGAAATAAAGGAGAATGGGGAATGGGTTTTTTTATCCGGAATAGTAAAAATGTAAAAATATACAATCCTTCTATTAAAAAAATGTGGGGCGATGGTATTTATGTGGGAAATTTGGATAGGCCTTCTGAGAAAATTGAAATAAATTATGCAGTGATTGATGATAATAGGAGAAATGGTATATCAATTGTGGCAGGGGAAAATGTGAAAATAAAAAATAGTTTAATTGCTAATACTTATGGTGCAGTTCCGCAATCTGGGATTGATATTGAACCAAATAAGCCGACTGATTATATTAATAATATTTTTTTAGAAAATATTGTTACTTATAATAATGCGGAAAGCGGGCTTATTTTTGCATTAGACAATTTACAAGGAAGTCGATTGGATCGTATAAAAATAGATGTTAATAACTTTGTAGATTATTTTTCAAATAAAGGGATTGAATTTTATGTGGATAGAGGATATAATAAATTTTTAGAACCTTTAAAAGGAACAATTAACATTAATAATATTAAGTTGTATAATAATAAATATGCGATGAGAAATGGTTATAGTTCAAAATCTAACATTCAGATAAATTTTAAAAATCTAAAAATTAATAACAAAAAGATAAATGCTAATAATTTGGATATTTTTGTAAAAAAAATTAAAGCTGGGGAAGAACAGATAATAAAATAACTTTTTAAGAGAGAGAATAAAAAACACTAAATTAAGATTAAAAATTATATATATTTATGTTCATATCCGTTATTATTCCAACATATAATAGAGTTGATACACTTTTTAAATGCCTTCATCATCTTGAAAACCAAAGTATTGGGACTGAAAATTATGAGGTGATTATTGTGGATGATTGTTCCACTGATAATACCCAAGAATTTTGCAAAAACTATACTTTAAAATCTAAAAATGTAAGATATATTCGTAATGATAAAAATCTGGGGCAGGCAACAACCAGAAATGTTGGAATTAGAGTTTCGAAAGGGGATATAGTACTGTTTTTGGACAATGACCTATTAATGTCAAATACATTTCTAGAAGCGCATTTAAAGCTTTATAAGGTAAAACAAAACGAAAATATAGCGATTGTTAGTAATGTAACTTATCAACCTAACGATCTTGATAAAACAAATTTTGGACGTTTTATTCAAAGCAGAGCGATAGGATATCGTTCCGAAAAATATATGCGGGGAATTGATTTATCAGATTTACCAAGTAATTTTTTTGCGGGAGGTGGTTCTTCCTGTAAAAAGGATGACGCTTTTAAAATTGGGCTTTTTGAAGAAGGATTAAAAAAATATGGATCCGAGGATGAGCTTTTTGGATATAGGCTTAGAAAAGCAGGATTTAAAATAGTATTTTGTACAGAAGCGAAGTTAATTCATTATGATAGCAATATCCTTCCTCATTATTGGAGAATTAAGTACAAAGAGTTAGGAAGATATAGTCTAAAAACACTAAAAGAAAAAGAGCCTGAATTAATTAAAAACTCTTTATATGATTTATTAATGCCTGTGAATACAAAAAAAGAAAGTTTGAAGAAAACCTTATCTAAATTAATGATAAAAATATTGTGTTCTTCTTTTTTTCGTGTACCAGCTGAGAAGTTTGTTTTTGCAACAGATGGCAACAAAAAATTTTATATCGATATAATATATAGATATGTTACAATGGCATGGATAATAGAAGGATTTAATTCTAATAAACAAATTAAAAAAGTTGAATATTAAAAAACTCAAATAGAATATTGAAAATGGTGAATAACAGACTATATCAAATTTGTACTAAGACAATAATGGATACTACCGATCCAAATATCATTTTCAATGAAAAAGGTGAAAGTGATTATTATACAAATTTCAAAGAAAATATTGAACCCAACTGGCATACAGATCAGAGCGGATATGACGAGCTGATGAAAATTGCAGATAAAATCAAAAAAACCAGTAAAAATAAAGACTTCGACTGTATTATTGGCCTTAGTGGCGGCCTGGATAGTTCATATGCAGCATATGTTGCAAAAGAAATTATGGGCATACGTCCACTGATATTTCACGTAGATGCAGGTTGGAATACTGATAAAGCGGTAGGAAATATTGAGAAGTTGATTAATGGTCTTAATCTCGATTTATATACAGAAGTAATTAATTGGGAAGAGATGAAAGATCTGCAGGTAGCATTTTTGAAATCTCAAATTTCAGATCAGGACCTTCCCCAGGATTATGCATTTTTCTCAGGACTTTACAAATTTGCGAAAAAACATAAGATCAATTATGTGCTTACAGGTGGGAACTTTTCCACAGAATGTTGTCGTGAACCAGAAGAATGGGGAGGTTTTCCAGGTATTGATACGACTTTAGTAAAAGATATTCACTCTAAATTTGGTAAGAGACCTTTAAAAACATTTCCATTAGTTGATATTCTTTCTTACAAGATTTATTATAAATACGTCTATGGTATGGAAGTTTTTAAACCGCTTAATTTAATTCCATATATCAAAAAAGATGCAGAAAATCTTTTGGAAACTAAATTTGGCTGGGAACCTTTTCAACACAAGCATCACGAATCAAGGTTTACAAGATTTTACGAAGATTATTGGTTACCTAGAAAATTTGGCTATCAAAAAAGAAAGGCTCATTTCTCTTCTTTGATTCTGACTGGACAAATGACTAGAGAAGAAGCATTAGATAGAGTTTCAAGACCTGAACTCTCTGAAGAGTTCTTACAAAAAGAATTTGAATATGTAGCTAATAAGCTGGATTTAACAAAAGAGGAATTACAACAAATTTTTGAAGGTGAAAACAAAACCTACAAGAATTATAAAAATAAAATGGGCATCATCAAGCTTGGAGCACAGGCTATGCAAAAGCTTGGATTAGAAAAAAGATTATTCAGATGATAACACTTATAGATTATGGTGTTGGTAATATCAACGCCTTTGTCAATGTATATAAAAGAGTGAATGTTCCAGTAAAAATTGCAAAAACAAAAGAAGATTTGCTAAATGCACAAAAGCTGATCCTGCCAGGGGTAGGGCATTTTGATCATGCCATGTCTCAGCTTAATAATTCTGGTATGAGAGAAACGCTTGATGAATTGGTCTTGGATAAAAAAGTTCCGGTAATAGGTATTTGCGTAGGGATGCAAATGATGGCTAATAATAGTGATGAAGGAAATATGGAGGGGTTAAAATGGATTGATGCCACTGTTAAGAAATTTGATGAAAGCAAAATCAAACAAGTTACCCGTCTTCCTCATATGGGGTGGAATGATGTGAAGCCGGTTAAAGACCTTGATCTTTTCAGAGGTTTAGAAAAGGATGCTATCTTTTATTTTCTCCATACCTATTATTTTGAATGCAACAGCCGGGAAGATATTATGGCTATAACTGATTATGGTGGCGAATTTGCGTCAGCTGCTCATCATGAAAACAAATATGGTATACAGTTCCATCCGGAGAAAAGTCATTCTTACGGAGAAATATTACTTCACAATTTTGCTAAACTCTAATAAAGATGCTTAGACCGAGAATTATACCAAGTTTACTGATACAAGATAATGGACTGGTAAAAACTGTTAATTTTAAAAATCCGAAATATGTTGGAGATCCTATCAATGCCGTTAAAATTTTTAACGAAAAAGAAGTTGATGAATTAGCTATTTTTGATATTGATGCAACTACTAAAGGATTAGAACCAAACTATAGTCTGATCGAGAGAATTGCTAATCAGTCTAGAATGCCGCTGTGTTATGGGGGAGGAGTTAAGACATTAGAACAAGCTCAACGGATTTTTGGATTGGGAATTGAAAAAATTGCTCTGTCTTCAGCGGTACTGGAACATCCAGATCTTATTACCAAGATTGCCGATAGAGTTGGAGCTCAAAGTGTGATTGTAGTTTTGGATGTTAAGAAAAAACTATTCGGAGGCTATGAAGTTTATACTCATAACGGTAAAAAAGGAACCGGAATTAATCCTTTCGAGTTTATTGAAAAAGCACAAAGATTAGGAGCCGGAGAAATTGTAATTAATTCTATAGATCAAGATGGTGTGATGAAAGGCTATGACATGCCACTGATTGATAAAGCCAGAGAAAAAACATCACTTCCAATGACTGTGCTAGGGGGAGCCGGAAATCTGGATGATATTAAAAAAGTTATTAATAAACACAAAATAATAGGGGTTGCAGCAGGAAGCCTATTTGTTTTTAAAGGAAAATACAAGGCTGTTCTGATTAACTATCCTATTAAAGAAGAAAAAGAAAATTTATTAAGCAAATAATTATGCAAATTCAAAATAAAACACTTTTGATTACCGGTGGTACTGGTTCTTTTGGAACAGCTGTGCTTAACCGTTTTTTAGCAACTGATCATTTTAAAGAGATCCGTATTTTTTCCCGTGACGAAAAGAAACAAGATGATATGCGGAATCTTTATAAAAATGAAAAAATAAAATACTATATTGGTGATGTTCGTGATTACAATTCTGTAGAACCAGCAATGCGGGGGGTAGATTATATTTTTCATGCAGCGGCATTAAAGCAGGTTCCTTCCTGTGAATTTTTCCCCATGCAGGCTGTAAAAACCAATGTAGAGGGGACTCAAAATGTTATTCGCGCTGCTGCAGCAAACGGAGTGAAAAAAGTGATTTGTCTTTCTACGGACAAAGCTGCATATCCTATTAATGCTATGGGAATTTCCAAAGCAATGATGGAAAAAGTAGCGGTTGCTGAAGCAAGAAACCTTACAGATACTGTCGTATGCCTTACACGATATGGTAATGTAATGGCATCAAGGGGTTCAGTTATTCCATTATTTTTGAATCAAATTCAGAAAGGAGAACCGATTACGATCACAGATCCAAATATGTCTCGTTTTTTTATGTCCCTAGAGGACGCCGTAGATTTGGTATTATTTGCTTTTGAAAATGGAAATTCAGGAGACTTATTTGTGAATAAGGCACCGGCAGGGAGTATTGGTGATCTTGCAAAAGCGTTAATTGAATTAACAGGAAAGGAGGTTCCGATTAAGATCATCGGAACAAGGCACGGTGAAAAACTGTATGAAACGTTGTGTACACGCGAAGAAATGATGAAAGCAGAGAATATGGGAGAATTCTATAGAATTCCAGCAGATAACCGTGATCTTAATTATGCTAAATATTTTTCAGAAGGTGAAAAAGATATCTCAAAAGTAGAAGATTATCATTCTCATAATACTGAACAACAGGATGTGGAAGGGCTCAAGAAGCTCGTTTCTTCTTTACCCTTAATACGGAAAGAAGTTTTTGGAGAGGATGTGATGCAATATCCTTATTAAGATTTAATCTCTTTACTGTAAAAAATTATAAAAGGAGATTATGATGCTTAATAAAGGAAATAAATTTGAAGACGAAAGAGGAATTATCAGGTTCAATAATGATTTTGATGCCTCTGCAGTTAAGAGAATCTATATGATAGAGAACTCACAGATTGATTTTGTAAGAGGATGGCAGGGGCATGCAATAGAACAACGTTGGTTCTCTTGTATCAAAGGAAGTTTCAGAATTGCTGTTATTCAGGTTGATGATTTTGATCATCCATCATTAGACTTAATAGCCGAATATTATGATCTTAGGGAAGACACATTAGATTTCCTTTATATAAAGGCCGGTTGTATAACAGCTATCAAAGCAGCAGAAAAAGACAGTAAGTTGTTAGTGCTTGCTGATTATGGATTAGGAGAAATAAAAGATGAATACCGTTTTCCCCTGAATTACTTTAATATTAAACTATGAAAAAAATAGGAATCACTGGCCAAAATGGTTTTGTTGGCCAACATTTATACAATACTTTAGGCTTATTTTTTGAAGAATTTGTACGTATTGATTTCCAAAAAGAGTACTTTGAAGACGAAACCCAATTAGATGCTTTTGTCTCAAAATGTGATGTTATTGTGCATTTGGCTGCAATGAATCGTCATGAAAATCAAGGAGTTATTTATGAAACCAATCTTGATTTAGTTGAGAAATTATTAAATTCATTAAAGAGAGCGAAGTCTAAAGCACATGTTTTGATTTCATCATCTACTCAGGAAGAACGTGATAACCTTTATGGAAGATCCAAACTCGAGGGTCGCAAGGCCATTGTGAACTGGGCCAATGAAAATGGAGGAAAAGTAACAGGATTAATCATTCCTAATGTTTTTGGTGCATTTGGAAAACCATTTTATAATTCATTTATTGCAACGTTTTGCTATCAACTAACCAATGGAGGTAATCCCAAAATTGATAATGACGCAGAGGTGAAATTGATTTATGTTCAGGAGCTGGTTATGAAAATAATTGCAGAAATCCGTTCAGCACAAAGCCAGGAGGAGGTAATAGTTGAAGCAACTTCTACAAAAAAGGTTTCAGAAGTTTTAGCTTTACTGAACGATTTTAAAATTAAATATTTTGATGGAGGAGAAATACCTGTTTTAAAAGATCAATTTGAACATAATTTGTTTAATACCTACCGTTCTTATATTAACCATAAAGAACGTTATCCAGTAAAATTTGTACAACATACTGATCCAAGAGGAGCTTTTGTGGAAGTAATCCGTTTAGGAATTGGTGGGCAGTGTTCATTTTCAACTACAGTGCCGGGTATTACCAGAGGTAATCACTATCATACCCGAAAAATAGAACGTTTTGCAGTAATAAAAGGAAAAGCATTAATTCAGTTAAGAAAAATTAATACTAATGAAGTTTTGGATTTTTACTTAGATGGAACAGAGCCCGCTTATGTAGATATGCCGATTTGGTATACTCATAATATCAAAAATATTGGAGATGAGGAGCTGTATACCATTTTCTGGATTGATGAACCTTTCAATCCGGAAGATTCTGATACATACTTTTTGGAAGTATAGTATTTCATTAGAATAACTTCAATTGAAAAATTAAAAAAGGCAGAAGTAACAGCTAAAGCATTAGCAATGGCTAAACACAATGAAAAATGAAGAAACTAAAAGTGATGACGGTCGTAGGTACACGGCCTGAGATTATTAGACTATCAAGAGTATTATCTGCTTTGGATGCTTCCGAAGCTGTAGAACATACTATTGTCCATACAGGGCAAAATTATGACTATGAGTTGAATCAGATCTTTTTTGAAGATCTGGGCTTACGTAAACCAGACTATTTCCTGGAAGCAGCAGGAAAAACAGCCACCGAAACCGTTGGGAATATCCTGATCAAAATTGATCCGCTTCTTGAAAAACTTCAGCCTGATGCTTTCCTGGTTTTAGGAGATACCAACTCTTGCCTTTGTGCAATTCCGGCAAAGAAAAGACAGATCCCTATCTTTCATATGGAAGCAGGAAACAGATGTTTTGATCAGAGAGTTCCGGAAGAGACTAACCGTAAGATTGTAGATCATACGGCGGATGTCAATCTGACGTATTCAGATATTGCCCGTGAATATTTATTAAGAGAAGGTCTTCCTGCAGATAGAATTATTAAAACAGGATCACCTATGTTCGAAGTATTGAACCACTATTTACCGGAAATAGAAAACTCTGATGTTTTGAAGAGATTAAACCTTGAAGAAGGAAAATACTTTGTAGTATCCTCGCATAGAGAAGAAAATATTAATTCGGAAAAGAATTTTAACGGTTTAATGGAAAGTCTTAATGCTATTGCCGAAAAATTTGGATATCCTATCATTGTTTCTACCCATCCCAGAACAAGAAATATGATAGATAAAAAGCAGATTGCAGTAAGGCCTGAAATTCAGTTTTTAAAACCATTGGGCTTCCATGACTATAATGCATTGCAGATGAGAAGTTATGCTGTGCTGTCTGATTCTGGAACAATTTCCGAAGAATCATCTATCCTTAATTTCAGAGCTCTTAATATCAGAGATGCTCACGAAAGACCCGAAGCTATGGAAGAAGCATCAGTAATGATGGTGGGACTTTCTCCGGAAAGAATTTTACAGGGACTGAGCCAACTTCAACAGCAAAAAACAGGTAAAGAAAGAAACTACAGATCCGTGTCTGATTATTCGATGCCAAATGTGTCTGAGAAAATGGTACGAATTATCTTAAGTTATACCGATTACGTTAACAGAGTAGTTTGGAGCAAAAGGTAATGAAGATATTAATCGTAACTCAGTATTTTTATCCGGAAAATTTTAAAAGTAACGATCTTGCTTTTGAACTTCAGAAAAGAGGACACGACGTTACTGTTTTGACAGGTATACCCAATTATCCTGAAGGAAAAATTTATGATGGATATAGTGTTTTCAAAAAAAGGAAACAGAAAATAAATGGGGTGGAAATTATACGGGCATTATTATTACCCAGAGGAGTTGGAGGAGGAATCAGGCTTTTCCTTAACTATTTTAGCTGGGCCTTTTTTGCTTCTTTAAAATCAATAAGGCTTTCATATACTAAAAAATTCGATGCTGTTATTGTTCATGAACCTTCTCCCATTACTCAATTTTATCCGGCTTTAATGGTTAAAAGAATTCAAAAAACACCTGTTTATTTCTGGGTGATGGATCTTTGGCCTGAGAGTTTAGAAATTGCAGGTGGAGTAAAGAATAAGTTTATATTAAACTTTTTTAAAAGAATGGTTCAGAAATTCTATAACGAATCTGAAAAGATATTGATTACTTCCAAAGGTTTTAAAAAATCAATATTAGAAAAAGGAGATTATGATCATAAAATTGAGTATTTTCCTAATTGGGCAGAGGATACTATTTCTTCTGGGAATCTTGATTATCCTATACCAGTTCTTCCGGAGGGGTTCAAAGTAATGTTTGCAGGAAATATTGGAGAAGCTCAGGATATGGAAAGTATAATGGGTGCAGCATTAAAACTTAAAGATAGGCATTCCAATATTAAATTTATTTTAATAGGGGACGGTCGTAAAATGCCATTTGTTCAGGATTTTATTAAAGAGCATCATCTTCAGGAAACTGTGTATACATTGGGAAGATTTCCTGTTGAAGCCATGGCTTCTTTTTTCAGTGCTGCAGATATACTGCTGGTTAGTCTTAAAGATGATCCAATTTTTAATCTTACAGTTCCGGCTAAAGTTCAGGCATATATGAGTTCAGGAAAACCTATTATGGCTATGCTTAACGGAGAAGGATCACAAAATATAAAAGAAGCGGATTGTGGATTTGTTGTTCCTGCCGGAGACGGCGGAAAACTTGCCCAGGTACTAAAAGATGCAGCTCAAAAAAATGTGGAGGAACTGAACAGAATGGGATTAAACGGCAAGTCATTTTATGAAAAGAATTTCAAACTGGAAGAATGCATCTCAAATCTTGAAAAAATAATCTCACGAAAATGAAAGTTATAATTACGGGAGCGTCAGGGTTTGTAGGAAAACACCTTTCAAAATTTTTAAAAGGTAATAGTTATAACCTTCAAAGCCTTTCATTACGAAAAGAATGGGGACTAGAAAGAGACGCAGATGCAATCATTCATCTTGCTGGAAAAGCTCACGATACAGCAAATACTTCTTTCGAAGAAGAATACTTTAAAATAAATACTGAACTTACAAAAAAACTTTTTGATGATTTTTTGGTTTCAGATATCAAAGATTTTATTTACTTCAGTAGCGTAAAAGCAACAGCAGATACAGTTGATGGAATTTTAGATGAAGAACATGTCTCTGTTCCTAAGACACCTTATGGAAAATCTAAGCTTTTTGCTGAAGAATATTTATTATCTAAAATCCTTCCTGAGGGAAAGAGATTTTTTATAATCCGTCCATGCATGATACACGGTCCTGGAAATAAAGGGAATCTGAATCTACTATATAGAATTGTAGAAAAAGGTATTCCATGGCCATTAGCCGCTTTCGAAAATAAGCGTTCATTTCTGAGCATTGATAATTTAAATTTTTTAATATATGAATTGCTTAAGAATAAAAGTATTTCTTCCGGAATTTATAATTTTGCGGATGATAAAAGTATTTCTACAAATGATTTGATAGAAATTATAGGAAAAGCTTCAGGTAGAAAAAGCATATTGTGGAGGCTACCTTCTGGAATTATTTCTTCACTTGCAAAATTAGGTGATACATTAAAGTTGCCTTTAAACTCTGAAAGATTAAAAAAACTAACGGAAAGCTATGAAGTTTCCAATGAAAAAATTAAAAAAGCTTTAAATATAAAAAATATGCCTGTCTCTGCAGAAGAGGGCCTTCTTAAAACAATAAAAAGCTTCAAAAACACATAATGGAATATATAGTTATAATAATTGTTTTATTTATTGCAATGCTGATTTATTTCAGAATTGCCAATAAATATAGTATTATTGATAAACCCAATCACAGAAGTGCACACACCCAGGTTACATTAAGAGGAGGAGGAATTATTTTTCCAGTAGCATTTGTTATTTTCTGTCTTTTCAATCTTAATGAAGCCATACAGAATTATTGGTCCTTCGGGTTAGGACTTTTAGCCATATGTATAATCAGTTTTATTGATGATGTTAAGACTTTATCAAATAAAATCAGACTTTCAGTTCATTTGGCTTCAGTAGTTTTACTTTTATATTTTACAGATGCTTTTGCCCTGATGCCTTTCTGGGTATGGCCAATATTGTTTGTAATTATAATTGGTACCCTAAATGCTTATAATTTTATGGATGGAATAAATGGAATGACAGGCATTTATAGTCTTATAACTCTGAGTTCATTAGCATATATTAATAAGAATATTATCCAGTTTACAGATGAGAATTTCATATTGTATTCAATTTTAGCGTGTTTTGTCTTTCTCTTTTTTAATTTTAGAAAGAAAGCGAAGTGTTTTGCCGGAGATGTTGGGAGCATGGGGATTGGCTTTTGGGTAATAGGTCTTATTACGCTTCTTATCATGAGGACAGGGGAATACAAATATATATTGTTACTTTCAATTTACGGGATGGAAGTAGTCCTTACAATTACTGAAAGAATATTATTAAAAGAGAATATTTTTGAAGCACACAGACGGCACTTATACCAACTTTTGGCCAACGAGAAAAAAGTTTCACACTTACTAATAAGTTCAGTTTATGCTGTTTGTCAATTGTTAATTAATATATTCTTAATTCATTCACAACTTCCTGTTTGGATCATTATTTTAATTATATTTATTCCTGCAGGCGGAATTTATTTAGGGTTAAAATGGAATTTGAAAAAAAAATATAATTTATAGAAGTATACCATGAAAATAAAAGAAACTCCACTTAAGGACTGTTATATTATAGAACCGACTATATTCGAAGATGATAGAGGATATTTTTTTGAAAAATTCAATGAAAAAAAATTTGAAGAGCTTACCGGTTTGAATGGACATTTTGTTCAGGATAACATTTCAAAGTCATTATATGGAGTACTTAGAGGGCTTCACTTGCAGAAAGGAGACCATGCCCAAGCAAAATTAGTTTCCTGTTTAGAAGGGAAAGTGTGGGATGTTGCGGTTGACCTCAGAGAAGATTCTCCCACTTTTGGTAAATGGTACGGAATAGAGCTTACCGCAGAAAATAAACTACAAATGTACGTTCCTCGTGGATTCGGACATGGATTTTCAGTGTTAAGTGAAACTGCAGTTTTTACTTATAAATGTGATAATTTTTATAATAAAGAATCTGAAGGAAGCGTGAAATTCAATGATCCTGATCTTAACATAGACTGGAAGATTAATGAAAAAGATATGGTACTTTCGGAAAAAGATCTAAATGCACCAAGCTTTAAAGAGAAAAATTTTTAAATAATATATTGATAACCACTTTCCTAAAGTGGTTATTATTTTTTACACCTCACTCTTTTATATTTTGTATCTTTGCACACTCAAAATCAAAACGATGCGCACAAAATCTGTAGGGAAGAAGAAAATCAATGTGGTTACACTTGGATGCTCCAAGAATGTATATGATTCTGAAGTATTAATGAGTCAGCTGAAAGCAAATGGAAAGGAAGTGGTTCACGAAGGCCGCGGAGATATTGTAGTAATTAATACATGCGGATTTATTGATAATGCCAAGGAAGAATCAATTAATACAATTCTTGATTATGTAGACGCAAAAAACAGAGGTGAAGTCGAAAAAGTTTTTGTTACAGGCTGTCTTTCCGAAAGATACAAACCGGATCTTATTAAAGAAATTCCTGATGTAGATCAGTATTTCGGGACAAGAGATTTGCCCATTCTCCTAAAGCACCTTGGTGCAGATTATAAACATGAATTGGTAGGAGAAAGACTGACAACAACTCCCAAACATTATGCGTACCTCAAGATCTCAGAAGGTTGTGATCGACCTTGTTCTTTCTGTGCGATTCCTTTAATGAGAGGCGGACATATATCCACACCTATCGAAAAATTGGTTTTGGAAACTCAAAAGCTTGCAAAAAAAGGAACAAAAGAGATTATTCTTATTGCGCAGGACCTTACTTATTATGGTCTGGACCTTTATAAAAAACGTGCGCTTGGAGAACTTTTAAAAGAGCTTGTAAAAGTTGAGGGGATAGAGTGGATCCGCCTTCATTATGCTTTTCCGAGTGGTTTCCCAGAAGATGTTCTTGATATTATCCGCGAAGAGCCTAAAGTTTGCAATTACATTGATATCCCTCTTCAGCATATCAATTCTGATCTGTTGAAATCAATGAAACGTGGAACAACTCATGAAAAAACAAATGCATTATTAGCTAAGTTTAGAGAAAAGGTTCCGGATATGGCTGTTAGAACTACCTTGATTGTAGGTTACCCGGGAGAAACAGAAGAAAGATTCCAGGAATTGAAAGACTGGGTAATAGAGCAAAAATTCGACAGGTTGGGTTGCTTCACCTATTCTCATGAAGAAAATACAGGAGCTTATGTCTTAGAGGATGATATTCCACAGGAAGTGAAAGAAGCAAGAGTAGAAGAGATTATGGAGTTGCAATCACAGATTTCTTGGGAGAAGAATCAGGAGAAGATCGGAAAAACTTTCAGATGTATATTTGATCGAAAAGAAGGCAATTATTTTATAGGAAGAACAGAATTTGATTCACCTGACGTAGACAATACTGTTTTGGTTTCGGCCGATGAAACTTACATTTCTATAGGAGAATTTGCTGAAGTGAAAATTACTTCTGCAGAAGAATTTGACTTATATGGACAATTAGTTTAACAATCTAGTCCTGTTGCAATTATAACAATTGTATGGTTTTCTCAGATAATTAAAAATATTAATAAAATTTAACATAATTAAAGTAGTTATTAATTTAATGATTAGGCTGATTTTCAGGTAGTTGGTGTTTTGCATGGTAAAACTCTTTTATTTTTTTTATATAAAATGAATAAATTTGAAAATTATGTCTTAAATTTGCGCAATAAGCAATGTTTTAAAATCAAATGCTTCAATAAGTTATCTATCTAATAATGTTAAATAGGAACTTTAATGTTTAGCACAAGTTGGGATGCATGTCCCATTTGCAAATATTGATGGAAAATAATGTAATTTAAAATCTTTAAAAACTTATGAAAAAATTTTTATTAACAGCGACAATGCTCGTTGGCCTTTCGGCAGTTTCCAAGGCTCAGACAACGGGTCGTGTAGGTATTAACACAACTACACCAGCCGCAACACTAGACGTAGTAGCTAATACTACTGACAATGCTAGACCTGATGCTTTGCTAGTCCCTCGTTTGTCAAGAGCTCAGTTAGCAGCTAAAGACGCAGCATATACGGCTGCTCAGAATGGTGCCCTTACATTTGTTACCACTTTAGATGGTAGTGCAGCTGGTAAGACAGTAAATGTAATTGGAACTGGCTTCTATTACTATGATGCTCCAAATTCTGTTTGGGTTGCTGTAGGTGGTGGTGGTTCAACACCTCCAAACTTCCAGATTCAGAAAGGTAGACTTCACTCTTTAAATGCTCCTATTACATGGGCATCGGATGATTATTCTGTCGTTACTACTGCTATGGGAGGAACTAGCCAGCTATTATTGCCTGCAGCCACGTCACTGCCATTAAACTCAGTAAGATGTGTATCTGCGAATGGCCCAGGTAACGTGGGTTGGGATCCTGCAGCGGTTCCAGGTATCACTAGAGGAATGAATAGCATACCATCAACGGTAACTTCAGGTGGATCTTTCTGCTTTATTGTAGTGAGTAATGCTGGTGTAAATAACTGGGGTATTCTTTCAGGTAGATAATAACAATCATTAAATTTTAAACAGATGAAAAAAATCATATTAGCACTGTTTGTATCACTAGGTACATTGGCCAGTGCACAGGCTTTATCTAACGGTGTAATTGCAAACACTTTCCCTAATGAAAACATTTTCTTAGATGCCTCTACAAATAACAATGCTGCAGTAAATGACGGTAAAGGTCTATTGTTTCCTACAACAGATCTAACAGCTTTTACATTTAAAGTAGCTAGTTTAGATGGTATTAACTTCCCTTCTGCTTATGATGGCATGATAGTTTTTAATATTGGTGTTGGTAACACGCTTACAAATGATGGTGTTGTTTCTACACCAGTAAGCCGTGGTTTCTATTATTTTGATAACCCTAATAAAAGTACTGATGTTACCGGAGGTAGATGGCTACCAATAGGAGGAGGTAACGCTAAATTTGACGTAACCGCTGCTGAAACAGCTACAAATACATTAGTAGCAAATAAGCAAGTTTACGCTATTAAAGGGACATTTAACGCAACAGGAAGTTCAACAGCTGTAAATATCCCAGCGCCGACAGGTATGACTGCTTTATATGGTATTACTATTTATAAAGCGGGTACAAACACTGTATATGACAGAAGCTTGTATTCTTATACAATTGCAACTACTGCAGGAAATGCAATTACAGGTTCGCCAAGTATGTCAGTGGTTTATCCTTCTGGAACATATGACTATGTAATAGAATATTTAAAATAAGATAATACTTATATCTAAATATAAATTAAAACCAATGAGAAATCATTGGTTTTTTGTTTTAATATGATGAAGTTTATTAATAAGAAGAATCCTTAATATTCAAAATCTCATTTGGTACTTAATTTGAATATGAAGAAGAATGTTTAAAATGAAGATTTTACTAATTATATTTTTTAAACATAGAAATTGATGTTTAATCCATTCTACTGTTAAAACCTTTGTTAAAATAAATATAGAGTGATATATGCTGTGCTCTTGTTGACTTCTATTAAACGCTTCTGTCCATTTGATATCATAAAATTTTTATTTTTTCGAGTGAGCTGTACTTATATTTTAAATTTTCATTGAATATATAAAACATTGATTATCAATCATTTGATTAGTTCATATTTTGAATTTTTTTGACAATAAGTTAATTATATTAACTTTTAGGTTATTTTTTTAACGTTTTTTAACAGTACTATCTAAAACCCCTGATAATAGGGACTTACAGCTCTTGTTAACATATAATTTTGTTTTCATTAACGGTTTTTAACATATGGAGTAGGGACTTTACAACATTCCTTATACTTTTGCTCCGTCAAAACCAATAAAATTCAAGATGATGAAAAGATTCATTCTCGTAATCATAATGATGATTTCAACCTTAGGTGTTTATTCTTTTACAGGTAATACCTTAGATGCGAAGAAAACAAGTTATGCATCGTACTACCACGATAAGTTTAATGGTAGAAAAACAGCAAGCGGAGAGATTTTTAGTAACTCAAAGTTCACTGCTGCAAACAGAACGCTTCCGTTTGGGACTAATATTAGAGTTACCAATCTGAACAATGGAAAACAGGTGATAGTGAAGATCAATGATAGAGGACCTTTCCATGCATCAAGAGCATTAGATATTTCTAAAGCTGCGTTCGATGAAATCGGGGATACCAATCGTGGTACCATTCCGGTTGAATATGAAATTGTCGATTAAATTTATGATTTAAATTTATAAAAGCCAGCTGATTCAGCTGGCTTTTTATTTTTAGTCTTTCTATACATTAAATTCCAATAAAGCTGGGCAGTGATCAGAATGTACAGCTTCTTTTAAAATTACTGCTCGTGAGAGCTTATCTTTCAAAGTATAGGTTGCGAAATTATAATCCAGTCTCCAGCCTTTGTTCTTCGCCCGTGAATTCTGTCTGTAGCTCCACCACGTATAATTGTCAGGTTCATTATTGAAAAAACGGAAACTGTCGATCAGTTCACATTCCTCAATAAAACTGGTCATCCATTCTCTTTCCATTGGCAGAAAGCCGGAAACATTCTTTAAACGGACCGGATCATGAATATCAATAGCCTGATGGCATATATTGAAATCGCCGGAAATAATAAGGTTAGGAATCGTTTTTCTCAACTCCTTTATATAAGCCAGGAAATCATGGCAGAACTGCATTTTGAAATCCAGCCTTTCAATATTGCTGGCAGACGGAACATACACTGAAATGACAGAGTATCCGTCAAAATCTGCACGGATGATCCTGCCTTCATTATCATAGCTTTCGATACCACATCCATATTCAATATGATTAGGTTTGATTTTAGACGCAATTCCGACGCCGCTGTAGCCTTTTCTTACGGCAGAATGCCAATAGCTGTGATAACCGACTTTTTCGAGACTTTCAATGTCTATCTGATCGTTTCCTGCTTTACTTTCCTGAATACAGACAATATCCGGATCAGCAGTTTTCAGCCATCCCAAAAAATCCTTAGTAAAGGCAGCCCTGATTCCGTTAACGTTATATGTGATTAACCTCATGAGTTTTTAATGAAATTTAAAATGTTCGTTATATTTTGTTGGAATAAATTCAGTGATATCATAATCTGCTACCTGATGAATATAAAAAGGATCTTCTTTAATGATGTCTTCAATTTCATATTTAGAACCAGCATTGGCAAGAATAATTCCTCCCGTTCTCGGTTCTTTCCTTCCGGAAGCAATGAAGTTTCCGGAGGCGTAATGTTTTTCAAGAAAGTTATTGTGTTCCGGGATCAACCGTTCCACATTTTCCAGGTCACTTTTGTAGGTCAGCGAGATAATAAACATTGTTTTTTGGCTAAGATATGAACTCTTTAACATTATTAAAAGTGGTTATAAAAGAAGCGGCAAAAATCATTCGATTTTTGCCGCCTTAAACCCAAAATTTAAATAAACTATGAAAAAAACTACTTGGGTTCTAAAATGCTGATAGGAATAATACACTCTTCCAATGAAATTCCTCCGTGTTGGTATGTCTCTTTATAGTAATTCACAAAGTGATTGTAATTCTTCGGATAAGCCAGGAAAATATTGTTTTTTGCAAAAATATATTTCGAACTTAAATTCCCTTTTGGCAGAAACAGTTTTTCAGGGTTGGTAACGGCCCATACATCACTGTCGTCATAGGTTAAGCTCTTTCCGGTTTTATAACGGATATTGGTTGATGTTTCACGGTCTCCAACTACTTTACTAGGTTTTTTAACGTATACCGTTCCGTGGTCTGTAGTGATCA
The DNA here is from genome assembly GCF_052044665.1 of Chryseobacterium sp. 22532. NCBI lineage: Bacteria > Pseudomonadati > Bacteroidota > Flavobacteriia > Flavobacteriales > Weeksellaceae > Chryseobacterium > Chryseobacterium sp. 22532. The sequence goes on from NZ_JBQENJ010000006.1 coordinate 165,668, forward strand.
CAAGTTTGTATCCACTTTCTGCAGCCGCTTTAATAATCTTCAGCAATGATGAATTCTCAAACCAGTTAAGCGTAAGGGATCTGAATGTTTTATCGTCCCTGATTAGCTGGTCTACAATATGATTATCAGTTTTAGCGTGAGAAAGAATATCAATAAAGTTGTAAACAATTACCAGAAGGTCATTATTTTTATGCTGGTTGAAATCATCATAAATCTTTCGCTCAAAATCCGCATTCAAAACTTTAAGATACTTCATAGATTTAGACCCTAAACCAATTCTTTTCATTTGGTCTTCCAGGAAATCGCGCTCAAACTCATTCTTATTTCCCTCTTCATTATCATTGAACCATTTATCCGGAAAACGCTTCTCAATTTCAGAAGGCATCAGTCCGGCAAAGAAAGAGTTTCTAGCATACTGAGTGGCCGTAGGAAGAATACTGTAATAATAATCTTCCGATATTTTATTGTAATATTTTGTGAATAATGGTTCAATAACCCTCCACTGGTCAAAGCGGAGATTATCCACCATAAGAAGAAGAACCTTTTCTTTCTCTACCTCGGGCTTTACTTTTTCTTTAAAAAGAGTATGGCTCATTAATGGCTTATCAGGATCCGTAAGCCAACTTTCGTAATTTTTTTCAATGAATTTGGCAAACTGGATATTGGCTTCCTCTTTCTGTGATTGCAGAAGATCGGAAAACTCATTATCCGCTACCTTATCAAATTTAATCTCCCAGCTCAGAATCTTCTTATAATATTCTGCCCATTCCTGGTAAGTTCTGATATAAGAAAGTTCCATAGACAGGTTTCTGAATTCCTGCTGGTACTGGAGAATTGTTTTCTGCTCTACAAGATTATCCTCCTGAAGATTCTTTTTTAACGACAATAAAATCTGGTTAGGGTTTACCGGCTTTAGTATGTAATCAGCAATCTGAGATCCGATGGCTTCTTCCATGATATGTTCCTCCTCACTTTTTGTTACCATCACAATCTTTAAAGAATTATCTTTTTCCTTAATCATGGGAATGGCTTCCAATCCCGAAATGCCGGGCATATTTTCATCAATAAGCGTTAATGCGAATTTCTCTGAATCCATTAGTTCCAGAGCTTCATTCACGTTGTTAACAGGGGTTACCTGGTAACCTTTTTTTTCTAAAAATACGATATGGGGCTTGAGTAAATCTATTTCATCATCTATCCATAATATCTTTTCCGACATAATTTATTTTTTTACATGGTTATAGCATCAAAATGTTGACCAATCCCTTTTAAATTCTCACAAATTAGAGACAACAAAAGTTAAATATTAGTTAAATGAAAATCCTGCCATTATTATTGATATTCAATTCATTTAAAAACCGGTCTTTATATAATTTAAAGCTCTTTCCAGAACTTCATCTTTTCCTTCCTTTATGCCTGTTATAGTGGGCTTTATGACAATATCAGGGATAATTCCTATCCTTTGGGTTTCCCTTCCGTCAGGATAATATGCTCCCAGTCCTGTAAAACAGGTATCCAGATCCGCAATTTTAAATCTGATCACATCCCCGTTGGCTCCCGAAGTATTACTCCCGATTACCTTAGTTTTAGGGTGCTGCTTAAACATCATAACAGTGGTTTCTGCCTGGCTCTGTGTATTCTCATTCACTAAGATCACAACATTTCCTTTGTAGTAATCCGGATTCTTTCTGCCGATGCTGCTTTTTGCGCTATAAAATTTACTTAAATAATCCGTCTCCGGGAAATTAAATTGATAATAAATTGATTTTTCCGGAAGAATCAGCTTGCTTAAAGGAAAAATGGTCTGTTTAGGATAATTTCTGAGATCAAAAATGATGGATGTTGTGGTTTTTAAATCCCTATACATATCGTTCAGGTCACTTTTTTCAATACTCCCCATATTGACATAGCCTGTTTTTTTACTTTCATCCAGAAATTTCCACTTCGGCTGAACAGTTGGTGTTTCCCTGACAATATCTTTAAGAAGATAGGTTTTGGCAGTAACAGCAAGGTTTTGTCCGTTGCGCTCTATTTTTAAGGCAATAGAATCATTATTACTGAAAAGAAAAAGATGTTTCACTTTTGAAATCTTCCCCCAGGAATTGGAAGCCGGAATATATTTTCCAAAACTGTTGATCATCTGAGGAATTGTCCGCCCATTGACGTCGTAAATGACATCTCCGGTTTTCAAAAATGTTTCTTCGTTCAATTTATTTTTAATGATCTTTGTTACCACCAGTTTTCCTTCTGCATAAATATATTCCACAGGAACTTTTCGTCTCCCATATTGATGGGAATTGAAGGTAGGTGAATAAAGAAAAGCATGCGAGTCATCAATTTTTGCCACCAGTTCCGCAAGAGCCAAATGATAGCTTTCATCATTATTAATATTGAGGAACTTTGGGATCATTTCCGTTAAGACATCATTCCAGTTCTGATCCGTTTGATACTTGTATGGGAAAAAGTATTCTACCAGATTCCAGTATCTGAACAGTTCCAGAAGACCGATTTCTTTTGAAGTGAATTGTGAACCGTATGAATTTTCATTCTTAAAGTAAACCTTTTTTCCACCTTTTCCGAAATAATGACTGCTGCCTGAATTTCTGTTGTTTTGGATAAACAATAGCTGTTGGGTTACTGCTTTACTGAATATTTGTTCATTACTCATCCAGCCTGGATCAAAGTTTTTCAGAAAATATATTTTCGTTTTATCTTCTTTCGAGCATTTTTTACATTCCTCCACTTTTCCAAGACTGCTGATCCATTTGGAATATAATTCGTTCAATTGATTTTTATCCTGGATATGCTCAAGCTGTTCAATTTTTTGAAAAAGCTGCTGATCCCAATCAAATTCCCCTTTTGCAACACGGGGATGATAGTATTTTAAAAATCCCCAGACTTTACAGAGTGATTCTAATTTTTGAGTTTCAGATAATGACTGCGCAGAAAAATGTAAGCTGAAAAAAAATAAGATGAAAAGAGAAATTTTTCTCATTAAAATGAAGCATTATTTATGCTATCAAAGATATATGTTTAAAACAGAATATGGCGAAAAACATCTGTGTAAATTTTGTATAATCTGTGGTTAAAAATAAAACACCACTCACACAAATATCTTCACAAGTATCACAAATAATTACTTCATGGGCCATGCAGATAATATGTTTTCTCAAGTTTGAATTCTTTAATAGTAATTTATCATGCTTAAAATTTAAAATCCCTAACTTTGTTTACTAATACCAAAGTTTCAATGCAGAATAAGCTAAAGATCATTAACGACCCCGTTCATGGTTTCATCAGAATCCCACACGAAATTTTATTTGACGTTATAGAGCATCCTTATTTCCAGAGACTGCGCAGAATCGGACAGACCGGACTTCTGAATCTGATCTTTCCGGGAGCCACCCATACAAGATTCCATCACGCTTTGGGAGCGATGCATTTGATGTTTACGGCATTAGAAACCCTACGCCAGAAAGGAGTTAAAATTACTGAAGAGGAAGAAAAAGGAGCCATGCTTGCCATCCTGATGCATGATATTGGTCATGGGCCTTTCTCTCATGCATTGGAAAACATGCTGATGGACGACTGGCATCACGAGAAACTTTCACTGCTGTTAATGAATAAGTTGAATGAGGAATTTGACGGACAGCTTTCTATAGCTATTGAAATGTTTCAGGGAAAATATCATAAAAAGTTTTTTAACCAACTGATTTCATCTCAGCTTGATGTCGACAGGCTTGATTATCTGAACAGGGATAGCTTTTTCACAGGCGTTTCTGAAGGAAACATCAATACCCAAAGAATCATTTCTATGATGAATGTCTGCAGCGAGGGCGAGTTAGTTATTGATGCCAAAGGAGTCTATTCCATTGAAAACTTTCTGACAGCCAGAATGTTCATGTATTGGCAGGTATACTATCATAAAACATCCGCATTGGCAGAGTTTCTTTTAGTTAAGATCCTGGAAAGAGCAAAATATCTGATTTCAGAAGGGATGGATCTGCCTGCCGGGGAAAACCTGAAATATTTTCTGAATCGTGGAAAAAGTTCTGCTACCGATGAAGATATTTATAGATTTACGCAACTTGATGACAATGATATAATTCATGCGATGAAATCCTGGCAGGATTCAGAAGACTTTATTCTTTCCTATTGGTGCAGATGTGTGATCCAGCGAAACCTTCCGAAAACGGTTATCTCAACACGTCCTTTCAAACGAAAATTTATTGAGGAAAAAATAAAAAACACCAATGAATTTTTCGGAATCAATAATGGAAAAGAGCTTGTACACGAGATTAAAAGAAAATTACTGCCTTATGACACCAAAAAACAGCCAATTTATTTACTCCAGAAAAACGGTAAAAAGATTAGGTTAGAAGAGTCACAGGACCAGTTATTGTCTGGGCTTATGGTACACAAGACTGCCCGGTATATTCTTACCTTTCCAAGAGATATTTCCCACATAATATCTTAAATAATCTTAAAATTCACGTTCCTAAAATCAAAAAATGTTTGCGAATTACAGAATTTCTTATCTTTGCAGAATATGGAATTTACAGCTTCGCAAATTGCAAGTTTTATTGACGGACAAATAATAGGCGACGAAAGTACGGTTATTACAGGGGTTTCACCAATTGAGAATGGTGAATCAGGACATCTTTCTTTTATAGCACAGGATCGATTTTCACATTTTTTAAATACCTCAAAATGCTCCGTTATTATTGTTTCGGAAAAACTTATAGATAAAGTTAATTATAATCCTACCTTAATTGTTGTAAAGGATGCCTACCTTTCTTTCCAGGTTTTAATGAATCTGTACCAGGAAATGCAGGGAAGAAAAGAGGGAATCGAAACCGGTTCTTCTATTCATGAGACTGCAGTAATTGGAGAAAAGGCCTATATCGGAGCATTTACTTATGTTTCGGAGAAAGCTAAGATTGGAGAAGGTTCTCAGATCTATCCGCAGGTCTATATTGGGAAAGGAGTTAAGATTGGTAAAAACTGTAAAATCGACAGCGGTGCCAGAATCTATGACTACTGTATTATCGGAGACAATTGTGTGATCCATTCCAATACGGTTGTAGGTGGCGACGGATTCGGCTTTCAGCCTACTGCAGAAGGATTCAAAAAAATTCCTCAGCTAGGAAACGTGATTATCGAAGACGATGTAGAGATCGGCTCAAACTGCAGCATCGACAGAGCTACAATAGGGTCTACCATTATCGGAAAAGGAACAAAGATCGATAACCTGATCCAGATCGCACATAATGTGAAGATCGGGCAGAATAACGTTATTGCGGCACAGGCCGGAATTGCAGGATCTACTACAATTGGAGATTGGAATCAGATCGGTGGACAGGTAGGAGTGGTTGGCCATATTAAAATTGGGAACCAGGTGAAAATTCAGGCTCAGAGTGGTGTGAATTCCAGTGTTAATGATAAAGAAACATTGTATGGGTCCCCGGCGATAAGCTACAATGACTATCTTAGAAATTATGTCCATTTCAGAAATTTCACTGAAATTGTAAAGAGAATAAATAATCTTGAGGATATCTCAAAAGATAAAACTAATGAGTGATATGCAAAAAACACTCCAGAAAGAAGTAACACTTTCTGGAATTGGCCTTCATACAGGTAAAGAAGTAAAACTTACCATTAAACCAGCTAAAGAAAATACAGGTTTTGTGTTCGTAAGAACAGATCTGGAGGGACATCCTCAGGTAGAAGCTGATGTTAATTATGTAGTAGCGACAGAAAGAGGAACAACATTAGAGAAATTAGGTGTAAAAATTACTACTTGTGAGCACCTTTTGGCTGCATTAGTGGGGTGTGATATTGATAATGCCATTCTTGAAATGGATGCCTCCGAGCCGCCAATTTTAGATGGATCTTCCAAATTCTTTGTAGAAGCTATTGAAAGTGTAGGAATTGCAGAACAGGGTATTGCCAGAGAATACCTGGTCATCAAAGAAGTGCTGAGCTATGCAGACCCTGCATCGGGATCAGAAATTACCATTATTCCTTCGGATACCTATGAAGTGACTACTATGGTAGATTTTGGAACCAAAGTTTTGGGAACTCAAAATGCTACCCTTAAAAATATTTCAGAATTTAAAGACGAGATCTCTTCTGCAAGAACATTCAGCTTTTTGCATGAATTGGAAATGCTTTTGGATCACGGTTTGATCAGAGGCGGAGATATCTCAAACGCTATTGTATATGTGGATAAGGATCTTACACCTGACACCACAGAAAAATTGAAAAAAGCATTCGGAAAAGATAACGTTTCTATCAGACCGAATGGTATTCTTGATAATCTTACGTTAAACTATCCCAACGAAGCTGCAAGACACAAATTACTCGATGTAATTGGCGATTTGGCATTGGCTGGTGTAAAAATAAAAGGTAAAGTCATTGCGAACAAACCGGGACACTATGTGAACACCCAGTTTGCGAAAAAACTGAACCGACAGTGGAAATTGCAAAAGAAAAAAAATGTTCCGGATTTTGATTTAACCAAAGAGCCGGTTTTTGATATCAACGGAATTATGCGTCTTATGCCGCACAGACCACCGTTCTTATTGATCGATAAAATTCTTGAACTTTCAGATTCCCACGTAGTAGGCCTGAAAAATGTTACCATGAATGAGCCTTTCTTTGTAGGACATTTCCCCAAAGAGCCTGTAATGCCAGGAGTATTACAAGTAGAAGCTTTGGCACAGACAGGAGGTATCCTTGTATTGGCCAGTGTTCCGGATCCTGAAAATTACTCCACTTATTTTATTAAAATAGATAAAGTAAAATTCAAGAGAAAAGTAGTTCCCGGAGATACAATGATTTTCAAAATTGAACTGATAGAGCCTATCAGAAGAGGAATTGTACATATGCAGGGATACGGATATGTGGGAGACACAGTGGCTGTAGAAGCAGAGTTAATGGCTCAAGTTGCAAAAAATAAAGTTGATTAAATGATTCATCAATTAGCCGCCGTAGATAAACGTGCAAAAATCAGCAAAAACGTTATTGTAGAACCGTTTACTACAATTGCAGGGGACGTGGAGATCGGAGAAGGAACTTGGATTGGTCCTAATGTTACCATCATGGATGGAGCCAGAATAGGTAAAAACTGCAGAATTTTTCCGGGAACGGTAATTTCTGCAATTCCTCAGGATTTAAAGTTTGATGGTGAAGATACCCAGGTAATTATCGGTGATGAAACAACAATCAGAGAATGCGTTACCGTAAACAGGGGAACAAAAGCTCTCGGATTTACTAAAATCGGTAAAAACTGCCTTATCATGGCAACTTCTCATATTGCACATGATTGTGTGATCGGAGATCATGTTATCATTGTAAACGGTTGCGGTATTGCAGGACATGTAGAAATTGGAGACTATACTGTAATGGGAGGTCTTAGTGCTGTGCATCAGTTCGGTAAAATCGGGAAACATGTAATGATTTCCGGAGGAACTCTGGTAAGAAAAGATATTCCGCCCTATGTAAAAGTAGCAAGAGAGCCTATGTCTTATGCAGGAATCAACTCGGTTGGTTTGAGAAGAAGAGGGTTTACTAATGAGAAAATTTTTGAGATCCAAAAGATCTACAGAACAATTTTCCAAATGAAAATGAACGTTTCTCAGGCTGTAACTTACATTGAAAAAGAAATGCTTCCAACTGCTGAAAGAGATGAAATCCTTCAGTTTATCCAAAACTCACCAAGAGGTATTGTAAAAGGATACGGAACAACCAAGGAAAGTAACTAATACTTTACCTGAAGTAAAAAACTAAAATAAAAGATAACATAAATTAATGGCAACAAGCAACGATATCAGAAAAGGACTTTGCATTGAGTACAGTAACGATATTTTTAAAGTAATAGAATTTCTTCACGTAAAACCGGGGAAAGGACCTGCTTTCGTAAGAACAAAATTAAAGTCAGTAACTAACGGGAAAGTGATTGATAATACTTTCTCTGCAGGACATAAAATTGACGAAGTAAAAGTAATCACCAGAAAGTTCCAGTATCTCTATGATGATGAGAACGGATTCCACTTTATGAATAATGATGATTTCTCTCAATTATATTTGAACAAAGAAATGATTGAAAATTCACAGTTCATGAAAGCAGGAGAAGAAGTAACGATCATTCTGAAAGAAGCTGACGAAACGCCGCTTTCTGCTGAACTTCCTCAGTCTGTTTACCTGGAAGTTGTTGAAGCTGATCCGGGAGTAAAAGGAAATACAGCTACCAATGCTCTTAAGAACGCAATCGTTGAAACCGGAGCCAGAGTGATGGTTCCTCTATTCATCGAGCCGGGAGACAAAATTAAAGTAAGTACAGAAGACGGCAGCTACTTAGAAAGAGTAAAATAATAATAAAATTTACATCAATTCGGTTTGCATCAGCAGTCCGAATTTTGTTTTTATAAGAAAACCAATTGTTATGAGATTCCATTCTCCACAAAAGCTCAAAACTATTGCCGATTTAATAGGCTCAGAATTTGTTGGCCCTGAAGACTTTGAAGTCTTGGGAACCAATGAGATTCATATGGTTAAGCCGGGTGACATTGTTTTTGTCAACCACCCGAAATATTATGATAAAGCATTAAATTCTGCAGCAACGATTATTCTGATCGACAAAAGGGTAGAATGTCCGGAAGGAAAAGCACTTCTGGTTTCTGATGATCCTTTCAGAGATTTTAATAAGATCAATACCCACTTTACAAGAATATATAATTTCACTGAGGAACTTCACGACGTAGAAATCGGTGAGGGAACAAAGATCCATCGTACGGCTGTTATCGGAAATAATGTTGTGATCGGAAAAAATACTTTAATTTTTCCAAACGTTGTTATTGGAGACAGAACGGTAATTGGTGATAATGTTGTCATTCAGTCAAACACGGTTTTAGGAGGTGATGCATTTTATTACAGAAAGCTGAATGGAAATTTTGACCGTCTTATTTCGGTTGGAAATGTAGTCATCGAAAACAATGTAGAAATTGGAAATGGTTGTACGATAGACAGAGGTGTTACGGATTCTACCGTAATCGGGGAGGGTTCTGTTTTAGATAACCAGATTCAGATAGGACACGACACTGTTATCGGAAAAAAATGTCTCATTGCATCACAGGTGGGAATTGCAGGCTGTTGTGTCATAGGAGATGAAGTAACACTTTGGGGACAGGTAGGCATCGCTTCCGGAAATAAAATTGAAAGCGGATCTGTTATTCTTGGTAAAACAGGAGTCAACAGAGATCTTAAAAAAGGAACCTATATTGGGATGTTTGCAGAAGATTTCAAAGGCTATTTGAAAAAAGAAGTAAAGCTGAGAAATCTCAAATAAACTATTCACTTGGTTTTGTCTAAAATCAAAGAAAAATAAGTAAATTTGTGAGCATTAATAAAATATTTAAATAAATTAAAACATCAATAAAATGTCAATTTTAGTAAACAAAGATTCTAAAGTAATTGTACAAGGATTTACAGGGAACGAAGGTACTTTCCATGCGGGCCAGATGATTGAATACGGAACCAATGTAGTGGGAGGAGTTACTCCGGGAAAAGGAGGATCTGAGCATTTAGGAAAGCCTGTATTCAATACAGTAGCTGATGCCGTTCAAAAAGCTGGAGCCAATGTAAGTATCATTTTCGTACCACCTGCATTCGCTGCTGATGCGATCATGGAGGCTGCTGAGGCAGGTATCAAAGTTATCGTATGTATTACTGAAGGTATTCCTGTAGCGGATATGGTGAAAGTAAAATCTTACATCGCTGACAGAGACTGCAGATTAATCGGTCCAAACTGTCCGGGAATCATTACTTCTGAAGAAGCTAAAATTGGTATTATGCCAGGGTTCGTTTTCAAAAAAGGTAAAGTAGGTATCGTTTCAAAATCAGGTACTCTTACTTACGAAGCTGCTGATCAGGTTGTAAAAGCTGGTTACGGTGTTTCTACAGCAATCGGTATTGGGGGTGACCCAATCATTGGTACTACTACAAGAGAAGCTTTGGAACTATTCATTAATGACCCTGAAACTGAAGCGGTAGTAATGATCGGTGAGATTGGTGGTGGATTGGAAGCTGAAGCTGCAAGATGGTATAAAGCCAGCGGATCTACTAAGCCGGTTGTAGGATTTATTGCCGGACAGACTGCTCCTAAAGGAAGAACTATGGGACATGCTGGTGCTATTGTAGGTGGCGATGAAGATACTGCTCAGGCAAAAATGCAGATCATGAGAGAAAACGGAATCAACGTTGTAGATTCTCCTGCAGATATCGGTGTTACAGTTGCTAAAGTTCTAGGATAAGACATACAAAAACAAAACATATGAAAAAACTTTTATTAACCTCAGCATTGGCCCTTTCAACACTGTCGTTTGCCCAAATTGATTTTGCAAATACAAGATTTGGTGTCACGGCAGGAGGTAATTACTCCAGAGTAAGAAATGCCCATAACCCTTCTGGTCCAAGATTCGCATTCCAGGGTGGAGCTTTAGCTCTTATCCCCGTAGGAAAAGCTAACCAGTTCTTTATACAGCCCGAAGTCGTGTATTACGGTGCAGGAGAAACCGGAAAAGATAAAGATGCTAAAGGAAAAGATGGTTATGATGCAGTATATGGTAACAATTATCTGAGCGTACCTATCTATTTTAAAGGATATTTTTCTGAAGCAGAATCAGAATTCTTTGGAATGATAGGGCCAAGATTTAACTTTTTGATGAGTCAGAATGTTAAAAATGCTCCTATAAGCAGACCATATTATGATCCGGATGTTACCGATCCTCTATATCCGTCAGTAAGTGGAAAAGCATCAAGCTTTAACCTTGCTTTAGGATTAGGAGTTGGTTATAGCTATAAAAGACAGCTGGAAGTAGCTCTTAAATATGACTTAGGTCTTTCAGATACTTATCCTGATCTTGCAAAAGAAAAAGGAGGTTCTGATAAGAAAAAGTCCGAGCAGGTGATCAGCCTCAGCTTAAGCTATATCTTCAAATAGAATAACTCGTTATTCAATGATAAAAAATCCCGGAAATTTTAATTTCCGGGATTTTTGTTTTTAATAGAAGTATAAAGTTGGAAGAGAAAAGTTATTAAGAATACCAAGAACAACCGGAATTACTTCCGGTAAACTTCCATCTTCCTTCTTCAGACTTCCATCTATGAGTTTATTAACCTCTGATCCACTTCCAGATCTCCTTTAAAGTCGCTTTATTCCCATACATCAAAATCCCTACACGATAGATTTTTCCGGCAAGGAATATCATAAGAATGGTAGTTCCCAGCAATAATACAATAGACAAAGCAATCTGCCACGCAGGAACGCCGAAAGGTATTCTCGCAATCATGGCAACTGGAGAGGTAAACGGGATAATAGACAGCCAGAAGCCTAACGGACCGTCAGGATTGTTCATCAGGGAAAAGCTGCCATACATTCCTAAGGTAAGCGGTAAAATAGCAAATAAGGTGAACTGCTGTGTCTCAGTTTCATTATCTACTGCAGAGCCAATGGCTGCATAAATGGAACTGTAAAAAATATATCCCAAAAGAAAAAATACGATGAATACAAAAATGATCAGCGGGAAATTCAGTTCCAGTAAACTGTGTGAAACCTGTGTTGCGATCTGGGCAATATCAAGCTTACTGGCAATCTCCTCATTGCCTCCCGGAATGTTCTTTTGGAAAGAAGAAAATCCGGTATTTAAAACCAATGCACCTATAACAGACATGGAGATCCAGATCAGGAACTGCGTCAAAGCAACCAGTGTTACCCCTAATATCTTACCCATCATCAGCTCAAACGGTTTCACAGATGAAATAATGATCTCTACCACACGGTTGTTTTTCTCCTCAAGAACGCTTCTCATAACCCTTACTCCATAGATAATAATGAACATGAAAGTTACATACATCAAAAGGATGCTTAAACCGCTTTTTACCCCAAAAGCAAGATCAGAATCTTCCTTATTGTTATCAGAAACATTAATGGTTTTTAAAGTAAAACCTTTGTCAAGGCTGTTCAGTTGGGCTTCTTCAATACCGAGCTGCTTGATTTTTTCCTTTTTGATCACATCCGTAATATCAGAAACGATCTTCTGTTTCGTATCAGGGCCCATTTTGACATTTACGATGAGTCTTGTACTATTTTCAAGTCCGGTATAGTCATGATCTTTCAATTCGGGAAGGATCAGGATGCCATCCAGAGATTCATTATCCTTCAGGTTATTGATCTTAGCTTTCTCATCCGCTGCAGAAACAAATACATAATTCAGCTTGTCATTAGATTTTAGCTGGTCTTTGAAAAGCCCGCTTTTATCCACAACCTCAATAATGCTGTGGGATTCGTTGGCTTTAAACATTAATCCGATCACTGCTCCAAACCCAACCAGTAAAAGAGGAGCCAGCAATGTTAATATAATGAAGGATTTTTTCTTAACCTGCGTAAGAAACTCCCTTTTTGTAATTAAAAAAATATTGTTCATAAAAAATTAAGAATGGTTACTTACAGCATTAATAAACACTTCATTCATGCTCGGAATTCTTTCGTCGAATGATCTTACTTTTCCTACGTTGACAAGGTCCAGAAGAATATCATTTTGCCTGCTTTCATTTTTCAGATCGAAAGAAACCATATTGTTTTCATTAGAGAAATTAAAAATATCATAGCTGTTTTTGAAATTCTCAAATTTTATTTCATCTACTTCAGAAAGAGTGACTCCAAAAATATTCTTCTTAAATTTTTCTCTTACATCAAAAACTCTTCCGTCAATAATTTTTTTAGAATTGTTGATCAGCGCCACGTAATCACACATTTCCTCAACACTTTCCATTCTGTGGGTAGAAAGAATGATCGTAGTTCCATTATTTTTAAGATCAATGATCTGGTCTTTAATTAAGTTGGCATTTACCGGATCAAAACCAGAAAAGGGCTCATCAAGGATCAGAAGATGCGGGCGGTGAAGAACCGTAACTACAAACTGGATCTTCTGTGCCATCCCTTTCGAAAGTTCCGAAAGTTTCTTTTTCCACCACTGGTCGATGTTCAGTTTTTCAAACCACTTCTTGGCTTCGTTCAGAGCATCATTCTTACTCATTCCTTTCAGTTCCCCGAAATAAAGGATCTGATCGCCCACGCTCATGTTCTTATACAGTCCTCTTTCTTCAGGCATATAACCAATGTCTCTGATGTGGCTGGGATTAAGCTTATTTCCATTAATGAATACATCTCCGGAATCGGCTTGGGTAATTTGATTGATAATACGGATGAAGGAAGTTTTCCCCGCTCCATTCGGGCCTAGAAGACCATAAATACTGCCTTGTGGTACATGGATGCTGAAATCATCCAATGCTACTTTTTTCCCGGCACTATAAGTCTTTCTGATATGTTCAGCTTTAAGCATTAAATTGTTTTTAACAATGAGTATAAAAAGTCCTTAAAGTTACGGAAATATTAAGGCAGAACTGATGCAAAAGAAAAAATCCTGATGATTATCAGGATTTAATTTTATTGTTTTACGATTTGAGTAACCTTTTGGGTATTATCGCTTAAAATATAGCGAATCAGATATTTCCCGGGTTTCAGTTTTTCAATATTGATTTCTCCGGAATTCATGTTGACAGAGTAATTGGCTACCTGCGTTCCTAAAATTGAATAAAAGGTGACACTCTTGATCTTTAATGCAGAATCTTTTGCTTTGATCAAAAGGAAATCTTTTGCAGGATTTGGATATGCTACCAATACACCGTCATCAGACTTCTGTGTGATGGAACCCGGCTCTCTCAGCTGTGCCTGCATATTGTTGGAAAAACCAACGAAAGCGCCCGTAAATAGAAATAAAAGTAAAAGTTTTTTCATCAAATTATAATTTCTCGAATGTATTAAAACAAAAATAAACAATTCTACAATTCTATACAATAGTTTTTTATATAAGTTGTAGTAAATTTGTAGAAACTTATTCAAAAAGTATTCCAAAATGATACATTCAAGAAATAGAAGACTTAGAGTTAATGAATCTATCAGAAGTTTAGTAAGAGAAAATAGTCTTACAACTGATGATTTTGTAATGCCGATTTTCGTAATGGAGGGCGAAAACCAACAGGAAGCGATACCGTCGATGCCGGGGATTTTCAGGAGGAGTATGGATTTAACGGTAAAAGAATGTAAAGAGTTATTTTCTTTGGGTGTAAAATCTGTCAATCTGTACATGAAAGTGTCAGAACATTTGAAAGACAATACAGGAAAAGAAGCCTGGAACAAAGACGGGCTGATGCAGCAGACGATCAAAGCCATCAAAGATGCAGTTCCGGAAATGATTGTGATGCCTGATGTCGCTTTAGATCCTTATTCGATCTACGGTCATGACGGGATTATTGAAAACGGAAAGATCGTGAATGATGCTACCAATGATGCACTGGCAAGAATGTCCGTATCTCATGCTGAAGCCGGAGCTGATATTGTGGCGCCAAGTGATATGATGGACGGAAGAGTACTGGCAATTCGTGAAGCTTTAGAGGAAAGCGGATTTACCGATGTAGGAATCCTTAGCTATTCAGCAAAATATGCAAGCTCTTTCTATGGACCTTTCAGAAGTGCCCTGGACAGTGCCCCGAAAGATAATATGGAAATTCCGAAAGATAAAAAGACCTACCAGATGGATTTCCACAATTCCCGTGAAGCGCTGAACGAAGTATTCAAAGATATTGATGAAGGAGCCGATATTATCATGATCAAACCGGGACTTCCTTATCTGGACATTGTTGCTAAAGTCCGTGAAGCTATTGATCTTCCCATAGCAGTTTACAACGTGAGTGGAGAATATGCCATGGTAAAAGCAGCTGCACAGAATGGCTGGCTGGATAATGATAAAACTATTATTGAAAGCCTGACATGTTTCAAAAGAGCAGGAGCAGATATGATTTTTACTTATTTTGCAAAAGAAGCAGCAATGATTCTGAATAAATAAAATAATTACTGAACAAAATAAACTGCCCCTAAAATAAAATTTAGGGGCAGTTTTTATTATTGTAAGAAATACTCTTAGTTGTGTCCGAAGCATGTGTAATAATCGCGATCACCCGGTTGAATAGGATTTTCGCCTCCATTATCATTTACACAAACATTGGTAGGACATAAGTACCATCCAGCAGGGCAATTACCGTTGGCATCAGGAAATCTGATGCTTCCTCCGCTGATGTTCTTTAGTTCTTTTTTCGTTAACTTTTTCATGAAAAATATTTTATAGGTTAGTGAAACTAAAATAGTAAAAATTTATCACATGATGTTGAAATCTTTTCCTTTTGTGAATTTTGCTGCAAAAGGAGCCTGGTTTCCGGAGTATTTCAAAACAAAATGTTTCTTGGTATCCGTATTTATTTTAGCATCCACTTCTACATTCTGTGTCTGAAAACTCACCTCTAACCCCACTCCCGATTCTTTTTCAAGGAAGATTTCTACACTTTCAGCATAAAACAGGGAGGTGCTCAGATAATTGAACTTAATATTCTTTCTATAGGTTTTAGATTTACTTTGTGTAAATAGAGAATAATTTTTCAGAATCTCAATTCCGGGAGAATCAATGTTGGTAACTCGGGATTTGGTTACGCCGTTTACTCTCACTGAAAAGCTTTTGGCGTTTTTAATATTTCCGTTCACCCCGATATTGAATAAAGACGGAAGCGACAGGCCGTATTCAACCATGCTCTCTTTTGTGAATTCAAAATCAGGGATCAGTGCAGGATGTTTAGGCGTATTAATCAGCTGCTCCTTTACTGTATTAAGAGCATCCCCCGAAAACAGGTATCCGATAAGGTTGTTTCCTGTAGTTCGCCAGTTTCTCCCGTTCCATTCGAAAATCTCACAAAGGAGTGTATCTGTGGATGAATGGGGAAGAAGATCCATATCCTGCCATTTGAAAACTTCCTTGGCATAAGGTCTTCTGTCGACAATATTAATACCCAGATCCAGCGCAAGAAGATCTGTCAGGTCTTGATTACTTTCCATATTATTTTAATTCTTGGTTTGGTCGTATAAAATTATGAAATAAAATAATTCTTACAACCAGCCTTTTCTTCCGTAAACATAAGTATCATCAAACTGCTTATCGCTCATGAACAGGTATAGAATCCCTTCAATAAAAGGAATAATAGAGGCTGCTCCTAAAGTGACAATATTAAGGACAAGCTGAATTACACCTTCTTTCGTATAGCCAAGATAGAATTTATTCAACGCCAGCCAGCCTACGAGAATTCCCAGTATTGCTGCCGGAATTTTCTTTTCCGAACGGTAAGGAACATTATTCTGCTGATTTTGATTCTGGGTACCTTCTGTTTTTGTATAACCGTAATTTTCCATTGTTAATTTATTTGTGATGAGTAAAATGATTTCTCAATACGTCGGATAAAACCCTTAAGAGTTACAGAATAGCAGTTTAAATAATTACTTTCACTAATGTTTTCTTGCTGAGGAGATTCGGAGTTTTATAAGGCCTGACCTATAAACAATATAAAAATTAAGATTATTCGCTTAAAAACGACAGGTACATTTCATAATCTAAAATTTGAATTCAAAAAAACTTTATCTTTGCTCCTATGATTTTACGAGGAGAAAACTTAATCAAAGAATACGGTCCTAAAAAAGTAGTAAAAGGCGTTTCTGTACAGGTTCAACAGGGAGAAATTGTTGGTTTGCTTGGTCCCAACGGAGCAGGAAAAACCACTTCGTTTTACATGATCGTAGGACTGGTTAAGCCTACTTCAGGGAAAATTTTCCTGGATAAACAGGAGATCACTACCGATGCCATGTATCGCCGTGCTCAAAAAGGAATCGGGTATCTGGCACAGGAAGCTTCAGTTTTCAGAAAGCTGTCTGTAGAAGACAATATTATGGGTGTTTTGCAGCTTACAAAGCTTTCAAGGCGTGAGCAGCAGATTAAATGTGATGAGCTGATTGAAGAGTTTTCACTGCAGCACGTACGTAAAAACAGAGGTGACCTTCTTTCGGGTGGGGAAAGACGTAGAACCGAAATTGCACGCTGCCTGGCCACAAGCCCTAACTTTATTCTTCTCGATGAACCTTTTGCCGGAGTAGACCCCATTGCGGTGGAAGATATCCAGAAAATTGTAAGAAGCCTGGTAGATAAAAATATCGGAATTCTGATCACGGACCACAACGTACAGCAAACCTTAGCCATCACCAATAAAACATACATCATGTTTGAAGGAAAAATCCTGAAAGAAGGGCTTCCGGAAGATCTTGCCAATGATCCGCAGGTAAGAGAGGCCTATCTTGGTGAGAACTTTGTGTACCAGAGTATTTTAGACAAACCGAAAAAGAAAAAGTACATTTATAATATCTGGGCAGGTAACTTCGATTCTAAAGCGCAGCTGCAGGGATTTGTAGATGATCACTTTGGACAGTATGACGATCTGAGACTGATGTACGGATTTGAAGACATCAGCTTCGCATCGCTTGCCAATTCTGAGATCGAACATATTTTCAATGATGTAGTAGATAAAAATGCTAATAATTCATTCGTTTTCCAAAGAAAAGAACTTACCTCACAATATCCTCTGGAGCAGGCGCAGGCTGAATCCAAAGCCGCCAGCAAACCAGAGCTGCATTACCTTACAACCTATTTTTACGAGGGATAAAAATCACATCTGTAATAAAAGCATTTGCTGAAAAATAGAATTAAACGTACCTTTTCTCTCGGAAACGGTACGTTTTTTAGTTAAAATAACTCTTATGGCAAAACCCTTTAACAGAACAGTTACTTTATTCGGGATCTACAAACAGCTCGTTCCATTTATAAAACCTTACCGTTTGATGATTTACGGGACGCTCTTTCTCACTTTTTTAGGAGCTCTCGCAGCACAGGTCAATCCTATTGTATTAAAATATACGGTGGATGAGGTAACAGAGCTTACCCATCTTCCGCATCCGATGTCTGAGGGTATTCATATTCTGGTGGTGATCTCCATTATTTTGCTTGGAAAAGAACTGCTTAATATTTTTATCAACTTCGGACAGAAATTTTACGGTGAAAAAATAAGGATCAATGTAAGCTCCGTTCTGGCTCAGTCTGCTATTGATAAAATACTGATGTACCGGGTGGCCTATTTCAATGATGAGAATCATGAATCCGGGAAATTACAGATCAGAATAGACCGCGGAATAGAAAGTTTAACAAGGCTGGTACAGAATTTTTTCATCGATATACTGCCGCTTTTTTCCAATGCCATTATTGCCCTGATCATCATGTATATGCAGAATGTATATGTAGGGATGGTTTCTACGATCATTGTCCCTATTTATTTTTATATAAGTTCACTACAGGCAAAAAAGCTTGGAGGAGTTCGCCGCCAGCTTAGAAATCAAAGGGAGAGAAAAACTTCAGGGCTTTTGAATCTGATCAATTCTATTATGGTGATCAAAAGCTTTGTCCGTGAAAAATTTGAAGGAAAAAAACAGTACGACCTGCAGATGGAACTGATGGAAAGCCAGATGTTCACCAGAAAAACCAACTTTATTTATGATGGTTTAAAAACATTCATAGAGCAGTTCGGTGTGGTTTTAATTATTCTTTTGACTGTTTATCTGGTGCTGGATCAGCAGATGACCATTGGGGCGATCATGCTGCATATCATGCTGTTCAATAATATATCAGCACCTATACGCCAGCTGCATAGGATTTATGACGATATGAACGATGCCATGATCTATGCTGAAGGCTATTTTGAAATCCTTAATGCAGACGATGAGAAAGAACCGAACGGAACTTTTATAGAAAAAGAAATCAAAGGGAATTTTGAATTAAGAAATGTAGATTTCAGCTATCCGAACGGAACAAAAGCCCTGCACGACGTATCTATGAAAATAGAGAACGGAAAAACTACTGCATTAGTAGGGTTGAGTGGGGCCGGAAAATCAACGGTGATTAATCTTCTCTGTAAATTTTACCTTCCGGATTCCGGAGAAATATTACTGGATGGAGTCAATTTAAATAATTTTGACAATACCTTCCTGAGGGACGATCTTGGTCTGGTATTGCAGAAAAATCATATTTTTCAGGGAAGCATTGAAGACAATATCCGGTATGGTGATATGAATGCCAGTTTCGAGGAAATTCAGGCAGCGTCAAAAAAAGCCTATCTTCATGATCAGATTCTGGATCTTCCAGATGGTTATCAGCACGATGCTACCCAGCTTTCCGGTGGCCAGCAGCAGAGAATTGCCATTGCCAGATTATTCCTGAAAGATCCACCTATTATTTTCCTGGATGAACCAACTGCCAGTCTGGATGCTATTGCTACTGAACAGATCAAAAATTCATTGGATGCCATCAAAGAAGGCCGTACCGTGGTTATTATCTCTCATTCACTGTCGCAGATCCTGGATTCTGACACTATTTATGTGATGAAAAAAGGAAGGGTAGTGGAGAGCGGAACTCATGATGAGCTGGTTCAGATGAATGGAACATACCGTGAGATTTTCGATGCTTCTGCCAGAAGCTTAAATCTGGATAAGCTGGTGAATTCTTTTAAAGATAACTGATCTTATGCTTTTTATTTCTCGCAGATCATACAGGCTCCGCGTATTTTAATTAATGAATCTGCCAAATCTGCTTAATCAGTGAGAGAATATATATTTTCTATAGTAAACTTTTGAGGGCTTAAATAGAGATTAAACGCAAGATTTTATGGTAAGACTCCATATTTAAAAGTTCTCACCATAAAACTTTGCGTTAAAAAAATACAATCAATTTACTGTGCTTTTTCAGCAACCTGATAAGCACCTACATCCGCTCCAAAAGCAATATTGATTCTATTATAACTATTGATCGCAATCACAGCCATGGTAAGATCCAGCATTTCAGTTTCAGAAAAATATCTGCTGACTTCCGAATAAATTTCGTCAGGGATTTCTTTACCATTTAAAGAGGTTAAACTTTCAGCCCAAAGCAATCCGGCTTTTTCTCTGTCTGTGTAAAAAGAGCATTCTCTCCATGCGCTTACCAGAAAAATTCGTTGTTCAGTTTCACCTTTGGCTCTTAATTCCTTGGAGTGCATATCCAGGCAGAAAGCACATCCGTTTATCTGGGAAACACGGAAATACAGAAGCTCCAGAAATGAACTGTCGAGTGATGAATGCTGTACCTGAAACCCCATATTGTGGAGGGCGTTTACAGCTTTGTTTCCCATTGCAAATGCATTGATTCTTTGTGACATAATAATTGGTTTTTTGATTAATTATGAAACAAATGTAGACCGGAATTTTCCGGAATTTTTTAACATTTGATAAAAAACTATTTCTGTGCTCTGATCCGGCTTAAAGAAACCTGAGTGATCCCGATATAATCTGCCATGTCCCCAAGACTGATTCTTTGGATAAGATCAGGTCTTTGCTTCAGAAAATTGTTGTATCGTTTTTTACCGTCGTCCTCAAGCATTTCGCTGATCCGTCCCATCATATTGATCGGAGCTTTTGAATACAGTTTACTGAAAAGTGTTTCCGCCGTATGGTATTTCTTACATAGTTCCTCAATAACATTTTTGTGTATGCGCAAAACTTCACATGGCTCCAGTGCAACGATCATATATTTTGAAGCACTGCCCGTCAGAAAACCGTTCAGTTCTGTGAAAAAAGAATTTTCTGCAAAAAAAGTCATGATAAAATCTTTATCGCCGTTATCAAAAAACAGCTTTACCAGACCTTTCTCAAGAAAATAAAAATACCTGCAGGTTTCATCTCCTTTTAAAAGAAAGTCACCTTTTCTGTAAGTTTTTGCTTCTAAATTTGATGTCAGAGCTTCCATTACAGATTGTTCCGGTTTTATAATACTTTCAATGGTTTGAGTGAAACGGGGAGAATTCATATTCAACAATATTGTTTATAAAGAAATTAAATATAATAAAAAAGCACCTAAATTTATATTCTGTACACCAAAAAAGATTGATAGATTTGCCATAACAATATGAACGATCACTATCTTAAAAAACTCGACAGAGTAACGGCTATTCTCACACAATTACAGTCAAAACCGACCGTAAGGGCACAGGACCTTGCTGCAAAATTTGATGTCAGCATCCGTACGATCTACCGGGATGTGAAAACGCTGGAAAATGCCGGAATTCCCATTATAGGAGAAGCGGGAAACGGCTATTCCCTGATGGACGGTTATAAGCTTCCGCCCATTATGTTTACAAAAGAAGAGGTATTGAGCTTCATCACTGCGGAAAAACTAATGCAGAAATTTTCTCACCAAAGCCTTGGAAGCCATTACCAGATGGCCATGGAGAAAGTCCGCTCTGTGCTTCGGAATTCAGATAAAAACCTGATCCTGAATATTGAAAAACAGATCGATGTTTATAATCACCATCCACAGACAAATGATACGATCAAAAATGTGATACCCACCATTCTGGAAAGTATTGCAGATAAAACACAGCTGATTATTGAATATAAAACAGTTGATTCCCGGGTGACGAACAGAACCATTGAAGCTGTTGGTATTTTCTTTGAATTCAATTATTGGTACATTATGGCTTTCTGTACCATGAGAAAAGATTTCAGGCAGTTTCGTGTTGACAGGATTCTGCAGATTTTCAAAACCCAGAACCCTTTTTCCCAGGAATACGGACAGATCAATGATTACAGAAGGTATTCAAGCGGAGAGAAAACAAGGGTCAGGCTTTTAGTTGAGAAAAAAATAATAGGACATATCGTAAATTCCAGGAGATATTATGGGTTTATTGAAGAAACGGAAACGGAAAATGGAATGGAAATGATCTTTGATACAGAATGGATAGATGAAGGTTTTCCGAGGTGGCTGATCACTTTTGCAGATTATGCAACTATCTTGGAGCCGGAATCATTAAAAACAAAGCTCAGAAATTTGGCGGAAAATATTTCAAAAAGATTGGAATAAAAAACATAAACTCGGGCTTCACATTCGTGAAGCCCGAGTTTTAGAAATTTATATCATCTGAATAAAAAATTTCACTTCAACTGAATGACAAAAATCAGAAACAACAAAATCGGGGTGTCTATACTTAATGAATGGATAATTTGAATAATTTTGATTCTGCTGTTTCATCTTTTTGCCTGGATTGAATTATCATTTTCAGTCTAAATAAAGGCATTAATGATCCTAAAATCTCTCCCAAAAAAAAGGAGGTTCAATTCCTAATGCTCTCAGATAGGTATAACCCTGTCCGCGGTGATGAATTTCATTATCCACGAAATAAAGAATATTCTGATATACCGGGAATTCATACTGTCCGAATAAATTGAAGGTTTCCTGGAAACGCTCTTCAGTAATCAGGCTGAAATAATGGTTGATCACTTCTGTTTCTTCATCCCATTTTTTCAGGATATCTTCTTTTGTTTTTGGGTTGAATCCTTCCTCATTATAGGCTTCCATGTTTTTATCAACTATTCCTTTCAAAGCAGATCCTCCGATACTGATCAGTTCTACTGCCAGCTTTGCGAAAGGTCTCATGCCTCCTACAGAGAATTCAAATAATTCTTTTTCAGGAAAAGCTTCTATTACTCTTCTTGTCAGATTTCTGTGTCCTTGCCAGTGCTCTAATAATTGATCGGATGTCATGAACTGTTTTGTGGCTGTTGCTGTAGTTGTCATAATTGTATTGTTTAGTTTGTTATTGTTGATACAAAGGTATGACAGCATTATGACAACAGTTTGTCAGTAGGATTTTTGATATTAAAAAAATATTTTATTTCTTTATTAAAATATCTATACCTGTTTTTCCGTTAGAGAGAAAATGTATGGGTAAAAAAAATTGATCCCTATTAGAATTTTAAAATGAAGAAGTATATTTTACCTGTTATTCCAGCTCTTTTATTACTGTCATGTAATAAAATCGAAGAAAAAATCGACCAGACTGTTCAGAAAACTACTGAAACTGTACAGCAGAAAGCTCAGCAGGCAGTTGAAGAAACAGTGAAGAAAACAGTCAGTGAATCAATTAATTCTTTAACGAATTCCCAGGATGTAAAGTTCAGCCAGGTATTTCCCGATGATGGAAAGCCTGTAGTTTCAGAAGAGACCGGAAAGAAATTTAAATTCCCTAACGGTTCCGAAGGCTATATTTTCAAATATAAATCGGATATCGCAGTACTGCTTCCTTTTCTGGAAAAGCAGCCTTCTTCCGACGAAAACAAATCAGACAAAACAGCCCGTAAAATAGACGGACAAAGCATCATTGACAAAATAAGCTTTGTCTCTAAATTCCTTCCTGAAAATACTATTGATACCAGTTTCCTGGAGGATATCAAAAACGATAAAAATATAGAATATTATAAGCTGAAAAGGTTTCCCAACAACAGTACAATAATCTATAACCCCAAAAACCAGACCGTCATACAATATGTAGAGGTAAATAAATAATTTGTAAGTGACCGGATTTTTCCGGTCATTTTTTGTACACAGTCATTGCGAACTATTCGCGAAGCAATCTTAATCTGTTGAAAACTACATATTAGAAGGAAATCATTTTTATTTCTAATGTCTACTAATCACTTTTTCAGACAGAATAGGAAGTTATTACTATTTCTTTTACAGATTATTAATAAGCTACTTAATGTTTTGTAAATCAATTCTTAATTTTTATAGGATAATATGTTTTGCATAAGTTGGGAAAGGGATTTTTATTATATTTTTATTTTTTGTGTTTAATATTGATATTTTTACTAGATTTATTGAATTATTAACAATATATGAAAAGAAAATTATTTAATAAAAAAATCTGTGTATTAGTATTAAGCGGAGCGGGTACTATGGTATATGCTCAGGAAGGTGTAAAAGAAAATAGTATAGATGAAGTTGTGGTTACTACAGGTAGAACTAAACCTAGAACCATCATTACATCAGCAATTCCTATTGATAATATTTCGGCAGTACAGCTAAAATCCACAGGACAAATTACTTTTGATAAAGCTTTGACGTACTCGGTACCATCTTTTAATTCATCACAGCAAACCGTTTCTGATGCAACGGCTCATTTTGATCCGGCAGATTTAAGAGGATTAGGGCCTTCCAGAACATTAGTTTTGGTTAATGGTAAAAGAAAAAATCAAAGCGCTTTAATTTATGTAAATGATACGCCGGGAAAAGGTGAGGTAGGTACGGATCTGAAGAGTATTCCATCTGCCGCCTTACAGAATGTAGAAGTATTGAGAGATGGTGCATCTGCACAATATGGCTCTGATGCTATTGCAGGAGTGATCAATATTATTCTTAAGAACAGCGTTGGAAAAAGTACAGTCAATCTTTTTTCAGGTATTACTTCAGAAGGAGACGGCTTTAATATCGGAGCAGATTTTAATACAGGAATCAGAGTTGCAAAAAATGGAAGTTTGAACCTTACATTGGGATATTCTTCCCAAAATAAAACTAACCGCGCAGGTTCTGTTACAAAAGATGAACTTTTTGGTGTTGATAATGCCTGGACGCAGGCTAATCCTGGTTTAGGAATGATTATAGGGCAGCCGGAGACAAAAGTGGCCAATATGTTTGTAAATTTTGAATTGCCAACAGGTGAAACAGGCAAGTTTTATGCTTTTGGTGGTACAACTTACAGGAATGGAACTAGTTTTGGCTTGTATAGAACACCCTATTGGGTAACTTCAGATTTTGGTTTATTAACTCCAAAAGGGCAACCTTATAATGGATTTCAGCCGGAATTTAAAACGGATGTTTATGATTATAATTTAACCTCCGGGTGGAAGGGAATGTTTGGAAAATGGAGTTTTGATGGGAGTGCAACTTTTGGCTCTAATGCAGTAGATTATGTTGTAGGAAACACGATTAATACGTCTTTGGGAGCAAATTCACCAACCCGTTTTAAAGCAGGTGGTCATCAGTTTAGTAATATTATAGGAAATATAGACATCAACCGAAATTTTGGTGCATTTGTTTTAGGAGCTGGTGTTGAAGTACGTAATGAAAACTATCAGGCGAAGGCAGGAGAAGAGGCATCTTATATAGGAAGTGGTGCAGAATCGTTTCCAGGACTGCAGTCTCAAAATGAAGTCAATAAAAATCGTCAGAATATTGGAGCTTATATGAATGCTGAATGGGATGTTACGAAAAACCTGTTACTTGGAGGAACTGTGAGATATGAAAATTTCAGTGATTTTGGAAATAATGTTTCCTGGAAAGGAAATGCAAGATACAAGTTGTTAGATGATAAATTAGTTTTCCGTGGGTCTGTTTCTACAGGATTTCGGGCACCTTCATTACACCAGATTTATTATTCCAATGTTCAAACCAAAATTACAGGGAATACGGTAGCTAATCAGGGTACTTTTAACAATGACTCTCAAATTGTAAGATCTGATCTTGGGGTACAAAAATTAAATGCTGAAAAAGCCTTTAACATTACTGGGGGATTTGCCATAAAACCCTTTAAAAACCTGACGATTACAGCAGATTATTATAGAATAAAAATTAAAGACCGGGTACTTTTCTCAGGAGATATTGGTTACAAAACCGGTGCTCCGGGTAGTCCGGATATAACAAACCCTGTGGAAGTAATATTAGATAATAATAAAATAACCTCCTTGAAGTTTTTCACTAATGCTGTAAATACAGTTACTGAGGGGATAGATTTCGTAGCTAATTATTATACTTCCGCTATTGGCAAAGGAAGATTGGGAGTTATTGCTGCTTTCAATTATAACGAAACTAAAATAGTAGATAATATTGCCGTTCCGCCTATTTTGGCTGAAAATGGTTACTCGGAAAACTTTTTTGATAGAAAAGAACAATCTAGAATTACCTCTGCAAGGCCAAAAACAAAAACTATTCTTAGTCTTTCGTATGACATTTCAAAGTTTAACTTTAACCTTAATAATACTTATTTTGGTTCTGTTACATGGCAGCATGCAACTGATCCTGTCAAAGATCAGACATTTTCCGGTAAAGTAATTACTGACATCGTTTTAACGTATAAAATCACCAAAGATCTTAAAGTTTCCGGAGTCGTAAATAATTTATTTAATATTTATCCGGATGTAATAGACAGCAAAGGCGATGTAGTAACAGATCTTGGAGGAAGGTTCAAATATCCTTGGGAGGTGAATCAGTTCGGATTTAACGGAACAACTTTTCAGCTCAATGTTAATTATACTTTTTAATCTATAAATAAAGGAACTGGCGTTTGCTTTGTCATGCTTACCAAAGAGGAAGCAATCTCAAAAGATGTAAAAACCCACATGTACAAATATTAACTGACATTAATTCCTAATGTCAGTTAATCATTTTTTCAGATAGAATAGGAAGTTATTACTACATTTTACTTTTTACATTGTACAAAAAAAAGTACTTTAGTAGTATGAAAATTTATACAAAGACAGGAGATAAAGGTCAGACTGCATTATACGGCGGAACAAGAGTTTCCAAAGCCAGTGCAAGAGTGGACAGCTACGGAAATATAGACGAGCTTAATTCATTCATTGGTATTTCTAAAAGTCATATTGAAGATGAAGAGGTTCTAAAACAGTTGAAGAAAATTCAGTTTGATCTGTTTACGGTAGGCTCAGAAGCTGCAACGCCGGTTGATAAATTAATGTTGGCCAACGGAAAATCCCGTTTGCCACTGATTATTTCAGACACTGAGATCGAAGAGCTGGAGCAGTGGATGGATGCTTTTGAAGAAAAGCTGGAGCCCCTTCAATACTTTATTCTTCCCGGTGGTGGAAAATCTGCAACATTTTTACATGCTGCAAGAACCATCTGCAGAAGAGCGGAACGATCTCTGGTTTTCCTGAATGAATCTGAAGAAGTACGTCCAGAGCTCATCAAGTACCTGAACAGGCTTTCTGATTACCTTTTTGTTTTAGCAAGATATATTTCAAAAATCAACAACGAACCGGAAGAATACTGGAATCCGAATGAAAGATAAAGCATTACTTTTCATCAACGGAGACCATCCCAAAACTTTTCCAAACCCGGATCAGTATGGCTTAATTGCCTGCACGGATGGCGCTTTTCATTATCTGAAGCAGTTGGGTTTTCCTTTAGACAAGCTGGATTTTATTTCCGGTGATTTCGATTCCCATTCAGGAGCAGATGAAGATGTTTACCAGGAAAAATTTATTCTTACCCTGGATCAGGACAAAACAGATTTTCATAAAGCTTTGGAAATTATTTTAGAAAGGGGATGTCTTTCTGTAGATGTTTTCGGGGGAAGTGGCGGCGAGCAGGATCATTTTTTAGGGAACCTTACCGTTGCTTATGCATTTAAAGACCGGTTGGGGATAAAATTCTATGATGATTTTTCTGAATATTATTTTGTCCCGCAGGATTTTAAAATAAAAGGAGTTAAGAATAGAATGATCTCATTGTATCCTTTTCCGTCGGTTGAAAATATAACAACAACAGGATTGAACTGGCCTTTGGCGAACGGGAATTTAAGTATCACTTCAAGAATAGGAACAAGAAATTTTGCGGTTGAAGATGAAGTTTCCATTCAGTATCAGTCCGGAGATCTGTTGTTTTTTGTAGGAATTAATGAAATAGAATATCCCGGAATATATTGAAACAATTCATAAAGATATCGGTTCTGCTTATCGCAGCATTTTGTGTTTTTTCCTGTAAAACACAGGATTTTATCCAACCTGAATATGGGAAAAATAAATCAGGGAAATCTATTGAAATCAAAAAAGTATACAATTTCAGAACAGTCGGGAATATTAAAAATACTGAAGGCAGAACTTTAAAAGCAGGAAAATTTTACAGAAGTGGTCATCTTCACCAATTGAGGAAAAGATCCTTCAAAGAAATGCAAAGCCTGGGAATAAAAGAAGTCATTGATCTTAGAAATTCAAAAGAAATATCTGATAAGCCGGATCAGCTTCCCGATGACATCATTTATAAAAAATATTCAGCCTTTAAAGATGAGGGAGACCAGCTGACCAAAGCTAAAAAGCTTGTTTTAAAAGGAAAAGTTAATGGTTCCGATGCTGATAAAAGAATGATTGATTTCTACCGTGAATATATAACGGAAAACCCGGAAGTGATCAAAAAAATCATCACTGAAATCCTGGAATCCGATCAGCCGGTTCTCTATCACTGTACCGCAGGAAAGGACAGAACAGGAATCACAACGGCTTTAATTCTGACTATTCTAAAGTTTGATAAAGAAACAATTTACAATGATTATCTTTTATCCAATAATTACAGAGAGAAATTGGTCCTGAAAAGACTAAATCTGGCAAATAATCTACATTTTCTATATCCCAAGATGGATGTGAAGGTCCTTGAAAAACTGAGCTGGGTAGAAATCGCTTATCTCGATGCAGCTTTTGATGAAATCAATAAGAAATATGGTTCCACCGACACTTATATTCAACAGGTATTGGGAATTTCGGCAGATAAGAGGGAAGAATACATTAAGAAGTTTACAAATTAATAATCTGTTCAGGTTTTTGTCTGATCCTGTTTTGAAATTTATAATAAATTTAACGCTTAAAAATCAAACTTTTTTAGCAATTTTGCATTTCGTAATTCACTTGTCAAGAAATGAAAATAAAGTACTCGGAACTTATTGATCAGACATTATATTTTCCTACGGAAGAATTTAATGTTTCTGAGAACAATTTGTTATTTCACGATGTTCCTTTAATGGAAGTCGTTGAAAAATTTGGCACCCCGCTAAAAATTAGCTACCTGCCAAGAATTTCTCAAAATATCCAGAAGGCGAAAAGCTGGTTTAAGGAAGCTTTTGAGAAAGCCGAATATAAAAAGAATTATACCTACTGCTACTGTACAAAATCCAGTCATTTCAATTTTGTGCTGGAAGAAGCTCTTAAGAACGATATCTCTATCGAAACTTCTTCAGCATATGATATGGACATTGTAAAATCTCTTTATGAGAAAGGAAAAGTAGATAAAAATATTGAAGTCATTTGTAATGGATTCAAAACCGATGATTATCTGGTGAAAATTTCAGAAATGATCAACAGCGGTTTTGAAAATATTACCCCAATCCTGGATAACTACCGTGAGCTGGATAAGCTTACCGAAAGTATAGATACCACTTTCGATATCGGGATCAGAATTGCTTCAGAGGAAGAGCCTAAATTTGAATTCTATACCTCAAGATTAGGAATCGGGTATAGAGATATTATCCCTTACTACAGCCAGAAAATCGCTGAGCATCCGAATGCAAGGCTGAAAATGCTTCACTTCTTCATTAATACAGGAATCAAAGACACAGCTTATTACTGGAACGAATTATATAAATGTCTCCGTGTATACGCACGTTTGAAGAAGATTGCTCCGGAAGTGGATTCACTGAACATTGGTGGTGGTTTCCCGATCAAAACATCTTTAAACTTCGAGTACGATTATCAATATATGGTAGAGGAAATCGTTTCTCAGATCAAAAAGTTCTGTGAAGAAGAAGGAGTAGAAGAACCTAATATTTATACAGAATTCGGAAGCTTTACCGTAGGGGAAAGCGGTGCAAACCTTTATAAAATCATCTCTCAGAAGCGTCAGAATGACAGAGAGAAGTGGAATATGATCGATTCTTCATTCATGACCACACTTCCTGATACATGGGCAATTTCAAGACACTTTATCATGCTTCCATTGAACAGATGGGAAGATACTTATGAAAGAGTATTCTTAGGAGGACTAACCTGTGATTCAGATGATTATTATAATTCTGAACAGCATACGAATGCAATCTATCTGCCGGTTTTCAGCGATACAAAGCCTCTGTATATCGGATTTTTCCATACAGGAGCGTATCAGGAAACAATCGGAGGATATGGTGGAGTTCACCACTGTCTGATGCCTCAGCCGAGACACGTCCTGATCCAGAAAGACGAAAACGGAGAACTTCAGTACGAAATTTTTCGTGAAAAACAGGAACCTGAAGATATTCTGAAAATTCTGGGTTACTAGTATAACGAGGAATGGGAGTGATAAAGCAATCTCATCTTAATACTCTTAACAATTTAAATTGCTTCTTAATGTTTCAATTTTAATCATTAAGATTTTTGTGAAAAATAAAGCTCTCAACATTTGAGAGCTTTTTCTTTTAAAAATATTTTGAAAGCTTATCCAGCTCCAGTTCTTCATAATCTGTAACTACGATATCCGCTAAAGTATAATCCTGATTTTTGGAATGCGGGCTTCTGTAGGCGGCGCAGAAAATTTTCGCCCTGTTGGCGGCAAGGATCCCGTTGGTGGAATCTTCAATAACCATGCAGTTTTCTACCGGTTCTTCTGCCATTTGTGCTGCGAGAAGAAATACTTCAGGATGAGGTTTGGATTCCTTTAGAGCGGCACCGCTTATTTTCCCGCTGAAATAATCTTCAAGCCCGAATTTCTCAAAAACCATATTGATGGTCGTCATTGTAGCCGAAGAAGCGAGGATAAGTTTAATGTCGTTTTCATGATAATGTTGGATCAATTCCCTTACTCCCGGAATCAGATCAAATTCCTCATCATTATCAAAATAATCTTTGAAGTATGATCTTTTAATGCCGGCAATGGCTTCGTGAGTTTGGCTTAAACCATATTTATGAATCAGCGTTTCACAGACTCTTTTTGTGGAAGCTCCTGTGAAAGAAGTGTAAAGATCTTCGGAAACAGCAATTTCCAGTTCGTTGAAGGTGGCAAAATAAGCTTTTCTGTGCAGTGGTTCCGTATCTACAATAACCCCGTCCATATCGAAAAGAACAGCTTTTAAGGACATATTTTGTTTTTTACAAAAATAACTTTTAAAATTTAAACATTAAAAAGATTTTAGAATTAAAAAATTCGGAGCTCATCACTCTTGATTTATAACTCAACGACTATTTGTATCTTTGTGAAATCATTTAATCTTTAAATCATTTAAATTTTTAAATAAAACATGAGAACATACGCAGGAATTCCTGAAGAAAATGCAACGCTAGAGAACTCTAAAGTAATGCTGGTAACTGTTCCTTACGATGGAACTTCAACATGGGGAAAAGGAGCTGATAAAGGCCCTGAATTATTCTTAGATGCTTCAGAAAACATGGAGCTTTATGATATTGAAACAGGAACTGAGCCTTTCCTTGACGGTGTATATCTGGCAGGAGAAATTTCTGAAAATTCAAGTCCTGAAGCAATGACAGAAGCCGTTTACCAAAAAACAAAAGAGCTTTTGAACAACGAAGGAAAAGTATTTACACTTTTTGGAGGGGAGCACTCGGTTTCTATCGGTTCTATCCGTGCGGTAGGAGAGAAGTTTGAAAATCTTACAGTCCTTCAGCTGGATGCTCATACCGACCTGCGTCCTGAATTCCATGGGTCTACTTCTAACCACGCATGTGCGGTTTTTGAAGCGAATCAGAAGCATAACCTGGTTCAGGTGGGAATCCGTTCCATGGATGCTGAAGAAGCTCAATATCTGCCGGAAGGAAGAGTATTTTTTGCCCATGAGATCGCGAACAATGACAACTGGATCAATGATGTTTTAGAAAAAGTTTCAGGAAACGTATATATCACCATCGACCTTGATGCTTTTGATCCGTCAATTGCTCCTTCTACAGGTACTCCGGAACCAGGTGGACTTCAGTGGTACCCAACTCTGGAATTGTTGAGAAAAGTATTTGAAAAATGTAATGTAGTGGCGTTCGATATTGTAGAATTAATGGATTCTCCGATGGCTAAGCCAACAGCTTTCTTAGCAGCTAAATTATATTATAAAATGCTTGCTTACAACCATATTTATAACAATAACTAAAATTCCGCAAGAATCAGATTTTTTCTGCCCTATATTCTTTGGAAATTTGTGAGGTAAAAAAGAAATAGTATGTCCGCACAAAGTCAGATAGATTATAACAGAATTGCCAAAGCGATAGAATATATCCAGAGCAATTTCAGGCTTCAGCCAAGTTTGGAGGAAGTGGCAGAGAATATTCACTTGAGTCCGGCTCATTTCCAGAAGATATTTACAGAATGGGCAGGAACAAGTCCTAAGAAATTTTTACAGTTCATCAGTCTTGAACATGCTAAAAATTTGCTGAAGGAAGAGAAAGCGACTTTATTTGATACCGCTTACGAGACGGGACTTTCCAGCACAAGCAGGCTTCATGACCTGTTTGTGAATATAGAAGGAATGTCTCCTGCGGAATATAAAAACGGCGGAAAAAGCCTGAACATCAATTACAGTTTTTCCAAAAGTCCTTTTGGATATGTAATGGCAGCATCTACGGAAAAAGGGATCTGCTATATGGCTTTTGAAGACGATAAAGAAACAGCATTGGGGAATTTATATGCTAAATTTCCCAATGCTTCTTTTTTTGAAAAACAGGATGCCCTGCAGAAAAATGCCCTCTCCATATTTGATAAAGACTGGACGAAGCTGAACACGATTAAACTTCATCTAAAAGGAACAGATTTTCAGCTTAAAGTATGGGAAAGTCTTCTTTCTATTCCAATGGGGAAACTTTCCACCTATGGAAATCTTGCTGAGAAAATAGGAAACCCGAATGCCTCAAGAGCTGTTGGAACAGCGATTGGCAGCAACCCTGTAGCTTTTCTTATTCCATGTCACCGTGTGATCCAGTCTACCGGAAATATTGGAGGTTACCGATGGGGTAGCGGAAGAAAGCAGCTGATCGTGGGGTGGGAAAGCTCGCAGGTTTACGCTGGAGATTAGATTCCGTGTTGCCTTAATCTGATTTAAGTTTTGGCTAAAGCCAGATTGATGTTTTTATTTATAAAACGGACTAAAGTCCGTTCCTTTTGATGTAAATACTGCAAATCATATATTTAAAATATTATTACAGAATAAAAATCTTAGTTTTTTTCAAAAACTTAAGTGCAATTTATTCAATGTTTTAATAATAGCTTAAAAACTAAAGTGTTAAAAAATTTTACGACTTTTATGGTTAAAGAATTAATTAAAAGTTACTAATCCATTATACTTTTTACAAATCAAAATCATGAACAGCCTGTTTGAAGAAATATCAGAATATCCTTTGAATATTCTTCCGCATGACGGAACCGTCCATTATTATGGAAAAGTTTTTAGTAAGGAAAAATCAGATTTTTTCTATAATTATCTATTGAATCAGATTCCATGGGAAAACGATGAGGCGATGATCTTCGGAAAATTAATTTTAACAAAAAGAAAAGTAGCCTGGTTTGGAGAAAAAGCCTTTGAATATACCTATTCAAAGCGGACAAAATTGGCGAAATTCTGGACTCCGGAACTGTTAGAATTAAAGAAAAAATGTGAAGAGGTTTCAGGCGAAACTTATAATTCCTGTCTCCTCAATTTATATCACGACGGAAGTGAGGGAATGGCATATCACAGCGATGGCGAAACCGATCTTAAGAAACACGGTGCTATTGCTTCCCTGACTTTTGGGGCGGAAAGAAAGTTTTTATTTAAGCATAAAACAACCAAAGAGAAAGTAGAAATATTTCTTGAAAACGGAAGCCTTCTGATCATGAAAGGAACAACTCAGGAAAACTGGCTGCACAGACTGCCACCGACCACCAAAGTGAAAACGCCACGGGTGAATCTTACGTTCAGAACGATTGAGGAATAAAAAAAGATGATAGTTTCGGGAGCCTCAGCCACCATCTTTTTGGACAGAAATTATTAACGTCTGTTGACTGAGGTTCTTGAAGTCAGCCGGTCCATAATAAAAAATCAGGTCGCTGAGGTTTCCCAAGCGACCGGATTTTTATGTTTTCTGATATATATCTATACTTGACTGGTGACTGAGGTTCTCGAAGCTACCATTTCTTTCTATTTCAATACTTCAGCTTCAATAGAGCTGTCATTATACACCTTGATGAAGGCTTTCGTATAGTCGTCTTTCGTTGCAAAATTTGGATTCTCCATAAATTTCTGAGGGTTGATGGCAAAAAGCGGCCACCAGGTGCTGCTGATCTGGATCTGGATCTTGTGTCCTTTTTTGAAAGTATGCATCACATCCTGCAGCCTGAAATTCACTGCAGTTTTCTGGTTGGGAACCAATGCTTCTCCCTTTTCTCTTGAATTTCTGAATCTGGCAGGCATGATCTCACTTCTTACCATTTGATGGTAGTTTGGATAAATCACACCGTCTTTCTTCTCTGCAGGCTTAAAATCTTCAGGGTAAACATCAATCAGCTTTACTGCAAAATCTGCATCTGTAGAAGTGGAAGCAATATTCAGTTTAGCCATAATCTCTCCCGCAAAACTGATGTCTTCCGTTAAAACATCTGTTGTAAAGGTTAAAACATCGGGTCTGCCAACTGCAAATCTCTGATCTTCCGACATATAATTTTTAGGAGTAAAACCATTGAAGTCTTTCAGATTGTCAGAGCTTAAGACCGGATTATTCGGGTCGCTGTAGTATTCTGAAAAGCCTTGTCCTGCTGTTTTTTTCAATGTTCCGTCAGTTAAATAAAAACTGATTTTCTGGGCATTCTTCGGAGGATAAGAGGCAAATTCTCTCCATTCTTTAGATCCTGTATCATACATCAGAGCTTCCGGAAGCCCAGCATCCTCTTTTGTGTTTCCTTTTAAATAATGATTGAAAAATTTAGTTTCAATATTTTTCTGATAATACGTTGCAATGCTATCTCCAAAATAGATTTGGTTGTGGAAATGTTTTCCCTGCTCCTGTGCCCATGCTCCGTGAGAGAAAGGACCCATCACAATGGTGTTTTTAGCTTTCGGGCTTGTCTTTTCTATGGTTTTGTAAATATTCAGTGGTCCTGAAAGATCTTCTGCATCAAACCAGCCTCCAACAGTCATTACGGCATGGTTTACATTCTTTAAATGGGGAAGAAGACTTCTTTTCTGCCAGTATTCATCATAGTTAGGATGGTTCATAATCTCCGTCATAAAGAAGTTGTTCTTGTAGTATTTTTCGTAGCCATCCTTTAAAGTTCCCATATCTCTATAGAACTTAAGGCCGTCTTCCGAAGTTTGCTTTACGAAAGTATCCATATACCAGGCTTTGTTTTCAGGCTTTGTCTTCTGAATCCCGAAAACAGGGAAGGTTCTGAAATATCCCAGCATGAATCTGCCGTTGTGAAGAAAATCATCATTCCAGAAGTCCGAAATAGGAGCCTGGGGAGATGAAGCTACCAAAGCCGGGTGCTGTGCCAGTATGCCTGCCGCTGTATAAAATCCCGGATATGAAGTTCCGTATTGTCCTGCCTTACCGTTATTGTCTTTGATATTCTTTAAAAGCCATTCTATGGTATCATAAGTATCCGTGCTTTCGTCCACATCTTTTTTGGTTTTGCGGTCCACCTGAGGGGTCATATTGGTAAAAGTACCTTCACTCATGTATCTTCCGCGGACATCCTGGAAGACAAAAATATACTTATCCTTCATCAGGAACTGGTTAGGCCCCAGTTTGGTTCTGTATTCATTTTCTCCGTAAGGAGCAATGCTGTAGCAGGTTCTCTGCATCAGGAAAGGATATTTGTTCTTATTTGAAATATCTTTCGGAATATATACCGCTGTGAAAAGCTTTACTCCGTCACGCATTGGGATATAGAATTCCTTTTTGGTGAAATTATCTTTTACGAAAGTATCCTTCTGGTCTGTACTCTGTGCAATTCCAAGGATAAAAAAGAAAATAAATAAAATTGAAATATGGATCTTCATAAATAAAATTTACCGCTAATTTAGAAATAAAATGGCTTTAATATACCTTATAGACACAATCTTTCAATGGAAAATAGAAGGAAATAAAAAACTATAAAGCTCTCAAAGTATAAACACTTGCCGGATCTGTGGGGAATTATAAAAAAAACATCCCCATTTGGGGATGTTTCGTAAATATTTATTGAAGATTAACTATTTGAAAAATTAAGCTTTTAAATATCTTGAATAAGCATAACCTTCCTGACCGTCATCAGTTTTCACTTTCCACCAGTCATCAGAAGTCTGCTCAATCAAAGTTACCGATGATCCTTTTGCAGCTTTTCCTACTACAGCAGCCTCAGTAGAAGGCTCCTGTCTGATGTTCAGATTAGAATCTTCCGTAGCTACCGTTAAAGAAGCTCCTGAAGTTAATCCTGCTACCTGTACATCAATATTGATATCTGAAGCCGAATAAGTAGAATCAATAGTTCCTAAAGCATTCCATACTGCATCTTTCGCTGCTGTGCTGGAAGCATTTCCAGTAACATAAAGAATACCATCCTGCTCCTGAACCTGAAGGTTAGAAATTCCTGCAGACTGAGCTGCTGAAACTACACTTGAATATTTATCTTGTAATGTGCTCATCTTAAAATTATTTTACCACTAGGTTATTGTTATACTTTCCGATTTTCAAAGCATCTACAGATTCTTTGATTTTTCTTGCCTGAGGGCCTGAAACATTTCCTGTAAGCGTAAGTTGTCCGTTTACAACCTCTACTTTTACAGATGGGAAATCTTTAACAGCATCCTGAACTTTTTTCTGAACCGCCGGATCTACAGCAGATGCTGTTTCCACTGGTGCAGCTGTAACCGGAGCAGCTACAGTAGACATATCCATCACTTCTTTTACACCATTAATTGCTTTTAATTTTGCAATCATAGCATCTTTAGACTGCTGATCTTCGAAAGTTCCGCTTAAATGAGCTACTCCTTCTTTTACTTCTACAGAAGCATTGGGATTAGAAGTTACCACAGTTGTAGCCTGAGTCTGAAGATCGGCATCTGAAATTTTCTTTTTGCAAGACACCGCTCCAAAAGATATAGCTACAGCTAATGCAGCCATTGCGATAGTTTTTTTCATAGTTGTATATTTATTAATGTTGTTAATACAATCAAATGTAATAATAAAATTTGTACCAAAATAATAAAAGCTTAATAAATGTTTCTTAATTTTTTTACAATATTTTCGGAATCAGTGATTTAATTTTAATGTATTATAAACTTAACCCAATCTTAACCGAATTCAGACAAAATCTTGTACCAATTGAAAAACTATTATATTTGTGGGAATTGAACTATTTATATGAAAGGACAGAATAAACTTTTTATTGCCATTATCATTGCGCTTATCCTGGGAGTAGGAATCGGAGGTCTGGTACACGTACAGTATCCTGAAAGTGCCGAACCGTTTTCCAAAAACATCAAACTGTTGGGAACCATTTTTATCAGGCTCGTACAGATGATTATTGCACCGTTGGTTTTTACTACGCTCGTCGTTGGAATTGCCAAAATGAGTGATATCAAAATGATCGGGAGGGTAGGGACAAAAGCCATGCTGTGGTTTATCAGTGCTTCCTTGGTTTCTCTTTTTATAGGACTGGTATTGGTCAACTGGCTGGAGCCGGGACATGTAACCAAACTGCCTATCCAGGATGCAGCTGCCGCAGAAGATCTTTTAAAAAGCAGTAAAGGGTTTTCCCTGGAAGACTTCGTAAAGCATATGATCCCTAAAAGTTTATTTGAAGCTTTTGCTACCAATGAGGTGCTTCAGATTGTTGTCTTTTCCATTATGTTTGGGGTAGCCCTTGCTAATTTAGGGGAAGAGTATTCAAAGCCGGTAGTTAAACTTTTTGATATTATTGCCCATGCTATTCTTAAAATGGTAGGCTATATCATGTGGTTTGCACCACTTGGAGTTTTGGGAGCTATTGCTGCCGTAGTGGCCATGAACGGGTTTGAAATATTCAAAGTTTATGCAATTTACCTGAGAGACTTTTTCTTTGCATTGGGTGTACTTTGGCTTGTTCTTCTATTGGTAGGCTATCTGATCTTAGGAAACCGTCTTTTCGAACTCCTTAAAAGAATAAAAGCCCCGTTACTGATTGCTTTTTCAACAACAAGTTCAGAAGCTGTATTTCCAAAACTGGTGGAAGAGCTTGAAAGATTTGGATGTAACAATAGAGTTGTATCTTTCATCCTGCCTTTAGGATATTCATTCAACCTTGACGGAAGTATGATGTATATGACGTTCGCCTCCATTTTCATTGCCCAGATCTATGGTATTGAAATGGAAATTGGGCAACAGATCACAATGCTTTTAGTTCTGATGCTTACGTCGAAAGGAATTGCCGGAGTTCCGAGAGCTTCTTTGGTGATTATCGTGGCAACATGTTCCATGTTCGGAATTCCGCCGGAAGGTATCGCTTTGATCCTGCCGATCGACCATTTCTGTGATATGGGAAGAAGTATGACAAATGTATTAGGAAATGCATTGGCCACTTCCGCTGTTTCCAAATGGGAAGGACAGCTTGAAAATACACCTCAGGAAGTTTAATCGCACATGACAAAACAATATATAGAGAATCATAGACAATATTTCCTTACAAAAGGCCTTACCGTAATCAATTCGGTCTTTTCTGATGATGAGATTGAAAAGATCGCAAAGAGTATTCGAAATGCTGATAAATCGAGAGAGAATTTCAGAAAATCCGATGACCTTTTTGCTGTAAGACAGTTCCTGAAAGAAATTCCGGAAATTAAAGATCTGATATTTAACGATACCATTAAAACCATTGTCAGAAAACTTTTCGGAGAAAAGTATTTTGCTGTAAAAAGCATTTATTTTGACAAACCGGAAACCTCAAACTGGTATGTGGCGTATCATCAGGATCTGACAATTTCAGTAGATAAAAAGCTGGAAATGGAGGGTTTCGGGCCTTGGACCACTAAAAAAGATCAGTTTGCTGTACAGCCGCCTCTGTCGTTTCTTGAGAACATATGTACCATCAGGATCCATCTGGATGATACGGATGAATATAACGGAGCATTGAAAGTTATTCCGGGATCTCACACCAAAGGAATCTACAGACCGGAAACGATAGACTGGAGTAAGGAAACGGAAAGATTCTGTGATGTACAGAAGGGTGGGGTCATGATTATGAAACCTCTTACGCTTCACGGTTCCAACAGAACTACCGATGGCAGGAGAAGAAGAGTGATCCACATAGAATTTTCTGATATGGAGCTGCCACAGGGACTAAAATGGTCTGAAAAATTAAATTAAAATCAGCTATAAAATGGTATCAGACGAAAATCAATTTCCGGCCATTGATTCAAAAACTTCTAAAGGCTTGACTTTGGCTATTAAAGTTTTTTTTTCAATATTCACCATATTGACACCGCTGATGATGATTTTAATGGTATGGTTTACCTTAGCTTCAAACAGCATTAAGTTTGAAATAAAAATTTTAATTGTTGTATTAGCGATATTAGTTATTGGTTTATTTGTATGGCTTTTGATGGTACAAATAAGAGAAAAATCAACCACCAAAATAATTCGGGCAACGGTTGACAAAACAGGAATTCATCATTATAGTAATCAGGGCTTAGTAAAATCAATACAGTATAGTCAACTGATGCCAAATCCTGAAAACGGAGAATATGACATTTTTATATATCTTGACCAGAGCGATACTGATATGGATTTGTGTTTTTATGTATTCGATGATGCGGTAAATAAAGTGGTAAGGAAAGCATTATTCATAGAAGGAGATATTGTAATTACTAATGGAAACTCATTAAAAAAACATTTCCTAAAAGGAATTAGTCTGTTCAGACCTGATTTGAAAATTGCGCCCGGTGTCCTGGATTTGTATAATCTAAAGAAAAACTTATAGACCCCTATAAAAAATGCACTTCGAAATTGAAGTGCATTTTTTTGATTAGTAAAGATAGAGTTAATAAAATTGAAATTCAGCCATCTTAGATTGCTGTTTTCCAGCTTCTTTACCATTAATTATTTAACAGAAATCTCATCAATAAAGATATAAGCCTCACCGCCAGCTCCCTGATGCCATTCCGGAAGCTTTCCGAAGTAATACGCTTTTACTTTGATGTACCTGGCTTCAGTAGGAAGGATTTCAGCGGAGAAATCCTTAATCTGTACTTTTTCTTCTCTGGCATCAATCGTATGGTCGATGTTTTTCAGAAGAACAAAGTCTTTTCCGTTCATGGAAGCATAATATTCCACTTTTTTAGGCATCAGGATCCAGGCTCTGCTGTCCTGAAGATAAGTGGATGATAATTTAGTAATCTGTTGTGGAGATTTTAAATCGATCACTGCTTCAAAATCCTGTCCCTGATAGCCGTGCCATTCACCCTTTCTCCAGTTCACATCACCGTTGATGCCGTCGATCAGAGCCAGTTTTCCATTGGCGGTATATTGTGGATTAACTTTTGAATTGATAGTAATATCCCAATAATTGGGTCTTCTGTTGAAATTGGCTACAGTAACAGAGCTTTTTTCTCCATTTCTTTCCGAATAGGCAAGAACCTGAGTGGTTTTGCTGATGGTGAAAGGTCCTTTATAGGCTGTGAAGGTTTTTCTTACGTTAGCATCACTTTCGCTTAAGGTCATATAATAGACTTTATCAGCAGGGTTCAGTGGAGTAATCTGTACTTTTGCGGAAAAATCAAAGATCCTGTCGGAGGCAATAACCGGTGCTGGAGTCAGCTGTGTATATTTAAAATCTTTTGATGGTTTGCTGTTTTCAAAACCTAATTTCTGCAGTTCGGATCTGCTGGTGTTTTTGCTGATCACTTTTGTACTGCCATCTTCCAGATGAATTTTAACTTCATCAAAATAAGGTGTAGTTGTCTGCCATTCGGGCAATCCCGGTGTTACAGCATAAATTCCCAGTGAGCTTAAAATATACCAGGCGCTCATCTGGCCACAGTCTTCATTTCCGATAAGCCCGTCCGGCGTATTTTTATAAAAATGATCAAGGATATATTTAATCTTCGCATCCGTCTTTTCCGGTTTCCCCACATAGTTGTATAAATAAGCAATGTGGTGGCTTGGTTCATTTCCCTGAGCATACTGCCCCATCAATCCTGTGATATCTGCCTGCTCTCTTCCCGTTGTTTTATCCGGTGCCGCAAAAATAGCATCAATGAACTGTTCAAATTTTTCCTTTCCGCCATGAGCTGCGATCAGTCCCGGAATATCCTGTTGTACCGAATAGGAATAATGCCATGAATTCCCCTCTGTGTAATTATTGTTGACTTCCGCCGGATCAAAAGGTTCATACCAGTTTCCGTTCTTTCTCGGCTGCATAAAGCCGTTGTTCGGATTGTAAAGATTTTTCCAGCTCTGGGAACGCTTCATGAAATACTGATAATCTTCTTTTTTGCCTAAAATCTTAGCCATTTGTGCAATACACCAGTCGTCGTAGGCGTATTCTACCGTTTTTGAAACACTCTCGTGTTCATCATCAATACTGATGTAATTATTCTGTTTATAAGCATTTAAGCCAAAAATATCCAGCATGGCAGAATTTTTAGACGCATTGAATGCTTGTTCATAATCAAATCCCTGAATGCCTTTCGCCATCGCATCTGCAATTACAGAAACAGAATGGTAGCCAATCATGCATTCCGTTTCATTGGAAGCCAGTTCCCAAACCGGAAGTTTTCCGCCCTGCTCATACTGCTTGATAAAAGTATTGATGAAATCGGCTGTTCTCTTTCTGTCGATCAGTGTCATCAGCGGATGAGCAGCTCTGAAAGTATCCCAAAGCGAGAATACAGAATAATAATCAAAGCCTGCTGTTGTATATAGCTTATTGTCTCTGCCTCTGTATTTTCCATCCACATCCATATTGATATTCGGTTGGGTAAAAACATGGTAAAGAGCTGTATAAAAGACAGAAAGTTTATCCTTATCATCAGATTTTACTTCAATTTTTGACAGTTCCTTATTCCAATCAGTTTCGGCCTGTTTTTTTACAGTTTCAAAATCATTGGATTTTCCTTCTGCCATCATATTTTTTTCCGTTCCTTCATAACCTGTGAGGGAAATAGCCACTTTTACACTAATCTTTTCTCCTTTTTTAACATCTCCCGAAAATGCCAGAGCCAGTTTTGTTCCTGTGAAAAGCTTGTCTTCCTGCTTTCCGTTAACCTCTTTCTTTGAGATTTTCATTGGTTTTGAAAATTCAATTCTGGCGTAGATATACTGATTGGTTGCCCAGGCTTCACTTCTTCTGAAAACTTCTATAGTTTTGTCATCAATAATCTTTACTTCACCTTCAAGCAGTTTATCCCTGTGGTTGAGGTCCAGAATAATATTAGCCTTACCTGAATTATTAAAAATATATTCATGATAACCAACTCTTTTGGTGGTGGTCAGGCGAACATCAATATTGTTTTTATCTAACTTGACGGAATAAAATCCTGCAGAAGCCTTTTCATTTTTATGCGAAAATTTTGAAGAATAATCTTTGTAATTAAGGCTTGCATTTCCCATCGTAGGCATCAACATAATATCTCCGTAATCCGAAACCCCTGTTCCGTTGAGATGCGTATGCGAAAAACCATAGATCACAGAATCTGAATAATGATAACCGCTGCATCCGTCCCAGCTCCCGTCTATCCTTGTATCCGGCGAAAGCTGAACCATTCCGAACGGAACAACGGCTCCGGGAAAGGTGTGGCCATGACCTCCGGTTCCTATAAAAGGATTTACATGCTGCGAATAATTCTGGGAATAGATAATCTGGGCAATACATAGTGAGAAAACTGCCAGGCTTTTTTTCATATCATAATTTTATATCAACGAATATATTGAAAAAACGGCAGAACGGAATGTAATAAAAGAAGACCGGAATTGTGAGAAGCAGGAATAAAACCTGTGCATATTTCGCAGGATTAAGTTTTGGCTAAAGCCGGATGAATGGTAATAATATATTGGTTAATGGGCTAAAGCCCATCCTTTTTGAATTTATATAGATTGCTTACACCTTTTAATCTTAAGACCTAAACTTCTCCTTCAAAAAGATCATCTAAATAATTTTGCTGATCAACTTCCGTTCGGTCTGTCCCCAGGAATTTTTTCCAGGCTCTGGACTCATGATATACAATGCCCATTTCCCAAACACAATACGTGGGAAGATGAATTTTGTTCCTGTCCCAGACTTCAAATTTTCCTGAACCATCATAATAAACGCTTTCCCATAGTTCGTTTTCGCTCCTCCATGTGCAGACCAATAACAGGTAATGCTCACCGCATCTGTGCATAATGACAAAACCCAGGTCATCTTTATTCTGGAAATTTTCCTCAGCATTTTCGATGCAGGTTTTTGCATTGATAATATCCTGAGCAGAAACTGCAGACAGATCTTCGGCAAGGTCATACCATTTGAATCTTGTCTTTCCTGGCACAAAAATACCTTTGGGAGATGCATATTTAGAAGGATAGCTGTTGGTATTCATGGGTTATTTTTATGGTAATAAATTATATTGTAAGAGTGAGGATAATAAATATAACGGTAGAATTTTTGTAATCTTATTTATCACATCGGGTTATAGATTTTATTGATTCTAAATTGTCGAAAAAATACGTAAATTTGTGAACAATTTATATTTAGTATGTTGACGAAAGAAAAGGTTCAAGATTTCCTTAAAGAGATAGAAGTAGACGATTTGGTGAATAACTTTCAAATCATGGGTAATGATGTTTATATTGACATGACTGCCCATTCACCGGCAATGCACGAAAAGAAAAAGCTGGAGGCAGCTATGAAGCAGGCTTTTGCCAGTGAGTTTGGAGAAGATATTAATCTGAAATTAAAAATTGTTTCTCCGGAGCCCAGCGA
Source organism: Chryseobacterium sp. 22532 (assembly GCF_052044665.1). Classification (NCBI taxonomy): domain Bacteria; kingdom Pseudomonadati; phylum Bacteroidota; class Flavobacteriia; order Flavobacteriales; family Weeksellaceae; genus Chryseobacterium; species Chryseobacterium sp. 22532. Next base: position 209,212 of record NZ_JBQENJ010000006.1, read on the forward strand.
GATTCAGCAGAGCCAGATTAAAGGTAAGCAGATTGCAGGAATTCAGAATATTATAGCTATTGCTTCCGGAAAAGGAGGTGTAGGAAAATCTACAGTGGCTGCAAATATGGCAGTTACTTTAGCTAAAATGGGTTTCAAAGTAGGATTACTGGATGCTGATATCTATGGACCGTCTGTTCCTACGATGTTCGATACGGAAGGTGAAAAGCCGATCTCTGTAGAAGTTAACGGTAAAAGTATGATGAAGCCTGTAGAAAATTACGGGGTGAAAATGCTGTCTATAGGATATTTCTCAGGAGCCAATCAGGCTGTAGTTTGGAGAGGCCCTATGGCTTCCAAAGCTTTGAACCAGATGATCAGAGATGCAGCATGGGGTGAACTTGACTTTTTATTGATTGACCTTCCTCCGGGAACGGGAGATATTCACTTATCCATCATCCAGGAAGTACCTGTAACCGGTGCTGTAATTGTGAGTACCCCTCAGCATGTAGCATTGGCAGACGTAAGAAAGGGGATCGCAATGTTCCAGATGGAAAGTATTAACATTCCGGTTCTTGGATTAATCGAAAATATGGCGTATTTTACGCCGGCAGAACTTCCTGATAACAAGTATTACATCTTTGGACAACAGGGAGCTCAGTATCTTGCTGAAGATCTGGGGATTCCGGTATTGGGAGAGATTCCATTGATCCAGAGTATCAGAGAAGCGGGGGATGTCGGAAGACCGGCTGCGCTTCAGGAAGGGTCTAAGATTGCAGAGATCTACACCGAAACGGCAAGAAATATGGTGGAAAGTCTTGTGGAAAGAAATAAAAACCTTCCGCCTACAGAAGCTGTAAAGATTACCACTATGGCAGGATGCTCGCCGAAAGCTAAAAAATAATGATTTTCAATTAAGTTTGAAAAAACCGAATTGAACTAAAGAAATATGGAAACAAATATAACACACGAAGATACAGTAACGAGAGTAATGGAAGCTCTGGAAAGCATCAGACCGTTCCTGAATAAGGATGGAGGCGATATCGAGCTTATTGACGTGAAGGATAACCAGGTTTTTGTAAAACTTTTGGGTAACTGTTCCGGGTGTTCGCTGAATTTTTCAACCCTGAAACTGGGCGTAGAAAATACCATTAAGCAACATGCCCCGGAAATTGAAAAAGTAATCAATGTAGAGTAAAAAATTACACGAAATATTTTTTTAAGACAGGTTTTTTCAGCCTGTCTTTTTTTGTGCTCCCATTTCCTGATACTATTTTTAAGGATATGTTTGATGAGTATTTTAACGTTCCACGATTTACACTTATAGCTGTCTTTTATACTGATTTTTATTGGCTTTATTTATTTTTTTTAATTATATTTGTTAAAAACGCATCTTATGTTTGAATTTCTGCAAAACTTAGAACCACTGCAACAGGGGTTCTGGTATACAGCCATAGCAGCTAGCCTTATCTTTCTAATTCAAACGGTTCTTACTTTTGTCGGAGGCGGCCACGGAGATACAATTCATGCTGATTTTAGCGGCGACAGCCATGCTGACAGTCCTTTTCAGTTATTTTCTTTCAGAAACCTGATCAATTTCCTTTTAGGATTTGGATGGAGTGGTGTAGCATTCTACGGTTCAATAGGCAACAAGTCACTGTTGATTTTTGTTGCAGTGCTTGTAGGGGCCGGATTTATATTTCTGTTCTTTATTCTTATCATGCAGATCCTTAAACTTACAGAAGACAATACATTCAAGATGGAAAACCTGATTGGAAGGGCAGGAGAAGTTTATCTTACCATTCCTGCAGATATGAGCGGAAAAGGCAAGATCACCATTTCTGTAAACGGAACCAGCCACGAACTTCCTGCAATGACGGAAGCAAAAGAAAATATTCCGTCCGGTGATTCTGTGAGGGTCACTTACATCTATGACAAGATTCTTGTCGTTTCAAAAATTTAATTATTATCAACCATTTTATAAAAACTATTTATGGCAATACCAGGAAGTCTTATTTTAACATTAGTTATTGTACTTGTACTATTCGTCACATTTTTGGCCCTTATCTCTAGGTACAAAAGATGTCCTTCGGATAAAATTTTGGTTATTTACGGTAAAACAGGCGGTACCTCAGCAAAATGTATCCATGGAGGTGGTGCTTTTGTTTGGCCCGTTATTCAGGATTTTGCTTACCTTGATCTGAAACCCATTTCTATAGAGGCCAATCTTACCAATGCCCTGTCCAGACAGAATATCCGTGTAGATGTACCATGTAGATTCACCATCGCCATTTCTACAGAACCGGATTCTATGGGAAATGCAGCAGAAAGATTATTGGGACTGGCTCAGGAACAAATCCAGGAGCTTTCCAAAGATATCCTGTTCGGGCAGCTTCGTTTGGTGATTGCTACGATGACGATTGAAGAAATCAACTCAGACAGAGATAAATTTTTAGACAATATTTCTAAAAACGTAGATACTGAATTAAAGAAAATCGGTTTAAAGCTGATCAACGTGAACGTAACGGATATCAGAGATGAATCCGGATATATTGAAGCTTTGGGTAAAGAAGCTGCAGCAAAAGCTATTAACGAAGCTATTATCAGTGTTGCCGAGCAAACGAAGATCGGGGAAACCGGAAAAGCAATTGCCGACAGGGAAAAAGATACTCAGATTGCAGAAACACAGAGAGACAGAGACGTAAAAATTGCCATCACGCAAAAAGATAAAGAGATCAGTATTGCAGCGGCCATAAAAGATGAATCTATCGGTAAGGCGGAAGCGGAAAAAGAATCCAGAATTGCCACCTCACTAGCAAATTCCATTGCAGTAAAAGGAGAGAATGAAGCTAAAATTACCATAGCCAACTCTGATGCCGAAAGAAGAGAAAAAGAGGCGGAAGCATTAAGAATTGCCACTGCAGCAGAAAAAGTACAGGCCGCAAGATCTTTGGAAGAATCTTACCTTGCAGAACAGAAAGCGGAAGCCGCAAGAGCAGAAAGAGAACGTTCTACGCAACAGGCCAATATTGTAGTCCATGCAGAAATTGCAAAACAGAAAGCCATTATTGATGCGCAGGCTGAAGCTGAGAAAATCAGATTACAGGCAAAAGGTGAGGCTGATGCTATTTTCGCAAAAATGGAAGCAGAAGCAAAAGGTCTTTATGAGATCCTGACCAAGCAGGCTGAAGGTTATGATAAAATAGTACAGGCTGCAGGAGGGGATACCAACAGTGCCTTCCAGTTACTGTTAATTGAAAAACTTCCTGAATTGGTTAAAACCCAGGTGGAAGCCGTTAAGAATATTAAAATCGATAAAATTACGGTTTGGGACAGTGGAAACGGACAGGATGGAAATGGTTCTACCGCTAATTTTGTTTCAGGAATGATGAAAACGGTACCGCCGCTGAACGATCTGTTTAATATGGCTGGTCTTAATTTACCCGAATATTTAAAAGGAAAGCCAGATGAGGTACAGAAAGAAGTTGTACTGGTTCCCGAGAAGAAAGAGAAAAAGAATTTTGATGATATGAATCCGGAGCCTGAAACTCCGAAAGCGTAACATTAAGATAATGGATATGCCTCGGGCGGAAAGCTTTGCTTTCCGCCCGAGGCTTTTTATTTTAAAATAACTTTTACGTGGCGATCTGCAAAGATTTTAAGTTTTAATTATTTCAGGACATAGTAGCTTCAAAACTACTGAATTTAAGCGTCAAAAAAAAGCCCCGGAAATCCAGGGCCTTTCAATCAACTCAATCAGATATTCTATTTTACAATAACTCTCTTGATGTGACCTTCTGATGTTTTCACAAGGTAAACGCCTGCAGAAAGCTTTGAACTATCTATTGTTAAAGCATTTTTCTCTTTTCCGAGCATTTTCCCGGACATATCGTACAGCTCATAATCCTGTGTCCTGTTGAAGTATAATGTATTTCCTTTCGTTACAGGATTAGGAAATACATTGAATGTCGCTCTATCTGTTTTTATTTCTCCGGTTCCTAATGTTATAGGAGAAGCAACTTCGTACAGTGATAATGTTCCGCTGATTTCGTTGGCAATAATCACATAACCTTTTCCGGTTGTTGTATTTCCCGGAGCGATGTAAGTAATGCCTTCAGGTCCATTATCACCACCGTAAGCTGAGGTAGAACGGGAATGCTTGTAATCCGTAAACGTAGGATTATTGGGATCAGTAATATTATAAACCATTACTCCTCCGGTTCTTTCTAAAGTGATAAAAGCATAAGTCTGTCCATTGATGGTGCCCAAGGCAACCCCTTCCGGTTCAGGACCTTTGGCACGGCTTCTGTTTTTAACACCGTTGCTTTCATTATCAGCATTAAAAATAAGTGGATGCTTTGCGAAAATGTATCTTTCAAAACGGTCACCGCTGTCATACACCAACTGTTTTGTATCTGCATTGAAAATAGAGAACGAACGTGCTCCCAAAGCTGAGAGCTCTTCGAATTCTGAGTCTGCATCTGTATTTCCTGTTGCGCTGGAAACCCTGAATCTTCCTAAATTATAGGAAGCCTTTAGAACAGATGCCTGGGGAAACAACACAGGATCTAAAGTATAAGTGTTAGCCCCAACTGTTGTTCTTTCACTGTATCCGGAAAGATCTTTTTCATCCCCTTCATTGGCTGTGACGATATAATTGGTGGTTCCTATTTTGTAATTCTGCACTGCATCAGGAATGTAGTAGGCTTTTACAGGCCAGTTGGCGATTAGTACCTCACCATTATTATCCGAAGCATCAAAACCATTACCCGGAAGGCTCATATCTTTCTTACCTAATCCCCAGATTCCTGTAATTGCTTTTGTGGCTAAATTGATTTCGGCGATTGCATTATTTTCCTGTAGCGTTACCCATGCTTTCTGGCTGTCTGAACTTACCGTGACATATTCAGGTTCCAGATCCTGGGAAAGAGTATTATTTGTTCTCACTTTTCTCAGCCCCGTTGCCATTAAAGCGGCTGTCTGAGAATCGAAACTGTTAAAATTAAGGGTTGTAACATTACTTTGCGTAAGATTTCCGATACCACCCGAGATATCAATGATGCTGATCGTTCCCTCAGGATCTGTGGTATAGGCATCATTGGGCTCACCCTCATTAGCCGTGATCACTTTTGTTCCATCCGGAGTGAAAGTGATCATATCAGGAAGAGCACCTACAGTGACTTGTTTCAGGAAGTTTCCGTTAATATCAAAAAAGACCACGGAACCATTCTGTTGTGGATCTGCATTCGGGGAAGCCGCTGCAATGATTCCGTTTTTAACAGCGATACTTGTGATTCCTCCATAAGGGGCCATATTCACCGTTCTAACTACAGAAAGAGCATTAGGATTAGTGAAATCAATAATATCAAAAACATCCGTGATCGAACTGATGGTAAATAATTTCTGGCTGGCCGGGTCATGAACGACAATCTCCGTAGAACTGTTGTTATTTCCTGAAGGATCAAAACTTCCGACATAGTTCAGCTGAATCTGCCCTGAAGGAACCGGTGCAGGCTTATCATTATCCACAATATAAACAGTGGCTGTATTATCTCCGGAAATAGCCGTTCCAGTTGGATTTTCAAGGCTTACCACGAAATATTCTGCCTGCTGTTCTTCCATCGTATCATCAATGATCGGGATATTGACTGTGTAACTTGCTGTAGAAGGTGTAATATTGATCGTCTGATTGGCTAAAGTGAAGTCATTGCCGTCTGCCGTACTGAACGGTGCCGGCTTTACCACAAGATTGACTGTAGCTGCGGAAGGATTGATTACATTGATCTTGAACGCGAGAGTTCCTGCATTTTCATTAACCTTAATGAAGTTTTTATCCAGAGAAACCGTTGTTACCGCTGTAGCAAAGGTACTGGAAGTTATTGTTGTTACTTCATTGTCACTTATATCCTCAACCGTATTGGGTTTTAAAGCCAGGTAATAGGTCTGTCCGGGAGTAAGTGCCGTTGTCGGAATTACTGTAATCTTATTACTGTTAAAAGTTGTAGTGAAGGGAACCTGAGTGCCTGAAGCATTTCCAATACGGAACTCTACAAGGCTTTGTGCATTAGAATCGTTGATCGCGGAATTATCAGTAAGTCTTACATTTTCATTGAAAGAAATAGTTGGGTTTACCGAAATGGAAGCATTATTTGTGTTGTGAGCAGGAAAATAGGTAGTCGTTGGAGGTGTAGTATCTATTCCTCCGGTAGCAGTGCCATCTACTGTAAAATTGTCAAAACGGTTATTTCCTCCCGTTCCACCTCCTGTGGCGGAAAATTCTACTTTTAATTTAAAATTCGGATTGTTGGAAACTCCTGAAACTGAAGAAAAATCAAAAGTGATCAGTTGAGGATCGGTATCTTGAGGATTAACAGTCTGATACGGAACAAAAGTAGTTCCATCTGTTGAATAAGACCAGGTTTGCGTTCCTGCCCCCTGACCGGATCTTCTTGTTGTGAATTTTACAATAGCATTTTGATACCCTGTTGTAGGAAGATTAAACTGTAAAGCTCCCCCGATTGGATTGTTGAATCGTAAATGGGTTCCGGAAGGATCGCCGTTTCTTGTATTTAAATTGGCAATACTGAAATTTTGTCCTGTCCCACCTGCAAAATCGATTTCGCTGGTCCCGCCTGCTACAGCAGTAAGAGATCCGCTGACCAGAGTGGAAGAGGGAGTTGTAATAGATGTGGCTGAAGCATTGTTGTTGAAATTCCAGTAATGGATAAGTGTCTGTCCGAAAAGTCCGCCCTGAAGGAAAAATGCGGCAATGACAGATCCTTTTAATAGGTAATTGTGGGTCATTTTTTACTTGCATTAGATGTATGCAAAAATGAACTTTATATACGGCAAGTATTTTAATGGAGTTTTAAGAAATGTTTAATAAAAAGGTAACAGTTATTGTGAAAAGTCAAAATGGAAAGAAAGGTATATGAAAAAAAGGCAAATTTGCAAACCAACTGATCTGCTTTCTAGGTTTCTTTTATTTTTATTGTTTAATCAGTTACCTTGCTTCCTGAAAGATTCAGTGTTTTATCTGCAGAATTTTTCCCTTCCAGAGGATGTTTCTGCATATATAAAAAGCCTGAAACAGCCATCAGAATCAAAAGTATAAAAACAACAAGAACTATTCTTTTTAACATATCCCTCATATTGCTAAATTTTTAATGTCCCTAATTTCCAAAGTAGATGTAGGATAGCCTCTATGTACGGCATTGATCATTGCTCTACCTACTTCGTGTAAAGTTAATGATTTTGAAGGTAATAAAACAGGAAAAATCCAAATAAATGGTTTAAAGAACCATTTCACATTAATCTGACCTTCAACGGGTTTCATGAATCCGGGGCGGAAATTGAAGGCGTTTCTGAAACCCATTTTTTTCAAAGCATTTTCTGTCCTGCCTTTTACCCTTGCCCACATGAGCTTTCCGCTTTCTGTACTGTCCGTAGATGCTCCTGAAACATAGTTGAAGACCATTTCCGGATTTTGGTTCAGAACTGCTTTGGCAAAATGAATCGTAGTATCGTAGGTGATTTTCGTGTAATCTTCTTCGCTCATTCCCACGCTGCTGATTCCTGCACAGAAGAAACAGGCATCATAGCCTTTAAGATTTTCATCATTCAGAGATATAGACAGGAAGTCCGGAATTAAATATTCTTTGAGTTTAGCATGTGTTTTTCCGGAAGGCTTTCTGCTTACACTTAATATTTCGGAAACATTAGGATTTTCAAGGCATTCCATTAGAACACCTTCACCTACCATACCGGTCGCACCTGTAAGAATTATTTTAATCGGATTCATTTTTTTCTGTTGATATTATGTATGACGTACTACGTTTAGTTTTACTTTAAATGTACAGTAAAAATTTTACAATTTGAAAGATAATACTAAAGAGTAGCTTTAGAGGATGAAACCTTCCGTCATTGTGAATGATGTGAGCAATCTTTTTAATAATCTTAATCACTGGGATACTTTTAATGTTTTAAAAATTTAAAGATTGAGATTACTTCAATGACATAAAAATAAAACCAGCCAAATGATGGCTGGTTTTCAAATAATATAGAGTAGAAATTTACTTTTTTTCGTGCAACTGGCTGTAGATATTATGGATAAGCCCATCAGCTACGGAAATTTTAGGAACAAATATCCTGTTGATATCCGACCAGGACATGACGTTATTGAAGATCCTGAGAGCATGAACCAGAACATCGGCTCTGTCTTCTCTGAGGGTATGCTTGGTCATCCTTTCCTCTACAGAAAGCTCATTAAACTCCTTATAAACCTTTTTAAGATGGGAAAGTGTCATCGGTTTGCCGTCTTTAGTCTTACTCATCGAGAAAACCTTATTGATATTTCCTCCGGAACCAATAGCTACAACAGGCTTTTTACTGACTATATTCTTTTTGATCTCATCCTTCATTTCCTGCCAGTTTTCCGGAGTTACCAGATTGTTTAGAAGACGGATGGTTCCGATATTGAAGGATTTTTCGTAGACCATTTTTCCGTTTTCGTAAAAAGTAAGTTCCGTGGAACCTCCTCCCACGTCAATATACAGATAGGCAAACTCTTTATCAAGACCTTCAGCAACATGGTTTTCATAGATAAGGGTAGCTTCCTCGTCACCGGAAATAATTTCTATATTGATTCCCGAAGTTTCCTGAACCCGTCTGATGATTTCATTTCCATTGGAGGCATCACGCATGGCACTGGTGGCGCAGGCACGGTAATGCTCTACTTTATAGATCTTCATAAGGTCGCTGAAAATTTTCATAGAATCGACGACCATTTTTTCTCTTTCCTCACCAATCATTCCCATGGTGAAGACATCCATACCCAACCTCAAAGGAATTCTTAAAAGATTTAGTTTTATAAATTCAGGTTTCCTGTTGCTGATCTTTACTTCATTGATCAGAAGTCTGGCGGCGTTGCTTCCTATATCTATCGCTGCAATCTTCATTTTTTGCTTGTTTTAGCTTTTAAATATTTGTAGGTTTCTATTTGAGAACGGCATTCCTTTTTATCATTCCTCACATACTCGTTGCTCAATTTTTTGTCTAAAATACGAGCTTTTACGTTATCTCTTAACTGAATGTCGAGAATATCTTTCAATTCCTTCTTCAGTTCCTTGTCTGTGATCTTTGCAGCCGCTTCAATTCTGTAGTCCAGATTTCGGGTCATCCAGTCGGCAGATGAGATGTAAATGTCTTCTGCGCCTTTATTATAAAAATACATAACCCTTGCATGCTCCAGGTATTCGTCGACAATACTTATTGCCTTTATTTTTTCTTTAAACTCTTTTTGGTTGACGGGGCAGTAAATTCCTCTTACGATCGTTTTTGTAATGACTCCGGCTTTTGCAGCTTCGTAAAGCTTTTCAATAAGGGCTCTGTCACTCATGGAATTGGCCTTAACGATGATCTCTGCTCTTCTTCCTGCTTTGGCTTCTTCGATTTCCTTATCTATCTGGTGAACGATCTTTTCGCGCATGAACTGTGGACAGATCATTAAATTTTTACAGGTTTTCAGAACCGGAAGAACATCATCTTTTGGTTTTTTCAGGACATTAAATACTTTATTGATATCCGCCATGATGCCACGGTCTGAAGTCATCAATAAATGATCACCATATATTTTTGCCGTTTTTTCATTGAAGTTCCCGGTGCTTACAAAACCATACTGGAGTGTTTTATTGTGTGCTCTTTTTTTGATTACACAAAGCTTAGCGTGTACTTTTTTATTCGGGAGGCCTACCAATACGGTAATTCCTTCAGGCTCAAACATTTCTTTCCACTTAAGATTGGATTCTTCATCAAACCTTGCCTGAAGTTCCAGCATGACCGTTACTTCTTTACCATTTCTGGCGGCGTAGATCAGGGCATTGCTGATCTTTGAATTACTGGCAAGGCGATAAGCAGTGATCTGGATAGATTTTACATCCGGGTCCATGGCAGCTTCGCGTAAAAGATCGATTACCGGATTGTATTTGTGATAAGGAAAAGTAAGCAGAACATCTTTTTTTAAGATAACATCAGTCACTCTTTCTCCGTTTTCAAAAGCCTGATGGGTAAAAGAAGATCTTTCCTCTGGTCTTTCATACGTTTCAAAAACATCAGGAAAATCCATAAAATGTTTGAAATTATGAATTTTTCCTCCCGGAATAATGCTGTCTTTTTTTGTTAAATTCAATTTTCGGATAAGAAGTTCTAGTAAAGCCTTGTCCATATCCTTATCAAAAACAAAACGGGTAGGTTTTCCCTTTCTTCTGTTTTTAAGTCCCTTTTCTATTTTTTCTGCAAAATTGGTCCGGATATCATTGTCAAGATCCAGTTCAGCATCTTTCGTTACTTTAAAGGCATTGGCAGAAAATTCGTCATAGCCAAAATAAGAAAAAATATGCGGAAGGTTGAATGTAATAACATCTTCAAGCAGCATAACGTTTTTTTCTTCCGGATCTTCCGTAGGCAGCAGGACAAATCTTCCTACAAAACGTGACGGAATTTCAATAATTGCATAATTGCTGGAATACTGCCAGTCTTTTTTTCTCATGGCGACACCCAGATAGAGGCTTTTATCCCTCAGATAAGGCATCGGAGTATTTTCATGAAGCAGGATAGGGATGACATTGGATTCTACTATTTCATCAAAATATTGTCTCACGAATTCCTTCTGTTTGGCGGTCAGGTTCTTAGAGGTTTTAATAGAAACCTTAAGCCCTGCCATTTCAGCTTGAATATGCTTCCAGGTTTTATCAAAATTCTGCTGTTGTCTGATCACAATTTCGTTAATACGCTGAAGAATCTTTGATGGTGGCTGATAGAAAGATTCAGCGATCACTTTTTCTTTAAAATCCATTGCCCGCTTTAACCCTGCCACACGTACTCTGAAAAATTCATCTAAATTGTTGGAGAAAATTCCCAGGAAGCGTATTCTTAAATGTAAGGGGACATTTTCATCCATAGCTTCCTGTAAAACCCTTTCATTGAAAGCAAGCCATGTAATATCTCGCGGATTGAAGTGTACTGACATTCTAAAGTTTATATTTTATCAAAAATAGCAATTCGTACAGTTTAATCTGATATTTCTAAGGTTAAACTTTGATTAATTTTTTAATATTCTCAATGTTCAAACTGTCTTGAATAGTACAATTTAACATAATCTGGCGGATGTTGTTTACTTTGACCATTTTTGATTCTGTCATTTTGTCACAAAATAGGATATGGTACAGATATTGAGAAATTGAGAGTGTAAATTAAAATATAAAAATTAGAAAAAATATAAATATTATGAGTAAAATAATTGGAATTGACTTAGGAACAACCAACTCATGTGTTGCTGTAATGGAGGGTAAAGACCCTGTTGTTATCCCTAACGCGGAAGGTAAAAGAACGACTCCATCTATCGTAGCATTTACAGAAGATGGTGAGAGAAAAGTAGGGGATCCTGCAAAAAGACAGGCTGTAACGAATCCAAAGAAAACTGTATACTCTATCAAAAGATTTATCGGAACTCATTTTAAGGAAGATGCTAAAGAAATTTCAAGAGTACCTTATGAAGTAGTATCCGGACCAAACGATACGGCAAAAGTAAAAATCGACGACAGAGAATATACACCACAGGAAATTTCAGCAATGATACTTCAGAAAATGAAGAAGACAGCTGAAGATTATCTTGGACAGGAAGTAACAAGAGCGGTAATCACGGTTCCTGCATATTTTAACGATGCACAGAGACAGGCTACTAAGGAAGCTGGAGAAATCGCAGGTCTTAAAGTAGAAAGAATCATCAACGAGCCTACAGCTGCTGCATTGGCTTACGGTTTGGATAAAAACCATAAAGACCAGAAGATTGCTGTATATGACCTTGGTGGAGGTACTTTTGATATCTCTATCCTTGATTTAGGTGACGGAGTATTCGAAGTATTATCTACTAACGGTGATACACACTTAGGAGGTGATGACTTTGATGATGTGATCATCAACTGGATGGCAGATGAATTCAAGGCTGAAGAAGGAGTAGACCTTAAATCTGATGCTATTGCACTTCAGAGATTAAAAGAAGCTGCTGAAAAAGCAAAAATCGAGCTATCTTCTTCTGCTCAGACAGAGATCAACTTACCTTATATCACAGCGACAGCAACAGGTCCTAAGCACTTGGTAAAGACTTTAACTAAAGCCAAATTCGAGCAATTGGCTTCAGATTTAGTAAGAAGATCTATGGAGCCGGTAGCAAAAGCATTAAAAGATGCAGGTTTATCAACTTCTGATATCGATGAGGTAATCCTGGTAGGTGGTTCTACAAGAATCCCGATCATTCAGGAAGAAGTGGAAAAATTCTTTGGTAAAAAACCTTCAAAAGGAGTTAACCCGGACGAGGTAGTAGCTGTTGGAGCTGCAATCCAAGGGGGAGTATTGACAGGAGACGTAAAAGATGTATTGCTTCTTGACGTTACACCACTTTCTCTAGGTATTGAAACAATGGGTTCTGTATTCACGAAATTAATTGAAGCGAACACTACGATCCCAACTAAAAAATCTGAAGTATTCTCTACAGCTTCTGACAACCAGCCGGCTGTAAGCATCAGAGTAGGACAGGGAGAAAGACCAATGTTCAACGATAATAAAGAAATCGGAAGATTTGATCTTGCAGATATTCCACCTGCACCAAGAGGAGTTCCTCAGATCGAAGTAACTTTCGATATTGATGCCAACGGTATCCTAAGCGTTTCTGCGAAGGATAAAGGTACCGGAAAAGAGCAGACAATTAAGATCCAGGCTTCTTCAGGTCTTTCTGACGAAGAAATCGAAAGAATGAAGAAAGAAGCTCAGGAAAACTCTGCAGCAGATGCTAAGAAAAAAGAAGAAGTTGAAATCTTTAACAAAGCTGACGGATTGATCTTCCAGACTGAAAAGCAGTTAAAAGAATTCGGAGAAAAGCTGTCTGCTGATAAAAAAGCAGCTATTGAAGCAGCTCACGGAGAATTGAAAACAGCTTTCGAAGCTAAAAACGCAGACGATGTGAAGGCTAAAACTGAAGCTTTAGATGCAGCATGGATGGCTGCTTCAGAAGAACTGTATGCAGCAGGACAGCAGGCTCAGGGTGCAGATGCAGGAGCGCAGAATCCTGGAGGTAATGCAGGAAGTGCTGATGATGTACAGGATGCAGACTTCGAAGAAGTCAAGTAAGTAGCAATTATCATCGGTTAATATCGATTAAAATAAATTATCAAATCGCTGTAAATTTAATGTTTACGGCGATTTTTTTATTTTACATTTTTCATTAATAATTGATTTTAATCGATTTTTACTGTAAATTTATATTTTACTTGTATCGAGCAATATCTTAGATAGTATGTGCGTCTTATGCACCTTAATAGAATTTAAGACTCAAAAAACAGAGAATGTTCAAGATGTTATTTCATAATGGGATAGTTCATATATCTTTGCAGTCTAAATTTAAAATACTTTAAATAAAACCATGAAATCATTTTACAGTTCTCTCATCTTACTTTTATTTTCATTCTTTGTTCAAGCACAGAATTACGATCGCTTTAGCACTGGATTTTCAGAAACCATATCTTCAAAAATATTGGGAGAAGATCGGGAAATTCTAATACATATTCCAAACAGTAATGGTGGAAGCAAAATAAAAGACAGAGGTCGTTACCCAGTAATTTATTTGTTGGACGGTAATGATAATTTTAATAGTGTCGTAAGTATTACCGAGCACATGGAAGAAACAAGCCTAGCTCCGCCAATGATTGTAGTTGGGATAGTACATTCTAATAGAATGAGTGAATTGACAACAAACTCTGATGAAGAATTTAAAGGATTTGTCGGTAAAGGAGAAAACTTTATGTCTTTTGTTGAAAAGGAGCTTATTCCTTATATTGATTCAACTTATCCTACCACATCATATAAGACATTTATAGGTCATTCAGTAGGAGGTTTAACAGTGATTAATACATTACTTCATAAACCTAATTTGTTTAATTCGTATGCTTCTCTAGACGGAGCATTGTGGTGGAATAAGGCAAAGGTTGTAGAGGATGCTAAAAGCATTTTAGCCAATCAGAATTATGAAGGAAAGACATTGTATATTGCTATGGCTAATCGGTTGGAAAAAGGAGTTGATACGGTAAGTGTGATGAAAGATACGAGCGGGAGTACAGATCTTATCAGGGCAAACTTAAGGTTTATAGAGGAACTTAAAAAATCGAATCGAAATCAGCTACGTTACAAATACAAATTTTACGAAAATGATAACCATCCATCAGTAAGACTGATCGGTGAATATGATGCACTTCGATATATCTTTGATTTTTATCGTCTTAAGATTTATGACAGTGAGATGGGCGATCCAAACTTTAAACTAGATTCAATAGTAGTTGCTCACTACGAAAATGTATCTAAACAAATGGGGTATATTGTGAATCCAAATGAGAATTTGGTCAATAATTTCGGGTATCAGATGATGGCAAATAAGCAATTCAAAAAAGCAGAATCATTATTTAAACTAAATATTATAAACAATCCCAAAAGTTGGAATTGCTACGATTCTATTGGAGATCTTTACCTTGCCATGGGAAACAAAGCAAAGGCAATAGAATCATTTAAAAAAGCGTTGACGCTAAAAGAAATTCCGGAAACAAAAGAAAAGTTGGAAACGTTGTTGAAAGAAAAGAAATAAAATGATAGGCTTAAAATCTTTGCTAAGTCTTATCATTTTGTATCATAAAATTTAATTAACGATTTACAATGGGAATTATTTTCGAAAAAGTAAAATAAGGATTAATAATCCCAGACTATATAAAATCCCCGAACTCATGTTTGGGGATTTTTGTTTTTTAAATACATTTTTTCTAAATAAATGAAATATAGATATTCACTTTTATGTAAATTAGTATCAGTAAACCAAACCAAAATTTAAATGAAATTTTTTAAAGTAATCATCTTAGCATCTTTATTCCTGTTTCAGCTGAATGCTGCTCAGGAAAAAGCCGATATAGAATTGAATAAAGCTCTTGCAGAAGCTAAAACCCAAAAGAAAAATGTTTTGCTGGTATTTCACGCTTCATGGTGTGGCTGGTGCAAACTGATGGAAAAGAATATGAATCTTCCTGAAACAAAGCCTATTTTCGACAAGAAATTTGTAACGACTTATATTGATGTTCAGGAAAGAGGAGAAAAGAAAAAGCTTGAAAATCCCGGCGGGCAGGAACTGATGAATACCTATAAAGGAGAAAATGCCGGACTTCCTTTCTGGCTGATATTAAATCCGAAAGGAGAAGTGCTTGCTGATTCATTCGACAGTAAGGGAGAAAATTTGGGGTCACCCGCAACTCCTGAAGAAGTTTCTTCGTTTCTAGCCAAGTTGGAAAAGAGTTCAAAAATGAATAAAGAGGAACTTCAGATCATCCAGAAAGTCTTTGTGAAAAAAGATAAATAAAAAGAAAACTCCCCTGGCAATTAGTCGGGGGAGGTTGTTCTCAGATCAAATAAATGTATGAAAGGATATTTCTATGATCTGATTACACATCGTCAAAATTTGTAAATTTTTATAATCAGTAGCTGACTAAAGATCAGTATCTCCGATGATTATCAGCAGCATCGGATCATTTTGTAAAAGTATGTATTTTGCACCATATGGTGAAATATAATTCAATAAAATATCTGTAAAGCATAATAATATTTTGTTAAGTCTCCGTTTTGCCCAATATTTCAAAAAACTTAAATAAAAAGCTCCTCAGACAAGATGCCTGAAGAGCCTATTTACAAATTAAATTATTTTACTTACCGAAAAAGATCTCGTCCTGTTTCTGCTGCTCATGATAAATAAGCTGAAAATTATCAGGCATATTCTGATAAAGAAGCTTCCAGTGCTGGATCTTTGCATGTTTTTTAAAGCTCTCCAAAGATCTCACAAACAGGTTTTCAATGACGGTTCTTACATAAGAATCGCCGTTTCTGTAGATCCAGTCCATCAGTTTGATGTGATGGGCTACAATGTAGATCTTTGATTCCTGCAGCATATCCTTCAAATAATTGATGGTAGCCTGAATAACGCCGGCAAAGTTTTCCTGAACAGATAACTGTGTAATTTCATTTCGAAGTGGCGGATAGAAAAATTTTAAGTATTCAACGGCTATTTTCTTATTAATAGCCTGCATTTGTACTTTCATCATAACTAATATTTTTCAGTACTTATCTTTCAGCGAAATGTATACCAAAATTTACAGCATGGCAGCAAAAATAAAAACTCCTATAATCACTGCGATGTGAGTAGCCAATACCTCTGCATTGTGTCTGTTAGTCGTGGTTTTCAATGTTTTCCAGTCTGAAATTTTTCTGATTTTTGTTTTCATAACGTATTGATTTTGAATGGTTTTAATTTTTGAATAAAAAATGCTTTTGTAATGAAACACATGAAATATGTAACAAAATTTATGTGCCATGATTGTAAATCTGTCTTGAATAGCTTTGCTGTAAATCTTTTGAAATGTGACTAAAGATCACTTTTCTATATTCTAGGGTGCAGAAAGCTGTAAAATTGTCCAGAGAATAAATGAAAATTCCTTCTACTGCGTTTTTTAATGCAATATCTCCTTCTGTATAAATTTTGTCCATTTTCTGAAGACTTTTAAATAGAATACTCCTGTCATCCTGTCGGACCATATTTTTGATGCGTTCTGTGAAAGTACGAATCACACTGTACGAGTTCTGGGGCATCGTTTTCGTAAGTTCGTTTTCAAAGTCAGGGATAATTTTTGAAATTTCCCGGACAGCTTCTGAATAGTTCATATGATTAATGATTTTGTTCTAAGACTTTAATGATGGCTCCAAAGATGAAAATGGTCAGGAAAGCCATGAATAGCATATGGTAAGGTTTCAGCCATTTCGGAGTTTTCGGACCTCTGCTTTTTAATCTTCTTAGCTTGTCGATGCGGTTTAAGGTATTTAAGTCCATATTATATATTTTTAAAATAATGAAGCGAATGGCATTCCTTCGAAAGTGATTTTTATTTAATCAATTGAAAATCAAATAATTATTTAATTTTAATAAAAATATTCGATCTTAAAAAACATGTCAAAATGATAAGGTTTTTATCAAAACGAAATGAAGGAACTTATTTATGATTTAATTATCTGCTTCATCTGCAAAATCTGCGGGAAACATAAACAGTTGATATTTTAATTTTTTATCTCTCACAGATTTTGCAGATGGAGCAGATTTTTTAGTCTTAGTTTATCAGTTGACAAAACTTAATGTAATATCAATTTTTGGTTTTTGGGATTATTTTATTTGTATGATGGAAAGAATAGAATGAATATCTTTGCACTCCAAATTATTCAGGACATGTTTTCAAAAATTATAGTACACAGAGTAGGAAATAAAATCAACGGAGAATCTTTAACGCTGTCTCAGGAAGAGCTGAAGCTGGAAGAAGGAATGGCAGAATTGCTTGAAGATTACTTTTTAGGTTCTTTTAAATCAGAAGAAACCTTCAATTTTTACAGTGACACGTATTTGGTCAATAATCCGGTATACAGTTCAGTGTCCGAGATCTTTGAAGACAAGGCCAAATTTCTTTGGGAATCTGAAAATATTGCAAAACATCTTTTTGAAGCGGCTGAAAATCCAAGAGTTCAGGGTGGGGAGCTGTTTATTGTACTTTTCGAGGAAGAAAGTGACCGTCCGGATAAAGTAGATAAGATCGGGATCTTTAAAACCGAAAAGAGAGAATCTTTCCTGAAAATTTCGCCTAAGGAAGAAACATTTGATATTGAAAAAGACCAGGGAATCGGTTTGTCTAAAATTGATAAGGCAGCTTTGATCTATAACAATAATAAAGAGACCGGATATGTACTTTCTGTAGTTGATAATAACAAAAACGGAGATATGTACTATTGGTTCGAAGATTTCCTGAAAGTAAAACAGCGTGACGACGAATATTTTCATACCCAGGAAGCTTTGATGGTGTACAAAGATTATATCACCAAGCAACTTCCGCAGGAATTTGAAGTTTCCAAAGCAGACCAGGCAGATTTCCTCAATAAATCCATCAATTTCTTCAAGGAAAAAGAAGAATTTAAGCTGGATGATTTTGCCAATGAAGTATTGGGAGACCAGCACGTCATTGAAAGTTTCGTGAACTTCAAGACCGATTATGAACAGGATATGCAGGTGAATATTGCTGAAGAATTCCCGATCAGTGAAGCAGCAGTAAAGAAAACCCAGCGTCATTTCAAAAGTATTATCAAACTGGACAAGAACTTCCATATCTATATTCACGGTGACAGGCAGAAGCTAGAAATGGGAGAAGATGACAAAGGAAAATACTACAGACTTTACTTCGATAAAGAAGTTTAAAAAGAGAAAAGCCCATTAAAGAATAATATCATAACTTTATATCGCACCGCAAAATAAACAGTTATGAAATTTATGATCATTTTCTGGACGCTTTATATGCTTTTTTTCTGCATACCATTTCCGATCTTTATTTATATGACGACTTCGGAAATAACAACGGAACCGAGAAATACATTGGCAGTGAGCTATGTATATCTCGGTTTTTCTTTGTTAATATGGCTGTATGTCTTAGCTTTTCTGATCAACAATCTTCTTATTAAAACCTTTAAGGAAAAAAATACTATCAGCTATATTTTGCAGAACGGACTTCCGAGGGAAGCGGAAATTACAGACTATAAGCTTGTAAAATATAATCCCAGAACCAATATCAATCTCATCCATATTGTACTTTCTTTTCAGAATCTCCGCAATACACTGATCCGGCACGAAATGATGTTCTATGATACAAAACCCCAGGAAAAAAGATTTGACGTCGGAAAAATGGTTAAGATACTTCTGAATCCTGATCCATCGAAAGAGCCTTATTTTATTCTAAGTGGAGCACAGACTAAATTTAAAGTTAAAAATATGATCTTGAGGATCTTATTTGTGATTTTTATGATCGTTTATGTCATAGGTTTGTACGCTTATTTTTACCTCAGGGAATCATTTGATTTCGGCTGGAGGTTCCTTACCTTTATGCATCCAATTATTTTCAGCGGGGTCATGTTTATTTTAACCCTTTTGGTATATAAGCTGATCGTTGGAAAATTTATAAGGAATAAAAAAGAAGAGCAGATCCTGTTTGCCGGGAGAAGTGCCCAGGCAGAAATCATCAGTGTCAGTCAAACCGGATTAACGGTGAATGATCAGCCCCAAATCATGTTTCAAGTTAGATTTAAAGATTTTAAAGATATTGAACACATGGCAGTTTACAAAAAGATTGTACGGCTTCTTGATCTTTCTTCTGTTCCAAAACAGGGAACTGTGGAAATTCTGTACAACGAAAACGATCCTAAAAAAATAACGATCCCGGAAATTTAGAATGATGAAAAATTAATAACCGGAACTCAGGTAAAATAGAAAAAAGCGGATTGGCAATTTGCTTCCTCCGCTTACTTTTATGTCCTTTTATTTATTCCTTTTCTTAAAAAACAATGCTCTTCCATACTCATAATTCATCCGGGCGATATTCAGCACAGAAATTCCCTGAGGACATTCCACTTCACAGGCTTCCGTATTGGAGCAATGCCCGAAAAGTTCATGATCCATCTGGGTAACCATACTCAGGACACGTTCGTTCCTTTCCTCCTTACCCTGAGGGAGAAGGACCATGTGGGTGATTTTTGCCGAAGTGAATAAGGCAGCACTTCCGTTTTTGCAGGTGGCTACACATGCACCACACCCGATACAGGCTGCAGAATCGAACGCTTCCTCAGCCGTTTGGTGAGTCACCGCTATAGCTGTTGCATCAGGAGCCTGACCCGTATTCACCGATACAAATCCGCCTGAAGAAATAATCCTGTCAAAAGCCGATCGGTCTACTTTAAGGTCTTTCTTCACCGGGAAAGCTTTTGCCCGGAAAGGTTCGATTAAAATAGTTTCACCATCTTTAAAAGACCGTAAGTGAAGCTGACAGGTCGTTGTATTTTTTAAAGGACCATGGGCAATTCCGTTGATCATCATACCGCACTGTCCGCAGATCCCTTCACGGCAGTCGTGATCGAATTCTACAGGTTCGTCGCCTTCCGTAATGAGCTTTTCATTTAAAGTATCCAGCATTTCCAGGAAAGACATATGGGGATTCAGTTCTTTCAGGTCATAACTGACCAGTTTCCCTTCGCTCTTTCTGTCTTTCTGTCTCCATATCTTAAGATGTAAATCCATAATTTCTGTTTTTTATTTGTAGCTTCTTACTGTCGGCTGTATTTCTTCAAATATCAACGGTTCTTTAATTAGTTCCGGTTCGGCACTTTCGCCTTTCCATGCCCATGCTGAGATAAACTGATATTCGGTATCATTTCTTAACGCTTCTCCGTCCGGAGTTTGAAATTCTTCGCGGAAGTGGGCACCACAGGACTCATTCCGGGTTAAAGCATCATAGCACATGAGCTCACCGATCTCGAAATAATCGGCTACACGTCCTGCTTTTTCTAGTTCTGAATTCATTTGATTATCCTGTCCGGAAACCCGGACATCTCTGTAAAATTCCTGTTTTAATTTCCTGATTTCTTCTATCGCGTATTTCAAACCATCTTCATTTCTGGCCAGACCGCAGTAATCATATAAAAGTTTCCCCAAAGTTTTATGGAAATAATCAACTGTTTTGGTTCCTTTAATATCCATGAAACCCTGGATCTGTTCTTTCACCGTTTTTTCTGCCACATCAAACTCAGGAGCATCAGGTGAAATTTTTCCGGTATGAATCTCATCGGCCAGATAATTGGCAATGGTATAAGGCGCAATAAAATAGCCGTCCACAGAAGCCTGCAGCAATGAATTGGCTCCCAGTCTGTTGGCCCCGTGATCCGCAAAATTAGCTTCTCCCAAAGCAAACAATCCGGGAATAGTGGTCATCAGCTCATAATCTACCCAAAGCCCACCCATTGAAAAGTGAGCAGAAGGAGAGATCATCATCGGTTCATTATAGGCATTGTACCCTGTAATTTTAAGGTACATATCGAATAAATTGCCATATTTCTCCTGAATCTTTTCTTTTCCCTGTTCTCGTATCGCTTTGGAAAAATCAAGATAAACAGCATTTTTCAAGGGCCCGATTCCAAAACCGGTGTCAATTCTTTCTTTGGCAGCACGGGAAGAAATATCTCTCGGAGCCAGGTTTCCAAAAGCAGGATACCGGCGTTCCAGATAATAATCTCTTTCGTTTTCCGGAATATCATTGGGCGGTCTGGTTTCATCAGCTTTTGAAGGAACCCAGATTCTTCCGTCATTACGCAATGATTCTGACATTAGGGTTAATTTAGACTGATAATCTCCCGATTGCGGAAGGGAAGTAGGATGTACCTGAATCCAGCTCGGGGAAGCCATTAAAGCTCCTTTTTTGTGAGCCCGCCAGATCGCAGAACCGTTACAGCCCATAGCTAAGGTTGAGAGATAATAAATTTTTCCATAACCTCCGGTTGTAAGAACTACTGCATGGGCAGCATGTCTTTCAATTTCCCCGGTATCTAAATTTCTGACAATAATTCCCCTTGCTTTGCCATCAATCACGACCAGATCAAGCATTTCATGTCTGGAATACAGTTGCACGGTACCTTTTCCAACCTGTCTCATCAGTGCCTGATAGGCCCCCAGAAGCAGCTGCTGCCCGGTTTGTCCCCTTGCATAAAATGTCCGGCTCACCTGAACGCCACCGAATGAACGATTGTTGAGATAACCACCATATTCACGTCCGAACGGCACGCCCTGCGCTACGGCCTGATCGATGAGGTTTAAAGAACATTCTGCCATGCGGTAAACATTGGCTTCGCGGGCTCTGAAATCTCCTCCTTTCAGCGTATCTACAAACATTCTGTAGACGCTGTCACCATCATTTTTATAGTTTTTAGCGGCATTCACGCCGCCTTGTGCGGCTACAGAATGGGCTCTTCTCGGGCTGTCCTGGAAACAGAATGATTTCACATTGTATCCCATCTCACCCAGAGAAGCAGCTACTGAGCTTCCTGCAAGTCCGGTTCCCACAACAATAATATCCAATTTTTTACGGTTAGCAGGATTGACGAGCTTAGCTTTCTTTTTATAATTGTCCCATTTTTGTTCCAATGGGCCTTGAGGTATTTTTGAATTTAAGATCATAACTTTTCTTTTTAATGGGCAAAGAATACGTAAACCGGCATCAGCGCAAAACCTACGCTGATAATTACTGAATAGACAATTCCGGCAGTTTTGAACCATTTTACAAACTTAGGATGGTATAATCCCAGTGTTCTGGCCGCGCTGTGAATCCCATGAATGAGGTGATAGCATAAAGCTCCCATTGATACTACGTAAATGATAACGTACCACCATTCTTTGAAAACCGTTACTACCAGAATGTACAGGTCTTTATTTCCATTGTCATCCAGTGGTGGGTTTCCAAATTTGTAGACGTACCAGAAATTCTGGAAGTGGATCACCAAAAAGATCAGAATCAGCGTCCCCAGAATTCCCATATTACGGGAATACCATTTACTTGCTCTTCCACGTCTTTCCGACTGGTAATTGCCTCCCGATTTTTTATTTTTTAAAGTAATGACCAGTCCGTCCAGAGCATGCAGAATAATACTTGCATACAGAACGTACGAAACCATTTTGATCAGAATATTTCCGGACAGAAAATGTGAATAGGCATTAAACTGTAAGTGCGCCTGCTCCGGCGGAAGAAACAGCTGGAGGTTTCCCAAGAAATGGATCAACAGAAAGAAGCTCAGGAATAATCCTGTAAGGCACATCAGCATTTTTCTTGACAAGGTTGACAGCATATTTTTGATTTAATGATTAATAATATCCTAAAACTTTCATCCACAGTCCTCCAACTACCATATAGATGATAAGTAACACGATTCCGATTTCAAGACCTCTCAGCCACCAGGCTTTCAGTTCGACATAACCGCTTCCGTAGAATACCGGAGCAGGACCATGGCCGTAATGGGTAAGCACCCCGTAAATTGAGCCTAAGAAACCAAGCATCATCGCCAATAGCATAGGCGGGATTCCTAGAGAAACACCAACTCCCAATAACGCTGCATACATAGCAGCTACGTGAGCCGTTGCACTCGCAAAAATATAGTGGCTGAAAAAGTATACGACAATAATTACCGGAAAGGCAACCTGCCAGCTTAATCCACCGATTTTTACTTTGATCAAATCACTGAACCAGCCAATAAAACCAAGTTCATTTAAAGAACTGGCCATCATCACCAGAACAGCGAACCATACAATTGTGTCCCATGCTCCTTTTTCACCTTTGATATCTTCCCAGGTCAATACAGAAGTAAGAAGCAACATCGTCAATCCAATGAAAGCTGTTGTAGTAGCATCGATAGACAATGCTCCTCCAAATATCCAAAGTGCTAAAAGAATGAAGAATGCTAATAACATGAGCCATTCATTTCTGGAAATAGGCCCCATTTCTTTTAATTTCTGAGCCGCCATTCTCGGGGCATCACCTGTTTTTTTCAATTCAGGCGGATATAATTTGTATAAAACTAAAGGAACGACAAAGAATGCAACCAATCCCGGAACAAAACCAGCTGCAGCCCATGACATCCAGGTGATATTGATCCCTAAATTGGCTGCAAATTTCTGACACATCGGGTTACTCGCGGTTCCGGTAAGAAACATAGATGACGCGATGAGGTTCATATAGTAACTGTTCAGGGTAAGGAAAGAGCCCAGTTTTCTATGGGTTTCCGGCTTTTCAGGAACAGAATCGAAACTAATAGCCATAGATTTCATAATCGGGTAGATGATTCCGCCACCTCTTGCAGTGTTACTCGGAATGGCTGGGGCTAAACAAACATCTGCAAGTCCAAGCCCATAAGCCAGTCCCAATGAGCTTTTACCGAATATTCTGATGAATAAAAATGCAATCCGGTTTCCCAATCCGGTTTTGATAAATCCTCTGGCAATAAAGAATGAGATCCCGATGAGCCAAATTACTTTATCTCCGAATCCGGAAAGTGCTTTTGTGATGGATTTTCCTGCATCTCCGGGAGCTACAACCTGTGTAAGTGCTGTAAATGCAATGGCCATCATACACATGGTGCCCATAGGTGCTGCTTTAAGGATGATACCTAATATGGTTGCTGCAAAAATAGCAAACAGATGCCATGCGTTTTCGGCAACACCTTCCGGAGCGGGAATAAACCATATGATCAGCGCAACGGCAAACGTTATCGCGATATTTCTGATATTAATTTCTTTCATGATCTATAAATCTTTAAGCGGTTAAAATCTACTTTGTACCTGAACAATGAACAGATTATTATTGTATTGTGATGTGTTTTCTATCTGGTGCCTGTAACGGTCAAACTGTACACCCAGCTGGATTCTTGCACCATAGTTTTTCAGGAATTCCAGTCCGAACATAGGTGTAATGGTCTGTCTTGGATTGGAGTTCAGCCTGAAATTGGTATCCAGATATTCATACCGGCATGACAGCTCGAAGGCGCTGAGGTTTTTGTGATTGATCTCGTATCTTACATTCGGAAGGAAGTAAGCGCCACGGATCAGATACTGGTCAGGATTCGAAGGTCTGAGCTCAGGATCGATCGTGTTGTAAAGAACATGATTGGTTGCCTGTTTGGCTTCCAACTGCATGTCCAGACTCCATTTCGGATCAAACTGGATCAGCGAGCTGAGGTCAATTCCTACTGCATATACTTTTTTACTTAAAACTTCACCGACACCACCGTTCAGGCCGACATTGAAATTATATTTTTTAGACAAACCGAAAACCAATCTCGTAGAATACTGCTTCCCGTTATCGTTGTCATTGATCTGATTCTTTCCATTTCCATTAACAACTGAAACAGCATACTGGAAAGGTATTTGTCCCAGTTGAAGCTGTCCGGTTGCAGAAAGTCCGATCTGAAAGCTTGTCCAGCCCAGTTTCCCGAATTCTGTATACTGATTGGACCAATCCAAAGATTTGATGATGTCGATAGGATACGTTTCTTCAATTCCGAACCAGGGTCTGAACTGACCGACAGTAAATGCTAACTTAGGGTTGAAAGTATATTTCAGGTAAGCATTTTCAAGGACCCTGCTTTTAGGGTCGTTTTTAAAGTCAGCGAAATTGGCGAGTGCTACGACTTCTGTTCTTTTGCTGATTTGTGCACGTACCTGAACCCTCATATACTTGAGCATAAAATTGTTGCTGGTTCCTGATCCGTCTGTGTGATGCAGGCCGTTCACATCGACATCTTCGGCCATACCTACAAGATAGCGTGCCTGAAAAAGTCCTTTTATCTGAAGTACAGGGTATTTCACATGGTCTTCTTCCTGTTTATCGGGGCGGAGTGAGTCCTGAATCTGTGCATTGGCTGAAAAAGCGGCCAGTAAAATGCATAGTAACAGGCTTCTCTTTTTTGGTGAAAAAAGGGTCATAGTATTTGTGTTAATGGATTATTATTTAAAAGTTCCGGAAATTTGAAAGGCATTGACTCCAATTCATAGGATGAGTATCGATTATCCTATTTTTTTGAGCCTTTGTAATTTCGTTTATACTGGCGTTATAACTGGTTCCTCCGATTCCTAATATGCAAATAGAGATGACGATTATTAAAGGGAACTTTTTCATAGTCGTGTTATTTGAATTTAAATGAGAATTTAATTGGCGATAATATGAAAAAAATCAACAATTTTTAAACGTATTCATTGTTTGGTGATATAAATTTAATAAATTTTGCTTAATTAACATAATTATTTCAGGTGTTAATCCGAAATTCATGCAATGAATCATGATCAGAAAATTTAACTTGATTTGTTTCAAAATTTTTAATATATTATGAATAAAGTCCATTATTATATTAAAAAAGCGGGAGTATTTGCGCTGGAATTCAGGAGGTTTCAGCTTATTAATTATAGGAATAATGATGTTTCAGGAACTTCGTGATTTAATACCACAAAGTAATATGCCGTTAAAAAAATCGTTATCTTTGATAGATCAAAGAAATATATGAATTTTGTAGAGTGTCATGAGGAACCTATCCATATTCCTGGGTATATACAAAGTTTTGGATACCTGATTGGCATTGATGCAGAATCTCAATCCATCACTTTTTTCAGCCGGAATATTACGGATATATTTAAAGTCGGAAATGCGGAGCTGCTTTTTGGAAGAGGCCTTATGGATTTTCCTGAAATCTTCCGGACCGTTATTGATTCCGATCTTTATACTTCCCTGCAGGACTTTACAAGAAGAGAAAATGAGACCCATTTCGATAAAGTATTTATCGGTGATAAGGAATATCATTTTTCCGTTTTCAGAAGCGGTAAACATATTTTCCTTGAATTTGAGGCGGTACTGAAAAATCCCAACAAGCGCATTTCTAATAAGTACGACAATTTTTATGTCATAGATAATGAAAAGGAGCTGTGGGAGCAATTGCTAAGCACGCTTTCTAAAATTGTGAATTATGACCGGATGATGGTTTATAAATTTATGATGGACGGCTCGGGAAAAGTGATTGCAGAAAGAAGGAATGATAATATGGAGAGCTATCTGGGACTTTATTACCCTGAATCTGATATTCCAAGACAGGCCAGAGAGCTTTATTTAAAGAAAAGAAAAAGAATATTCAGTAATGTATATGCTGAAACGGTTCCGCTGATAAGCAGAACGGATGAAAATATTGATCTTACTTTTGTGGCTTCAAGAGGAATGTCGCCTATTCATGGACAGTACATAAAAAATTTCGGAGCTTCTTCCAGTTTCAGTGTATCTATCATTATTGAGGATCATCTTTGGGGTTTGGTTACCTGCCAGAACTCGGAGGCAAAGCATATTGATCTTGAAGATAGGGTACAGGCGGGAATTTTTACGGCTCTGGCTTCCAATGCCTATTCTTCGTTCAAGTCTAAAAATGAACTGAAATACCGTCTGGAGCTGAACGAAAAATCGTCACAGCTGAAAGCGGAGTTTTTGAAACATAATAATCTTTTTGATTCACTAGCAGACAATAAAGGAAAGATAAGAAAGCTGCCTGAGGCAGACGGTTTAGCTATTATTTCGGAAGGAAATACAGTGACTGTTGGAGTGGTTCCTGAAAACAGGAT
Organism: Chryseobacterium sp. 22532; assembly: GCF_052044665.1. Classification (NCBI taxonomy): domain Bacteria; kingdom Pseudomonadati; phylum Bacteroidota; class Flavobacteriia; order Flavobacteriales; family Weeksellaceae; genus Chryseobacterium; species Chryseobacterium sp. 22532. Next base: position 236,318 of record NZ_JBQENJ010000006.1, read on the forward strand.
TATTGATGCCATTGCACATTGGGCTCTTGAGAATACTGCTGACAGTATTTTTGTGAGCAGAAGCTTCCTTAAAGATTATGGAAAGGAGCTGGGACTGGACGAAAATGCAGCCGGAATCATTATTTATTTTATTGAGAGAAATAAAAAGGAAATGCTGATCTGGTTCCGTAAAGAGTTTGATGAACATATCGACTGGGCCGGAAATCCTGAGAAGAAAGTAGAAGTATTGCTGCAGGACGGTAAGGAAATACAGGTTGTTTCACCAAGAACCTCTTTCCAGATTTTTACAGAAAATATTAAAGGAAATTCAAAGAGATGGAATTCCAGAGATATCGTTTCGGTGCAGGCTGTCCGCGATGTGATCCTTGAAACCTCGCACAAGCAGTACAATGCGATCAAAGCGCTGAATAATGAGCTGAGAAAGGTAAATGAAGAGCTTGACAGTTTTTCTTACACGATCTCTCATGATCTGGGGACACCTTTGACCGTGATGAAGCTGAATGCACAGATGTTGCTTTCTAACTTTGAAAAAACAGAAAAAAATAAAAATAAGCTGAATTCCATTGTTGAAGAAATCGACAATATGGCGGAAATGATGCATGATGTACTGCAGCTCAGTCGCGCCAAACACAGCGAGATAGAACTGGAACGCCTGCAGCCTCTGAATACGATCCAGAAGATATCGGAAAATGCAAAGATCACCTTCGATAGCCCGAAAAGTATAATCACGATTAAGGAGTGCCCCGATGTACTTTCGGATAAAACGATGCTTCATCAGGTATTTTTAAATATCATCAATAATGCAGTGAAATATTCTTCTCATCAGGAAGAACCGAAAGTGGAAATCCGGGGAACTGAAGAAAACGGGACTGTCGTGTACAGGATTTCAGATAACGGTATTGGAATTCCCGAACAGGAAAAACATAAAATGTTCAAGATATTTAACAGGATGGATAATGCTAAAACCTTCAAAGGAAATGGGATAGGATTGTCTATTGTGCACAGGATTATGAAGCGTATCGGAGGAAATGTGGATTACGAGAGCAATAAAGGAGGAACTTGTTTTATTTTAACGTTTAAAAAACCCTAAATTTGGGAAACTTTAAATCCTTATTTATGGTATCAGAATATCTTAAGCAAAATACAGCGGAATATCACGATGCAGCAGAGAAACTTTTCAATTCTGAAAAAATTTTCAATAAAACCTTTACCTTAGAAGATTACAAAAAGATCATCAATACGAATTATCTTATGCTTCTTCACAGTGAAGATAAAATATTCAAAAGTCTTTCCGATAAGTACTCCGAAAAACTTCAGCTCAGCGACAGGAAAAAGCTTTCTCTTATCGAAAAGGATCTTGAAAGTCTTTCTCTGGAAAATCAGAATGCTTCCCACAATCTTGAGTTTAATAATGAACATGAAGCTTTGGGAGCAATGTACGTAATTGAAGGTTCTACTTTAGGTGGAAATGTAATCGCCAAACAGCTTTCTAAAACAGAGGGTTTTGATGAGGTGACCTTCAATTTCTTCGGATGCTACCAGGAAAATACGGGCTCCATGTGGAAGAACTTCAAAGAGGTTTTAGATACTGAAGTTACCGAGGAACATTACAATGAGGTCCTTTCGGGAGCAAAAAAGCTATATACGTTTTTACTGAACGTCAATTAATTTCAACGAACCCTAATTAAATTCCTGAAAAATTGCCCACATTTTCAGGAATTGTTAAATTTGGGCGTTTCAATTTTTAGACTAAACTAAAAAATAATTTAAAAAAAGTATACAATATGAAAGTAACTGTAGTAGGTGCAGGCGCTGTAGGAGCAAGCTGTGCAGAATACATCGCAATGAAAAACTTCTGTTCAGAAGTAGTTTTAGTAGACATTAAAGAAGGATTTGCTGAAGGTAAAGCAATGGATTTGATGCAGACTGCATCGCTTAACGGATTCGATACAAAAATTACCGGAACAACAGGAGATTACAGCAAAACTGCAGGTTCTCATGTGGCAGTAATCACTTCAGGTATTCCAAGAAAACCTGGAATGACAAGAGAGGAACTGATTGGTATCAACGCCGGTATTGTGAAAGAAGTTACTGAAAACTTAGTAAAGAATTCTCCGGAAGTTATTATCATCGTAGTTTCTAACCCAATGGATACTATGGCTTATCTGGTACACAAAACTTCAGGTCTTCCTAAGCACAAGATCATCGGAATGGGTGGTGCATTGGATTCTGCAAGATTCAAATACAGATTGGCTGAAGCATTGGAAAGCCCTATCTCTGATGTAGACGGTATGGTAATCGCTGCACACAGTGATACAGGAATGCTTCCGTTATTGAGCAAAGCTACAAGAAACGGTGTTCCTGTAACTGAATTCTTAAGTGATGAGCAACAAAAATATGTAATTGAAGAAACTAAAGTAGGAGGGGCTACATTGACTAAATTGTTAGGAACTTCAGCTTGGTATGCACCAGGTGCAGCAGTTTCTGTAATGGTTCAGGCAATCGCTTGCGACCAGAAGAAAATGATCCCTTGCTCTTTAATGCTTGAAGGTGAATACGGACAAAATGATATCTGCTTAGGTGTTCCTGCTATTATCGGGAAAAACGGAGTAGAGAAAATTGTAAATGTAACGCTTACTGCAGATGAGCAGTTGAAGTTTGCCGAAGCGGCGAATGCGGTGAGAGAGGTAAACGGAGATCTTAAGTTTTAATTGACTTAAGCTTTATATAAAGCCTCAGCGCGGCCGAAGGCCGCGCTGAGGCTTTTTTATTCCAGAGGCCAATTCCTCATTTATTACTTGTGTTTGCTTATGAAATGCCAAACTGCATTCACAAATTCTCTATTTTTCTCATAATACAAAAGATGTCCCCCATCAATGGCAACCACCTTTTGATCTGGAAACCGGAATGTTTTATAATGCATGGTTCCTACGGCTTTGTCCATTTTTCCAGTGATAACTAAGACTGGAACATGAATATCTTTTGTGATCGGTGCATAATCAGTATAATATTCAGGAAACTCTTTTGGTTTTGAAATCACAGCCATCCCAAAATCTATGATTCTTGGGTGAAGAGAATCTATTTTATCGGTTTGTCTGATGGTTTCAATATCTTCGGTAAGGAATTTATATCCGATTCTTTTCTTTCTTAAGGCAGCACTAATTTTTGATAGTTCAGAGGAAAGACTGTCTCTGGGAATTGCTTTATTCTGCAGTTGAAGAAGGCTGTTTCCATATTCTATTTGCTCTTTCAGGGTTTCATCATTGAGGAAATGAAGCGTGATATTAGCCAAAATTAATCCCTTTGTGTGCTGAGGATATTTTTTTGCATAATTAACCGCTATAATTCCTCCGAAAGAATGAGCCAATAGAAAAACTTTATCAAGCTTCAGGTGTTGCCTCAGTTCTTCAATATCCTGAACCATTGCATCCAGGTGATAATTCTCTGATTTCCCGGATTCACCGGATCCCCGCTGATCCATATAAACCATCTGCATGTTTTTTTCAAGGTTGTTTCCACCTAAAAGTTCAAATGACGGATATCCCTGCCCAGGTCCTCCCGGAACATAAATGCAGGCTTCTCCTTTTCCGGAAACTTTATATCTGATCTTAACATGATCAGAGGTTTCAAAAGATTGTTCTGTACTGCTTTTCTGTGCTGAAATACCAATTGCAGCAAGGAATAATAACAGGAGAAAGTGGATGTTTTTCATATCATAATAACAGTTCATGGAGAAGATTTATTACTTCATGGCAGGTTATTTTTTTCTGCTTTTAAGTTCAATCATCTGCATCGATTATTGTATAAAAAAATCCTCATACAGCTATAGGGCTCTGTACTTTCACTTTTTAAAATGAACTTTACAGATTTCAAAATGTTGAATTTTAAAATTTACTGTAGATTTCTTCTTTGCTTTTCTTTTTTGAGATTTTGCCAGTTAATGATATTGACGACCACTAAAGGGAATAAGCAGATGGGAATGATCATGATTGGGCTGAAGCCTTTCTTAAGCATCAGGGCCATAGAGGCAAGAAAAAGAAGAGTTATTGATACACCAAGCATAACAGTAAGTATCTTCAGTTTTTTTTCATTACTGATCAGTTCTTCATCGGTGTATTCGGATATCGGTTTACTTCTCATATTAGTTTTTTTTGATGACTTCCAGGGTTCCTATATTCCCGACAGGTGCAATGATGATGTTTTTATTCCCCTTTGATACATAAAAATAATATGTACTGTTGATATCAATCAAATAAATATCTGCAGGTGCTCCTGAGCCGGAAGTTATTTTATAATTATATTTTAAATCCTGGCTTTCAATTCTTTTTTTGATGATGTTGCCCTGTCCGATACCTAAACCCACAAATAAAGCGAGAAGTTCTATTGCCACCAGTAAGCCAAATATTGGAATCATCACTTTTCGAAGGCCTTTCTTATCAACTTCACTGTCTATTTTGTAGCTTCCCAGCAATTTCTTACCCCAGTTTGTATGACTGTTTCTGAAGATAATAGTCTGAATAATAAAGAAAAAAAGAATGACAGAGATCACCACGATGATAAGAATAGGACTCGAGGTCATATCTGCAAGCGGGCTGATCAGGATATCCGTGATCGATGAATATTTCAAAATATTTACATCCAATTGATAAAAAAGAATACTTTCCTTTAAAAGTCCAAGAATGATAAGATATAAATATCCCAAAGGCAGTAATCCCTGAATTTTTTCTAAATATTTCATCGTACTAATATATTATTTTATCCTGATATTGTAGTATCTTATAGATAACATATTACGAGATGCATTTTTATTATCATTATGGGAAAAAGATTGCATGAAAATATCAGCTAAAAGACTTTCTGAATTCCAAGGGAGAAAGACTGGTTTTACTTTTGAATAGCTTGCTGAATGATTGAGAGTGCTCAAAACCTAATTCATAAGCAATTTCACTGATCGACAGCTGGGTGGTGGATAATTTTTCTTTTGCCTTTCCGATCAGTTTTTCGTGGATGTGCTGTTGGGTATTCTGGCCGGTAAGAACTTTTAGCAAACCGGTTAAATAACCTGGAGATACATTCAGTTCATCAGCAATATGCTGCACACTTGGTAGCCCTTTGGTGATAAGATCTTCGCTGTTGAAATAATCAGCAAGCAATGTCTCCAGAGAATCCAGGATTTTATGGCTGGAAATTTTGCGGGTAATAAATTGACGCTGATAAAAACGTTCCGAATAATTGAGCAGTGTCTCAATCTGTGAAATAATAATATTCTGACTGAATGTATCAATATTGGAACGATATTCCTGGTGAATATTCTGAACAATATTATCAATGATATTTTCCTCTTTCTCGGATAGAAACAACGCTTCGTTCACGGAATAATCAAAGAATTCATAATTTTGTATAGCCTTTGCCAAAGGAGTGTGCCAAAGAAAATCGGGATGAATGAGCAGTATCCATCCCGTATGTTTTGTAATTGAATCCGGATCTCTTTTAATGCTGAAAACCTGTCCCGGAGCCATGAAAAACATAAACCCTTCATCAAAATCATACTGCTGCTGACCATATTTTATCTTTGTGAGAGATGTTCGCTTAACAGAAATAGAGTAGAAGTCAAGGATCCAGCTCAATTCAGTTTCATTTGCATCATCCTTAATCGTACTGTAATCTACAACACTGATGAGCGGATGCTCAGGCTTTGCAAGGCCACGGAACTGGTGAAATTCACTGATTGTTTTGATTCTGATGGGCTGCTTCATATCACAAAATTAATTATTATTGATGATAAGCTGCTGCAAATTCTTTTGCAAATTCTTTCAGCTTTACTTTTCCTAAAACAGGTTTGTGCAGATAATAATCTTCGTATAAAACGCTATTTCCTCTTGCTGTATTCATCTCTACAAAACCTTTAGCTGTTTTCGGATTCATTCCTGCGTTTACCATACCTTTTAGAAGGTCTTCATCAGAAACAGTTAGCCATTTAAGATCTGTTTTACCAATAGCTTCACCCAATGTTTGGGCAATTTCGTTGGGCGAGATTTCTTCGCTAGCAATATAACGGATTTCTCTTCCGCTGAATGGTTTTTCAATCTCTTCCACAATGGTACTGGCAATATCCAGTGGCGATACCCAGGGTTCTTTTTGATCTCCACCATAATTTTGAATGATTAAGCCCTGTGATTTGATTGTAGGAATGAATGAGAACATATTGTAATAAAACCCGACCGGGCGCATAAATTTAATGGAAACATCATCCGGAAGCTCATTCAGTATTTTTTCTACATTATAATGAGATCTAAGAATCCCGTTTCCCTCACTCATATGTGCTCCGATACTGCTTAAATGAACAATATTCTTTACGTCTGATCTTTCAAAAGCCTCTTTGTAGTTTCTTGCGATCTGGATATTGGCCTCTATAAAATCAATAGTATGATCAAAGAATACGCTGGCATTCAAGGCCTCCATAGCATACACAACATCTGCACCTTTAAAGGTTTCTGCTAAAAAATCAACATCTTCCATGGATCCGATTGCGGCTTTTGCTCCTAAAGCCTCAATTTCGGGTTGTCTTTCACTGCTTCTGCTGATAACGGTTACAGAATGTCCTCTGCCTACCAATTCTTTTGTCAGCGGTTTGCTGATATTTCCTAATGAACCTGTTACGATAATTTTCATTTTGACTTTTTTTTGTTGAAGCAAAATTCCATAATTGTTAAAAGATATTTGTATCCGAATCTGCTTTTCGCGTAGTCAAATCTGGTAGTAATAATTCTAAATAAAAAAGAGCGGTAAAAACCGCCCCTCATTTATCTAACAATAATTTCTTTCTAAAAATAAACGCATCCGCATCCGGTTTCCCAAGGCTGACATAAGCGTTGTGGTTCATCGCAGCCACCGCCAGGATTTCCACCACCGTCAGATCTGTAGCAGGTTCCGTTGCTGCAATAGTAAGATCCGCTGGTAGGAGGGCAGTTTCCATCCATATCACACAATGCATAGGCAGTATCACCCCCGCTGATAATTCCCAACTCTTTTCTTGTTAATTTCTTTAGATTTTTCATAGCAGTTAATATTTTAGTTTGTTGATTACTAAGATATAAAAATTTTAATACACGGGGATGTGATTTAAATGCATTGTTTTAAATTAAAAGAAAAAGTAGAAAGGATAGTAACAAAACTGCGGGAGAAAGTTTTTCCTTTTCCCGCAGTGAATAACCGGTACGTTAAAAATTATGCGTTCATCATGCTAAAAGCTCCTTCGGAATTTGCAAAAAAGTTGTTATAGAGAACTTCAGTAATTCCTACACGGATTTCGTAAGTATCATTAATAAGGGCATTTACAAAGCTGTCTGCTACCTCTGACGCAGGGATACCATTCTCTCTACCTCCGATTTCTGCTGAAAAATCTGTATTAACAAGAGGTGGCATCAATTCAAAAACTTTAACAGAAGTGTCTTTTGCCAGCTCATGCCTTAATATTTTAGTGTAAGAATGGAGTGCTGCTTTAGAATCGGAATAAGTAGGAACGTGGGAACCCGGAGCAAATGCTACAATAGAAGAAACATTCACAACTGCAGCGTTTTCCTGTTGTTTCAGTAAAGGAAGTAACTTTTCGGTCAGACGAATGGGTGCAAAATAATTGGTTTCAAATTCAGCAACAGCCTTGCTATACGTGTCTGATGTATCAGAAATTGTATAAGCATAGGCATATCCGGCATTGTTGATCAGAATATTCAGCCCTCCGAAATTCACTTTAATTTCCTCGATCAGATGGTTTACATCTTGTTCATTGGTAATATCTGCCTGAATAGTAAAGACATTTTCAAGACCTTTTGCAGCTGCATCAAGCTTTTCTTTATTTCTTCCTGCAATAATAATTTTGTTTGTTGTGCTCAGTGCTTTTGCAATTTCTAATCCGATTCCTGAGCCTCCGCCAGTAATTAAAATCGTGTTGTTGGTAATGTTCATAACATTTTTGGTATTAAATTAATAGGTATTTTAAATTGTACCAAATGGTACATAATTGAATAAAAAATTTTAGCTGAGTATTTTAAGATTCATTTCAATAATGCTTTTAAGAATTTCCGGTGAGCCTTCCATTCTTCTCGTAACATGAATCCCGTTCCATAAATTGCTCAGGTACCACCCGATCATTTCGGGATCTTCGGTACTAGTGATTTGCCCGTTTGCCTGTGCATTTTTGATGGTTTCTGCAAACAGTGTCTGCAGTTTTTTCAGCAATTGGACTGTTATTTTTTTTATTTCAAGATCTTTTTCAGAAAGCTGAACCAAGGCATTTCCTAAATAGCAACCACGTTCTTTATCGCAATCAGAAGCGTCAGCAAGATTCAGGAAAAACTGTCTGATGAATTGTACTTTGTCTTCAGACTCGACAATGCCGGCTGAAAGCTTTTGATAAAAATATTCTGAAAACTGGGTGATCGACCGGATATAAAGTTCCCGCTTTCCACCTTTGAAAGCAAGATAAAAACTGCCTTTCCCGATACCCATAGCGCATAATAACTCATCAGCAGAAGCTGTATCATAGCCTTTGTCTCTGAAAACTTCAGTTGCCTTTGCAACAGCTTCTTGTTCGTCAAATATTTTAGGTCTTCCTGCCATTGGGATTATTTCTGAGACAAAGGTATGTTATTGTACTGTTTGGTACAAAATAATATTTTCAATATGTTTTATAGTTTCTGTCGATATAAACTAATGAACAGAGTAAAACTGCATCATCCTATAGATCTAAAGTCATAAAAACAGCAGTTTCCTCCGGGTTTTTATAGAGTCTTGTATTAATTCCTGTGATGCTGAAGCCCATTCTTCTGTAAAACTGTATGGCCGGATAATTGGTATTTTGCGTTTCAAGTTCAATGATTCTGCAGTTTAAATGTCTGGCTTCCCGGACAGCATTTTTGATCAGCTGCGCCCCGGTTCCATTTCTTCTGAATTTTTCATTGATCAGAATATTCTCAATGTAAAAGCTGTTGTTCCATGTCCGGTGCTCACAGATGATCCAGCCTATCAGTTCATTATCTTCAAAAGCTCCGAAAGAATGTCCTTTTTCAATGATTTCATTAAGTTCTTCAAGCTCATCCGAATGGGTTTCCCAAATCTTAGAGTAGGGCATAGATTTTTCTTTTAATACAAATTCAAAAGAACCGCCATATTCAACAAAAGAAATGGATAAGATCTTATCTGTGGTGTATCCGTTAAGTCCCCAGTGTAGGGTAGGGTTTTCAGTCAGTTTTTCTAATTTTTTTATTTCCATGGAAATGCGGAATGTGATTGGTTTATTGAATTTCTGTACAGATTTCTACTAAATAATGATCAGGATCTTTGATATAGGCTACTTTCTGTCCCCACGGTTTTACTGCAGTACCTTCATAAAGAACGGCTCCGTTTTTAACTGCTTTTTCTACCAGTTTCTCAACATTATCTGTTGTAAAACCCAATTCAATTCCGAAAGGTTTTTCTTCAGATTTGGAAAACAGAAATCCTTGTTTTATATTGGAACTGGCCAGACGTATAGATGCAAAAGAAAGACTCGTTTCCCCTGTAAGAAGTTCTCCGTAATCTTTTTCAGGAGTGATGAATTTAATAGGCATATCAAATGTTTGGTGATAAAAATTCATTGATTTTTCCACATCTTCAACATATAAAATGACGTATTTGAATTTGATCATAGTAATAGCTTATTTTTTATTTAAAATATATTCTTCGTCAGTAATCAGTTCTACAAAAGGACCGTTCCGCGGATAATATTCCATTCCTCCGAAATGCCCGAAGTGAAGCTGATATTTCTGTTCCAGTTGATGCATTTTGTTTCCAAAAGTATTTACATCGACATTTTGAACTGCATTTTCCAGCTGTCTTCCGTTGGAGAAAAAAAGCATCAGATTGGAATGCTGTTTAAAATTGCAATGATAATAATAGAACACGTGAATATTTTCTTCAGTACATATCCGGGTCAAATCATTGACCAGATCTTTTTTGTTTGCTGAAGGCAAATTACAATCAATCCTGACAGAAAGGTTTTCAGCATTGTTTTTCTTGAAATCGGAACCGGTGATTTGCAGAAAACTATGCTCTATAGTTTCAAAATTTTTCCTTTCCGGACTGAACCTTCTGCTTGATTTTACTTCAAAAGGCAGATCAGTTAGAACTGCATTGTGATGAATCAGCAACTGTTCTATTTCCGAAACAAACTGAAAATGCTCATCAAAAAGAGTATAATCGCCTGTGGAAATCAATAATTGGCTTTCATTGATCTTAATATCTAAATACAATCTTTTAAAACGGAAATGCAATTCCCCCAGTTTTTTGATGAGATTTTCGGGATGATCTACTGAAACCCGGGCTTCTAACTCAGCCGGATTGTCAGCATGCCCTCCAAAACCTTTGAAAAACCTGAAAAATTGGAAACTGTATACATTTTCCGGGAATTTAAAATACCAATATACTCCTAAAATCATTTCTGCACTTATTGGTTTAATAGACGGTTCTCAAATTTAAAGAAAATTTCACACTCCAAAACTTTCAAAACCCGTAAATTTGTGGTCAACAAAAATTTACTAGATGCTTAGGAAAATTTCAATTGCGGCAGCAGCTTTATTGTCCGTGATTACAATCAATGCTCAGAAGAACAAAAATTCTCAATTAGAAAGACCCAAATTAGTCGTAGGATTAGTGGTAGATCAGATGAGGTGGGATTATCTGTACCGTTTTTACAGTAAATACGGAAATGACGGTTTCAAAAGACTCCTGAATACCGGATATTCTTTAAATAACGTTCATATCAACTATGTACCTACTGTTACGGCTTTGGGACATACCAGCATCTATACAGGTTCTGTACCTGCGATTCATGGTATTGCCGGAAATGACTGGACGGATAAAGAAACAGGGAAAAATGTTTACTGTACAACAGATGAAAACGTTCAGCCGGTAGGAACAACCAATACAAAAATAGGAAGCCATTCTCCAAAAAACCTTTGGTCTACAACCGTAACGGATGAATTGAGACTGGCTACCAATTTCCAGGGAAAAGTGATCGGGGTTTCGTTAAAAGACCGTGCTTCCATTCTTCCAGCGGGACATACTCCGAACGGAGCTTTCTGGTTTGATGACAGTACCGGAAGCTTTATTACGAGTACATGGTATATGAACGATTTGCCTCAATGGGTTAAATCTTTCAATTCGCAGAACCTGCCTGAAAAATTAGTGGCAAACGGATGGAATACTTTGCTCCCGATTAATCAGTATACAGAAAGTTCTCCTGACAATTCTTCTTGGGAAGGGCTGTTAGGAAGTGCAAAAACTCCTGTTTTCCCTTACAGTAATTTAGCACAGGATTACCAGGCTAAAAAAGATAATATCCGCTATACGCCTTTCGGAAATACGCTGACGCTTAAATTGGCTGAAGCTTCTGTGGAAGGTGAAAAATTAGGAAGTGATCAGATTACCGACTTTTTAGCGATCAACCTGGCTTCTACAGATTATGCAGGACATAAATTCGGTCCGAATTCTATCGAAGTGGAAGATGTTTATTTAAGACTTGACCAGGATCTGGCTCAGTTTTTCAGCTACCTGGATTCAAAAGTAGGAAAAGGAGAGTATACTGTTTTCCTTTCTGCTGACCACGGTGGAGCTCATTCTGTAGGATTCCTGAAAGAACATAAAATTACTACAGGATTCTTTGGTGAAGGAATGGAAAAAGATATCAATCAGAAGCTGAAGGATAAATTCGGAGTCGATAAGCTTATTAATGCAGTAGACAACTATCAGATCTATTTTGACAGAAAGCTGATGCAGGATAATAAAATTGAACTGGATGACCTGAGAGACTTTACGATAAAAGAGCTTCAGAAAGATCCTACTGTTTTATATGCTGTTTCTGTGGATGAAGTTCAGGAAGCTACTATTCCGGAGCCTATCAAACAGAGAATCATCAACGGGATCAACAGACAGAGAAGCGGAGATATTCAGCTGATTTCTCACGATTCCATGCTTCCTCCATATTCTAAAACAGGAACTACCCACAGCGTATGGAATTCTTATGATGCACACATACCATTGATCTTTATGGGATGGGGAATCCAGAAAGGAGAAAGTAATAAACCTTATAATATGACGGATATTGCACCTACCGTTTCATCATTACTGAAAATTCAGTTCCCGAGTGGAAATATAGGAAACCCAATCACAGAAGTTATTGGAAGATAAAATCACAAAAAGCATTTCGAAAGGGATGCTTTTTTTATTATCATTCATAGCTGATCATTTAACCTTATCAGCCCCTTGAATCTATTCTTCAGTAGATTCTATTTAACAGATTGAAAAGTGAAAATAAAAAAATAACCAAAAAACTCGCAGGATTTTCTGCGAGTTTTGTTTTATTGAATTGGAATTATTCTTCATCTTCAGGATTATCTTCATCTTCTTCATCCTCATATTGTTCGAGGTAATAAGTGAAGCTGAAATCTTCTGTTTCATCTTCTGCATCTTCAAGAGTTGTCAGAAGATCTTCAAAGATCTCAAGCTGGTCTACCGTCATATTCACAAATTCAATGTGAAGCGGCAGCTCCAATCCTCCGGTAATAATGTCGGAAAGAGCATCAAGATTATCTCCAAAATGTTCTGGAAGACTAACTTTTTCCTTTAATTGGGTATAAAAATCTTCATAGTCTCCTATGTCTGTAAAATCGATATATATTGTCTTCATATAGAATTAAATTTCCAGTTTTTATTGATCAAAAATGTTTTGCATTTATTGCAGAAATCTGTTTCTTCATCGGTAGGATTTCCTCCTTCTGCATCCCTCATAAAACATGTTTTTTCGGGACAGTGTTTTAATCCCTGCGTATGTCCGAGTTCATGAATGGCTATTTTAAAGAACTGTTGATCGGTATTATTTCTGTTGAGTCTGTATTGAGAAGCTACACAGGCTTTTCCTGGTCTGTAACCGAGTCCCATAATCCCATAGTCTTTTATTTTACCTTTGGTAACGCTTATATCTTTTGAGGTTAATCCAATGGTTACAAAGCCTTCTTTTGTTCTGCTGCTCAGAAATTTAATGATAGAATCTGCCCTGTAGCGGTTCCTGTCTTTGTAGTATGCATTCTCAGGAAGATCAATTGCTTCAAGAATTTTCACATTCGGGTAGACATTTCTGATTCCTTCAGAAGTTTTCTTCACATTTTCAGAGCTGATATCTTTGAACGGTTGAATCAGTATGGTTATAGGTTTATTGTTCCTTACAGGTGGCTGCTGTTTTTCTGAGCATGAAAATGCTAAGAATAATGATGTCATAAGAACATAAAGACTATTGCTTCTCAAAACTTTTATAATGGTTTTTAGTCAGATAAACATCACCATTTTCCGTAAAGATAATCCGGTCTGCATTTCGGTTTCCACAGCTGTAATTCACATCAGCTTCATAATATTCTTCACCCTGAGGAAGTTTCTTTTCGCGGTTTCCGAACTTATCTCCGCCTATAGCCTTGCCTGGCAATACATCGCAGAGGTTACCTTTTGAAGCATTCCAACCCTGTTTTCTAGCCTCATTTTTAGTGATATAATAATCAGGAAGTCTGTGATTCTGCTTTACATAATTAATGACCGTTTTCTCCTCTGTGAGCCGGTCAATAGGCTGCGAGGAATGGTTTGCATTATTACTTTGGGAATGTGGAGATTCACTTCCATAGCTTGTAGCCTCTGTTTTTACAGTCTCTGTATTTCCCTTTTTGTCTGCAATAAAGTTATTGTAGATATACATCGCGGACATTCCGAAAAGAAGTCCCAGACAAATAAAAAATACTGACCTTATTTTACCGTTCATATATACATCTTATCATTCAAAACTAATTGTTTCTCCATTCCTCAGGAATATCACAAACCGGAATAGGATTTATTTTATGCTGAGCTGCTTTATGCATTCGGTCAAAAATTAAAAATACCTCTTTATCGCGACCCTCATAATCATCTGCAGTTTTAGTTCCGTATTCTTTTTGAATTTCCTCCAGTTCCGGATATGTTGCTCCGATTTGATCTTCGTCGGTTCTGTCTGCATCCCAAAGTCCGTCTGTCGGAATTGCATTTTGAATACTTTCGATAAGGTTTAATCCTTTTGCCAACTTATAAATCTCAGTTTTATATAGATCAGCAATTGGAGAAACATCTACACCACCGTCCCCGTATTTGGTATAAAATCCGATTCCGAAATCCTCCACTTTGTTTCCGGTTCCGCAGACCAAAAGCCCGTGAAGCTGCCCAAAGTAATACAATGTCAACATTCTGAAACGGGATCTGGTATTGGCAAGAGCAAGATTGTTACTCCATCTTCCTTCAATATGATCTTCAACGACATCTTCAAAAGTTTCAAAAACAGGAGTTAGATTGATGGTTTTACCCTGAACGTTTGGAAATCTTTTTTTAAGATCTTCAATATGATCCTGAGCACGGTTGACCTGGTCCTGTTTCTGACGTATCGGCATTTCGAGAAGCAATACTTCAAGTCCGGTCATTGCACAAAGCGTGGAAACTACTCCAGAATCTACACCCCCGGAAACACCTATTACATATCCTTTTACATTAGCTTTTACAGCATAATCCTTTAACCATGCTACAATATGATCTATTACTTTTTGAGTCTGCATTATTTATTTTTTTAGTCTATTACAAATTCTTTAGGGTATTTTACTATGCCCTTTATATTTTTTTAATCCGTCTTTATCGGTTCCACAACCATTCATTCACTCCAGGAATTTCAAACGGAAAATAAAATTCCAAAATTACTGGTTTTTTCGTAACCAAACTATGGTAAATATTTTTCACGTCTTAGCTCATACCAGTTACAGATTCCGTCAGGTTCTGTGAATTCACCGGTTTTTTCAAAGCCTAATTTCTTTAAAATATGATTGGATCCTTCATTTCCTGAATGAGCATGTGCATAGATTACCTCAGCCTTCATGCTATTAAAACCAAGCTCCAGGGATGCTTTTGCAGCTTCCAGTGCATAACCTTTCCCCCAGAATTCAGGTAAATAACGGTAGCCAAGATCGAGTATGTTTTTATAACCATTGATCTCTTCGGTCAGTAATTTCAGCCCGCTCCAGCCAATCAGCAGCCCGGTTTCTTTTTCAATGACAGCAAGCCTTCCTATGCCGTTTTCTTGATATTGCTTCTGAATCATTCTGATTACAGCTAATGATTCACTTTGTTCTGTGAGTACCGGAACGCCAATATATTTCATCACTTCCGGATTAGAATCCAGCAGAAACATCCGTTCAACGTCTGATTCTTCAAATTTTCTTAAAATAAGTCTTTCTGTTTCTAGTTTCATGGTCATAATTATTGTTCAGCTCCGAAAATGGTTATATCAGTTTTCACTCCTTTCTTGATGTCTGATTCCTTCATTGGATTCCCGCCTATATTCAGTGTTTGAAGGGCTGGATTTTTTGAAATGTCAAGTTTCTGGATCTTATTGTGCTCTACGTTTAATTTTCTTAAATTTTTGAGCGGAGTGATATCAACTGCTTTTAATTGATTTAAAGATAATGTTAATTGATCAATTCTTGGGGTTTCCTTTAACGAAATATTCTCCAGAAGGTTGTTGTCAAGATACAAGGAAGCCAAGCTTTTAAGACCTTCTGCCCTAAAAGAAGAAATCTTGCATCCTGTACAGGAAAACAGCTCGAGCTGTGGTAGTCCCATAATCGAAACATTCGGAATGGTATTATCATCAAGCACGATCATCTTGGCATTGCTAAAAAGGAGCATATCATCAGCTGATGTAATGCCTTTCTGAACCAGAAATAAATTGGTGATCATATCAGCTTCCAGTTTCTCCAGTGAGCCGTTTTTATTGAGATCAAAATTTTCAAGGACAGCTTTTTCAAAGTTCGGATCCTTAAAATTAAGTTTTTGGGCATGGAAAAGAAAAGATCCTGAAATAATAAGGCTGAAGGTTGCAAATATTTTAATTTTCATCATCGATTGTGTTTTTAATCCTTATTTTTGTACACTTAAATTTCATGTAAAAATAATGAAGATTTTTAGAATTATTGCCCTTTCTTCTATTTTGGTTCTCGCTTTGTATTCCTGTAAAAAAGAACCTGAGAACCAATGGAAAATAGAAGTAAAAGTACCTGCCGAAAAAGTTGAGATGACGGATATTTCCAAAGAATTCTATAATCAGGATATTCCTCTGGACCAATTCAAGGCTAAATTTCCCTGGTTTCAGGGAACGGTTTCCGATGCGGATTTTGGAAAAAGAAGATCAGATGCAGAAGAAATTAAGATCTATAAAGAAGCAGCTGCTAAAATAGATCAGGCGAAACTTCAGAAGGAGCTTCAGGATCTGTTTTCTCATATCAAATACTATTTTCCACAGTTTAAAAGTCCTAAGGTTTACCTTTTTTCATCAGCACTTCAGATGGTTCAGGATCCTATTTTTTACGACTCAAAAGGGAATCTTCTGTTCATAGATATTACCGGCTTTATGGGAGATGGCAATGCCAATTACAAAGGACTTGAACTATATTTTCAGAAATCGATGAACCCGCAGAATATTATTCCGAAAGTTTCACAGATTTTCGCCGAAAGTATTGTGACGGAATCCCCTGATCATCAGAAATTCATAGACAAAGTTATTCTGAACGGAAAGATCATGATTTTGCAGGATGCTTTTCTTCCGGATACACCGGATTACCTGAAAATGAACTATACCAAGAAACAATACGACTGGGCTATTGCCAATGAAGCCAATATCTGGAATTATTTCGTAGAAAGTAACCTGATCTTCGGCGATGATCCAAGACTGGTAGAACGTTTCATTTCTCCGGGACCATTCTCAAAATTTTATACGGAAATCGATAATGAATCTTCACCTCAGATCGGAATTTTTACCGGATGGCAGATCTGTAAAGCCTATTTTAGACAAAAACCTGAAACTAAACTCGTTGATTTTTTAAAGCTTGATGCTACCAACATCTTTAATGAAGCGGTATACAAACCTAAAACCCCGTAATAGTAATAGTCAAAATAATATAAACCTTCAAAGTAATTTGGAGGTTATTTTTTTGATTTGAAAACTCAGGGTTTTTGCATCTTAATAAAGCGAAATTTTTTTTACATTAATCAGCATTTTCAGATGAAGATAAGTTCGTAGAAATTTTAGATAAGCTGAAGAAGTAGTAACTTTGCGGAAAAATTTTAGATTGATATGAGAAAAACTCAGATTACAATAGATGTAGAGTTGGATGAAAACCACATTCCTGAAAATATAACATGGAACGCCCAGGATGGCGGTGTGGAAAAAGAGGAAACAAAAGCAACAATGATCTCTGTTTGGGATGATAAAACAATGGAAGCTTTAAGAATCGATCTTTGGACAAAAGAAATGCCGGTAGACCAGATGAAGATGTTTATTCACCAGATTTTGGTATCTTTAGGCAGTACGTACCAGAGAGCTACCGGGGAAGAGGATGTAGCGCAGTGGCTGGAGCAGATTGCAGATGAGTTTGCTATAAAATCAGCCATCAGAATGTAATATCCAAACTACGCACCAATCACAAAATTATATGAAAAAAGCACTTTTACTCATCAGTACAGCGGTATTGTTGGCCGCGTGCGATAAAAAAACCGAACTCAGAGAAACTAAAGCAACAGATTCTGTTGTAACGGCTGAAAAACTTCCGGCTTCTGAAAACAAAGATCTTTCCGGTACGGAGAAGGTTTCTGAAAATGCGGATATGGAGATCACCTTATTCAAAGAAAAAGAAATCCCTGTAGACATGCTAAAGGGAAGCCTTCACCCACACGATATGGAAGGCGAATCTGTCATGGAGCTTGTTCCCAGCATGGACGATTTCATTAAAGGAAACGGCTCGGATATTGCTTATATAGATGATTCCCTGAAAAAAATAATTCTCAAAATCAACGGAAAATTTGAGCAGCTGCAAGAAACAGGTAAAGATAAATACGAAAATAGTGAATACCTGGTTTCTTTTACAACCACAGTTCCCGATAAAGTCCCAGAAGAAATAGACGTTCTTGCGTATGCTTTTAACGGAAAACTGGAAGTGAAAAGAAAATCTGATAACGTTTCAAAGAGCCTTGATTTTTTCATGGGAGGCTTATAAAAAATAAAAATATTATGAATTTTAATACAAAAGTAATTCACGGAGGGCAGCATCACGAGTCTGCAACAGGTTCTGTTAATGTTCCTGTATTTTTAACTTCTACATTCGCTCAAAAAAGCCCGGGAGTACATTCCGGATATGAATATTCAAGAGCTGCCAACCCTACAAGACAGGCTTTGGAAGACTCTCTGGCAAGCATTGAGAACGGGGCAAGAGGACTTGCTTTCGGTTCAGGACTGGCTGCCATCGACTGTGTTTTGAAATTACTGAATCCGGGTGATGAGGTAGTAGCGGTAGATGACCTTTACGGAGGTACTTACAGAATGTTTACAAGACTTTTCGAAAAATATCAGCTTAAATTTACTTTCGTGAATTTTGATGATGTTTCGAAGATTGCTGATGTAATCACGGACAAAACAAAACTGATCTGGGTAGAAACCCCTACCAATCCTTTGATGAAGCTGGTAGACATCAAAGCGGTAGTGGAAATGGCAAAAGGAAAAGATATCCTGGTTGCTGTGGACAATACTTTTGCAACACCATATATTCAGAGACCTATTGATCTGGGAGCAGATATCGTTATGCACTCGGCTACAAAATATTTAGGCGGACATTCAGATGTTATCGCCGGAGCACTGATCGCAAAAGATGCTGAACTGGGAGAGAAGCTTCACTTTATTCAGTTTGCGAGCGGTGGTATTTTAGGACCTCACGATTCTTACCTTGTTTTAAGAGGAATCAAAACATTAGCATTAAGAATGCAACGCCATTCAGACAACGGACTTGCTGTAGCGAAGTACCTTGAAACGCATCCTGCAGTAGATAAAGTAATCTATCCGGGACTGGAATCTCATCCTCAATATGAGCTTGCCAAATCCCAAATGAAAGAATCAGGAGGAATGGTTTCTTTTACGTTCAAATCCGGGAAAAAAGAAGATGCTGTAAAATTCCTTGAGAAAGTAAGAGTGTTTACTCTGGCTGAATCTTTAGGAGGTGTAGAGTCTTTAGCGAATCACCCTGCATTGATGACACACGCTTCCATTCCTGCCGATAAACGTGAAGAATTAGGTATTACAGACGACTTAGTTCGTTTGAGTGTGGGTATCGAAGATGCAGAAGATCTAATTGCAGATCTTGAGAAAGCTTTCTCTTAACACTTTAAAATAAAATATAATGAGAAAGATTCAGTTTTTTTTGATCTTAAGTTTTGTCAGTCAGATGGTATACTCACAGGTAAAAACTACCGACGAATTGTATAAGACAGCTAAAAAGCTGGACAGTCTGGTATTTGATGTCGGATTTAATAAATGTGATCTTTCTCATTATAAATCTATAGTCAGTAAGGATCTGGAATTTTATCACGATAAAGGAGGAATTACTTCCGGTGAGCCTGCTTTTACCGCTTCTATTAAAAACAATATCTGTGGTAGCCGAAACAAAGTAAAGCGTGATCTCGTACCTAATAGTATGAAAGTCTATCCTTTATACAACAATAATGTTCTGTACGCTTTCATAGAAGAAGGAGAACATGAATTTTTCGAATTTTCCAATGACAAATGGAATCAGGGGAGTAGGGCGAAATTTACTATTTTGTGGATTCTGGAAGATAAGCAGTGGAAGATGAAAAGGGTATTGAGCTACGATCATCATTTATAATCATATGAAAAACACCAGAAAGGCAACCTTTGAAGATATGAATCAATTGGCAGAATTATTTGACCAATACAGAGTCTTTTATCACAAAGAATCTGATATTCCTGCAGCGGAACATTTTCTCAGAGATAGAATAGAAAACAAAGATTCCGAAATTTTTGTGGCAGAAGAAGACGGAAAACTAACAGGATTTGTTCAGCTGTATCCAATATTTTCATCCACAAGAATGCAGCGATACTGGCTGTTGAATGACCTTTATGTTAATGAAAACCATAGAGGCAAAGGCTATTCCAAAGAGCTGATCGAAGAAGCCAAAGGGTTGTGCAGATCATCCAATGCCTGCGGAGTTCTCCTGGAAACAGGAAAAAACAACGATGTGGGAAACCAGTTGTATCCCGCCTGCGGATTTGAACTCTATGACTCTGTGAATTTTTATGAATGGACGAACAGGGAAATGGAACAAAAGTAAATTGTGAATGATCAATAGTCAATTGTGAATTGTGAATTGTGAATTTCACTTTACATATCATTCATCAATTATAATTTATCACTTATCATTAATAACTTATAACTTGAAAAAGCATGTCTGATTTTCAAAAATACGTACAAAGATATCTGGACCAGATCCCTTCAGAGGACTGGATCGGAGAATTAAAATTATCAGGAGAAAAAACAGTAGAAATATATGCAGCTCTTACAGAAGGACAGTCTCTTTTTGCCTATGCAGACGGAAAATGGACCCTGAAAGAACTTTTACTCCACCTGTCTGATGCCGAAAGAATATTTCAGTACAGAATTCTGGCTTTTGCCAGAGGAGAAAAAGCCCAATTGCCCGGCTTTGATGAAGAAGAATATGCTGCGGCCTCTTTTGCCAATAACAGATCATTGGAATCCCTGCTGGAAGAATACAAACTTGTAAGAAAGTCTTCACAAATCCTCATTGAAACCCTTGAATCCGGTGTTTTAAATAATACAGGCATAGCTAATGGAAATAAACTGGCTGTGGAAACAATCGGGAAACTGATCGTGGGACACAATTATCATCATTTAAATATTATTAAAGAGAGATATTTGCCGGGCTTGAAATAGGGTTTGTGTTTGTAAATGAACAATCAGGAACAAAGAGATAAGATCTATGATCCATGATAATTCGTGAATGATATTTAAATTCAATAGGAACGGGCTTTAGCCTGTTTTTTTGGATAATCAGTCAAATATGGCTTTAGCCAAAATATAGATTAAAAAATATTATTTTTGGTTAAAACAACACAAATGTCATTTATTAAAATTTATATTCATCTTGTTTTTTCCACAAAAAACAGAGTTCCACATCTGGATACATTTGATTTGAGGGTTAAAGTCTGGAAACATATCAAGGAAAATGCTTCTCAAAAAGGAATTTATTTAGATATGGTTAACGGCTATTCAGATCATTGCCATTGTCTGATTTCACTGGGATCGGGTCAGAATATGGAAAAAATAGTACAATTGCTAAAGGGAGAATCTTCTTTTTGGATTAATAAAAATCAACTTACTCGGGAAAAATTTTCATGGCAGGATGAATATTTTGCCGTTTCTGTTTCGGAGTCAAAGGTTGAGGCTGTGAGAGAATATATTAAGAATCAGGAGAAACATCATCAGAGAAAAAGTTTTAGAGAAGAATATCAGGAATTTCTTGAAAGGAATAATTTCTTATAGGTTTTGGCTAAAGCCAAATGTTATAGAACCTTATTTTAAACGGGCTAAAGCCCGTTCCTATTGAATTTTTGTATACATTTTTTGTCAAAAGATTGTAAATTACTTTTAAGAGACCAATATATTCAATAGAAATGGGCTTTAGCCCATTCAACAAAAGAAGACCTATTATTCAGGCTTTAGCCCAATTTAAAACATTCATCTAAACAAAAACATTTATCCCATCTTTTTTGGCCGAACCTTCCCGTTTTTTTACCTTTATCCACGGGTTTAGTACCCTTTTAAATTATGGAAAACATTATCGAAATATTAAAATCCGGCGGAACGATTCTTTACCCTACAGATACCATTTGGGGAATAGGTTGTGACGCCACCAATATAGAAGCTGTCAATAAGATTTTTGACATCAAAAAAAGGGAGAAAAACAAATCCATGATCATTCTGGTGGAATCTGAAAAGAGACTTCAGGATCTTGTAGATGTTCCGGAAATGGCTTGGGAAATTATTGACCTAAGCGAAAAACCGGTCACCATTGTTTATGAAAATCCACGCGGGCTTCCGAAAGAACTCCTTGCTGAAGACGGAAGCATAGGAATAAGGCTGGTAAAAACTGATTTCTGTAAAAAACTGATCACCAAGCTAAACAGACCTTTGGTTTCCACTTCCGCCAATTTCAGTGGGGATAAAAGTCCTTTGAAGTTTTCCGATATTTCTCCGGAAATAATTAAGCTGGTAGATTACGCAGTAGAGGAAGACAGAGAAAAAGTTTCAAAATATTCGGGTTCTTCCGTGATAAAAATATGGAGTGATAACAGAATTAAGGTTCTTCGTGAGTAAAATTCTGCAATAATTCTTTCAATTTAAATCTTGTCAATGTATATCGGCAGGATTTCTTTTTTTTAATTTCTATCTTTGCATTCTTCAACTGATAAAAGAAGTGCCATGAACCACCAAAATTTTGCTGAAGAATGGATCCGTGCCTGGAATTCTCATGATCTTGAAAATATACTGTCTCATTATGCCGAAGATATAGAGGTGACAACACCAATGATTGCCTTGGCTACAGGAGGAAAAGAGAATACATTGAGGGGAAAAGAAGCGGTCCGTGAATACTGGAGAAAAGCACTGGACAAATTTCCCGATTTGCATTTTGAATTAATAAGATCAACAGCAGGCGTCAATTCGGTGGCATTGTTCTACAAATCTATTATGGACAAACATGCTGTGGAAGTTATGTTTTTTGACGATGGAGGAAAAATTAATAAAATGTATGCCCATTATGATTAATGGAAAAGATACATTGACAGAAAAAAGACGATCTATTTATTAACGATGAAAATTAATCTTACCCAAAATAAAAATTTAAAACTATTTAAGATCATTGCCGATGCTGCGGAAAAGAATAATCAATCCGTATACATTGTCGGTGGTTATGTCCGTGACCTCCTTATGAAGAGGACTGCATCTACAGATATAGATTTTGTGACGGAGCAAAGCGGTATTGAGCTTGCCCAGACTGTTGCGAATGATATTGATCCCAAATTAAAAGTTTCTGTCTTCAAAACGTACGGAACAGCCATGATCAAATACAAAGATCTTGAGCTTGAATTTGTTGGAGCCAGAAAAGAAAGTTATACCGAGAACAGCCGAAAACCTGAAGTAGAAGGCGGGACACTTGAAGATGATCAGAAAAGAAGAGATTTTACCATCAATGCCATGGCGATTTCTTTAAATAAAACTAATTTCGGAGAACTGATAGACCCTTTCCATGGCATTGAAGATCTGGAAAAAGGAATTTTAAGAACTCCTTTGGAACCGGCACAAACCTATTCTGATGATCCATTGAGGATGATGAGAGCCGTTCGTTTTGCTTCAACGTTAAATTTTGTCATTGAAGAAAAATCGCTGAACGCTATAAAACAGGAAGCAGAAAGAATCAAGATCGTTTCTATGGAAAGGATCATGGTTGAATTCAATAAAATTATGATGTCCAAAAAACCTTCTGTAGGATTGGGATTAATGGAAGAAACAGGCCTTTTAAAGCTGATCATTCCCGAACTGATTGAGCTGAAAGGAGTAGAAGAAGTAGAAGGGCAGACCCATAAAGACAATTTCTACCATACCTTAGAAGTGGTGGACAATATTTCTCAAAATACAGATAATCTTTGGTTACGCTGGTCCGCTTTGCTGCATGATGTAGGTAAAGCGCCAACCAAAAAATTTGTTGAAGGAACAGGATGGACTTTCCATGGTCACGAGTTTTTAGGCTCAAAAATGGTGAAGACTCTTTTCCATCGACTAAAACAGCCGTTGGGAAGCGATATGAAATATGTTCAGAAAATGGTAAAGCTTTCATCCCGCCCAATTGCCCTGATCACCGATGATGCTTCAGACTCTGCATTGAGAAGACTTTTATTTGATGCCGGCGAAGACCTGGAAGATCTGTTTACCTTGTGTAAAGCAGATATTACCACCAAAAACTCCAAAAAGCAGGACAGATTCAAGAAGAATTTTGAATATGTAGCAGTGAAGATCAAAGAAGTGGAGGAGAAAGATCAGGTGCGCAATTTCCAGCCGCCAATCACAGGAGAAGAGATCATGCAGATGTTTGATCTTAAACCCGGAAAAGAGATCGGAATCCTTAAAGAAAAAGTAAAAGAAGCCATCCTGGAAGGTGAGATTCCCAATGATAAGGAAGAAGCTGAAAAGTTTGTGATTGCAGAAGCTGAGAAGCTGGGATTGAAGTATAATTAAATTTAAATATAAAAAAGGCTTCGGCGGGACTTTGTCCCGCCGAAGCCTTTTTTATCAGTAAAAACAAAATCAGGCCGCTTCGGAGAAGCGGCCTGAAAAAAAACACAAATGATGAAAAAAAATAAAATTTATAAATAATACCGAAGTATTAATATCTTAGTTTGCATAGACTGAATTTGAGCCTATACCCGTTGTAAATGATCTGATGATAGCTCCTGAGGTATTGTAAACTACAATTTTGCTGGCCTGGGTAAATCCATTGGAATCCGAAGTGAAAATTTTGTCATTGATCACGCTGAATCCGTATAAAGCAGAATACGCATCAACACTGTTCGCTACAGTAAACAGCGGCGATGTAGGTGCTGTTGTAGCGCTCATATCCATCTTGTAAACGTTTTTCCCTGAAGTGAAATAAAACTTACCATTGGCAATTTCAAGATTCGTAGCATTGGCAATACCTGTTAAAGTAGTTGTTTTTGTAATGCTTCCTGTGCTTGAGATCTCGTAGATATAAGAATCTGCTGTTCCCGCAGCAATAGCATATACATTCTGATTACTTGAAATGATCTTGTTGATATTTCCTGCCGGTAACGTAATCGTAGACTGAACATTGTTGGTAGAAGTATTGATGTAAGAGATCTTATTTCCAAAGCCAAATGAAGCATTCTGTACAAAGATATTGTTTCCGGCTTCTACAATTCTTTCAGCAGCATCTGTGAAAGTGATTTTTTTGATGAAAGAACGGTCTGAAGCTTTATAGATGCTTACATACTTGGCACCTAAATATTTATCGTTTGTTACATAAATATTGTTGTTGGCAAAAGCCATGTATCGCGGAGAATTAAGTTCAGCGGTAATCTCGCCATTCGCCTTAAAATTGTAACGGTTTGCGATTTGGATCTTATTAGAATTATTCAATAACAGATAAGCATTTTCACCATTGAAAGCAACCATTTGTAAAACATCACCTAGTTTTGCTCCTCCGTTATTAAGGGCAAAAACATTATCCTGTTTAAGGTTTAGGTCTGCACTTACAAACGTTACGTCACCTTCAGGTTTTCCGAAAGTACCTTCATTAGCAATTAAAAAGCCATTGCCATAGAATATTTCCTGCTCATCATTATTATCACTACTACAAGACACGATGCCTAAAAGGAGTGTAAAAGCAAAAAGAAGAGGTAGAAGTTTGTTCAGTTTCATAATATTTTTAAGTTTAAAAATTAATAGTTGCATATATACTGTAATTCCTTTTCGGCATCGGATACAAAGATACCGTCTGATAAACCGTATTGGTAACATTGTTCACTTTAAATCCCAAAGTGTATTTCTTGAAAAGTGAGGCCGAAATTCCTGTATTTAAGATAAAATAAGGATCAATAGCTGTAGACCTTTGCTCATCCGTAGTCGTATAGGTAAGACCGTTGAAAAGTCCCTGTGCGTATAGCTTAAGGAATGAATAGCCATACTCGATATTTCCGACAGCTTTATGGATCGGAACATACATCATCTGCATTTCAGTATTCTTGTTGACCGATTTCGAATATGTGTACCCTGCATCCAGCTTTAAAGCATGTTTCCCGAATTTTTTGTTCCACTTAACCTGTGATTCCAATCCGTAAGATTCAACTTTATACGTATTCACAGGTGCCCAGTATCCATAGGGAGTAGGTAACCAGTTGATGAGATTTTTGATGTCCATATAATAAGGACTCAATGTAATTTTAAAATCTCCTAAGCTGAACTCATGGCTCATGTCAATATTCGTGGATGTTTCAGGAAGCAAATCCAGATTTCCTCCTGGCTGCCAGTAAAGATCATTAAAAGAAGGATATCTGAAGTTTCTTGAAAAACTGGCTCCCATACGATACCATTGTAAAGCATCCCATTTTCCCGAAAAAGAATACAGAAGCGGAGAAGAGATATCCTCCACAAAATCCTTCTTGATCCCGGCTTCAAAACGAAGCTCCTTCGTGGCAAAATACCTGATTAAGCCGGATAGGGAACCTACATTTCTGCTGATGACCCCAATTCCGGATTGATAACCTTCCCCTTTATTCACCTGAAATTCCCCGATAGCATTGATGTTGATCTTTGGAGTGATGAAATAGTTGAAATCATTTTTGAAAATATAATTTTTTCCCTCTGCACCGCTTGCTTTAGGCTGGTTAAGATCCGAAAAATACTGAAAATTATCTTCCGTATAAGCTGCTTTTAAGCTGTTTGAAAGATTACTTTTATTGATATCCCATGCGATCAGGCTTCTTAAAGTCTGCGCGTTATATTTTGTTCTGTTTCCGATTTGTTCAAAAACAGGATAATGCTGTGATGCATCGAACATCTGGTTCTGCCATGAAATAGTCTGGTGATCAGCAATTTTATAAGAAGCTCCGATGTTAACTGAAGTATTGTAATATCTGCCGTTAACATTATAAAATCCCGTACTTCCTACAACAAATTCAGGAACTTTATAATCATTCTGACTCGTTAAATAGCTCCCGGAAACTTTAACGCTTAATTTATCATTGCTGAATGAAGCTTGCAGAAAATTATTATAAGTATCAAAAGAGCCCGCCTCCGAATAAACAGAACCTTTGAAGCCCCTGTTGAAATCCAAAATATTATTTAAATGAATACTTCCTCCAATAGCTCCGCTGCCATAAACAACACTTCCGCCACCCGCTTTTATATCAATCTGATCATATCCGAAAAGTGGAATATTATTCACATCTCCCTGCCCCAAAAAGCTGGAATTTATGTTGATTCCGTTCCACACAAAAGCGGTCTGCTGAGCTGTTGTTCCCCTGAATGAAGGAGAAGAAACCGCCCCACGGCCATTTTCTTTCACATAAATAGAAGACTGAAAGCGTAAAAGTTCAGAAAGATTGGCTGAGTTTTTTTCGAGATCTTTTGGAGTGATCGTACGTACCGGATGGAAAAGCTTTACCTTGCTCATCTGGCTGTCGAAAATATAAATGGTGTCAACCGCCTTCTCCTGTCCGAAGAGAAAGCTGCCGTAAGACGAACAAAGTAGTAATAAAGACCTTTTTATATCCATACTATTTTACTTTTCCTCCGAAAGTAATACGTTTTTAGTTATAATTTTGGCAGGTCTCCTGACTTTCGCTTTCTGCACCTTCCCGTTTGAACAGTGGTTTTTTACAGAAATCTTATTGCGATTTACAGTTGCGGGGACAGTCTGGGAGTTACACCCAATTCCCTATTATTTCCAAAATGCTGGAAACCAAAATTTTTGCAAAGATAACTTTTTAAAATTATTGCGCAAAAAAGACAAAAAGTCAATTGTGAGTGGTTATTTGTGAATAGTGAATAGTGAATAGTGAATAGTGAATAGTGAATTTTGCTTCGCAGGGAAATTTTTAAAAAGTATAAATGATCATTAATGAACATGACAGTACAAAATTGAAAATAATTCTTAAATTAACAATTCATTTGTAAAATAAAATTGACCATTGACAAAAGTATGGTATTTGAAATCTTGATTCTTGGTTCTTGGTTTTTGATTCTTAAAACTTTAATTCACCATTCACTTGCGAAGCAAAATTCACTATTCACATCAACCAAAATTTCCTGTTCACAAAATTTCACCTTTACAAAAACGATGAATCAAAATAGAAAGGCAGCAAATCCTTAATAGAATGAACCTTTACCACTTCATCATTCATGCTTGAAAAATAAAGGATGATGTTTTCGTTCTGTTTCGTTTCATATTCTATCAGGCTTTGCCTGCAGGCTCCACAAGGTGGAATCGGAGGATTTTTCTCATGAAATTCCTTAGGCCCCCCAACGACAAAGATCTTTTTCACCTTGACATCCGGAAAATTGGCTGCCACCCAGAAAAGAGTCGTTCTTTCTGCACATAACCCCGATGGATAGGCTGCATTCTCCTGATTGTTGCCGGAATAAATTTCACCGTTTTCCAGTAAGACGGCACATCCTACAAGGAAATTCGAATAGGGCGCATAAGCATTTTCACGGGCTTGTATTGCTCTTTCAAATAAAGTTTTTTCTATATCGTTCAGCTCACTGCTGTTTTTAAAATGCTCGTAACTGATCTGTATGTCTTTTTTCATATATTAGTAAGACTAAAAAGGGGGCCAAATTTACTTCTTTTTCATCACTTCGACAATGTTTTTTTTATTCATCATTAAATTGAAAATCAAAAAGTAAAATGTTATACACACCAGTAAAATTTAGAAATATAGAATTGAAAAATAGATGGGTAATGTCTCCCATGTGTATGTATTCATGCGAAAATGGATTGGCTAATGATTTCCATTTTGTACACTACGGAAGCAGATCTCAGGGCGGGACCGGACTTATCATGGTTGAAGCCACCGGAGTAGAGCCTCGTGGAAGAATTACCAACCACTGTATGGGTATCTGGAATGATGAGCAGGCAGAAGAACTTAAGAAAATTGTTGATTTTGTCCATTCCCGTTCAGAAAGTAAAATAGGGATTCAGCTTGCCCACGCCGGAAGAAAAGGTTCCACATGGAATAACCTGCAGATTCCTGTTGAAGAAGGTTGGGAAACCGTTGCACCTAGTCCTATTCCTTATCATCCTACTGAAAGGATTCCGCATGTTCTGACTGCTGACGAGATTAAGGAACAGGTACAGAATTTTAAAGAAGCAGCAAAAAGAGCTGTAAAAGCCGGTTTTGATATGATAGAAATTCACAGTGCACACGGATACCTTATCCACCAGTTTTTATCACCGCTTTCCAATATCAGGACAGATGAATATGGCGGAAGCTTTGAAAACAGAATCCGTTTTCTTTTGGAAATTGTTGACGCTGTTAACGAAGAACTGGACGAAAATACAGCCCTTTTCGTAAGAATTTCCGGAACCGAATATGCCGAAAACGGATGGGATATCAACGACAGTGTAAAGCTTGCTAAAGTTTTAAAAGAACATTCCGTAGACCTGGTAGATGTTTCAAGCGGAGGAAATATCCACGGCGCTAAAATAGCTGTATTTGATGGCTATCAGGTTCCTTTTTCATCCCAGATCAGAAAAGAGGCCGGGGTAAAAACCGGAACAGTCGGGTTAATCACAAGGGTGGAACAAGCTGAAGAAATTCTGGAAAAAGGAGACACAGACCTCATATTTGTAGCAAGAGAAATTTTAAGGAACCCGTATATTGCCGTTCAGGGATCATTTGAAATGAAGGAAGACTGTTTCTTTCCACACCAATATACAAGAGCGAAAATTTCATCATAACATCCGGAATGAACATTGAAGACTTTATGCTAACCTGCCCCAGTAAGAAATTTTTGGGAATAGAATGTTTGGGATGTGGTGCCCAGAGAGCTGTCGTATTAGTATTTGAAGGCAGATTTTCAGAAGCCTTTCATCTGTATCCGGCTGTTTATACACTACTCCTGTTCCTTTTTACCCTGGGTCTGAGTTTTGTAGATACGAAAAGGAAATACAGTAACATTCTCATGATCATGGTCACGGTAAACTTGGTCATCATGATCATATCTTATTATTATAAACATTTTTACATGCATTCTCATTGATAAAAAACAAAGCTAAGAGCTGTATTTTTTTAATGCTAAATTAATATAAGTAGAAAAAAAGTCGTAGAATTACTACAAAATGTAAATCTGTTCACTAAAAACTTTTTAAATTAGACCATGAAGTCTATCTTTGTTAGATAAACTTTATGAATAGTATAATCATTAATGATTAAAATAGAAGAATATGGCAGGAAATTCAAGAGGAATCTTAAAATTCAATGGAGGTGAAGGACAAAAGTTGTTAAAGCTTAATTACAGCGTATCAAGGTCTACAGATGTTTCAGGACGTGTAGCATCAGATCCGTCGAACGCTTTGATTAAAGTAACAATTGAAGCAACTGAAAAGTCTGATATTCTGGAAAGCTTACTGAATGGTAAATATAAGCCCACAAGTGGTGAAGTTACATTCAATAAATCACATGAAGAAGGAACTTTAATTACCCTGAAGTGGGAAAACGGATATGTAATTCAGCACGAAATGGATTTTGATGCTATTGACAGCAACAATATGCTGGTAAGCTTTGTGGTAAGTGCAGAAAGCATTACATATGGAAATTCATTATACGACGGATTCTGGCCATTAAGCTAGGTCCGGAGTAGTACAAAATATAAAGAGACTGTCCCTCAAGACGGTCTTTTTTTACCTGTTGTGAACACTATTTTCTGGCAGGGGATCTTTGTTTATTTTCAAAAATTCCCGATTAGATGAATAATATATATTTTAACACAAATCACTTTATAAAATATGTCTACTACACCTGAAAAATCAAAGGGAACGAGTTTTCGCCCGGCACAGAATGCAGACGGGGTATCCGAAAATCATCATACCGGTATCAACCGTCTGGTTAAGCTTTCCTTAGTCATAGAAGGAAAAATCATCAAATTTTATAAACATTTCAAACTTAAACAGAGTGCTCAGCGTCATCATGAGTTTACACTTACCCTGGCTCATGATACCTTGGGAGATCGCCAGACCCATTCGCTGGAAGAAGCCAATAAATTCCTGGGAAAACGCCTCACGGCAGTCATTTCTTATAAAGGCATAGACAACAGTCCTGAAAGAACCTTTGTAGGAATCATTACAGGAGTAGCATTCAGCCAGGAAAAAATGAGTCTGGGGAATATTGTGCTTACAGGATCCAGCCCAACCATTACTTTAGACGGAGCTTCCCATATCCAAAGCTTTGGAGGAAGTCAGCCGGTCAATATAGGAATTATTGCTGAAGAAGTGATTAAACAAGGGATTGATAAGGGCCGCTTTGACGTAAGGATAGATGCCAATAATTTTTCCCAGATCATCTATAGTAGCCAGTATGACGAAACCCATTACAACTATCTGGCAAGAATGGCAGAAGCATATGGTGAACAGTTTTTTTATGACGGTGAAGTCCTGCATTTTGGGAAACTGCCGCCTCAGAACAAACCTATTATTCTCACCTATGGAAGCAGCGCCAACGATATTAAAGTTGAGCTGAAAGCAATCCATACCAAGCCCCAGTTTTATGGGTATAACAGCAATAAAAATGAAAAACTTACTTCAGGTTCCACGCCTATTCAGCATGTAAGTGATATTGCAAAGACAGCTTACGATCACAACAACAGTATTTACAAAACCCCCGCGCTTCAGATAGCCCCTATTAAGGCAACAACCCATCTGGATGTAGAATATTCACAGAAAAGTGCTTCGGGAAGTGCAGCGGTGAACGTTTTTTCCATTTCAGGAAATACAACCGTTCCATTCCTTCATCCGGGATGCATAGCCGATGTTCAGATGCGGAAACAGGATTCCAATGAAACCTCCTATTTTACAAGAATTATGATCACGGAAGCTGAACATGAGATCGACACCATAGGACATTATAAAGGAAGCTTTACTGGGATAGCCGCAGATACGGGATTTCTTCCAAGACCGGAATATAAGATTCCTAAAGCTGAACCGCAGACTGCAGTCGTTATATCCAATACCGATCCGGAAGGACAAGGCAGGATACAGGTGCAGTTTGACTGGCAGACGAGCGATACAACCCATTTTATCAGGATGATGAGTCCTGATGCAGGAGGAACAGATCAGATCACGCAGAACAGAGGATATGTTGCCATTCCGGAAGTAGGAGATCAGGTAATGGTAAATTTTGTTCACAGCCATCCGGACAGACCTTTTGTGATGGGAGGTATGTTTCATGGAGGAATAGCCCTGGGCGGAGGAGTCAATAACCATTTGAAATCCATCCAGACCAGAAGCGGAATCAGAATTCTGATGAATGATGAAGAAGGAAGCGTAAAGATTATGGACCCTAGCGGAAATATTTACTATATGGATGGTGCCGGAAATATCAGCATGAAGGCTCCTAAAAATTTCACCCTGAATGCGGGGGATAATATCAACATTACGGCCGGAAAAGAAATTTCGATCAGTGCGGGAGAAGGAATCAACAGTTCTGCCAACAACAGTATTATTTCTACAGCCGGAAAAGATATTGTACAGACAGCGTCCGGTGATATCCGTGAATCTTCGGACACCAGAACCGAAATGGTAGAAAAAGAATTCAAAAGACAGTCCGAAACATCCAATGAAATAGCCGGAGAAATATCCATGTTCAGCGAGCTTGAAAACATGACGATGCAGAGCGGTAAAATCGTAGAATTCAACAGTGCTGAAAAATCAAAACTTTTCTGATATGGCGATCATCAAAACAGCTAAGAATATACAGATAAAAGTCACAGACTCTTATCATCTGAATGTTGGCAAAAAGGTTGAAAAAATTGCCCAGAAAATTAATGTGGAAGCACAGAAAAACAATCTTGTTTTGGCAAGCAATAAGAAAATAATGTCTCATGGAAACAAGTAAATTAAGAATTCTGATTCTTTTTATTGTAAGTAGTTTCTCGTTAATCAATTGTCAAAATAAAAAAATGGAACAAAAATACAGCTGGTTGGGAACCCTTTCGGCACCGCAGGAATATCCGATGGAAATTTACAAAGGAGCTCTCATCGCAGATGATTTTACCTACGGCTTCGATGCCATCTGGGGTACACAGAATACAGGCTGGGGAAATGAAGGCGGAACAATGAGTGTAGAAACCAGCCAGATGGATATTCCCCACAAGCTGGAATTTACCTGGTATTCTCTGGTGGAAAATAAATTCTATACCGGAAAATGGGACCTGGATAAAGAAAAAATAAAAGATCTTTTCGATAAAGGTTTTATAGATCAGGATAATGGTAAAAAGACCACATACAGTAATTTCATTGTTGGTCTTGCCCCAAAAGGACGGGTGGTTTTATGGATCAACGGTCCGGGAAACCAGAAAGAAGTAGGTGCTTTTCAGGCTCATGATACCATTATTACCAAAGAAAAAGCATACGAAAACGCACAGTATATGCTGAAAGAAGGTTTCGCAGACAGAATGCTGAAAGATCCGTCTTATGAAACATTTAAGCCTGAGATCAGAGCTAAAATAGAAAAAGAAGGGTATCCAGCCCCGGATCTCTATGAAGTATACAGAGAAAAATATAACTGGAAACCCTCAGTTACTTTGCCGGAAGGCGGTGAGTGGATTGATTTCGGATTCACTAATTACAATGGGGAACAGGAAAACCTCTTCGGGGAAAGCCTGACAGCTGATACTTATAAAAAACGGGCTGCCCCAAAATTCTGCGGTTTTTACTGGAGGGATAAGAATAAAAAAAGATACGGCGTATGGGTAGACTCTTTTGATGAAAAAGAAATTTTTGAATTATTCAGGAAACTCGGAAATGAAAAAAATATAGACTTAATCATTAAAGTCAATGCAGATAATACAGGAGCTAATCTATCATTAAAGAGCGAGAAAGAAGAACTTCCGGTTACAAAAGCAAAAATCAGGCTTTCGCGTGCAATAGAATAATATCCTTCATAAAATTATAATCAGTCTGTCAACAAAAATAAAATAAGAACGATGCACAATAATAAATTTGGAGATTATACACCGGAAATATCCAAAGAGGAAGTGTTAGACATTACTCTTGGGATGTTTTTTGACGGAACTTTGAATAATAAAACCAATACCATAGAAAGAAGAAACAAAACTGCCGACTACAAGAAAAATGGAGGCTCACCCACCGATAACAACAGTTATAATAACGACTGGAGCAATGTGGCGCGTTTATGGGACAATTATGATAAAAATTTTGGCATTTACATTGAAGGTATCGGTACAGAAGATAAAGAAGAAGATTCTATGCTTGGCTATGCCTTCGGAACAGGTGCTACCGGGATCCGTGGGAAGGTGAGAAAAGGCTGCGAAGAGATCGTAAAAAAAGTAAAAAATATAAAGAATGCAAAAAAAGCAGATAAAATTGCAGTCCTTACTTTTGATGTTTTCGGTTTCAGCAGGGGTGCTGCTGCTGCCCGTAATTTCGTCCATGAAATAGGTAAATCCAAATATAAAGCGACCACCACTACTGTTTCCCATCAAGGTGTCACGGTAACTGCCCGTTACGACAGCGACGGTACCGGAGGAATACAAAGTGAAGAGCTTCCGAAATGGGGCCATCTGGGACTTAAGCTGCAGGAGGCCGGAATTACAGTGGATGTGCTGAAAGTGAGGTTTCTGGGTATTTATGATACCGTTTCCTCCTATTCAAAAAACTTTTCTGCCACGCCGAACTTTCATAATGACGTAGAAGAACTGAGCCTGAATGATATCGGTAGAGCACAGAGCGTAATTCATTTTGTGGCAGAAAATGAACACAGGGAAAATTTCGACCTCACGAATGTGCATGTAGGAATAGAAAAAATATTTCCCGGCGTTCATTGTGATGTAGGAGGAGCTTACGAAAATGGCCCGGAAATCTGGGAAGAACTTGAAACATCCTGGACAACCAGCACAAAATTAAAGGCCTTTAGAAGCGAGCTTATAGCAGAATCCTGGTATAAAGAAGAAGAACTTACCATTACTCCGGGCTTTTATCTGTCGTTAAGGGGAGAACGTAAGCTTATAAAAAAAACATACAGCTATATTCCGTTACATTTTATGGCAGAATATGGTGTTCAGAAAACAGTTCCCCTGACTTTAAAGAAAATTACTGACGAAAAGTATTCCATTTCATCAGATGCCCTGCTGGTAAGAATAAAAAACCGCTTAAGACCTTATGCAATGGGAGATGGAAAACAGTACATTTTTAAGCGGTATAAAGATCTTGAAAGAGCATACGGCGGAATACCTATACCGGAACATAAATATGCTGACTATCAGAAAGAGATGAAAGAACAGGATGACTTGAGAACATTAAGAAACACGTACCTTCACAGGTCAGCAAGAAGAGAAGGGATAGGAATGGATCCGACACCGGACAGAGTAAGAGTGCTCCATTAATGGCTTATCATAAACAAGCAAAATAAGAAAGAGAATACGAAGCCGGATTATTTTTATGCAGAAATTTAATATACATACTGTTCAGAAAGGAGAAAGCTTAAAAAGCATAAGTCTGCTGTACAATTTAGACGCAGGTGCTTTAAAGTTATTTCATAATAACCACTGCAACGTAAAAGATATGATTCTGATTGAGCTCACGGGGCAGAAAGAAATTTTTCTTCCCAGGACGGCTGTAACGGATAAAAACAGACTGGTAAAGTTCGGCCAGGCAAACAGCCTGATCTTTCAGCCGGAGAGCTCATTCAGCAGATATGGAGTTACGGTGACTATTGAAAATAATGATCATAAAAATGAACTGAAATACGAAACATCGGTACGCTGGCTGAAAAAGGAAAATAAGCTTCATTTTTTTGAAATAGACAGAACTTCCAATCTGTATCTGAACGAAGAGGAAGTAAATGAAATAGCTGATCTCCTGGCATATAAAACATCCAAAGTTTTGTATCCCTTACAGATCAGTGTCGATGAGCAGGGGAAATTTAATGCAGTGGAAAATTTTTCAGTCTTTAAAGAAAGGTGGGCAGCTGTAAAAGAGGAAGTTTATAAAGAGTTTGAAGGCGAAACGGTAGACACCTACTGTGAAAAGATAGAAAAAATAATAGATGAGCCTGATGTGATCAGTCTTTATCTTAAAAATGATTATTTCATCAGAACATTATTTTTCGGGGTTTATCAGAGCTTTGGACAGAATTATGAGACAAAGCTAATAGAAAGTTTCCCTGTGGTAGATAATCCGGTAGAGCCGAAGTATGAAATAAAACTGGAGATTGATCCACTGAAAGGAGAATCAGGCTTGATTAATGTAGAAGGCGAAGGCAGATTAAACGATGAGAGAAGCATATATGATTTCGTAAATAAAGCTCCTTTTTCCATGATCATTGAAGATAATCCGGAGATGAATCATGAAGGGAATTTCAGGATAGTGTATTATCTGAACGGGCAAAATTTACTTGTAAAATCCATGTATTTAGAATGTGATATCCAACTTGAGAAGAAAAAGAAAATAGCAGTAGTCATTGCGATGCTGACTGAATAATTAAAAAAACTACCAAAATGAAAATTAAACCAAATCATAAATTTTCCATATTTGTTTTTATATTGAGTTTTAGCCTGTATTTCGGGCAAAAAGTGGAATTTAATGTCCCGCAAGATATCGAGACCTTACAAAACTCTATTTTTTATTTCCAGAATGACTTCACCAAAGATGAAGCTAAAGCTGCCGCAGCATCCGACAGAGATTTTTCAACCACTGTCGATCTTTATAATCTGAAATATGATGCAGATACCAAAAATCCTTATCTGGATCTGGCATTAAAAAGCGGTTCGAAGCCTAAACAGTTTATCCAGCAGGCGGTATGGAATGTCAATTTGAAAAAGATCTCTGCAAAAAGCACGAAAGTCACCGTTTTTCTTGAAAAAGTAATTCCGGACAGCTGGTCGAAGAAAGAGGTAGATACAAAACTGACCAAATCTACTGGGAAAGTGGAGAAAGAGATTAAAGAATTTCTTTTAACCTACAAACACACAGAACCTTCAAATGATTATGATGCATCATTAACTGACAGCGTAGCTGCCACAACCTATACTACCGCAGTAACTACAACGGATATGATTGAAGAAAATCCGAAGCAGAAAAAAGTGTCAAAAAAACTACAGACTCTGTTCGGGAAAAAACAGTTTATAGCGTTACCGGCCACGTCCGATACCTTCACAAAACTGTTACACGTAAGTCCAAGTGAATTGGAATGCAAAGACTGCAAAGGTGGAAAATATTCCAATTGGGATTTTGATGATTTCAATATGATCTACGCAAATATGAGCACTGGCCTGGAATATTATGCCATTCAATATTACGGGCAGGATATGGTTTCAGGATTACCTCATGGACTGGTATTCAATGACAGCTCACCATCAGAATGTAAGCAGAAATTTTCAAGGTATAACGCAAAGCTTTATCAGACCGTAGGAGATACAAATGAAAATTCAGAAAAAGCTCTAACCGTTGTTACTTTCAAGATGAATTCCTCCTTTGTCCGCCTGGAATTCGGGAATGAATATTTAACCAGAGTAGTAATTTCAAATAAAGAATTTTAGCCATGGCAGAAAAACATATTGTAGTACAGGGTGCTATCTGCAAATGCCAGTTCGGACAGCTTCCGGACAAACTCAAAGTGCTATCACACCAGAAAGAATACGCTAATGATAAAAATGCTTCCAAAAAACTTATCGTAACCACAAAAGAAATAGGTGCGGCTACATTTGAAAAAAATACCTTCGGAAACTGTATCAAAATGGGAGTTCCGCCGCCGCCATGCAAAATCATGGTAACAGAGTGGAAAGATTTTTATGAAAAAGTGCAGCTTAATAACGGCGGCTATATTATTGTAGAAACCAGCAAAGCCATCTGTGCCATTGCCGGGACGCCGTGTATTGAGATCATAGACCACGGACAGAGAACGGAAGGTAGCCCGCAAAATTTTAAAAATGCAGACAAGGATGTACAGCAGCAGATCAATCCACTGGTGGATTCTGAAGAAATGTATAAAGAACAGCCTGAATATGGCGGGCAGGATGGTGTAATCTAAACGATAAAGAAATGGCAAAAGGAGTAAAAAAAATAAAGATTACAAAAGGTAGATATTATCCGAAAATGTCTGTTCCGGGTCAGAGAGTTACTATTGTCCCGAACCAGGATGTCACTTTCCAGGTAGAAGAATGGCTGCCGGATACAACGGCCGAAGATAAAAAGAAACCCGTGATTTGGATGAGGCAGACCAACGACCGCAAAATTATTATCTATCAGGCTCCATCTACCACAGGCTATAAATTCAGTATTGATAAACAGTACTGCGGAAGTTATCAATTCTACATTGAGGCAAGTTTTTCAGGAAAGAGAGATACCAAAAATAATGTGGGACTTTATGTGAAAGGGTGGTGCGAACCCAAAATTGTTACCAGTAAATGGACTACCCAGAGAGGAAGCAAGACCAGCATTAAAAACCAGAATAAAGTCAATCATATTTCCTACGGTCATATCGTATATCTTAACCTGACCACAGAAGGTCTTAATGGAAATACGCTGACTATTGAACTTTGGAACCAACAGTCTGCAAAAGATGACAAGCTGGTTCATGTATACAATAATGTACAGGTTATAGATGGTGAGGTCAATTTAAAAATAGAAAATACCTACTCATGGATGGCACATGTAGATAACATCCAGAACGTAGAAGAGTTTTATGTCAAAGTAAAAGATTCCGCTTCCAAAAAGTACATCAAAGATAATCTGGGTGATGATCTTCATGCCATCTACCTGAATGTGAAAAATAAAGTCGTTACCACCAACGCCAATGTCAGTAAAAATCAGACCCCTACAAAAGTATACAAGCCGGATGTAAATTCCGTCCGTCAGGAACCCTGCAGGTTTGAAGTGATAAAGATCACCGAAACCGAAGTGAAAGACGGAAAAGCCAGTAGTACAACCGTGATGGTTTTTGATAATGGTAAAGGAATAAAAAAGGCACAATCTGCAGCCTTGCAGGAACGTATCGAGAGAACGATTTATTATAAATTCGATTCCACGGTAATAGATAAAAACGGGGAAGCTATACTTAACAATGTGCTTAAGTTTCTTCTTGAGCATAAAGACTCTACCATGAATCTCAGCGGTTATGCCTGCGTTATTGGGAAACAGAATCACAATAAAGGACTGTCCCAAAGGAGAGCAGACGTTGTAAAGAAATTTTTTGCAGACGGAGGCCTTGATCCGGGAAGAATCATTTCCGTTGGTAAAGGAGAAGTAGATCCTACCGATGATAAAATGGGCAGGGATAATATCAAATACAAAAATGAGAAAGACTACGAAAACAACCGTAGAGTAGACATCTCTTTTGTATTTAATGCCCACGATGCCCAGACTGTTAATTACGAAGTGGTGGCTCCTACAGAGTCAACAAAAAAAGATATCACTATTGATATCACAGGATTTGATACCACTGAATGCTATCGCGACAGCAAAGGCAAACATAAAAAGCAGATCCTGATGGTTGATGTCGGTCAGGCAATAGATAAAGGAGATACCAAACAGACTTTCGCTCCATCATCCTTTAATTATAAAGTGTATTCGAATATATCCAGGTTAAATGCTGCTCCCATACAGTATATCTGGCCTATAGCGACCAATCCGAACCAGTTTCACATGCACATTCACAGCTGCAGGTATTTCAGCAATGATAAGAGAACAACGGTTTTAATCAAAGCATATCCGGATATTAAATGGGAACTGGCACTGGAATTTCAGGTCAATGTATCCAACTACAAAGCGGCCAATATGCCGGCAGGAAACATATTTGCCAAACATCAGGAAAAATCCAGGCAGGCAGGCTACAAAAGATGGAGGATGAATGAAACCGGAAAAGTCCCGATTAACATAGGAGTAGGATTATCCGCAGAATGGGATGCCGGCAGGGAAAAAAGAAGTTTCACCAACGAATTTGCCGATAAGATAGAGCTGGTCGCAAAAATGATTGCCACCGCTGTCAATATCGTTCAGAATGCCATAAATTATGCACAGAGTGCCGCAAAAGAAACTGCTATTCCAGTTGGTTTTAATCTCAGATATCCCAAATTTACTGTTGTAGGAAAATGGTATCTGGAAAGAATCAATGAGAGAGCTGCTTTAAGTGTAATCGGAGAAGTAGGATTTGGCTTCAAACCTCTGATAGGGGCAGAAGTTGTTATTGATATCATTGGTGCAGCTATTGCCGTAGCGTCTTATGGAGCAACAGGTAACCCCGCCGCTGCGAA
Source organism: Chryseobacterium sp. 22532 (assembly GCF_052044665.1). Lineage (NCBI taxonomy): Bacteria > Pseudomonadati > Bacteroidota > Flavobacteriia > Flavobacteriales > Weeksellaceae > Chryseobacterium > Chryseobacterium sp. 22532. The sequence goes on from NZ_JBQENJ010000006.1 coordinate 276,331, forward strand.
AATTATTAATAAATTTAGAGGCGGATTAGAAAAACTTGGAGCTTCAGTTACCTTTACAGCTACATTTTATGGTGAGCTTGAAATTATGGTGGATGCCCTGAAAATTGACAGTATCAACGGGATCAATATGCAGGGTAAAACCACGATCGGCGGGAAAATGGGTGCTACAATAGAACTCAGTATCAGCATTGAAGTAGGAACCGTAAAAGGAACCAAAGTGAAACCTATCGCTACATTTAAAGCGGCGGCTAAAGCTGATTCCTATTTTGGAGGTGACTTCGTCATAGATTCAGATACCACAGGATTATTTATCCAGCCCATTTTGAAGTTTTCAGGAGTTGTTCTTTCCGTAGAGATAGAAGGGGAAGTAGGTTGGTGGAAAAGTAATTTCAAAGTAGAAGAAAAGGTGATGAAAGAAGAGACTTACTATATGGATAAAAAATATTTAACTTAAATTCAGGTATGCATAATTTTAAAAAACCATTATATTCCGTTTATCCCAGAATGTATTGTTCGGGAACTATTTATGTGAATGATGTTCCTGTCATAGACTGGTACGGAGATGAGACAAAAGAAGGCGGGTTTGGAGGAGATACCATGATCAACCAGGCACTGCTTCAGAGCGGGAAATATCAGGTAGTTGGGAAAATGTATCCGCGATTGGGTAAAAATGTTTTGGATGAGGATGATACCCTGTCGGTAGATTTCTTTTGTGCAGATTTTGATAACTGGAAAGCATCCCGTGCTGAATTTCGCCCTAAAATGGAATCCCCATGGGACGGACTGACAGAGAATGTCCAACACCCGACTTTTAATGTTGCCGGCGAAATAGAAGTGGAACTTCCTTTTGTACTGGATGGTTGGCAGCATTCAGTAGATTTTAAAGACATGAAAAAAGAAGACCTCTTCAGCGATGTTTTCAGATACTATAAGCAGATACGCGCAGTATTGGTTGAACATAATGTCGGAAAATACCTGGAAATGTCTCATGACAAAATGCAGCTTCAGGAGCAGGCTTTATATTATACTGAAGATCGGAAAAAAAGATTTTTAGACAGTGCCGGTCAATTGTTTGGACAGAATTTAGCAGTTGAAGAACTTAATGAAGCCGATCTGCACTTGGAAATCATGGGCTATGGTAAATTGGTAAGACTCATGAGAAAAGACGGATCTCAGCCGCTCCAGTTTAAAAGCCCCGACCTTGAAAAGCAAGGCAATATTGAAATGGAGGTCAAGCTTCACATGAGAACGAAAGAAAAAGGATTTAGTATTATTTAAATTATCCGGATCATGACTTTTTTTGGAGGTTTCGTAGCGGTGGTTGTTCTGTTTTCCGTATTCTTAGGATACAGGATTTTTTCAAAAATTTCGGATAGAAAGCATGATTCCGGAAAAACAGGAGGTTTTCTTGAGAAGGCCTTTCTTTTGTTTTTTATTTCGTTAATAATGATTTCCATCAATGCTTTAACGTTCATTTTATCCTACTCATTTTTTTGGGAGAAGGCCTACAGAACTTTTGATGAACCCCAATACACTGCAACAGTGATTGGATATAAGAAAGAAATCACAAAAGCTAAAAACTTTCCAAGTTCCTCTACCTACAGTGACAGAGCTATTTTTTTTCCGAAAGTAGAATATATTGATATGGAAGGCAAAAAAGTGGTGAAAACACTTGATATTACAAGCAATAACCCACCCGAACTGGGAGAGAAAATAAAAATTACAGATGCGGAAAATAAGGACAGTACAAATGCTGTGGAACTGGATTGGATAGTGTTGGCCGGTGGAGGTGTTTTTACAGGAGTTGCCGCTTTTTTTGCGGCACTGCTTGCTACTTACGGTACATCATATAACATGAAAAAAAGAGTAAAATGGTCTCTGGGTGTAGGGCTGGCACTTACTTTGATCAATGTATGCTGCATTCTGTTCATCTATTTAAAACAGTAAAATAGTTGACCTGTTTCTCTGCAAGAATTTGTGAATGACATTAATAAATCAAATATAAAGTATTATGAAAAAAGGAAAATTCTTGGCATTAATTTTCATTGTATTGATCAATATCTGCTGCGGAAATAAATCATTTGATCTTTCATCTGTCTCTTTAGGGGAAGATGCAAAAAAATATGATCTTGAAAATAAAGATATATTTCTGAAAGATAAAGGAAGCAAACCGGATGTTATACAATACTATGCAGATGAAAATAAAGGATTGACGTATGGCGGAATTCTTCTGGACAATACCATGGGAACAAGAATTACCGTATTCAAAGGTAAAGTAAGTGCAATCGACACCAATGCCGCTGAAAAAAACTCTTTGGAGTTTGTTGAAAAAATTGCAGGAAAACATGGAAAACCTACCGCTACAGTGACAGATAAAGCAACTGTAGATGCTAAAATGGTAAAGCAGATTTTTGAAAAGCTGAAGAAAGTGGCACCGGATAAGGTATCATGGAACCAGGGTGAGAAAAACTCATTTACCTATCCTACTTCTTTTTTCTGGGACGACGGGAAAAACTATTCCATACTGAGTATTTCTATTGAGGACGATGGAAGAATCAGAAATAAATATGTAACCGTAACCAAAGATGCCTACAGAAATGATGTGGTTTTCGGATTAAAATATCCTACTCCGCAGGGATCTCCCTGGTATCAGTATATGAAATAGTAGAAACACTATTTTTTAAATAAAAAAAAGCCGGCTCAAAACCTTGAGCCGGCTATATTATTTTTAATCAACAGATTATTTTACAATGAATTTCAAAGCAGACTGGTCAAGCTTTAAAATATAAACACCCTGCTCAAGGTTTTTGATCTTAATAGAGTTTCCGTTTTTAAAAGGACTGTTAATGCTCTCAAGCGCTTTTCCCTGAAGATTAACGATCTCTGCCTTTTTAATATTCCGGGTGTCACCTTGTACAAAAATTTCCTGTCCTGAAATCGGGTTAGGAGATATCTGAAGTTCCTGAACTGTGATTTCATTTGCTGAGACTTTTTGAGCCATTCTTGCAGTTCCTGAATAACACGTCCATTTAAGGTCGTCAATAGCCACTCTGTTGCTCGATGAGCTGTTAGTAAGGCTTACCGTAACATTCCCGGTGATATTGATATTATTGATGGTTGTAGTGGTAGCAGTGGCACTGTAAGGCACTGTTCCTACTGTTGTACCGTTTACTTTTACATCAAAAGTTCCGCTTGTTCCCGAAAACTTAAGCTGAGTTGTTACCGTCAGTGATCCGATACCGTTGGCCGAGCTTCCCGAAGTTAAAGAACCGTTTCTTACCGTAATAGCCTGGCCGTTGATGGTCTGGTCAGTTCTTGCATCTGTAGCAGTCCATGAAATACCGCTGCCCGTCCAGGTTCTTGTTAGATAAGAAGCACTGCTGGCGGTAGGAATTGTTCCGAATGTTTCATTGATGCATTCTGTTCCAGGAGTAGGAGTTCCGGGATCCGTGGTTCCAGGACTGGAGCCCCAGATCTGACCTACATAACTAGGATTGTCGATAAACGGGTTTCTATTCCCCTGGAAAGTATAAGAAGCATTATTTCTATTGATTTCAGCTTGTGAAACAGGATCTTGACTGTGCCATGCCAGAAGAACATTCAGTTCCCAGGTCTGTAGCCCGGGAAATGTTGAACTGCCCAGCATATTACCTGAAGAAAAAGAAGAAAGTTTGCTCTGATAACGGGTTACAAAGTAAAAGATCATCCTTGCCACATCCCCTTTAAACTCGTCAATTGGTTCAAAAACAGTTCCTGCATATCCTGAAGACGAAGAACTGCCCAGTTTTGAGCCGTTTTGAGAGGTAAATGTAGCTGAACCTACCTTTCCGAAAGGATAATTGCTTCTCATCCCGTTTACTTTTCCGTCGGTAGCCCGGATAAAATGAATGTCCGAAACCATAGGAGCAGCCTCACTGAATAAACTCTGCGGAACAATATGTTCCCTGTTATAGCAGTTACCCTCCGTAGAATATGTTCCGCATTGGTTCGTACCGGGGGTATATTTGTAAGGATCAGTCCCGGAAGGTCTTTCCGAATAAATATCCATGATAGAGCCATCATTTTCATAGTTCTTATCAATATCAGTCGTTTTATAACCTGTCCAAAGTCCGCTGTAGCCTTTGTCCTGGTGTCCGTTTGTGATGATAGAACTTAATTCCGTTTTTAACGCTGCACCACTCAGTCCGTTCGCTGAATTGTAGTATCCTGCAGGAGCCTGGGCATTGGCAAGCCCCGCTATTGCAGTAAATAAGATAATTTTTTTCATACAGATAAAATTTCTGTAAGAATACTATATTTTTGCGAATAAAAAATTACATTAGTGTTAATTTTAAGATGTAGCGCATGCAGTTTATGAAGACCAGAATTACTTCAAATGATTGTAGACTCATTTCAATGGCAGGCGATTTATCTAAAGGGGGAATCTAACCGACCTAGGAAGATTCCAGTCTTGAACTTTTCGTTCTTTTGTTTCAAGACAAAAGAACAGGTAAAAAGAAATTTAATGATGTTGAAGCTTTCAGTTATTTTGGATGAAAAAAAACCGGCACAGAAAAACTGCACCGGATTATATATAAAATTGATTTAAATATCTTACTTTCTCTGAGGAGGATAATTTTTCATAATCTCAGCCATGATCTCAGGAATCTGTTTCTGTTTAGCTCTTGGAGAATCCACGGAGATTCCGCTTCCGATACCCTGCCAAACCAGTTTATTGGTTTTAGAATCAATGAGGTCAACAATCAGTGCACCTTCATTATAATTACTTGTCCATGTTCTGCTCATGCCAACACCCCATCCGAAAGGTCCGCCCCATCCCCACATTCCGTAAGGAGAACTATTGTTGATGTCCGTGATTTTTTTATGATTGGCCTTTACGTTAACGATCAGATCAGGATTTTCTCCCGACTGAAGTCCCTTGCTTTGAAGCTGTCTCGATAATTCGTTTAAAACTCTGTCTTTATCAATGTCATTCAGTTTCAGATCGTCAATCCTAATTTTATAAGTCTTGTAAGTCGTAAAATTAGCTGTTTCAGCATAATCCGAACGTACCTGGAACGGGCTGCACGATGTAAGGCCTAATGCAGCCGATGCTAACAAAATAAAAATATATTTTTTCATTTTATTTATTTTTTTTATCGTTTTTAATGAATGTATCAGTCTTTTTATCGTACCCGTAAGGACAGTGTCTGCATCCGCTTTTACAGCAATATCCTCTTTTCAGATGGAATTTTTCCGTAAAAACCTTGTACCCCTGTTCATTATAGTAGAAGTCTTCACCTTCTTTGATGTCATATTGGGCCATAAGTTAAATCTCTAAGTCAAAAAACTTTATATTTGTTAGTATGATAATTATATGCCAAAAGCCATTAAAAAAATTAAAAATTAACGGCATTGCTCTCTTTCCCTTTATCTTCATTAGGAAACCCGAAGATAAGGAAAATAAAGTACTTATCAATCACGAAAAAATCCATTTGAGACAGCAGTTGGAAATGCTTATTATTTTCTTTTATGTTTTTTATGTCATCGAATATTATTACTGGTTTTTTAAACTGAAAGATGGCTTTCTTGCTTATAAAAGAATCTCATTTGAAAGGGAAGCATATGCAAATGAAAGCAATCTGAATTACCTGAAGACAAGAAAAATCTGGAATTTCAGGAAGTATTTGTAGTTAATGTAAAATGTAAAATGTAAAATGTAAAATGTTTACCTTAAAATTCAATAGGGATGGGCTTTAGCTTACCTTCAAAAAATAAACCGCCTTTACCCGGCTTTAGTCAAAACCTAAAATTAAAACACAAATTTCACAAATATTCCCACAAATAATCACAAAAGCAACTTATAAATAAACAATCCATCATCTGTGAAAATCTGTGTCATCTGTAGTCAAAAAAATAGGCATAAATTTTTCTGTGCTCTTTAAATGTAAAAAACAAAATGATTCATGTTGTTATAAATCACACAAAGCAAATCTTTTACTAATTTTGCAGATAATAGTTAAACAACAGAAATGCTATTAAAACCTCCGGCAGAGCCTATTCCCATTCAGGAAATACCTATTTATAAAAATGTAAAGCTATTTATAAAAAGGGAAGACCTTATCCATCCTCAAATCTCAGGAAATAAATACTGGAAGCTTTTTTACAATATCAACAGCTACCTGGAAAAAAATCCTGAAAATCCCTATATCATCACTTTTGGAGGAGCATTTTCCAATCATATTGCTGCCGTTTCTGCTGCAGGAAACCTGTCCGGAATTCCTACGTTGGGAATAATACGAGGGGAAGAACTACAAAATAAATGGAGGGATAATCCTACACTTCTTTTAGCAAAAAGAAACGGGATGAACCTGAAATTTGTAACCCGGGAAGAGTACAGGCATAAAGAAAAATTAACCGAATTTCTGCATAAAGAATTCCCCGACGCTTTAATTGTTCCTGAAGGCGGTACCAATAAAGATGCTGTAGAAGGCGTTAAAATGATGCTCAATGACCAAACAAAAGATTTTGACTATCTTTGCACCGCGGTTGGAACCGGAGGTACAGTTGCGGGAATGGCAAAGTTTTGTGAAGAAGATCAGAAAGTTATAGGATTTAATGTCGTTGAGGATGCTTCACTGGAGAATAAAATTTTAGAATTAACCTCAAGACAGAATTTTAATCTAATAGATTCATGTTTTGGGGGTTATGGTAAAATAAAAGATGAAAACATCCGTTTTATCAATGATTTTAAAGAGAAGTACGGCATTCCTTTGGAGCCGGTGTATACAGGAAAAATGATGCAGAAAGTTTTCGAACTGATTGATAACGGATATTTTCCTGAGAACAGCAGGATTTTGTGCTTTCATACCGGCGGACTGCAGGGTATTGAAGGAGCTAATCTGCTTTTGGAAAAACAGAATAGAAATTTAATTATATAAGTAAAAATTGAAAAACATGAAAAGACTTTTCTCAATCATAAGCCTTTTAGTTTTATCAACATTCTCAGCCCAAACTTGGGCGACTGAAGACCAGTACATTCAAAAATTTGCTAAATATGCAGTAGAAGAAATGGAAAAATATAAAATTCCGGCTTCTATTACATTGGCTCAAGGTCTGTTAGAGACTGGAGGCGGACAGAGCAGACTGGCTCAGGAAGGTAAAAATCACTTCGGAATAAAATGTAAGGAAGACTGGACAGGAAAAACCATGAGGCACACCGATGATGCTCCCAATGAATGTTTCAGGGTTTATGACGATCCCAGACAGTCTTATGAAGACCATTCCATATTTTTATCCACAAGAAAATATTACACCAATCTTTTCAATCTGGATATGAAAGATTACAAAGCGTGGGCACATGGACTTAAAAAAGCAGGCTATGCAACCAATCCCCGCTACGCTTCAATTTTAATCGGTAAAATTGAAAGATACAGACTTTACGAGTATGACGATACCAACTCCAGAGAAGTACTGTATGCCGTTCTTAAAATGTATCCGGACCTGAAAGACGACAGAACATTCATGGCCCAGCTGGAACCTTCAAAAATGACAGTGAAGAAAGCTAAAGATCCTGTTACAGTAGAAGTTCCTTATAAACAAACCTCGTATGCCCAGCAGCAGAAAAGAGTTGAAAAAATCAAAACAAAAGCTGAAATTTTAAATTCAATTCTTATCAAAAGCCATCCGAATGAGGGCTTAAAATACATTGTCATTCCCGAAGATACTAACGTTAAATTCATTGCAGACAAATTCAAGGTAAGCGAAAGCAGACTGATTAAGTGGAATGAGCTTAATAGTGATGTTTTAAAGAAAAATGATATCGTATTTCTTGAATCTAAAAATTCTGCGGGAAATACAGCCATTTATAAAGCTGAATCTGGTGAGGATATGCATGATATTGCTCAAAAATTCGGAATCAAATTAAATAAATTATATGCAAAAAACAGAATGGACGAAGGACAGAAACCGTCTGCTGGTCAGCTGATTTATTTAATTGATAAAAAACCCAGAAACTAATTTTTGTTGCCGGTTTCTCATTGCCAGTTGCTATCTGACTGTCGATTATAAACCATCAACGTTCAACTAAAATATGAAATACCAAAGAAGTTCAGCTTTATTCGATGAAGCATACCAATACATTCCGGGAGGTGTAAATTCTCCGGTACGTGCATTCAAATCAGTAGGAGGTGTTCCTGTATTTATGAAATCTGCAAAAGGGGCCTACCTTACCGATGCAGATGATAATACATACATCGACTACATCAATTCATGGGGTCCTGCTATTTTGGGACACACCCATCCTGAAGTGCTTGAAGAACTGAAAATACAGGCCGAAAAAGGCTTTTCGTTCGGAGCACCTACAGAGCTGGAAACAGAAATTGCCAAATTCATCGTAGAAAACGTTCCTAATATCGACCAGATCAGAATGGTATCTTCAGGTACAGAAGCCTGTATGAGTGCCGTAAGACTGGCAAGAGGTTTTACAAAAAGAGATAAGATCGTTAAATTTGAAGGTTGCTATCATGGCCATTCAGATTCATTTCTGATCAAGGCAGGAAGCGGTGCCGCTACTTTCGGAAACCCCAATTCTCCGGGAGTAACGGAAGGAACGGCTAAAGATACTCTTCTGGCCCGTTATAACGATTTTGAGCAGGTAGAAGATTTGTTCCGTCACAACCAGGGTCAAATTGCTGCCGTTATCATTGAGCCGGTTGCCGGAAACATGGGCTGTGTGCTTCCTGAAAATAATTTCCTTCAGAACTTGAGAAGGATCTGTGATGAAAACGGAGCTTTATTGATTTTTGATGAAGTGATGACCGGTTTCAGGCTGGCTTTCGGAGGAGCACAGGAGCTGTACAATGTAAAAGCCGACCTGGTTACTTACGGAAAAGTAATTGGTGGAGGCCTTCCGGTAGGAGCTTTTGCAGGAAGAAACGAAATTATGGATCATCTGGCCCCGAAAGGAGGTGTTTATCAGGCCGGAACCTTAAGTGGAAATCCACTGGCAATGAGAGCCGGACTGAAAACTTTACAGCTTATCAAAAATGATCCGGAATTTTTTAGCAGAATCAATAAAACTGCAGAAACATTGGATTTCGGAATCGGGAAAATTTTAAATGAAAAAGGAATTCCTCACAAAATTAACAGAAAAGGATCCATGATGTCTGTGTTTTTCCATACGAACAGGGTTTCCAATTTTGATGAGGCAGAGGCTTCCAACCATTCTCTGTTCAATAATTTCTTTCACCAGATGCTGAAGAACGGAATATATCTTCCACCAAGTGGGTATGAAACATATTTTATCAGTGATGCCATCAAGGATAAAGAAATTGACATGACACTGGAAGCCGTAAGAAAATTTGAATATTCTTCTTAAGGGTTAAAAAATAAATTATAAAAAGACTGGGTTTTTAGATCCGGTCTTTTTTATATCCACCAGAAAAGTATTAAGTATTTAGAAACGACATAGGAAGTGGAGGCGTTAAGAAAATGATTTCTATGAACGTTAAAAAAAATCTACTGTTTGAGTGCGGGACAAATCTTGATTCTAAACATAGATAGTAACCGCACGAGTTTTAGAATTTTTAGAGAATAGAATTCATTTTTAGCCGAGAATTCCAGTCTTGAATTTTTGTTTCTTTTGTTTCAAGACAAAAGAAATTAAGCCATCCAATAAATCATACAGATATTGTAATAAACCATACACCTTGATCATTCGCGTTCTTTCTACTTTTGTATAAATAGTTTGGAATGAAGATCTCTGACAATTCGATATCCCGTAAAGATTTTATAAAAAATTCAGCGCTGGCCGCAGCCGGGCTTACTTTAATACCTAATATTATGGCAGCATCACCATTTTTTGATGATCAGAATGTTTCAGGAAAAGGAAAATTAAGCCTTAAAAATGTCCGTCTGGAAACCGGTTTTGAGTATGAAGAAGGAGAGGTTGTTTCTACTAAAACCGATCTGTTTTATATTGAAATCGAAAACGGAAAAATCAAAAATATAGCTCCGAACCAGCCGAATGCAAAAGCTGTTGATGCCAAAGAAATGCTGATGCTTCCTGCGTTTAAGGATATGCATATTCATCTGGATAAAACGTTTTACGGCAATAAATGGCAGGCGGTCAGAAAAAGAACGGGCGGTGTAAAAGGAATGATCGCGCTCGAGCAGAAAATGCTTCCCGAAATGCTGAAAAACTCAACGTTCAAAGCAGAAAAGATGATTGAACTGTTGCAGTCAAAGGGAACATCTTTTGCGAGAAGTCATGTCAATATTGAGCCTACTTCAAAACTGGACTCATTAAAGAACCTTCAAAAGGCTTTGGAAAATAAAAAGAAAGGTTTTGGAGCCGAACTGGTTGCTTTTCCTCAGCATGGTGTCTTTTATACGGATTCGGTGCCTTATCTTAAAGAAGCGGCCCGGATGGATATTGATTTTATCGGTGGAGTAGATCCGTTTACGATTGATGGAGCTATTGAAAAAACAATTGATTTTACCGTTCAGTTGGCTTTAGATCATAAAAAAGGAATTGATATCCACCTTCATGAATCTGGTGAGTCCGGGTTGAATACGGTAGAGTACCTTATTAAAAAAGTCAATGAGAATCCTTCCCTGAAAGGAAAAACCTATCTGAGTCACTGTTTTGTTTTAGCAAAATTGGACAAAGTAAAACAGGAAGAAACAGCAGAAAAACTGGGTGGGGCCCAAATCGGAATTGTTTCCACCATCCCTTTTGGGAGTCTTGTAATGCCGATTCCTACTCTGTACAAACATAATGTAACCGTCCTGACAGGTAATGACAGTATTGTGGACCACTGGAATACTTTCGGGACCGGAAGTGTACTTCAGAAAGCCAATCTGATGGCTCAGCTGTACGGATATTCTACGGAGTTTTTATTATCAAGAAGCCTGAAACTGGCAACAGCGAATGTCCTCCCGCTGGATGATAAAGGAATTCAGCAATGGCCAAAAGCCGGAGATCAGGCGGATTTTGTCCTGATAAATGCAAGCTGTTCGGCAGAAGCGGTTTCAAGAATTTCAGAGGTGAAATCTTTAGTTCATCAGGGAAATACAGTTTATTAAAATGATCTTTTCTTCTACGAAAATAATAAAACCATGAAGATTCATTCCGTTTTTAAGAATACTAAGTAGAGCTTAACTTTCCTTATTTACTTCATTTATCTTAATGTTTTAAAAATTATTCTGCTCTGTAGGAAATTAAAAATATTGAAAATCCATACAGTCGCTTTTTATGGTTAAAAGCAATCATATCTGTTTAAAAATGAAAATATCTCCATCTATTCAGATTTCTCGCATAAATTTTACTAATTTTAAGAGAAAATCAGAGTACGTGGGGCATCATACCGATCATTTTCCAATCCTGGGAATTCAGGAGTTCAGCGAAAATCAGCTTCAGGGCTGTCATCTGCTGTTCAATGAACTGCACGGGGAACGTTCTATTGATGAACCTCACAAGCATGATTTTTTTATCATTAATCTTTTTGAGCATGGAAAAGGGACTCATACCATTGATTTCACAGAATATGAAGTAGAAAATTGCCAGATCCATCTTGTTTTTCCGGATCAGGTACATCAATGGGTGATTGAAAAGGAAACGGTGGGCTATCAACTGATGATCAGCAGAGACTGGTTTGAAAGTTTTCTGCCTTCGCTGAGGTTTTCTGCTTCGTATTACCAGAATCATCCGGTCATTAATCTTTCCAAAGAAGCCTTTCAGACTTTTCTGTATGAATTTCAGGCTATCCGGAAAGAAGTAAATGAGAAGAATATTTTTTGGGAAGTCATTCAGAAACGGAGCGAGCTCATCGGGCTGTTGGTTAGTAAATCGGTGGAGGGGACTTTTAAAGATTTTGAAATGTATTATTCCAATCCTATTATTTCCAAGTTTCTACATCTTATTGATGAACATTTCAGAACGGAAAGATCGGTTTCTTTTTACGCGGAAAAGCTTAATATTTCAGCCAATTATTTAAATATTGTCTGCAAAAAAAATCTGAATGCTTCTGCTTCATCCCTCATTCAGGACAGGATCCTGCTGGAAGCAAAACGCCTTTTAAAAGTATCGGAAATGTCTGTAAAAGATATTTTGTACGATCTTGGCTTTTATGATCATGCCAGTTTTTCCAAATTTTTCAAAGCACAGACGGGAATGACTCCGTCACAGTTCAAATAATAATCTGTACAACACAAAGCATAATTGATACACCGGTTTTGCAACGGGGTGGTCGTAGCTTTGTCCTGTTAAAAAAGATAAGTCATGCAGTTTCCCTATCAATTGGCCGCAAAAGGAACCTATTCACTCAAAAATGTCCGTCTCGAAACGGGATTTGAATATGATGATGAAGAAGTAATCAGGACGAAAACCGGTCTTTTCAGTATTGAAATAGAAGACGGAAAGATCAAATCCGTAAAACCGAATGATCCGGCTTCTGATGCTTTGGATGGTAAAGGTTTTCTGATGCTTCCTGCCTTCAGAGATATGCATATTCATCTGGACAAGACATTGTACGGACTTCCGTGGCAGGCACTTTCACCGAAACGGAGAACAGTGAAGGATATGATTGCCTATGAGCAGGAAATTATCCCTGAACTTTTAAAAACTTCTGTGGAGAGAGCAGAGCAGCTGATCAGCCTGCTTCAGCATTACGGGACTCATTTTGCAAGAGCCCATTTTAATATTGATCCTACTTCTGGTTTGCACTCACTTGAGAATCTGGAAAAAGCATTAGAACATAAAAAAGATTCTTTTAAAGCTGAACTTGTTGCTTTCCCGCAGCATGGCCTGTATTATACAGATACGCTTCCTTTGATGAAAGAAGCGGCACAGCTGAAAAGTGTAGGTTTTATCGGGGGGCTTGATCCGTTAAGTATTGACGGGAATATTGAAAAAGTAATTGATTTCACAATACAACTGGCTTTAGACCATAAAAAAGGAATTGATATCCACCTGCATGAAGTAGGAGAGTCCGGAATGAAGACCATCAATTATCTTATCGATAAAGCTATTGAAAATCCACAGCTTCAGGGAAAAACATTTGTAAGTCACGCCTTTGCTTTAGCCCACCTTTCACCAAAAGAAACGGAAAAGATTGCAGAAAGACTGGCTGAAGGAAAAGTGGGAATTGCCTCTTCTGTACCCTTTAGAGGAACGGTAATGCCCATTCCAATGCTGAAAAAGTATGGAGTGAAGGTTGTGATCGGAAATGATAATGTGCAGGATTACTGGAGTACCTTCGGATCAGGAAATATGCTTCAGAAAGCGAATCTGATTGCGGAACTGTACGGATATGAAACCGAATTTGAATTGTCAAGAACACTTCAGTTTGCTACTCAAAGTATTCTTCCGCTAGATGAAAAAGGAAAACAGCAATGGCCCAAACCAGGCGACGATGCAGCCGTTGTATTTACTGATGCTTCATGTTCTGCAGAATCTGTTTCCAGAATATCCAAAATAGAAGCCCTGATGAATGACGGGAACTTATTTTGGAGACATTAATTGAAATATATTTTTTAATATACTTGTTTTTTGTAATAAAGCCATTGGATCTTCTGATGGCTTTTCTTTGATTTATTTGAACAATCAAAAGCCACCAGAAAGAATTCTGATGGCCCTTAGATTTGATATGAAGAAACTAGTTACTTATTATTGTAATCCTGCTAAAAGGTTTACTCCGTCTACAGTAGCCCAAGCTCCAGGAGTTAGAGATACTTTTGTAACAGTAGCGGTGTTCGTGAAAGTTTTTCCACCGTTTGGAGTGAATGCATATCCCCAAACCCCAGCATTGTCAGAGTTTAAGTAAGTAAGAGGTGCAACCACCACTTTCCCTGTGTTTACTTGGCTTGTTTCTGTAGCCGCATCTTGGATCAGTACGCTGTACGCTTTCTGAGTTCCAACATTTTTATACCCGCTGATATAAACGTTTGAGAAGATTCCTGTTCCCTGCTTTTTAAACTGGATAGCAGTAATTTCAGGAGAGTTGGCTGTTTCCGGAAGCGTATTCGCATCTCTGATCAGGGTGATGTTTGATATTTTTGGTGCTACATTGTCAGCATTACCAGAAGCTTCAATCTCCATTCCGAAGTTACCGGTACCTGTCTGGAAAGCATACCAGTTGGTGTTGTTCTGCCCGCTCCATGCATCCTGCCAGTCAAAAGAATCATCATAGTTTCCATAAGAAACGATATTCTTGGCACTTACAGTACCTCCAAAGAATTCATAACCGTCATCTGTTCCTTTATACGTTACAAGGTTCTCCAAAGTAGTACCTGCTCCTACAGCGTAGAACGTCATAGAGTTGGTTTCAGAAGTACCATCACCAATTTTTTTACCGGCATATTCCACTCTTACAAACTTCATAGTTCCTGAGTTTGAATTGGCATCAGTTCCTCCGTAGTAAACATTGTTTCCGTCCTCAGAAAGAGCCTGAGTATTTCCGTTTACAGCTTTGATAGGAGCTCTTCCGTAAATCGTGATACCACCCCAGTCACCAGGAGTTTTAGTAGAAGTTGTGAATACAATTGGTTCAGCAGCTGTACCTACAGCATTGATCTTTCCGTCCTGAAGAATTACCAAACCGCTTGTTTTGGAAGTTACTACATTGAAAGTAGCTCCTGCCTCAATAGTAATTGTAGCGTTATTCGTAATTTTTACAATTCCGTCTAATGTATAGTTTCCTTTTTTAATAAGGATATCTTTTGAAATAGTCCCTGATAATGTTCCGCTTCCGCTTAATACACTTTCAGTAGTTCCCGGAGTAGTAACTGTAGTACCGTCTCCTAGGCCATCATTTACCTCGATAGTACATGAATTTAAGGCTAATGTTAACACGGCTGTTAACGATAATAATGATAAAACTCTTCTTTTCATTTTTATACTTTATTTTATTTTTTATTAAATTATTTTTAGAATGTATACCCTACGGTAAGGTTGAAGGTAGTTCCTCTGTAGTAGTTTGTAAGTGTGTTATTACCCTGTTCAAAATTAGTAGGGAGATAATTTTTGTCACCAATTAAGATTTTATATTTGCTGTCTAAAATATTTTGTACGGCAAATTTCACATTCCAGTTTTTCGTTAATTGTCCCTGGTATACAAAATCAACCTGGTTGAATGGCTTTTCATAGTAGTTGTCGGTACCGGCACCTCCTGTTGCATAGATTTTGCTTCCTGATACATTGTAAACCAAAGAGAATGTATGGGCTAAGTTGTTACGGTCTTTAAGTTCATATTTCAAATCAGCATTGATGGTATAAGGAGAAGCTCCCTGTAAACCTCTTTTGCGTAATGTCTCTCCAGTAATATCAAACCAGTCAGGTCTTTCCATATTTAACTGATCCTGGCTTCTTTCTACGTCCGAATGCATAATAGTGGCATTAGCTCCTAAAGTAAAGCTTCTTAAAGCATCAGATATTCTGCCTAAACTGAAGATCCCTTCTAATTCTATCCCGAATAAATCTGCTTTTTTTGCATTGAAGAAAGTAATGGTAGAACCTGTTGCATTTCCTGAAGCTACCAACGAACGCTCAATGGCATTGTCAATTCTTTTCGCAAATAGATTTACAGCAAACATTTCTTTATTGGTTGGAAAATATTCCCACTTCAAATCGAAGTTGTAATTTTCACTGTTTTTAATTTCAGGATTACCAACAATATTTACGTTGTCCGGGTTAATATAGGTAATAGGCATTGTCTCAATAAGGATAGGACGCGTAACGGTCTTACTGAAAGAGAACCTTAAATTGTTTTTATTGTTAAGAGCTTTTTTTACCGATAATGAAGGTAAGAAGAAGTCTTTGTTTTTATCCAGGTTGATTTTATTGTCAGCACTTTGGTCAGAATAACGGATCAGGGTCATGTCATTCTCATATCTTGCACCTAATAAGATATCCCAAGAATCATTAGGTTTTAAATTAACGTTGGCATACCCTCCGTTGATAATCTGGTAGAAGCTTGAGTAGAATTGTGAAACGTCAGAACCTTCCTGGTAATATAGATCTCCATTTCTAAGAGAAGCATTAAAAACGTCCTGAGGAGTATCAATATTAATCACAAAAGGAGCTGAAGAATTAGCTGTACGCCCGAAGATAAATCGGTAAGAAGTTTTTCTGAAGTCAGAGAACCCGTTATACCCTAATGCAATCTGAATAGGAAAATCTTTTCTGTCTCCTTTTTCTCCTAAAGACAATTGATATTCCGCAAAAGCTGAACCATAGAACCTGGAATCTACATCTAAATACTGACGGATAATGTTATTTCCTCCATAACGCATGGCGATATTTCCGTCAGAAAGAGTTGCTCCTGTAGTAGGATCAATACGGTTACCCTCTATAATTTTTCTGTCCGGCTGCTGATAATTATTGATTACATAACTGGCTCCGGCTTTGATCTGATGTCTTTCATTTATTTTCTGAGAAGCAGTTAACTGTAAATCTAAAAATCTTGAAACATCTAATTGATTAGTTCTAAAGAAAGTGGTTTTGTTAAGAACCTGTCCGTCTTTATAACCATAATTGTCTTCTATGATATTATTGACATTCTGTAAGTAAATAGCGTTTAGATTAACATTGGTCCCTTTATTTTTATATCCTAAACCTAGTAAAACCGAAGATTCTATCTCGTAATTATATTGTTTACGATTAAGAAAGTTCATGTTTTCGATGAATGAACCTTTTCCCTGTCCTTTGAACTGGTTATTATCACCATCCTTATATTCAAATTTGCTTCCCTGGTTTAAAGAGAATAAAATTCCTAAATTTCCAGTCTCACCCATTTTCACTTTTTGGGCGGTTGTAAATCCAATGCTTGTATTTGGCATTGATTTTACGTTGTCCACATTCCATGAATCTTTGAATGAATTTAAAGCCTGATCAGGCGTAAATTTATAGTTATCCGGTCTTGCATTTCTGATTTCGTCAGGAAGCCTTCTGTCTCTGGAGTTCAATCCCAAATACCCGTTCATTCCGTCTGCACCTTCAGCTACTTTGAAGTTATTTCTGAATGTACTTAAAGTATTTACCCCTACACTGAATTCTACCTTCGTAAAAGGCTTGTCAATCGTTAGTGTTTCAATATCAAAAGTTGCTCCTGCAAAATCTCCGTAAAGGTTGGAGTTGAAGGTTTTGTAAATATTTAATTTTCCTACCACATCTGTTGGGAACTGCTTCAGGGCAATAATCTTTTGGAATGGGTTGTTGGAAGGTGATCCAAGACCGTTGATCAATAAATAATTGTATCGTTCCTCAAGACCCCTAACGAAAAGACCTCTTCCTTCTACTGTAGTGATTCCCGTTACTTTCGTAAGTCCCTGTTCCACGTTGGAGATCCCTTTTCTGGAAATCTCTTCAGCACTTACAGCCTGCTTTTGAATAACCGCTTTTTTTTGTTCTCCTAATACAGCAGTTTCAGTTTTCTTGTTGCTGCTTCCCTGGATTACTACGCCATCAATTTTTTTCTCCTTAATGATCGTGTCCTGCTTTGTTTCCTGAGCGTAAAACATGGATCCGGATAAAAATATGACTGCAATGCTAAGTTTATTAATTTTCATTATTTTACCTACTTTATTACTAGATTCTTTCGGTGCAAAGGAATAAAAGATTAGTGGGGTAAATGGTTTAGGTTGTTTTAATTTTTTTTTAACTAAACATTAATAAAAGCGGGTTATTGTTAACTTTATATGAACGATAATAGATTTGTTCATCTGTGCTTTAAAATTTATTAACTTTGACTCTGTAAAAATTGAAAATGAACCAAAAGAAAATACTCTTAATAGACGACGAACTGGATATTTTAGAGATTCTGTCTTACAACCTGGAAAAAGAAGGCTATGATATCTATACAGCCACAAACGGAAACGAGGGAATAGATAAAGCCAAAGAGATCATCCCCGATCTTATTCTGTTAGATGTTATGATGCCCGAAAAAGATGGTATCGAAACCTGCCAGGAACTCCGTAAAGTAAAAGAGCTGCAGAAAACACTTATTGTCTTTCTTTCTGCAAGAAGCGAAGAATTCTCTCAGTTGGCAGGATTTCAGGCCGGAGCCAATGACTACATCGTAAAGCTGATCAAGCCGAAAATTCTGATTTCTAAAGTGAATGCTTTATTGAAGCTGACTTCTCAGGTTTCTGATAATGCTAAACTGATTGAAATTGGTGATTTAGTGATCGACAAAGACAATTTCAGAGTTTCCAAAAGCGGACAGCAGTTCCTTCTTCCTAAAAAAGAGTTTGATTTGCTTTATCTTCTTGCTTCAAATACTGAAAAAGTATTCAAGAGAGAAGAAATTCTGGAAAAAGTATGGGGCAATGATGTAATCGTAGGAGAAAGAACAATTGACGTACACATCAGAAGACTGAGAGAAAAACTGGGAATTAATACCATCCAGACATTAAAAGGAATCGGGTATAAGCTTATCGTTTAATACTTTAAATTCCTACCTTTACATAAACCTATAAAAACTTGTAAAATTGAAATTTTACAGACTTACACTCGTCGCCTCGTGTCTTCTGACACTGGTGATGTTTCTTTTAGTGATCATCTTTGATTCACTGAAGGATATCTATTATCAGACGCCTTTTTTTAAGATTGGTCTTTTTACCTGCCTCATCCTCATTTTTATGATCAATTATGTGGTCCTCGAGCTTCTTTTCAACTATTACGGGAAAAAGCAGGTTCGCGGTCTTTCACAAATGCTTCCGCAGGAAATTGTTCATGACAATAACGAGAATATTACCATTAAAGAACTGGGTGAGAGGTTTTCCGATCTTAACCAGCAGCAGATAACGGAAATCGATATGATGAAGGAAATGGAAAGCTACCGTAAAGAATATATCGGAAATGTTTCCCATGAGCTTAAAACACCGCTGTTTTCCATTCAGGGATATGTAGAGACCCTAAGAGACGGAGGTGTTGACAATCTTACCATCCGCGACAAATATCTGGAAAGGATAGATAAATCCGTAGAAAGGCTGATCGCAATCGTTACAGACCTGGATATGATCAACCGCCTTGAGGCAGGAGAAATCAGTATTACGGTATCAAGATTTGATGTTAACCTTCTGATCAAAGAAATTTTTGAGCTTCTTGAATTTGAAGCAGAAAAACATAATGCTACCCTGCAGATCCAGACCCTTCATCCACAGATTTTTGTAGATGCCGATAAGCAGAAAATTTCACAGGTTTTCATTAACCTGATTTCCAATGCCATTCATTATGCCAACAGGCAGGAAGCAAAAGTAGCCGTAAAAACCAGTGTTCTTAAAAATAAGGTACTGATTGAGGTGATCGACAACGGAATGGGAATTAAAGCTGAAGCTCTTCCGAGAATCTTTGAAAGATTTTACCGTGTCGAAACCAGCAGAAGTAGGAGAGAAGGTGGTTCCGGCCTTGGGCTGGCTATTGTAAAGCATATTCTGGAAGCCCATAACGAAAATATTACCGTAGAAAGTGTCTATCTTGAAGGCACTAAATTCAGTTTTATGCTTGAAAAAAGCAAATAATTCTGGTAAAATGTAAGAAAAAAAAATATTTTAAAAAATCCTGAAATATTTTTTTGTCACATGTCATTTATTATATATTTGCAACAGAGATTTATCATAATAATTAAGGCAAAAAAGTAATTTAAGAAACTGATATGGTTTACAAGATCCGCGTAATATTAGATGCGAAAGAGGATATTTTCCGTGATATTGAAGTAAAGGGAAAACAATCACTATGGAACTTACATTTGGGAATTAAAAGTGCGTTCAGTCTGCAAGGAGACGAACTTTCCACTTTTAATATGTTGGAAGACGACGGAACAATAATTAAAAGCGTTCCCCTGGAAGATATGAGTGACGATGGTGATGGCGAAATTATGTCGGACGTGTACATTGATGAAGCTTTTGGAAATGTAGGCGACAAAGCTCAGTTCCAGTATGGGCTTCTTGATCTTTGGGAACTGTATTGTGAGCTTGTAGAAATCATCGAAGAAACAAAAGGAGTTAATTATCCTATTACGGTATACAGATTTGGAAACGTTCCGTTAAAGGCACCAAGCAAAGGCGGAGGATCCAAGAAAAGATCGGCAATGCCATTGATGGATGATGATTTCAGTTTCGAGGATGACTTTGGAGGAAGTACAAATTTTGAAGATGAGGATGACGACAGTTTCGATGATGAAGAAGAAGAAAACTACGATGACGATGTTTTCGAAGAGGATGATGATAACGATGATGAAAGATAACATCTGAACAATATAAGGCCCCGGATTCTGTCCGGGGCTTTTTTATGTCAGCTATTGCAGGTAAATTGTGAATTTTACTTCGCAAGTGAATCATGAATTTTAAGCGAGATTTTAAAAATCTAAACAGCCTCTTATTCATCGTTCACTTTTTCAAACTTAAATTACTTTGCGAAGCAAAATTCACCATTGACTATTCACATTTTACCTTTCTCACTTCTTCACGTTCTCTGCTTCTAACAAAAAAACATTCCTTACTTTTGCTAAAAATAGATGAATGAAGAAATTAATTCTATTAGCAATAATTGGCCTGGGAATTGTTTCCTGTGCCACTCAAAACACTCAAAACACTATGGATCTGCCGAAGGAATGGAAGCACACGACCAATATTTACGAAGTAAACCTAAGACAATATACACAGGAAGGCACATTTAAAGCATTTGAAAAAGAAATGCCACGTCTGAAAAAAATGGGAATCAAAACCCTGTGGTTCATGCCCATAACCCCCATTGCCCAGCAAAACAAAAAGGGAAGCCTTGGAAGCCAGTATGCAGCTTCAGATTACACGTCCATCAATCCCGAATTTGGAACCATGAATGATTTCAAACATATGGTGAACGAGGCCCATCGGTTGGGCTTTAAAGTTATCATAGATTGGGTGGCCAACCATACCGGCTGGGATCATGTCTGGACAAAAACACACCCGGAATTCTATCTGAAAGATCCTGATGGAAAATTTCATATTGCTTCAGGAATGGATGATATTATTGAGCTGGATTACAAAAACCGGGAAATGAGATTGGCGATGATAGATGCCATGAAATTCTGGGTAAAGGAAACGGGGATTGACGGTTTCAGATGCGATCTTGCCTCTTGGGTAGAAGTGGATTTTTGGCAGCAGGCACGCCCGGAAGTCGAAAAAATAAAGCCTCTTTTCTGGCTGGGAGAATTTGATGAAATCGAGAGCCCCGAATACGGAAAAGTATTTGATGCAAGCTATTCATGGAAATGGATGCATAAATCTGCAGACTATTATAAGAAAAATGAGCCTCTTCAGGAACTTAAAGATTTGTTGCAAAAATATTCCAATATCGGAGATGCTTCCATGAGAGCCTGGTTTACAGCCAACCATGATGAAAATTCCTGGAACGGAACAGAATACGAAAAGTATGGAACAATAACCAAACCTATGGCTGTATTCTCTGCAACATGGAATGGTATTCCCCTGTTATATTCAGGCCAGGAACTTCCCAATATGAAAAGGCTTGAATTTTTTGAAAAAGATGTCATCAAATGGACCAATACCTACCAGATGGCAGAATTTTATAAAACTTTGCTGGAACTGAAAGCCTCCAATCCTGCATTAAGAGGCGGAGATAGCAACGTATCTACCTATCTTTTAAATACCACAGCCAACGACAAAATTCTGGCTTACGTCAGAAAGAACGGAAAAGATGAAGTGTTGGTAGTCCTGAACATGTCAAAAGAACCTGTAAACTTTACCATTGAGGACCAGAATCTTTCAGGAGTTTTCCGTAATGTTTTTGACAAGACCAAAAGAGATTTTGACAGCGGGAAAGATTTCACATTCAAAGTTTCAGACTATGCAGTTTTTGAAAAATAAATCAGAAATTAAACATTAAAAATCAGAAATATTTACATTCCTTTTATTTTTAAAAGAATATTAATCTTCTAAAATATTCAATAGGGGCGGGCTTTAGCCCGCTTATTTTATGCATATTTGCAACCGGTTTTAGCCAAAATTTACACGAAACTTCATGATATGAACAAACAGGAATTATTAAACATCATAAAAGCAAAGCTTACAGAAAAAATACAATCTTTTGAAAACCTGATTGCAGAAACCCGCGCTTCTAATAATGATACCAAAAGTTCCATGGGCGACAAATATGAAACAGGCCGCGAAATGCTTCAGCAGGAAATCAATAACCTTCAGCGGCAGCTTAATGAATCTTTAAATCAGCAATCTGTTATTCAAAAAATATCAGTTGAACCTTCAGATAAAGCTCAGATCGGAGCTTTGGTCAAAACAGATAAAGGTTTGTTTTATGTTGCCGTATCTGTGGGCGAAATTACTTCTGAAAAACAAAAAGTGATGACAGTTTCTGTAGAATCACCCCTTGTGAAAGCCATGTCAGGGAAAAAAGAGGGGGAGACTTTTGCCATTAATAACATGGTCCAGACTATTCAGCATATCTGGTAGAATTATCCTGTTTGAATTTTGAAGATAAAATTTACTTCTTTTGATTGAAGATCAAAGACTCTAATAAACAAAGCATTCATGGGAATGGATGCTTTTTTATGATCCATGATACCCGTAAATCGTTTAAATTTTTCTAAATTTGAACCATAAAAGCACTCTCAAAATGCAGAACTACCTGGAACTTTTACGGCATATTTTAGACAATGGAACAGACAAGACGGACAGAACGGGAACCGGAACCAGAAGTGTTTTTGGGTACCAGCTGAGATACGATCTGTCAAAAGGCTTTCCGATGGTGACTACAAAAAAAGTACACCTGAAATCTATTATTTATGAATTGCTTTGGTTTTTGAATGGCGATACTAATGTCAAATATCTCAACGACAACGGAGTGAGCATCTGGGACGAATGGGCTGATGAAAACGGTGACCTGGGACCTGTTTACGGCGCACAGTGGAGAAGCTGGCAGGGAGCCGATGGAAAAATAGTAGATCAGATCACTGAGGTAATAGACCAGATCAAAAAGAATCCCGATTCAAGAAGACTGATCGTTTCCGCTTGGAATGCCGCTGAAATACCCAATATGGCCCTTGCGCCATGTCACGCTTTGTTCCAGTTTTATGTAGCAGATGGAAAACTGTCACTGCAGTTATATCAGAGAAGCGCTGATGTATTTCTTGGAGTACCGTTTAATATTGCAAGCTATGCCTTGTTGCTGATGATGGTGGCTCAGGTTTGCGATCTGGAAGTAGGAGATTATATTCATAGTTTCGGAGATGTTCATATTTATAACAATCATTTTGAACAGGTCAATAAGCAGCTTTCCAGAGAACCTAGACCACTTCCGGTTATGAAGCTGAATCCTGAGGTAAAAGATATTTTCAGTTTTAATTTTGAAGATTTTACTCTGGAAAATTATGATCCGCATCCGGGAATCAAAGCTCCTGTAGCAATTTAATTAATCGTATGAAATATAAAAGTGAAGCAAGGTCTTCACTTTTTTTATTTCAAAAAAAGACAGTTTGTGGAAAGATGAACATAAGATGATGTCACAACTGAGAAATCTTGATTTCTTCTGAAGACTATAAATAACTTTCCGGTATGTACTGTTGTAACAGAATCCTTAATTTTACTACTGATTGGAAAATTAATAATATGATTCTGAAAAAACTGTTTTTTGTGGCGACAGCAAGTATTTCATGTATGGCATTTTCTCAAAGTGCAAACAAACAGAAATTAATGGATTATCTTGATTCACTTTCTGTTCATCATAAAGTCATGGGAAGTTTTGCTATTGCAGAAAACGGGCAACCTACTTTTCTGAAAACTACAGGATTCTCCGATGTTGCAAAACAGCAGAAAGCCAATATCAATACCCAATACAGAATAGGTTCTATTTCCAAAACATTTACCGCAGTACTTGTGATGAAGGCTGTTGAAGAAAAAAAACTATCCCTCGATGTTAAACTTTCCACCTGGTATCCGGAAATAGAAAATGCAGATAAAATTACCCTCGAAAATCTTTTACAGCACCGAAGCGGAATTCATAATCTAACGGATGAACAGGAGTACTGGAGCTATAATACAACAGTTCAGACAGAACAATCCCTGGTGTCAATCATCAAAAAATATAAAAGCGACTTTTCTCCGGGAACAAAATATGAATACAGCAATTCAAATTATATTCTGCTGGGCTTTATACTGGAAAAGGTCTATAAAAAAACTTATGCACAGTTGCTTAAGGCTAAAATTACAAATCCTCTGAAGTTAACACTGACGGAAGTGGGCGGAAAGATTGATCCTTCCACAAACCAGGCGCTTTCCTATACATACTCCGGTGGAAGTTATCAGCCGTGGCAGGAAACAGATATGAGCATTCCTGTTGGTGCAGGAAATATCATTTCTACCCCTACAGAACTTCTGAAGTTTATCATGGCTCTGGAAAACGGAAAGCTCATCAATAAAACCAGCCTTTCCCGGATGAAAAATTTTATCGACGGCTATGGCTATGGAATTGCACAGGTACCTTTTGAAAAATATTCGGGGTATGGACATAACGGGGGAATTGATCAGTTCCGATCAGTACTGTATTATTTTCCTGAGCTGAAAGTAGCAGTGAGTGCCATCACCAATCAATCAGATTACGATAATAATGATATTTCGATCAAAATGATCCAGACAGCTATTGGAAAAGATTTTAAAATGCCTAATTTTAAAGAAGTTTCTGTAGCAGCTGAAATTCTGAAAAAATATGAAGGGCTTTACAAGACAGAAGGCTTTCCATTGGATATAAAAATATTTCAGCAAGAAGGAAAGCTGATGGGGCAGGCTACAGGACAGGGCGCATTTCCACTGGAAGCAGTCTCTGAAAGCGAATTTAAGTTTGAAATGGCAGGCATTAAAATGAAGTTCAATGCTGAGAAAGGAACTATGGACTTCTCACAAGGAGCCAATAATTTTACCTTTAAGAAACAATAAAATGAAATATTTAAAAATCAATACAGAAGACAATGCAGACCTTGCAGCACTTCAAAATGCAGTTCTACAACTAAAAGGTGTAGCTTCGGCAGAGATCGTTGATGATGAAAACCCCGAAAGTGAACTGAAAAAAGCTTTTGCCAAAACCAAGGAACAGCTCAAAAAAGGAGACTACGAGACCTTAGTTAATGATATTTTTGATATAATAACAAAAAATAATTCTAAAAAATAATACAGTAATACATGAAAAAGGCGATTTTGTCCATTGCTATACTCGGAATTTTCTTTTCCACGAACGTATCAGCACAGACCGAAACTTCAGGAAGGGAAAAGGCTTACAGAGCCACACACAAAAAAGTAACGGAACTTAAACATACCAAGCTTAAAGTCAATTTTGATTATCAGAAAGAACAGATGGGTGGAGAAGAATGGCTGACAGCCTCTCCGTATTTCTACCCTTCCAATGAGTTGACACTTGATGCAAAAGGAATGCTGATTCATGAAGTAGCTCTTGACAACAACGGAAAAAGATCACCTCTGAAATATGAATATAAAGATGACATCCTGAAAATCAATCTGGACAAAACCTATCAGAAAAATCAGGAATATACGGTGTACATCAAATATACCGCACGACCTAATGAAGTAAAACAGAAAGGAAGTATGGCCATCAATGATGCCAAAGGTCTTTATTTCG
Organism: Chryseobacterium sp. 22532; assembly: GCF_052044665.1. NCBI lineage: Bacteria > Pseudomonadati > Bacteroidota > Flavobacteriia > Flavobacteriales > Weeksellaceae > Chryseobacterium > Chryseobacterium sp. 22532. Next base: position 301,952 of record NZ_JBQENJ010000006.1, read on the forward strand.
TCAATGCACAGGGACAGGATTCGGATATGCCTACACAAATCTGGACACAAGGGGAAACAGAATCTTCTTCAGCATGGTTCCCAACCATCGATAAACCGAATCAGAAGACTACCCAGGAGATCTATATGACCGTTCCTGATAAATATGTAACGCTTTCCAACGGAATTCTAAAAGATTCACAGAAAGAAGGGAATAATTTAAGAACAGACCATTGGGTAATGGATAAAAGACATGCCACTTATCTGTTCTTCATGGGCGTAGGAGAATATGCCATCGTTAAAGATAAATGGAAAAATATTCCGGTAGATTATTATATCGAAAAAGAATACGAACCTTATGCTAAACAGATCTACGGAAATACTCCGGAAATGATCGAGTTTTTCTCCAAAAAGATGGGTTATGATTATCCTTGGGCAAAATATGCACAGATCTCAGGAAGAGACTATGTGAGTGGTGCCATGGAAAATACAACAGCAACCCTACATGGAAGCGATATCCTTCAGAAGCCGGGGCAGCTGATCGATGAAAACAAATGGGAAGATACCATTGCCCATGAATTATTTCACCATTGGTTCGGGGATCTTGTGACGGCGGAAAGCTGGAGCAACCTTACCGTAAACGAATCTTTCGCGAATTATTCCGAATACCTTTGGAATGAATATAAATATGGAAAAGACCAGGCAGACTACCACCAGATGACCGATGTGAATATGTATATCCACAATCCTGCTGATTTCAAGAAAAACCTCGTGAGATTCAATTACGATTCCCGTGAAGATGTTTTTGATCTTGTGACCTATCAGAAAGGAGGTGGAATTCTTCACATGCTGAGAAATTATCTTGGTGATGATGCTTTCTTTGCCGGAATGAACGACTATCTGAAAACCAATGAGTACCAGAATGCAGAAGCACACCAATTAAGACTTTCCTTTGAAAAAGTTTCAGGGAAAGACCTGAATTGGTTCTTCAATCAATGGTATTTCGGAAGCGGAAATCCAAAGATCAATTACTCATTTACTTTCGAACCGGTAAAAAAACAGGTAGCCGTAACGATCAACCAGACCCAGGAGCAGCCATTCGAGTTTCCTCTTGCTATTGATGTGTATGACAACGGAAAGCCGAAAAGATATAACGTATGGGTAAATGCTGAAGCGAAGAATACATTTAATTTTGATGTTTCCAAAACTCCTGATCTTGTGAACATCAACGCAGACGGAATTTTACTGGCAGATATCACAGACACCAAAACTCCGGAGCAGAACCTGTTGCAGTTCACCAACTCCAAAGAATTTAAGAGCAGATATAAAGCTTTATCCGCTATAAAAGATCAGGTAGGCAAAAACCCTGCTGCTACAAAATTACTGGCTGCTGCAATAAAAGATCCGTATTTCAGAACAAGAATCAAAGCTCTTCAATTGATGGATCTTTCAAATCCTGAACAGATGAAGGCTTTGGGGGCAGATGTTGAGAAATTAGCCTCTAACGACCCGAAAACATTAGTTCAGGCTGCTGCCATTTCTGCATTAGTTAAAACTAAGGATAAAAAATATCTTCCAATTTTTGAAAAAGGAGTAAACGCTGTCTCCAATGCTGTAAAAGGAACTTCATTAAGCGCTGTTGTAGCTATTGACCCGTCAAAAGCTAATACACTGGCGGATAAAATTGACCTTGAAGGGGCTTCAGACGAATTATTGAGCCAGTTGCTTCCGGTGATTGTAAAGAATAAAGTGACTTCACAGATGTCCAATATCACTCCGCTTGTAGCCTTTTATCCATTTATTAAGTTCCAGAATCCGGAATTGGGTAAATCTGCAGAAGAAGGATATAACTGGATTATGAGCTCAGATAATCTGAAAGCTACTGAGAACATTACCAAAATAATCAGCCATGCAAAAGGTGAAATGGGAGATAATCCTCAGGTAAAAATGATGATTTCCCAGATGCTGAAAGACGGTTTAAGTAAAAAAATGGAACTGTTGAGACAGAATCCTCAGAATGCTGCAAGCATCAACAAACAGATTGATGCCATCAATAAAGCGATTGAAGATTTTAAATAAACAGATCATTAAAATTGACAAGAATATAAAACCGCTGTATCGAACAGCGGTTTTTTTATGATTTTTGTATTTAAAAGACAAATTATGCCTTAGAAATGAGGGCTTATTCAAACATCATTTTATAAATTCGTATAAAAATTAAGAATAAAATGACTTTTGGAATTGAGGCTGCGGGCTATTATGTGCCGTCTTTGTACTTAGAAATCAAAGACCTGGCGGAAAAAAGAGGAATTGAACCCGCAAAACTGGAAAAAGGATTAGGACTGCATAAAATGGGATTTCCTGATGTTCATGAAGATGCCGCTACCTTTGCAGCAGAAGCTTTGTTGAAACTGATCAGAGATCATAATCTCAATCCTAAAGATATAGCCAGGATTTATCTGGGAACTGAAAGTGCCCTGGATGCTGCAAAACCTACGGCTTCCTACGCCATGCAGATGATAGAGAAAGTTCTGGAAAAAGAATTTGGCGAAAGATGTTTCAGGAACTGCGATGTGGTGGATATGACTTTCGCCTGTATTGGAGCGGTAGATGCCCTTCATAATTCCCTTGACTTTGTAAGGGTGAATCCAGATAAGAAAGCAGTAGTTATTGCCAGCGATTATGCCAAATACGAGTTGGCTTCTTCTGGTGAATATACCCAGGGAGGAGGTGCAGTGGCCCTGCTTGTTTCATCAAAACCGGATCTTCTGGAGATTGAAAATAACTGGGGAGTAGCTACCGAAGGCGTTTTTGATTTCTTTAAGCCCAGAAGAGCCTACAGTAAAAAAGATCTGAATTCAGCTCCGGAAACTTACCCGGATAAAATTGAGATCTTTACGGATGAGCCTGTTTTTGATGGGCAGTATTCAAACCAATGCTATCAGGACAGGATCAGGGAAGCTTACCAGCATTATAAAGAAATTACAGGAAAAGATAAGCCTTATGAGGCCTGGAAATATCTTATCTTCCATCTTCCGTATGCTTTCCACGGAAAAAGAGTCTTCACAGAAATTTATAGCCTGGAAAACGGACTTCCTTATGAAACTTCTGACGAGCAGAAAACGGTTGCGAAATCTGAAGACTATCTCAATTTTATCAGTGAAAAGATCGAAAGGTCTCAGCGGGCCTCCTCAGAAATAGGGAATATGTATACAGCTTCCATCTTTATGGCATTCCTTTCTGCAATACAGGTTGCTTTTGACAAAGGAGAAGAGCTGGCAGGTGCAGAAATAGGCTTTTTAGGATACGGAAGCGGCTCGAAATCCAAAGTTTTTGCCGGAAAAATATCCAAAAACTGGAAAACTGCAGCAGCCAAATGGAATTTATTTGAAAATTTAAAAAACAGAACGGCAGTTGATTTTGAAACCTATGAAAAACTTCATAGAAAACAGCTTCAGACTTCCGTTAATAAAAATTATAAAGGTTTCGGGCTGATTTTAGTAGAAACTGATAATCCTGTTTTGAAAGGAGCAAGATATTATCATTATAAAGATTAAAATTTTGTCTATATGTGGTGATAAATTATTCTGATATTCTTGAAAATTTAGTTAAATTTGCTCACTTTTTATTGAGCTCTTCTGGTTTAATAGGAATAATAAATAATTTTTAAACACATATTGTATGAAAAAAACATTATCAGTTCTTGGTCTGGCTATCTGTGAACTACTATTTTCTCAGGATATCGCATTCAGTAAATTATATGGCTATGGGGATCCTGTAAATTTTTATTTAGGGAGTTATCCCGTGACAGGTTCTTCTGGCTTAGATATTAATTGGTATGGCGGGGTAAGGCTTCGAACATCTACGGGAGTAGGTTTTCAATTAACAGAAATCGGGAATGTGGGAATTGGGACTTCAACTCCTCAGGCTAAATTCGATGTTAATTTTGGAAACGAACAAAAAGGGATTAGATTCTTTCAGCCTTCCACAACGCAAAACCCTATTAATACATTGGTTTCTTCTCTTATGTTTACATGGTATAATAATCATGCAGATATGGGAATTATCAGAGGGGATACGGATAATATTATTGGGCTTGGATTTAGATTTAATGGTGACGAAAAAGTAAGGTTTACGCCAAATGGGAATGTGGGAATAGGTACTTCAAGTCCAGTTTCTAAATTAGATTTAGGAACTAATTACTCTGATCCGTCAACTTTTCCTAATAAGATTACACTTTGGTCAGGAGGTTCAAATAATTACTTTGGTTTTGGAATAAGCACTGCAAGTTTAGATTATTTTTCCCAGGGGCAGCACCGTTTTTTTGTTGGATATAATGGGTCTCCAGGAATTGAGGTTCTTACTTTAAAAGCTAACGGAAATGCAGCCCTTCAAGGGAAATTAGAAGCGAAAGAAGTAAAAGTAACACTTACGCCGACTGCTGACTTCGTATTTGAAAAAGACTATGATCTTCCGAAATTAGAAGATGTTGAAAAGCATATTAAAGAAAATAAGCATTTGCCGGAAATAGCTTCTGCTAAAGTTATGGAGCAGGAGGGTGTAAATATTGGTGAATTTCAGATCAAACTTTTACAAAAGATAGAGGAGCTTACCCTTTATTCCATAGAGCAGAATAAGCAAATCAAAAAACTCCAGGAAGAAAATCAGACTTTAAAATCTCAATCCGAAAAAATTAATAAATTGGAAAAGCAGTTAGAGCAGATTTTAGAGAAACAATAAATGATTTAGAAAACCAAAAAGAGCAGAAGAATCTGCTCTTTTTGGTTTATTCAAAAAAATACTTTTTCATTTTGATAACTTTTCGGTGTAACACCTACCAGATGCTTGAAAACTCTAGTAAAATAATTTGTATCCGAGAATCCTGTCTGATAAGCAGTTTCCTTAATGCTGTTCTGCCCTGCGAGTAACTCCTTTGCTCTGTTGATCCTTTCCTGCAGGATAAAATCGTTGGGAGAAGTTCCCAGCTCATCTTTGAACATTTTAAAGAAATTGGACTTGCTTACATAAGCCAGTTTTGCCATACTGTCGATAGATAGCTTCTGATGCAGGTTTTTACGGATATAATCAACGGCAAAACCTATCCTGGATTTATTTTTAGCAATATTTTTTTCAACCATACTTCTGGCTTGCGTCTGCATAAGCCTGATCAAAAGTTCTTTCAAAGCAAAATCTGCCATGATATCCTTCTGGGAATTGTCGTCCATTGCAATCCTCATGATATTGTTGGTAGCAGACGCTAAGGATTTGTTATTAAACAGGAAAAATTCATCCAGCTTGATATTCCATTGGGAAGTTTCATCCACTTTGGGAAGACTGTAATTTAAATAATTAAGCGAATTTTCTATAAATTCAGGATTAAGGCTTAAAGAAATACATTGGGTAGGAGATTCGTCTGCCTCAGGAAAATCAATGACCATGGTTTCACCGGGTGCAACGAGAATGCTTTCACCGGGAAAATAATCAAAATAATTTGTTTTATTATCCAGCTTCATATGCTTTTTGCCCCTTAGCATTGCTGTAAATGCGATGTTTTCAAAGTGAAGTTTCACACCGAAAGCTGTTTTGTGGGTTTCATAAATGTTAAATTCACAGTTGTTTAGATTGAATTTTGTCTGGTTTTCAACAAGGTTCAATAACTGGCTCTCCTTCTTTAATTCAGGAGTATTTAATAAAAATTTATTATTGTTATTCATTTCTAAACATTTTGTAAGACCCAATTACTCAAATATATAAATTTTAGCCCTAGACTGTTGTTAATAAAATTATAAAATTAACCATCTGCACTATTGTGATATTTTTTTACACGATTGTGCTATCACTTTTTCATCTGGAAATGTAATTTGGCATTACGAAAAAAATAAAATTACATTAATATGAGCACTATGACAGAACCGAAATCAGAAACCGCTTTTCAGTGGCCTGAATTCAAAAACAAATATGATAATTACATTGATGGTAAATTTACACCTCCAGTAAACGGACAGTATTTCAATGTAGTTTCTCCGGTGAATGGTAAAAACTTTACCCAAGTAGCACACTCTTCCAAAGAAGATCTGGAGCTGGCCGTAAATGCCGCAGACAAAGCATTCCAAACCTGGAAAAACACTTCATCTACAGAAAGAAGCGTTATATTAAACAAAATTGCAGACAGGATCGAGCAGAACCTTGAATACCTTGCCATTGTTGAAACCATCGACAACGGGAAAGCGGTAAGAGAAACGCTGGCTGCCGATTTACCTCTTGCCATAGACCATTTTAGATATTTTGCTTCCGTGATCCGTGCAGACGAAGGTTCTCACAATGAACTGGATAAAGACACTGTTTCGTTGATCGTTCACGAACCGTTGGGAGTAATTGCCCAGATCATCCCTTGGAATTTCCCAATATTGATGGCCGTATGGAAATTGGCCCCGGCTTTAGCTGCAGGGAACTGTGTTGTATTAAAGCCCGCTGAAAGTACTCCGGTTTCCATCTTGGTTTTAATGGAAATTATAGGCGATCTGCTGCCTGCAGGTGTTATTAATATTGTTAACGGCTTCGGAGCGGAGCTGGGAAGAGCCTTAGTGACTAATCCTAAAGTTTCAAAAGCAGCATTCACAGGTTCTACAGCTACAGGACGTCTTGTCATGCAGTATGCTACAGAAAATATTATTCCGGTAACCCTTGAATTAGGTGGGAAATCTCCAAACGTTTTCTTCAGTTCCGTAATGGACGCAGATGATGAATTTTTGGATAAAGCGATTGAAGGTGCTGTACTTTTTGCCCTTAATCAGGGAGAGATTTGTACATGTCCTTCAAGACTGTTGGTACAGGAAGATATTGCAGACGCATTCATTGCAAAAGTAATCGAAAGAGTAAAAGCGATCAAAGTAGGAAATCCGCTTGATAAAACCGTGATGATGGGTGCCCAGGCTTCCCAGATCCAGAAAGATAAAATACTGTCTTATATTCAGTTAGGAAAAGAAGAAGGGGCTGAGGTTCTTGTAGGTGGTGACGTAAATAATGTGGGAGAAAACTTAGAAGATGGATTCTATATCCAGCCTACCATTTTCAAAGGAAACAACAGAATGAGAATCTTCCAGGAAGAGATCTTCGGACCCGTCCTGGCATTTACGACTTTCAAAGATGAAGAAGAAGCTGTAAAAATCGCCAATGACACCATCTATGGTCTTGGAGCAGGAGTTTGGACAAGAGATGCACACCAGCTGTACAATGTTCCGCGCCAGATCCAGGCGGGAAGAGTTTGGGTGAATCAGTATCATTCCTATCCTGCAGGAGCGCCTTTTGGAGGGTATAAGCAGTCGGGAATCGGTAGAGAAAATCATAAAATGATGCTTGACCACTACCGTCAGACCAAAAATATGCTGATCTCCTACAACAAAAACAAATTAGGTTTCTTTTAATTTTTAAATATTAGGGCGTGCCCGTTTGCCCCGGCAGAGCCGGGGCAAAACGGTCGGGCTTTTCCAGGGCTTCACTTTGTTTCGGTGCTCCATTTCATTCCGCACCGGCTCGTTCCTCGCCGCCCTTCCAATCCCTCACGCGAAAACTTAGCCATTATTTTGGAATTACAGTTTGCATTTTAATACATAATAAAATCAGAGATTTGAGGTAAAGCAGAGGACCATATGCTGATGATAATTTTTACGATTTGACATGTAAAATTGTTCAAAATGACAGCAGTATACAATTGTATCATAGATAAAATCTTTGCGTCCTAAAACAGCATGAGATAAAAACTTTTGTGCCTTTGCGATTAAAAAATATATTAAGAGAAAGAGTTGATCAATTAATCTTCGTACCTTAATAGAAACAACTCGTTTAAAAAGAAAGAAATGGAAGCGACAATATCCAGATTATCAGCAACAGAAAAAGCGCTTGATGTTATTTATCAACTGGAAGATAAATACGGCCCCCTGATGTTTTATCAGGCCGGCGGATGCTGTGAAGGCACTCAGCCACAATGCTTTGAGAAAGGCGGATTTTTTCCGAGAATGAATGATGCTATGATAGGAACCATCAACGGTCATGAATTCTGGATAGACCGCGATTTATTTGAATATTGGAAATATTCCCACTTTACACTGGATGTCACAGATGGATTCGGTCCGGGAGGTTTTTCTCTGGAAACTCCTTTAGGCAAGACATTCAAAGTCCAGTACAGACTTTTCACCAAAGAAGAATATGAACATCTGGAACCAGTAAAACGTAGCGAATAAAATATCGACCATCAACACCGATCACCGATCTTTGAAACAATCGGCTAGAAAAAACATATCCGATCAACTTAATCACTCAGAAAATAATTATCTAAACTATCGCAGATCAAGAGGATTTATAAGTATAGATTTGAACCAATCGTATAAATATGTACTATACCTGTTCTTTATTCTTTATTCTTTATTCTTTTTCTCTTTATCCCATCAGACCTTCACAAACCGGTTGACAAACATAGCAGCGACTATATCTCCCACAGCATTAAGAACCGTAGCTAAAGGATCCACCAGCGTCCCAATAATCATCACAGCCGGAATAGCTTCCTGTGGCAGTTTATAAACCGAAATCATCAGCATTTCACCGATATACCCGCCGTTCGGAATTCCACCGGCTACAATGCTTACAAAAACAGTGATTCCTAGTGCCAGCAATAAATTTGCAGGGTCAAAAAAGTCTTTCCCAATGATCAGAAAAGCAACATATATCTTGATAATGGATGACATGGAAGATCCGTTCTTATGCAATGTGGTTCCAATTGGAATAACCAGGTTGGCAATGGAATTCGGGATACCTATTTTCGAGGCAGCCTGAAGATTCGCCGGCATGGTCGCAAAACTGCTGCAGGTACTCAGAGCAGTTAGAGTGGGGTAGACTGCATTTGTCCAGAAACTTTTGATCCCCTTTTGCCCGTTCGCCATAAAAGCATACAAAGAAAAAAAGACAAAGAAATAAACGATTCCTGCAATATAATAAAGTCCTAAAGGTTTAGCATAAAAACCAAAAAGCTGAGGTCCCAAAGTGGCTACCTGATAGGCAAAATAAGCTCCAAGACCAATAGGCGCAAGCTTCATAATCAATAAAAGAAGCTCTTTCATTACCTCATATCCGGAAGCGATAAAAACCCTGAATGGCTGTCCTTTTTCTCCGGCTTTGCGGGCTGCAAATCCGGTCATAAAAGCAAAAATAAGAAGAGCCAGCATATTTTGTCTTGAAAAAAGCTGGGTAAATTCTCCAACAGTAAAAAAGCTTACGATCCTGTTTCCCCAACTGTCTTCACTAACCGTTTCAGAAATGATTTCAGAACTGCCGGAAATCCCGGAAACTGGAAATACATAAACGACACAGATCGTAAAAATGGCTGCTGTCAAAATAAAAAACAGAAAAGTAAAAGACATTACTAAAATGATTCTTCCGAATTTAGACTGCTGTTCCAGCGACGCAATAGAATTGGAAACAGCGAAGAATACCAACGGTACTACACTCACAAAAAGGAGGTTCAGAAAGATATCTCCCAAAGGTTTAACATATTCCACAATATTGGGAGCAGTAATACCTATAATGCTTCCTGCAACAATTCCTAAGAGTAAAAGTATAATTCCTGAGTAGTTGTTCAGTACCTCTTTCATTCAATGCTTTTTATCAAAGATAGGTTTATTTTTAACACTCTCTTATATAATTTTCAGGCTTAAATTTCATAAATTTGAGTAAATATCGTTTCTATGGCTTATATAGATTACTATAAAATTTTAGGCGTAGATAAAAGCGCAACACAGGATGACATTAAAAAAGCTTACCGTAAGTTGGCGAGAAAGCTTCATCCTGATCTCAATCCGGGTGACAAAGAAGCTGAAAAGAAATTCAAAGAACTGAATGAAGCCAATGAAGTTCTCAGTAATCCTGAAAACCGTACCAAATATGATAAGTATGGGGAAAACTGGAAACACGGGGAAGAGTATGAAAAAGCTCAGCAACAGCAACGACAGTATCAGCAGCAGAACTATGGCGGCGGTGGATTTTCCGGTGCTGATTTCGGTGAGGGAGAAGATTTTTCAGATTTTTTTCAAAGTATGTTTGGCGGTGCCGGTGGTGGTTTTGGAAGAAGCTCAAGGGGAAGTTCTTCAGGAAAATTCAAGGGACAGGATGTTCATGCTGAATTAAATTTAAGTTTAAAAGATGCTGCCCAGACTCATCCACAGACTTTTGATATCAACGGTAAAAAAGTAAGAATTACGATTCCGGCGGGGGTATATGACGGACAGCAGATCAAACTGAAAGGACACGGAAACCCGGGTTTTAATGGTGGTCCCAACGGAGACCTGTATATTACTTTCAATATCCCCGTAGATCCTAATTTTGAAAGAATAGGAGATGATTTGAAAACCAAGGTTTCAATAGATCTGTATACCGCTGTTTTAGGGGGCGACGTAAAAGTGACTACACTGGACGGAAGCGTTAACCTTAAAGTGAAGCCGGAAACACAGAACGGAACAACGGTAAGGCTGAAGGGAAAAGGTTTTCCGGTGTATAAGAAAGAAGGGCAGGCTGGAGATCTTTTTGTGACGTATGAGGTGAAGCTGCCGACCCATCTGACAGACAAGCAGAAAGAACTTTTTGAACAACTTAAAAATTCCTAAGCCATGAATGAAAGAATATCACGGGAAGAACTCGTAAAAATATACAATATAGAGATCACTTTTTTTGATGAATTGGTAGACGAGGGTTTACTGCATGTAGAAACAGAGAATGATGTCCGGTATTTACTATATGAAGACCTGCCTGTTTTTGAAAGGTTTACCAACTGGCATTATGATCTGGAAATTAATCTTCCCGGTCTGGAAGTTATTCATGATATGCTTCGGAAAATGGAAGATTTGAAGAGAAAAAATCGTGATTTACTGAATAAACTTTCTGCAATAAGTGACCAATATGAAGATATTTGATTTAGTTTTGTAATCTTTAAAAACAAATTAAATATTTCTGAGAAATGAATGGAGAGAAAATCATTAAATTAAATGTAAACAGAAAGGATTTCGAGGAAATTTATTTCAGCGGTAACCAGGGAAGTTTGTTTTTTTCACAGACTACCAAAGGAAAAACCGTTACTACGGCAGTTGTAGGATTAGTTCTGTTAATTCTGTTTTGTTTTAAAGATGATTTAAGCAAAGAAAAGTTTGGGATTCTATATTTCGTGAGCTTTTTGTTCCTGCTTTGTACGGTTTATCTTTCTTTAAGCATCAACAAGGTTTCCCGGTGGAAAAAAGAGGTTAACCGTTATCTGAAATCCCTGGAAGATTCTGAAATCTATGAGATCCGTTTTAATGATGATATTTTTAACGTTAATCTTAATCATCAGGAAGAGCTAAGCAAGTGGGAAGATTTCAAAGTATATGATATAAATAATTCATTTATTGCATTGGAAGGAAAATACAATTACATGTTTCCCGAAAAATCAATGAGTAAAGGAGATTACAGCAGCTTAAAACAGACCATAAAGAAAAACATCAAACAATAAAAAAATCAGAGCAAAACGCTCTGATTTTTTATTTATATAAAGGTAAATTTACCTTCTTCGTTTTTGATTAATCCAACCAACCCATTTCCTTCATCCACTCGTCATTGTAGACTTTTCCTACATATCTTGAACCGTGGTCGTGAAGAAGAACTACAATCACATCATCTTTCGTGAACTGATCTTTCATCTGGATCAGAGAAGCAATTGCGCTTCCTGCAGAATATCCACAGAAAATCCCTTCTTCCTTAGCCAGTTTTCTAGCGTAGACAGCACCGTCTTTATCCGTTACTTTTTCAAAATGATCAATAACAGACATATCATAATTCTCAGGAATAATATCTTCCCCAATTCCTTCCGTGATGTACGTATAAGCATGATCGTAATGAAGCTCACCGGTCTCATGAAATTCCTTCAGAATAGAACCATACGTATCAACACCAATTATTTTGATATTGGGATTTCTCTCCTTGAAGAATGTTCCGCAGCCCGTAACAGTACCTCCTGTTCCGGCACCCGCTACAAAATGCGTAAGCTTTCCATCTGTCTGTTCCCAGATTTCCGGAGCTGTAGATTCATAATGAGCCGCTCTGTTTGATAAGTTGTCGTATTGGTTCACATACCATCCGTTTTCTGTTTCCTTAGCCAGTCTTTTGGAAACTGAATAATAAGAACGCGGATCAGTAGGTTTCACATCAGTAGGACATACGATAACTTCTGCTCCTACAGCACGAAGGATATCACATTTCTCTTTTGACTGTTTGGAATTGGTTACAAAAATACATTTGTAGCCTTTGATGATGGCAGCAAGAGCCAGCCCCATTCCCGTATTTCCGGAAGTTCCTTCAATAATGGTTCCTCCAGGTTTTAATCTGCCGTCTTTTTCGGCATCTTCTATCATTTTAAGGGCCATTCTGTCCTTTACAGAATTCCCAGGATTGAATGTCTCTACTTTTGCTAAAACCAGAGCAGGAAAATCTTCTCCCAATACTTTATTAAGTTTCACAAGAGGGGTGTTTCCTATCGTTTCAAGAATATTTTTTGCGTATTTCATAAATGTTTTATAAGCGGTACAAAGATAAGGCTTTAAAAATTAGCTGTGTGATTTATGTGAATGGTGAATTGTTAATAATGAATTTTTACTTAGGTCATTGAAATGGGTTAATTGTAATAATTGTATAAAGTGAATGGTGAATCGCAAATAGTGAATTTTTTAAATAAAATAGAATTGATCACTGTTTTGTCATTGACATTGACAATGGACTCCTTTACATTTCACTTTTAATTATACTTAATCGCCTTCACCGGAGATATCTTGCTGATCAGGTAACTCGGAACGATCAAAGCCAGTCCGGAAATAAGCAAAATTCCTAGTGAAATAGATATAATGGCAACAGGATTAAGATCAACCGGAACCGTACTTACATAATAGTTCTCAGGATTAAGCTTAATGATGCCGAAGAATTTCTGAATCAGAATCAAACCCAGACCTATGGCATTACCATACAGAAGCCCCGGGATCATGATGATCAGTGTATAATTGATGAACGTAGCTCTTATCTGTGAATTGCTTGCCCCCAGTGTTTTTAGAAGGCCGATAGAATTAGTTCTTTCAATGATCAGAATTAAAAGAACCATAATGATGTTAATAACAACCACAATCAGCATAATGATGATAATCAGGGCAATATTGGTGTCGAAAATACTGATCCAGTCATTGATCTGCGGAAATTTTTCCGTTGCTTTTTCAGCATAGTTTTTATAGCCGATCAGTTTTTCAATTTCCGGAAAATCTTTGTCGATGTCATTTACATTTTTAAAGAATATATCAAGACCACCTATTTCATCAGGCTTCATTTCCTGAATTTTTCTTACATGATTGATTCCCCCGATGACGAATTGCTCGTCAATCATTTTAATATCAGTTTTATAAATTCCTATCACCCTGAATTTACGGTAGATCGGCTTTTGATCTGCTTTTGAAAATACGGTAACAATACTGTCATTTACTTTCAGGTGAAGATCATTAGCAATCTTCTGTGAAATAGTTACATCATTGTTAAAGCCATTCTCTGTTACTTTAGGAGTAGTACCGGCAACCAGGAATTTTTTGAACCTCAGACTGTCAAAATCCTTTCCAATTCCTTTAAATATAATGCCTGAAAAATTATGCTCATTACGCATAATTCCCGTTACTGTTGCATACTTCTGAACACTTTCTACATCCGGAAGATTTTTAATTTTCTGAATGTTCAGTCCCTGATTGTCAAGAACAGAGGTATTGTAAGAAGAATTAGATCTTGTAGACCGTACTGTAATGTGTCCGCTGAAATCTGCCAGCCTCTCTTTGATGGCTTTCTTTGAGCCGAAGCCCGTAGATACGGTAATCAAAGAAACAATGATCCCCAAAGCTACAGAAAGCCTGCCGATGAAGATGATAACTCTTGAAAGGTTATTTTTGTTATCTTTGGAAAACGCTATTTTTCTAGAGAAATATAAAGGAAATTTCAAGCTTATGAATTTAGATTTCAAAATTAAAAATTTACTTCTTATTTGCCTAATTTTTTTAGGTATATTCAACCAATATTATTCTCAGGTTCAAGATCAGCCGGATTTCAAAACCGGTGCAGATCAATCTGAGCTTTATCTTCCTCTGCTGAAAAATAAAACCATCGGAGTGGTCACCAACCAGACCGGACTGATGAGTGATAAAAACCATGTCGTAGATTTTCTGGTAAAAAATAATATCAAGATTAAGGCGATTTTCGCTCCTGAACATGGTTTCAGAGGAGATGCAGATGCAGGAGAAAAAGTAAAGAACGGAGTGGATACCAAAACAGGAATTCCGATTATTTCTTTATATGGAAACAACAAAAAGCCAAAACCTGAGCAGTTAAAAGGAATTGATATTGTTGTTTTTGATATCCAGGACGTTGGTGTCAGGTTCTATACCTATATTTCAACTTTAGCCTATTTGATGGAAGCTGGAGCCGAAAATAATGTAGAAATAATGGTGCTGGACCGTCCGAACCCACATGATGGTTATACAGACGGACCTGTTTTGAAAAAAAAATGGTCAAGTTTTGTAGGAATGCATGAAGTTCCTGTAGTCTATGGATTAACGATAGGAGAGTACGGGAAAATGGTGAATGGCGAAAAGTGGCTGAAAAATGGAGTTCAGGCAAAATATACCCTGATCCCTATGAAAAATTACCATAAAAATAAACGTTACCCGATTTTAGATAAGCCTTCCCCAAATCTGCCTAATGATAAATCTATCAATCTATATCCGAGCTTATGTTTTTTTGAGGGAACTCAGGTTTCTGTGGGAAGAGGTACTGATCTGCCATTCCAGGTCTATGGTTCTCCATGGACGCAGGGATTTCCTTATCAGTTTACACCAAAACCTAATTTTGGAGCAAAAGATCCTTTTCTAAACGGAAAATTGTGTTACGGTGAAGATCTTTCAGCCTATCCGAAAGATCTTAGAGAACTGAATCTTGAATGGCTGATTAAATCTTATAAAGGCTATAAGAATCCAAAGCAGAACTTCTTCCTGGAGAATTTGTTCTTTGATAAGCTGGCCGGAACGGATGAATTCAGAAAACAGATCATAGCCGGAAAATCAATTCAGGAAATCAAAGCTTCATGGAAAAATGATCTGGAGAAATTCGAAAAGATCCGCCGTAAGTATATTGTTTACAAAGACTGAGTTTAAAAGTCAACTGTGAATTTGGCTTTGCCTTGTCAATTGTGAACCTATAGATCATAAAATTCACGGATAAAGCCAAATTCACAATTGACCATTCACTTTGATATCAATCAAAATTCTGTGGAGGGTTTTTATCGTTCTTACCTTTATTTAGGATGAAAAGCCCAAGTGATAATCCTATAACTCCGGCAAAAGCTGTCATCAATGCTCTTTCCAACTTGTCGGGCAGGTCATTTCCGATATAATTCATTAAAAAAAGGATCACAAAAGTGATCACTGAAATAATAATATGATTTTTTCCGAACAGTTTCATGCTGTTATTTTAGTTTATAAGAAATCATGACACCTCCTCTGTATGGAAGGATTTCTCCGCTTTTATTAAATTTTTTGGCTGATTCATACCGCTGTCCGGTGGTACGGTCATATCCCTTGTAGAAATCTGTAGATGAGCCAATAGTTGCATATACATCAATATTCCATCGGTCAGATACTTTAAATTGATATCCTCCGGTAACGCCAACTAAAAATGAAATTCCTTTTTGATATAGATTAGATTTAACAAATACTTCATTTTGGTCATTTATATAGGCAACATCCTTCCAATAATTCCATTTTTGAAGTACAAATGCTGAGGTTGCAATATTAGCTCCTACATACCAATGGCTGAATGCTTCATTAAAATAATATCTTCCTTCCAGAGAAACAGAATAATACTGAAATTCATGTCCTGCAAAAGACTTCCAGGGAGATACCAGAACGTCGCCCTGCATCGTAAACTTTGACGTCAGTTGCTTTTCCAGACCAATATTGATGAGTCCAATTGGAGCCAGAAGTGCATTTCCTTTGATATATAGACTTTTTTCCTGTTCTTGTTCCTGGGCTGTCAACATTGCAGCAGACAGAAGTGTGATAGATGCGGTAAGAAATTTGTGTTTTAGCATTTATTTTATTTGTTTCAATAATTCTTCTGCGAGTTTGGAGTCTTTATTGGTCTGAACGGCCATATGTTTAGACATTTCTGCGTAGCTTTTGGCCATTTCTTTATTCCCTGTAAGAAAATAAAGCTTGGCAAGAATGTAAGTGTTTTCCGATGTTTCGCCACGCATTACAGATTTTTCTGCCCATTCCGAGGCTTTCTTTAGTGATGCTGGATTTTTGATGTGATCACTAAATATCCACGCTGCTCTCAACAGTTCATTAGGCTCAAATGCATCGGAGTTTTTATAATATTCCAAAGCTGCTTTTTCGAATTCAGGGAAATTGGCATTCTGCTCATAATAGCTGAGTTTCGTCTGGTTCAGTTTGGATTGTGCGAGCTGTTTTCCTACTAACGGTTCAGCCGTTTTCATGAAATATTCGTCGTTGATCCTTTTATTTTTATCATCAATAGATTGTTCTACAATTTTTGAAAGCTTCAGCTGATTGTCAAATTCATTGTAAGTTTCTTCCGGCAGATATTTAATAATTTCAGCCTTTCTTGATGTAAACGTGCTGTAGTTACTGTCTTCCGTTGACTTTACAAAAAATAACAGGAAACCTATTTCCTCTTTAGAAATTTCTTCTGTTTTCTTTTTGTTTTCAAAATACCGTTCGGAAGCTTTTTTAGCAAAATCGTAATCTGAGGAGGAGTTCAGTTTCATAATGTTGATCAGGAATTCCGGGTCTTTCTCTCCATTGGCAAAACGTTCTTTTAAAGAACCTTTTTTATTACCTGCAGAATTAATATCCTGAGCCATGGCCACAAACATGCTTTGCTCCATATAACCGGAATTCTGAGAAACCAGCTCACCTTCACCATTCAGGAAAAGATAAGTAGGATAGGAGCGTACACCATATTTGGCGGCAATTTCCCTTCCTTCACCTTTTTCCATATCAAATCTGGCATTGACGAAGTTGGTATTGAAATAATCTCCTACAGGCTTCTGGGTAAATACATTTTTCTCCATCATCTTGCACGGTCCACACCAGGAAGCATAAGCATCGATGAAAACAAGTTTCTTTTCCTTTTTTGCCTTTGCTATAATGTCTTTGAAAGGTAGTTCCTGGAACTGTATGGCTTCCTGAGCCAGTATAACAACAGAGCAGAAAACAAATACCCCGGAGATGATCTTCTTCATTTTCAAATTAGATTTGTAGGCGAAGATAGTTATTTTCCAAAAAATAGAGGATGAATTTGACTTGGTATGCTGTATATTAACGAACTTTAAGACTGTTACGGGCCTTAAATAAAATGATTGGTTTAACCTGTAATTACTTTCAAAATTATGAACTTGTTATTAAAGTTTCTTTACTAAACTAAGATTTGTAATTTTCTTGGATAAATAGTTATGGAATATGATCAGTAATTTCCAATGATTATTATCTGTCGTCCTAATTTTTGAGATTAAATTATTTTTAATAATTGGTTAAATAAATTAGGAACCAACAGCCTATGTCGATCCATATAAGTTTAATGCGAAGGAATTAGACAGCGAAACAGATCTTTACTATTATGGAGCCAGATACAATGAAATAAAAGAAAATTTTGATAAGATGCTAAAAAATTACAATAAAATGGATTCTTTCTTAATAAAAAGTGTTTTTAGATTACAAACTAGAAATAAATTAATTGTTACAGGAAATGTTAAATCTGATTCTGAACTAGAGAATTACAAAATAAATACAATAGTATTAAAAGATTTAATGATACCTATAAATATAGTTAATGAAACTGTTATAGAGAATCAATCATATTTAGCTCTTACTTTTGATATGAATTATATTGATGAAGATTTATTATTTGAAATAATGAAACTTAAACAAGGGCAAGTAATTGAAATTGGATAGGATTAATCCAACTAAAATTGTATTGTATGCTTAAGGAATAATCAAGGCGGGGTTTTTATCTTCGACTGTTTATGACAGGAGGAGCATTTGTTAATAAAAAACAATTTAAAAATGATAATTATTAAATTATATATAGTCGATTGGTACGATGATATTATTATAAAACAGACGGAACTCCTATTGGTGGAAAAACAACATTAATGAAATAGTTTTAAAAAAGAATAATGATTATTAGTATAGAAGACGATGTTTTCGAAGTAAATACATCTGAAGCGTATAATAAAGATATTTTTGTCTATAATAAATGGATAATTATTCCTTATGTAAACCTTGAAATTTTCAATATTAACTTCACTCAAAGCATAATTAAAAGATATGATAAGCTAGATTTTTCATATTTACTTTTTAGAGATGTAAGAGAAATATTTTGGAATTATGCCGTTAATGATGAAGTGAAATATGGAAAATTAATGTTAAATAATTCTTCTTTTGAGAACGATTATATAATAGATTATGTTTCTGGTGCAGATATAATGAATGGCATTTCTGGATGTGAAATCAAAGTGAAATTTAAAGAGCAGTATTTATTTATTTCGAAAGATCATTTACAAATTAAAAGTGGACCATTGAATATCTGGACACCTGTAGATACTCCTAATTTTTCAAGGAATATTGATGAGAAGGCAATAGATATTTTTTATAATAAGCGGTATATTCCAGATGAAATTTTGCAGTTTACAGGAGCTGACTCATTTTCAGAAATTGAGATTTTAGATCTTTTTAAACCTTTACCCAAAGATGAGCAAATAATGATCGCACAGAATTGGTAATCCTTTCTTCTCATATTACGGGATGACAATCTGGGACTGATGAATAAAATCAAAGCCAACTTTTTAGTTGACTTTTTGTAATTTTACAATGCTAACTACATTTTTTGAGTAAAGATAATTATGAAACAGAAATGTTATGCTCACCTTCAATTTGAGAATCTCTGTTATTGATATCTGGGCAAAAAAACACCCCTCAATTGTGCAATTTGAGGGGTTTTGTTTGAAATTGTTTAATTTCCAGTGGTTTCTCCAGGAATCGAACCAGGGACACATGGATTTTCAATCCATTGCTCTACCAACTGAGCTAAGAAACCAATTGTTTCGTTGTTTAACGTGGGTGCAAAAATAGAACTTTTTGCAATATCGTGCAAGTTTTTTATAATTAATTTCAAAAGTATGGGTAAAGATATCTTTTGTGATTTGTATTTGCTTAAAAATCAATACAGTCATTTTATAATCCTTTCTTTATTTTCTTGTGATCTTCGCCCCATATTTCCAATTGATCCAAAACAGGGATCAACTGTCGCCCGATTTCCGTTAATTCATATTCTACTCTTGGAGGAACTTCTGCATAGACCTTTTTTAGAACCAGCCTTTCTTCTTCCATTTTTTTGAGCTGCATGGTCAGCATTCTTTCACTGATATTTGGGATGCTGTTCTTGAGTTCAGAAAATCTCAGTTTTCCTGTTTTAAGGCAGTAGCAGATTGAAAGAATCCATCGGCCACTGATCAGGTTTACAGCATATATCTCAGAACAGCTAAGCTCCAGACCTTTTTTATTTTCTTGATTGGTTGATGATTCTTTAATGCTCATACTTACTTTTTTGTTTGTTCCACACAATTCATTGAGTGTTTGGAGACCCGATATTCATCATATAAATTTACAAAAATAAAAAGATTGACAGTTGAGCCAAAACTTAAAATTCGTTCATCCAAAGCACATTACATAATACAATGGATTTCAATAGAATTGATAAAGACCTGAAGAAAAGTATAGATAGTTTTCCGTTTTCATTGGAAATCAATCAAGCTGAATTTCTTAATAACCCGGAAATCATTCAGAAAGAGAAAAAAATATGGGCAAAGAATAATCCTTTTAAGGGGCCTGATAAAATTAATGTGAAAGATATTTTCATAGAAAGCTCTTTTGATAATCATTCAATAAGACTTCATATCTATCAGCCGGAAGAATTTGATAAAAATAGAACTATCATTTATTTTCATGGAGGAGGATATGTCTTTGGCCTTCCGGAACAGGTAGATAACCAGATGTTTGAATTAGCAGAGCATCTTAATGCTACAATAATTTCGGTTGATTACAGGCTGTCTCCGCAATATAAATTCCCTGTTCCGGTACTGGACGGATTTGACTCGCTGGAGTGGACCATTGAACATGGTGCGGAACAGCTTGAAATCGATCCGAATCATATTGTTGTTTTTGGGGCAAGTGCCGGTGGGCATCTGGCTGCGGCTGTTACCCAGATGGCTAATGATAAAGGAATAAAAAATATAAACCATCAGTTTTTATTATATCCGGTGATTCACAATAAGCTTAATACCTTTTCCATGAATGAATTTACAGATGCTCCTTTATGGAATAAAAAATATGCAGAAACCGCCTGGCTTCATTTTTTGGGAAATGATAATAAGGATAAAAGTATAAAGTATGCAGATCTTACGAACTATAATGCCTTTCGCGATCTTCCAAGAACAACAATAGTAGCCTGTGAGCTGGATCCTTTAAGGGATGAAAATATAGAATTTTCAAAACTTTTATATAGGGCAGGAGTCAAAACAGAGTTGTGGGTGATACCGGGAGCATTGCATGTATTTGATCTGTTTGATTCTCCTTTAAACGACAGATATAAGGAATTCCTTTACAGCCGTATATTTTAATCATATTAAGAATAATATAAATGATAAAGTTAAGAGATAAAAAACCAGCCCTGCTTCTGATTGATATTCAAAAAGGATTTTTGGCTGAAAAGTACTGGGGTGGAAACAGAAATAATAAAGATGCAGAAAAGATCAGTGGAATATTGCTGGAAAAATGGAGAGAATTGGGACTCCCGGTTTTTCATGTCAGACACAGCTCTGTGAATCCGGAATCTAAATTGCATGAATTGGACCCGGGTTTTCAGTTTAATGATCATGTTCTGCCTCAAAATAATGAACCTGTTATTACAAAAAATGTAAACAGTGCCTTTACCGGAACAGATTTAAAAGAAAAGCTGGACCAACAGAATATCAATACTTTAGTGATTGCAGGAATAACTACCAATCACTGTGTTTCAACGACGACAAGGATGGCTGGAAATTTTGGGTATGAAACATATGTAATTTCAGATGCAACAGCAGCATTTGACAGGGTAGGGATAAACGGCGAAAAATATGATGCCGAGCTGATCCATCTGACTGCCCTTGCCAATTTAAATGATGAATTTGCTTCCGTCTGGAATTCAGAAAAATTATTAAAAGAATTGTAGAATTAGCCAAAAATATTAGTGCTAATTTGTGTTTAAATATTTTTGAAAGCCTATCCATAAAAACAAAAAAACCTCTAAATAAATTAGAGGTTTTCAAGTGGTTTCTCCAGGAATCGAACCAGGGACACATGGATTTTCAATCCATTGCTCTACCAACTGAGCTAAGAAACCATTATATTTTTGTTGACTTACTTCGTTGTTTTAAAGTGATGCAAAAGTAGTAAGTTTTCCTATATGAAGCAAGTATTAACCGCACTTTTTTAAAATAAAAATAAAACCTACTGATTTTCAGCTGAATTATTTTCCTGTTCCTTTCTGATGTGGTCACTCATCTCCTCCAATACAGGCTTTATCGTACTTTCCGGAAGATCACTGATTCGGATATACATCAATCCGTCAATGGCATCGTTAAAGTTTGGATCCACGTTAAAAGCAATCACTTTCGCATTCTGTTTAATGTATTTTTTGATCAGAACAGGTAACCTTAGCTCAGGTTCAAGGTCATCAATAATCTTGTCAAGCTTATTCAAATCAGATTCCATTTCCTCAAAGAAAATATTTTTATCCCGGTCGCGAAGCTTTACCTTGTATTCATTTCTCGGGGTGATATATTGTGCAACTGCTGAATCAAAGTAGTTTGAACGCATGAATTCAATCATCAGAGATTTTGAAAACTCAGAAAACTTATTGGAAATACTTACACCGCCCATCAAAAACTTATGGTCGGAATTTCTTAAACATACATGAACGATTCCTCTCCACAAAAGGAAAAGCGGAAGTGGCTTCTGCTGATATTCTTCACAGATGTAAGCACGGCCCATTTCGATCACTTTTTTGAAGAATGGATGGATATCCTGCTCAAACTCAAATAAAGAGCTTGTATAGAATCCTTTGATGCCATATTTCTTCATAACCTCTTTTCCCAAAGCCATTCTGTAGGCTCCTGCAAGCTTCTCCGCACTGCTGTCCCAAAGGAAAAGATGATGATAGTGTTTATCGTATTCGTCAAGGTCAAACGGTAAATTGCTTCCTTCGCCCACAGCACGGAAAGTAAGTTCTCTCTGACGGCCGATCTCCCTCATCACAGAAGGAATTTCCTCGTAAGTCGTGAAATAGATCTCGTAATTTCCGTTACTGAACAGCATTTTTTCTGTCCCTTTCAGGCGGTTGATGTCTTTCAGGATATCTTCCTTAGGAGTTTCGTCAATGATATTCTGGACAATATTCTCTTCCCTTAACAGCGGGAATTTTAACGTTAGGTTTTTAAGATTGATGCTTTGGGCCAATGATTTTCTCTTTTCGTAGTAAGATTTCATCATATATACCTTACGCTTCAGAAATTCACCCAGCTCTTCAATGGTTTCCATTTCATCCATTGCCTTTACAGTGATGGGCTTTCCTATCCTGATTCTGATCGGTTTTTCCCTGTCGTTCATCATCTCCGCAGGAAGCATCAGCGTTTGTAAACTTGGATGAAGCTTTGCAACCTGATAAAAAAGGCGGCTGTTTTTAGCGTGGAAATACAAGGGAACTACCGGTACTTTAGCCATTCTGATCAGCTTAAGGGCAGGCTTTTCCCAGTCTCTGTCAAGAATTTCTCCATAAGGATTGTTCTTATTAGATACTTCTCCTGCCGGAAAGATCCCCACGCAGCCTCCATTCTGAAGATGTTTCAGGGTTTCACGCATTCCCGAAGTGCTGCTGTAAGCTTCCTTTCTGTTTTCAAAAGGATTTACAGAAATCACATACGGTTCCATGGGTTTAATTTTTTCCAGAAGGAAATTCCCCATTACTTTGAAATCAGGACGCACTTCTGAAAGGATTTTACACATTAAAATTCCGTCAATAGCACCCAGAGGATGGTTTGAGACCAGAATAAACGGTCCGGTTTTCGGAACTTTTGCCAGATCTTCTTCAAAAGCCACATAGCTTAAGTTCCTTTCTCTTACAAATGAGTCGAAAAAATCTTTGCCTTCCTTATCTTTTAATTTGTCGTATAATCTATTAACTTCATTTATTTTGGCAATACTCATCACGGCTGATGCGACCGGGTTTTTCAGGAACCCAATTTTGCTTAAGCCGGAAGCTGTGATAAGATCGTTTTTCGAAATTAAACTCATATGTGTTTAGTCGCAGTTAAAATTATTGTGTTACCATTTGAACCGTATTTTTGGAAATCTGTTCCAATAATACATTTTTTTCCTGGTAAAATTTGTCAATATGATCCATCTTCGCATTTCTTACTGTGAATAAAGATACATTTTTAACCGCTTTGGTTTTAAATATTTTTTGAAGTTCTTCATTAAGCTCATCCACCTGATTGAATTTGTCTTCCAGGCACAAAGCCAATGAAATAGCAGAATTCTGCATAAGAGATACCTTGATTTTATATTTAGAGAGATATCCGAAAATAAGACTCATATGGTCTTCTGCAATGAATGAGAAATCTCTTGTTGAGATCTTTAACAGAATCTGATTCTCTTTTAAGATATAAGATTCTTCATGTTGGTTTTTATCCGAGGCTCCAACTTTAGTTCCTCCTTTGGTAGGATCTACGAAAGATTTTACATAAAAAGGAATGTTTTTTTGCTGCAGAGGCTGCAATGTTTTCGGGTGAATGACACTTGCTCCGTAATAAGCCATTTCAATGGCCTCCTCATAAGAAATATTGGAAAGAAGAGAAACATCGCTGAATTTCCTTGGATCCCCAGTCATTACTCCCGGAACATCTTTCCAGATCGTCATGGCATCAGCATTCAGGCAATACGCAAAAATAGCAGCAGAGTAGTCAGAGCCCTCCCTTCCTAAAGTTACCGTAAAATTATTGTCGTCAGAACCAATGAATCCCTGCGTTACATAGCAGATATCCGTATTTAAAGTTGAAATAAATTCTTCTGTTTTTGCCCAGTCTACCATACCTTCCCTGTAGGAACTGTCTGTTTTAATATAATCTCTGGCATCCAGCCATTGATTCGTAAACTGAATTTCATTCAGGTATTCACTCAGAATTTTTGTAGAGATCATTTCCCCGCAGCTTACGACCTGGTCATAGACAAAGCTGTAATTAGGCGATTTGTTTCGTCTTAAGAAAGAATCAATATCATCAAAGAATATATTGATCTCAGCAAAAACTACATGGTTTTCAGGAAACAGACCTTCCGCAATCTCGATGTGTTTTTGTTTTATCTTTTCAATCTCAGTTTGATAGTTATCCTTCTTGAAATAAAGTTCTACAACCTTTTCCAATTCATTTGTCGTTTTGCCCATTGCTGAAATAACCAGCAGACATTTGGCAAATCCCTGACTTTGTAAAACCATGGATACATTTTTTACACTCTCGGCATCTTTTACAGATGCACCACCAAACTTGAAAATTTTCATTAATTTGTTAAAAATAAAATTGTTAGATTAAAAATTACATGAGTTTTTTACGGAGGTCAAAATTATAAATTTACAACGAGATATGAAAGTTTCTGGCGGCTGGATGGAATTAAGATTTAATTAAAATTGAGACTTGATGAATATTATCAGAATTTTGTTGATTTATTGTCATCAAATGGGGATTAATTACGCAATGATAATTTTAGGTCTATACCATTGTTGGTTCTGTATGGTGTTGAAAAACAACTGTTAAGGTCTTTTCTAATAAAAGCTTTCTTTCTCCGATAAATTTTCCGAAATTTGGGGAAAACGTAAAAAGAAAAATATGTCAAATCAACCATTACAGACTTTAGGAGAATTTCTTATAGATAAACAGGACGATTTTCAATATTCTACAGGTGAATTTTCCCGTCTACTGAGCGCCATAAGATTGGCTTCAAAAGTGGTAAACAGAGAAGTAAACAAAGCCGGAATCGTAGATATAACAGGAGCTGCCGGTAACCAGAATATTCAGGGCGAAGAACAACAGAAACTTGATGTGATTGCCAATGAAATTTTTATTACGGCTTTGTCTCAGAGAGAGGTTGTTTGTGGTATTGCTTCGGAGGAAAATGATGATTTTATTGACATTAAGTGTGGTGAAAACGGCCACCTGAGTAAATATGTCGTGCTAATTGATCCTTTGGACGGATCATCCAATATTGATGTAAATGTTTCTGTCGGAACTATTTTCTCTATTTACAGAAGAGTAACAGAACCCGGAACTCCGGTTCAGCTGGAAGATTTTCTTCAGAAAGGAATCAACCAGATTGCAGCAGGATATGTAATCTACGGTTCTTCTACCATGATCGTTTATACGACCGGAAATGGTGTAAACGGATTTACTCTGGATCCTTCATTGGGAACCTATTATCTTTCTCATCCTAATATGACATTTCCTACCAATGGAAAGATTTATTCCATCAACGAAGGTAATTATATTAAATTCCCTCAAGGTGTGAAAAACTATCTTAAATATTGTCAGATGGAAGAAGGAGACCGTCCTTATACTTCAAGATATATCGGTTCTTTGGTAGCAGATTTCCACAGAAATATGCTGAAAGGAGGAATTTATATTTATCCTTCCTATTCCCAGGCTCCGAACGGAAAATTAAGATTGCTGTACGAATGTAATCCTATGGCATTCCTTGCTGAACAGGCTGGAGGAAAAGCTACTGACGGATTCAGAAGAATTCTGGAGGTAGAACCTACAGAGCTGCATCAGAGAATTCCGTTTTTCTGCGGAAGTATTCAGATGGTGGAAAAAGCAGAGGAATTCATGCGGATTGACAGTGTAAAATAATGAAAGCAAAATATTTCAGATATTTATTGGAATTTAAACGCCCGAGCGGAACGTCTCGCGGCGTTTTGTATGAAAAAGAAACCTTTATTCTCGAGGTTGGAGACAACGGAAAAAAGGGAACAGGGGAGTGTGCAATATTTCGGGGATTGAGTTTTGATGACAGACCGGATTATGAAGAAAAACTCCAATGGCTTTGTGAAAATATTGATCGTGGTTACCTATATTTAAAAGAACAACTGAAAGAGTTTCCGTCTATATGGTTCGGATATGAGCAGGCAGTTTTGAATCTGAAATACGGAGAGAATCTGTATTTTCCAAGTGAATTTACCGAAGGGAAATCTGCTATCGTGATCAATGGATTGATCTGGATGGGAGACATTCTGTATATGGAGGAACAAATCCGGGAAAAGCTTGAAAAAGGATTTCATTGTATCAAATTGAAGATTGGTGTTGACTGGGAGTCTGAACACAAAATCCTTCAGAAGTTAAGAGGAAAATTCTCAAAAGATGCGTTGGAGCTTCGGGTAGATGCTAATGGCGGATTTAGTAGGGAAGAAGCAAAGACTGTTTTACAGCAGCTTTCAGATCTTCATATTCATTCTATTGAGCAGCCAATCAAGGCTGGAAACTGGAGTGATATGGCCTCATTGTGTGCCGGAGCTCCTACGCCGATTGCTTTGGATGAAGAACTGATTGGGATTACTGATCCTGCCGAAAAGAAAAAGCTTTTAGAAAGCATTAAGCCTCAGTATATTATTTTAAAACCTGCTCTGGTCGGAGGTTTTTCAGGCTCAGATGAATGGATCTCTCTTGCAGAAGAGCAGAATATCGGCTGGTGGATTACGTCTGCTCTTGAAAGTAATATAGGACTGAATGCTATTGCCCAGTATACATTCACGAAAAAAAATCCGATGCCGCAAGGTTTGGGCACCGGATCTCTATTTGTAAATAATTTTGAATCTAGTTTAGAACTGAACAACGAGTTGCTCTGGTTCAAAGACACGCAAAATTAATTAAAGCTCTGGGCAGATAGGGTTGTACATATGCTCTTCATCCCAGGATGTGCAGCATCTTCTTTTTGTATCCCAGTTATTACAACCAAGTGGAACTATGCCTCCTTTAATAACTTTTAATTCTGATTTTTTAAGTTTTTTCATAATAAGATTTTAATTGAGTTGGTAAAGTAAATATCAACTTATTTTTCTTATTATGCAATACTTTACCTAAATTAATATAAATTTATATCCATGTCAATTTTCCGTAAATATATATTATATTACGGATGGTAAAATCTCTTCAATAATTAAAGAAGATACAGACGTGAAAATGAGGCAAAAGTAGTGTTAGGGTCGATAAACTTTATTTTATGATCAGTACTCTTATTAAATCACGTCTTTTACAAAAATTGCTTCCTTTATATATCTTACTATATAAGAAAACTTGTTTTTAATTCTTTTCATGATAAAATATTTTTATTTCTCTTTGTAATGAAATTTACAATCTTTATGCCAATGTCGGTATTGGAACGAAGTTTAACATATAGTTCATTTTATGGGATTTTTTTAATTAATCATTAAGGAATAATTGTGAAAATATTTTCGTTATTTTTTGATCGCCCTGTGATTAAATTTCTGTCAATTCCATATAAATTCTGAAAAATATCTTTTTGAACCATTGAACTGGAAAGATATCCCCAATGGTTTCCTATTTCATATTTAAAACTGTTCAGGATATCATCCTCTACAAAAGTACAGTCGATGATAGAAACGATATCTTTCAGTTTTTCAATATCGCTGGGGCCATTCTTGCCTAATCTGGGGGTCAGAATATTTTTAGTAAATTGTGAAATCCCCAATACCGTGTCTTTTCTGTTGAGATAAATAGAAATACGGTTGGCCAGCAGCGGAAGCTTATTATATGAATCTTCAGAGTCTTCGAAGACTTTATAGGATACATCAGCATTTAAAAGCAAAACCTGATCGATAACGCGGAGGATATTTTCTTTTTTAAGGCTGTAAAGCATACTTTGAAGCACCCTGTTTCCAAGAGAATGGGCCATCAGGTGAATTCTTTGATTACACGGAGCCAGGTCACGGGTTGAAAAAATATCTTTTAAAAATTGGGTGTAAAAATAAAACAACCGCATCAGCGATGACCCTGAATTAATACTTGATGCCTTGTCATCAAAATAAGTCAGAGGAACAATACTGCTTGAAGCAGGCCAGCTCACAAAAAGGATATGCTCTACAGGGGATGCCGGATTATCGATAAACAGCTTTTTAAGATCGATAATTGCCTTTAATTCATCATCAAAATCGTATGCATACCCATGAATAAAAATCAGGACATCGCTTCTTTCTTTTGTAGAAGACATATTCTTATATAATTCATAGAACATTCTTTGGGTTCCGCCTAGATTATTGGCTGTCCGTGAGGAATTTTTAATACCTTTTTCATTCCGTAAAACTTCCAGGACATCTTCATAGCCCTGCTTTTCGGGCTCAGAAAATAATTTGTAATTTAAGATGTTACGGTTGGTATAATCTTTCTTCTTTTTGGATGCAGTAGGCTCTTTGTAGGTGTCAAAATCACATTTTGCGATCCTGAAATTGGGAATAGAATATTCATCATTGGAAAATGAATCTGCTTTTTCGCCTTTGTGACGTACGATCTTACGATTGCTTAGGATATAAACAGCCATAGTGGGTAAATTTTGTAATTGGTCTTATTTCTATCTAAGTTAGCTATAAATAATGAATTTATTAGTCTTTCAGCATTTAGATTATCATTTCCGTAAGCCCTAAATTTTCCGTAACTTTGTCAAACTTTTTTTGCATACAATAAAAGCTAATTTAAATGGAAGAAGAAAAAAAATCACTCAATTTTATTGAGCAAATTATTGAAGATGATATGGCAAACGGTCTGAAAAAAGAACAGATCCGTTTCCGTTTTCCGCCTGAACCTAATGGATACCTGCATATTGGCCATACGAAAGCCATCTGCATCAACTTTGGACTGGGCGAAAAATACAACGCTCCCGTAAACCTTCGTTTCGACGATACGAACCCTGAGAAAGAAGAGCAGGAATTCGTGGATTCTATCAAAAAAGATGTGGAATGGTTAGGTTACAAATGGGATAAAGAACTGTATGCATCCGACTACTTCCAGCAGCTTTACGAATGGGCCGTACAGATGATTAAAGACGGAAAAGCTTATGTAGATGAGCAGCCTTCTGAAGTGATCACGGAGCAGAGAAAGAATCCTGCAGAGCCGGGAATAGAGTCGCCGTACAGAAACCGTCCGGTAGAAGAATCTCTTGACCTGTTCGAAAGAATGAAGAACGGAGAATTTGAGGAAGGTTCTATGTCTCTTCGTGCGCAGATCGATATGGTG
This sequence comes from Chryseobacterium sp. 22532, assembly GCF_052044665.1. Lineage (NCBI taxonomy): Bacteria > Pseudomonadati > Bacteroidota > Flavobacteriia > Flavobacteriales > Weeksellaceae > Chryseobacterium > Chryseobacterium sp. 22532. The sequence goes on from NZ_JBQENJ010000006.1 coordinate 331,427, forward strand.
TCCCCAAACATGAACTTACGTGATCCTGTGATGTACAGAATCCTGAAAAGACCTCACCACAGAACAGGTACAGCATGGAAAATCTATCCGATGTACGACTGGGCACACGGAGAATCTGATTATCTGGAACAGGTTTCACACTCATTGTGTTCATTAGAATTTGAAAATCACAGACCTCTTTATAACTGGTATCTTGAGCAGGTATACGACGAATCTAAAATAGCACCTAAGCAAAGAGAATTCGCAAGAATGAATGTCTCTTATATGATCACTTCCAAAAGAAAGCTTCAAAGGCTGGTTGCTGAAAAAGCAGTGACAGGTTGGGATGATCCGAGAATGCCTACTATTTCCGGAATGAGAAGAAAAGGTTTCACACCGGCATCAATCAAAAATTTCATTGAAAAAGTAGGGGTGGCCAAAAGAGAAAACCTGATCGAAATTCAGTTGCTTGATTTCTGTGTACGTGAAGACCTGAACAAGGTGGCAAAACGTGTGATGGCAGTTGTAGATCCGGTTAAGCTAGTTATTGAAAATTATCCTGAAGGTAAGGAAGAATGGCTTGAAACTGAAAATAATCCTGAACAGGAAAATGCAGGGACAAGAGAAGTTCCTTTTTCCAGAGAATTATATATCGAAAGAGAAGATTTTAAAGAAGAGGCTAATAATAAGTTTTTCAGACTGAAATTGGGCGGGGAAGTTCGTCTGAAATCAGCCTATATTATCAAAGCGGAAAGAGTTGAGAAGGATGAAAACGGAGAGATCACTACGATCTATGCAAGCTATGATGAAAAGAGCAAATCCGGAAGCGGTACCGAAGAAAGCTTGAGAAAAGTAAAAGGGACACTTCACTGGGTATCTGCTACTCATGCAATCCCGGTAGATGTAAGAATTTACGAAAAACTATTTACCGTAGAGCAACCTGATGCAGAGAAGGATGTAGATTTCCTGAACTTCATCAATCCTGAATCGGTAACAACCATTAAAGGATTTGCTGAGCCAAGTTTAAAGGATGTTGCTGTGGGAGAGCCACTTCAGTTCCAGAGAATCGGGTATTTTACAAAAGACCGTGATTCTACGGATTCTAATTTGGTATTTAACCGTACGGTAACATTGAAGGATTCATTCAAACCGGAATAATCTTACAAGGATTAATATAAAAGCAGGACCTTCAACAAGTCCTGCTTTTTTGTTTTTAATTGGTTAAATCAAACAGAACCTTAAAGATCATTTCTATTAATTCCTGTCAGTGTATTTTCTTGCCTCTATCAATATGATTGATAAAAAAAAGTGCCTTTTAAAAGGCATTCTTGGCCAATTTGCCTATTTTTGCACCTCACTCGAATTTCTCCCCATAAAATAATAATATTGTGAAATTAATTAGCATATATACGGGTTCTTTTAAAGGACTCTCAGAAGAAAGCTGGATGCTGGCGCTGGTCATGCTCATCAATCGTGCAGGTTCTATGGTGCTTCCGTTTTTGGGAGTGTATATGACGGGGCATCTTCATTTCAGCATTGAAAATTCAGGGATTATTTTGAGCTTCTTCGGGTTAGGTTCCGTATTGGGCTCATGGCTGGGAGGATTAATTACCGATAAAATCGGAGAATACCGTGTCCAGAGTCTGAGCCTTCTTTTGAGTGTCCCGTTATTCTGCCTGATTCCGCTGTTTAAAACGGAAGTCGGCTTGGCTGCCATTATTCTGATCCAGAGTATCGTAAGCGAGACTTTCCGTCCTGCCAACTCGGTAGCTATTACTAAATATGCTAAACCTCAAAATATCACGAGAGCTTTCTCACTGAATCGGATGGCTGTTAACCTCGGGTTTTCTATAGGGCCCGCATTAGGTGGAATACTATCTGCCATATCTTATGAATTTTTATTTTTCAGTAATGCCCTGGCCGCACTGCTGGCCGGTTTGATGTATATCCGGTTCTTCGGAAAACGTAATAAGCTGGCCTCATTGAAGCCGAAAAAAGTAAAAGAAGCCATCGCCGTTAAAAAAGAAAATTCTCCATACCGCGACGGAAAATTTCTGCTTTACAGTTTCTTCTGTATGTTGTTCGCCATTTGTTTTTTTCAGTTATTCAGTACACTGACTATTTTTTATAAGGATACCGCGCATTTAAGCCAGCAGAGTATCGGTTATATTCTAGGCTATAGCGGTTTCCTGATTGTACTCCTGGAGATGGGCTTTGTACAGATCGCAGAAAAATATTTCAACCTTGCCTTTACTTTGTTCATAGGAACTGTATTATGTGGGGTTTCTTATGCAATGTTAGCCTTTGACCATTCCATTCTTACCCTTGTTGTTTCTATGACCTTGCTGTGTATTGGCGAGATTTGGACGCTTCCGTTTATATCTACCATAACCGCACTGCGGTCCGGCGAAAACAACAAAGGGGCTTATATGGGAATGAACGGGATATCGGTGGCCTTAGCCTTTATCATTACTCCTTACGTGGGGACCATGACTGCAGATAAACTGGGCTTCAATACCTTGTGGATAGGAACCGGAGTATTGACTGTGGGTATTGCTGCCGGGTTTTATTTTGTGATTCCCTGGATGCTTAAGAAAAGAGAGATTAAAAGCTAAATATCATTTGATTTTACATTACACATAAAATTACAATAAAAACTTTGCTAGCTTTGTGCTGATGACGAGATTATTAGCATTTTTTTTTATTCTCACTGTGTCGTTTTTCTTTTCGCAGAAAAAGGATACTGCCGTTCTGATATCCGAGGTGAAAATTGATGCTTATAAGAAACCGGTTCTCTTTATGACTTCTACGAAATCTGTTGCCGTTGTTTCTGAAAATCTTCTGGAGCAGAATCCTCCGGAAAGACTTCTGGAAGCAGTCAATCAAATTGCGGGAACCAGAATGGAAGAGCGCTCTCCAGCCAGCTACAGGATATCAATCCGTGGAAGCACCCTGAGATCTCCTTTTGGAGTAAGGAATATCAAAGTCTATCTGGACGATTTCATTTTATCTGATGCTTCCGGGAATACTTATTTTAATATCATATCCCCGAAGCTTATTAACAGGATGGAGATCTATAAAGGTCCGGAAAGTGGAGATTACGGTGCTGTAACCGGTGGAACGGTGCTTTTGCAAACCAGGAAATCAGATCATTTATCTGCCGGCATTTCTATAGGAAGTTACGGAACTTTTGAACAGAATTTTAATGTTGCCCGTCAGAAAGGAAAACATTTCTTTGAAATTTTTCAGGATTATTACCAGGCAGACTCTTACCGTGAGCAATCGGCTGTAAAGAGGCAGCAAATCTATCTTAAAGATCATTTTAAATATGCTCCCAAGGCCTCACTGAATGCTGTATTATTGCTTTCTGATCTGGATTATGAAACCCCGGGCGGACTTACCCTGCAGCAAATGGAATCTGGCAGGAAACAAGCAAGGCCAGCTGCCGGCGGGCTTTTAAGCGCAAAGGAACAGAATGCAGGAATCCGTAATAAAATGGTTTTGGCAGGAATTTCACATGAGACTGCCATTAACCCAAATTTTTCACACTTTATTTTAGTACAGGGTTCCTATGTGGATTTTAAAAATCCTTTCATCACGAATTTTGAAAATAGATTTGAAAGGAATTTTGCCTTGAGGACCCATTTAAATTATGAAAAAAACTGGAACAATATATCTCTGGCGTTGAGGTTAGGGTTTGAGGGCGGAAATCAAAATATTCTGGTTAAAAATTACAGCAATAATAAAGGAATACCAGGTAATCCTCAGAATTTTGATCAGTTGAAAAATAATTCCGGTTTTTATTTTCTGTCACAAAAACTGAATTTTAATGAAAAGCTTTTTACCGATATTTCGATAAGCTTAAATTCAAATTCCTACGAATGGGAGAGGATGTATCCGGTTTCAAATATAGGTCGTGTGAAATTTAAAGAACAGTGGCTTCCAAACCTGGGAATTACTTATCTGCTGGGAAAAGGTTTTTCGATAAGAGGAAAAATAGGAAAAGGAAATTCAGCTCCTACAAGCGAAGAAATCCGGTCTTCCAATCAGGAGTTTAATTTTAATCTTGTTCCTGAATCCGGCTGGAATAAAGAGGTTGGTATAAGAAAGCAGTTTGGAAATATTATTTTTATTGAAGGAAGCTATTTTGATTTCAGGATGCAAGATGCCATTGTACGAAGACAAAATGAAAGCGGGCAGGAATATTTTGCCAATCAGGGGAGTATCACGCAGAAAGGGGTAGAAGTTCTTTTAGAGTCTAAAAGTTTTCATCTTAAAAATGAAATATTCAACAGCTTTAAGTTTCGGTTTTCCGGAAGCTTCTATGATTTTAAATTCAGAAATTACAAACAGCTGGATAATGATTTTTCAGGAAATAAGGTTACAGGAGTACCGGACACAACGGTAAACAGCTTATTCAACTTTGTTTTTTTTAAAAATCTTACTGTAGACTATTCTCATTATTATATTTCAAAAACACCTCTGAATGACGCCAATTCTGTCTGGTCAAAATCAAGTCTGGTAGGAAATATCCGGTTAGGATTTCCAATACGGATTGATAGGACGAAACTGAATCTACATCTACAGATTCAGAACCTTTACAATACAGATTATGTTGCCGGTTTTGATATCAATGCTTTTGGAAGCCGTTTCTATAATCCTGCTGCAAAAAGGAGTTTTATCTTCGGAGCCCATGTTGAATTTTAGCAGACTGTAATCACATCAGAATTATCAAAATTCAATTCAAAATCTATAAAAAGCACAATAATATTACTTAGAAAGTATATTTCCAACAATCATCTGCGCATGAACGCGTGAGTTCTCAATAAACCAGAGATGGGTATCTTTTCCTCCGCATACAACGCCGGCCAGATACAAATTCGGAACATTGGTCTCCATGGTTTCAGGATGATACAGCGGATTCAGACAGTCACCCTGCAATTCTATTCCTGAATTTCTTAAAAACTCAAAATCGGGAAGATATCCGGTCAGCGCCAGGACAAAATCATTTTCAATCTCGCGGTTCTGTCCGTTTTCATCTTTAAAAATGACAGAATTCTCGGTAATTTCTACTATTTCTGAGTTAAAATGAGCCTTGATGCTTCCTTCTGTAATTCTGTTTTCAATGTCGGGTTTTACCCAATATTTTACACTTTTAGAAATTTCGGAATGACGGATGATCATAGTTACATCGGCTCCTTTCCGGTAAGTTTCCAATGCCGCATCCACAGCAGAATTACTTGATCCTATTACAACTACTTTCTGCTTTGCATATGGATAAGGCTCCGTATAATAATGCTTCACTTTCGGAAGACTTTCACCTGGAATATTCATCAGATTCGGAATATCGTAGAATCCTGTGGAAATCACTACATTTTTGGCTCTATAAGCTGATTTTGAGGTTTCAATATCAAAGACATCTCCGGTTTTGGAAACCTTCAGGACTTTTTCATAGAGGTTAATGTTGATTTCTTTTTGTCTTGCGATTCCCTGATAATACTCTAAGGCTTCCTGTCTGCCGGGTTTGGGAGCTGTGGAAATGAACGGAATACCATCTATCTCCAGTTTTTCTGCCGTGGAGAAGAAGCGCATATATAAAGGATAATGATATAAGGAATTGACAATAGTTCCTTTTTCTATGATCAGGTAAGTCAGATTATTTTTTTTGGCTTCAAGGGCACAATTGAGACCGATAGGCCCTCCTCCGATAATAAGGATGTCTAAAATTTCCATACAACAAATTTACTTAAAACCATGATATTAAGTGGAAAATTGACAACAGAACTTATCTATCAGGGATATTGTATTGGCATCAGTTTTGGTGTTTTTTATGAATTAAAAAATTGAAAAGATGAAAAACTTCATTATTCCAGTATTGGCATTAACCCTGTTAGTGGCTTGTAAGAAAAATCCTGAAAAACCTGTTCCTAATGTGATAGATTCTATGGCTCAGGCTAAGGAAAAAAATATTGAAACGGCAGCTCAGAAGAAAAAAACGGATGTGGCAGCTGTAAAGACTGCTAATGACGAAATCCTACAGGCTTTAAAAAGTAAAGATTATAAGACTTTCACATCATTTATTCATCCGGAAAAAGGAATCAGTTTTTCAATGTATGGATTTGTAGACCCGAAAGAGGATATGCATTTTTCCAAAGCTGATTTTGAAAAATACCTGCCAACAAAAACTTTATATACGTGGGGAGCACAGGACGGTTCAGGAGATCCGTATAAAGCAACCATCAAGGATTACTTAGCGAAATGGGTTTTCTCCACGGACTTCACGGCATCACAATATTCATTCAATCAATTTCTTGCAGGAGGAAATTCACTTAATAATTTAAAGAAAATATATCCTGGCCAGGACTTCACTGAAAACTATATAAAAGGTTCTGAAAAGAATGGCGGAATGGATTGGAAAACTATCCGCTTCGTTTTTGAAGAATTTCAGGGTAAGCAATATCTGGTGGCCGTTGTCAACGACCAATGGACAATTTAATCTAACCTGTGCTTAAAGGCTTGAAGCTGGAAGAGAGAAGCCGGAAGTTACTAATCTTTGTAAATGAATGATGCTTCGAATCCGCTCAGCATGACATCTCTAATAAATAACTATAAAGTTTAGAAAGTGTTATGCTGAGCGGATTCGAAGCATTTATGGCATTGTATAATGATCCTGAGAATTAACAGGTTTCTTTCCTATCAGAAAATTTCCAAATTTAAGGTAAAATTTCAGCCAGTTTTTTAGTGAGATTTCTCCTAGAAAATTGTTCAATATTTTGAGTGTTTTCAAGAAGATCTCCCTTTTTCCAGAGTTCATATTTCTCTATGATAAAATCTTTGACTGCTTTAGAATCTTCGTAACCGAAATGTTTTCCCGCACCTGTTTCCGCAAGTATTCTTGAAACATCTGCTTCATCCGGACCAAAAGAAATGATCTGCTTTCCGGTCGCCAGGTATTCAAATATTTTTCCTGGAATAATTCCTTGAGAAGACTCGTTCGGGAAATTGGTGATCAGTAACAGATTTGAATTGGTCATTTCTTCAACAGCTTTGTCATGAGAAATATACCCCAGGTTCAGGATATGATTTTTCAGGCTCGAATTTTCTATAGATTGCAGGATCTTATCGTCAACTCTTCCTGCAAACTTCAAAGTAAAATGGTCTGCAAACTCTTTATTTTCCTTGACTAACCCATCAAGGACCTTCCAGAGGTTCTCAGGATTTCTCAACTGTTCAAGAACTCCGATATAGCTTAAAGTAAAGGTTGTTTCTTTCTTTTCACCCACCACATTGATTGGAGCTGAATCGCTTTCATCAAATCCATTCGTGATACAAACAGCATTTGCTCCTGCTTTTCTGAAATTTTCAGCATCCGTATAGCTTGTTGCCAATGTTATATCTGCGTTTTTAAAGACGGCACTTTCAAGCTGACGGTGTTTTCTGTCGGAGCTTTTGGTGAGTTTTAAATGTTTATAATAAGAAATTTCTGTCCATGGATCACGGAAATCGGCGATCCATTTCAGAGCAGGGAATTTCTTTTTCAATCCCAGGCCGATCATATGAAGAGAGTGGGGCGGTCCGGAAGTTACTACGACATCTATTTTATTTTCTTTTAAATACTGTTCTAAAAATTTTATGGAAGGTTTTACCCAGAATACCCTGGCATCCGGAATGAAGAAATTTCCCCTTACCCAAATGGAAAGTCTGGATTTCCAGCTTTGGTTTTTACCAACATCAAATTGTCCGGCTTTGAACTTTTTATTGCTTTTATTCAGTTTTTCAGCCAGCTGATAAGGTTCCCATATTTTGGTTTTTACAATCTCCAGGTTTTGCGGAACATCTTTTAAAAGACTTTCATCGAGTAAGGGATAACTCGGGTTTTCGGGAGTATAGATCACGGGATTCCAGCCAAATTCCGGCAGATATTTGGCAAACTTCAACCATCTTTGAACACCAGGACCTCCCGCAGGAGGCCAGTAATAGGTGATGATCAGTATTTTTTTTTGTTCCATTAATTGAAGATTTGAATATAAGTCTTAATATTCTTAACCACTTAAAAGATTCTTAATATTTTAAAATTTAGCCATTAAGGTTTGAGTTAAGAATTAAGAGTATTAAGTATAACTTCGTTTAGGCTTTTTCTTCAGTTAAAGTTAGCTTTTTCTTTTTCTTATTCTTATTCATCCAGAAGATCCCGAATGCACTCAGTGCGATAAACAATCCAAAGCATAAAAGCGATAGCCATTTACCTTTTTGTATCACTTCTGGTTCAAAGACCATTCTGATGTTGTGAGTTCCTGCAGGAACGTGTACAGCACGCAGAAGATAATCTGCTTTGATGTAAGGAACTTCTTTTTCATCTACAAACATTTTCCATCCATGAGGATAATAGATTTCAGAAAATACAGCCAGCTGAGGGGTTTTCGACTGAGATTTAAATTCCAGTTCATTCGGCTGATATTTCGTTAGATTGATAAATGCCGTAGAATCTGCCTGAACAGGTTTACTGCTGAAATAAGATTTGTCTGAGGATGCAATGACAGCCGTTTTCTTACTGTCGATCACGCCAATAGATTTGATTTCTTCATCTGGTGTATTCACGAATTTCAGATCGCTTACAAACCATGCATTTCCGTTGGCCTTAGGATTCGGCATGGCCTGAGGCTTTTCCGGACCTCCCATTACCCAGTATTTTGCGTTCAGAAGATTAAGGATATTCGGTACTTTCACAGAGTCCATGATCTGGAAATACTCGTTGATTACGTCGTCATATCTTCTCAGTTTTACGGCATGGTATCCTCCGATTGAAGATTTGAAATAAGACGTATTGGTTTCACTGAATGTCCCTAAGATATTATTGAAAACCCTGTAATGTGTTTTGTCTCTTTCCGCAATAGTTTCAAGCGTTTTATTAACGTTGACGTTCGCCAGAATAGATTCTAAGTTCGGATTTCCCTGAACTTTTTCAGCCAGCAGGTCTGAACTCTCTGTTTGAAATGGATTTTCAGCAAAAACCTTATCTACATAATTCTCATCATTCAGATAACGTTTGTTTACCGTCCAGAGATCAAATAAACTCACGGCTCCAATAATAATCAAAGCGATATTCTGGTTCAGTTTTTTCTTCATGGTCATGAAAAGAACTGTTGCCGTTATAGCGACATAGATCAATGCTTTTATGGCATCGATTCTGAATAATTTAAATCTCTCATCAGCAAGGTAATCCAATAGGAAAGGCGGGAAATATGTTTTTTCTCCATCCGTATAAAAACCAAGCAGTGATTTTCCGAAAAGAAGAAGGATCAATAAAATTCCTAAAGTTCCTCCGCTTACATATATAAGGATTTTCTTTTTGTATTCCTCTGTCAGTTTTTCGTCTGTAAAGAACCTGTAGATTCCGATAATGGCAATCAAAGGGAATAATAATTCCACAACCACCAATATGGAAGAGGGTGCTCTGAATTTGCTGTAAAAAGGAACATAGTCGATAAAGAAGTCGGACAAGGGCATAAAGTTGCTTCCCCAAGCCAACAAAACGGTCAGAATAGAAGCTCCAAGGATCCAGTAACGGTATTTTTTCCAGGCGAAGAAGAATCCTAATAAAGCAAGGAAACATACGACGGCTCCCTGATAGGCAGGACCTGAAGTTCCCGGCTGGTCTCCCCAATAGGTTACCCCATTGAATCCTTTTGAAATTCGGTCCATTTCAGCCTGTGACCCTACATTTTCCTGGATAAGCTCCTGAACCCTGTTCATCATTTCTTTAGCCTCCGGTTCCTGGCTTCCGCCACCCATTAGCCTTGGAATGAAAAGATTCAGTGTTTCCAGCTTTCCGTAGCTCCACATCAGGATGCTGGTTTTATCCAGTCCTGATTGTCCTGAAGTATGGCTTTCATTCGTCAGAATCTGTTTTCCACGTACCGTTTCTTTGATGTACTCGGAATTGGCCATGATTCTTTGAGAGTTCATCCCGACACCAATTGCGCATGAAGCAGCAATGATTCCTGATGAGATCAAAAAATGCTTCATCGGAGTTTTTTTCTGGATGGCTCTTACCAGTTCGGACAGGAATAAAAATCCTAAGGCCAAAAACAGGTAATACGTCATTTGGGGGTGGTTGGCAGCAATCTGAAGTCCCATAAAAAGGGTCGTTGCAATGAATCCCCAGATGTACTGTTTTCTGATATAGACTAATATAATTCCGGCAAGGAGCGGTGCAAAATACTCGATGGTATTTACTTTACCGTTGTGTCCTGCTGCTATAATAATATAAAAATAGGTAGATAAGCCGAAGAAAGTGGCGCCCAGTAAAGCGTACTTCCAGTTTCTGACGGCTACCATTCCAAGGAAGAAGAACCCTGCAAAAAGCAGGAAAAGATAATTAACCGGTCTTGGCAGGAAGTTCAGGTTGCTGTCGATCTTTTTGATGATGTCGCCTTTGAACTGGCTGCCCATCTGATAGGTCGGCATCCCTCCAAACATGGAGTCGCTCCAGTAGGTTTCGTTTCCGGTATCGGCTCTGTAGTCCAGGAGCTCTTTCGCGCCTCCTCTGTACTGTACGATATCATGCTGAAAAAGCTGCTTTCCGGAAAAAACAGGGGTGGAGTATAAAAATGCTAAAACTATAAATACAACTAATGAAATTGCAATATAAATTAAGTTTTTATTTTTAGCCATACGGGTTATTATCTTTTATTTCTTTGGATTTTACCTTTTGTCTTTAGTTTCTTTTACCTCTTCATAGTCAACTGTTTCTGCATCCCAGTTGAGGTTCTGTTTATTCTTATTCGAGTTGTGTAGATCCTGCTGTCTGTTATTATCTTTATTGTTATCAAATCTATAGCTGTAAAAGGTCTTGAAGAAAAGCCTTTTCAGGATATTCCAGACAAAGAAAATAATGATGGCAGAGAGAACTAACTCAAGAATGTACTTCATAATTTCTAATTTAAATTCAAGTTTGTGGTTTAAAGCCTGAAGTTTAAAATTCAAGGGTATACAATAATCATGAAAGCAATTATTAATAATAAAAACCTCCTCTCAAACTCTAACACCCTTTCACTCTCAAACCCTCTGACCCTAAAACGTCTTTAATTCAATTATTTTGCAGAAGGATTGACCATTACAGAAGATTTGGAAATACTTTTCATAGACTGTGACTGTTTTCCGTCTGAAATAGTCTCAACCTGTGTTGTTTTTACATCAATGTTCTGGTTGGTAATCCATCCTGTACTTTGGTCAAACTTAATGGTTCCGTTCTGGGAAAGCTCACTGCTAAGACTGTGTGTGATAGGTCCCTGCGTCTTCTTTTCTGTCTTTTTAGGAATTCCTCCTGTTACAGAAATTTCTGCAGCACCGTTTCCTACACTTTTCAGTACATAGTTTGAAGTTACTTTAACGCTTCCGCTTGGATCTGCGTTTTCAGAAGTAGTCCATTTTTCACCGATTTTCACTCCTTTTTTAGGAATAATCGTTAAGTTTTTATTCAGCTGGTCTTTCAAGACTTTTTCATTGAAAGTTTCTTTAAGACTGGCTACCACGCTTGCTTTCTGATTGGCATCTTTGATCAGGGTTCCTACAGCAGCGGCAACTTTGGTATAAACAGCATCGAAACCTGTGATAGAAACTACATTTCCTTTAGTATCCATCTTCATGTTAAGCTTATTCCCGGTCAAAGCTTTGTTGATATTCCAGATCATTTTCAGGTCATCTTCTTTCGGGATAGCCAGTTTGGTGTCTACGATTACTGTTTTACCCTGTGCACTCTGCGAATTTCTTTTTGCTACAAGATTAAGAGTCATATCATACACATTCCCTTTGATGTCATTAACGGTGAAGCTCATTTCATCCGTAGATTCGCTGGTTGCTGTAATCGTTTTTCCCTGAGGATCTTCCATTGTTTTCACATCTCTCTGGTAGGTGGTAAGAGGATAGGTTTTTCCTTTTTCCAGTTTAAATGTCTGAGTGAAAACTCCCGCAGAATCTTTAATGGCAGGGTTTTCCGCCACTTTAGCTACAGAATCGGCAGGAACTTCTACCGTAACTGTTTTTCCTGTTTTAGGATCTACTTTAGTGATGGTTGCTGTTTCTTTTTTACAAGATACAAGAGCTATAGATGAGATAAGCATTAATGCTGTTACGTTTTTCATTTAATTTTTTTTAAGTTTAAATTTTACTGATATTTCCGTTCTGTGCATCAATAACAATACCACAAAACATTACGATAAAATACTTATTCGTTACCGATTAAAGATTTGGAGCCGATACGATTTTCTGTCTTACCGCTTCATACAAAATGGCTCCACATGCTACAGAAACATTCAGAGACTGTGTTTTTCCTTCGATAGGAAGTTTTATTTTTTCGTCTGAATGATGCATGACTTCTTTAGAAATTCCGGTTTCCTCATTCCCCATTACAATAGCGCAAGGTTCTGTGAAATTCACATCATAGATCAGTTTCTGAGCCTTCTCAGTAGCTGCAAATACAGAGATACCGCTCTGCTGAAGGAAATCTACGGCATGCGCAAGATTAGGTTCCTTACAGATCTTGATATTGTAAAGTGCTCCCGCAGACGTTTTAATGGCATCTGAATTGATAGGTGCTCCTCCTTTTTCAGGAATAATAATGGCATCTATCCCTACACATTCTGCTGTTCTGCAGATCGCTCCGAAGTTTCTCACATCTGTAAGTCTGTCAAGGATTAAAAGGAAAGGTGTTTTTCCTTCCTCGAACAGTTGCGGAACAATATCTTCCACTCTGTGAAACGGAACATCTGAAATAAAGGCAACCACTCCCTGGTGGTTTTTTCTTGTAAAACGGTTCAGCTTTTCAATTGGAACATAGTTGGGACGAATTTTATTTTTGGCTAAAATCGTTTTCAGCTCAGCATAAATAGGACCTTGAAGTGCATTCTGCACAAAGATCTTGTCAATCGTTTTTCCCGCTTCAATAGCTTCAATTACGGGACGCAGCCCGAAAATAAAATCGTCTTTCATTGAAATTTATTATAAATTATATGGTGAATAGTCAATAGTGAATTTTACTTTGTAAGTCAATTTTGGTATGTATAAAATTCACATCTGACCATTGACTCACGCAGTGAAGATTCACTATCTTCCGTTCTCTCCAAGTATTGCTCTTTTTTGTGCCATGATATAGCCGTAATGTAGGCTTTCATGCATATTGTTAAAGATAATGGCATCCTGGATGCTTTTCAGATCCATTCCAAAACTGGTTGTGTAAGGTGTATAGTCTGAAAAGAAGTCGCTGTCATAATCTTTCATTAAAATCTTTGAAGTTTCAGTGAGTAAAAACTCAAGGTCTTCCACTTCAGATTTTTGTACATTCAGGTTAGGAAGAGTTCCTTTTTTGTAGGTTTCGATCCAATATTTATCTATTCTGAAAGGATTTCCGCTAAGATAATAATGCAGGAGCTGCTGGGTAGCAACCGTATGCGCAATATTCCAGTACATATTGTTATTGAAACCGTCAGGAATCAGCAGAAGATCTTCATGGGAATTGTTCTGCAGAATACTTAAAAGGTTCTTTCTCACTTGTCTGTGTGCTTGAAAATGATAATTCATTTTGCAAAAATTTTTAATCACCAAAAATAGTTTAATAAACTGGAAGTGACAATTTTTTGGATAAGGGATTGAATTAAATGTTCTTAAATGCTGAAAAAAGATGTTAATTGTTGTGTTCTTTTTGTCGATCGTAAAAAAACTCCTCTGAAAAGTATTCAAAAGAGCTTTTTACTTTTTTCAAATTCAAACAATCTGAGTATGGTGTTAATTTGATAGTAATTCCGGAAATGTCACGCCGAATTAGATTTTTTTTATTTTTTGATGATTTTATGTTTGAATGTTATTCCATCCTTCATAACAATATTCAGAAAATAGACTCCTGCAGTATACGTTGAAATGTCTATTCTGTTTTCCCCGCGAGTTTCAGCTAATTTTTTCCCGTCAATACTGAAAAGGCTTATCGAAGCTACATCTGTTTTGGATCTTATATTGACGAAATCAGCCGTAGGATTGGGATATATGCTGACATCTACGGTCTTAATGTCCTTCACGTCCAAAGCGGCACTGCTTTTCCCCTGCATGTAGACGGATAAATAGACATCTCCCTGCTGTTGATTAAAAACAGCAGTTGGAATTGTATGTTTAAGGGTGTGATTTCCAGCGGTTATAGTGGGTATTGTAAAGCCTCTGACAGGAACTGAGTTACCCGGACACCAGTTATTCCATGAAGTCCATTCTGTAAGTGATTTTGGGACTGCTCCATAAATTCCATTGCCTTGTGTATTGTAAACCCTGAACGGTTCGCAGGAAATTCCTCCGGGAGTATAGGTAAGCATTTGTACATCATCTATATAGGTGTAATTCTGCCTTCTAACATATTCTTCACCACCACTGTTGGCACCGTGAGGAGTGGATATCACATAGAAGCGGGCATTGGTGACTGCATTAGGAAGATTGAAACTGACGATTCTAACGGTTTCACCAGGAACATCGGTGCTGTTATAATTATTTAATCTGCTATAAGTTAATACAGGAACTAGAGCATTGTAGTCTGTGGGTGTGGCTCCTGCATCTGTCGAAAAGAAGGTAAGCGTTCCTGAAAAGACATCGATCCTGCCGGCACATCCTGCAACCTGTGTTTGAGCTGCATAAGGAACACCAAAAACGTCCAGTTCCATATACATATCATAAGAAGCACGTAATGTGGTATCATGAAATATGCTGTATAAATTACTTAAGTCATATGTATAAGGAACCTCAGTAGGGCTTCGGTTTTTGCTCATAAATGGGGTAATGTACCTGCCAACCTCAATTCTTTTCACATTCGCATCGTTAATAGTGTAGGTAGGCTGGTTTTTAGGTATCATGGCTAAATATACGCTTCCCAGACGGTCATAATTATCACACAAAGCACCTATAGTCACTCTCATGGCAATTTTTGCCTTAAAGGAGTTCAGTTCAGCATCTGTAAGTTTTCTGGCGTATCTGGTATTTGATAATCTGATGAGGCCGGCAGGTACCGGATCGGATACTGTGGCTGCGTAACCGTCATAATACACTGCATCTGAAATCAAATTCATTCTGCTTGTTGTTTGCGATTGAAAAAGCCCTGCAAAAAGAATGCTTGTAAAAAATAGCTTTTGATACATATTGTTGGTGTTTACCACAAATATATTAAATATTCGTTTAAAATATTATTATATTGTATTTATAATTCATTTTTTGTTGAAAAATTGAAATTTTATAATTAAATTAGCGCAATGTTCAATATTAATTAATCAATAATGAAAAAAATTTTACTTTTATCTTTGTTATCGATAGCTTTAATGCTTAATGCCCAAATCAATTTAAACATTGGAAGCTCAAATGTCGGAACGGCCCCTATAAGTAGTTTTTTTTCATATTCATATGTTCAGCAGATCTATCCCAAACAGGAATTAAATGCAGCTGCAGCGGGGAATATTACGGGCCTTACCTTTTATGTAGACCCTTCGGCCAGCATTAATGATTCTTCGGATTGGACGGTTTATGTCGGGCATACCACTAAAACATCCTTTATATCCGGAACAGACTGGATTCCAGCTTCACAGCTGACTCAGGTATTTGCAGGTACCGTAACCAAAACTAATAATAAGGTTGAAGTTACTTTTACAACACCATTTGCCTATAATAACAGTGATAATTTAGTGATCGCTGCAAAGGAAAATTCTCAAAGTATTGATATTAATAATTTTGATGAAGCCTTTCGTGTTTATCCGCATATCCAGAATTCAACTCTTTATTATAAAGGAGACCGTATGATCGTTGATCCTGCAACTCCACCCGGAGGAATAAGAGCGGATTATAAAGCTGCAGTGACAATTTCAGGATTAACGCCTAGCTCTACACCGGCATGTCCTTTTGTTAATTATCCGATCAATAATGCTCAATTTGTTTCTTTAACTCCAAATTTTAAATGGCTTCCTGTTTCCGGAGCCGATTCTTATAAAATTTCATTAGGAACAAGTGCAGGAGGTACAGATGTTATTAATCAGCAGGTAGTAACTGCTACAGATTTTTCTCCTTCAGCTCCTCTTAATCCGAATACTACTTATTATCTGAAGGTCACTTCCGTTACTGGGAATCTTACATCTTCCGGCTGTGCGGATGTTATTTTTACTACAGTTCCTCCTGTACCTGTTAATGATGCGTGTTCCGGAGCTTTGGCGGCATCTGCTTTTCCTTACACCTATACTCAGAGTGATGCTGTATCTGCCACTAACAATGGCGGATTTATAACCACGTGTCCTGATGCAATGAACGACGGGACCTGGTTCAGATTTACCGGGGATGGTGGTCAGTTTACTGTTAAAATAACCATGCCTGCAGGCAGTGCTTATGATCCTCAGATGGATATCTACAGCGGTGCATGTGGAAATCTGGCCTGTGTAAATGCAGTAGACAACGGCGGAGGCGGAGCTGCAGAAACCTATACATTTACAACAACCGCAGGAACCGAATATTTTATCAATGTCGGGGCCTATGAAGAAACGGTTGATATGCCGGAAAATGTTTTTACCATTAGCATTACTAAACTTTAGTCTGCAAACACTTATTACAATGCTTTCAATGATAACATGAGTTGTCATTGAAAAGCAATATGTTTTCAGAGAAGCAAACTGTTTTAAAAAGAAACAGCACCACAAATTCCTGCCTGTTATTTGGATACATTATTAATAAAGGAATATTTAACAAACTTTAACTCTAATATGGCATTCATTATGTTGATTAATGCCAGTATTTATCAGAAATTTACCACCTATTTTTAATTAAAGCTATGTCAGATACATATCAAGCTGAAGATATCCGCCAGTTGACGGAAAAAGTAAAAGAAAAGAATTACTTATTTTCCCTTCTCAGACAGGAAATCAATAAAGTGATTATTGGCCAGGAATATATGATAGACCGCCTTTTGGTAGGTCTTCTAGGTAACGGGCATGTCCTTTTGGAAGGGGTGCCGGGACTGGCAAAAACTTTAGCGATTAAAACCTTGGCAGAAGCTGTTCACGGTGAATTTTCCAGGATACAGTTTACACCCGATCTGCTTCCAGCAGATGTGGTGGGAACGATGATCTTCAATATCAAAGACAACGATTTTTCAATAAAAAAAGGTCCTGTTTTTGCCAACTTTGTACTGGCGGATGAGATCAACCGTGCGCCGGCAAAAGTACAGTCGGCACTGCTGGAAGTAATGCAGGAAAAACAGGTAACGATTGGTGATGAAACCATGAAACTTCCGAAACCGTTTCTGGTACTGGCCACCCAAAACCCGATCGATCAGGAAGGAACTTATCTTTTACCTGAAGCACAGAGCGACCGTTTTATGCTGAAGTGTAAAATCGATTACCCGAATTTTGAAGATGAAAGAACAGTTATGAGAATGGTTTCTACCTCTCATCAGCCTGTTATTAAACCTGTAATATCACTGCAGGATATCGTAGATGCCAAAGAACTGATCAACCAGATCTATCTGGATGAAAAGATCGAAAAATATATTCTGGATATGGTTTTTGCAACACGTTATCCGGAAAATTACGGACTTTCTGAGCTTAAAAACTATATCGGGTTCGGAGCTTCTCCAAGAGCATCCATCAACCTTGCCATTGCATCCAGAACCTACGCATTCCTAAAGGGAAGAGCTTTTGTTATTCCTGAAGATGTAAAAGCGTTGGCTCAGGATGTACTAAGACATAGAATTGGTCTTACCTTTGAAGCGGAAGCAGAAGAAATTTCATCAGAAGAGATTGTCAACAGGATTTTGGCAAAAATACAGGCACCATAATGAGTGAAGTGATTATCAGGAAAGCTGTCAGGGAAGATTGCGCTCCCATGCTGGAACTGATCCAGGAACTTGCAGAATATGAAAAGGCACTTCATGAGGTGACTATAACACTGGATGAATTTACAGAGGACGGCTTCGGAAAATCTCCGGTTTGGGGAGCTTTCGTTGCTGAGCTGAACAATGAAATTGTAGGAATTTCCCTATATTATGACCGGTTTTCAACCTGGAAAGGAAGAAGGCTGTATCTTGAAGATCTGGTAGTGACCGAAAAAATGAGAGGAAAACAGATCGGAAAACTTTTGTTTGATGCCACTTTGGAATATGGAAAAGCAAACCAATACAGCGGAATGGTTTTCCAGGTATTGAACTGGAATGAACCCGCTATTAATTTTTATAAGAAATACAGCCCAAAATTTGATAATGAATGGCTGAATGTTTCGATTGAATTGAAGGATTAAAGTTAGAAAGTAAGGAAGATGGGAGATGGAAGATGGAAGTGTGTCGCACAAGCCCCCTGCAATCCTAAATCAGCAACGAATGTATGGAAATAAAAGATATTGTAAAAAAAGTAAAGCAGATAGAGATCCGTACCCGAAAGAAGACGGAAGCTTCGCTTATGGGACAGTATCACAGTGCTTTTAAAGGACAGGGGATGACTTTCTCGGAAGTCCGTCCGTATCAGTTCGGAGACGAGATCAGAAGAATCGACTGGAATAAAACAGCCCGTTTCCGGGAACCGTTCGTAAAGGTAATGGAAGAGGAAAGAGAGCTGACCATGATGATTTTGGTAGATATTTCCGCCTCTATGGATTACGGAACCAAAAACCAGCTGAAAAGGGAATATGTAGCAGAAATTGCTGCCAGCCTCGGGTTTTCAGCGGCAGGAAATAATGACAAAGTAGGGCTGATCCTGTTTGCAGATAAAGTATATAAAGTAATTCCGCCCCAAAAAGGCAGAAAACATATTCTTTCTATTATCAGCAATATTCTGACAGCAGATTATGTCCCGGCTGTATCAAAGATTGATAAAGCTATGGAATATATGATGGGGATATTCAAAAGAAAGTCTCTGGTTTTTCTGTTTTCAGATTTTGAAGATACTTATGATTCCAAAATGCTTAGAGTGGCTTCAAAAAAACACCAGCTGCTGGGCATGAGGATCTATGACGAAAAAGATAATGAAATTCCTGATGTAGGCTATGCTCTTCTGTATGATGCTGAAACAGGAAAAGAAGTCTGGGCCAATACTTCCAGTGCAAGATGGAGGTATACGTTTGCAGAAGCCCAGAAGCAGAAAGTCCGGGCGCTGGAAGAAGATTTTGCCAACAGCTCAGCCAGTTTTATGAATATGAACACGGGTGCCGATTATTCTAAAATGCTGTATA
Source organism: Chryseobacterium sp. 22532 (assembly GCF_052044665.1). Classification (NCBI taxonomy): domain Bacteria; kingdom Pseudomonadati; phylum Bacteroidota; class Flavobacteriia; order Flavobacteriales; family Weeksellaceae; genus Chryseobacterium; species Chryseobacterium sp. 22532. The sequence goes on from NZ_JBQENJ010000006.1 coordinate 350,630, forward strand.
ATTATTTCCAGAAGAAGTAAATATCAATAACAAAGGCTCCGGCCTCAACTATTATTATTTGAAATTGAAAAAAATATTATTCATACTTTCTTTTTTAATCTGTGGAAATGCTTTTTCGCAGATATTATCTTCCAATTTGGAAAAGAAAACCCTTGCCTTAGGTGAGGTTAACCATCTGGTTATTAAAATAGACAATGTTCATGAGCTGCAGGTAATTTCCGCTCCTAAAAATGAACTCTTGCCTTTCCATTTTGAAGAAATTAAAGACAGTATCGGACAAAACCAGAATTCCTACGAAAGAAAAATTGAATTTTCAGTGTATGAAGAAGGAAAATTTACTATTCCTGAGCTGGAATTTAATGTAGGAGGTAAAGTTCTAAAAACCATTCCTTATGAGATTGATGTGGTGAATACAGCCCAAAAGGCAGACCAGATCAATGATATCATGAACAATAAGGAAGTAAAGCTTGAAGCAAAAGATTACTGGGAGCTCTATAAATTTTATATTCTCGCTGCTTTAGCCGGGATTGCTCTGATTATTGCCATTATCATGTTTATTAAATGGGGCAGAAAATCTAAAAGTTCACCGGCTGTTGCCACTAACCAGACTTTAAAGGAACTGGACTCCCTAAAAAAGAAAAAATACATTGAAGGAGGTGATTTCCGTTCATTCTATGTTGAACTGATAGACATATCCAGAAAATTTATTGCCAAACAATATCATCTTCCGGCGGATGTTCTTCTTACAGATGATCTTATTGACGTCATGAAGAAAAACAATACCATTTCACAGGAAAATGAAAGAATAGTGGAAGATGTATTTTTAAGAGGAGATCTGGTGAAATTTGCCAAGACTTTCCCTGATCAGACTACTATGGAAAAAGATTTTGCAGATATCCGCGATTTTGTGAAGAGATCATCGAAAGATTTAGAATTTGAAAACTTAAGAAAGGATGCCTGATTTTGAATTTTACAGTCCGTGGTTCCTGCTGCTTTTTCTGCTGTTTATTCCCCTTTTTATTAAAGATACGGGAGGGAAAAAGAAAGGGATAAAAGTCCCTACTGTCCAAAATATGGAAGGCAGCGGGGGAATCCGTGCTGTGCTTGTTCTGCTTAAGTTTTCGAAATATATTATCCTTTCTGCATTGATTATTGCGATGGCCAGACCGAGAACTTTTACAGTTTCTCAGGACAGAGACGATACCAAAGGTGTAGATATTATGCTTTCCATAGACGTTTCTCTGAGTATGCTAGCCAAAGACCTTACACCGGACCGTATTACTGCATTAAAAGATATTGCCGTAAAATTTGTCCAGAAGCGTCCGAATGACAGGATAGGAGTAGTAGCTTATGCTGCAGAAGCTTTTACCAAAGTACCGGTAACTTCTGATCATCAGGTGGTTATTGATGAAATTAAAAACCTTAATTCTGCAGGTCTTGAACCGGGAACAGCTATCGGAGAAGGACTTTCTGTAGCGGTAAATCATCTTATCAAAAGCAAAGCTAAAAGTAAGGTGGTTATTCTTATGACAGACGGAGTAAGCAATATTCAGAATGCAATTCCTCCACAGCTTGCTGCAGAACTTGCCAAAAATAATAATATAAAAGTATATGCCATTGGGATAGGAACCAACGGTTTTGCGCTGATGCCTACCTCACAGGATATTTTCGGAGACCTGATCTTTACAGAAACAGAAGTTACGATTGATGAAAACACCTTGAGAGAAGTAGCACAGACGACGGGAGGAAGATATTTCAGAGCCACTTCCAACAGCAGCCTGGAAGAAGTATACGATGAGATCAACCAATTGGAGAAGACTGATATCAAGGTTGCCAAGCTGTATAACTATGATGAATATTTTAAAATTTTCCTTTGGATCGCATTGGGAATGCTGTTTTTTGATGCACTGCTGCGATGGGTATTATATAAATTTTTAAGCTGATGAATTGGTCGTTAGGAAATTACTGGTATTTACTTTTGCTGTTGCTGCTGCCGCTGCTGTCTTTCTTTCTGATCCGTTTTTTAAGATGGAAGAAGAAGAAGAGAGAGACCTTTGCAGACAGCCGCTTTCATGACAGCCTGTTCGAAAAAAGATCCGGGTTTACAAAATTCTTTCCGGCTTTATATCTTTTGGGAACGCTTTTTCTAATATTTTCGATCATAGATTTGCTGAACGGTTCCGAAGAAGTAAAAACCAATCAACGGCTTAATAATGTGATATTTATGCTGGATGTCTCCAATTCTATGAATGCGGAAGATATTGATCCCAGCCGTCTTACAGAGGCGAAAAACCTGATGCTGAGTACCATGCAGAAGATGAAGAATGATAAGATAGGTATTGTGATCTTTGCGGGTGAAGCAGTCTCTATTATGCCACTTACCACTGATTATGGAACCGCAGAAACCTACATAAGTGCAGTAGAAACAAATTCTATGAAGATCCAGGGAACTGATTTCCTGAAAGGAATGCAGGCTGCAGCAGAAAAGTTTAAAAATGTAAGCAAAGGTTCAAGAAAAGTCATTCTGTTAAGTGACGGAGAAGATAATGAAGGCAATGATAATGCTGCGATAAGACTGGCCAATAAAGAAGGGATCTCCATAACATCGGTAGGAATAGGAACGGATGAAGGGGCGCCGGTTCCGGAATATGTCTTCGGACAGCTGATGGGCTATAAGACCGATATGGATGGCGGAACAGTGATCTCCAAGAGACAGACACAGGCCCTTAAAAAGATGGCAGAATCTACAGGAGGAGATTATGTGGACGGAAATAACATCAATGAAGCTCCCGATAAGATCATTGATGCCGTGAGTAAAAAATCCTCATCTGCGCAGACTTTGGTAAAGTCCCAGAATGCCAATCACTATTATCAATACTTTTTAATAATTTCTATTTTCTTTTTCTTTTTAATTTATATCTTGAATCCGAAAAAAGATTTCAATATTTAATTTTTACACTTTGTTTATCAAGATTTTAAATAAGTACTTTAACCGAACTTTAACAAATAGAAGTCTGTTTATTAACATATAAAGGAATAATTTTGCAAGTAATGAATACTAAAATCATTTTTTTATCGTTTCTTATTGCTTTTTCATTCTCAAACATACTGTTTGGGCAGGAAAACTATAGAACTTTAGTTTATGAAGGTAATCAGAAATTCAACGGTAAAGACTATGATGGTGCTTCTTCCAAGTATATGGAGGCTGTAAAAGAAAATGAAAAAGACTTTACAGCTCATTACAATCTGGGCAATGCATTGTATAAAAGCAAAAAGTATGAGGAGGCTAAAGCAGAATTTGACAAAGCACAGAAGCTTTCGCAGACGCTGCCGGATAAAACGGCCGCTCTTCATAATCTGGGCAATACCTACATGCAGATGAACCAACCGGAAAAAGCGGCAGACTATTATAAGCAGGCTCTGAAGCAGAATCCTTATAATGAAGCAACCAGAAAGAATTATGAAATTGCCAAGCTGAAAGAAAAAGAAAAACAGCAGAAGCAGAAAAACGAACAGAACAATTCAGGAAAAGGCGGAGGAGGAAATGATCAGAATAAAAATGATGATCAGAAAGGTGACCAAAAAGATCAAAAGCAGGATCAGGGTAATGGCCAGCAGAACGAAGGGGAAAGCGAGCAGGGAAATACCCCTAAGCAGAACCAGGATAATGAAGGAAAAATGCCTAAGAATCTTGAAAATGCTATATTAGATAAAGTCAACGAAAAAGAAAAAGAAACCGCCAGAAGAATCTTAAACAAGAATTCTTATTCGATGCCTCAGAGCAACGAAAAAGATTGGTGATGCAACAGAAACTGATTTACATATTATTCCTTTTAGCATCCGTAATTTCTTACGGACAGGTGAACTTGTTCATGGAATCTGATAAAGCGGAATACAATGGGAAAGATGTTGTAAATCTTACGATTGTTCTTGAGCTTAATGGGGTGGATCTTGAGCCTCAAACTCGTTTTCAGCTGCCTGACCTTTCGAAATTCAATATTATAGGAAGCGGATCAATGACCAATACATTAATTGATCCTGCCACCAATACGCTTGTTACTCAAAAAATATCCAGAATTGCTCTTGAACCTAAAAAGAAAGGTAAAATCAAGATTGGTTCCGTACTCGTAACAGTTAATAATAAGATCTATAAAACAGAACCTTTTGATATCAATATAAAAGATATTATTGAAAGAAGGTCTCTTGCCGGTAATACCTCCAGCGAAGTCTATCTGAATATGGAGATAGAAGACCGTGAAGTTTACCAAGACCAGCCCACAGTAGCCGTATTGAAGGTTTACTCTAAAAACGTGGACAATTTGAGAAAGGTGAAAGATGTTCGTCTTCCACGTCAGAATAACCTTAATGTACATCCTATAAGCTTCATCAAGTCCGAGATAGATCCTTCAGGTACCGGAAATATGGCTTCCCAGGTTGTGGCAGTATTTATGGTTTTTCCTAATGAATCAGGGTATGTAGATGTGCCGGCGGTGTCGGCATCGGTAAGCTCTTATTCGAATAAAAATAAAATTGTTTCCAATAAAGTAAAACTTAATGTAAAAAAGCTTCCGGAGGGATCACCTGAATATTTTAAAAATGCAGTGGGTAACTTCAACGTGAATGTATATAATGCATCAAAGGAAAAAATAGAGGTCGACAAACCAATCAACGTTATTGTAAAGGTTTCAGGAGAAGGAAATCTTCCGGATATGCATCTTCCCAAAATCATAGCATCTCCGGATTATGAAGTCTTTACGCCTAAAATCACATCCAAAGTGGCTCCCGGAACTACAGGAATGAAAGGAGAGATTCTGGCTAATTATGTTATTATTCCTAAAAAAGCAGGTGCCATTTCGGTACAGACCGAGCAGTTCGCATTTTTTAATCCGGCCAGTCACGAATATGTGGACCTTGGAAACAAAACGCTTGCCCTGAACGCATTTTCCCATGACCAGATCCTGGAATCACGTACCACAGTTGAAAAGGTAAACGAATATACCAACACGCTTTTGGAAACGGTAGATACCCCTGTTCTGAAAACAACAACATTTAAAGTAAAGGAAAAGACTAAATTCCACTGGAACATTCTTTTAACCAATATTTCTATTCTTATCGGGTTATTTGTTATGTACCTGTTATTTAAGACATGGCAAAAAAAACGAACGTTAGTTAAAGAAACAGCATCTCCGAAACCTCTTGGTTCTGTGGCTGAAACAGAAAAACAGATCAGAGAAACGCTGAAAACGGATATTAACGATTATTTCAGTTATCTTGAGAATCTTAAGGATACCGGAGATTATGAAAAGTTTTTTGACACTATGGAGGAAATGGATATGGAGGTCAGAAAGCAGTATTTTCAGAGTTCTTCACAGGATTTCAGGGTATTCCTGGAAAGGCATAAAGGACTTTCTGTTGCTGAAGAATACAGAAATTTGCTGCAAAGAATTCAAATGGAGAAATACTCCCCTCTGAAATCACCAGAAGGTATGGAAGAGCTTCTAAAAGCAGTTGTTAATTTGTATTCACGAATTAGCAAATAATCAATCTTTTTTCATATTTTTGCGAAATTATTAATTACAAAGAGATGGAAATATTTAATGATTTCTCTATTAAAGAGATCGTTACCTGCTTTATGGTTCTTTTTGCCGTAATCGATATTATTGGCTCTGTTCCTATTGTCGTAAGCCTTCAGCAGAAGTTTGGTCAGATAGAAGCTGGAAAAGCATCCATTACTGCCGGTGCAATTATGATTGTTTTTCTTTTTGTAGGAAACAAAATTCTTAAGCTGATTGGGGTAGATGTGAATTCCTTTGCCATTGCAGGAGCTTTTGTGATTTTTATCATAGCCCTTGAAATGATTTTAGGTATTGAGATCAACAAGACCACCGAAGCAAAGGCTGCATCCATTGTTCCCATTGCGTTTCCGTTGGTTGCAGGAGCAGGAACACTAACAACCACCTTATCTCTCAGAGCTGAATTTCATGATATTAATATTATTTTGGGAATCATTCTCAATACAATTTTCGTATATTTGGTGCTGAAATCAGCGAAATGGCTGGAAAACAAAATGGGAGAAGCTACCCTGTCTATTCTTCAGAAGGTTTTCGGGATCATCCTTTTAGCTATTTCAATAAAATTATTTACCGCAAACTTTGCCCAATTGGTGCTGAACTATATTAATTTTTAAGAATCATGCAGAAGTTTTATAAAGTATTTCTAGTTGTGTTTATCGTTTTTATTGCCATCAATCTTTATGCATTGGACTGGCAGACGGATCTTTTATCAGAAGATAACCTGAAGTTTGTATTTTCAATTGCTTCAGCAGTTCTAGGTCTGATTTTGCTTTTTGTACTGGATACATGGAGTAGGATTGGAGCTAAGAAATAATTCAGAATTACATTATTCTATATAATAAAACCTCTTTCGCTGGAAGGAGGTTTTTTGTTTTGTTTCGAGAGAGGTACTTCGAGGTCTTCAGCTACCTACAATACTCTTCTTTATTTTAAATCCATTATAGAAAATTTGGGTCTGTTACTGGTGACTGATGTTCCAGAAGTCCACTATTATCTGTATTTTAAGAAACCACCAGGTTCTTTAAAATGGCCTCCGATTTCAGTTCTGTTTCCCGCCATTCTGTTTCCGGACTGCTCTGAGCCGTGATGCCGCCGCCTACAAATACGTGTACAGAATCTTTGTAAAGTCTTGCACATCGCAGGTTGACAAAATACATGATACTCTCCTCTGTTTCCACTTTAATGAAGCCGGAATACAGCTCGCGGGGAAATTTTTCAAGCTCCTGAATACTTTTTTTACAGAAATCCTTTGGAATTCCGCAGACTGCCGGAGTAGGATGGAGCTCATTGATGAGACTGTCCAGATCTTCAGGCTTAATATGAGCTTTAAAATCTGTCCTTAGGTGTTTTATATTTCCCGAAATATGGTCGTAGGTCTCTGATATCTCAATATTGCCGGAATAGTTTTTAAGGGTATCCTGAATATAGGAAGTTACAGGTTTTTGCTCTTCAATTTCTTTTTCTGTCCATTCTTCGGATACAGGAAGAGTTCCCGCCAGGCTCATGGTTTCAAACTCATGGGTTGTTTTGTTAAATTTCCCCAGAGTCTCTGAAAAAGCCCCCATCCAGGCATGCTGCCCATTATTGAAGATATATCTGAATGCGTTTGGGTAGGATGTGCATAGTTTTTTAAAACTTTCTTTGAAATCTATCCCGTTAAAGTTTTTGAAGATCTTCCTTCTTGAATACACCAGTTTTGGAAGCTGATGATCTTTAATAACGCTAATGACCTGATGAAGTTTGCTAATATACTCCTCCTTGGTTTCTGCATTGAAAAAGCTTTCGTCTTTCAACAGGGTTTCATTGGTGATGTCGGACTGATCAAACTGTTCGGAAGCATGAGTAATATTGCCTTCAAAACTGATCTGCCTCAACAGGTCAAAGGAATGAAAACTCACAGATTCATCGTTTTGTTTCTGATCAGTTGAATATAATGTTTCGTTGAAAGGAAGTTTGAAATAAATCATGAGTTATGAATAGGTTTTGAAAATCACCACCCGGAAATACAGTAGGAAATTCCCAAGTTGATTTTCCTTTCAGCAAAGGTATTATTAGTCTTAAAACTGTCAAAATTAAAAGAGCTGTTTTTATGAAATATTTGTCATAAACGCATTAAAAAAGACCCAAATTTTTTGAGTCTTTTATTTTTTGTTGATATTTTGAATTATCTCAGAAGAATATTGTTCGTCATCGTAGTATGATTGATCAGTACACCTTTTTCATCTCTGATCTCAATTTCAGAAACATGCATGGTTTTTCCCTTTCTGATGAAACGTGCTGTAGCTGTTACGACTCCATCTTTTTTACTTTTTAGGTGGTTGGAATTGATATTGGTTCCCACCCCGTAATATTTGCTGCCGTCGATAAACATATTGGACAGGCTTGAACCCAAGGTTTCAGCAAGTACGCAGCTTGCCCCTCCGTGCAGAATTCCGAAAGGTTGGTGTACCTTTGGCTGTACCGGCATTGTGGCAGTTAAAGTTTCATTTTCAACGTCAATATCGATGAACTGTATTTCAAGTGTTTTTGCTAATGTTATATTTTCTCCCCAGTTGTTTAAGAACGTAAGGAGCTCTTCTTTAGTCTGACCTTTCATTGTATAAGTGATGAATGATGATTGATAAATAATAAATAATGATTAAGAGAGTAAAGAGTAATTTCGTTAACTTCTAACTTCTAACTTCTAACTTCTAACTTCTAACTTCTTCTTCGTTGCCAGCTCCCATAATATTCGGGTTCCAGTTCGCAGGGATTTTAGGAACAATATCATATTTTACATAGTAATCCTGAATTTCTTCCATGATCTCGGAAAAAGGAACTGAAGCGATCCTTTCATAAGGTATGGTATAGCCTAAATACACGATATTTCTTTTGAAATCACCCGCTGCCAGAACAATCGGTACTTTTGCGGCCAATGCCATATGATAAAAACCTTTTCTCCACTTCGGAACCCAGCTTCTGGTTCCTTCAGGAGTAATAACAAGGCTGAAATCTTCTTTTTCGAACTGTCTGGCAACAAAATTCACCAGATCATTTTTCTGGCTTCTGTCGATACCAATACCGCCAAGCCCTTTTACAAGACTTCCGTACCATGCTTTGGTGTGGGCATCTTTGATGATGATTTTTAAAGGTTTTTCTAAAGACCAATAGGCAAGATTTCCTAACAGATATTCCATGTTGTGGGTATGGGGTGCTACCACAAGGATACATCGGTTCAGACTATTCACATCGCCCTGCAGAACGACTTTCCAGCCCAGCATCTTTAACATCAGTTTACCTATCAGTTTTTTCATATATCTTTAGATTAAAAACAAAAAAGTATAACCAAACTGGTTATACTTTACAAATATATTGAAATATTATCGCTCTTAAAACAAACCGCTGATTAAATCTACGATTTTCATAACAATTTCTAGTGCAACTTGTACCATGGTTAAGGTGTTTTTTAATGATTTGGTTAATTATTTTTAACTATACGAATGTATAACATTTTTTTAACATAGCGAACTAAATAATAATATTTTTTCTGATTTCTGAGAGAAGAAGAGTGTGAATTTCAAACGGTTGCCTTCCATTCACACCTTCTGCACTCTCTGAAGTTAATTATTTAGTTTGTATGGAAATTTCGTCTTTCCCGTCTTTGATTTTGATGTCCACGTTTTTGTTCATCTTTTTGATGCTGGACTTCATAGAATCAATTACCTGGTCTGCCTGGTTATTCGGAACTTTTTTCCCGTTGATGATAATGCTGTCTTTATCATTAGAGTTATATTCTATGGTAGAACCATTTACAGAAATCTTATTCTTTTCAATTCTGATATTACCGTTTTCGTCCTGATCCTGGTCGTCATCATTGATGCCGTCTCCGTTCAGATCTCCGTCAAAATCCATTTTATCTTTTTTCAATGGAATTACTACTGCATTTTGAGGAACTACCAGCTCATAATCTACTCTGTAATGTCTGAATCTGTGCTCATACGGATATTTGATGTAGTTAGGAAGCATTACCTTGTTACCCACTATTTCTACAGGAACATTAATCTGAACCGGAACATTATAGCCATTTCCTTCTTTTTTGATGATCAGGTAAGGTGTTTTTACCTCAGGCTTTCTTGTTACTTCTACATATACATAATCTTCTTTGTAAACTGTTTTTTTATCAGAATAAATATCATCGTCATAGGCTGTGAAGTTCTGAGGAATATTCACCTGTTTCAAATCTACATAAAGCGTATCCGATGTAGTATTGATGGCAATATTCTCGGTATCTTCCTTACTTCCTTTATAGATCAGGTTTTTCTTAGCCATGCTTACTCCGAAATAAGTTCCAAGACCTATCAGTAAAAGAAACAGTCCTCCGATTACCCATCCGATATTTCTAAGTTTAGTCTTCGGTGAGAATATCTTGATGCTTAACAAACTGAAAAGGATAGTAGGAATTAAACATCCGATGATCATGATAGCGACCAATACTTTATCCAGACCGTTGTCATCCATATAGAATCTCATCTCATTAGCCCCTGGGAAATCTGCATCCATACCAAATAATCCAAAGATTACAAATATACCGATGATGCTTCCAATAGCCATCAATACAAAGATTGCTCCTACAAAGTATTTCAGAATATTCCAGATACCGCTGCCTGCATTGTCAATATAAGGCTTGGATTCGTTGTACATTTCCCCGACTCTCTGAGTAGATTCATTGGCAAACTGAACCAATTTATTAGACTCATTCTTAAGATTGTCGAAGTTCATAGGCTTTCCCTTCATTTTCAGGAAATCTGCTGCTGTTTCTGCTTTTGGAAGTACGATCCAGAGAATTACATAAAGAAGACCAATCAGTGAAGAAGAGATAGCTGCCGTGAAGATCCCCAGTACAAAGATTCCAAGCCAGATGGCTCTCATTGCTGTAATGTCCATTCCTACATAGTGAGCAAGTCCAGCACATACCCCAGCGATCTTTTGTCTTTCAGGATCACGGAACAACTGTTTTTTGTCTGTATATTCCGTTCCTGACTGAGTTGTTTTTTTAGTATTTTTCTCAGAAAAATAAGCCTCTTCCTGCTCTTCAATTTTTTCCGGAGTTCCGATCTGAGCAATTACTTTTTCTACATCAGAATCATTTACAACTTCACGTTTTCCTAAAGAATCTCTGAAGATTTCTACCATTCTTATTTCTATATCATGCATTACCTCCTCCTCTTCTGAAGCATCCAGTGAGCTTCTCAGTGCATTCAGGTAATCGCTGAGCTTTATATATGCGTGTTCTTCTATAGTGAAAGAAAAACCTGCGAGTCCTATTGAGAGTGTCTTGTTCATAGCTTTGTTTTTTAAATTTTTTGAGTAATTTGGTTTACTGATGTTGTCAGCTCTGCCCAGGTATTTTGAAGTTCGTCCAAGAAAAGCTTGCCTTTTTCTGTAATCTGGTAGTATTTTCTTGGTGGTCCTCCTGTAGATTCTTCCCATCTGTAGGAAAGGAACTCGCCATTTTTCAGTCTTGTAAGGAGAGGATAGAGGGTTCCTTCCACTACATCCAGTTTTCCTTTTTTAAGTTCATCGATAAGGTCGGAAACATACATTTCACGATGGTTGATGAGACTTAAAATACAGAATTCCAGAATTCCTTTGCGCATTTGCGCTTTGGTATTTTCAGTATTCATCTTTAATAAGTTTTGTTAATTAGTTATAGTTTCAGAATAATGTTCCTAGCTAGATGAACCTATTCCGATTTTACATTACAAAGATATGTAATTAAAATGGTAATATGCAATACAAAGTAGTGAAAAAATTTAAATAAATTATGTAACTAATTGAAAATCAAATAAATTATTTTTATTGATGATTTGTAGATATGAGAATTTTAAAGAAAACCAGATCAACTTTTACTAATTTTTCCTTTTAAGCTGGTAGGTCTTAAAGTAACAAGAGCTTTTTTCTTCAATGCTTTCTGATAGGATATAAAACTGAATTTTTTGTAGAATTTACGGATGATAAGAGCCATTTCCATAATGGCAAAGTGTTCACCAATACAAAGCCTGGGCCCGGAACCAAAAGGGTAGTAAGCGAAATTTTTGGCATTTTCATCATCAAAACGCTCCGGAATGAAAGAGTTCGGGTCTGTCCAATATTTAGGGTTTCTGTGAAGACCGGTGATATATAGTATGATCAAAGTATCTTTCGGCCAGGAATATTCTTTAAAATGATCATTTTCCAAAGCCTGACGATCAATAGCCCAGGCTGGAGAATGCAGCCGCATAGCTTCTTTGATGATATTTGAAGTAAAAGATTTTTTCATTAAGCTTTCGGACGTAAAAACCATTTCCCCCTCGTCTGCAATCTCTTTTTTTAATTTTTCCTCAGTTTCAGGACTTTGACTGATTTCAAAAAAGATAAAGCTTAACGCATTAGCGGTTGTTTCGTGACCGGCGATGAAAAGGATAAGCATTTCATCGACCAATTGCTCATCAGACATCGGAAGTTGCGTATCTTCATATCGTGTTTGGATAAGCATGTTCAGCAAATCATCTTTCTCTTCTCCTGAACTTTTCCGTTTATCCAAAACTCCTTGAATAATAGCTTTTGACCTTTCGCTTTTTTCAATAGTTTTGTCTATAATGCCCAAAACTTTTAAAATTTTAGAATAAAAAGGCAGGCGAACCTCTTTGGCGAAAACTTCCTGAACTTCTGTAATGATTTTACCCAGTTCTTTCACCTGGGTTTCACCAATATCAGAGCTGAAAAGAGTTTTTGCGACAATATTAAAAGCGAGCTTATGAAAGAAATCATAAAGATCTATATCCTGCCCAGGCTGGAATGAATGAAAAGCTTTATCAATTTCCTCTTCCATAATTGAAACCAGGTTGGTGATTTTCGTTTTGCTGAAACCAGGTTGAATCAGCCTTCTCTGTTTCAGCCAGTCTTTTCCGTTATTCGTGAGCAAACCGTTTCCCAGGTACTTTCCTAAAGTAATGGATTGGATCTCAGATTTGTAATAGTTTTTATGATTTTGCTTTAAAATATATTCTGTGAATTCTTTATCCTGAGAAAAAATAAAGTTCTTATTGGTGAAATTGGTTTTGATATAGTAGTTATCTCCTGCAATTTTGTGGTTTCCGGTAATAACCTCTAACGGATTTTTTATTCCTTTAAATAAAGAATACAGCTTTCTTGTTCCTTTAATTTCCGTTGGATAATTGAATTCTGGAGACATATTACAGATATTTCCATTAAAAATACAACTAATCTCTTATATAAAATAGCTTTCAGCCAAAACCCCTATTTTTGCATAGAATTTGTTGAAAACTAATGCATAAAAATCACCCATGATCAATACAACCACATTATACAGGTCGCTGGCATTGATACTGCTTGGACCTCTTTGTTTCGGGCAATATCGTTTTGCCATCGAAGATGCATCCAGGAAATATAACGCAGAGGTTACTGTTGAAGAATGTCAGGCTGATGCCTGTAGAAATAACGCTGCTATCATATTGTTCAGTAAAAGCGGAGAGAAGCTACAGACTCTTGCTTCCGGAGATTTTGTCATGTATTTTGAAAAAGAGGCGAAACCGTCAAGCACCAGTGTAACAACACTAACCCACGGAATGGTCCATGATGATCCTGTGGTTTTTGGAGATTTCAATTTTGACGGGACGGAAGATGTAGCCATAAGAAACGGCAGTGGCGGAAACTATGGCAGTGCTTCTTTTGATGTGTATGTATTTAATTCCACAAAGAAACAATTTGTTCTGAGTAAAGAACTTACTGAAATTGCCAGCTCCTATCAGGGAATGTTTGATGTAGATTCCAAACGGAAACGATTGACCACTTATGCCAGATCCGGCGCATCTCTACATTACACCTACGAATATCAGGTGATTCCCAACAAAGGATTGGATCTGGTTTACGAAAAAATCAGTGATTTCAGTGATGAAAAAACGAAAGTGACTGTTAGGGAAAAGATTAATAATAAATGGATCGTTAGAAAATCATCCAAATAATAAAAAAGAAATGAAAATACAAAAGGAGATCGATTTTATCCTGGCAGTGGATGCCCTGAAAAACGTACAGAGAAGAAATTACAATGCCGATGATTCCAGAAGGGAAAATACGGCCGAACACTCATGGCAGATCATTATTTTGGCGCAGATCCTTTATCCGTATGCTAAAAACCGTGCAGATATTGATCTTTTAAGGGTCATAAGAATGCTTTCCATTCATGATTTAGTGGAAATAGAAGCAGGAGATACTTTCCTTTTTGATGAACAGGCGATGGTAGGAAAATTCGAAAGGGAAAAGGTTTCAGCGCAGAAAATCTTTGGAATCCTTGATGAACCTTTGCGTACCGAGTTCTTTGAATTATGGCTTGAATTTGAGGAAGAAAAAACACCGGACGCTATTTTTGCCTGCGCCATTGACCGTATTATGCCGTTTATCTTAAATTCACACACTTCAGGAAGAAGCTGGACGGAAGCCGGTGTGACTGAAAAGCAGATCAGAAATATGCTGGAAAATGCTATTAGGAGGGCATCGGATGAGATGGGAGAGGCCTTTGAGACATTACTGATCAGAAGCTTGGATACTGACAAGGTTGTTCGGTAGATTTATCGCAAAAAAAAATTAAAATTAAAACTGCTGTTTTTTAAGATAAACAAGAGCGTTTCACTTATCAGAATAATACAATTTTACAAATACAATTTTTTTGTACCTTATAAAGGGTTTCGGGCGGCCAAAGGCCGCCCGAAACTTATTCTTTACATTATTCTTATCGGTTTTTTAAACTCATCAATCGCTACAAAAGTGAAATCACCCACGATGGCTCTTTCTCTTTCATACGAGTACATTTGCTCCGTATAGATTTCTACATTCACTTTCATGCTGGTTTTTCCGACATAGTCAACTTTTCCGATCAGCTCTACAATGGTTCCTGCAGGGATAGGCTTTTTAAAATCGATCTTATCGCTGCTTACAGTTACCACTCTTTTTCTTGCAAAACGCGTTGCAGTGATAAAAGCTACTTCATCCATCAGCTGCATGGCAGTACCTCCGAAAAGAGTGTCATAGTGATTGGTAGTGTTGGGAAAAACCGCTTTAAAAATTCTGGTCTCGGATGCTGCAATTCTTTCTTCTGTAGTCATATTTCATTATTAATTAATGCGAAATGAAATAATATCAAAATAACAGAACAGTGACAGGAATCATGGAGAATCCCTGAAGCAGTCCATCAGATCAATAAACTTCAAATCGCGAAAGTTTCTTGTTTAAAGAAATAGGCAGGTCTCCTGACTTGTAACATCTTTTATCTCCTTCCCGTGCCCTGCACAGTGGATCCTTGATAAAGACTTCAGTTACTTACAGTTGCGCGACAGTCCGTGATTTTCACACGGTTCCCTTTTAATCTGCGTTAAGCAGAACCAATTTCTGTGATGAATTAGCGTTAAACTTTTTCAGGGCAAAAATAAGAATATTACTGCGAAAAACGACAATTATTCCGGACTATTGTAAATAATCTGGCTCATTACCTTTCCTTCCTTGATGGTCCAAAGTGTGACATATCTGTTTTCACCCGAGCCATTGATCATATAAAGATAAATGTGATCATTGTCAAGAGCCGTTACTCCGACATTATTGAAATCCATGGTAGGCTGGAACATATTTTTAATAGCTTCCCTTACAAAAACAGAACCTCTTCCCGGCTGTTGTACTCTGATGGACTTAATCTCTGTCATCCCTTCCGGAAGCCCGTCTTTAATTCCCCATGGCTTTACTTTATCTATAGTAAGGATCTTTCCATCCGTATCTTTTTCCTGCTTTCTGTAACCGGCATTGGACGGATAAACGTCAATAACCACCTTGGTTCTTTGTGAAGTCGGTATTTTTGGATTGCTGTTGTCTGTGAAGATTAGTGATTTCCCGTTCTTGGATTTAGAAGGTGTAAACTGAGGAAGCTGGTCGATAAAGGCAATACGCCCTTTATTTACCATCCCTTCCTTCTCAAGATTCTCATATCTTACAAAAGGTTTTTCCTCATCCTGCTTTTCAGGATATTTAATCCATACCCATTCCGTTTCTCCGGGTGCAGGTTTTACATAAACAAATACATCCCCTTTACGCATCCGGATCTTGTCTACGATTTTTCTGTAGTCATCCTTATGGACGCGCACGTTGGCGTAGCCTTCTTCAGCTTTTACAACACCAAAAGGAACCTTATTCTGTCCCTTGACAAATGCCAAAGAAAAAAGGCTGAAAGCGGAGAGGTACAATGCTTTGTTTATGGAAATCATTTGATGAAAATTTTTGATCCCTCAAATATATAAATTAAATGTTTTTTTGATCAGTAAAATATAACAGTATTTGATTAAAATGATCAATATGTTCTAAAAAAGTTATTATCTGATCAGAAAATAATATTTTTTTTGTGTAAAACGTTTCAGATGGAGTATTTATTAATTAAAATTTAATAATATGTAAATAATTTAAACTATTTTTCAAACGAAAATCCATAAACAAATAAATATGATCAAAAAGCTACTTTTTATGCTTCTGCTTTTTTCAGGTGCAGTACAATTTCAGGCAGCCAGTAGAATAGACAATATGTGCGCAGAATCTGCCTTTACTGTTCCGATGAATTTAGCAGCTTCCAATATTAGTTTTACTTCTGCACATATCACCTGGGATCCTATACCCGGAGCTACAGGCTATACCGTGAAATGGAGGGCCTCAACATCTGCGGTATGGCTCTCGATGAATATTCCTGCCGGGGCCACTTCTGCTGATCTGGATAATCTCACACCCTGTCTGGGACATATGGTTCAGGTGATTGATAATGCGTCCGGAGATATATCCTTTCCGTTAACCTTCTATACCCATCTTAATTACTGCAGATCCACTTCTACTAATTTGGGAGCATTGTATTTATCGAACGTTACGATAACTCCTTCCGGGGGACTTCCGGCAATGGTAAGTGCTTCATCGATGTCAAACCATACGGATTTTCGTATGGACTTACCCCGCCGCATACAACTTGGGGTGGGTAGTGTAAATAATGTTTTATCGGTAACACCCAGTTGGGCAGCAGTACCGGGGACATCTTATGTAAAAGCGTGGATAGATTTTAATGCGAACGCCATTTTTGAAGCTTCGGAAATGATCGTTTCTACTATTGTAGATTCTACAAATCCTAAAGCTTTTATATTTAATGTTCCTTCTTTTGCCGGTATAACCCAGTGCGGAACAGCAATGAGGGTAATCATCAGCCAAACACAGCCTGCTGGTCCATGCGAAATATTTGCGTATGGTGAAGTGGAAGACTATGGAGTAACTTTTGTGAACATGAATCTTGCTGTAGATGAAACTGGGAAATCCAAAGAAATAAGTATCTATCCGAATCCTGCTTCAGACGTTTTATATATTTCAGGACTTTCCTCACAAGCTGAGTATGAAATTTTCTCAGTCTCAGGGCAGAAAGTGGGAGAGGGCAGAACCTTTGAGAATACAGTAGATATTCATTATCTCGCTAAAGGAATTTACTTTATTCAGCTTAAAAGTAAAGAAAATACAGCCCGGTTGAAATTTATCAGGAAATAAAGATAAAATAGCGCTGATTTTTCAGCGCTATTTTTTTATAAGTTTTAAGCTATAAATCCTAAATCATCAGATTCTTTCCAGCTCATCTGCATTAATTGTTGTTTTGAAAGTTCCGTAGTTGACGATCACTTTATTTTTGGAAATTTTCTCAATAGTTCCTACGCTGGTACTTCCCGGAATACGGACACGCTGTCCTTCTTTCATCCAGACGGCACGGTCGGTTTTACGTTTTTCTTCCAGCTTTTCATTGGTTTCAGCAATCTTTTCAATTACATCTTCCTTTTTAAGCTGTTGCGTGATCTTTCTTTTCACCACCTGAAGACGTTTCGATTCATCTTTATCAGCACCTATTTTTCTGAATTTTTCCTGTTCCAACAATTTCACAAAATCCTTGACAACGTCTTTTCTGGATTTTCCTTTTACATAGCTGTCGATAAACGTTTCAATCTTATTTCCAAACTGAAGCTTTCGGTGTTCTTCTTCATATAGTTTTTGAAAGTTGAAAAGCTTTTGCTGCAGCTGCTCGTTCAGCTTCTGAAGATTGTCGCGTTTGTCTTCCACAGATTCCTTTCTTTCCGCAAGATCGGTTTTCAGTTTTTCAACTTCAAATTTTTCCTGCTGAAGCTTTACAATCGTTTTATCAAGATTGACAATGTCATGTTCTACTTTCTTTTTGGCAGCATGAATAATAAACCTTGGGATCCTGTTCTTTTCGGCTACTTCAAAGGTAAACGAGCTTCCTGCCTGTCCCACTTCTAGCTTATACATCGGCTCAAGGGTTTCCTCATCAAAAAGCATTGCTGCATTTTCAGCATTTGGAAGCTGTTCTATCACCAGCTTGATATTTGTATAATGCGTAGTAATGATGGCAAAACTCTTTTTATCATAGAAATACTCCATGAAGCTTTCTGCAAGGGCACCGCCAAGTTCAGGATCAGATCCGGTTCCAAATTCATCAATAAGCAAAAGCGTATTGCCATCAGCTTCACGGATGATCCCTGCCATTTTTTTAAGCCTTGACGAATAAGTAGACAGATGATTCTCGATCGATTGGTTATCTCCGATATCGGTCATGATCTTTTCGAAGAAGAACATTTCAGACCTCGGATGTACCGGTACCAGAATTCCGCTCTGGATCATCAGCTGAAGCAACCCAACGGTTTTCAGTGTGATAGATTTTCCTCCAGCATTCGGTCCGGAAATACAGATAATTCTGTTATGGTCTGTCAATGACAGGCTTTGTGGGAAAATGGTTTTGTTCTCTACTTTATTTCTCAGCCATAACAGCGGATGGTATGCGTCTTTCAGCTTTAACGTCCTGTGACGGTTGATCTTCGGGAGGATTCCGTTAACAAGCTCAGCAAATTTTGCTTTTGCTCTTGTAAGGTCAAGATCAAAAATATAAATCTGGTATCTCCAAAGCTGAGGTTGGAATTCTGCCAGTTCCGCAGTCAGTTTTCTGAGTATCTTATCGATCTCTTTCTTCTCTTCCTCTTCACTTTCGCGCAGCTTAAAGTAATGTTTTACAACGCTGTCCGGCTGAATATATGTGATAGAGCCTGTTTTTGAAATTCCTAAAACTCTTCCTGCCACCCTTTTCTTAAACCCGGATTTTACTGCTAAAACCCTTTGATCTTCAATAATAGTTTCGCGGATATCATCCAGAAAGTCGCTTTGTCCATAATTGAACAGCGCACGGTTGAAATTCTCCTGAATGGCTTTTTTAGCCTGTTGAATTTCAGCTCTGAGCTCCTTTAGCACAGGAGAAGCATCACTTTTTACTTCCCCAAAACGGTTAAAGACCTTATCTATCTTATCAATAATCTCTTTTTTGAATTCCAGCTCAGAAACATCTCCTATCAGGTTAGGAAAGGTGTCGGGCATGGTCGGGAAAAACTTCTGAAGTTTTCCTATCTGTTCAGTTAAGGTTTTTATTTTAATGAAAGCACTGTTTTCCAGACGGTAATTCTCGATCAGCATTAATTTCAGCTCACTTTCGATATCTTCATATTCATCGAACGGAATTGCATTTGAACTCTCAAAACTCGAAAGGTACTCCGACGTTTTTTTCAGTGAAAGTTCCGCCTCGTCAATTTCCATGGGACGAAGTTGAAGAATTTTTTCTCTCGTTTTCGGAGAATACGCAAATGGAGAGATTTCCGCGAGCAATTGCGGAAACTCTAATTCGTTTAAATCTTCTTTATTTATATACACATTGCAAATTTAGTGAGAAAATGTGATTATTATGTATATTTGAGATATTTACCAAATTAATGATTGAAACAGACCGGCTAATATTAAAGGAAATTAACGAAAGCCACGTAGAAGATATCCTGAAGATTAGAAGCAACGAAACTATTAATCAGTTTGTGAAAAGGAATTCTCCGAAAACGAACTATGATGCTCTGCAATTTATTTTAACGATTAAAGAACGAACTCAGAACGGGCAAACCCTTTATCTGGGAATTACCTATAAAAATCAGCCGAATCTTATCGGAACCATCTGCCTGTGGAATTTTTCTGAAGACAGAAAAACAGCTGAAGTCGGCTATGAATTGTTACCGGACTATCACAGAAAAGGGATTATGTCTGAAGCCTTAACAGCTGTTTTAGATTATGGATTTAATAAATTACATCTACAGGAAATCTTAGCGATTACCCACAAGCTTAATGAAAACTCGAAAGGTCTTCTTTTGAAGCATAATTTTGTTTTGGAAGAGAACAGAGAAGATGAGGATTTTCCCGACAATATTATTTTTAGTTTAAAGAAAATAATGAATTGATTTCCCCACAGACTGCATTGTTTAGCATATGAAAAATGAAATAAAATCATTAACAGGGTTTAGAGGTATTGTTGCGCTATGGGTAACATTTTTCCATTTCAGTTACTTTAGAAATTTTTGGATCCAGTCCGTGAATGGGAAGGGATATGTAGCTGTAGATATCTTTTTTGTACTGAGTGCTTTTCTGCTTGCAGTATCCTATTCAGAGAAATTTCAGCACCTGACTTTTGACGGAGTGCAGAAGTTTTATAAGAAAAGAGTCAACAGGATCTATCCCGTATATTTTTTGTCTGTTGTTTTTATCATCGTTTTTATAGCAAAAAATCCTACCTGGACCCAATTTTTAGTCAATACAGCACTTCTACAGTGTTTTTTTAATCCCAATTATTCATTAAATGAAGTATACTGGTCATTGAGCACAGAATGGATTTGTTATCTGATATTTCCCTTTTTGCTATGGGGCATACTTAAATATAAACTAAACAGTTGGTTCCTGATCATATTAGGTTTAGCTTTAAGAGGTATTGTTTCTTATCTGCCGGACATATATTTTGATGATGCACCGCTTGAGATAGACAGATCTTCTCAATATCTTGATGTCGTTTTTGGAGTAAGTTCTTTAGTGCGAACGGTATCCTGCTATTTTATAGGAATTGGAATTGCATTTTTACAGGGAATAAAAATAAAGAAAAGTAACCTGTTTATTTATGGTGTAGTTATTCTATCCTTTTTACTTCTGTACACTGCAAGAGGATTATTTTTTATTCCGTTACTGTCAGCAATTATTATAAAGCATCTGTATTCGGAAAAAAAGAGTCTGGTCAAAAGTTTTTTAGAAACAAAAGCAGTTTACTTTCTAGGAAATATTTCATATTCATTATATATTATCCATTATATCGTAAGGCGACAGAAAATAGTCATTGTAGATTCCTACCATCTCAATAATTTTCTTCTGATTGGATTTTCTATTCTGTTGTCTTATTTTTCTTACATACTTATTGAAAAAAGAGTGAAAATATTTCAAACGTAACTCACCCAGTCATTTCAATAACTATATCATTCAATCATTATATTACCAGATTTGGCTATCCAGGAATTAAAGGATATTTTTGTAATATAATTCGGTAAAGGAAGAATTATATCACATTAATACATTTTCAAATTATCATATCAATCCCATGACCTGGACAGAAGTTTTAGCCCCGATAAAGAAAACAGAATATTTTACCAATCTTTGGGAAAAAGTAAAGCAGGAATACGCAACAACGAAAGTATTTCCACCTAAAAAACAGATATTCAGAGCACTGGAGATTACTCCTTTTGAAGATGTTGAGGTGGTGATCCTGGGGCAGGATCCTTATCATAATGACTATCAGGCCAATGGTTTGTGTTTTTCCGTTTCAGAGCAGGTAGCAGCACCGCCTTCACTTAAAAATATCTTTACAGAATTAAAAGACGACCTGGGAATTGAAAGAACTTCCAGAGAACTGGATGACTGGGGAAAGCAGGGCGTTTTATTACTCAATGCTACTTTAACGGTTCGTGCCCATTCACCTAACTCTCACAAAGATTTAGGCTGGGAAAAATTTACAGATTTTATCATTAAAGAAATTTCGGATAAAAAAGAGAATGTAGTATTTGTTCTTTGGGGGGCTTTTGCACAAAAAAAAGCCGAACTCATAGATCCGGCTAAGCATTTTATTCTAAAATCGGCGCATCCGTCACCGTTTTCTGTACATAGAGGTTTTTATGGAAGCAAGCCCTTCTCAAAGATCAATGAATATCTGGTCTCAAAAGGGAAGAAACCTATTTCTTGGTAGAATTTGATTTCCCGTCAGCTTTTGTAATTTTGATTCCGATTCTGTATTTTCCATCCAGATCTTTTCCCCCGGCTTCAGATTTCCGGGAAGGCGTTACTTCTTCCAGTGAAATGGTATACCCGTTGAATTCTGCAGACTTGTGGTAGTTTCGCCCCGTGTTATCCATGGTGGCAAGGGTTAAAACCATAGGGCGGGAGTAAGTTCCCATAACTTCTACCTGTGCTACGGCAACTCCTGCCCAAATACATGCAACTCCTTCAGGACAGCGGCTGTCTTCAGAAATACCTTTGAAGGTCACATTCATTTCGTATTCTTTAAGGAATTTATTTTCTCCCTGATTAAAATAAATGACGCCTCCTTTTTGTGCTGAATTTTTGGTTTCATTCATAGGAGAAGGGGTTCCGGCGGTTGATTCCGGGGCTTTTGTTTTCTTTTGGGCATTGCATCCTGCTAAAGTGAGCAGTCCCAGACTAAGTATGATGGCTTTATGGAACATATTTTATTTTTTTTAAATAATATCAAGCATATCTAAAACTACTACCAAAAACATTGCCACACCTACCACAAGACTAAAACCGGTTCCGTAAATGAAGCCGATAAATGCACCTTTAGTAGATTGTAAGGCCTTATTCATATCCTTACTGTCATGAAGAAGTTCCCCGATAAATACCCCGGCAAACATTCCGATCAGAAACCCTAAAGGAATAGGAATGAAAATTCCTACGATGGTCCCAATAACTGATCCGATACTTCCCCAACGCGTTCCACCGTATTTCCTGTTGGTTTTTGCTGGAATTACATAGCTTAAAACTACAGAAATTGCTGTGAGGATCCCAAATGCCCAGATATAAATCATCGGCAAATCTGCATCTGTCCCGAATTTATAAATTAAAAGTCCGCAGATGCTTAGCAAAAGCCCCGGAAGTACAGGCAGGAAAGTTCCCAGCATCCCGAGAACCAATAAAATAAGACAGAGAATATTAATTAAGGTGGTATCCATTCTTTTAAATTATCAATGCAAGATAGGAAAAAAGAAAATTCGCAGAAGCCTTTTTAATATTTGGGATGAAAATTGATTGTCAATAGTAAGATCATCATTCTTAATTTTATAAATTTGCCGTAATGAAAGACGAAATACAAGACACTAAGAATTTTTTGCAGGAAATAAGTGATCAGCTATACATCTATATCAGCCAGGTAACACCCGGCGGGATGGATTGGGTTGTTCATATTATTATCAAGCTGGCACTTTTGTGTGCTGTATTTTTAGTAGTAGATTTTGTTTTTAAATTTGCGATCAATTTTATTTTCAGGTTTTTCCGGAATGACGAAAAATATCCGATCATCCGGTCAATTTATCAGTCTAAGATTTCTAATTCTGTGGCTCATTTTGCCGCTCTTTTGGTGGTCGCAGGAATACATCCTTCTATATTTCCGGCAACGGCACTCCCTAAAACAAATATTTTTATTAACAGATCTATCAATTTGGGGCTTGTACTTATTCTTGCCGGAATGCTTTACAGGTCATTAACGGGCTTTAGAAATTATTTTACCATAAAACAGGATTTTTATAAGATCATGGCGCTGAATGCTATTTCAGAAACCGTAAAGATCTTAGGAATCTTCATATTTTCCGTATTAGGAATATGCGTCATATTTGGAATTAAAGGAACCACTATTGTCGGGAGTTTAGGAGCTATTACAGCTGTACTGGTACTGGTTTTCAGAGATACCATTTTAGGTTTTGTAACAGGGATACACGTTGCTACTTCCAAAAATCTTAAGGTAGGGGACTGGGTAAGCATTCCCAAATACAGTATGGAAGGAAATATTATAGATATCAGCCTTCTGACAACGAAAGTCATGAATTTTGATAAAACAGTTTCTACAATTCCTACCTATGACCTTTTGACGACAGAGATCAGAAACCTTCAGGTCATGTCCGAATCCAATACGAGAAGGATCAAAAAATCTATTTACTTTAATATCAATTCTTTTAAATTTTTGAATGAAGAAGATATTGAACGTTTAAAAGAAATCAACCTGATCTCAGATTATCTGAAAGAAAAAACACTGGAGATAGAAAAAGAAAAACAGGACCTGAAGCATAATGATAAGACCATTAACGGAAGGCAGCTTACCAATATCGGGGTTTTCAGGTATTATGCCCAAAAATATATAGAGAACGATCCGGATATAGATCAAAAAGGAGCTAAAATGGTCCGTCAGCTGGATATTACACCACAGGGACTTCCCCTTGAAGTGTATTGTTTTGCAAATGATTCTAAATGGGAACATTTTGAGCAGATCCAGGCTGATATTTTCGACCATCTCCTGGTGGCTTCCAAAGAATTTGATCTTCAGGTGATGCAAATAAGCATTAAGGCATAAATAAAGAAGTCAGAACTAGAGATTAATATAATTTGACCGTTACTTTTATCTAACTAGAGAAGTAATTCCAAGAGCTAAATTTCTAATCTCTTAAAAATAACATCTAAATAAAGAAATGACAAAACTAAGTGTAAACATTAATAAAATTGCAACATTAAGAAATGCCAGGGGAGGTGATACGCCAAGCGTAACAGAAGCAGCAATAAAAATCCAGGAATTTGGAGGACAGGGGATTACCATTCACCCGAGACCTGATGAAAGGCACATTACAAGAAAAGACGTATATGATCTGAAACCGCTGGTTACAACAGAATTCAACATTGAAGGAAATCCGCACCGCTCTTTTATTGATATGGTTCTGGAAGTAAAGCCTGAACAGGTAACCCTGGTTCCTGATGCAGATGATGCCATTACATCCAATGCGGGTTGGGACACTAAAAAACATCTGGACTTTCTGACCGAGATTATTACAGAATTTAAAAAAGCAGGAATCCGTACCTCTGTTTTTCTTGATCCTTTACCGGAATTGGTAGAGCACGCTGCAAAAACAGGAGCTGATAGAATTGAGCTCTACACTGAAGCTTACGCGAAAAACTATCTGACGAACAAAGAACAGGCTATAAAACCTTATTATGATACAGCGGTTGCTGCTACAGAATTCGGTTTGGGAATCAATGCAGGGCATGATCTGAGCCTGGAAAATTTAAAATACTTTGCGGACCAGATTCCAAATCTTCTTGAAGTTTCAATCGGGCATGCCTTAGTTTCCGAAGCCCTTTATATGGGACTTGAAAACACCGTTCAGGCTTATTTGAAGAGACTGGCAAAATGGTAATTGATTAATAAAATGAACGAATTTTGTACCCCTTTACCTGAAGACAGGAAAAAATATATTAAAGATCTAGGAAGCATCCTTGTAGATGATTACGGTAAGAAGAAATTTTATAAACCTGAGGAAATAAAAAAAGCCAATCAAAAAACTTCATGGAGTAATATAAGCGATGCAATTGATTATTCCTGTTGGGGAATGGCTGTTTTTTCCTCGCATGAGGATTTTGATTCATATCATAAAGCTTCGGGAGAAATCTGCGATTATGCCGAAATGAAGCAGGCCATGCTGGATGGAATTTCTTCAGGAGGATTCAATTTCGTTATTCCTGAGCTTTCCGACACAGAAATCGATTTATCCTGGCTGGATATTGGGGATATCTTTCAGGCAGTTGGAGAATTTTTTTCATCATTTTTAGACTAATACATTATGGATAATAATATACTTAATTCAAAAATATTCGGCGAGAATCTTACGGTTACGCCACTTCTTGTATTTCACGGACTGTTTGGAATGCTCGACAACTGGGGGAGTTTTGGAAAAGACTTAGGAGAGTATCTTCCGGTACATCTGATCGATCTTAGAAATCACGGGAGAAGCTTTCATTCCGAAAGTATGTCACATGACGATCTGGCAGACGATATTGCCCGTTATATGGATCATTACGGTATTCAGAAAGCCCATGTTTTGGGTCATTCCTTAGGGGGGAAAGCCGTGATGCAGTTTGCTTTAAAATACCCTGAAAGAGTAGAAAAGCTGATTGTAGTGGATATTTCCCCAAAAGCCTATCCTCCGCATCATCAGGGGATTATTAAAGCCCTTGAAACGGTAGATTTCAATACGGCAGGCTCACGTGGTGATGTAGAAGCCATATTAGGCCAATACATTCCTGAAAAGTCTACGATCCAATTTCTGGCAAAAAATCTGTACTGGGACGACAATAAAAAGCTGAACTGGAGATTCAATCTTAAAACCTTATCTGAAAAATATAACGAATTTGTTTCTAATGCGGTAAAATTTGGGGTTTTTGAAGGCGATTCTTTATTTATTGCAGGCGAAAAATCAAATTATATCCTTCCTCAGGATGAATACGGAATCAAACAGCAGTTTCCAAAAGCTAAAATTGTTACGGTAAAAAATGCCGGACATTGGGTTCAGGCTGAAAATCCGGTTGATTTCGCGAAAGTTGTTAAAGATTTTTTGGGTTTAAATTAATTTAATTCTTTCTTTTTACTGATTTAGTTAAAATTTTCTTAAAATAAAGCAATATATCCCCGTGTATTGAAATTTTTTGTATTTTAGTTTGCATAAAACTAAATATAATAACTTATGGAAAAGAAAAACTCAAAAAAGCCATTCTTTGCTTCGTTTTTAGAGAAACAAATTCAGGATCCTGAAGCTATTCAAGGAGGTGGAATTACAACACCTACTACTGATGTACTTACTTTACCAACGAGAGACACTATAACAACTTCACCGTTCCTAGATAATGCAACATCGCAGTTAAAAGATCAGGTAGTGACACTGAAATACCCTTCCGACAGTGATGAGAGTGGGGAACTGGATGCTCTATAATCTAACTCAATTACCATAAAAGACGAGAATTTAAAAAAGAAGCTTTTTTTGCTTCATTCCTGGAAAAGCAGATCAAAGATCCGGATACCATCCAGGGAAGCGGAATTATTACCAACACTGATAATGAAATCGTTACGGCACCTTCAGTTGAATGTAACAGCACAGGTTTTTGATCACGTGACATTTCCAAGCAAGGATCTTTTGGTTACGATGAAATATCCTTCTGACGGTGATGATGATGTTGTTTAAATTTCTCTAGAAAAATTTAAAACATATTTTAACCAAAACTAAATTATTATGAAAGACAAGAATTCACAAAAGAAGCCGTTTTTTGCTTCGTTTTTAGAAAAGCAGCTTAAAGATCCGGAAACAGTGAAAGGAGGTGGTGAGATTACTATTCCTGAAAGAGATGTGATCACAAAACCGTCAGTTGATACGGTGACTTCACCTCAAGATGATCTGATGCATACAATGAAGTATCCATCTGACGGAGATGATGATGCCCCAACAGTACCATTAGACTAATACTTTAAAGAAATAATCGTATTATACAATCTTTCAAAGGAAACTTACCACTAAGTTTCCTTTTTTAATAAAATCCGGCCAATGATTCTCTGCATTACCCACTCGAATGATTT
>NZ_JBQENJ010000007.1:0-184412 GCF_052044665.1 Chryseobacterium sp. 22532
CCGTTTAACCGGACTGCAAAGATACAAAAAAAATTAAAACCCACAACTTTTATTTATTAAAATATTGCTAAGCTTTTCTCTTGATTCCTGTAAGCTTTTTTAAATACCTATCGCTTATCTAAAAGCTCTTCTGCGCTACTGAACACTCTCGTTTTTCAGTGCGGCAAAGATAACAACTTAATATCACGCAAAACAAACTTATTTAACATAAAATTCATAATTATATAATATGAATTCATAAGCTACTGGTAAGCAGGCAGAAAAATTTTAAACTTATGTTTAATTTTCACTTACTTTGATTATCAATATTATCTTATTGCTTATTTTGAACGTATATAACGCTTAAAAATTCTGCATAGGATTTTTCTAAACCTATAATATCGCCGGACTTCAAATTTAAACCACCTGTTCCGGAAGTATCTGATTTTACTTTTAACGAGGAAGCCTGAAAGTATAGATTTTCATCACTTGCTTTGGGCTGAACTTTAATAGTAGAGCCTAAAAGCTTCTTTGTTGATATGGTATACACTTCTCCTGGTATGATATCCAGAGTAATATAAGATCTGGGGGTAAGCAGGTAATCTTTCTTATTGATATTAATCTTCTGATCTTTATCTGAGGAAGCAAAGACATAAAGCTTTCCATTCTGATCTCTCAATTTTTCTTTGGGAGTATAATATAGAGCCATCCTATAGTTAGCTGGGTTGAGGGGCTGAGGAGTGCCATCTATATTTTCAAATGGTTTCAACGAAAAGGTATTGGCACCTATTTCTTTTGCTTTTTTATATATTAAGGAAAAAACAGCTGCATCATCTCTTGAGAATCCCTGGACTTCAATTTCTCCCAAATATTCGGCGTCAACTGTAGTTTCCGCTTTTTTATACAGGAATTTATCTGTATTGTCGTTGGTTTTCTCAACTTTTGAAAGGTATACATTCTGAGCATAACAAAGGTGAACACAGAATATGGAAATGGCAACTGCCAGGTTTTTGATCATACTATTGTTGTGTTAATATTTTGACAGATTCTTCGAGGCTGTTTTCCCAATGCTTGAGTTCTATTTTATATATTTCTTCTATCTTATCTAATGACATTGTACTTCTGGCCGGTCTTTTGGCAGGAGTAGGATACTGTTCTGTTGTAAGAGGATTCAGTTTTACTGAAGAGTTTGAAAATTCAGCAATTTTTTTAGCGAAATCAAACCAAGTGGTTTCAGGATAGTTTGAAAAATGAAAAATACCAAAGGTTTTGTTTGGAGTTTCTATAATCCTCATGATTGCTTCTGCGAGATCATTTGCATTGGTAGGCTGCCCAAACTGATCCGCTACAATCCCAAGTTCTTCTTTCTGAGAAAAGAGATTCAGCATTGTTTTAACGAAATTCTTATTGAACTCCGAATACAGCCAAGAGGTTCTCAGAATAATAGTTTTTGGATTGATTTCGAGAGCTAACTCTTCACCCTTTCTTTTTGACTCACCATATATTCCGGTTGGATTGGTAAAATCATCTTCTGAGTAGGAAAGGTTTGTATCTCCGTCAAACACATAATCTGTAGAAACATGGATCAGGATACATTTATAATCTGCACAGGCCTGAGCAAGATAGGCTACTCCATCAGCATTTACAGCAAATGCTTTATCTTTTTCCTTTTCGGCTAAATCCACTGCAGTATATGCCGAAGCGTTAATACAATAGTCTGGTTTATTATCGTAGAAGAAATCATTAACCTGATCTTCGTTCGTGATATTCAGAGTCTGGGAATCTGTAAATAGGAACTCGTAGGTATTTTCAAAATCAGGGGCAATTTTTCTGATACAGTTCCCCAACTGCCCATTGCTTCCTATTACTGCTATTTTTTTCATCTGTAATTTATTATTTAAGGTGTACTGTAATATCTGGCTTACAAAACAGGATATTATCCAGCACCAACTGATTACGAATTTTTTGCGTTCTGGGATCTTAAGAATTTTACTCTAGGCTGGAAATCTTTCTGTTCAAGATCTACAAAGAACTTTCCAAAGGTTTCTCTTATGTCCTGGGGATGAATTTCTGATCTTCTTGTTTTAAGATTGAAATAGATCACCGTAACCCATAGTACAGCATGAACTATTTTTTCATCCAGGCTTTTCATGAGTATTTCCACTTTAGCCGTTCTGTCCTGCACTTCTATGGTTTTGCTGCTGATCACAACCTGGGTATTATATCTCACTTCTTTTAAATAAGCGATCTCATTTTGAATAGCAATCCATGTACAGCCGGTCTTTTTGGTATATTCTTCGTATGTGAATCCATAAAATGTTTCTACATGATCTTCTCTGGCATTGAACATATAGTCTAAATATTTTACATTATTCAAATGTCCTATCGGATCACAATCGCTGAACCTTACTTTTACGGTCGTTGATACTTCTTTTTCCATAGCGCAAAAATAAAAAAACCGCCTTTAAAAGAGGCGGTTAATTTATAAAACTTTGTTAATTTATTAGTTGATTCCTAATTCTTTCTTAACAGCAGCTGTAGCATCTGCACCAGATTTGTATACTAATGCTGAAGAGTTTGCATCCATGATAAATTCATATCCACCAGCCTTAGCCACTTTCTCGATTGCATCATTCAGTTTTTTCTCGATTGGTCCGAAAGCAACATCCTGTTTAGCCTGAAGATCTTTTTGAGCCTTCTCTTGCATTTGAGCAATTTCTTCCTGAATCTTTTGTAATTCTGTTTCTCTAGCTTTGTTTTCTTCAGCAGTTTTCTTAGGAGCTTCTTCACTGTACTGCTTTAATTTAGCCTGTCCAGCATCTGCTTTTTTCTTGATTTCAGCTTGTTTTGCATCTAAGAAAGCTTTTATGTCAGTATCTGCTTTTTTCTTTTCAGGCATTGCATTAAGAACTCCCATTAAATCTACAGTAGCTAATTTCTGAGCTTTTGCCATACTTACCGATACAACCATTATTACCGCGGCAAATAATACACTTAATTTTTTCATAATTGGTAAAATAAATAATTTAATTTGTTTTTAGATTTTAAATTTAAGTAAAAGTTAATTTAAAAATTTACTTTTTACTTTTGCTGCTTGTTTTTTCTTTCTTATCAGATGCAGCGGATCCTTTTAATAAGATGTTTAATACTTTTTCTGTGTAATCATATCTTGGCAGAAGAAAAAGGACATTGTTATCCGATTTATCAAGAACCGTGCCCAATCCATTTTTCTCAGCCATTGTTTTGACAGCTGTCCAGATCTGATCCTGAAACGGTACTACCAGGTTTGTTCTCAGCTTTGTAATTTCACCATTGGCTCCAAAACGTAAGCTGGTAGTTGTTTTGATATTTTTCTCGAGATCCATTACTTCTTTTTCTCTAAGCTTCAGCTGATCCCCTATCAACAATACTTTTTCACTTTCAAATGCTGATTTTTTTCTTTCGTACTCCGACTGCAGATTTTGAAGTTCAGACTGCCATGTATCGATCTGTGAATTCAATCTTGCTTCTGCTTCTTTGTATTGAGGTAGTTTATCTAAAATATAGCCTGTATCTACAATTCCAACTTTCTGGGCGTTTGAAAGTCCGAAAAGCAGGAACAATACAGATGTGAAAATGATTTTAAAGTTTTTCATATGTGTGATTATAATGATTGGTTCATCAGGAAGTGTGTTTTCCATCCAGATGGCTCTGTTCCGGAAACCGTTTTATCAAATCCGTAAGCAAAGTCAAATCCGATCAAACCAAAAGCTCCCATATAAACTCTTACACCAACTCCCACAGATCTTTTCAGCTGGAATGGGTTGTATGTACTCCAGGAGTTCCATACGTTACCCCCTTCTGCAAAGGTAAGTGCATAGATTTTGGCCGTCTGGTTCATTGAGATCGGGTATCTTAATTCTAATGTAAATCTATTATAGATTGTACCTCCCCCTCTTTGGGTAATATCATCTACTTCTCCTCCGTATGTTGAAGCATTTTCATAACCTCTCAATGGAATCAATTCACGTCCGTCATATCTACCTCCAAATAAACCTGTACCTCCTACATAGAATCTTTCAAATGGCGGAGCACCAAGTTTTTTATTATAACCATCCATGAATCCCATTTCAGCGGAAGATCTCAATACAAGTTTACCTGCAACCTCATTATATACATCAGCCTTGAACTTAATCTTGTAGAATTCCATCCACTTGTATTTGTCAACCGGTGACATGGTAGAGTAATCTTTATTGCTGAACAATGAGTAAGGTGCAGTCAGTTTCGCGGAAACTTCAATATTTGAACCCATTGTCGGGAAAATAGGATCAATACCCGCAGAGTTTCTGCTTAAACCTAAGTTAAGGCTTAAGTTATTGGCATCCCCGTAGTATTCTGTAGCATCTCCGAACTGGAAAGGATAGTTATTGAAGGTATATTTTTGGAACTGAAGCCCAGTATATAACGAGAAATAGTCATCCGGCCAGTTCAGCAATCTGTTCAGACCTACTGAAGCGGAGAAGATATTAAGCTTTTGATCAAGCCCATTACTGTCATTATATTTTACTCTGGAAGTGTTCAAACTTACTGAAAGGGCAGTTGGTCTTGTTCCGAATAACCATGGCTCTGTAAATGAAATACCATAGTTTTGGAAATACTGTCCTGCCTGAGCCTGAATAGACAAAGTCTGTCCGTCTCCCTGAGGTACCGGTTTAAAATCTTTGAATTTAAGGAAATTCTTTAAAGAGAAATTATTGAACGTAAGTCCTAATGTCCCGATAAAGCTGTTACCTCCATATCCTGCCTGTAACTGTACCTGAGAAGAACCCTTCTCTACCAGTTTCCAGTTGATATCTACAGTATTATCCTGCTGATTTGGCTGAATATCCTGCCCCACCTGCTGTGGATCGAAGAAGGACATCCCGGCTAAATCGAAGTAGGTTCTTTTAATCTCTGTCTTTTTGAAAAGCTCCCCCGGTTTTGTTCTTAGAGCTCTAAGCACAACATGGTCATGGGTAGTTGTATTCCCCTGCCATGTTACTTTATTCCATGTAGCCTGTTCTCCTTCATTAATTCTGATCTCCAGGTTTACAGTGTCTCCTGATACGGATTTTTCTACCGGTGTTACGCTAGAGAAAAGGTAACCGTTATTCATGTACACAGATTTGATATCCGAGTCGTCCTCTTTACCTCCGTCTTCTCCTACTTTTTTATTGAAACCTACGGCATCGTAGATATCTCCTTTTTTGTATCCTAATAATCTCTGTAAATATTCTGTAGAGTAAACGGTATTTCCGGTGAATGTAACATCCCCGATATAATACTTTTTACCTTCGTTAAGCTTTACATTGATTTCGTAATTATTTCTCTTGTTTCTCCATACGGAATCTGAAACAATCTTAGCATCTCTATATCCTAAAGAGTTATAATAGCTGATAAGGCTTTGTTTATCTTCCTGATATTTTTCTTCAATAAATTTTGAAGATTTCAGGATTCCTCCGATACCAAATCTTCTCTGTTTAGTTTCTTTGAATGCCTTTTTTCTAAGTTTTGCATCTGTAACGCTTGGGTTGCCTTCAAATTCGATATGGTCAATTTTTATTCTTTTGCCCTTCTCTACATTGATGGTCCAGTCTACCATAGACGGATCGTTTGCATTCACTTTATCCTGGATGGTAATTTTAGCATCAGCAAAGCCTTTTTTCACGTAATCCTTAGGAACCTTAGTCTTAAGACTGGAAATCAGGTTTTGTGTGATTTTTGTTCCGGGCTTTAGATTATTGTCCTTTATTAGTTTTTCGTTTTTAGATTTACCTATCCCTTTACCTGTGAATTTTACTTCTCCAAGTTCTTTAAGATCTTCAAGGTAGAATCTCAAAATTACGGTCTGCCCTTCAATACTCTGAACATAAACTTCAACTTCTGAAAAAGACTGGGTATCCCAAAGTTTTTTAACAGCGTTGCTGATTTTTTGTCCCGGAATATCTACAGCTTCTCCTTTAGTTAAGCCAGTAAATCTTAAGATTTGTGCCGGCGTATATTTTTTTACCCCATCTACAACAATGTCTTTAAGAGTGTAAGTTCCTGCTTCATTTTCTGCGTGTACAGCATTATTAACTTTAGTGCTGTCCTGAGGAGTTACTTGTCCATAAAAATGCGCCGAAGCAGCAAACATTATGATGGGTAATAGTCTAAACTTCATTTTATCGAGTCTTTCTTTTCTTTAATTTATTGGGCATTTATCTGATCGCCGGTTAAGCCGTATCTTCTTTCTTTATTCTGGTAATCAACAATACACTGGAAGAAGATATCTTTTGTAAAATCCGGCCATAGAACATCTAAAAACTGTAGTTCCGCATAAGCGATCTGCCAAAGAAGGAAGTTGCTTATTCTTATTTCTCCGCTGGTTCTGATCAGCAGGTCTACAGGAGGAAAGTCTTTTGTATAAAGGTAATTTTCGAATAGTTTTTCATCAATATTCTCAATATCAACTTTTCCTTCTTTCACATCGGAACTGATGTTTTTTACGGCATCTAATATTTCGTTCTGTGAGCCGTAGCTTATTGCCAGTACTAAATTGCCTTTTGTGTTTTCTTTTGTGAGTTCTACCACACGTTCAAGCTGTTCTCTCACGAGAGAAGGAAGCTTTTGCAGGTTTCCTATAACATGCATTCTGAGTCCTTTACTAAAGATCTCTTCGGCCTCCAGCAATAAGGTTTCTACCAGCAGATTCATCAGTGTACTTACTTCATCTGCAGGACGGCTCCAGTTTTCAGAAGAAAATGTATACAGTGTTAAATAAGGTATATCAATCTCATTACAGGCATTAATGGCATTCCTTACTGCATTAATGGCATTCTTGTGGCCGAAAGTTCTTTCTTCGCCACGCGTTTTTGCCCATCTTCCATTGCCATCCATTATGATGGCGACGTGTTTCGGTAAATTCTGAGAATTTATTTTATCTTTAATCAACGACATATTAATTAATCACAATAGCATGGAGGTCTTCCGAATGAATAGGTAAGTCCTAAACTAAAAGTATTCATCCAGTCCTTAGACCTTTCATCCCCTATATTTCTTTTATTAAGAAGTTCTTGTTCTCTTTCTTTAGAGACCGCATAATAGTTTCCTGACTGTAGCAGCGAACCGCCGGTAGCAGGATCTAAAATATCTGCATTAAAGCTGGACGTTAGATCTTTTGAAAGCAAACGGCTATGATCAAGCTGATCCGTCAGTGTATATCTAAATGTGGCTTCTGCAAATATAGCCCAATTATGGTTAAACTTATATTTTAAACCTACCCCGAAAGGGATATGCATTGTTACTTTTTTTCCTAATGTATATTCCGGAGTACTTTTAAAATCCTGTTCATTAAGAGGAGCCTGTGCTACTCCATCTGCATCTCTTCTAAAATCGTTTACAAGATTGGCTTTAGGAGCATCAAACATCAAAGCACCAATACCTCCAAAGATATAAGGGCTCACCATACTTACCTGTTCATTATTGACAGGGAAAAGGTTGTATTCGAACATTAAGCTTGCTTCGTATACGTTATTTTTTCCGTATGAATTTCTATTCACTCTATATTCTTCTTTCGCAGCTTTATCACTAAACTGGATCTGGTTGTATCCTAAATCCAATCTAACGGTCTGGTGCGGGTTAAAATTAAATCTATATAATAAACCACCATAGAAAGGGAAACCCCAATCTGACATTCTGTCTAAATCCAACGGCTTTTGTAAAATATAATTGGTCCTTCCTATGTCCCCAACTAGGTTACTCATACCCAGACGAACTCCCAATTCGTTTCTTTGTGCTTTAACACTTACCACTCCAAGGAAGGCAAGAAAGCTAAACAATAATTTTTTATTCATAAAAGAATATGGATTTATGGTTATTTTAAAATTTAATTTTTGCAAATATAAAACATTTTTATATTAATGATATTCTTAATGTATAGTTAAAAATAAACAAAAAAACATAATTTGTTATAAAGTAAACGGCAAAGTGCCAAAAATATTCTTTTTTCCTTAGATTACCAATACTGAACGTATAAAAAAACCCCCATTTGCTGAGGGTTTAAAACGCTATTTTTTATTAAATATTGTTTGGACCTTATTTCGGATTTTTATTAATAACGGTTCCTTATAATTTTTATCTTCATCAAAATAGCCGTAGCCATATCCGTAACCATATCCATAACCATATCCGTAACCTTGTTTCTTATTGTAATCATTATATATAAGTCCTAAATGACTAATTTCTCCGTTATGGTACTTTTCAGTGATCATCTTCAGCATATATTTCTCGGTGTATTCGTGACGAACTATATAAATGTTAGCATCGGAATATTTCATCAGCTCATAAGAGTCAGCTACTAAACCTACCGGTGGAGAATCGATGATAATGAAATCATATTTCTCCTTCAGCTGTTCTAGGAATTTGATATTTCTGCTGCTCATTAAAAGCTCTGAAGGATTTGGAGGAATTGGTCCGGAAGTTACTACATCCAGGTTCGGAATCTTAGTTTTATTGATGACCTGCTCCATTTCTACTTCTCCTGTTAGGTAATTTGAGATTCCATATTTATTATCAATTTTAAAATCTCCAAATATCTTAGGTTTTCTAAGGTCCATCCCAAGCAGGATTGTTTTTTTATCACTTAGCCCTACTACTGAAGCCAGATTGATGGAAATATATGTTTTTCCTTCCCCACCAATGGAAGAAGTAATTAAAATAATTTTTCCTTTACCATCTTCTTTATTGTTTTCCATTAGGAATCTCATGCTTGCCCTGATTCCTCTGAACGCCTCTGATACTGATGATTTAGGCTGCTCCAAAACGGTAAGCATATTTTCGTTGCTGTTGTTGCCGATAACGCCAAGAAGCGGAATCTTTGTTGCACTTAACAGTTCTTTGATGTTTCGGATCTTGTTGTCCAGCACCGCACCGATTAGAATGAGCAGTAATGGAATCAGCAATAAACCAAATATAATTGCTGATTTTATTGCTTTTACATTGGGGCCAATTGGAGCCTGTCCTAAGTTTTTCGCAGGGTCTATTACTGTAATATCAGACTGGTTGGTAGCCACTTTCATCTGCGCCTCGTTCTGTCTGTTCAAAAGACTGTTATAGGTAGCTTCGATCATATTGTATCCTCTTTCCGCATCCAGATATTTTCTTTCTTTTTCAGGATATGAAGTGAGATCTGAATTGGCTTCTGCTACCTGACGGTCTATCTTATTGATTTCATCATAATATTTCGTGTAATAATTTCGTAAAGAACCAGATGAACCCATTCTTGCTTCATTAATCAGCCTGTCTATTTCTTTCATAGGCTCAGAGTTTGGCTTATAGATGGTCGCCATTTCTCTTTTCTTCATATATAAAGCCTTGAGTTCTGTTACAGACGCCGAAAAGAAGCCATCTTCAAAACCTGCAGCATTGGTGCTGATCATTTTATCAAAATCACGGGCCTGCAATGTATTTTTAATATTATTCAGTGAGCTGATTTTACTTACAATATCTGCTTTCTTGGCTTCAAGATTTTTTATTTCCTCTAAGGATTTTTCGTCTCTGTCTTTGATATTATAAAGCTTTTCAGAAGTCTTCAGATAATTCAGCACTGCTGCACTTGAATCCAGTTTTTTGCGGATATCATCTATATTATTCTGAAGATAAACGTCTGTATTCTTATTGACGATATTTTTGTCTGCCAGTCTTTTCTTCTGAAGTTCGGCTACAGATTTGTTTAAGAAATTTACAGTACTGTTAAGATTAAACCCTTTTTTGGTGATAATCATAATGGTTCCGATTTCTTTGTCAAATTCCACTCCTATTGTAGACACAATACCATTAACACTCTGATTGACAGAACTAAGCTTTATGATAATGTTTTCAACTTTTATTTTAGGAGTCTCTGTATTCTTAAGCAGCCTGAATCTTAGATTCGGGGAGTTGTACCATTCGTTGATTTTTACAATCTTGTTGGCAGGTCTGCTATATCCATTTACGGATTGAAACCCTTCTAATTCGTAATTATATAAATTGGTAGACTGTCCCTCTTCCGGAAGAACCACTTCATAAGAATCTCCACCTTTTGGAATAAGCGTAATAGGATAATCAATCTGCTGAAGATGCTTTTTGTCGATCTGCAGAAACACCGGAGAGTCTGTTTTGTCAATGTAGGTTGATTTGATCAATCCTTTGGTTGAATAATTCACAAAAAGATCTAATTCCTTTACCAGAAACTCATTATGAGATCTGGATAACAACATTTTTTTCAGATAAACTCCGTCCTGATTCCCGCTCTGTCCCCAGATAAAGTTGATGGACTGGCTTGGGGTAAAGTAACTGGAGGTATTATTGGATATGCTCAGAGAGAGGTCTGATGCATAAATGTTCTGTGCATAATATTTACTGTATACCCATGAGATTAAGTAGCCGATAAACAGCATAAATACAAACCAGTACCAGTTTTTCACTATTCTTCTCAGAAAGTGCTCGATATCAAATAACGCAAACGATCCGTACTTTTCCTTCTGGGGTTCGTTCTTCCCTATTTTGGTGTCTTTGTCTGGAATCATGGTTAAAGGTTTTTAAGAAGCAGATAAATTGATAATGCTGTAGTAATCACCGATACCCCAGTTGTTAAAGTCTGTACAGGATCTTTACCAAATCCGTTCAAGCTTTTTCCTCTTGTATTCAGATAGATCTCATCACCGTTCTGTACATAATAGTACGGGGAATTCATAATATCTTCACGGGTAAGGTCTATTTTTGCCACTTTTATTCCTTCAGGCAATTTTCTGTGAATAACAATATTTGTACGGTCAATCGTTCTGTTCAAGCCTCCATTAATAGCTAAAGCTTCTGTAATAGTCAGCGTATT
This sequence comes from Chryseobacterium sp. 22532, assembly GCF_052044665.1. Classification (NCBI taxonomy): domain Bacteria; kingdom Pseudomonadati; phylum Bacteroidota; class Flavobacteriia; order Flavobacteriales; family Weeksellaceae; genus Chryseobacterium; species Chryseobacterium sp. 22532. The sequence goes on from NZ_JBQENJ010000007.1 coordinate 10,850, forward strand.
TTTGTGTGCTACTTTTTCTCCGGAAAGACCTGTCGTTTCTACGTCTCCCAAAATATAATACGTGATTCCGTTTGTGTTCAGTCTTACTTCAGATTTTCCTTCCTGAAAGTTTTCATTTACTTTTTCCTGAAGCTCCTGGGTAATATCTTCCAATGTTCTTCCTTCTGCTTTCACATATCCTATTCCGAAAACATTGATATCTCCTTTAGAATCCACTTTCAGACCGTTAAAGTAAAAGTTCACATTTCCGCCAACACCAGAGCCCCCAACGCCTCCAACACCTACTAATGCAGAATTATTGATGCCTCCTGCTCCTCCGGAAGAATTCAGGGATGAATAAAATTGTGCAGCATCTCCCTTGGGAGTAGTTACAATATTGAGATTAAGAATGTCATTCTTTGTAATTCTGTAAGTAGGAATATTGTAGGGAATAAGTCCTTCCTCATTGATTACAAGACTCTCGCTGGGCTGCATATACCTTACATCTTTTTTGGTGATGCAGGATGTAATCAAAAAGGGTAATAATAAAAATAAATATTTCAAGTTCTTCATCATATTGGGATGTTATTTGCAAAAGTAAAAATTAAATTCTTATTTTCTTATTATTTCGTAAATGATAGATAAGATCTGGAAGATAAGCTCCAAAAAAGCCTAATAAAATAATGATAAGTAAAAGGAAATTTATATTGATGTGTCTTAAGTAATAAGCTACAGCTACAATCATCAAATAGTAAACAATAATATAAAATGTGGAACGTCTATGGGTAAGGTCTAATTTAAGCAGTTTGTGATGAATGTGGTTTTTATCTGCATCGAAAGGAGATTTTTTATTGCAGAGTCTTACAATAATTACATTTAGGGTATCCACAATCGGCAGAATAAGAATAGCAACTGCCACTGCCGGTGCAGACTGCAGATGATATCTTGGCACATTGGGAAGTTCTCTGTCTATGAAAATATCAATAAAACAGATCGAAGTAAATGCCAGAAGGAAACCCAGAAGCATGGATCCCGTATCTCCCATAAATATTTTATTGGTCCTGTAATTAGATAAATTATAATATAAAAATGCCAGTACGGTACCTATAATTATAACTGATAAAACCACCAAAGGAAAATTATATTCTCCTAACCTGTAGTAGCTTATTCCGAAAAGAGCACTGCAGATCACAGAATATCCTCCGGCAAGCCCGTCTATTCCGTCAATAAGATTGAAAGCATTGATGAGAATAATAAAAGTAACAATACTGAACAATACACTTATGAAATAGCTCAATTCATAGATTCCAAATATTCCGAACAGGCTTCTGATTCTGATATCGGATCCTATTACAGCTAATGCAGACACCATAATCTGGGCAACAAGCTTCTTATAGGCTCTCATTACAACAATATCATCCATTACTCCTATGTACAGAAGGATAATTAATGAGGCAAACAAAAATTTGTACAGATCAAAAAGCTCATACGCAAAGATGGATGCGCAGATCCCTATTGAATAAAAAATAGCTATCCCGCCAAGATTGGGAATTTTTCTGAGATGGGAACTTCTTATCCCTGGCTCATCCATAAGATTCTTTCTTCTGGAAATCTTAATGATGGTGGGAATAGAGAAAAAGGTAATTAAAAAAGAGAATAGAAAACCTAACCCTATTTTCACGTAAAAAATAGAAATTCCTGATTCGCTTAAGAACAATTCAAAATTCTTCATTTTTTTTTATCAAGCACATCATCAATATCTTAATAAAACTTACTAAAAAAACCCATAAAGAGCTACCTTTCAATGTTTTATATAATGACCAAAATAATTGTACTTATCATTTGTGTTATAACAATTTTCTTATCAGCTTCTTTTGTCCTGCAAAAAACAACAGATAAAATATCTTTTTTTTCAACGGCAAAGATAAAAGATAATTCTTACCAAAACGATTATAGTTTAATATATCTCGAATTTTTATTTTCCTTTCATTCATAAAAATCGCCAGTTCAGCATCCATTTTATAAAATGTTTCGTTGTCTTTTACAAAAGCGAGATAAGCTAAAAAAGAATATACCCCTTCAAAAATCTGGAAGTTTTTAAGCTCTTTTCTTTTGTGGGAATATCCGGATCCTTCAAATACCTGTTCCACCTCTCTTACGGCTTTCAGGATATCAAGCCCTTTTTCTGTGTGGGTTTTTGTAATAGAATCTGTCCGCTCCAGATACTGATAATGAAAATTCTGTGTCTGCGCCAAAGTTTTGCACTCCAGAAGCAGCTGCGGTATCAGCTGGATATCTTCAAAATGGATTCCTTTTTTAAATCTTGTATGATCAAACAGCTCTTTTTTAAACAGCTTGTTACAGGCAAAATAACTGAGGTCTGAAAAAACAGAAAAATGATCTTCAAGCTCTATTTTTTCAGACATATTAGGAATCTGAGTGAGTTTCTGAGTTACTTTTCCGTCCTGATCTACTTTCTGGATATTGCAGATGACCATTTTAGCCTGATGTTTTTCTGCCAGCTGCAGCATTTCTTCAAACATCGTTTCCATGACATAATCGTCACTGTCTACAAAACCTATATATTCTCCCGAAGCCCTTTCAATACCAAAGTTTCTGGCATCACTCAGGCCTCCGTTCTCTTTGGCGAAAGCTTTTATTTTATCCGGGAATTTTCGTGCGTATTCATCAATGACAAGTCCTGAGTGGTCTTTGCTGCCATCATTAATGACCAGAATCTCAATATCCTGCAGAGTCTGACTAACGAGGGAATCCAGGCATTTTGCCAGATAATTCTCTACATTATATACGGGAACTATAATTGAAACCTTCATTTTATGTTTTCTAAATTAATAATTCCTTTTGCTAAAAATTCACTGAATTTTTGGTAACCCTGCTTGTTTAAATGGAGCGGATCTGCATACAGACTTCTGTCCTTATCATAATCAGAGCTTACTTCATCAAAATTCAAAATGGCCACTTTTTTATCCAGCCCGTCATGCTTTAATTCTGTCAGCAAAGCATTCCTGTAATCCGGGATTTTAAATTGATCGCCCCCATTTAAAACCAATTCAGCACTTCTGTTACTGAGGCTGCTTAGTATATTTTTATTTTTAAAATTTTCTTCGGCTCCAAATTCCGGAAGGGAAACAACAACCGGCTTGATATTATAATGCAGGAGTGTTGTAATGATCATCAACATGTGATGGGTATAAAAATCCGGCCCTACATATGTTGCTGCATCATTAACTCCGGCAATTATGATACAGTAATCAGGTTTTTTCTCAATCACTTTTTTAGAAGAAAACTCTTCACTCTCTTCTTTAAAAAGGTTCTCATAGATTCGTTTGGTTTTGGCACCCGGATTTCCCGATGAATAAATTTCTGAATGGATTCCTTGATCCAAAAGCTTTTTCTGTAAAAGTGAATCCAGGTTTTGCCTTACCACCCAGCTATCTCCAATAATGCCGATCTGAAGTCCGTTTTCCGGTTTTGTATTGGAAGAAAAATAGTTTTCTTCACCCGCATAAGCATATTTATTCCAAAAATAAATGAAACTGACGAGTCCGGTTAACAGAACAATGCTTGCTACTAATTTTTTTTTCATCTTGTGTGTACTTAAAAAGTCAGCCTGGGATTAAGCGTTCCTCTTTTTGCTTCTTCAAAATCTTTTTTGGAACATGGAATACAGTTTTCAATATTTTCATCTTCTCCGAAATACCATAGATTGCTGAAAGTATCACGTTTGAAAGCATATTGGTTATCGTCAATCAAAACATAGAACAGTTCATAATGCCTTTCTTTGGGATGGGACCTCTGAATATTGATTCCCTCGATCAGGTACCAGATCATCTGTGCCAGGAGCTGGTGATTCAGCTGACTTTCAGAATAAATATTATAATTAAAAATTCCTACAGATTTTAAATTCTCACTCAAACCTATTTCTTTCATGTAGGCACAGATCTCTCTTCGGTTCAACCCGTTTACCTGAGGGTTCATGGAAAACGGTTCGCTGAAGCTTTCAACAGCATCGCAGTTTAAGGTTACCAAATCGGTTTTCCTGAAGAAAGGCTCAGTTTTTTCGGTGGAATTCATCATTTCAGCAAGGCGGATGATATCAAACTCAACGTCTTTGATCAGTCTTACTGAATCTGCTTCGTTCAGATGCTTCTGATAACCCAGATGATGATAGTTTTTGATGGAGAAATTCTTGGAACCTAAAATTTTTCCTAAAAAAGTATGCTCATTAATTGTTTCCCCTTGTTGTAGAGAAATAATATTGCTGATTTGGGTGTAGTTTATGTTTTTCTTGTGAAAATTCAATGTCGAAAAGAGTGAGAAAGCAAAATCATTGGATCCGCCGATAATCACCGGAAGGGCTCTTTTGTAATGACATGCCGATAAAACCTCCTGCAGAATATAATGGGAATCCTGAACCGTTTTTCCGGAAACCAGATCTCCAAGATCCACGACAGGAACCTCAAAATCCAGCTGCGAAAGTTTATAAAACTCTTTTCTTACCGCTGTAAAGTCCTGTACCTCTGCATCACCGCCCGCTCCTCTGTAATCTGAAACAAAGAGAAGAACAATGCTGTCTTCTTTTATATCTTTTGTAATTCTGCTGCCGATCTGCCAGCTTTCTGTTTTGAAATTTCTTGGTGAAATGATAAAATCTTCAAAATCCATATTTTTAATCTGAAAACTTGGGAATGGGTTAATTGACTAATTGCTTTCCTGAACAAACATACAAAAAAACCAGAGCAAGTTCATATGCTGTGGCAACTTTTGTTAATAAAAAAAAGCCGTCAACACATATTGTTAACGGCTTTGTATTACTTATTTTAATATTACTTCTTCTTAGCTGCTGTCTTTTTTACTGCAGTTGTTTTCTTTGCTGCAGGTTTCTTAGCTGCCGGCTTCTTTTTCTCTGCAAAGGCATTTTTATCCTGGTCTGTGATCCATTTTTTCACCTCATCCAGAGATACATCCTTCAGCTCTTCAGCCTCATATTTTGTGTCATCTTTTTTCTTAGGAATCTTGAACATGGCTTTCCCGAATTTAACGAATGGCCCCCATCTTCCATTTTCAATAGAAATTTTTTCTTTTTCCCATTGCTGGATGTATCGGTTGGCTTCTTTTTCCAGCTTGGCATCAATTAACTCATTGATGTCACTCTGTGAAAGATTATCGAAGTTATACTTCTTAGGAACATTCACAAAAATATCTTTGTATTTGATGAACGGTCCGAATCTTCCTGTTCCTTTGGTTACCGGATCTCCTTTATAAGTAGCAATTGGCGCATCAGCTTTTTTCTTTTCGTTGATGATCTCTTCTGCACGCGCCTGGCTTACAGAAAGAGGATCTTCACCTTTCGGAATGCTGATAAATGTCTCGCCCCACTTCACATAAGGTCCGAACCTTCCTACTCCTACAGAAACTGCCTGACCCTCAAATTCATTAAGTTCGAATGGCAGTTTGAAAAGCTCCAGTGCCTCAGCTAAAGAGATGGTTGCAATATTCTGTCCCGTCATTAGTGAAGCGAAGATTGGCTTTTCTTCATCTTCCGTTTCACCGATCTGAATCATCGCTCCGAATCTTCCGATTCTTGCATGAACATTTTTACCGGTCTTAGGATCTACTCCGAGAAGTCTGTCGCCATTCGCTCTGTCTGCATTTTCTTCTACATCTTCAATTCTCGGGTGGAATTTTGAATAGAAATTGGTCATCATTTCTTTCCACTTCTGATCTCCGTTGGCAATTTCGTCAAAGCTTTCTTCTACTCTTGCTGTGAAGCCATAGTCCAGGATTTCTTTGAAATTATCTGTCAGGAAATCATTAACAACCTCACCAATATCTGTAGGTACAAATTTATTTTTGTCGCCCCCGAATTTTTCTTCAAGAACTTCTTTTTTGATCTTATCTTTTGTAAGAGACATCTTAACCACTTCACGGGTTTGAGGATCTATCTCTCTTTTGTCTACATATTCTCTGTTCTGAATGGTCTGGATCGTCGGCGCATAAGTAGACGGACGCCCAATTCCTAATTCTTCCAGCTTTTTCACCAATCCGGCTTCCGTATATCTTGCACTTGGTCTTGTGAATTTTTCTGAAGCGGTTATTTTTTTATAACTTAAAACTTCCCCTACATTTACTTTAGGAAGCAGTTTTTCATTGTTTTCCTCATCATCGTCTTCTGTCTTTACAATTCCGTAAGCTTTCAGGAAACCGTCAAAAATAATCACCTCCCCCTGTGCTTCAAAATGCTGGGGCAGCGATGCGTTTCCTATTTCAATCACCGTCTTCTCAATTTTAGCGTTTGCCATTTGGGAAGCCAGTGTTCTTCTGTATATTAATTGGTATAATCTGTTCAATTGGGCATCACCGATACTTTTCACCGCAAAGTCAGTCGGACGGATCGCTTCGTGAGCTTCCTGTGCAGAGGCTGATTTTGTAGTATAGTTTCTTGGTGAAGAATATTCAGCTCCATATTCTGAAGTGATCTGCTTTTTTGCGCCTTCGATCGCTTCCTGGGAAAGGTTCACGGAGTCGGTTCTCATATAGGTAATGTACCCTTCTTCATATAGCCTTTGTGCAAGGCGCATGGTATTGGTTACGTTATATCCTAATCTTGAAGAGGCTTCCTGCTGCAGGGTAGAAGTGGTAAATGGTGCAGATGCAGAACGTGTTCCCGGTTTTGTTTCAACATTCAGGACTTTAAATTCTGTAGTTTTTGCTTTTTCAAGGAATCTTTCTGCGTCTTCTTCTTTTTCGAAGTCTTTTTTAAGCTTTGCAGCAATTTCCTGCTCAGCTTTATTTAAGAAAATTGCATCCAGCTTGAAGCTTGCTTTCGGAACAAACTCACGGATCTCTTTTTCTCTTTCTACAATTAATCTTACAGCCACAGACTGTACTCTTCCTGCAGAAAGGCCTGGTTTTACTTTTTTCCAGAGAACCGGAGACATTTCAAAACCTACGATCCTGTCCAAAACTCTTCTTGCCTGCTGGGCATTCACAAGATTCTGATCAATATCTCTGGGATTTTCAATGGCTTTTAGAATGGCATTTTTAGTAATCTCGTGGAAAACAATTCTTTTTCTGTTTTCGGGTTTCAGTTTCAATTCGTCCGCCAGGTGCCATGCAATAGCTTCTCCCTCGCGGTCTTCATCGGAAGCCAGCCATACCATTTCGGCTTTCTTTACGGCAGCCTTTAATTCTGTTACCAGTTTCTTTTTGTCAGCCGAAACTTCGTAATCAGGACTGAAGGTGGCAAGATCTATTCCCATACCTTTTTTCGGAAGGTCACGGATGTGTCCGAAACTCGATTTCACTTCGAAATCCTTCCCTAAATATTTCTGAATAGTTTTTGCTTTTGCCGGGGACTCTACGATTACTAAATTTTTCGACATTCTAAAAAAATTTTTTGCAAAAGTAAAGCTTTTTTATTATATACATTTTGTTAAACGGTTTAATTTAATATTTAGATGTGTTTAACATGCGTTCCTGAGGGCATTTTTAAAGATATCAAGTCCTTTAGGGCGTAGGGTTTAGCTCGAAATTTAACTTTAATAAAATAGATGATATAGAATTTTTCATCAACAGTGATAGATGCAAGCATATGCCGTTATAAAAAAGCAGAACAGGAAATTCTGTTCTGCTTTTTATGGCTTTTTAAAGTTTCTACTGTTTAATAATTTTCACAATTTCTTCAGAATTGTTAATTCTTACTAAATATACTCCTGAACTTAGAGCTGACAAGTCTGTTCTTCCGTTTTCAAACTTTCCGGATTTAACAAACTGTCCGGCAACATTATAAATCTGATAATAATAGCCTGTTTTATCCGAAGCATTAATATACAGTATATCCTTTACTGGATTTGGAAATAATGATATTTTTTTCTCATTTATCTTTTCCTTCATCTCAGTCGTGCTCAAGACAGCCGCTTCTTTTCCTGCAGCCATAGCTGTAACCTGTAATCTCGGAATGGGACCAGCTTCATTTCCCTGAGCGTCGTACTTCACTCTCACACATCGGCAGCTTATTCCTAAATAGGGATCATTATTATCATTAAATGCAATAAACCGGTTGGCCGTAGAAGCTGCATCAAACAAGACATTAACAGATCGCCCCAGATAGTTTGCAGCCAAAGCTGCTGTCCAGACACCAGGATACTGAAAGTTGACTGTATTGAATGTTCCCTGTGGAGACTGATTAGCTATAACATTTCTGAATCCGCGCGAACCCGAATCCGGGAAATTACCAAGTATATAAGATGGACCTATAAACATATACCCTATAGTAGAGGTTGTGGAAGGATTTCTGACTCTATATCCTGCGTAATCTGTACTGACACTATAAAAGGTCGCTATATTTTTATCTTTTTTATACCAGGGCGATTGTCCGAAATCCTGATTAGAAATTAATGCCACATTGGTGACATCCGGGATCCTCCAACCCTCCGGACAAGGATCAAAAGGTGATTTTTTTCCTCCTCTGCCCCATCGGTCAGCAGCAAGATTGGGTTCATTGGCCAGCCAGTCCGTCCCATTGGTATAATTAGGCATTGCACCGTTATAAGGAGCAAAAACACTTGGGATCATATATACCAAAGGATTCTTCACAGAGTAAGACAGTACTTTTGCAATTTTATCCGCTGGTTTATCGGCACTCTGCACAATTGGAGCTGCATAAGTATTATAAGGAACAATATAGTTTCCTGACATATTATTATATGCAGCAGGAGTTAGTGTAGTATAAGCTATAGTTCCGTTACTCGATGCTGTTCCTAAAAACACATTAAATGATGCTCTGTTGTCTGCATACTGAAAGGTAGGAATCGGGTCTTTTCTTCCCCATTGATAATGTAGTCCTGTAGAAGCTCTTATTTTTGCAAGTTCTGCAGCTGTTGGTGTCATCGCATTGGCAACTATCGGAAATGCATCTATCGCTCCCAGGTTCCTGTCCATAAATTCTGTCTGAAACACAGCATCCGCTTTATTTACGTAATTCACATAGTTGACCGCTTCAGCCATCGGAAGTTCTGTCCTGTAGTTATAAGACCCTAAAGAGGAATCGGTTATCCAGATATGCCAGCTCCAATACACCGGTGAAGAAATGCTTCCGTTATGAAGTGTCACTACAGCATTCCCACTCTGGTTCGGATTAATCTCCACCGAAATTTTTGAGCTGCTGAGACTCTCAAGTGAGGCCGGGGAAGGATTAACGACCAATACTTTATTAATCAGGGCTGTATTAGTCGTCCAAAGCACATTTACTTTTAGATTATTGAAGTTGGGGGCATCTAATATTTCCTGATTATTCAAAAGCTGACTTTGCACTGAAAAGGCTTTGCTTACCGGGATTTCCACAATAAAGGGCGTTGAATTTTTAACAGCCTGATAGGTATTAGGATTATTGATTCCTTCTCTGTATTCTGTTTTCGGAGCAAGATATTCGGAAGGAAAATTATAATCATTTACGATATAAAGAGGGTCTTTGATGCATCGACATCCATTGGCATCGGAAGTATACATTCCTGACATAGGCACATAAAAATATCTTCCTTTAATATTGGGATAATTAGGATCCGGAATATCGGACTGTCCTTTATCAGGGATCATAAAAAGCCCTCTGGTGATAACCGCCGGGGAAGTATCAAAATGCCTGGCCATTGTTGCCGTCCATAAGGCAACGTGATGCTGGTCGGTATACTGCCCCTGGTGGGCATTCCTAATCAACTGTCCTGTTCCTGGAAAAACTCCCATATTATTCCCACCGGCATTGGAAAGATCAAAACCAAAATTAGGGTAGACCTTAAATCCTGTCATGAATGATGGTACTCCTGTATCTGTAGGTTTAATAATATGATACTTATTTGCTTCGAAAACATTTTTAGTCATATTGCTTCTGACTCCGAAAGGGGAAAAATCCAGTCTGATATCATCTATATAAGACTGTGAGGCTAAATTCGCTACCAGCATTGACGGTATTCTCCATCCGTTGGGACATGGATCATAGGGAGATTTATCCCAGTAAGGTTTTGCACTTGCATTATTGTTATATCCCGTACTGATGAGTCCCCGGGAATTATCAGACCAAAGGTTAAGTTCTGAGAGCCTGCTATCCGGAATTCCGGCAGCATTTCCAAACCAGTTAACCGGAAGATTGGGGTTGTTATTGTAATAAGCCTGGCCGCTGTTATCGTCTTTGTTCACATAGATCAGACTTAATGGATTTTTCACAGAAAGCCTGATATTATTGGTTATCTCTGCATTTGCAAGCGGAACATATTTTGTGAGGTTATCAATATTTAAAGCACCGGTAAAGTTTTTCGCGCCCCTATGCCTGATCCTCCCTATAGATCCTGACACTTCGTAGAAGTCGTTTCCCCTTGTTACCAAAGGCGGAATCGGATCTTTTCTTCCCCATTGGTAGAGCAATCCCATACTTTTGCTCCAGTCCGAAGAAGTAATGGAGCTGCTTAAAGCTCCGAGATTACGGTCCATCCATCCCCAATCTGAATCAGGAATCCGCTCAACCGTTCCATCTCCCCTAACTCTTGTGATACTATCAAAACTTTTGTAAGTGGATCCGTTAGTAGGATCATCGGTCACCCAAATATGCCAGCTCCAATAGATTTCACTGTTTACTCTTAAGGCAACCACAGCATTTCCTTTTTTTGCTTTGTTGATGGGAACTTTTATTTTGGCATTTTCATCGGACCCTAAAATTTCCAACGAGTATCTCTCCCCTGATTTTATCAGACCATGAGAATCTTCCCACAATACCTCAGCTGTCTGGTTGCCGGAAGGGATTCCGTCCCCTTTAATGTATCCGTCCCCCTGCCACATAGCATAAGCTTTTCTTACCGGAATCAGCAAACCTTCGCTGTTTTGGCTGGGATCAAAAATATAACTGTTGGGAGCTTTTGTCCAGTCCGAAACGACTGCCCTTCTGTCAGCAGGCTTTGTTAAAGTATCTTTTGCAGATACTGATTTTTCTGTATATCCATACGGAAGATTTTCTTTCAATCCTCTACTATTCCTAGAATAGGTACAAATCGACACTAAGCAAAAAATTGCCGCAAAACTTTTAACTAAATTTTTCATATCCTTAGACTTGTGTGTCATTTACATGAAATACAACTTTTAAGCCTTTATCAACAATAAACAATTAAAAATATGAATAGAAAAACAATATGTTAATTGTATTAATAATAAATCATCATTAAAAGATTATAAATACGAAAACGTCACTTTGTAAAACACAAAAGTAGAGTTTTCAATTGATAAATTTTTATGAGGATAATCACCGTTTAAAAAAAGAGGAATAAGGAATAAAAAAAGACAGCATTGGAGCTGTCTTTATAAAATATAGTCAATAAAATAATTCTAAGGGAGAATGTGATTTTTATAAAGCTCAATGGTAAATCTACCTACTTTAATATTTAAGAAGGAGGAGAAAACAACAAAGTTAAAAATAACAAGTGCAATGATAAAAGCGTAAATCATTTTTTTCATGCCACTCGATACTACATACATTGTATTGGGGATCAGCACGTAAGAAAACCCGATAAATGCACCTACAAGTCTGGATGAGAATACCGGATTGTTCCTGAAAATAAAATAAAAGCATATTCCCACAACGGCATAGCTTCTATGGTATTCATAATAGGGATACAGTTCTTTCATCTTGGTATCAAATGCAAAAAGAAAGAACGTCAAAATCATCATCATGGCTTCGGGAATTCCAAAACCTCCGTTCAGTCTTTCTGAATATTCATCCATATATCCATTTAATCCATTCACCAAAATATTATCTGAGGCCATACTGTCTAAAAAGCTTCCGAAAGCCCGGTATATCTCGAATGGCGAAAGAAATATGGAGATGATGATCAGGACCAGCATGACGGTTTTACTCAGTGGAATACGGGCCAGCCAGTACATTGGGAGAAACAGGTAGCAAACGGTATGTATACCCGATCCCAGGAATATAAAAAAGAGATAATGCCATAATTTCCGTTCTTTAATGTAGCGTACGGCAAAATAAACAATAAATGTCCCCAGATTTTGCCTGATCTGCCCGCTTTCCCCCACAAAAAAGTAAGGAATAAACATGAACAGGGTAAATGTAAAGGGGTAAAAAGTATTATCCTCTGTATATTCTATCTTGAAAAAAACCGCACAGATAGCAATAACCAGGGTAAGCACATAAAAGGGTGCATTAAAGACATTCAGCAATATCTTATTAATGAGTGTATACAGCCATTCCACTTCCAGATGATCCGGACCCTCCATGTGGAGCATCTTCATAAAAATACTGTAATAGCTCTTTGTATCAGAATAAATGTAAATTGCCTTATAACTTCCATAATCCGGGCCTACATTATCCCTGAAGCCAGCCAGTAAAATAAGATAGATCCCCAGGAACCACAACCACTTTTTTTCTACTCTTTTACCAAAAACTTCCTGTACACTAAAGAAAAGCATGTATACGATCGCAACGATGAAATATGGATGTAATAAACTCATGCTAATTTAGTGTTTTTTGTAACCGGTGCAGTACGCACAAGGAAGATGCAAATCTGTAATAAGAGAATGCAGGCAGCAGAAAAGAGAATGCTCCTGCCATTAGAAATCCGTTAATTTTTTCATCATTTTTTTTCAACATATCTAAAACAGATTCTTATTTAGTAATAATATTGGTTTAAAATATATTTTAAGAGGGAACTTTTGCAAAAGTAGAATATTTTTTTATTCTGCCTAGAATATTTTATTGATTTTCAGATAAACTTATAGCTTAAATGTTTTGAACTAATACTGAAAAAATTAAATTTGCAGACTTGATTTCATAATGTAATGCATCGTTTCTTTATATTTTTATATTATCTGATTTCTAAAAACAAGCTTCTTTCAGCAATTCTTGCTTTAGGAATAGCTGTAATATGTGGTGTTTTTGCTTCAAAAATTAACTTTGAAGAGGATATCAACCAGATAATTCCTAAAAATGAGAAGTCCGATCTTACCGCAAAAGTCCTTAAACAGCTCAATTTTTCAGATAAGATCATTGTGATTATAGAGAACAAATCCAATGAAGACAGCTTTCAGCTTTCTGAAACGGCTGATAATTTTCTGCAAAAGATGGAACCTCTGAAAAAATATATAGGTTCTGTTCAGGGAAAGGTGAACGACAGTGAAATCTCGGAAACATTTGATTTTGTCAACCAAAATCTGCCTCTTTTCCTTGATGAAAATGATTACAGGGAAATTGAAAGGAAACTTCAAAAAGACAGTATATCCAAGCAGGTAGAGAATAATTATGTTTCTCTGGTCTCACCGACAAGTCTTGTAACAAAGGAATTCATCAAAAAAGATCCTTTGGGAATTACTTACTTAGGAATCAAAAAACTGAATGCTTTAAACATCAGCAAAGATTTCAAGCTTGAAGACAATTATATAGTCACAAAAGACGGGAAAAACCTTTTGCTTTTCATAGACCCTAAAAATGAAAGCAATAACACCAAAAGCAACGAAGCTTTCATCAATCAGCTCAACCAGATAAAAGACAGCATCAATAAACAGTTTAAAGGAAAAACAGAGCTTAGTTATTTCGGCTCTCCGGTAATTGCCGTGGCCAATGCCCAGCAGATAAAAAAAGATATTCAAAATACGGTCATGATCTCCATGGCGGTACTTCTGATCCTCCTCATTTATTATTTCAGGAATTTCTTTACTCCGATTATCGTATTTCTCCCAACTGTATTTTCGGTATTGCTGGCCCTGCTAATCCTTTATTTTATAAAAGACAGAATTTCAGCTATTTCCTTGAGTGTAGGTGCCATCCTTATCGGAATCACCATAGATTATGCACTCCATATTCTTACCCATTACAAGCACAACAATAATATAGAAGAGCTGTACAAAGAGATCACACAACCGATTATACTGAGCAGTGCCACAACTGCTGTCTCTTTTTTATGTCTGGTATTTGTACGTTCTGAAGCTCTGAAAGATCTCGGTCTCTTTGCCGCGATTACAGTTATTTTCTCTTCCGTTACTGCACTGATCATTGTACCTCAGCTTTATAAGCCCAAGCAGGAAAAGGGTAAGCACAGCATTAATTTTATCGACAGGATAGGTTCTTATCCATATGAAAAGAACAAACCTCTGATCATAGGCTGCTCTATCATTATTATTGCCTGTCTGTTCGGTTTCCGGCATGTAGGCTTCAATGAGGATATTGGTGACCTCAATTATATTCCGAAAGACTTAAAAATAAGCGAGGCCAAACTTCAGAAACTTTCTGATATCACTTCAAAATCCATTTACACTATTTCTTATGGGGACTCGGAGGAAGAGGCACTGGCAAGAAATTCGCGGCTGAGCAACTTTCTTGAGAAGGAAAAACAGCAAGGAAAAATCCTGAGCTATAATTCACTGGGAAATATTGTCCTTTCTGAAAAAGATCAGAAACAAAGGATCGAAATATGGAATAAATTCTGGGATGGAAATAAAAAGGAGCGTACTGTTTCTGAACTGGTAAACAGCGGAAATCAATTTGGATTCAACAGCAATGCTTTTGACAATTTCAATGAAATTTTAAATAAGAGCTATACAACCTTAAGCCTCAAAGATTACGAGAAGGTAAAAGCATTACAGATCTCGGAATTCCTGAGCAATGAAAACGGATTTTATACGGTCTCCAATGTTGTAAAAGTAGATGAGAAGAAAAGAGACACCTTCATAAAAGACGTTGAGAAGAACCACGATGCTCTCGCCATTGACCGCCAGCAAATGAATGAGAACTTTTTGGGTCTGTTGAAAAGAGATTTCAGTACGCTGATCAACTATTCTCTTCTGGCCATTATCCTGACCATTATTGTTTTCTTCAGAAATTTTGAGCTTACTGTTCTCACCATGTTCCCTATTGTATTAACAGGAATCGTAACGGCGGGGATTCTTTATTTCTTAGGATTAGAACTAAATATTTTCAGTACGGTAGTCTGTACACTGGTTTTTGGAGTTGGGGATGATTTCAGCATTTTCCTGACCCAGGCCATGCAAAAGGAGCATACAACCGGTAAAAATGAGCTTCCAACTTACAGAACGTCTATTATTCTTGCCGTTTTCACGACCATTCTATCAATAGGTTCTTTGATCTTTGCAAAACATCCGGCATTACATTCACTGGCATTGGTTGCCCTTATCGGGATGTTCTCTGTGATTATCATTACCTCCACGCTGTATCCGTTCTGGTTCAGATTATTAATCACAAACAGAGCAAAAAAAGGACTTTCTCCTATTACTTTCAGGCTGTTCTTACGATGCATCATATCATTCTTTTATTACGGTTTGGGAGGATTCGTTTTTTCACTGATCGGAAGTGTATTTATCAAAAGATCAAAAGGAAAAACTTTAGATATTATTAAATTAATTTTAGCTAAATTTTTAACATCTGTATTGTATATTACTCCCTTTGTAAAGAAAAGAGTTATTGGAAACCCTGCGGAAGATTTCAGCAGACCGGCAGTGATTATAGCCAATCACACTTCTTTCCTGGATACACTTGCTATTGCAATGGCGACTCATAAAATCATCTATCTGGTCAATGACTGGGTATATGACTCTCCTGTTTTTGGAAGATTGGTAAGAGCACTTGGCTTTTATCCGGTTTCTAAGGGAATAGAGAACGGGATGGAAAAACTGAAAGAAAAAATTGAACAGGGCTATTCCCTCGTTGTTTTCCCCGAAGCAGAACGATCTTATACGAACGATGTGAAAAGGTTCCACAAAGGAGCATTTTATCTTGCAGAACAGTTCGGACTTGATATTCTCCCTCTGTACATTCACGGAAACTCCGAAGTGCTGCCAAAAGGAGACTTCATTATCTATGACGGAAGCATTACCGTAAAAGTAGGGGAAAGAATCAGCAAAGATGATCTGAGTTTCGGAAAAAACTATTCTGAAAGAACAAAAAAAATCAATGCGTACTTCAGACAGGAATTTGCAAAACTGCGACACGAGCTAGAAGACGAAAATTATTTCAGGAAAAAATTATTCTTAAGCTACCTCTATAAAGACAGTGAAGTGGTAAAAGAAGTAAAAGATGATTTTAATGCCCATAAATCAGTTTATTTTGAATTGAACAAACATATTCCGAAGGATGCATCCATCCTGCATATCGCAGATGATTTCGGACAGAAGGATATTCTACTTACCCTTTATCAGGCAGAAAGAAGAATTTTCTCTTTCATTGAAAATGATGAAAGAAGACAAACGGCAAGACAGACTTATTTGGTTAAAAGAAGAAAGCTGAATTATATTAATAATCTTTCGGAAATCAATAAAAATATTGATGTACTGCTGGTTTCAGATCATAATTTTGATATCAGTACACTGAATGAACTTCCTGAGAGAATTATATTCCTGAACACGGCATCCAAAGAGCTAAACAATCCAGATTATTCACAGGAGTTTAATTCACAGACAATAAAAATATTCAAAAAACAGTAAATAAATATGAAAAGCATATTTTTGTAACCGCTAAAGAATATTAATGAAAAAAAACATACTCATCATTTATTATTCGCAAACCGGCCAGCTGGAGGATATTGTGAAGAACATGGCCCAACCTTTTGAAGCTAAAAAGGAGGAATATGACGTTACCTATTATAATATACAGCTGAAGGAAGACTTTCCTTTTCCTTGGCCGGGCGACGTTTTTTTCAATACATTTCCTGAATCTTACCTTCAGATTCCGAAAGAGATCTTCCCGCCTTCTGATGAGGTCTTGAATAAAAAGTACGACCTTATTTTATTCGGCTATCAGGTTTGGTATCTTACGCCATCTATTCCCATCATTTCATTCCTAAAGAGTGGTTTTGCAGAAAAGATCCTGAAAGATACAGATGTGGTTACAATTTCAGGAACCAGAAATATGTGGATGCTTTCTCAGGAAAAGCTTAAGGTATATTTAAAAAATCTTGGCGCAAAACTGGTAGGAAATATTGCTTTAGTGGATAGGCATGACAATTACACAAGTGTACTGACGATCTTACGCTGGCTGACTACAGGGCAGAAAGAAAAATCAGGAATGCTTCCTGCCGCCGGGATTTCGGATGAAGAAATTTCGGGCTCTGTAAAGTACGGAAACATTATAGAAAAGCATTTCAGCAGCGGAAACTTATCCGGCCTTCAGCCTGATCTGGTAAAGAATGGCGCTGTAGAGATCCGTCCTTTTTTAGTAAGAGTAGAAAAAGTAGGCAACAAGATCTTCACCGTATGGTCTAATCTCATTATTAAGAAAAAAGAGAAACGTCCATTGCTGATAAAATTCTTTAAGGTATATTTGATGGCTGCGATATGGATTATTTCACCTGTCGTCTTAGTTTTACACTTACTGACAACCCCTATATTTTGGTCTAAAAGACAAAAACAAAAAACATATTTACAAGGAATTAATTTAAAATAGAATGTACGACGTATTTATAACAAAAGCATCAACATACTTACCTAATAACCCGGTATCAAATGATGAAATGGAGACTTATCTTGGTCTGATAAATGGCGCTCCCTCTAAAGCAAAATCATTGATTTTAAGAAATAACAAGATCACAACAAGATACTATGCTTTGGATAAAGAAGGAAATCCTACCCATACCAATGCACAGATCACAGCCAAAGCTGTTGAAGGATTGTTCGATGAAAACTTCAAAAAAGAAGATATGAAGCTATTGTCCGTTGGAACCACTTCTCCGGATCAGATGCAGCCTTCACATGCTTCTATGGTTCATGGTGAGCTGAATATTGGAAAATCTATTGAAATTAATACCGCTACAGGTCTCTGCAACTCAGGAATGAACGCTCTGAACTACGGATTCCTTTCCGTAAAGGCTGGTGTACAGGATAATGCTATTTGTGCAGGCTCAGAAAGAATGTCTGCATGGATGACTGCAGATAAATTCAATCATGAAGCAGAAAACTTAAAATTACTGGAAGAAAGACCAATTGTTGCCTTCAAAAGAGAATTCCTGAGATGGATGCTTTCTGACGGCGCCGGTGCATTCCTTCTCGAAAATAAGCCCCGAGAAAACGGAATTAATTTAAAAATAGAATTCATTGATTTTTATTCTTACGCTCATGAAATTGAAGCCTGTATGTATGCCGGATGCGATAAGCAGGAAGACGGAAGCCTTAAATCATGGGCAGATTACCCTTCTGATGAATGGCTGAAAGAATCAATCTTTGCTATTAAGCAGGACACCAAAATCCTGGACAAATATATTCTTGTAAAAGGAGCAGAAAGCTTAAGATCTTCTTTTGATAAGCATAATCTGGATCCTGAAAAAATAGACCATGTTCTGGCACATATTTCTTCAGGCTATTTTAAAGATGGCTTAAAAGACGAATTCGCTAAAAAAGGCATGGACTTCCCTACAGAGAAATGGTTCTATAACCTTTCTGAAGTAGGAAACATCGGTGCCGGTTCTATTTTCATCGCACTGGAAGAACTAATGAATTCCGGAACGTTGAAAAAAGGAGAAAAAGTATTGTTATGTGTTCCTGAAAGTGGAAGATTTGCCTACTCTTGTGCCCTATTAACGGTTTGCTAATGAAACACCAACTGCCGATATCTGATCAGGATTTTGTGGGAAGCCTTATCCCACAGCGTTTTCCGTTTGTCATGGTTCATGACCTTACGGAATACTCTGATGATCATCTTGTTTCAGGTTTTGAAATAAAAGAAGATAATATTTTTATCCAAGACGGGACATTCCAGGCTTCCGGTCTTATCGAGCATCAGGCACAGAGTGTTGCTTTACACACAGGTTATAAATATTACCTGTTAGGAAAAGACGCCCCTACCGGATATATCGGAGCTATTAAATCTTTTGAAGCTGAAACCCTGCCAAAAACAGGTGATCGGCTGATCTCGGAAGTATCGATCCTTAATGAGGTGATGGGGGTAACACTGGTGGATATTGTCACGAAACTGAATGGCTCGATCATTGCAAAATCCCAAATGAAAACTGCTGTAAAATAAATGTAATGGAAATCAAGGAAGAGCACCTTATCAATATACATAACTTTCTGCCGCACCGGGAACCGATGCTGATGGCAGATTATATCCTGGAATTGACCAAAGAAAAGGTTGTGACTTCCTTTGAAATAAAAGAAGATAATATCTTTGTCCACAACAACGAGTTGGCAGAAGCCGGCCTGATTGAAAACCTTGCCCAGACCTGCTCATCCATTCTCGGACAAAGTTTCTTTGAAAACCCCGAGGCAGATACGAAAGTGATAGGCTTTATCACCAACATCAAAAAAATTGAAGTATTTGCTCTTCCAAAAACAGGAGACAAGATTATTTCCAAAGCTTCACTGATCTCCCAGTATGAAAATATTTGTAATATCTTCTGTGAGACTTTTAATAATGATGAATTATTGATCAGGGCGGAGATCAATCTGTTTATTCAGGAAGTGAAATCTTAAGAATACATTTTCAGTGAAAATATATAACCGTACGATTATCGTGCGGTTTTTCTTTTTTAGCTCTGACTCGTGAAAAAGCTGTCTTGTTGTGTTTTTTAGCCACGGATTGCACAGATGATTATGAAGGAGGGAAGCTGGAGGCTGGGAGAGAGAAGTTATTGAAGTCGCAGAATAACTCTAAGCCTGTTTTATTGTTCTTTTAACCTATCTATCAATTTGTATAATAAACTATCAGACATTGAAATCCTGCCAGTAACTTCCAGCCCCCATCTTCCCTCTTCCCTCCCAAATATTTAATAACCCTTTATTTTCGATATATTTGATAAAAATAATATTATGAGTGTAAAAGTAAGGTTCTATTCGTATGACATTGAATTCGATTTTGAAAATTCCGTTGAATTTCCGGTTGCTCCACAGGTTGGTGATGAAGTGAATCTTATTTCATTTTTTAAATACCGGACTTCCGAAAGACTGGAATATGTTAATAATATGGAAGATCTTTATCTCTACGAAAATGCTGTCGTTTCAGAACGCACATGGTGTAATGATCTTGAGAAAACAGAAATATATTTACTGGTGAAGCTGAATTACACCAAGAGGAAATAAAGCTGCCTTTCAGATTAGTTTAAACAAAAAAGCAGAGCATCACTGCCCTGCTTTAAAATTAGTATCAAAAATGGTTAGTACCCGAAGATCTCTTCAAGAGATACCTCCTGGAATGTTCCCATTTTATTGATGGATTCCATATTCAGGTTTTCTTTCTTGCCTATGATCGCTGTATTGTATTTTACAGGCTTGATATCAGCATCGTAGAAGCTTGTAAGCTGTGGCAGCGTCAGCCCCTGAATTTCAGAATAAATATCTTTTCTGATATCATAATCAACACCAAGCTTTTTCAGTGCCATCTGATTAAAGAATATATTCGTTCTATTGATTCTGTTGGATGCAATCTGCTTCAATGCAGAACCTTTTGAATTCTCAAACTGTGCGGGAATCTGTGGCAGGGATGCCATAAGATCATTCATTGCATTTACAGCCAGAGGAAGCTTATTCGCCTGAGTTCCGATATAATTCGTGATATAGTTCGCATGCCCTTTCTCTGTTGCGTTCGCATAAGAAACATACGCAGAATAAGCCAGTGACTTACTTTCTCTGATTTCCTGGAAGACGATAGAAGACAGTCCTCTTCCGAAATATTCGTTGAAAACATTCGCTTTTCCGAAATTACTCAAGTTCACATTCCCTCCTTTGGCTACTTTAGACATTTCCATCTGAACCATGTCATAGTTTGTAAAATATACTTTTCCTTCTGCAGCAGGCTCTGGATATTCCTTAGCTTTTGCCGGCTGAACAGTGGTTTCTGCGATATATGGTTTAACCGCCTTTTCTAAACCTGACTGATCCTGTCCGTAAAGGAATATCTCATATGGAGACTGGTTCAGGACTTTAATTTTCTTAGTCAGTTCCGTTGCATCAATGCTCTCAAGACGTTCTTTGGAAACAATATCCGTCATTCTGGAATTCTTACCGTATTTAGCATAGTTCGTAAGAGCAGCCATGATTCTTGTCTTATCCTTTTTACCGGCTTCTCTTGCCTCCAATATGGTTTTTACGGTCTTTGCGTAGGTCTCTTTGTCTGCTTTTACATTCGTAAGCCAGTGGTTCATCAGTTCAGTACCTTTCTTCATATTGGCCTCAAGACCACTCAGTGTAATAATCACCTGATCGTTGGACGTTCTGAAGCTGTAAGAGATTCCCAGTTTGTAGAATTCACCTTTCAGCTGCTCAGGAGTATATTTATCCGTTCCAAGATATTCGAAAAGAGTTACCGCGATTGGAAGTTCCTTATCATTATCCGTTCCGAAAGGGAATATATAGCTGATCTGTGCTACGTCATTATACTTATTCTTTACAAAGCTTACCTTCTTATCTTTAATCTGAGAAGTCTGGATCGCTGCTTTATAATCGATAAATTCCGGCTTGATCTCAGATACTTTACTGCTTAAGATCTCTTTAAGGAAAGGTGACTGCGCTTCTCTGTTCAGCTTGATCGGGGTAATACCCGGATTCTGTACGCGAACCAGCTTATCATTCACTCCTTTTTCTTTGTAAACAACTACATAGTTATCTTTGAAAAACTCGTTTGCAAACTTGACAACATCTGCCTTTGAGATTTTTTCATACTGGTTAATATCGTCTAATTCCTCCTGCCATGTCTTCTCATTGATATAAGTACCATATAGGGTCGTTGCCAGTCCGTCAGCCGTTTCCCACGACTTCATACGCTGTACTTTCTTGTCATTGACGATTGCTTTCAGCATCCAATCCGGAAACTGCCCTTTTTTCACTAAATCCAACTGTTCTAACAATAGTTTTTTAGCATCATCAAAGCTCTGTCCGTCTTTCGGAGTTACCGACATCGTAAAAGCACCATACGTTTTAAAGGCCGATTCGTAAGCTCCCGCACCTAATACCTTTTGCGTTTGGTTCATATTAAGGTCGATAAGACCGGCATCACCTCTGTTACTTAAAATTTCTGCAACCACATCTGCTAATCTTGCATTCTGAGTTCCATGGGAATCTGATCTCCATGCCAGCGTCATTCTCGGTGTACTCGGGCTTTTTACCGTTCTCGCCACAATGCTTTCCATCGGCTGTTCAGACACCATTTTTTTCATCGGTAGCTCTTTGTACTTGAAAGCTCCAAAATACTGATCTACCAGTTTAATGGTTTTATCAAAATCCAGATCTCCTACCAAAACAACAGCCATATTATTAGGCACGTAATATGTATCAAAATACTTATGAATAGCAACCATTGACGGGCTTTTCAGGTGTTCTGAAGTACCAATCGTAGTCTGTTGTCCGTTCGGATGCTTTGGAAAAAGAGCCTCCATCATGGCATAGTTCACAAGACGGCCGTCGTTATCCTGGGCTCTGTTATATTCTTCATACACAGCTTCCAGTTCGGTATGGAAAAGGCGCAATACCAGTTCTGAGAAACGTTCTTTTTCCACTTTCAGCCATTTTTCAAGCTCGTTGGATGGAATATTATTTTTATAAACCGTTTCATCTAACCATGTATGGGCATTCGTTCCTGTTGCTCCTAATGAAGAAATCGCTTTGTCATATTCATTGGCAATTGCATACTTGGAAGCTTCCTGAGAAACCTCATCTATTTTCTTGTAGAGCAGTTTTTTCTTTTCAGGATCCTTTTCAGCTTTATGCTGCTCGTAAAGGTCAGAGATCTGTTGAAGCAATACTTTCTCCTTTGCCCAGTCCTGAGTTCCCAGGTGAGAAGTTCCTTTAAAAACCATATGCTCAAGGTAATGCGCCAGACCTGTATTGTCGCTAGGGTCGTTATTAGATCCCGTTCTTACCGGAATATAAGTCTGAATTCTCGGGGCATCATCATTCTTTGCCAGATAAACCTTCAGTCCGTTTTTCAAAGTATACACTCTCACACCGGACTGGTCATTCTTAACGGTTTCGTAAGTGTATCCCTGGCTGTCCGTCACCTTTTGAGTATCAAATTTCTGCGCCATTGCATGCAGCATGCAGAAAAGAGAAACAGAAATAAAAAATTTCTTCATAAGTCTTATTTATTTAAATCAAATTTCATAGAATCCTATAAGTCTACTTTCATCATGCACTTGTTACAGCAAACGTCAGATTATGACTTTTTATGTTAAAATTTGAATTTATCTTTAAATAAAGCCCGTTTCGGCATTATAATTTAATATGATTTACATATAATGTATTTTCACTATTTTAGCCAACTGATTAAAAAGAATAATACGGTTTACATGAAAAAACAAGACCTGCCTCAGGATGAAAGCAATCTGAAGTCAGCAAACATGACCGAAGTCTTGTATGTGACGGACGAAAATGATAATTATACAACGGCCAACAGCATTGGATGGGAAGCTAAAAAAGCAGCCCTCGAAGAATCCATGGAGCTCATTCATGAAAGAATTGAAGAGGCCAGACACAATGTGGCCAATAATTTAGTAAGTCCTATTATTTATTTCATGGAACTGAATAAGATGGATCTGGGTGTTCTCGCTTCCTATGTCGGAATGTGGCAGTGGAGAGTGAAAAGACATGCAAAACCAAAAGTATTTAAAACACTAAACCAATCCGTACTGAAAAAATATGCAGATGCATTTGGAATTTCAGTGGATGAATTAAAAAACTTTGACGGAAAATAATAAAGAAATGAAGCATAAATATATGCAGAATTTCATTTCGCCAATGAAAAAGAGAAAAGCAGCAAATGAAACTTAACTTCGAACACCATCAGACCGCGCATTGCGAAAACGGTGTCGCCTCCAATCTGTTACTTAATAAAGGCTTAAAACTCAGCGAACCTATGATCTTTGGGATTGGTTCCGGACTGTTTTTTGTCTATCTGCCGTTTCTGAAAGTGAATTTCGCTCCGGGCTTCAGCTACAGACCGATGCCGGGTGCTATTTTCAGCAAAGCAGCAAAAAGATTGGGCATTAAAATCAAAAGAGAAAAATTTTCCAATCCTAAAGAAGCACAGTCCGCTTTAGAAAGAAACTTAAATCAGAATATCCCTACAGGACTTCAGGTAGGTGTCTTTAACCTTACCTATTTCCCTGAAGAATATAAATTCCACTTCAATGCCCACAATCTTGTGGTATATGGAAAAGAGGACGGAAAATTCCTGATCAGCGATCCGGTAATGGATTATACCACTACCCTATCAGAAGCTGAGCTGGAAAAGGTAAGATATGCCAAAGGTGCACTGCCCCCAAAAGGACATATGTACTACCCGACCTACATTCCAGAAAATGTGAATATTGAAGAAGCTATAAAAAAAGGAATAAAAGATACCTGCAAAAATATGCTGGCTCCGGTTCCTCTTATTGGCGTAAAAGCCATGAGATGGGTAGCCAGAAGCATCCCGAAATGGGCTGAAAAGAAAGGAACTAAGGTCACCAACCACTATCTGGGCCAGCTGATCAGAATGCAGGAAGAGATTGGCACCGGCGGAGGCGGATTCCGGTTTATTTATGGTGCATTTCTTCAGGAAGCATCAGTAATTCTTAAAAATGATGAATTAAAAGAACTTTCAAAAGAAATTACCGCCATCGGAGACTTATGGAGAGATTTTGCCGTGGATATTGCCCGTGTTTATAAAAACAGGAACTCGAAAAGCGATATTTACAACAACCTTTCAAAATCCATGCTTCATATTGCTGATCTGGAAGAGGCTTTTTATAAAAAACTGAGAAAAGCGATCTGATATGGCAGAGAATATGATTGAGATTAAAAATCTCTATAAAAAATATAAAAACGCCGAAGAGTTTTCTGTCAACGACATCTCGCTGAATATAGAAAAAAACGAGATCTATGGAATTCTTGGGCCAAATGGAGCAGGAAAAACCACCTTGATCTCTATGCTTTCCGGATTGATCAAACCTACTTCAGGACAATTTACGATCAATGGATTATCTCCTCAGAAGGACAGCTTTAAGATCAAACAGATCATTGGTATTGTGCCTCAGGAATATGCCCTCTATCCGACTCTTACTGCTAAAGAAAACTTAATGTTTTATGGAAGCCTGTATGACTTAAAGCACAAAGAGCTTAAGAAAGTGATCGATGAATCCCTAGAGATTATGGGACTTTCAAAATTCGCAGATAAACAGGTAGAACAGTTTTCCGGAGGAATGAAACGCCGCTGCAACCTTATCGCGGGAACACTTCACAATCCAAAAGTTTTGTTTCTGGATGAGCCGACTGTAGGTGTTGATGTTCAGTCGAAAAAGGTGATCATTGATTTCCTGCAGGAGCTGAATAAAAATGGAACGTGCATTATATACACCTCCCACCATCTTTCCGAAGCGGAAGAATTCTGTACCAAGATCGCTATTATCGACAGAGGAAGAATCCATGCCATAGGAACACCGGAAGAACTGGTGTCACAAATCGCAAACGCTGAAAACCTGGAAGACGTTTTCATATCATTAACAGGAAAAGAACTAAGAGATGTTGTTGTATAAACTTTGGAGAAGCTTCGTGAAGGAAATCCTTCTTCTGAAGAGAGATATCGGTGGAATTGTCATTATTTTCGTCATGCCGTTGCTGTTAATTGTAACGATTACTTTAATTCAGGATTCTACTTTCAAAAATCTTGAGGGTTCAAAAATCCCGATTATTTTCATTGACAATGACAAATCTGAAGTCTCAAAAAGTATAAAACAGGAACTGGAAACCAGTAAAACATTCCAGCTGCTGACAAATTACACCGAAAAATCAGCACAGGACGCCGTCTTTTCCGGAGATTACCAGATGGCTATCGTCATTCCTGAAAATTTAACGAAAGATTTAAATTCAAACATAGATTCCAAGGTGCAGACGATCGTAAGCTCTTTTGGCCTGGAAGGAGATTCTGCAGCCGTTAAAAAAACAGCTGTGAAAGCAAAAGAAATTCATCTGTACTTTGACCCGGCCACCAACGCCGGATTCAAAAATTCAGTCATGAATTCTGTGAATAAAATGGTCTTTGAGATCGAAAACAAAAAGATCTATAAAGCATTTCAGGATCAGCTGGGAACTGAAGAGAACCTTGAAGAAAACAAAAACCTCATCAGCTTCAAAGAGATCACCCCGAAAAAAGGAGCCATGGACATAATGCCGAATTCTGTTCAGCACAATGTTCCGGCATGGACTCTTTTTGCCATCTTTTTTATTGTAGTACCACTTTCTATCAATTTAGTTAAAGAAAAAAGCCAGGGTACAAGCGTAAGAGCGAGGATCAGCCCGACCCCTTATTTTGTTCATATTTTAGGAAAAACATTCACTTACCTTATCATCTGTATCATCCAGTTTTTACTGATGGTAGCCGTAGGAATTTATCTTTTCCCATACATGGATCTGCCTGCATTTGATGTCTCAGGAAAAATGTTCCAGCTTATTGTGGTAACTTTATTTTCAGGGCTGGCAGCGATCGGTTTTGGTGTTTTATTGGGAACCATTGCAGATACCCAGGAACAGTCTGCCCCTTTTGGAGCAACATCAGTGGTGGTTCTGGCCGCGATCGGAGGAATATGGGTTCCCGTATTTTTAATGCCTGAATTTATGCAGACCGTGGCGAAATTTTCCCCGATGAACTGGGGATTGAACGCCTACTACGATATTATTTTAAGAAACAGCGGTATCGCAGGAATTGCCAAAGAACTCGCATTACTGTTTGCCTTCTACATTGCCATGGTAGCTATTTCTATTTTTTACGAAAGAAAACAAAATGCAGTCTAAAGAAAACATATTAACCTGTACGGAAGAAGTAAGGGTAAGATTCAATGAGACAGATCCGCTGGGCATTGTCTGGCATGGGCATTACATCGTATATTTTGAAGACGGAAGAGAAGCTTTCGGAAGAGAACATGGCCTGACCTATCTTGATATTCAGAGAGAAGGCTATGTAACACCTATCGTAAAAAGTACATGTGAGCACTTTCTTCCTCTAAAATATGGGGAAACATTCAGGATCGTGACCACTTTTGTCAATTCAGTATCTGCAAAACTGATCTATACCTACGAAATTTTCAACCAGAATGATCAATTGGTGTGCAGTGGAGAAACCATCCAAGTATTCTTAGACAGCAACGGAAGTTTATGTTTGTATAATCCTGAGTTTTTTCAGGCATGGAAAGATAAAATGGGATTATAATGAAGAAAGAAATTTATATTACAGACTACAACTGTATCACTCCTATAGGCTTTGATATTTCTTCCAACTGGAACCATCTTGTGGAAGGAAAATCAGGCGTAGCATTACATAAAGTCATAGAAAACCAGGAGGCTTTTTACGCCTCAATTATAAATACTGAAAAGCTGGAGGAAGAATTTAAAAGCAATTTCGACAGCCCGGATTTTACAAGGCTGGAAAAAATGTTTCTTCTAAGCTTAAAACCTCTGGTTGAAAAACATGAAATTACAGAAGAAACCGCTTTTATTTTATCAACAACCAAAGGAAATATCAGTTTATTAAAAAACCAATCGGAAGTACCGGAAGGCGCTTATCTTTCAAAATTAGCACAAAAAATTGCTGATTATTTCGGATTTAAGACAAAACCTATCGTCGTTTCCAATGCCTGCGTTTCAGGAGTAATGGCTATTGCCGTTGCCAAAAATATGATCCAGGCAGGGAAATATAAAAATGCTTTTGTGATTGCCGGCGATGAAGTTTCGGAGTTTGTAATCTCGGGATTCAATTCCTTCCAGGCTATCGGAACAGAACCTTGTAAACCTTACGATAAAAACAGAAACGGAATTAATATTGGAGAAGCCACAGCAGCGGTTTATATTACTTCTATCTTGAACGAAAACGAAAAGTTTAGGTTTAAAATCTCAGGAGATTCCGCAGTAAATGATGCCAACCATATTTCCGGACCTTCCAGAACAGGAGACGGGCTGTATGCAAGCATCAAGAATGCAATGACAGAAGCCAATGTTACCCCGGAACAGATTGATTTTATTTCTGCCCACGGAACCGCTACCATTTATAATGACGAAATGGAAGCCGTTGCTTTTAACAGATTGGAACTTCAACATGTTCCGTTAAACAGTATGAAAGGTTATTACGGACACTGTCTTGGCGCATCGGGACTTTTGGAAAGCATTATTTCCATGGAAAATGCCCGGCATGGACTGCTGATTTCTTCTAAAAACTTTAAAGAAATGGGAGTTTCCCAACCTTTGAATATCATTAAAGAAAACCAGTCTGCAACTATTCAGTATATTTTAAAAACAGCTTCAGGATTCGGAGGATGTAATGCGGCAATAGTTCTAGAAAAATGTTAAAATGAAAGGGATGAAGAAAACTGAAAGCTGTATCATAGAACATTCAAAAATAACCGTCAACGGGAATCCTGTTTTTGAAAGCCGGAGCGAAACATTTCATGACTTTGCCAAAGATGCCTATAAAAGTTTAGAGCTCAATTATCCTAAGTTCCACAAGATGGATAATCTGAGTAAGCTTGCTTTTCTTGCTGCAGAAATGGTTTTAAAAAATGAAGACCATAGCACAACAGCGGTAGTTCTTGCCAACCGGTCATCCAGTCTGGATACGGATTTTAAATACCAGGAAAGCATCAACTCACAGGAAAATTATTTCCCGAGTCCTGCCGTATTTGTCTACACCTTACCTAACATCTGCGTAGGCGAGATCAGCATTAAACATAAAATGCAGACAGAGAATGCCTTTTTCATTTTGGATGAATTTGATGAGACATTTTTAAATGATTATGCAGAACAGATCCTGCTGTCCGGAAAAGCGGAAAAAGTTCTCTGTGGCTGGACAGAACTTTATCAGGATAATTATAAAGCTTTTGTATATTTGCTAACCTTATAAAAAATGTAATAACATAAATGTAACAATATAACAGTCTAGCAATGCAACAATCCTTACAATCTGATCATTGTTACACTGGTAAATTGATAAATTGCTACATTAATTAAAATAATTATGGAAAACTTAAAAACAGAATTGAAGCACAAAATTATTGAAGTCCTTAACCTTGAAGATGTTTCTGTAGAAGAAATCAAAGATACAGATCCCCTATTCGGTGGTGGTTTGGGCCTTGATTCTATTGATGCTCTGGAACTTATTGTTCTGCTTGATAAAGATTACGGGATAAAATTAGCTGATCCTAAAAAAGGAAAGGAAATCTTCCAGTCTATCGATACAATGGCTGCATTCATTGAAGAGAACAGAACAAAATAATATATTTAATCTAGCAATGTATCAATTTACCAGTATAACAATATTGGTAAACTGGTAAATTGATACATTGTTATATTATAAAATAAAATGAGTCGAAAAATTGCCATAACAGGAATGGGCATCATTTCCTCCATCGGAAACAATGTGGAGGAAAATTTTATTTCGTTGAAATCCGGAAAACACGGAATTTCAGATATTGAGATGTTTGAAACCCGTCACGCCGGATCTATAAAAACAGGTGAAATAAAATGGTCTAATGAAGAGCTTGTACAACAGCTTCAGCTGCCTGAAGATAATAATGTAACGAGAACGTCTTTATTGGGCATGATTGCCGCAAGAGAAGCTGTAGAATCTGCCGGAATTTCAGACATTAATGAATACAGAACCGGACTCATCTCTTCCACCAGTGTAGCCGGAATGGATATCACTGAAAGGTATTTCTACTCTTACGAAGACTTTCCTGAAAAGCAAAAATACATCGATGCTCATGATGCAGGTAATTCCTCATTGGCAATTGCTGATTATCTGGGCTTAAAAGGCATGGTTTCTACGATCAGTACGGCATGCTCTTCGGCTGCCAATGCTATTATGATGGGAGCCAAACTGATTAAAAACGGAGTTTTAGACCGCGTGATCGTAGGTGGAACAGATTCCCTTTCGAAATTTACTTTGAACGGATTCAATACCCTGATGATTCTCACGGATTCTTACAATACACCATTTGATAATGACAGAAAAGGATTGAACCTTGGTGAAGCCGCTGCTTTTATCATCCTTGAGTCTGATGAGGTTGTAAAAAAAGAAAATAAAAAAGTCCTCGCCTATCTTTCCGGTTATGGTAATGCCAATGATGCCCATCATCAGACTGCGTCGTCAGAAAACGGGCAAGGCGCTTTTCTGGCCATGGAACTGGCATTTAAAGTATCCGGACTGGCAAAAGGAGACATCGATTATATCAATGTTCACGGTACAGCTACTCCTAATAATGATCTTTCAGAAGGAATTGCCATGATCAGAATCTTTGGTGAAAATCAGGTTCCTGAATTTAGTTCTACCAAAACTTTTACAGGACATACTTTGGCAGCAGCGGCAGGAATTGAAGCTGTATTTTCCATTCTGGCCATGCAGCACGGACTTATTTTCCCCAACTTGAATTTCAAAACGAAAATGGCAGAATTTGATTTAACTCCAGTTACAGAATTGAAGGAGAAAAGCATCAACCATGTTCTTTCCAATTCATTTGGATTCGGAGGTAACTGTTCTACTTTAATTTTCTCAAAATCATGAGTGCCGTATACATCAACAGTGCATCCTGCATCTCCGTTCAGGACACTCTAAAAGAAAATTTCTTTCAAGATCTTAATGCTGACCAATCTGTTCAGATCTTAAAAGCTATAGATCCTAACTATAAAGAATTCATTCCGCCTGCGATGATCAGGAGAATGTCTAAAACTGTAAAAATGAGCTCTGTAGCTTCACATTACGCTTTACAGGAAGCTGGAATTGAACAACCGGATGCCATTATTGTAGGAACGGGGATGGGTTGTTCGCAGGATTCTGAAAAGTTTCTGAAAAATGTGATTGATAACAATGAAGAGTTTTTAACTCCGACATTTTTTATACAGTCAACGCACAATACCGTTGCAGGGCAGATTGCTCTGGGGCTTCAATGCCATGCGTACAATTTTACCTACGTCAACACCTCTTCATCTTTGGAATTTTCATTCCTGGATGCCAAGCTTCAGATCAATGACGGAGAAGCTGAAAATATTCTTGTAGGAGCTGCAGATGAGCAGACTAACAGAACGATGGAGCTTTACTGTCTGAACAATACCATTAAAAAGAAAGAGGATCTTCCTGCTGATTATTTGCATTCTGAAACGGATGGAGTGATCTGGGGTGAAGGTGCTGCTTTTTTTGTCTTGGGAAAGAATAAGGCTGAAAACTCTTACGCCAGGCTTAGAGATATTCAGATCAGCAACAGATTGGATCTGGAAGAAGCACCGTCTTTTATAACAGATTTTTTATCCAAAAATGATTTGAAACATGAAGATATCGATGCTGTGATCTTAGGTTTCAGTGGAGATGCAACATCTGATGTTTACTATACAAAAGCAATGGACACATTTCAAAATTCAGCTTTGCTGTATTACAAACATTTGAGCGGAGAATTCAATACAGCAAGCGGCTTTTCAACATTTATGGCGTGTCATATCCTCAAGGAGCAACAGATTCCGGAAGTCATGATGATCAATTTGGAAAAGAAAACAGAAGTTAAGAATATTCTTCTCTATAATCATCTCGCAGGAAGCGATCACAGTCTTATGCTGTTGGAAAGAGCCTAAAGATGAAAGGGTAAGAATGAATTTGTAAATTTGTTATTGCCAAAATTCAAAATAACAGAAGATGAAGCATTATCCATTCATTCTATTTTACCTTTTCTGCAATGCATTTATTTATGCGTTTCATGGAAGCTTTTGGGTTTATATAGCTTGTTTTCTGGCGTTTTCTGCAGTTGTAGTCTGGGGATCTTTTGATATAGAGCTCGGATATTTTGTCAACAGCATTACTCATAAAAGAACAAAAACCAATGAAATTGCCCTGACTTTTGACGACGGGCCAACCGAATTCACCCCGAAATTTTTGGATTTGCTTAAAGAACATCAGGTAAAAGCTACTTTTTTCTGCATTGGAAAACAGATTGAAAAATATCCTGAGACCTTTCAAAGAATTATTGCTGAAGGTCATACCATCGGAAATCATACCTTTTCCCATTCCAACAATACAGGATTCTTATCTGTTTCAAAAATGATTGAGGAGATTGAGAAATGTGATGAGATAATGGCAAAAACCAGCACTATAAAAACTGATTTATACCGGCCTCCTTTCGGCGTTACCAATCCGAGCATTGCCAAAGCCATTAAAAGAACCCGTAAAAAAAGCATCGGCTGGAATGTTCGTTCGCTGGATACCATTATAGACGATGAAAAGAAAATTTATAAAAGAATAACCAAAGGCCTGAAGAAAGGAAGTATCATTCTGCTTCATGACACTTCCGAAAAGACTTATCGTGTGTTGGCCGATTTATTGTTATTTTTGAAAGATAAAAAATATTCGACGTTTACGGTCGATTCAATTACAAAATCAAAGAAAAATGATTAAAAATATTGCTTTTGGAGCATTTTTATTAGTTTCCGGCTTCATTTCCGCACAGATGACAGCAATGTCAGGAGCAGAAGCAAAAGCATTTGTCGCCAAAGTTTCTTCTGAGACCCAGGAGATCAAAACCCTTCAAAGCGATTTTACCCAGACCAAAAAAATGGACTTTCTGGATAAAAATATTGTTACCTATGGCAAAATGTCGTTGAAAACTCCGAATATGCTGAGCTGGAAATACACAAAACCTTATCAGTACAGCATTATTTTTAAAGACAATAAAATTTTCATCAACGATCAGGGCAAGAAATCATCTGTTGATGCGAAAAGCAAAACATTTGAAAAGATCAATAAGCTGATTGTAGGAAGCTCGAACGGGAAAATGTTCAGCGATCCTGAGTTTTCTGTTTCCTATTACAAAAGCGGGAACTCCAATGTAGCAAAATTTACCCCGAAATCGGCTCACCTGTTAAAATACATTAAACAGATTGAACTGCATTTTCCTAAAAATCAGTCTACGGTTTCGCAGGTTAATATGACAGAAGCTTCGGGAGACACCACCAATATTGTTTTCAAAAACACCAAGATCAATGCAGCGATTGCAGCTTCAGAGTTTAGTTTATAGTCTGATTGTTTTGCTATTTGTTTCCTGCAAAAGCTATCAACTTGCAGAGGCAAAACCGGTTCAGAGTTCTGAAAAAACCGTTGAAAATTTATATTTTTCTTCCGGTGAAGACTATGTATATAAATGCCAGATGGATATTTATAAAAACCACGTAAGCGGAATTCTGATTATTAAAAAGCTTAATGAAACAACTCATCGGGTCGCCATGACCTCAGATTTTGGAAATAAATTAATTGATTTTGAGATCTCTGAGAATGATTTTAAACTGAATTACGTTCTTCCGGATCTGAACAAAAAGATGGTTATCAGCTTTTTAAGAAACGACTTCCGGGAGTTACTGAAAAGAAAATACCCGGTGAATGAATCTTTTGAAAATGACAATTCTAAAATTTACCTGTCAAAGACTGATCATAAAGCCTATTATCTGTTCTTCAATAAAGAAAACGGACTGTTAAAAGAAATTGTGTACACAAAAAACAATAAGGAAAAAATCGATTTTACTTTTGAGGCAAAAAAACATATCTTCGCGGATAGCTTAAACCTTCAACATAAGGATTTTAAGATCAATATAAAACTATTTCAAATAACCGAAACCGAACAGAATTAACATGAAAAAATTTCTATTTTTAGTCACAGCCTTTATTTCAGGCCTGTCTTTCGCGCAGGTCACTTTTACTCCGGGGATCAGAGCAGGAGCCAATTTTTCTCATTTCTCGAACAGTGAAGAGTTTAACTATTATTATATGGAAGAATTTCCTAACGCTGCTGAACCTTACCTGGACTACAAAACGAAAACAGATTTTTATATCGGCTTTATAGGAAATATCCGTCTCGCCAAATTTTATGCTTTGCAGCCGGAGATCAATTATTCCAGGCAGGGAGCTAAAATAAGCACGAATGTAAACAACTGGGACGGGAAAACGCTTTCCGTATCTTATCTGGGATTGCAGCTTATCAATAAATTCTATTTCAACCAGTTCAATATACATGTTGGGCCTACTTTGGAATTTGTGGTAGATAAAAAGAATTTTGACCCTGAAAATGAGATTGACCTGGGAATTACAGCAGGTTTAGGCTATGACATTACTAAAAACTTTGGTATCGAAGCCAGGGTAAAAAAAGGTTTTATCCCTGTGGACAGCTATAATAGAAATCATTCTAATGTTGTTTTCCAGACAGGACTTTATTATACATTTAATCTGAAAAAATAAGATCATGCAGACCATTCTTACAGACTTTTATACTTTGGAATCTTATGAAAAGGCAGAAAACGGCAGTTTTACCGCTTATATTCATCTGAATAAAGATCATGATATTTTTAAAGGGCATTTTCCGGGTAATCCGGTAACACCAGGGGTTTGTATGATGCAGATCGTAAAAGAGCTGACAGAAGAATTCACCGGCTCTAAGCTATTCTTAAAAACAGCCTCGAATGTAAAGTTCATGGCTATTATCAATCCTTTTGAAACACCGGATCTGAAGCTTCAGATGGATATTACTGAAAATGAAGAGGATGTTAAAGTAAAAAATGCAACCTCTTTTGGCGAGACTATTGCATTAAAAATGTCTGTAAGCTATAAAAAAATACTTTCATGAAACTTTTCTTATCCCTCATAACCGCTTTTATTTTTTTCTTTCAAAGTGATTTGGAAGCCCTAAGAAGCAGCTACGCAAAAGCTAACCAGTCTAATGCCAATACAGAAGCATTCATCAATCTTGCAGAAAAACAATCCGGTTCGGATGCCGTAACCAGCGCCTATAAAGCTGCTGCAAAGATCATGGAAGCAAAGATTACCAAAAACAACAGAAAAGCTCTTGTAAAAAATGGTGCTACCAGCCTTGAAAGCATTATCAAAAATAATCCGAATAATATAGAACTTCGAGTAATCAGGCTGAGCGTTCAGGAAAATATCCCGAAAATAGTGGGGTACAGAGGCAGCATGAAAGATGATAAAGCATTCCTTATCAATAACTACAGTAAGCAGAACGCAACCCTGAAAAGTTATGTAAAAAAGTTTGCGATGCAGTCCAAGTCCTTTACAGATACTGAAAGAGCTACTATAAAATAAAACAATGACCCTTCCTGAAGTACAAAATGCAATTTCTGAAAAGAAGATCTGTATTTTAATACCTACTTACAACAATGAAAAAACTCTGAAAAGAGTGATAGACGGTGTTCTGGACTACACCGATAGCATTATTGCAGTTAATGACGGGGCTACAGATACTACTCCACAAATATTAGCCCAATATTCCCAGATAACGGTTATCTCCCTGCCTGAAAACAAAGGAAAGGGAAACGGTCTTAAAACAGGCTTCAGAAAAGCAAAAGAGCTGGGCTATCATTATGCGGTTACCATTGATTCTGACGGGCAGCATTATCCCGATGATATTCCTGTATTTGTAGAAGCGCTGCTTAAAGAAGATAAGGATGTACTTCTGATTGGTAACCGGAATATGGAACAGGATGGAATTCCCAAAAAAAGCAGTTTCGGAAACAGGTTTTCTAATTTCTGGTTCTGGTTTGAGACCGGAATAAAACTTGAGGATACCCAATCCGGCTATAGATTATATCCGTTGCTGAAAATTCCAAAGAAATATTTCACCCCAAAATTTGAATTTGAGATTGAGATCATTGTAAGGACAGCCTGGAGGCATGTTCCTGTAAAAAATGTCCCGATAAAAGTTTTGTATGACCCGGCAGAACGGGTTTCTCATTTCAGACCATTCAAAGATTTTACACGGATCAGTATCCTGAATACTATTTTGGTAACCATAACACTGCTTTACATTATTCCGAGAAATTTCGTGAATAATTTCAAAAAAAAAAGCTTTAAAAGATTCTTAAAAGAGGATGTTTTGGAAAGTGACGGCAGCAACCGCACAAAAGCATTTTCCATTGCTCTCGGTGTTTTTATAGGTCTTTCTCCTTTTTGGGGATTTCACACCCTGCTTGTCATCTCACTGTCTGTTCTCTTTAAGCTAAATAAGGTCCTGGCTTTTATAGCCTCCAATGTCAGCCTTCCGCCATTTATTCCTTTTGTGATTGCCGCTTCTCTATTTTTAGGATCCCCTTTTGTGCATGGGGACAGTAATATTTTGAGCAGTGAACTCAATTTTGAGCTGATCAAAAATAATCTTTTACAATATGTGATCGGAAGTGCTATCCTGGCTACTTCTATGTCTGCTCTTTGCGGGGTTCTAACGTTTATTTTCCTGAATAAACTGAATCCGGAAAATAATTAATCAGCCGTTAGTCTTTTCGTGTGTAATTATTTAAAGACAACATCCGAAAATGATAACGGACACATAATCAAGGTGACAAATATAGCCAGTATGATCAAAACCAGCTGGTACTGATAATAAGTCTTCTCTTTATCTTCTTCTTTCACTTCAAAAGTAAATCTGATCTTGTCCGGTTTTCTGATAGTCATCCAGATAAAGATCAAAATAACGAGGTTCAATACAATAGGTGCAAAAAGAAACAGTTTGCTTCCGAACCCGTCATTCTTGCCTCCATATCCATGAATAGGGATAACATCAGGAATAGAGCTGTACTTTGTAAGCAGGTAGATTGTGTAAACAATAATTATGATAAAGGGAATGCAGAACAGCAGTTTTATATGTTTGGGAATCATTTTAGCTTCTTTAGAGTTTTCTTCAGGTACTTTTCTACATTTTGTCTGTCCGGAACTGTGGTAATTTCTTTAGTCAGGGCTTTTTCAAATTCAGTTTTCGCTTTTGAAAATTCGTTAATACCCAAATAATATCTTCCAGCCTGATAATAGACCAGCCAATAATCCGGGTTCATAGATTGGAAATAAGGAATAAAATCATCACTTAATGCCATCTTTTTGTTGTCTATAGCATTGCTCACTTCTGACCCTAACATCTTAGATATTTCATAATTGTTGAATTCTTCCGAATCTGCAAAAAGATCTCTGGCGATATTCAGTGCTGTTTTTGCCTTTAAACTTTCTTCCAAATTTTTTCCGGAAAAGATCTCATTCAGATCATAACAAACAAATTCTCCCAGCTGATAAGGGTTTGAAGAAACCCACACCAGTCTTTTTTCAGGTGAAAAAATGACCGCATGGTGAGCCAGAAGCTGATTGATCGCTTTTTCATTCCCGTAGCCGATCTTTTGGTCCTTTAAACCAGATTTATCCCTTAAAATGGCCGCCATTTTTTCAGGGTTGAGCTTTTTCTTTTCCTGAAGAAGCTCCTGAAGCTTTTCATACCGGTACTCGGAGTGGCTTTCTATAATATGCTTCTGATTTCTTTTGTCATCTTTATAAGCTTCGGACTGGAAGTGGTTGGTACAAAGCACTCTGCTTATATTTTCCACCTTGTAAACCCCAAAATTATCAGGAGAGACCTCAATGATCACAGCATTTTTATCATGAGCACTTCCAACCAGAATGGATTCGGAAACAAAAACTTTTCTTTTTCTGGCAATAGCAATGGCCTCCTCAATATTTTTCGCATACTGCAGAATTTCCCGTGTCACAAGAGAAATTGGGGTCTTAGCAGTGAGTGGGATTCTAGATTTTCCTGCGTTAATTGTCACTGTTATCCCTTCTTTATTCATCCCGGAAACTACACCTATCATTCCCGGCCAACTTACGGACATATATGGAATTCCGGCTTCCGGTTCTACAAATTCGATTAGCTTATTTTTAGCAAACTCATCTCCTACATAAAAATCGAAGTTTCTTCCGATGAGCAGCTGCCCATCTTCTGTATTTTCATTCCAGACGGCCAGGGAAGTACAGCCTACCATAGCAAGATCCTGCATGGCATGTCCGATATCGTGAGCGCCGTGAAGATAGAGGTTCCGAAGATATTTTGGGGCAATAAAATTGTATTTATCCGAAGAATACTGTGACAAACCGTACAATTCTGCCTGATAGTCTTCCCTTACATTCAGGTACATTTTCCTGTTATACCATTTTAGAAATCCCCTAAGGAGTTTTTGTTTAAATTTTGATGGAACAAAACCTTCCACTTTAGAGAAGAAAATTTCTTCCTGTTGCTGCATCAGGCTTTGGGTTAAAGCTCCGTTATTATATCCGAGCTGCAATGGATTTCCTTTAATATAAAGTTCCCAA
Organism: Chryseobacterium sp. 22532; assembly: GCF_052044665.1. NCBI lineage: Bacteria > Pseudomonadati > Bacteroidota > Flavobacteriia > Flavobacteriales > Weeksellaceae > Chryseobacterium > Chryseobacterium sp. 22532. The sequence continues at coordinate 48,966 of NZ_JBQENJ010000007.1, forward strand.
AGCTGCTGTTTATTTTTGGTTAAATAATTCCGGTTGAAGCTGAACGTAGAATCATTGATCTTATTGATCTTTGGTATCTCCAGCGTATAGCTGCTTACCTCCGGAATATGATGAACCGATTTTGAGATTCCACAGGAAATAAGGGAAAGGATAAGGATCAATTGAATTCCCCGGAATGCCATAGTGAATCTGTTATTTTTTTTCATGGGTATTCATCATTTGTTTCAGGCGTTCATCTACAATTTCTTTTCCGAGAATTTCTGCACAGGTATTAAATGCCCCGATCGTTACCCCCAGAATTCCATGCATGTTGACAGACTGTCCTGTCAGGAACAGATTATCGGTCTTGGTACGGGGTGAGACCATTGTTTTAAGCGGATTATCCGAACTTTTCATGTATCCGTACATATTTCCTTCAAAGCTGCCAATATAGTCCCTGTAAGAGAGTGGCGATGAAGTATAGATGCTTTTGATGGAGTGTCTCAGGTTCGGAATTTTCTTTTCTAATGCAGAAATCATTTTTTCTGCTTTTTCCAGCTTGAAATGTTTGTACTTTAATCCTCTATCGTGTTTTTCGGCAACTGTATTTACTGTTTTTTCCCAATCTTTAATCTCATCAAAATCCATATAGGAGATCGCAGTAAGGCTTTCCGCATAATCGGGATAATGTTTTGAGGGCGTGGAGGAAAGCATATAGGTTTCCGGCCAGCTGTCTTTGCTGTAACGGAATGCATTCCAGACCATTTCTTCGGATGAATAATGGTATATGTTATAATTAAAATTTGGCAGTGACTGTGGTTTTAAAACCAGATAAACACTGAAACATGATGAAACAGGTTCCCAGCTCATTACCCGGTTCAGGAAAGATTTCCTCAGTTTTTCTTCTCCAATCAGCTTGATGAAGGAACGGATTTCTATGTTTGAAATAAATTTTTTCGCTGCATATTCTTTTCCAGATTTTGTTGTAACGGAAGACAGCACTCCGGCTTCATCGAAAATAAATCCGGAAACCTCGGAATGTTTATGCACTTCTGCACCGTATTGGCGAAGTTTTTTGATCAGGAGTTTGGTGATCTGGCTTCCTCCTTTAACACATTTGTAGGCACTCTGAATATAGGAGTTTACAGTCAGTGCATGAACATAGAATGGTATATTTTCCGAGTCTCCGCCATATAAAAAATTGGAACCCAGCAATACAGCCTGCAGTTTTTTATCCTGGGTCACAGACTCTATGAATCTTTTGGTATTAAGATGGAGGATCTCTTCATTATAGCTGTCTTTTCCGATCACCTGATATCTCGGAAACTGTGCACAGACATATTGGATCTCTTCGCAATAACTTTCTAAATTCTGTTTTTCGTTGGGAAAATAGGCTGCGAGCTGTTCAATAAAATTTTCATAACCCTGTGCATGAGGATATTCGACATTTTCTTCACCAAAAGAGATCTTATCGTAGCCGTCTTCATTCATTTGATGAAGTTCCAGATCATCCATAATCTCAAGATAGGAAAAGAAATGATGGAGATTCTGTCCTTTTGAAAGGCCGCCCAGATAATGAACTCCAGTATCGAAGATGAGCTTTTCCCTTGAAAAAGTCTGCAGATTTCCTCCATACTGGTTATTTTTTTCCAGGACACAGACCTTCAGACCTTCTTTCGCCAAAATTAGAGCCGAAACAAGACCTCCCAATCCGCTGCCGATCACAAGTATGTCGTATTTTTTATTCAAAAGGAGAAAAGCTGTGTTTTTATTTCAAAAATTAAGAAATCCAGAGATTACAAAGCAATACCTGAACCTGAATGAAAGGTTCATCTATCTAATTCCTGAATTTATTTAACAATTTGAGTTTATTAATTAGTTTTCAGGGATAAAATTAGAAAAATTAATCAATATCATCCCAAAAATCGAAATAATTGAACCATTGAAGGGGATATTTTCTGATCATGGTTTCAAGATTCTGAACATAAGAATTGAGAAGTCCCTGAGAATCACGGTTTTTAATATTTTTCGCAACCCTTGCGTATAAGTGGTAATGAAGTTTTTTTTCTTTCATCACATACACATAAACCACAGGAACACCTAAACGTGAAGCAATAAGGAACGGACCGGCCGGAAATTTTGCACTTTTCCCCAGCAGATCGGCTTCGAGGTATTTCGAACCTTCGAAATAACGGTCTCCTGTAAAACAGATCAGCTCATTATTTGACAAAGCCTGATTGATCTCAAAGATATGCGACATATCGTCTTTGACATAGATAAACTTAATATTACTCTGTTTTACAGCAACGCTTTCCAGGTATTCTTTAATGACCGTCACTTCCTGGTCTGTAGTGACAAGATTGATCTGGCAATCGAAATCAATGTCAGCAAAGAAATGTTCTGCTATTTCAAAATTCCCGATATGGGCACTGATAAGGACACCTCCTTTCTTTTCAGCCAGAAGATTGGTGAGATTTTCAACGCCGTCAAATTCGTAGGTATATTTCTCTCTTAAACCGGCAGAAATTGCCGTTTTATCAATCAGTACTTTTCCGAAGGTAAAATAGCTTTTAAATACGGAAGCTTTTGATTTCCAATATCCGTAATCCAGTCTTTTCTGAAAATAGTAAAAGATGTAACTGTTGCTCTTTTTCAGGAATAAAAAATAATAGGAAGCTACGAAATAGAGCACAACATATGAACTCCGGATCCCGATATTTCTAATACACCACACGAATATTTTATATCCTAATATGGTTCCTTTAGATTTACCTTTCCACTTGTTCATAAGTCTAATTTATCAATGTAACAGTGTACCAATGTAAACAATACTATTACTGCATTTATTCACCATTGGTACACTGTTACATTATTACATTGGTATATTATTAAAGAATAAAGTTCAATCGATAGCTATGCGTTTTTTTCAGCGATTTTTTGTTCAATAGTAGTATAGAAGTCATCAAATGTGACCATTTTTTTGAAATCTGCCTCTCCTAATTTTACTCCAAAATTAGATTCGATAACCACAACCATATCAATATAGTCCAGACTGTCAAGTCCAAGCGTCTTTTTCAGATTGGCATCATTGCTGATCTCATCACCATCCACTTCGAATTCGTTTACTAAGAAATCATTAACGATGTCAACAATTTTTTCCCTTTCCATGTTTTTAATCAAATTTTTTAACTATTAATGCGGAGTTGGTTCCCCCAAATCCGAAAGAATTTGACAAAAATACGTCAATTTTTTGATTTTTCGTTTTTGAGACCAAATTTATCTTCTTCGCCTCATCGTCAGGGTTTTCCAGGTTAATGTTGGGTGCAACGAAATCGTTCTGCATCATCAGAATTGAGTAAACGACTTCACTTGCGCCTGCCATCCAGCATTCATGACCAGTCATGGACTTGGTAGAACTTACAGGAACATCGCTTCCGAAGATCTCGTATATCGCTTTGGCTTCATTGGCATCACCAATGGGTGTGGAAGTCGCATGAGCATTGATATAATCGATATCCTCTGCTTTTAATCCTGATTGTTTTAAAGCCCTATCCATCGCTAAAGCCGGACCGTCTACATTAGGGGTTGAGATATGTCCTCCATTGGAAGAGAAACCATAACCCACTATCTCTGCAAGGATAGTTGCTCCCCTTTTCTGGGCAGATTCTAAGCTTTCTACAATAAGGCTGGCTGCTCCCCCGCTTGGAATAAGCCCGTCTCTTCCGGTATCAAAAGGTCTTGATGCTTTTGTAGGCTCATCTTCCCTTACAGAAAAAACACCGAGACCATCAAAGCTCGCCATTGAATATTTGTTGGTTTCCTGGGCTCCTCCACAGATGATCATATGCTGAAAACCGTTCCTGATCATCATATAAGCAAGTCCTAATGAATGTGAACCGCTGGCACACGCTGCACTGATGGTAAGATTAATTCCTTTCAGCTTAAAGATGGTTGAAAGGTTCATCGTTACGGTAGAGTTCATTGATTTGAAGATCGCTCCCGATCCCATCAATGTGGTATCTTTCTTTTCTCTGGCAATGTCGATAGATTCTACTACTGCCTGAGAAACGCTGTCGTTTCCGTATAAAATACCTACTTCATGGCTGTCCAGGAAATCCTGGTCTATACCTGCCTGTTGAAGCGCATCACTGGTCGCAAGGTAAGCATATTCGCTTTCCTCACCCATGCTTACACGCTGGCGTCTGTTGAGTAGATTTTTAAGATCGGGCTTTGGTACTACACCTGTAAGGCCTGACCTAAACCCGAATTCTTTTCTTTCCTGTACTAAAGCAATACCGGATTTTCCTTGATATAGGGATTCTCTGACTTCTTCCAAAGAGGTCCCGATGCAAGAATAAATTCCCATTCCGGTAATTACAACCCTATTTTCCATGAGTTCTATTAATTTAACAATGTATCAGTTTAACAAGGTAACAATCTAATTGAGGTCACAGCACTATTGTTACACCGGTACATTGTTATATTGTTACATTATTTAAGAGTAAATTCCTCCGTTTATATTTACTATTTCCCCGGTAATGTATGAAGCTTTTCTTGAAGCTAAAAATGCTACTAAGTCTGCCACTTCTTCTGCTTCTCCAAATCTGTTGGCCGGGATCATCGCTTTAAGCTCGTCTTCATTAAAATCCTGGGTCATATCTGTTCTGATGAATCCGGGAGCTACTGCATTTACCGTAATATTTCTTTTCGCAACTTCCTGAGCTAAAGCTTTTGTAGCACCAACTAAGGCTCCTTTTGCTGCAGAATAATTGGTTTGTCCCGCTGTTCCTTTTACTCCGGAAACGGAAACCATATTGATGATTCTTCCGTATTTATTACGAAGCAGTTTCTGGATAAAGAAATTAGTTACGTTGAAAAAACCATTCAGACTTGTATTGATCACACTGTTCCAGTCTTCACTCTGCATCCACATGAATAATCCGTCTCTTGTAATTCCGGCGTTGTTTACGATCACCTCAACAATGGCATCAGGATTATTATCCTGCCATTGTGTCAAAACATTTAAGCTTTCTTCAGCATTGGCTACATCAAATTTAAGGATCTCTCCTGTAGCTCCCAATTCCTGTACTTTAGCCAAAGTTTCTTTAGCCGCTGCCTCGTTTGAAGCGTAGTTGATGAGTATATGATAGTTTTTTTCTTCCGCCAGTTTTATACAGACCGCTCTTCCAATTCCCCTGGAGCCGCCTGTGACAATTGCACATTTCATGTGTTAGTGTTTATTTAGTTTTAGTTTTTTCCGCTAATTTAATCCTCAAGTGTATAACAATTCATTATCACTGATAATTACATTGCCTTTAAATACTTTTTCACTTCCTCCAGGTAAGGATACATCACCATATCATCAGAGAATGCAGGAATAATCTTTCTTATCTCGTCATACAGCTCTTTGGTAGAAGACGAAACTTTATCCTGAAATCCAAGATATTCAACAGCCTGGATGATTGTAATTGCTTCAATAGCCAGCACTTCAAATGCATTCTCGATTACTTTTCTGCAGATCACTGCTGCATTGGTCCCCATGCTTACAATATCCTGATTATCATTATTATTAGGTATACTGTGTACATACATGGAATTTGAAAGCATCTGACTTTCCGCCGTTGTAGATGTTGCTGTAAACTGAACACCCTGCATCCCGAAATTGAAGCCTAATTTACCTAAATTTACAAAAGGAGGCAATATTTCGTTGATCTTTGCATTTAAAAGGTAGTTCAACTGCCTTTCTGCAAGCATCGTAAGTTTGGTAACAACAATTTTCAGCTTATCCATTTCCAATGAAATATAATCTCCGTGGAAATTTCCGCCGTGGTATACATGCTTGTCTTTTACATTGATGATCGGGTTGTCATTCGCTGAATTGATTTCATTTTCAAGAACGTTCTCAGTATATTCCAAGGTATCCAAAACCGGACCTAAGATCTGGGGAACACATCTTAAAGAATAATATTCCTGGACTTTTTCCTTAAATACTTTTTCCTGCTCTTCAAAGTGGGTATAAAGATGGTCCTCTCTTTTTCTGATCAGTTTGCTGTCTGCCAAATGAGCACGCATTCTTTCGGCTACTTTCTGCTGACCGTAATGTTTTTTTGTGCCGTTCAAAGCTTCTGATAAATGATCATCATAAGCCTGAACAATCTCGTTGATCGCACAGGAAAGCCTGATTGAAATATCCGTTAACTGATTGGCTTTATATGCATTAACAATTCCTATTCCGGACATTACAGAAGTTCCGTTCATCAGGGCAAGTCCTTCACGGATTTCCACTGTGATCGGTTCTAATCCTTCTGTTTCAAAAACTTCTTTTGTTGCTTTTCTTTCTCCTTTGTAAAAAACTTCACCTTCCCCGATCAGGACCAAAGCAAGGTGGGCAAGCTGGACTAAATCACCACTAGCACCTACTCCTCCGTGTTCAAAAATCAGCGGTGTAATATCTCTGTTGATCAACTCTTTAAGCAAATGAATAACAGACTGGTGTACCCCTGAATTTCCAAGAGAAAGTGTATTAAGTCTCGCCAGCATACAGGCTTTTACTTCCTGGGCGGGCAGCGGATTTCCGATTCCTGAAGAGTGGCTTCGGATCAGGTTATACTGAAGCTGATGCGTATCTTCATCACTGATTTTGAACTGAGCCATCGGCCCGAAACCGGTATTGACACCATATATTACTTTATTTTTCGAAAATTCCTTTAAAAACTGAAAACTTTCTTCCACTCTGTCCAAAAGTGATTCATTCAGCTCGATTTTTTCGTTTTCAATGATAATTTTTTGAAAATCCCTCAGTTCTAAAAAGTTATTTATTTTCATCAATTAAAAGTAATAGTTGCTAATTTTGTAAAATATTAATTAATTGTCACTAATTTTGCGGCAAAGATAGAAGTTATTATTAAAATAAAAAATCAAGATGAGTAAAGAATTTGTTGATGTTCTCGTAATCGGTGCTGGGCCTTCCGGATGCGTATCTTCTTCATACTTAAAGAAGAACAATGTCAACGTGAAAGTTGTTGAGAAGACAAAATTCCCCAGACTGGTCGTTGGTGAAAGCTTAATTCCCAGGGTAATGGATCATTTTGATGAAGCCGAACTTTTTCCGGCTTTGGATAAAATGGGCTTTGAAAAAAAGCTGGGAGCACGTTTTTTACGAGGCGATGAAGTATGCATTTTTGATTTTAGTGACAAGTTCGGGGAAGGCTGGGACTGGACCTGGCAGGTTCCGAGAGCTGATTTTGATAATACTCTGGCTCAGGAAATTATCAATAAAGGCATTGATCTGGAATTTGAAACAGAAGTTATTGATATTCAGTTCAACGGCACAGATTCTATAACCACCGTAAGAAATAAAAACGGTGAAACGAAAGAGATCCACTCTAAGTTCGTAATCGATTCTAGTGGCTATGGAAGAGTACTGCCAAGACTTCTTGATCTTGAAAAACCTTCAAAACTTTCTCCGCATTCTGCTATTTTCTCTCATGTAGAAGATATTAACAGAGAAGAAGGTCAGGAAGGCACTTTAATTTCTTTTGACATCATTGAAACCGAAGTCTGGCTTTGGGTAATTCCTTTTTCCAACGGAAACACGAGTGTAGGTATTGTAGGTCCTACAGAATATATTGAAAGATTGTCTGAAAATGGGGATGTAACGGAAGCATTAAGGAAAGCTATTTCCCTTTCTGATTATTATGTAAAACGTTTTGGCCATGTAGATTTTATTTTTGAGCCAAGACACCTGAAAGATTATTCGTGCTCGGTAAAGCAACTGTTTGGTGACGGATACGCCCTGACAGGAAACGCTTCTGAGTTTCTGGATCCTGTATTCTCGTCGGGAATGGCATTTGCTACGGAATCGGGTATGCTTGCTGCAAAACTGGCTTTAAGACAGCTTAATGGTGAGAAAATCGACTGGCAGAAAGAATACAGTGATTATATTCTTTACGGTGTGGATGTTTTCACGACTTACGTAAAGGAATGGTATACCGGAAATCTGCAGGAGTTATTTTTCCACAGGCCTGAAAATGAAGATGTAAAGCAGAAAATATGTGCGGTCTTAGCAGGCTATGTCTGGAACAAAGACAATCCTTTTGTAAAAAAACATGATACGGTTATTAAAAATCTTGCCAACCTCATCAAAACAGAGAGACAGCAGGAACAACCATAAAAAAGCGGTCTGAAAATTTCAGACCGCTTTTTGTTTTATTTAATTGCTTTTTCAAATATATTATAAAAAAGCAATCAATTATTGCTTTTTTTCTTTGTAGTGGTTTGCTTTCAGAGCCAACATTTTAGAAGTTTTTGCATAGCATTCTGCGATCCGGTCATTATGGTTGGGAATTCCTATCACATTATCACCTGTTGCTCCCACTCCTTCAACAACCAGTAAAACATGACCGGGATTATTTGTTTCTACAAAGGTCATTCTGGAATCCAATTTTGCAGGCTCGTTGACAACCCCGGCAAACCATCCCTGGGAAATCCATGTAGGCTCTACAATAAGGGTATATTTTGTCTGCTCAATGTTTGTGGCAGCCTTTATATCGATATTTTTATTCCATGAAGCCAAAAATTTATCCGGAAAACTTTTTTCTTTTGAATATTCCCAGTCTTTTCTCCATTTTTCAGATTCTTCTTTACCGCTGGTCTGCTCAATATCCTCCATCCTATCTTTGATATACTGATCCTCACTGATCTTCTTTTTCGCAAAAGTAACGCCATCAAATTTGAAAATTACTTTGATGAATTTCTGATCTTTCAGGAACTTGTAATCTCCGGAAACAACTCTTACCCTTTGAGCCATAACACCGGCAGAAAGAGCAATTAACAAAAGAAATAATATTTTTTTCATCCTCTGGTCTTATTATCTTAAATCTATAAATGTGATTGGTTTTCTGCTGTTCGGATTAAAAACAGTTTTAGACAGAATATCAAAATCTACGATTTCAATTTTAGGACTTACCCTCAGTTTTGCCCTGAAATGATCCCGAACTTCATTAACGAAGGTTTCATGGTCCTGATCTGTGCTTAGTTTGATGATAATTTCATCCAAACCGATTTCATTCGACTGAATAACAATCTGATAGCATAATATAGTATTAAAATCATTTAAAATATCATTCATTGCAGGCGGATACAATGTTGTCCCTTTGTACTTGATCATCTGCTGTTTTCTTCCGACAACGGGACCAAGCCTCATGGTATTTCTTCCACAGCTGCAGGGCTCGTAATGCGCCTTTACGATATCTCCTGTTTTAAAACGCAGCAAAGGAACAGCCTCAACACCTAAAGTGGTGATCGTCAGTTCACCGTTCTCTCCTTTCTGCACAGGATTTCCGTTATCATCAAGAATTTCCGTGATAATCAATTCCGGGTGATGATGGCCTCCGATCTGGAACTCGCATTCCGTGAAGGCTGTGCTCATTTCTGTAGAAGCATAGGTTGAGAATAACTTAATATTCCATTTCTCTTTGATTTTCTGCGAAAGAATATTGTCTGTAAAATCCTGATTTTTGATGCTTTCACCAATACAAACTGCTCCGTAGACACTGGAATTTTTATAGTCCAATCCATGTTTTTCGGCATAATCAATCATCTTCAAAAGAAAAGACGGAACTGTGATGAGGTATTTAGGTTTGTACCTTAGAATAGAATCCCACTGCAGCTCCGGAATACCGGGACCCATTCTTACCACGCTGGCACCCATTTTTCTTAGTCCCAGAAAATAGGCAAGACCTGCCATAAATCTTTTATCGATTGTGGTAATCATCTGCACTACGTCTCCTTTCTGAATTCCGGCGCAGGCAAATGAAATGGCTTCATTATAGGCCAGTCTTTCAAGATCACTGTCTGATAATCCGAAAGTTACCGGATCACCCAAAGTTCCTGAAGTGGTGCTGTAGTCTACAATTTTATCCGGTGAAATACAGAAAAAATCATGATTATGTTCCTGCAGGTCATTTTTTGTGGTGGTAGGAATTTTTTGCAGATCTTCTAATGTCTGAATATCCGAGATATTGATACTGGTCTCTTTAAACAGTCTCTGATAAAAAGGCGAATGGGTTTGAAGATACGTTAACAGTTCCTGGAGCTTATGCTCTTGAAACTTTTTAATGTCCTTAAGGTCTGATCTTTCGATGTCCGGATAGAATTCCAATGATTTAATTTTAAGGAACAAATTTATTTAATTAAAATTAAACGTTTGAATGAATAAAAAATTAAAAACAGGAACCCGCAATATTCTACCTCTGAAAAGTAAAAGTCTGTATATTGGTATTTCCGGCCGTATTGGTTATTGTTACTTTTAAAGTGTGTGAACCTGAGCCTTTGGGACATTTTTCATCAAAAACATAGATAAAGTCATCTTTTACCCGGGCAAAGCGAAGCCATTTCCCGTCCAGTTCCGCACGAAATGATATGATGTCACCAATTTTAGTTCTCCCATTCAGTCGTAAAGTGTTGTTTTTCATAAGTGCTTCGTCCTTCCAACCTGCAGAGACAGATGGTAAACTTTGATCTAACAAGAGAGTTGCTGTTCCCAACCTGTTAAACTCTGCTTCTACTTTATCACCGCTCCATTTTCCTTTGACAACATCCGTATCACTTCCATAATCAAACAAAACAACTGTTCTTTCTTTTTCTTTATCCGATAATTTTCTGTTGGGCTTTATTTTCAAAGTATAACCATCATGAACCGGAATATATGGAGTATGTAGAATAACAGTGTTGGAAACAGCATCTGCATTGGAGCTTAGCTTTTCATCCATCTTAAAATTCACAGCATCATACAATGCATTTTTGCTGAGACTGATTTCGGCATTTCCCGTACTTATTGTTTTTGCTTCATCCGGTTTCACCAATTGATCCGAAGAAGTAACCTGCTGCGAATTTCTCGCATAACGGACTTTTGTAATCAGCTTACTTGTATTTCCATTGACGTCCTTTAAAACAATCTCAATATTGTGAACACTGTCATCCTCGAGGTGAATAATTCCTGTTTTACCGGATAAATTGTAATTTTTCAGTTTCATTCCCGGTAATTCAGATAAATGCTGGATGCCCATTTTATCTCTTGAAAACTTTGTGTAATCTATACAGCCATTAATATATCGGGTATCGTCATAGCTCACTTTATCAATGGAAAAGCTATAGATCAGCTGACCATCCATCAACAGCTCTGCCTGATAAATTCCAAGATTAAACCCCTGATTGGCTTTATCCACAGCTTTAACCGCAAAGCTTATTTCCGGTGAAGTAACCTGAATAACATCTGTTGTATATCCATTTCCGGCTTTTTTAACTGAAATTCCATTTGCACCAGGCTCATAGGTACTGAAACGACGGTCATACCAATATAGCCCGCTGATCGAAGGAACAACACGGTCCGGAATATTAAAGCCAAAAAGCAAAGGATTAATACATTCTTCCGTTTTTGTATCTCTTATCTCAAAATGTAAATGCGGTCCTGCCGAACCTCCGGTATTTCCACTCAAAGCAATGAGCTGACCTTTAGAGACGGGAAACTGTCCGGGAGAAAAAGTGATATCCTGTTCCCATTTTTCGTCTTTATATTGTCTTTCTTTTACATATTCGTCCAATTTATCGAAGTATTTATTTAAATGTGCATATACTGTGGTATAACCATTCGGATGGGTAATATAAACAGCATTTCCGAAGCCGTATCGTTCCACTTTTATCCTGCTTACATAACCGTCTGCAGCGGCAACAACGGATAGGTTTTCCTGGCTATTGGTTCGCAAATCCAAACCCATGTGAAAATGATTGGAGCGCACCGCTCCAAAGTTGGCAGCCAACTGCATGGGAATATTCAGAGGGTTCCTAAAATAATTTTGTGGATAATTAGTCTGAGCACCTATTGTTATTATATTGATGAAACAGATGACGAATAGAATTTTACATAAGTTTTTCATACAGCATTAGGGTTTGAGGTTATTTAAAATTAAGAAATTTTACATAATGATGAGTAAGATTTTTAATTAGTTTTGGCTAAAGCCAAAAGATGGGCTATACTTTTTAAGCGGGCTAAAGCCCGCTTCTATTGATAAAAATTGATGTAAATTATAATAAAAACAACAGTAAAAGTTGGCCTATTCACCAATCACCATTCACTTTTTACCACTTCCTTCATTTATATTTCTGAAATTGAACTTTTTAATAGATATAAGCTAAATAAAACATATCATATAAACCGACAAAAATCACTAAATTTGCAGACTTAATTAATCAACGATATTGAGATATTTACAATGAGCCAATTTAAAGAATACAAAAACCTCAACCTTATTGACGTAGCCGAGAATGTAGCGGAATTTTGGAAACAGAATAAAACGTTCAGTAAAAGTGTTGAGATTCGCGAGGGTAATGCCGAGTTTGTTTTTTATGAAGGTCCGCCTTCAGCAAACGGTATGCCCGGAATTCACCACGTTATGGCCAGAGCATTAAAGGATATTTTCTGTCGTTTCCAGACTCAGAACGGGAAGCAGGTTTTCCGTAAAGCGGGCTGGGATACACACGGACTTCCTGTGGAACTGGGCGTAGAGAAAGAATTAGGAATTACGAAAGAGGATATTGGCAAAAAAATCTCTATTGAAGATTACAACAAAGCCTGCCGTGAAGCGGTAATGCGATATACAGACGTATGGAATGACCTTACGGAAAAAATAGGATACTGGGTAGACCTTGAGGATCCGTTTATCACGTATAAGTCAAAATATATGGAGACGGTTTGGTGGTTGCTGAAGCAATTGTATGATAAAGAATTATTGTACAAAGGCTACACGATCCAGCCTTACTCTCCGAAAGCAGGAACAGGACTATCTTCTGCGGAATTAAATATGCCGGGAACTTATCACGATGTTTCTGATACTACCGTTGTAGCTCAGTTCAAAGTAAAAAAAGAATCTTCTGAATTATTTAGTGATGTGGAAGGAGACGTAAGCATTCTTGCATGGACGACAACTCCATGGACCTTGCCATCCAACACAGCATTGGCTGTAGGAAGAGATATTGAATATGTTGTAGTTAAAACGTTCAACCAATATACATTTGAGCCGATAGCTATTGTTTTATCCAGAGTTCTTTTACCTAAAGTATTCGGTAAGAAATATGCAGAAGGAACCGATGAAGATTTCGCTGGTTATACTGCGGAAAGCAAAGTGATTCCTTTCAAAATCGTAAAAGAATTTACAGGAGAAAAGCTTGCCGGAACTCATTATGAGCAGTTAATCCCTTGGTTTACACCTAATGACTCCCCTGAAAAAGCTTTCAGAGTGATTTTGGGAGATTTTGTAACGACTGAGGACGGTACCGGTATCGTTCACATCGCGCCTACTTTTGGTGCGGATGATGCGAGAGTGGCCAAAGAAGCCGGAATTCCACCCATGTTGATCAAAGACGAAAATGACAATCTCGTTCCGCTGGTAGATTTACAGGGAAGATTTATCAAAGGAGAAAATGTTCCTGAATTATTCTCAGGAAAATATATCAAGAACGAATATTATGATGACGGAACTGCGCCTGAGAAATCATGGGATGTGGAACTTGCCATCGTTCTGAAGACTGAAAATAAAGCCTTCAAAGTAGAGAAATACGTTCACAGTTACCCACACTGCTGGAGAACTGACAAGCCGGTCTTATACTATCCGCTGGATTCGTGGTTTGTGAAAATGACCGCTGTGAAAGACAGATTGGTAGATTTAAACAAAGAAATTAACTGGAAACCTAAATCAACGGGAGAAGGACGTTTTGCGAACTGGATTGAAAACGTAAACGACTGGAATTTATCCCGTTCAAGATATTGGGGAGTTCCGTTACCGATCTGGAGAACTGAAGATCTTAAAGAAGAAAAGATCATCGGATCTGTAGAGGAGTTATATAATGAGATTGAAAAGTCTGTTGCTGCAGGATTGATGAAAGAAAATCCGTTCCAGGGCTTTATCATAGGAAATATGTCTGAGCAGAACTATGAACTGGTGGATCTTCACAAGAATGTAGTAGACAAAATCATTTTAGTTTCAGATTCAGGAAAAGCCATGAAGCGTGAAAGCGACTTAATCGACGTTTGGTTCGATTCAGGTTCGATGCCTTACGCTCAGTTGCATTATCCTTTTGAGAATAAAGAATTAATTGACAACAATAAAGCGTTCCCGGCAGATTTTATTGCGGAAGGTGTTGACCAGACGCGTGGTTGGTTCTATACTCTTCACGCAATCGGAACAGCGGTTTTTGATTCAGTTGCTTATAAAAATGTAATGAGCAACGGTCTTGTTTTGGATAAAAACGGACTGAAAATGTCAAAATCCAAAGGAAACGCAGTAGATCCGTTCGAAACCCTTTCTGTATACGGTCCGGATGCTACCAGATGGTATATGATCTCGAATGCGAATCCTTGGGAAAACCTGAAATTCGACATCGAAGGAATTGACGAAGTGAGAAGAAAGTTCTTCGGAACACTTTATAATACGTACTCGTTCTTTGCATTGTATGCCAATGTGGATGGCTTCAATTATACGGAAAAAGAAGTGGAAAACCGTCCGGAAATCGATAGATGGATCCTTTCTGAGCTTAATCTTTTAATCAAAGAAGTAAAAGCATTCTACGAAGATTATGAACCGACAAGAGTAGCAAGAGCAATCAGCACATTTGTGAATGATAACCTGAGCAACTGGTACGTAAGACTGTGCAGAAGACGTTTCTGGAAAGGAGATTATTCTGATGATAAAATCTCAGCTTACCAGACTTTATATACGTGTCTTGAGACTGTGGCGAAATTATCAGCCCCTATTGCCCCGTTCTTTATGGATCAATTGTATCAGGATTTAAATAAAGTAACAGGAAAAGAAAACTGCGAATCTGTGCATTTAACAGACTTCCCTGTAGCTAATGAAAGTCTGATAGATCAGGATCTGGTGGAAAAAACACATTTGGCTCAGAACATCACGAGCATGGTTTTCTCCCTGAGAAAGAAAGAGAACATTAAAGTTCGCCAGCCCTTACAGAAAGTATTGGTTCCGGTTCTGGATGCGAAAACTGAGGAGCAGATTTTAGCCGTTGCAGACCTGATCAAGCAGGAAGTGAACGTGAAAGAATTACAGCTGATTAATGCTGAGGAAGCATCTCATTTAATTGTAAAACAAATCAAGCCGAATTTCAAAGCTTTAGGTCCTAAATTAGGGAAAGACATGAAAACGGTAGGCGGAGAAATTGCGAATTTCAGCACAGAGCAGATTGCCAGCCTTGAAAAAGAAGGAAAAATAGATATTCAAGGGTATGAGATCACTCTTGATGATGTAGAAATCTCTACAAAAGATATCCCGGGATGGACGGTAACTTCCGACGGGAAAACAACTGTGGCATTAGATTTGACGTTAACAGAAGAATTAAAATCTGAAGGTATTGCAAGGGAGTTCATCAACAGAATTCAGAATCTGCGAAAAGAGAAGGACTTTGAACTGACGGACAGGATTAAAATCTCCATTGAAGAAAACTCACCTTTCATTGAAGATGTTAAGAAAAATGAGGAATATATTTCATCTGAGGTCTTGTCAAATAAAATAGAAATTGTATCTTCACTTTCAAATTTTAACGAAATCGAAATAGATGAGGTTAATTTTAAGATAAATGTCGAAAAAAATTAACATATAGTTATTGTATTTCAAATTCCATTTCATAATTTTATTAAAAAAGAGAAAAGAATATGTCAGACGAAAGAGTAAGATACAGCGATGCTGATTTACAGGAATTTAAAGCTATCATAAGAGAAAAAATAGAAAAAGCAGAAAGAGATCTTCAGCTGATCAGAGAAAGTTTCATCAATGACCAGAATAATGGTACAGACGATACTTCTCCCACATTCAAAGCTTTTGAAGAAGGAGCAGAAACGCTGAGCAAAGAGCAGAACTCTATACTAGCAGGGCGCCAGGAAAAATTTGTGCGTGATCTTAAGAATGCTTTGATCCGAATCGAAAATAAAACCTATGGTGTATGCAGAGTGACAGGAAAGCTGATCCCTAAGGAAAGACTTTTAGCCGTTCCTCATGCTACGCTGAGCATTGAAGCGAAAAATATGCAGAAATAAACCGTTAAGGTTTGTAAAAATACTATTGGGTTTATATCGTATTCACGGATACTTTATAAACCTAATTTTTAATGTATACCCATGAGCGAAGTATTAATTTTAGCAATTATTGTTGCTGCAGTTTTACTGTTTTTCAATAGAGAATGGATCAAAAACAGATTCTTTCCTGACCGACAGAAGAACTACACCATTGATGATCAGTTTAATTCTGATAAACGTGAAAGGGAAAAAGAAATTGACAGAATTTTGAGTAAGATGGGCAAAAACGGGGTTAGTGACCTGTCTGCAAAAGACCGGAAAAGACTCGATGAGCTGTCCAAAATGTAACATTTAAAAAAGAAAAGAAAATGGAATCTATCATAGTACATCCTAAAAATCCTATGGAACTGAGTGCACTGAAAAGTGTTTTAAAAGATATGAACATCAGATACGAGCGTGCTCAGACCAAAAATACGTTCCATACAGAAAAGGTAGCCAAGAAAATCTTTGACAAGAAAAATTCTGAGAAACCTTCTAAACCAAAAGGACAGTAATGAAAAAGATCTTAGCTATAACATTTTTAGTATTGTTAATTGATCAGGCTTCAAAAATTTACATCAAAACCCACTTCAATCTGGATGACAGTGTTACTGTTCTTCCGGGCTTTAAACTGACTTTTGTAGAGAATCCGGGAATGGCTTACGGGCTTCATTTCGGAGGTATTATCGGGAAATATTTCCTGGTGATCCTTAGACTTTTCTTAATTGGAGGAATGGTTTATATGTTCAAAAAATGGCTGCAGCAGGGAGCATCCAACTATCTTTTGATCCCAATGGCTATTATTTTTGCCGGTGCCATTGGAAATATCATTGACGGAATGTTTTATGGACTTATCTTCGACAGCGGAACAGTTTACGACCCAAGCATCGACCGATGGATAGGATATGGAGGAGTTTCGAAGTTTGTTCCTTTCGGACAAGGTTATTCTGCTTTTATGAAAGGCTGTGTAGTAGATATGCTTCACTTTCCTCTGGTAGACTGGTATGTTCCTGATAATATCCCTTTGATTGGTGGTAAACACCTTGAATTCTTCAAGTATATTTTCAATGTGGCTGATTCTGCCATTACGGTAGGAGCTGCTTTATTATTAATATTCAGAAAAAAAGCTTTTCCTAACGGACTTGAGTTTTAAAAAACAGGATTCCGGATGAAAAAAGTAATCAAAAATATTTTTAAAATTTTCCTGCTGCTTGTTGTAGCGGGAATTATTTTTATAGCCTGGGCTAACTACAGTATCAGAAAAGAAAGCAGCGCTTTTGTTTCTTACAATATCTCTGATGTACCTGAAACCAAAGTGGCTTTACTGCTCGGAACCGGAAAGAATCTGAACAACGGCATGCCGAATGCTTATTTCTACAACAGGATACAGGCCGCTATAGACCTGTATAAAAGCGGAAAGATCAAATATATTATCGTAAGCGGAGACAACAGCACCAAAGATTATAATGAACCGGAAGATATGCAGCTTACTTTAATGAAATACGGCATTCCAAAGGACAGGATTATAATGGATCATGCCGGATTTCGTACTCTGGATTCCGTGGTAAGGGCAAAAGATATCTTTGGACAGAAGAAGCTGGTGATCATTTCACAGAAATTCCACAATGAAAGAGCTGTTTTTCTGGCTAAAAAAAACGGAATAGAAGCTTTCGGGTATAATGCTAATGATGTAAATAAATACGCCGGCTTAAAGACCAACCTCAGAGAGTATCTGGCCAAAGCAAAGGTTTACTGGGATTTGCTTTTCGGAGTACAGCCGAAATTCGGGGGAGAAAAGGTTATTATTCCTTAACTATCTATCTTTACTGAAAATAACGTTGCTTTTTAGCTTAAAAATTCTCCGCGATTTTAATTTCACACAAACATCTGTGCAAATCTGTGTAATCTGCGGGAGAATTAATTAAATTTGCAATTCATTAATTTTTATAAATAATTTAAACAAATGTCAAGAATTCTTACCGGCATTCAAGCCACCGGAACCCCCCATCTTGGAAATCTTCTTGGGGCGATTATTCCTGCTATTGAACTTTCCAAGCAGGAAGGAAATGAATCATTTTTATTCATTGCGAATCTTCATTCTCTTACCCAGATCAAAGATGCGAAGGTTTTAAAACAGAATACCTACGAGATCGCTGCGGCTTGGCTTGCTTGTGGGCTGGATACAGAAAAAACATATTTTTACAGACAGAGTGATATCCCTGAAACCTGTGAACTTTCTTGGCATTTATCATGTTTTTTCCCTTACCAGAGATTAACCCTTGCTCATTCATTTAAAGATAAAGCAGACAGGCTTCAGGACGTTAACGCCGGACTGTTCACCTACCCTATTCTGATGGCTGCGGATATTTTACTGTATGATGCAGAAATAGTTCCTGTAGGAAAAGATCAGCTTCAGCATCTTGAAATTGCCCGTGATGTAGCATCAAGGTTCAACAATCAAATGGGAGAAGTTTTTGTACTTCCTCAATCTGAGCTTCAGGAAGACACGAAATATGTTCCCGGAACAGATGGCCGTAAAATGTCTAAATCCATGGGAAATATCATTAATATATTCTTACCTGAAAAAGAGCTGAAAAAACAGGTAATGAGTATAGAAACCGATTCTAAAGCTCTGGAAGAACCAAAAGACCCTGAAACAGATAAAGTTTTTGCGATCTATGAATTAATTGCTACTCCTGAGCAGACGGAAGAATTAAGAGCTAAATACTTAGCCGGAAACTTCGGTTACGGACACGCCAAATTAGAGCTTTTAAATCTGATTTTAACCCGTTTTGCAAAAGAAAGAGAAATGTTCACTTATTATATGAACAATCTGGATGAGCTGGAAGCAAAACTTCAGGAAGGTGCTGCAAAAACAAGAGTAGTTGCAACAGAAACCATTAAAAAAGTAAGAGCAAGCTTAGGAATTTAAACATTAAGATACCAAAGCATTGTTTTTAGAAAGAATAAAGCAGTGCAATCCATCTTCAAACTCATAGACAATATCCCATCCGGGATATTGTTTTGTTATAGTCCTGATGATAGAGAGTCCCAAACCGGTAGAACTATGGTCTGAGCCCTGCTTATAAAAGCGGTTGAAGATCTGCACTTTGTCCAATGGAACACCATTACTGCTATTCCGGAAGACGAGCCTGTTATCTTCTATAATGATATTGACAATCCCCTCCTGATTATTATATTTAATTGCATTTTTAAGCAGATTGGAAAGCAGGATATCCGCCAGATCAGGATTAAAGTCTGCCCCAAAGAATCCTTTTTCGACAATGCTGACTTCAATTTTTTTGAATTCGATAAAATCCTCGTAGCTTTTAACCAGTTCCGCAATCATTTCATTGAAATTTACTTTTGACATTTTATTGAACTGACTATTCTCTATTTTGGAAAGCATCAGCAGGGATTTATTCAGTCCTGCCATTCTTCTCAGGTCTCCTTTCACTTCAGTAAGGAAATTCATATTCTTCTTGTCAAGATCATCATTCTGGATCATCAGATCGATCTTATTAGTCACAATAGCCAGCGGTGTCTGAAGTTCATGAGATGCATTTTCAATGAATTGCTTCTGCTGATGGAAAACAAATTCGTTCCGTTTAATCATTTCCTCTATTTCCACATTAAGCTCTTCAAATTCTTTGATAGAATAATTCTGAGGTTCCTGTGGGGAAGAAGCTCCGAACTGGTATTTCTTTAATCTATTTAAAATGGCATAGAACGGACGCATGGCTTTGTTCAGCATATACCCATTGACAGCAACAATACTGATCACAAGTAAAATATACAGCACGATTAAAGCTGTAGTCAGGTCATACACCAGCTCGTCCTGCTCTACAGTAGAAGTCCGTATTTCAAGTCTCTGGCGTTTTCCGAACTGATCTATAAAATCGGTCTCAAGTACGCGATAAGGCTGGTCCTTATCATCATATTCCATATAGAACATCTTGTTATAGAGCCTGTTTTTATCTTTATATTCAGATTCTGAAATCGGTTTGATCTTAAATTCGTTAAATCCGAAATTTTTACTGTCCAGCAGTTTAGGATCGTGATATACCGCTTTAATAATTTGTATCTTTCTGTCTTTCAGTCCGTCATCTACATTATCATAAACTTCGTCCAGGATATAGGCATAAAATAGCGCCGCCCAGACCGCAATGATCAACAGCAGAATGCCGATCATATATTTGATAGTGTAATATTTTAAGGAAACTTTCATTTAGACAAATTTATAACCAATTCCGTAAACGGCCTGGAAATCGGCTTCTGCATTGAGGCTTTTCAATTTTTTACGGAGATTTTTAATTTGTGAATAGATAAAGTCCAGACTGTCTGCCTGGTCAATATAATCTCCCCAGATGGCTTCAGCCAAAGTCGTTTTCTGCAGCGTTTTTTCCGGGTGAATCACAAAATAGTACAGGAGGTCATATTCCTTACGGTTAAGAATCAAATCTTCATTCCCGACTTTAACGGTTCTGTTTTCCGGATCAATACTGATGTTTTTATAGGTAATTGTATTTTCCCCATCCTGATTCTTTCTTCTGATTACAGACCTGATTCTCGCCATTAACTCAGCAAGATGAAAAGGTTTTGCCAGATAATCATCGGCCCCTATTTCCAGTCCTGCCACCTTATCATCAACAGAATCTTTGGCCGATAGAATAATCACAGGATCTTTCTTATGCAGCTTCCTGATTTCTCTCAGCAGGTCAATTCCATTTCCATCCGGCAGCATAATATCCAGAAGAATACAGTCATATTCATACGAAATGATCTTTTCCAGCCCTGTATTGTACGTAAGGGCAAATTCTACAATAAAACGCTCTGCTTCCAGAAAAGTCTGTACAGTATCTTTCAGTTCCGGTTCATCTTCTATGATTAATATCTTCATTCTGCAGTATTGGTCTATCAAATATATGAAATAGAAGAAAGATGAAAACTCATGGTTATTTTCAAGGACTGTTGTTTTTACAATAGTAATTAAATATTCTTCAATCGATACTGTTACTTAAAAACTTCCATCTTCTAGCTTTCATCTTCCTTCAGCTATATTTTTTCAATTGAATTAATCATCAATTCTCTTGAAGTTTCCTTTTCTGTCAAATTCAAGATCCAGGCCGTTAGAAAGTTCTGCTTTATAAGACCACCTTTCTTTTTCTATCTTAACGATATAGGTATTTGGAAAGTTCTTAGCAGCATAGTTCCTGATCGATGCCGGAATAAATGCATAAGGCAGCTTCTGATGTTTTCCGTCCACTTCTTTCCAGTCTCCGCTACTGTCGAATTCTACCTTCATCCCGTTGGCCAGATATACCTGATATTCATCAACACCATAGATTTCTCTGTCTTCGATTGCCGATCCTACAGCAACACCTTTAAAATGGGAGGCAAGGAAATTTTTAGCCGTTTTAGGCAGTTGATTGGCATTGATTGCTTTGTCCTGTGCAAAGATAAAACCGCCTGCCAGTAAGAAAATTAAAACGAATGCCCCGGTGATTTTCCTAAAATTTCTCATAATCTTAAATTTTTTCTGTTTTATTATGGAGCAAAGTTCAGAATCAATTTAGGAAAGAATTAGGAAAAATGAAAAGTGGAGAATGAATAATGAAAAAAAATTGAACCATTAAGATCAGATAAGTGTTTAAGAAAATTAAGAAAGCTGCTGCTTAATAAAATCATTTGATTTTTTCTTAATTAAACTTAAGACCTTCAATCATCTTAATGGTTCAAAAAAATAAATTTTGCAGCTATTGAAAGCTGTGTATTTTATAAATATTCTTTAATCTGCAAAAGATGGGTAATACTTTTCAGACCTTCTTCCTGCTTATTTTCTTTATACACATCGAAGAAGATTACATCAATTCCATAATTCTGGGACCCGACAACATCCGCGATCCAGTCGTCACCAATCAGGATACTTTCTTCTTTACCGGCTTCTGCAAGCCTCAACGAATATTCAAAGATCTTCGGATTGGGTTTTCTCACCCCTACAGAATCAGCACTGGTAATGGTTTTGAAATATTTATCAATTCCTGAAAGGATGCATTTCCTCTCTGTTACTTCCTGGAAGCCATTGGAAATAACGTGCAGCGTATAATCTTTTGATTTCAGATATTCCAAAATGTACTCTGCACCTTCTACCAGCTCGTTGTGGTTGAGGATCTTATCCAGGAAATGCTCTTCAAAATATTGCGAAAGCTCTTCATCATCCACTCCGAAATGTTTGAAAGTATCATAGAAACGGTGTTTTCTCAGGTATTCTTTACCGATAATACCGTCTCTGATCTTTTCCCAAAGGCTCTCATTAATTTCATGATAGACAGAATGGAAGGCCTCAAAATCGATATTATAATGTAAGGTGATTTCCTGTTTTTCAAAAAGGTCTTTGATGGTAAGGTAAGCGTTCTTACGGTGATCCCAGAGCGTATTGTCCAGGTCAAAAAAAATGTGCTGAATTTTCATACAGCACAAAATTACTCAATTTAATTTTTGGAAATCGGGAAATTCTTGCTTTTGGTTTGTACCAATTCAAGACTTTTGGAGTAACTCAGTAAAAAATCAATTGTTTGTTTCTTAGGTTTCAAAGTTTTCACTTTTAAGGAATCATTTTTTTTCATAGGCGAAAGTATGTTTTCCTTTAAACGTGAATTTTTCGAAAATATTATTCTAACGTGTCAATACAATGTTATTTTCGTCCATGATTTTTCTCAGGTTAATGAGTGCATAGCGTACTCTTCCCAATGTGGTATTGATACTCATATTGGTATGATCTGCAATTTCTTTGAAACTTAAGCCATCGAAAAATCTTAATTTAATAACTTCCTGCTGATTTTGTGGCAAGAACTGAAGCATCCTCAAAAGATCTTCCTGGATCTGCAACGTTACTAGCTGCTCTTCAATATTTTCTGAAGGCTCCCGGATCAGATCGAAAATAGAATACTCATCTGTTTCAAAAGTAGTTTCTGAAACTTTAACGTTTTTCGCTTTCAGTCTGAAATGATCAATAATAAGGTTGTGTGCAATTCTTTTTGCCCAAAGAATAAATTTTCCTTCTTCGTTATATCGTCCTTCTTTCAACATCAGGATGATTTTCATGAATGTATCCTGAAAAACATCATTGGCCAGGTCTTCATCATTAATTTTGTAAAAAATGAATGTAAACAGTTCTCTCTGATGACGATGAATAAGGGCTGATAGGGCTTCTTCATCTCCTTTCTGATAAAGGGAAATTAGTAGGCTGTCCGTTTTTGATTTCATAACTCTTCTCAATAATAAAAAATTTGCAGACCAGCAATTCTCCAGATATTTTATCTGGCCCTAGCTGTAAATACAAAACAGTTTTTTAGAGTAAAGTAAAATCAATAGGCAGTACAATTATTATATGGTGTAAATATAATAATTTTTTAATAACTGTTAACCTATTATTAAATTTTTACGGGAAAATTTAAAAAAAATCACTTAAACATATCATGAATAAAGACTGTAGGAATATTTAATGTTAAATTAACATTTAAGCCTTTCAGCTCTTTTCCGTTCAAACGGGCCTCTCCGATTGGGAAAGCATAGCCTCCGGTAAGATCCAAAAGGCCGAAAAGAGTAACTCCTATTTTTGGTGCGATATATTTATTAGTTCCTTCTGCCCCAATTAAAAGATAATATGAGTGGTAGAAATCTACATTTTTTTCAAAATTAAGAAGAACATCAGCCTGCAGTTTCGGCATGATCGCAAACTTAGACCCGGCGGATCCCATTAAAGCAGATGCACCCAAACGGTATATCACATCATCATTCTTCAGAAAAAGCAGCTTCCCTCCCAATTCTCCAAAGCTTTGGTTCTGGTATGTATATCCTGCGGTGACCATTTTATGCATGGTATACTGTGCCCTTGCCACTATGCTCAGGAAAAATATAAAAAGTACGGTAACTGCTGATCTAAAATTCATCATCTCTAATTATTTAAGGTGTAAAATTAAAAAAAACTGCCTTACCCAAAGATAAAGCAGTCCTATTTATTATTTCTGAAGACAAATTAAATGCCGAAAGCAGCTTTAATTTCGTCTACTTTGTCAAGTTTTTCCCAGGTAAAGAACTCAAGACCTGTAAGGGTAATTTCATTTTTCTGACCTTTATTGAATGTTTTGTCAGCTATATAATGCTCTTTCCCCATATGCCCGTAAGAAGCCGTTTCCTGGTAGATAGGATTTCTTAATTTTAAGTTCTGCTCAATGGCATAAGGTCTTAAATCAAAGATTGAAGTCACTTTTTTAGCAATATCACCATCATGAAGATCTACTTTCGCAGTTCCATAAGTGTTGATATACAAACCGCAAGGTTCAGCAACACCAATTGCATAGGAAACCTGTACCAGAACTTCGTCAGCTACTCCTGCAGCCACTAAGTTTTTAGCGATGTGCCTTGTAGCGTAAGCAGCACTTCTGTCTACTTTCGACGGATCTTTTCCAGAGAAAGCACCACCACCGTGAGCTCCTTTTCCTCCATAGGTATCTACGATAATTTTTCTTCCCGTAAGACCTGTATCCCCGTGAGGACCTCCGATCACAAACTTCCCTGTTGGGTTGATGTGATATTTGATCTGATCGTTGAACAATGCCTTGATCTCTTCAGTCTGCTGAGCTACCACTCTTGGAACCAGGATCTTTTTGATGTCTTCACGGATCTTATCCAGCATTTCTTCTTCAGTTCCAAAGTCATCATGCTGTGTAGAAACCACAATAGAATCAATTCTTACCGGCTTGTGATCGTCAGAATATTCAATTGTTACCTGGCTTTTTGCATCCGGACGAAGGTAAGCGATTTCGTTTCCTTCTCTTCTCAATACAGAAAGTTCTTTAAGGATCGTGTGGGCAAGGTCTAAAGCAAGAGGCATATAATTAGCCGTTTCGTTGGTTGCATAACCGAACATCATCCCCTGGTCACCAGCTCCCTGTGCGTTAGCTTTGGCTTCAAAAGATTCGTCGTTTACTGCTCTATCCACTCCCTGGTTGATATCCGGAGACTGTTCGTGAATCGCGGAAATTACTCCACACGAATCTCCATTGAACATATATTCTCCCTTAGTGTATCCAATTCCGTTAATAACATCTCTTGCAATAGTTTGAACATCAAGATATGCATCGGACTTCACTTCTCCGGCCAGCACGACCTGCCCTGTTGTTACAAGGGTTTCACATGCTACCTTAGAGCTTTTATCATATGCTAAAAAGTGATCGATTAATGCATCGGAGATCTGATCGGCAATTTTATCCGGATGTCCTTCTGAAACTGATTCAGATGTAAATAGATAAGACATATTATTCTTTGTTTTTTAGATTAAAATATATGAAGAAAAATAAGAATAAATTGCCTAGAAAGAATACTGTTTTAGCATATTTTTAGAGAGGTTGCAATCAGGTCAAATTTTTCCTCGTTTATAAACGTTCGCAAATTTAAGTACTATTTTTTTAATACTAAAGGTTTTTGCTTATTAATTGTAATTTTCTTAAGATTAATGATTTATATCACTTTGCGGTCTTCTTAGTTCATTGCGGTTTGATGCTCACAAATTCCTTTGGATTTACATGATAATTCAGTTTAAGCTCAAGGGATTTTTTGATAGACAGCGCCAGCTCATCAATAATTTTCTGCTTAAAAGTCGGCTTATAGTAAATAATGCTGATCTCTCTGTAAGGAAAAGGTTTTTTGAACCTGAAAACATTTTCTTTTTGTTCTTCCGAAAGCTGGCTCAATGCTAATTCCGGCAGAATGCTGATCCCTCCCACTTTATCCACCATATGAACCAAAGTCTGAATATTGGATGCTAAGAAATCTAAATTCTTAGGCTTTAATGTATTTTCTTTTAAATGACAGATATTCTCAAACTGGTTTCTCAGGCAGTTCCCTTCTTCCAGGAGCCAGACTTTTTCCACATTCAGTTCTTCAGGTATGATGTAAGAATTCTTTTTATTCGCTTCCGTATTGGAGCTGTAGATCATCAATTCTTCATTGAAAAGAAAGTCCTGATAAAATTCATCAGCAGAATCATAAGGGGTAGAAATAATTCCGGCATCCAGTTCACCTGCTTTTAAAGCCTTGACAATATTATCTGTGGTCATTTCTTTTACATTCATCTGGATTTTCGGATTATCTTCCAAAAATTTAAAGATTTCTGTCGGCAAAATGAAAGAAGAAACGGTAGGAATGATTCCTAAATTGATCGTTCCTCCTAAAATATTATTCAAAAGGTTGGCTTTATTTTTCAGCTCATTGACAGATTCTATAATTACCTTTGCCTGATCAATGATTTGGAGCCCAACATCTGTAGTACGGATTGGGTGTGTTGTTCTGTCGAACACCTTCACATCCAGTTCATCCTCAAATTTTTGTATCATCGCACTTAATGTAGGCTGTGTAATAAAGCATGCCTGAGCTGCTTTACCAAAATGTTTGTACTTATCTACAGCGATAAGATACTCCAGTTGCTGAATGTTCATCTGATTAATATTATCTATTACAAAGATAAAATGTTTTTGCTATTTGTAATCAAAAATTCAAGTAAATTTGATATTTAATACGTCTGCATAAGACAGTTTACAAGGGAAATCAACCATACAAATCATAACTATATGGATTCTAAAAAATTAACGCTAAGCAATGGCGCACCTTATTTTGAACATCAGGACTCACAGACAGTAGGTCCCAGAGGGCCTGTCCTGCTGCAGGATTTCATTCTTCAGGAAAACCTTGCGCACTTTGTAAGGGAAAGAATCCCCGAGAGAATTGTGCATGCCAAAGGAACCGGAGCCTACGGAACATTTACCGTAACACACGACATCAGTCAGTATACAAAAGCCAAATTATTTTCAAAAATCGGAAACTCATGCAGAATGTTTGCCCGGTTTTCTACTGTTGGGGGTGAAAAAGGAAGTGCAGATACAGCAAGGGACCCGAGAGGTTTTGCTTTAAAATTTTATACGGAAGACGGGAACTGGGATCTGGTAGGAAATAACACGCCGGTATTCTTTATTAAGGATGCCAAAAAATTTCCAGACTTCATCCATACCCAGAAAAGAGTTCCGAAAACCAATTTAAAGAGTGCCACGATGATGTGGGATTTCTGGAGCCATAATCCGGAATCTCTTCACCAGGTCCTTATTTTAATGTCTGACAGAGGAACACCTTATGGTTACAGACATATGCACGGGTTCGGATCACATACTTTTTCGATGATCAATGCTCAAAATGAAAGAGTCTGGGTAAAATTCCATTTTATAACAAAACAGGGAATCAAAAACTTCACTGATGCAGAGGCCGTAAAGATGGCTGGAGAAAACCCGGATTTTGCACAGGAAGATCTTTGCAACGCCATTGAAAATGGAGATTTTCCGAAGTGGACCATGTATATCCAGGTGATGACGGAAGAGCAGGCAAAAGATTTCAGATGGAATCCTTTTGATATTACGAAAGTATGGTTTCATGATGATTTCCCGATGATCGAAGTAGGTGAAATGGAACTGAATGAAGTTCCTGTCAATTATTTTGCACATGTGGAACAGTCTGCATTTTCACCAAGCAGTCTTATTAACGGAATCAGTTTTTCTCCGGATAAAATGCTTCAGGGAAGGTTATTCTCTTATCCCGATGCCCACAGATACAGAGTGGGAGTCAATGCTCACCAGCTGGAAGTAAATCGTTGTCCTTTTGCAGTCAACAACTACCAGAGAGACGGTTTTATGGCAGATTCCAGTCAATACCAGGATAAACCGAATTATTTCCCGAACAGCTTTGATGACATTAAGCCGGATCCGGGTTATAAGAATTATGAATATGAGCTGGACAGTGCCCATGTTGCCAGCTATAACAGAAATGAAAATGATGATGATCATTATACCCAACCCGGATTACTGTATACAAAATCGATGACCGCTGAAGATAGAGAGCACCTAATCAGCAACATCGTAGGAAGTATGAGAGGAATTTCCGGGCCGAAAAAAGATGAGATCATCAACCGTCAATTATGTCACTTTTTCAGGACTAATATAGAACTTGGCATGAAAGTGGCATCTCAGCTAAATATCAATATTGATGCTAATATGATGAATCATTCGAAATAGGATTTTGAAGGATTCATTAAGTAAAAGGAAAAAAAACTAATATTTTTTCCTTTTTTTTGCAAAAAATTCATAATTTGCAAAAAATAATATTTTATAGTGGAAAAATGAGTTACGAAAATATATTATTAGAAAAGGAAGGGAAATTAGCTGTTGTAACCATAAACAGACCTCAAAGCTTAAATGCTTTAAATGCAAAAACGATTCAAGAGATAAGCTCAGCCATGGATGAACTTAACGCTGATGTGTCCTGTAGAGTAATCATTATTACAGGAAGCGGCGAAAAATCATTTGTAGCGGGAGCCGATATAAAAGAATTCAGTGATTTTGGACAGGAAAAAGCCGAAGAACTGGCCAGAAACGGGCATAATACCCTGTTCAACAAAATTGAAAATACATCTAAGCCTGTTATTGCAGCCGTGAACGGTTTCGCATTGGGAGGAGGTTTAGAGCTAGCTATGGCTTGCCACATCAGATATGCATCAGAGAATGCAAGACTGGGGCTTCCGGAAGTTACTCTGGGATTAATTCCGGGGTATGGAGGGACCCAAAGGCTTCCTAAATTGGTAGGAAAAGGTATTGCCAACGAAATGATCTTCTCAGCCAAAATGATTCCTGCTCAAAAAGCAAAGGAAATCGGATTGGTGAATGAAGTATACCCTATTGAAGAATTATTAACCAAAACAAAAGAATTAGCGAATATTATAGCCAATAACTCACCAATGGCTATATCAAAGGCCATCCAAGCCGTAAACTTGTCTGACACGGATAAAGGTTTTGAATCTGAAATCAAGTATTTCGGAGAACTTTTTGAAATGAACGACAAGAAAGAAGGAGTTAACGCTTTTTTAGAGAAAAGAAAGCCTAATTTCTAAGATTTTTAATCCAAATTATTTCGAAAAAAACTAATGCTGCGGTATGAATAAGTTTGATAAAGCTTATCTAAAAATGGCCCAGGAGTGGGCAAAATTATCCTACTGTAAGAGAAAACAGGTAGGAGCTCTTATCGTAAAAGATAGGATGATTATTTCAGATGGTTACAATGGAACTCCCTCGGGATTTGAAAACTGCTGTGAAGATGGAGAAGGGAAAACACACTGGTATGTACTTCATGCGGAAGCCAATGCTATCTTAAAGCTGGCCGCTTCCACTCAGTCTGCAAAAGGTGCTACGTTATATTTAACGCTGTCGCCATGCAAAGAATGCAGTAAGCTGATTCTGCAGGCTGGAATTACAAGACTTGTGTATATTAATGAGTATTCAGACGACGACGGGATAGCGTTCTTGAGAAACCATAACATTGAAATAGAACAAATATCGGACTGTGAACTAAAAAAATAAGCACAAATGACCTGGGATGAAAAGATCAAAGATTTTGAAATATTTCTTCGTTTCGAACGAAATTTTTCAGAAAACACTCTCGATGCCTATATTCGAGACATCAAAAAATTAAAAGATTATGCCGAAGTGGATCTGGAAAACGTCGGTCCAGACTCTATCGGTTACGAAAACTTACAGGAATATATCTTCAATCTTTCCAAACAGAAGTTCAGCGAAAGATCACAAGCAAGATGGATTTCTTCGATAAAAGCTTTCTTCAAGTTTCTGCTTGAGGACGAGTTCAGAGAAGATAATCCTGCCTCACTGCTTGAAGGTCCAAAACTGGGATTGTATCTTCCTGACACCTTAAGCCTGCCTGACATCAATAAGATTATTGCAGCCATTGAGTCGCATTCTGACCTCGGAAAGAGAAATCATTGTATCATTGAAGTTCTTTACGGATGCGGATTACGTGTCTCGGAACTTATTGACCTTAAGATTTCGAACATCAATTTCAAAGAACAGTACATTAAAGTAAACGGAAAAGGCAACAAAACACGTTTCGTTCCTTTAGCCGATTATACTGCTGAACTTTTGGAAACTTACATTAAAGAAGTACGTTCGAAAAGCAAGATCAATAAAAAATATGAGGATACGCTGTTTCTTAACAGCCGTGGAACATCCATGTCCAGAGTAATCGTATTTCTGATCATTAAAGAACTTACAGACAAAGCTGGGGTAAGCAAAAAAATATCTCCACACACTTTCAGACATTCTTTTGCAACGCACCTTTTACAGAATGGGGCAGACCTTCGTTATATCCAGGAAATGCTGGGACATTCCAGTATTACCACTACGGAGATCTATACTCATCTGAAAACAGAAGAACTTCGGGACGTGATTTTAACTTATCACCCGAGAAATATTAATATTGCTCAATAAAACGAAGTTCCATCTGACTTTTGAAAAAATATTGTTAACAGATGAAATTATTGAAATACTGCCCGAGCTGTGGCAAAGAAACCCTGCATTGGGATGGCGAAAAGAAATGGAGCTGTCCCGAATGCGGTTTTACCCTCTACAATAACGTTGCCGGCGCGGTAGCTGTTGTTATCCGATATGGTGATAAAATCTACCTTACCAGAAGAAACAGGGAACCTAAAAAGGGAAAACTTGATCTGGCCGGAGGTTTTGTAGATCCAAGGGAAAGCGCAGAGGAAACGTGCAAAAGAGAGCTTTTTGAAGAGCTTCAGCTTGATGTGGATATTTCAAAACTAAAGTATCTTACCAGCCTCCCGAACATCTATCAGTATAAAGAAATTGATTACAATACAATCGATCTTTTTTATGAGTATCGTGTTCAGGAAAAGTTTGAAGTGAGCCTGGAGCTTTCTGAAATATCAGAAGCGACCTGGATTCCTTTGAATGCTTTGGACCTTGATGATATTGCTTTTGAATCTCAGCAGAGATTTTTTGTAGAATATCTGAAGAATAACCGGTAAGTTATTATAAAGAAATTTACTCCCACAGATTACCATGTGTGGGAGTTATTTTATTTGATATCAATAAGATTTTGATTTCAGCATATCTTCAAAATACTGAACTAGTAATGTTCTTTCAGCGTCTGTAAGATTAGCTTCTTTGTGGTAGACGATATATCCCGGCATAGGCATCGCTTTGCTTTGGATTGTCTGAATGGATTTGCTCAGCATGCTTTCCTTCAGTTCCTTGTTATATGTACCCCAAACAGAAAAATTGAGATGTT
This sequence comes from Chryseobacterium sp. 22532, assembly GCF_052044665.1. NCBI lineage: Bacteria > Pseudomonadati > Bacteroidota > Flavobacteriia > Flavobacteriales > Weeksellaceae > Chryseobacterium > Chryseobacterium sp. 22532. The sequence continues at coordinate 80,266 of NZ_JBQENJ010000007.1, forward strand.
CCCGGCCTTCATTCACATGGCTTTTTACAGACCACGAAATAGGCGCAACATAAGCATATTTGGGATATACTGTTTCATTGGAGTGACAATCGTAACAGGCTCCTTTTATCAAACCCCTGATCTTTTCCGGAGTCTTTTTTGTATCGACGAAGTTAACGGCTGTATTGACAGGCTTATTTACTTTATCAATAGAAATAAACTGCATCAGTGCAAAAACTACCAGCGCCCAGAATAACACTTTCTTTAATGTATTCATAGCTTTATTTTACCGGTGTTAAGACTGCATTTCCGGATTCTGACTTCACTTCTTTATTCAATTCCTTCTGTATGGTATCTTTTGGTGTTTCTGCAGGAACATCTACAGGCTTAGGAATATTTCCTTTAGGATTATCCAGCGTTCTGGTATCTTTCAGGTCCCAGTCTTCCTTGGTTTCCCATAACGGCCGCACAACAGCTTTTTTGTAGAAGACATAGGAATCTTCAGCAAAAGTTTCTTTTTCAAAATCCGCTTCGTCCCAGAATTTATTTCCATTGTTATCCACCAGTATCCTTACGATATATTCATTAGGTTTCAGGATGTCAAATTTCACGCTGTTTCCTTTAGTATATCTTGAATAAATAACTTTATCCGAAGCATCCAGGAGCTGGATCCAATAACTGGCCTCCGGTGCATTCTGTATATTAAATGCAAGACTTCCGAATTGATCTACCTTTTCTACTTCGAAATCAAAACGTTTTGACTGTACATTTTTAGCGTAATAGGACGATACCGTCTCCTTTGGAATCGTAAGCTGATATTTTTTGCCATTCACAAAATCTGAATGAATCTGAATCTGGTAAGGATCTGTTTCAGAGATTTTAGCAGTAAATTCCTGAGTGGTTAAACTGTCACTTTTAAGAGTCCATTTTTCAGGACTTATCTTATCGATGATATAGCCGGATCTGATGTTAAAGTCAGAATTCGGAGCCAATAATGGGCCTCCGCTGTCATTTTCAAGATCCATTGCATTTTTCTTGTTGTATTTATAGAATACGGAAACAGTATCCTGCTTGCTCCCGATATCGTAGCTGAATTTAAGATTTTCAGTAACCGTTTGCCCCACATCGCTTTTTACAGCATCAAACCAGATTTTTACGGTATCCGATTTCGGGCGGTGGGTCACCTTAATGTCCTGAAGCTTTTCGTTTACAGAGGCTACTTTCACATTCTCAGGGTTTCCTTCAAATGTCATGATAACTCCTCCGGGACTTTCTTTCATTTCAAGATATTTCAAAGGCTTTTTGGAAGGATATATTTTTAAATTTAATCCTGAAACAGACTTTTCAACATCTACAGCTTCTTTTTGAAATCCTATTTTTTCTTTTCCGGGATCATAAATAGAATTACTATTCTCATCCTCAAAGGCTATAATCTTATATTTTCCCGGGGTAAGATAGTTAAGCTCATAATACCCATCTTCATCCACTTTGGTAATGTAATAGGGTTTCTGTCTGTAATTCATCGTATCTTTCACCTGGTAAAGCCCTACAACAAGCTTATTTTCTCCTTCTTTCTTTTTAAGCGCTACTGCATCCGAAATTTCACCGCTGATATAAAGATCATCCAGCTTATCTCCCGTAGAAAAAGCAAAATTGAAATACCTAAGAATATTAGACTCATTATTATCAGCAATTGAGTTTCCAAAGTTGAAGTTATAAGTCGTATTGGCCTGGAGAGTATCTTCCCACTGGATCATCACAAACTTATTGGCGATGTTGGAAGGAAGAATCCGCTTTATATTTTTGATAGGCGGAGAAATGATCAGGTTTTTATTGATATCCTTTAAGGTAATATATTCGTCGAAATCCAGTCTGAGCTCATGGATGTCTCTTTTTACATTAACTCTTGTAGTGTCAATATTTGAGCTTAAAAACTTTGGAGCCAGGGTATCTTTCGGTCCTCCCACGGGAGATCCTACTCTTGCACATGAGTGTACAAGAAAACAGATAACGAATAATAGAAGAAGTCTTTTCATATATGTTTAAGCAAAATTAAACATTATTCTCCAAAAACTTCATGTCCGGCATTCAAAGTGTCTTTATTGTCATTCATTACACTGTGCAGCTTATCTTTCTGAGCCGGAAAATCCTCAAATAATCCTGATAAAGCCAATGCTGTATATACTTTCCCTGAATATTTGTTCCCAATAGCTACGATCGTCACTTTTGACTTCAGCAGATGGGCAAATACGGAATTGGTTCCGTGCCACCATCCGTTATGATAAGTAAGTTTCTCGCCATTGTCAAAGATCTTCATCCTGAAACCGAGTCCGTAATTATTCATTCCTGCTTTCTCGTTGCTATACGGAGTGAAAACCATCTGCATCAGATCAGGCTTTAAGAAGTCTTTTGAAAACATGGCTTTTGAGAAGTTATAAAGGTCCCTCGGCGTTGTATACACATTTTTATCACCATAGATAAGGTCAAGCCTGTCTAAAGGATACAGTCTGTTTCCGCCGTAATAAAAAGACTGTGCGGCTGTAGGAATATCTTTCTCCTGAAAAATATAAGTATGTTCCATTTTCAAAGGCTGAAATACCATTTCTTTCATGGCCTGCGGAAACGGAGTTTTGGTGATCTTCTCTATCAGTAAAGCCAGCATCGCAAAGTTGGTGTTGCAGTACATAAAACCTGTATCCGTATCCCTTGCCAGATCCGGTTTGTATTTGATGATCATATTCAGAACATCCTGGTTAGTAATAAAAGATTTTGAAAGTTCTGCCGGAGCCGGCTGTATTTTGGCAATAAAATATTCGTATTTCGGAAGACCGCTTCTCTGATCCAGCAATGTCTGTACAGTGACATTCGGATAAGGAAACCCCGGAAAATATTGGGTAAGATGGTCGGTCAGTTTTATTTTTCCAGCTTCCACCAATTTCAGCATGGCCATAGCCGTCAACGTCTTTGAGACAGAAGCTACATGCAGTGGTGTATTTTTATCGATCGGCATCTGGTTTCCTTCTCTGCCGAAACCTCTGTAGTTTTCATATAGAATATCATCTCCTTTTGCGACGAGTATTCCACCGCTCAGATCTCCACCTTCCCAGATCTTTTTATAATACTGGTCGATGTACCCTGTGAGTATTCCTTTATCTCCAAGCTGATTGTCTTCTTTGGTAAAAACATTGCCCAGATCTACATTTCCGTAGTTTGGAAGATTAGTCGTGTTTTCAGCTGAAGTCTGCTTGGATTCAGAATTTTTTTTACAGGAAATAAAGGATAAAAAAACAGCTACAATAAGTAAAAAATTACGCTTCGTCATGAGTATCAAAAAATGAGCAGCAATTTAATAAAACTCAAAATAAATTTTCAGTTCGAAGCGTATATTATGAATTATTTAACATAAAAGATGAAACTCGCGAAAGGGATAAAGACACAGGCAATGAGTAATTTTATCTTTTGCCTTAGATTTTTCCTAACAGTAGGAAGCAATTATCTTGTCCACGATCACCTGTGCCAGCTTTTCTTTGCTTTGGTGAGTCCATCCGGCGATGTGTGGTGTTACGATTGTTTTTTCAGATTCCAGAAGGTATTTAAGATCTTCATTTTCTGTTTCCAGATTTTCAAAAGATGCCTTTTCATATTCAAGGACATCAAGACAGGCACCTTTTACTTTCCCTGATTTTAAAAACTCAACTAAATATTTAGTTTCTACGTTTTTTCCTCTGGCTGTATTGATGAAATAAAAGTCTTTTCTCATTTCTGAAATAAACTTTTCATCAATAAGATAGTGAGTTTCAGAAGTCAGCGGAATATGCAGGCTCAGAATATCTGCAGATTGTTTTAATTCTTCTAAACTGACTTGTGTAGCATATTCATCAGAAAGCCCGGGAAGGATATCATGAAAAATAACCTTACAGCCAAATCCTGAGAATCTTTTTGCTGTAGCTTTCCCCATGTTTCCATATCCTATAAGCCCTACCGTTTTTCCGAGAAGCTCATCTCCCCTATTTTCTTCACGAAGCCAGATTCCGTTTTTCACTTCCTGGGAAGCGATAAAAAGACGGTTCATTAAAATCAACAACATCCCTACAACATGTTCTGCTACCGAATCTCTGTTCCCTTCCGGAGAATTGATCAACTGAATTCCCAGTTTTTCTGCAACTGGAATATCAATATTTTCCATTCCCGCTCCTACTCTGGCAATAAACTTCAGGCTTTTCCCTTTTTCCAGAAAGTTTTTATCCAGAGGAATTCTGCTTCTGATGATAATTCCGTCATAGTTTTCAATTTTATGACAAACCTCATCATAGGAAGATGTGAAATCTTCTTCTAATACAAAATTCTTAGCTAAAAGCTGTTCTGTGATGAGAGGATGGTTTTTATCTAAAAGAAGTATTTTCATAGTTTAAACACAAATGGCACTAATTTATTTCACAAATAACACAATTATAAAGTGCCGTTAATCACTCTTTTAAGTCCATTTTTAAACTGAAGTGTATTAAAGTTAATTAACATTCCAAGTTTACAATTACTTAGGCGAAGGTATGTAAGTATTTGTGCTAAATAAATATCTTGTAATGATTCTATGGATTTTATTTCCAGCATAAATTTTTTTTCAATTAAAAAAGTCAAGCCTATAACCAATATCCATTTTAACCTCATCATAGACTAATGGCATCGGTTTTTGCCTCTCTACAAGAATATCAAATTTATTTAATTCATAAAACAAACATTCTTCATAAGCACTTTCCAAAAGTCCTGGTCCTAATGACTTATGGACTATATACCCTGCTTCATAAACAATTTTTGATATATCATTTTCTGAAATATCCATCTTTATTATTTTTTTTCATTTGATTAGGCACAAACCATTTGTGAAAATTCGTGCCATCCATTCGTGTTATTTGTGTTTAATTTTTTATTTTTTATCCTTCTTGGATTCTTTTGTTTCTTCCGGTTCCTGGAATAATTTTTTAAGTTCCACCGATTCCAGGGGCTTCATTCTTCCGGAAAGGATTAATGACAGTTCTTTTCTTCTGAAAGCAGCAGCATGTCTCAGTTTTTCTTCTTCCGTTTCGGGAATCATGTCCGGGATAGGAATAGGACGGTTGAATTCATCTACTGCAACGAAAGTATAAATTCCTTCATTGGTATGAACTTTCTTCTGATTGATCGGATCATCCAACCAAACATCCACATACACCTCCATTGAAGTAGAGAAAGCTCTTGAAACTTTAGATTCCAGAACCACTACCCCACCTTCAGGGATAGGATGATTGAAAGAAACGTGATTTACAGAAGCTGTTACCACTCTTCTCTCGCAGTGTCTGGCTGCAGAAATAGAAGCACAACGGTCCATTTTTGCAAGAAGTTCACCTCCGAAAAGGTTTCTTAAAGAGTTGGTTTCGTTCGGAAGAACAATATTGGTCATGATCGTCAGAGATTCTGACGCTTTTTTTACTTTTGCCATTGAGTCTTAGTGTTGTTTTGAGCTGCCGAAGCGGGTTTTATGCCTTTTCCGGCTGGTTTTGCTAATGAATCTTTTTTCAGGGAATCTGAAACAGCCGTTTCCGGACTTTGTACCATTACTTTTACGGTGTCTTTTACAATTCTGTGTGTAGAAGTCTGGACAGAAACTTTATCAAAAGATTTTTTTCCGAAAAGAAGTTCTCTTTGGGTAAATGCCAGATACAGAATTCCTAAAACAGGAATGACAAGCAGAAAAATCCAAAGAATAGATTTTTTGAATGTATAATCTTTCTCTCTCTTTTCTTTAGTGCTTATTTTTTCACCATTGTTGATATCCGAGAGCCTGATCTCTTCAAGCCCATAAAAGTCCGGATGCCCCGCTTCTATTCTTTTCCCCTTGAAATGCGTCTTATCATCTTCAATATGGATAGCTCCGAGGTTCTGAATTTCCAGAAACTGATCTGCCTGAAGTTTTTTCTTCCAAAAATCAGTCTGGATTTTCAAGTCACTTCTGGAAGCCTCTAAAGACATCTGCTTTTCTCCGGCTATAAAGGCAGCCAGCTCGTCAGACTGTATTTCATAATCCACTGCAAAAACGATCTCGCTTGCAGGCGGAAGAATGCTTCCGTTCTCAGAATTAATAATTGCCTTGGAGTTTTTAAGCGAAAACGCACCGAATCCCGGAACCGTCACAGTTCCAAATTGTTTCAGATATTCTAAAATGTAAGCTGAAATATTCATTTGGCAGCAAATTTATAATTTTTTCGTGACTTTTTGAAGAGATTTGTAGGATATAAAAAAAGACTGCCTGAACAGTCTTTTGATAAATAGGTATAAAATTGAATGTATTAAACCCTGTTCGGCAAATTATCATCCGTATTATTGAATTTTCCAGCTGATCCCGAACATAAAATTAGTTCCTGCCTGTGAAAAATAGTATGGATCTCCACCATAAACCGCTCCGTTGTTTACATATTTTTTATTAAAGAGATTATTCACCAGTAATTTTAAAGCAATATCATTATGGGCTATGGTAAACTGGTACTGCGCATTGAAATCGGTCAGGAAATAATCTTTCAGCTCGAGGTTTTTATCCCCGGTATTATCCAGATATTGTTTTCCGACATATTGATTCGTTAAAGCAAACAGAAAACTCTTGGAAGGATTGAACTTTAGGCCAAGATTGGCAATGACATTAGGCGAAAATGAAATATTGGTATCACCCAGATTCTGAAGTGCTCCATTATTTTTAATTTTAAAATCAAGGTTTCTATTCTGGCTGAGACTGATATTCCCATTCACTTCCCATTGCTTGGAAAGTTTAGCCAACGCTCCGATTTCAATTCCTCTTCTGTAGCTTTTTCCGGAGTTTGTTCTGATGAATGCTCCTACATTATTTAACTGCCCGTTCAGTACTAACTGATTAACATAGTACATATAGTATAAATTAGCCGTAACAGATAAAATTCCAAACTGTTTTTCAATACCGGCTTCAAAATCATGGAGTTTTTCGGCTTTTACTTCATTATCACTCATCAGGTCATCCCTGTTCGGTTCGCGGTGGGCATGTGCGTATGAAAGGAAAACTTTCCCATTCCCGATTTTATAATTCACTCCCGCTTTTGGATTAAAGAAAAGCCAATTCTTATCAAGATTTCCACCTTCTCCATCTCCGGCATTCAGGATCTTGGTATCATAATCAATATTTCTGATCTGAAGATCTCCGAAAAATTCAAAGTGATCCCCGGTTCTCCATAAAGCTTTTGCAAACCCTGCCAGCTCAGTTTTCACCGAACGGTTTCTGTAATATTCATACTCATTGATCTGTGGAAAATAAACCCCGGTAACATTTCCAAAATGTCTTCCATAGTATTGGTTCGCGACCACACCGAAATTAAGATCTATATTATCCAGCTTTCCGTAAAGCGTAGAAACAGCCCCGTAAAAATCATTATCCAGCCATTTTTTTCTGATAAAATCGGTTATTTCTACCGGAGAGCCATTTACAACCGGTACCGGCAAATTATAATTGGAATAATGTGTAGCTTCTACATCTGTTTCATCAACTCTTTTATAGTTTTCATAGTAGCCTTTTCCTTTCGTATAATGAAGCGTGGTTTCCAAATTCCAGTTATCATTGAATTTTTGCTCCCATAAAAGTTGGAAATGATTCTGTCTGTAATTATCCGTCTCGTTATCATAGAATTTCTCTTCTCCGGTCAACAGATCTGTGTATTGTCCTGAATAATTGAATTTAGGATTGGTTTCCCAGGTTGGCCGGTCAATTCCGTTCCATGCCTGATAAGTTTTTTCTTTTCCTCCGAAAGCCATCAGACGAAGCCTTGTTTTCCCTTCTTCAAATAATGCAGTGAAATTGTAAGAATCCAGTTTTGAAGAAGCTCTGTCAATATACCCGTCAGATTGGATACGCGTATACCTTCCCATCACCGAAAGCCTGTTGTTCCAGAATTTCCCGGAACCTGCTTCCGCTGAATATTTATAGGTATTAAATGAGCCGTAGCTGTCATCAGTTTTGAAATACATCTTCTCATCCGGTTCTTTGGAGATCACATTGATACTCGCACCAAACGCAGAAACCCCATTATTGGAAGTCCCCACCCCTCTCTGAATCACAATCTGGGAAGCAGAACTGGTAAGATCCGGAACATTGACGAAAAATGTTCCCTGGCTTTCAGAATCGTTATAGGGAACGCCGTTCATCATCACATTAATACCTTTTCCTTCTACTCCACGAATTCTGAATCCCGTGTACCCAATCCCGTTTCCGGCATCAGAGGTTGAGATAACAGACGTTTGATTTTTTAAAAGAATTGGAAGATCCTGACCCAGATTCCTGCTGTCTACATCTTTCTGTACGTTAATGATTTCTTTGGCAACAGGCAGTCTTTTGGTAAAGTTGACAGCTTCAATTTCCCTGACCTTCAGTGAATCCTTATTTTGCGCCTGGATAAAGGCTGCAGAGCCTACCGTAAGCCCTAAAAAAAATAATCCTTTCATTCTATAAATTTTTAAAATTTAATGAATAAAAGGGGCGGATTAAATAATGTAGCAATTTACTAATTTAACAGTCTAGCAATGATTGATATATTGTTATACTGTTCCAGTGGTACATTTTCAAAATTCCCTAAACAGCATTATCTGTTCCAGGTTCATTGGGTATAATCTCAGCTTATTAAAGCACCCCTTTATTTCAACCGCGAAATTACAAAAAAAAAGTGAGATAGGATCTTCCGATACTCTGTGAATGATGAGATCTGCATCCTCAATTTAATCTGAAAGAGATATTCTTATATAAAGATTAATAAGTCTTATTTCTGACATCGATATAATAATAGTTCTTTCCGTCTTTCGTCACGTCAAACATTTTCCCCATTTTCCAGCTGAAATTCCTTTTTATATTGGAATATTCAAAAGGAACAATCACTTTATTATTAACATCAATTACTCCAAACCTGTCGTTGTGGGAAGCCACAATCATTGGATCTGCGGTATCATCACCTTCCAGAATGTATAAATACTGATACTGGGGATAGATCTGGTAATCTCTGTAATCTGCTGCGTTCACGAATCTGGACTTTTCAATGATACCGTAAAATCCGTTTAAAACGTATGCCTGATACAGCTGCTGCTTATAATCCTCCAACTTACATTTTCCGAGATCCGAATCTTTGAACTGATAGACTCTTTTCCCCGCCTTATTCACCCGGTAAGAAATCATATCCTTTTCTACGGTAGCATATTCTTTAGTTCCGAATTTTCTTATTTTTTCGTTGGGAGAGTTCAAAAGATTACAATCTTCATAAAAAAAGACGGCAATATGGTATTCAGGTTTGATAATAAATTTTCCGTTCTGATTAACATAACCAAATTTTCCATCTTCTTTTTTAGGGATCAAAACAGGAAGATCCGGATTGATGATCACCAGATCCGGGTTTGGCTTAGCCACTGCAGATCCCTTTTTCACTACAGTTTTAGTTACATTTTTAATCGGTAGCTTCTTCACGGATTTCGTCTGTGAAAAAACGAAAACCGAGATAAATACACACCAAAAATTCAGGATATTTTTCATATTCATCATTTGCCTGCAAAATTACGGCCAAAAATAGAAATTATCAAATTCATATTTATAAAGAATCTAAATAATTTCATTCTGATAAAATACTAAAAAATTCGTAAATTTGGAAGCACTTTTTAAGTGTTTGATAATCTAAAAACGTTTTGGAGATATAATTTTGATAGGAATGCTGTCAAAAAAGTGTATAAATCTTACCCAAAGAGAGTTTTTCAGCAAGACAAATCGCAGGTAAATTACTTACATTCTATTAAAGGTCAAATATATCCCACTTTGAAACGGAACATTATTTCACATTTTTAAAGGGGTAGATTATGTTGTTGATGACTATACTTGTTTTTTTGCAGCAACTTTAGTACTGACAACTGCCTTACATCTACTTTTAAAATTTAAAAGACTTCTATTATTATGAATATGTATCAGGATTACATCCAAGAGATTGAAGAAAGAAAAAACCAGGGACTCAATCCAAAGCCAATTGACGGTGCCGGATTACTAAGCGAAATCATTGCACAAATTAAAGATCCGGGTAACGAATATCGATCAGATTCTCTTAAATTTTTCATTTACAACACCTTACCAGGAACAACAAGTGCTGCAGGCGTAAAAGCTAAGTTTTTAAAAGAGATTATTCTGGGAGAATCCGTAGTAGAAGAAATATCTCCGGCCTTTGCTTTTGAATTATTATCTCACATGAAGGGAGGACCTTCTATTGAGGTACTGCTTGATCTGGCTTTGGGTAATGATATCTCTATTGCCAAGGAAGCGGCAGACGTTCTTAAGACACAGGTTTTCCTTTATGAGGCAGATACCAACCGTCTGAAGGAAGCATTCAATAGCGGTAACGAAATCGCCAAAGAAATTATTGAAAGCTATGCACAAGCAGAGTTCTTCACTAAACTTCCGGAAGTTGCTGAAGAAATAAAAGTAGTGACTTTTATCGCTGGTGAAGGTGATATCTCGACAGATTTACTTTCTCCGGGGAATCAGGCGCACTCAAGATCAGACCGTGAACTTCATGGTAAATGTATGATCACTCCTCAGGCGCAGGAAGAAATTAAAGCTTTGCAGGCACAGCATCCTGATAAAAGTGTAATGCTTATCGCAGAAAAAGGAACCATGGGTGTAGGTTCATCCAGAATGTCCGGAGTGAACAACGTAGCTTTATGGACAGGTAAGCAAGCAAGCCCGTACATCCCATTCGTGAATATTGCTCCAATCGTTGGAGGAACAAACGGTATTTCTCCGATTTTCCTTACTACGGTTGACGTTACCGGTGGTATTGGCCTTGACCTTAAAAACTGGGTTAAAAAACTTGACGAAAATGGAGAGCCAATCCGTAACGAAGCTGGGGAACCGATTCTTGAAGAAGCGTACTCCGTTGCTACAGGAACCGTTCTTACCATCAATACAAAAACAAAAAAACTTTATAACGGTGACCAGGAGCTGATTGATATTGCTAAGGCATTCACTCCACAAAAAATGGAATTCATCAAGGCTGGCGGATCATATGCAATTGTATTCGGTAAAAAGCTGCAGACATTTGCTGCAAAACTTTTAGGAATAGAAACTCCTCTTGTTTTTGCTCCGTCAAAAGAAATTTCCCACGAAGGACAAGGCTTGACTGCAGTTGAAAAAATCTTCAACAGAAACGCAGTCGGAACAACTCCGGGAAAAGTTTTACATGCCGGTTCAGACGTTCGTGTACAGGTTAATATCGTTGGTTCTCAGGACACAACAGGTTTGATGACCGCTCAGGAACTTGAATCAATGGCAGCTACCGTGATTTCTCCAATTGTTGACGGTGCTTATCAATCCGGATGTCACACCGCTTCTGTTTGGGATAAAAAAGCGCAGGCCAACATTCCGAAACTAATGAAATTCATGAACGAATTCGGTTTGATCACAGCCCGTGACCCGAAAGGTGAATACCACGCTATGACAGATGTTATTCACAAGGTTCTTAATGATATAACGATAGATGAATGGGCGATCATCATTGGTGGTGACTCCCACACAAGAATGTCTAAAGGGGTTGCTTTTGGAGCAGACTCAGGAACAGTTGCCCTTGCACTGGCTACAGGTGAAGCATCTATGCCAATCCCTGAATCCGTAAAAGTAACTTTCAAAGGAAACATGAAAGAGCACATGGATTTCCGTGATGTTGTTCATGCTACTCAGGCTCAGATGCTTAAGCAGTTTGGTGGGGAAAACGTATTCCAGGGTAGAATCATTGAGGTTCACATCGGAACACTTCCTGCTGACCAGGCATTTACCTTTACAGACTGGACTGCAGAGATGAAGGCAAAAGCTTCCATCAATATTTCTGAGAACGAAACCCTGATCGAGTCATTGGAAATTGCAAAAAGCAGAATCCAGATCATGATTGATAAGGGTATGGACAATCATAACCATGTCCTTCAGGGATTAATTAATAAGGCTGATAAGAGAATCGCTGAAATCAGATCTGGTGAGAAACCAGCTCTGACACCGGATGCGAATGCTAAATATTATGCTGAAGTCGTTGTTGATCTTGATGCCATCGTTGAACCGATGATTGCTGACCCGGATGTAAACAACGAAGATGTTTCTAAGAGATATACTCATGATACCATCAGAGACCTTTCTTATTATGGAGGCGAGAAAAAAGTGGATCTTGGATTTGTTGGATCTTGTATGGTTCACAAAGGCGATTTGAAAATTGTTTCTCAAATGCTTAGAAATATTGAAAAACAACAAGGTAAAGTTGAATTTAACGCTCCGCTTGTTGTAGCCGCTCCAACGTATAACATTATTGATGAATTAAAAGCAGAAGGAGACTGGGAATTTTTAGAAAAATATTCAGGGTTTGAATTTGATGATAATGCTCCTAAAGGCGAAGCACGTGTTGAATACAAAAACATGATGTATCTTGAACGTCCAGGCTGTAACCTTTGTATGGGTAACCAGGAAAAAGCGGCTAAAGGAGATACGGTACTGGCAACTTCTACCCGTCTTTTCCAGGGAAGAGTAGTTGAAGATTCAGAACGTAAAAAAGGAGAATCTTTATTGGCTTCAACTCCGGTGGTTGTTCTTTCTGCTATAATTGGAAGAATTCCTAATATTGATGAATATAAAGCTGCCGTTGAAGGTATTGACCTGACTAAATTTGCTCCACCTATTAAAGAGTTGGTCCAGGTTGGTCATAGTATAGCTTAACGTTAGGTCGTAGGACTGTTTTAAAATTATATAATTGAAAGATTTAGTCCTTTAGGATTTAAATCTTTCAATTTTTGTTTAGAACCTTTCTATTTAAGACTGCTTTAGAATTATTTAAAATAAAAATATAGAAAGAAATTCCAATTTTTTCTTAACTTGATAGAAATATAACATTCTGATTATTTATCATAATTATCCTTTTTATGAATTGAAGGAACAGAATTTGATGAATTAAGTAACAATGATATTTTTCCGTTTTAAAATAAAATTATTGACGGAAAAGCTTATTTAAAGAAGAAAAATTAAATTAAGATATGACTTTTGATATTGATATGATCAAAAAAGTGTACGAACGCTACCCGGAGAGAATTGCTGCGGCAAGACAAATCGTGGGAAAACCTCTTACACTTTCAGAAAAAATCCTTTACACCCATCTTTGGGAAGGTAATGCTACATCAGCACATGAGAGAGGAAACTCTTATGTAGATTTTGCACCGGACAGAGTGGCCATGCAGGATGCAACTGCGCAGATGGCGCTTTTACAGTTTATGCAGGCAGGGAAAGCTAAAGTAGCTGTTCCTTCAACGGCTCATGCCGATCACTTGATCCAGGCAAGAGTAGGTGCTGAATCAGATTTACAGGAAGGAATCAACAAAAACTCTGAAGTTTTCAACTTCCTGAGCTCTGTATGTGACAAATACGGAATTGGTTTCTGGAAGCCGGGAGCCGGTATTATTCACCAGGTTGTACTGGAGAACTATGCATTCCCCGGAGGGATGATGATTGGTACAGATTCTCACACCGTAAATGCAGGAGGTTTAGGAATGGTGGCTATCGGTGTTGGAGGTGCTGATGCAGTAGACGTAATGGCCGGAATGGCGTGGGAGCTTAAAATGCCAAAACTTATCGGGGTAAAATTAACCGGTAAAATGAGTGGATGGACTTCTGCAAAAGACGTTATCCTGAAAGTAGCAGGAATTCTTACCGTAAAAGGTGGAACAGGATGCATCGTGGAATATTTCGGAGAAGGGGCACAATCTCTTTCAGCAACTGGTAAAGGAACGATCTGTAACATGGGTGCTGAAGTAGGAGCAACAACCTCTACTTTTGGATACGATGATTCTATGAGAAGATATCTTGCGGCAACAGGAAGACAGGATGTGGTAGATGCAGCTGATAAAATAGCGGAACACTTAACCGGTGATGCTGAAGTATACGCCAACCCTGAGCAGTATTTTGATCAGGTAATCGAAATTAACCTTTCTGAGCTTACTCCACACTTAAACGGACCTTTCACTCCGGATTTGGCGACTCCTGTAGCGGAATTCAGAGCTAAAGCTGAAGCTAACGGATGGCCGATAGAAGTGGAATGGGCTCTTATTGGCTCTTGTACCAACTCTTCTTATGAAGATCTTTCGAGAGCAGCTTCCATTGTAGAAGATGCTGTAGCAAAAGGAGTTAAACCTAAAGCGATCCTGGGGATTAATCCTGGTTCTGAGCAGGTAAAATTCACAGCAGAAAGAGACGGTTTCCTGGATTCTTTCAGAAAATTTGAAAACGCAAGAATTTTCACCAATGCCTGTGGACCTTGTATCGGGCAATGGGACAGAGAAGGAGCTGATAAAGGAGAGAAAAATTCTATTATTCACTCGTTCAACAGAAACTTTGCCAAAAGAGCTGACGGTAACCCGAATACGCATGCATTCGTAGCGTCTCCGGAAATGGTAGCTGCAGTAGCAATTTCAGGAAGATTAGATTTCAATCCAATTACAGATACTTTAACTGCCGAAAACGGTGAGCAGGTAAAACTTGATGAGCCTAAGGGTTCTGAATTACCATCCAGAGGATTTGCTGTTGATGATAACGGATACCAGGCACCATCTGAAGACGGTTCTTCTGTTATCGTGAAGGTAAGCCCTACTTCGGACAGACTTCAGTTACTGGAAGAATTCCCGGCTTGGGACGGTAAAAACATTGAAGCCGCCAGAGTATTGATCAAAGCTTTCGGAAAATGTACTACTGACCATATTTCTATGGCTGGACCATGGTTGAAATACAGAGGCCACCTCGACAATATTTCAAACAACATGCTGATTGGAGCTGTAAATGCCTATAACATGGAAACCAACCGTGTTAAAAATGAATTAACTGGTGAATATGGTGAAGTTCCGGCTGTACAAAGAGCTTATAAAGCTGCAGGAATTCCTACCATCGTTGTTGGAGACCAGAACTACGGTGAAGGTTCTTCAAGAGAGCATGCAGCAATGGAGCCTAGACATCTTGGGGTAAAAGCTGTATTGGTAAAATCATTTGCGAGAATCCATGAAACAAACCTTAAAAAGCAAGGAATGCTTGGAATCACTTTCGCTAATGAAGCTGATTATGACAAAATTCAGGAAGACGATGTGGTTAATTTCTTAGATCTTGATCAATTCGCTCCAGGAAAGCAGTTGACTTTAGAATTCATTCATACGGACGGAACCAAAGATATCATCATGGCTAACCATACGTACAACGATCAGCAGATCGACTGGTTTAAGGCAGGTTCTGCTCTTAACCTGATTAAGAAACAGGAAAATTAATTGTTAGATTAATTAATCATAGAAAAGCGGCTTCCGAGGAAGCCGCTTTTATTTTTGTGTATTCAAAAGATTTATTCTGTAGCTTTCTCCGATTGGAATTTCATGCAATGGCAGTATTACCTTTTTAGGACCAATGCTTTTAATTTTGTCCACATTAATAATAAAAGATTTATGAATCCTGATAAACTTTTCAGAAAGCTGGTTTTCCATTGATTTAAGAGTATCCAATACGATATACTCTTCATCTGCAGTGCGAATATTCACATAATCTTTAATGCTTTCAATATAGTGGATATCATTGAAATTAATGCGGTGTTGCTGCCCTGATGATTTTACAAAAAAATGAGATTCCATCTCTTCGTGAAAAGAAAAGCGTTCCTGGGCCTTCAATGCACATTTATAAAATCTTTCAAAGGAAACAGGCTTTAAAAGATAATCTATGATATTGTGTTCGTACCCTTCTAAAGCATACTCGGAATAGGCTGTCGTCAGAATATATTTCTTCTTTTCTCCGACAATCTTCATAAAGTTGATTCCTGTGAGTTCAGGCATCTGAATGTCCAGAAAGATCAGATCTGCATCATGGGTCTGTATATATTCCAGGGCTAAAATGGGATTTTCAGTAGAAAAAACAAGTTCAAAGAAAGGTATTTTTTCAACATACTTTTCCAAAAGAGAGACGGCCAGCGGTTCGTCATCTACAATAATACATTTAATTTTTTTCATGCCGTAAATCAATTTTTAAATCTACAACAAATTCTGTTTCTGAATCATTGATGATGAGTTGATGTTTATGAGGATATAAAATCTCTAATCTTTTTTTCACATTCTGAATGCCAATTCCTGAACCGGAGTCTGTCATTTTTTGTTTTTTAAAGTTTAAAAGATAAAAATGTAATACCTGTTCATTATCAGAAACCTTTATTTCAAAACCTTTCCCTCGAAAATCGCCATGTTTAAAAGCATTCTCAACAAATGGGACCAACAACATTGGTGAAATATTAAGCTCCGGATGAGTAATCTCTTTTGTCATAACCAATAATTCAGGTTCCTTGATTCTAAGCTTCTCCAAAGCAATTAAACTATCAATATATCCCATCTCTTTATCCAAAGAGATCACATCTTTTTCCAAATCTTTTGTACTATACCTCAACAATCGGCTTAATTCTTCAATGGCAGGCAACGCCTTTTCAGAATTTTGATAGACCAATGAATAGATATTATTCAAAGAATTAAAAATAAAATGTGGATTGATCTGCGTTTTCAGCGCCTGAAGCTCTGCCTGCTTCTTCTCAATCATTAATTGTTTCTTGTCATTTTCAGCTACCCCATATTTTTCTAATATCCATAAGATTCCCCCAATAAAGACTGTTAGAGAGGCATTATATATATTATCTGCTAAATAAAATAAAAGTTCCGCATCCTTATTATAATTCCGGAACCCGAGAGTAAGTGGAAGAATAATTTCCTCGATCCCATAACGTACAAATCCAAAACATAAAATAGCCAGCAGAAAAACAAAAACTGCAGAATAAAGCTTCTCCAGCTTAAATACTTTGGGAATGATGATGAGGTATAAAATATAAAAGGTTAAAATCTCTGTAATAAAATAAGTAATATTCAGGACATTCCACTCAAAGCCTCTGCGCTCTGGGAAAAAAAAATTCGGCATAATGACATTGCCTACAAAGTTGAAAGCCCAGTAGATGACCTGAAGCCAGATAATTTGTTGCTTTTTCATTTTCAAATATAATTCTCTACTGGATACTATAAGGTACTTTCTCGACAAAACACCAAAAATTCCCGATGAAACCGGTTTGGTCCGTTAAAATGAAGCATTCATCTAGTCTCTATTTCCAGAGGATCTTCTATCCTATAATTTTGCTCTATAACGTAACACAAAGTTATTAGCAATTATTATAAAATAAACATGAAAAGAATACCTATACTTATCTTCACCTTATCCTGTACATTATTATCTGCACAGTCCGTAAATGATACAGCAAAAGTAAAAACAATTGAAGCCGTATCATTGGAAGGCAATAAAAAAATTATAGAACGCAAGGTTGACCGTCTTGTTTATAATGTTCAAAATTCTATGGTTTCCCAGGGAAGCTCAGGAACAGAAATTTTAAGCAATACACCTATGTTAAAAGTAGAAGAAGATAAAGGTCTTCTGTCTATTGCAGGGAAAAGCGGGGTTTCTGTCATGGTGAATGACCGTATGCTAAATCTTTCCGGATCGGAGCTGATGAACTATCTGAAAAATTTACGTTCTGAAAATATTGCTAAAATTGAAGTGATCACAACACCTCCCGCCAAGTATGAAGCACAGGGTAACAGCGGAATCATTAATATTGTTTTAAAAAAGAATCAGAATACCGGATGGAGTGGTTATCTGAATAATTATTATAAACAGGCAACTTTTGCAGGCTTTGGCGGAACTGCAGGTCTGAATTATCAGAATGAAAAAGTAAAAGCTTCTTTAAAGTTCCGGGGATATGATGAAGAAAAACAATCCATCGAGAATTATACCGTTATCAGCAATCAATCCTCTGTAAGCAGAGACCAAAGACGTGATATGAATGATGGGTTAGGTATCAATGTAAGTCTTGACTATTCATTGAGCGACAAGTCTGTTATCGGACTGATCTATGATATGGCAAGAACTCATTCTAATATGGATATCCATTCTTTTCAAAATTACTTTACTGATGATATTTCTACACTAAAAACTGCCACAGAATCCAAACACCGTTCCACCTCGGATTCGCAAATGCTCAATCTCTATTTTGATCAGAAGTTTGGTGAACACAAATTAAGCATGGGGGCTAATTATTATGAAAACTCGCCCGATACAAATGTCAATTTTATAACCACAGATCTTGCTGATCATTCTACTCAAATTGTAAGAAATCTTTCATCGGTAGATTACACAATTTATTCAGGGCAGGCAGATTTAACATTAAATTTAAAAGGCTTACAGTTAGAAACAGGTATTAAATACAGTCAGTTTTCCAATAGATCGGATATTGGGTATTTTAATCTGGTTAACAGCGATTATATCATTGATCCGAAAAGGAGTAATCTTTTTGATTATGATGAAAAAAATTATGCCGCCTATATCAGTGCAAGTAAAGATTTCGGAGAGAAGTGGTCTGCAAAATTCGGTTTACGTTACGAGTATGCGCAGACAACGGGATTTTCTGCGACCACCCAATCTCAGTCTGAAAACAATTACGGAAAACTTTTTCCCACAGCTTATATTTCCTATAAAGCCAATAAAAATAACCAATTCAGTATGAATTATTCCCGAAGAATTAACCGTCCAAATTTCCGTGCTCTTGATCCTTTCAGATGGTATTCTAATCCACTTAGTTATTATGCCGGAAATCCGAGCCTTCAACCTTCATTTAATCATAATCTGGAATTTAATTATATTTTTAAAAATAAATTTTCTGCCAACCTTTATTATCAGAGAAGTAAAGACAATTTTGACCAGATTACTTTCCTGGATGGAATTTACCTGAACAGCACCTACCAAAACTATTATGATCAGGATAATTATGGGCTTAATCTTACTTATACAGACACTTTTTTCAAGATCTGGGAAAGCAATATTTCGACCTCATTCAGCTATAGCGAAACTCAAATTACCAACTTTAATGCAAGTCCTAAAAATGGGCAGTCAATTTATTATTCTGCAAACAATACCTTTAGATTAAATAAAACAAAAAACCTCTACTTTTTCCTGAATTACTGGCAATCCCTTCCTTCAAAAAGTGGCAATTCAACATCAAAAAGCAGTGCCGGATTAAATGCAGGAATCAAAGTCAGCCTTATGGAGAAAGCATTGCAGATGAATCTTTCTGTGAATGACATTTTCAGGCAGGGCGGCTACAGAGGAAGTGTTTATTTTACAAACAATACACAATCTTTTGATAATTACTGGGATGCAAGAAAGCTAACCGTAAGCATTACTTATAATTTTGGGAACCAAAAGGTCAAATCTAACAGCAGAACGGTCAATTTTAAAGAAAAAGAAAGAGCAGAATAATAAATTCTGCCCTCATTTAACAAAAAACAGAGATTCTTTCTCTGCTTTTTGCTTTTTATGCATTTTAAAATTTAAATTCTACTCTGGCAAACAGGAAACGGCCTCCTATACCATACTGAGAAACCTGCCTGGAATACACAAACTGATTATCGGCTGTTAATGAGCTTATATCAGGACTTTTCGAAGGAAGGATGTTAAATATATTATTGCTGCCTATTGTTGCCGAAATGTTTTTATTGAAGTCATAGCCTACGGAAAGATCGGTCACAAAACGTTCATTCAGAACAAAGTGTTCTCTGCTTTCAGTAACTCCGTCAAAGTTGGCATCCAGCACATCAGCATCTGTCACTTTTCCAAAATAGGAATTTCTGAGGGAAACCGTAAGTGCTGAAAGTTTCAGGGTATTGGCAAGTGTAGCTTTTATACGTGGAACAGCTTCTTCAAAATACACTCTGTTCGGCTCAGAGAAATAATTATTGATCTGACTTACCAGTTTAGGCGAAGCATGAATATCACCAACTCTTCTGGTCTGATTAAAATTAAGTCCCAGGTTATTTTCCAGAGATATCCCTTCCGAAATTCTTGTATTCTGAGAAACTGTAATATCCAGTCCTTTTGTCTGGGAATCTACCGCATTAGCAAAGAAATTCGCAGCACTGGCTCTTGCAAGATCGAACGCTCCCTGTAGCACGGCTTGGTCTGAACCCGGCGCAAAACTTCCTTCCGGACGGTAGAATAAATCGGTAAGCACTACTCTATCTTTAATTTTTATAAGATAGGCGTCTGCCGTAAATACCAGACTTAAAGCCGGAATCTTCCATGTAATTCCTGTACTGTACGACTGTGATGTCTCCTGTTTCAGTTTTGGAATTCCCAAAGCCTGAGCTGCTTCGGAATTATTTCTAAAAGTCCCTACCTGGGTAGTTTCTCCTTTCTGGATCAATGTAGAGGTTGAACTGTAATAGATCTGTGCCAGAGATGGTGCTCTAAAACCTGTAGAAACTGCACCTCTCCAGTTAAAGTTTTTAGCCAGCCTTACATTCGTTGCCAGCTTATAATTAAAGGTAGAACCAAAGTCAGAATAATTTTCAAATCGCACAGCTCCTTCTACCAGCCACCAATCCGTAGGTTCAATTTCCACATCAGCATAAGCGGCAACACTGTTTCGGCTTCCGGAAACGGCGTTATCCGGGCTGAATCCGGGGAAAACCTGTGACCCGGCTGGTCTTGTAGCTCCAAAAAAGTCAGTTACTTTTTCATTGTCAGGGGTAGCAGCAGTCACTACACGTCCAAAAATATCATAAGAAACATAGGAGTTTTCATTACCCGCATTTACTTTATAGTTTTCATAACGGTATTCCCCTCCAAAAGCCACATTCAGGCCATGAAGCACATCATATTTTTTTGAGAAATCAAGATTCAGCGTATTTTGTAAGAATTCTGAGCCACCTGCTTCAAAGGTTCTTGGAGAATTTTCTCCTAAAGAAGCATTAAACGTGTTCACCACTCCAAAATTAAAAGCATTTTTACCAAAAGTATTGCTCAGATCCACATTCCAGCCGTTCCATTTTCCTTTGATTCCTCCAGCCAGGGAATAATCATTCACATTGGCTTCAATTTGCGGCAAGTATCCATTCGGGGTAACAGCATTGATGTTTCTTTCTGTATTCGGAAGACGGTAAAATCCACCTGCATTTCCCAAACGGTAGCTGTATCCTCCAAAGGAATACACTTTCCAGTCTTCATTAACCTGAATTTCAGAGTTGAAAAAAAGCTGTGCAGACTGCAGCTTGGACTGTCCTGCCCTAAGGCTGAAATCTTTTCTTTCCAATCCTCTGTAGCCAAGCTCCTGATTTGTAAAGTCTCTCCCTAGTAAACCCTGCAATGCTGCAATGCTGTTAGCTCCTGATATCTGGTTTTTAAAATCCTGCGAAAAATAATCAACCTGTGATGCATATTGCTTGACTGTATTGATGATCTGCTGAGTGTTGGAAGTATTGGTAATGTTTTTATATAATCCATCGATATTCACTCCGTTCTGCAATGCTCTGTAATTAATGGCATTATAAGCATTAAAGATGGGTCCCTGACGTTCTCCTGCTCTTGAATATGGATCACGGTATTGCACGGATCCAGTTACATTAATGAATCCCTTTTCACCTATTCTCACTCCATAGTTGAGGTCTGCAGATATGGTCTGTCCATCTATTCCTCCGGAAAAATTATTGGCAACTGGTGAAGCATATCCTCCCAGAAAAACCTGTCCCGATAATCCTAACCTTCTTTTAAGTCCTAAATTCACAACTCCGGCAATGGCATCAGAACCGTATTGGGCAGAAGCACCGTCTCTCAGTACTTCTATTTTATCCAAGGCAAATGCAGGAATCGCATTAAGATCCGTTCCCACCGAGCCTCTTCCCGGTGTCAATGTAACATTAATCAACGAAGACTGGTATCTTCTTTTTCCATTAAGCAATACCAGCACCTGATCCGGGCCAAGTCCTCTTAGCAAAGCGGGATCCACGAAATCGGTTCCGTCATTGACCGTATGTGAAGTAGAAGAGAAAGAGGGCACCACGTAATTAAGGGCCTGACTTATATTATTAACAGGACTTTGTCTTAAGATCTTTGAGATATTGATAATATCTACCGGAACCGGAGTTTCTGTAAGAGATCTTCCGGTCCCTCTCGATCCCAGGATCACTACATCATCGATCTTTTTGGATGATGCAGAATCCGACTGTCCAAAATAAAATGCTGAAATGAATGCTGCTGAAGCTATGATTGTTTTTTTGTTGAAAGTATGCATGTGTTTTTCTATTTTTTATTACTGATTGTTTGTTTGATTTCAGGCCATAGTTTTCCTGCAACCTTTATTTTAAGGTTACGGTCAAAAGCCTGAATGATTGAATTATTTTTTAAAGAAGTCTAGAAACAACAACACATACACATGTGAGTATGGCATGAAAGCAGGTCAGAATAACGAAGTGATACTTCATGATCTGAGAAACGAAAATTTAAATTGGTCTTGTGGTTTCCCTTGTCTTTAAACATTGATTTTATTTTTAAAACAAAAATGTCAAGATGGGAAGAAAATAGAGAATAAACATTTTTTCCGGGTATGCCGGCTTATCTATTTCAGCACCTTGCTTGTTTTTGCAGGTTGCTATCCCATCTATGAGATTCTTGATAATTACCTGGCAAAGATATAATTATTTCGGAATAAAAAAAATAATTGCCCAAAAATTTAACTTTTCGCAAATTTCATCGTAACAAATCGCCTTTTTTTACGTCTAACTGAACAGTAGTAAAAAACATTATGAGAAAAACTATATTCACGCTGTCTTTGCTGGCGTCTTTTTTTGCCTATTCGCAGGAAAAAAACAGCAGTAATGCAGAGAAGGAAAAGCAGATCGAAGGCGTAGTTATTACCAAAACTAAAAAAGCCGTTGAACAAAAAGCAGACCGTACTATTTTTGACTTTTCTGAACAGCCACAGCTTAATAACGGGAATGTTCTGGAAGGTATAAAGAAGCTTCCCGGCCTGGTTTCTACCGATATTGCCGGAATGATGTACCAGGGAAAAATCCTGGATGTTTACCTGAACGGAAGACCTTTAAATATTACTTCAAACGAACTGAATTCTTTTCTTGAAGGGATGCCTGCCAACTCGGTAGACAGAATAGAAGTGATCACCCAGCCGGGAGCAGAATATCCGGCTACCTCAGGAGGTGCCATCATGAATATCATTACGAATAAGAATGCCAATAAGTATTTAACAGCAACATATTCAGGAAATTATTCGTTTACCAATTACGATAAATTCAGAAGCAGAACCACCAATTCTCTAAATCTGAATGCCAGAAATAAACTTTTCGGATGGCAGCTGAATGTAGGCCAGAATTACCGTGAGAGTATGCTGAATGGTGATCAGGATGTGCTTCTGCATAACAATACGGACAGAATAGGACGCGGATATTTTGCAAAATCAGGATTGACTTTTGATCTTGGACAGGACAGATTATTGCTGAACTACGATATTTATCACAACAATAATGACAATTATACAGCCAGTACAGGACTTGCCGACATCCCTGTAAGCCTTAATCCTGTCACGTACCGGGAAGCTGATTATGAAGCATCCGATGTTGCCCATACCAACAACCTGAGGCAGGAAGCTGTTGTAACGTATCAGAAGCGTTTCAGCGAAAAGTCTCAAAAGCTGGACTTCCAGTTTGGATATACTAAGGCTACATCTAAATTCTCCCAGGACAATTTCTTCCAGAGAGGCTTTTATACGGATATCTGGCAGCCTTTCCTGAATGTAGGCGGCGAAAATGTACTTGATAATAAATCGGATATGAGGGTTGCTAACTTCAAGGTAGATTATTCACAGCCGATCAAGCTTCTGGACGGTGGAAAAGTAAGTTTGGGAGGTTTATATGAGAGACAGGATTATGATACGGAAAGTAAAGGCCTGACCAACCTGGAATACCAAAGACAGACGGCTTCTACCTACCTTGAATTTCAGGCAAAACTGAAAAAGTTTGACTTTACTTTAGGAGCAAGAGCAGAAAATTATGATATTTCCGGGATTACAAGAACCATAAAGGATAATGCTGTTCTGGAAAGAGATTTAACACCTTTCAATAAATTCAAGCTTTTCCCGAATGCAAGCGTACAGTATAGCCTGATGAATCAGGTCTATATTGCAGCGAACTACAACAAAAAGATTACTCTGCCAAGTATTTCTGCCCTGAACCCGAACAACGTCATCTTTGCCAGCCCGAATACGGAAGTTACCGGTAACCCGGATCTTCAGCCTACAATTTTTGATAATTATGAATTGAAAGTTTCGGCGTTTGATTATGCCTTCATTGGGTACAGTGTAAGTTCTGCAAAAGATCAGGTAGCACAGATTATCATGAAAAACGGGAAGAACCTTTACAATAAGCAGGTGAATATTTCGAATATGAAAATTCATAACTTTAATGTAGGTCTTCCTATACCGTTTATGATTTTCAGCAAGCCGATGAGCGAGATCATGAAGTTTAATTTTAACCCTGACAAAATTAACTTTATGTATCTGTATGCAGGTTACCAGAAACACGATATTGATAATTTAAATAATAAAGGCTTCTGGATCTTTAATATCATGACCCAGCTGCTTTTACCGAAAGACATAAAACTGACCGCCAACTATAGTTATCTTACTCCAAAAGCCGGATATTTCTACTTTACGGCTGATAAACCATTCAACAATAACCTGGATATCACGTTGACGAAGAAATTTATGAACAACCGTCTTACTGTTTCCGTGTTTGCGAATGATATTTTCAACGGGCAGGTGATGCAGGTATATTCCAATCCGCCTGAAGGCCAGCCTGTAATGATCAGAAGTAAGTATGATACGAGAAACTTTGGAATTTCTATCAATTATAAAATTCCTACCAAGAATAAACTGGCTAAGGAAGATCCAAATATTCTGAACCAGACTAAAAAAGAAGACACAGGCGTTATGCAGCAGGCACAGTAATTTTTTAGAATTAAAAATCATAAAATGAGGCAGTAAAGAAATTTTACTGCCTCATTTATTTAAAACAATATAATTTAACCTGAGTCCGGGTAGGATATTCCTTTTTTAAGAATGTCATGAAGTTTGAAGCCAGAAGAGGGAAGACATTGTCCCTAAAACAGAACTACAGTAAGCTTTATTAATCTTTATGCCTTCATCAAATTTTTAATAAGTGTCAATATTAACTTCCAGCTTCCTGCCCCTTAACCCCGACCCAGGTTAATTTAAAAATCTATGGTCTGGAATCTCCAGTTCAGAGTATCAATAAGGGTAAGCTGATTTGCTTGCACAGGAAGTTCTGTGATGATCTTTAAAACCTGCATAGCCATCATACTCCCTACAATGCCTGGCAATGCTCCCAAAACTCCGAGACTGTCGCAGTCAGGCAAATTTTCGTCAAAAGGTGGTTCCGGAAAGAGGTCTCTAAGGTTTTTACTTCCTTTATAATTGAATACGGCGGTTTGTCCCGAAAATCCCAGGATACTTCCATACACCAACGGTTTTCCAAGCTTAACGCAGGTATCATTGATCAGATATCTGGTGGTAAAATTATCGGATCCATCTACTATAATATCGTACTGTGAAAGGATTTCTTCTGCGTTTGAACTGTTGATTTTCGTACTAAATCCTTCAAATTTCACCTGATGATTAAGGGTATTGACAAAGGTTTCTGCACTTTTAATTTTAGAAATTCCAACTGTATTTTCAGTGTGAATGACCTGGCGGTTCAGGTTGTGAAGTTCCACCTCATCAAAATCTGCCACACCTAAAGTTCCGACTCCGGCAGCGGCAAGGTACTGAATGACCGGACTTCCTAAACCTCCTGCCCCAATGACAAGGACTTTGGAAGCCATTATTCTTCGTTGCCCATCCAGATCAACTTCTTCGATAAATATCTGCCGGCTGTATCTTGCAAAAATATCTTCGCCTTTCATTCCAAAATTGTTTTGAATCATTAAGATTTTTAAGCTGTCAAGAAATATTAAGATAAGCTCCGTTTTAAGATTAAAAAAATCTATTGATTTTTCCTAATTAGACTTAATGACTTCAATGTTCTTAATGGCTTAATTTTTAAATTCCGCTATATGCAGGATCCCAATCTTTCATCACTGGATCGTAACCGGCTTTTCTGATGCTGACTTTTACTTCTTCCATACTTCGTTCGTCGCTGGTTTCAAATTGTTCCAAAGATTCTACATCTACGGCATAACCTCCCGGATTTGTTTTAGAAGCCGCACTCATGGCTGTTGCCCCGAGTGAGATGATATTGTCCCTGAATTTTTCATTTTCTCTGGTAGATATGGAGATTTCCAGGTCTTCATTCCATATTCTGTAGGCACAGATCAGCTGTAGCAGGTCCTTATCTTCCATGATAAAATTGGGTTCAATGATTCCTTCTGCAGGCCTCAACCTTGGAAATGAAACTGAAAAACGGCTTTTCCAGTATTGCTTCTGGAGATAATCAATGTGAAGAGCATTGAAAAAACTGTCTACACGCCAGTCTTCAAGCCCAAGCAGCACACCAAGTCCGATCTTATGAATTCCGGCTCTTCCAATCCTGTCCGGAGTGTCTAAGCGGAAATGGAAGTTTGATTTTTTCCCTTTAGGATGGTATTCTTTATAAACCTCCTGATGATACGTTTCCTGATACACCAACACCGAATAAACACCTTCCTGATGAAGCTGGAAATATTCCTGTTCTGATAAGGGCTGTACTTCAATCGAGATATTGGCAAAATGAGGTTTCAACAGGCGGACAGCGTTTAAAAAGTAAGAAATTCCCACTGTTTTACTGGCTTCTCCACTTACCAATAGAACGTGATTAACACCCATAGATTTCAGAACAGAAGCTTCTATCATCAACTCAGTATCAGAAAGGGTTTTCCTCCTTACATCATTATCCAGACTGAAACCACAATACGTACATATATTCTGACATTCGTTGCTGACATACATTGGTGCATAAAGCTGAATGGTTTTCCCAAAGCGTTTCTGGGTCAGCTGGCGGGTCATTTTTGCCATCAGTTCCAGTTCCTGTGCGGCGGCGGGAGAAAGCAGATTTAGAAAATCATCTAAGGTTCTGTTTTTCTTCCGAAGGCTGTTCAGAACATCTGAATGGGTTACTTTTCCGAGTCTGATTTTTACCTCATCCCAATGATAACGTTCAAAAACATCTTTAAAGCTGTTCATTGTTTTCTGCTATTTTATTCAAATAAAAAAGAGGTCAAAGGACTTGATGCTTCGGCGTGATCTGCTATTGCCCCTAATCCCGATTCAAAGGCTCTTCTTCCGGCAATAACCCCTTCTTTAAACGCCAAAGCCATATTGACAGGGTTTCTTGCCACAGCAATTGCGGTATTGACAAGAACCGCATCAGCTCCCATTTCCATTGCTTTTGCTGCATCAGAAGGTGCCCCGATTCCCGCATCTACCACTACAGGAACTTTACTCTGGCTGATAATGATCTCCAGAAAATCCAGTGTTCTTAATCCTTTATTGGTGCCAATCGGTGCTCCTAAAGGCATTACCACCGCGGTTCCTGCATCTTCAAGACGCTTGCAAAGTACAGGATCGGCATGGATGTATGGCATTACGATAAATCCCAGTTTGGCCAGTTCTTCTGTTGCATACAGGGTTTCAATAGGATCAGGAAGAAGATATTTCGGGTCGGGATGGATTTCCAGTTTCACCCAGTTTGTTTCCAGGGCTTCTCTTGCAAGCTGTGCTGCCAGTACTGCTTCTTTCGCGGTTCTGGCCCCCGAGGTATTGGGAAGGAGGTGAACATGGGTTTCTTTTAATGAATCCAACAGTCCGTCTTCTGCTGCACCGGAATCTATTCTCTTCAGTGCCATGGTGACCATATCTGTTCCCGAAGCGATCACAGAGGTCGCCATTTCGTTTAGGTTTCCGAATTTTCCGGTTCCCAGGAACAGTCTTGAATCAAATATTCTCTCTGCTATTATTAATTTCTGATTATTCATATCATTGCTTTTTTAAATTCACTGATAGCAGCCGGACGGTTGGTGATTTCTCCCGAGACTGCAGCACCATATATTCCGATCTGCTGAAGAGGTTCAATATCCTGAAGGACAACTCCTCCGATGGCATAAATTTTCGGAATGACTATCGATTTGTCTTTTAAATTTTTAATAATATCCTGATAGCCTTCAAATCCGAGGATCGGGCTTAGCTTTTCTTTTGTAGCGGTAAATCTCAGAGGTCCTAAACCGATATAATCGCATGGTTCACTGATTCTCTGAAGGACATCTGAAAGGGTATTGGCTGTTCCTCCGATCATTTTATTTTTACCTAAAATGTGTCTCGCCATTTCAATGGACACATCTTTCAGGCCCAAATGGACACCGTCTGCATCAATTTCTTTTGCCATTTGAACATGGTCATTAATGATACAGACCGTCTGATATTCTGAACAAAGTTTTTTTGAAATTTCACAAAGCTGAAAAAATTCGTTTTCATAAGCATTTTTCCAGCGAACCTGCAGCCATTTTATACCATTATCTAAAGCTTTCCGGATATTAAACTCCTGTTCTTCTTTGGTCTGTCCCTGAGATATGTATTGTAATTTTTCCATGATTAAACTGAATGAAAACCCAATAAAGAGGGGTTACTTTTTAAAAATTTTTCGGTATATAACTTTCCTTTCCTACAGACATCTTCCAGACTTCCCCCTTTCGCCAGCCAACCTGCAATTGCTGAAGACAGCACGCATCCTGAACCATGTTTCGGATAGTAGCCGGAAGACTCATCAAGGTTTGGTTCCAATGAAATCTCTTCTCCGTTCCGGATCAGAATATCTGTTCCTATTCTATCATTTCTGTGGCCGCCTTTGACCAATACAGCACATGGGTTCTGGTCTTGATTTAAAAGATTGTATTCTTGCAAAACCCTGTATTCATTATAGTTGGGTGTAATAAGATCAATTTTTTTTAAAACATCTTTCAAAAGAGGTAAGGTTTCCAGATCAAAAAAAGAAAATTCTGAAGTACTTTTTAATACCGGATCCCAGATGATCTTTGTTCCGGCATTATAGAACCGTATTGTTTCTATGATCTTTTCCAGAAATACCGAATCTTTTACTACTCCGATTTTTATAGCTTCAACAGGGTATTCTTTCATCAAGACACTTATGGATGTTATGATCTCGTCTAAAGGCCGCCACTCTATGCTTAAACACTTGGATTCTATCTGAACAGTCATGGCTGTGCAAACACCCAGCCCCATTACGCCAAGCTGTTCAAATGTTTTTATATCCGCTAAAAGGCCTGCTCCACCTGATGGATCAAATCCTGCAATACTCATCACGAAAGGGCGTTCTGTCTGCATTTTTTGAATGTATTTAATGGCTGATCACTTTCCCAAACCGCACCTAATAGTGCCGCTCCGTCTGCTCCGTTTTCAAATACTGTATAGATGTTGTTTTCGTTGATTCCTCCCAATGCAATTAATTTTATTTCCTGGTTAGTTCTATATTTCATTTCTTCTATTAATGATGAATCTTCCCCATACCCCTTTTTAGAGATACTTGGAAAAACGGGACTGAAAAATGAATATTCCCATTCTTTTCCTAGTGCATTATACGTTTCCATATCATGAACCGAAGTGGAAAGAATGTTTTTTCCGATATGGGATTTATAAATCCCTGCATTCCGGTCTGCTTCCCTGAAATGAAGCCGGGAAATATGATAATCCTTCCCCAAATCACCATATCCGTGCAATACCAACTGAGGATAAAACTTCTCATCGATACCATACAGGAAATTTTTCATTTCTTCCCGGCTTATCATTGGTTTTCTTATATGAAGCAGGTCCAATCCTTCCTGAAACAACTGATTGATGATCTCTGTTTCGTTTTGAACTATTGTTTCGGGAGTGATAACCAGGATCATATATAAATTTCTTTTCCTTTTTCAATAAATTCCTGGGATTTATCCAACATGCCTTTTTCTGCAGAATCGCGGATTTCCTGGGTAATTTTCATAGAACAGAATTTTGGACCGCACATGGAACAGAAATGGGCAATTTTAGCACCTTCCGCCGGCAGCGTTTCATCGTGATAAGTTCTTGCTGTATCAGGATCCAATGAAAGATTGAACTGGTCTTCCCATCTGAATTCAAATCTGGCTTTACTCAAAGCATTATCTCTGTATTGCGCTCCGGGATGACCTTTCGCCAGATCTGCAGCATGTGCAGCTAATTTGTAAGTAATAACTCCAACTTTTACATCTTCTTTGTTGGGAAGACCCAAATGTTCTTTCGGAGTTACATAGCAAAGCATTGCGCATCCGAACCAGCCGATCATTGCCGCTCCTATTCCGGAAGTAATATGATCATACCCCGGCGCGATATCTGTCGTCAAAGGACCTAAAGTATAAAATGGTGCCTCCTGGCATACTTCCAGTTGCTTATCCATATTTTCTTTGATCATATGCATCGGTACATGGCCCGGCCCTTCTATCATCACCTGCACGTTGTGCTTCCAGGCAATTTTAGTCAGTTCACCCAAAGTTTCCAGTTCAGCAAACTGAGCGGCATCATTGGCATCCGCAATAGATCCAGGACGAAGACCATCTCCCAAGGAAAAAGCCACATCATATTTCTTCATGATCTCACAGATTTCTTCGAAATGGGTGTACAGAAAGTTTTCTTTATGATGGTAAAGACACCATTTTGCCATAATAGATCCCCCTCGTGAAACAATTCCTGTTACTCTTTTTGCTGTAAGATGGATATATCTTAATAAAACTCCGGCATGAATAGTAAAGTATGAAACTCCCTGTTCTGCCTGTTCAATTAAGGTATCTTTAAAAACTTCCCATGTTAGATCTTCCGGAACACCTTTTACCTTTTCAAGAGCCTGGTAAATGGGAACAGTACCAATAGGAACCGGGCTGTTTCTGATGATCCATTCCCTTGTTTCGTGAATGTTTTTTCCCGTAGAAAGATCCATAATGGTATCAGCTCCCCAGCGGCAGGCCCAGACTGCTTTCTCTACTTCTTCTTCAATGCTGGATGAAACAGCACTGTTTCCGATGTTAGCATTAATTTTAACCAAAAAATTACGTCCGATAATCATTGGCTCACTCTCCGGGTGATTGATATTGTTCGGGATGATTGCTCTTCCTGCCGCAATTTCATCTCTTACAAACTCCGGGGTGATCTTACCTTTCGGAGTATTGGCACCGAAACTGTTCCCGGGATGTTGAAATGCCATATCCTGGGAAACCGTATCCATCTGCTCGATCCTCTGATTTTCCCTGATGGCTACATATTCCATTTCAGCGGTAACGATTCCTTGTTTTGCATAATAGAGCTGTGTAAGTTCAAAGCTTTCTTTTGCTACTTTCGGTTTGTGATCGTAGGCAAAACGCAGGTCATCAAGACGTGAATCTGCAAGGCGGGCTTTTCCGTATTCTGAGGTGATTCCGCTCAGGATATCCACATCTTTTCTGTCCAGTATCCATTGCTCCCTGATTCTTGGAAGTCCTTTCATGATATCAATGGATGCATTTTCATCCGTATAGGGACCTGAGGTATCATAAATGGTTACAGGTGCATTATCTTCCAACGTCCCGTTGGTAAGC
The DNA here is from genome assembly GCF_052044665.1 of Chryseobacterium sp. 22532. Classification (NCBI taxonomy): domain Bacteria; kingdom Pseudomonadati; phylum Bacteroidota; class Flavobacteriia; order Flavobacteriales; family Weeksellaceae; genus Chryseobacterium; species Chryseobacterium sp. 22532. Next base: position 111,824 of record NZ_JBQENJ010000007.1, read on the forward strand.
TTTGTGGGACTGAGGTGAATTTCACGCATTGCTACGCTGATAGGATGTATTTTTCCTTCAACATAAATTTTCTTGGCGTTCGGAAATGGCGAACAAGTGATTGAATGAGCCATAAGTTTTTGTATTATTAAATGAAAATTATCCGCCCTGAGTGGCAGTAATGATTAAAACTGAATCTTTATCTTTAAGGATTGTTTCTGCCCAGTCGGACAATGGAATAATACGGTTGTTGAGAGCCACGGCTATCCCTTTTTTCTTTCCGGGTATTTCCATAGCCATGAGTGCTTCCAGATTATCGGGAAGTACTTCAAATGTTTTCGTTGTGTGGTTGATTGTAAGTTCCATTCCTAATTATTTTAAAATATACTTTAGGAATGGCCATTATTGCACAATAGAATGTACAGCAAAAGTCATTTACTTTTCCCTACGCTGGTATAATCCAGATCAGGTTCAAAGGGTAAAGTCTCAGTCTGTATATCTACAGACACCCCTAAAGTTGTGACGAAGTTAGTTATTTTTTCAGAATAGGCAAAATTGAATTTGTTTTAAAAATAAAATGGCCATCTCAATATTGAATGGCCTTATTTTATTTTTAAAAGATTCTATACTCAAAATTTTACCTAAAAGATTGAATGAAGTAATTTTACTCTTCACAAGCTCTCCATACTGCATCATTCTGCGGAACAGGTGCTATAATTTCTATTTTTTCTTTTGTTACCGGATGAATAAATTCCAGTTTCCGTGCATGAAGATTAATCCCGCCATCCGGATTGGAGCGAGGCGCTCCGTATTTCAAGTCGCCTTTTATAGGAATTCCGGTTTTCGACAGCTGGGCACGAATTTGATGATGCCTTCCGGTTTCCAGATCAATTTCAAGGAGCATATAATTATCTAAGGTTTTGATCACATGATAGGTCAAAATCGCTTCTTTTGCTCCTTCTGTTACCTTTGGAAAAACAATGGCCTTATTATTTTTTTCATTCTTCTTTAAGTAATGAACAAGTCTTTGGCTCTGAGGGATCATTTCTTTACCCACAACAGCCCAATATGTTTTTTTTACTTCCCTGTTTTTCACCATCTGGGTAAGGCGGGAAAGTGCTTTGGAAGTTTTAGCATAGATAACCAGACCCGAGGTTGGACGGTCTATACGGTGAACCAAACCGAGAAAAACATTTCCCGGCTTAGCATCTCTTTTTTTGATAAAATTCTTAATGGACTCCAGCAAAGATTCATCGCCGGTTTTATCGCCCTGAACAAGCTGTCCTACTTTTTTGTTAACCACCAGAAGATGGTTATCTTCATATACAATCTGCTCTTCCATACATTACGAACGCCTCGGTCTGTTAGTCAAAGAAATAACAATTCCTCCAAGAAGACCGATTGTTTTAAGCATTGAAAGTTTAGAATCTGCCGGTAAAAATGCCCCGATGACACAAAGTGCTGCCGCTGCATACATACCATACATAAAGTTTTTATTAGGAAGCGTAGGTGCCTGAACGAAGAAACTTGCTCCTATCAATACATAAAAGACTTTTCTGGAGAGAAGCTCGTTAATTTCCGGAGAAAATAAATTGAACCAGCCTACCGCCATACATATGATTGCTGCGATGGATAAGATTCCCTGAAGTGATTGTTGTTGATTCATCATCAATTAGTAGCTTTCGTTTTCATTAGGGAACTCAACACTTTTCACATCTTTCACGTACTGGGCAACCGCACCTGTTATTTCTGTGTACAGATCAAGGTATCTTCTTAAGAACTTCGGACTGAAGCCTTTGTTCATCCCAACCATATCGTGGTATACAAGAACCTGTCCGTCACAATCAGCTCCTGCTCCAATTCCAATAGTCGGAATAGAAATACTTTCTGATACTTTTTTCGCTAAATCAGCAGGAATTTTTTCTAAAACAATTGAAAAACATCCTAATTCTTCCAAAAGCTGTGCGTCACTGATCAGTTTTTCAGCTTCTGCTTCTTCTTTAGCTCTTACTTTATAGGTTCCGAACTTATAGATAGACTGCGGTGTCAATCCCAAATGTCCCATAACAGGAATTCCTGCATTGATAATTTTTTTGATAGATTTTGAAATTTCTTTTCCTCCTTCAATTTTTACAGCATGAGCACCACCTTCTTTCATCATTCTAACTGCAGACTCCAGCGCTTTCTCAGGATTACTCTGGTAGGTTCCGAATGGAAGATCCGCTACCACAAGAGCTCTGTCAACTCCACGAACAACACTTTGAGCATGATAAATCATCTGATCCAGCGTGATGGGTAAAGTCGTTTCAAAACCAGCCATCACATTAGCAGCAGAGTCCCCTATCAAGATAGCATCTACCCCTCCGGCATCTACCATTTTTGCAGTAGTAAAGTCGTAGGCAGTAAGCATTGTTATTTTTTCCTTGTCGAATTTCATTTTCCGCAAGGTTTCAGTCGTAACTTTTTTAATTTCAGAGTGAACAGACATAATGTATCTATTTTTTAAAAGTTAAAAAGTCGGCTTTCGCCGACTTAAGTTTTTGTATGATTGTTATAAAACTACGTGACCTAGTTTCATCAGTTTGTCGTGGTTCAAAATTTTGATGTTTCTTCCGTCTACTTCTATGAGACTGTCCTGTTTGAATTCAGAGATCAAACGGATGGCACTTTCTGTAGCAGTACCGATGATGTTGGCAATTTCTTCTCTGGTGAGCGAAATTTTAATAAACCCTTCAGGATCTACGCCCAGTTTCTGTTCCAGAAGTATCAGGATTTCAGCCAGTCTTTCTCTTACCGTTTTCTGTGCAAGGAAGGTAATGGTATTAGATGATTCTCCCAGTTCGTAGGAGATTTTCTGAAGCATTGCAAAGGAAAGCTGCGGATCTACCTCTAAAAGATACATGAAAACATCTGCCGGAAGGAAAATGCATTCAATGTCTGTCATAGCCTCAGCCTTTGCCTGGAAGTTTTCCCCGCAAAGTAATGAACGATAGCCGATAATATCCCCCTCTTTGATAAATCTTAAGATCTGGTCTTTTCCAAAAGCTCCGGACTTGGAAAGCTTAGCTGCTCCTTTTTCTAAAACGTATACTCCTTTTGGCGTTTCTCCGTCCTCGAAAATGGTGTCGTGCTTCTGAAAACTTAATTTTTTCTTGCTGTTAATATATTTTTCAAAATCAGTGCTAGAAAGTCTTTCTTTAAATGATTTATCATTAAAAACTCTGGCGAACCTCTCTTCAATTGCAATCTGTTGTTCCTGCGACATTTTATATGACATTTATCACAAAAATAGAACTTTTTAACGCGATAAACAAAAAAAATTGTTATAATTTTGTAGTTCAATATATTATGGTGGTGAGCGAGAACTGTTTTCATTGTGGTCAAGGTATAGAAAAGGAGCGAATTTTATTTGATGAAAAGACTTTCTGCTGCAATGGCTGTAAGTCTGTTTACGAAATTCTGAATCTCAATGATTTAACCAATTTCTACGAACTTAATAAAAGGGCCGGAATCCGCCCTGATGAGAGCTCTTCTCAATTTGAATATCTTGACACCCCTGAAATCTTCGAAAAAATCACTGATTTCTCAGAAGGAAAAACAAGTCTCGTTACGTTTAAAATCCCTGTAATACACTGCTCTTCATGCATATGGCTTCTGGAAAGCTTACATACCCTGAATAAGCACATCAACTATTCTCAGGTAAACTTCACCAGAAAGACTTTACAGATCTCATTCAATCATAACGATCTCAAATTAAGCGAACTAGCTAATTTCTTAACCAATCTCGGCTACAAACCCGTTATCAGCCTTGAAACCGCCGATAAAAACGTAGATCACCTTGACAAATCTCTTCTTATAAAATTTGCCATTGCGGGATTCGCATTCGGAAACGGGATGTTCCTTGCCTTCCCTGAATATGTAGGGGGTGAGGATTACTGGATGGAGCATTATAAAGGACTCTTCAGAACACTGATGTTCCTTTTGGCCTGTCCTGTTGTATTTTATTCCGCTTCGGATTATTACAAATCTGCCTGGTATGGGTTGAAAAACAAGATCGTCAACATCGATGTTCCGATTGTCCTGGGAATTTTTGTTCTTTTTGGCCGAAGTATTTACGAAGTGGTTACAGATTACGGTCCTGGATATTTTGACACATTGTGTGGATTGCTGTTCTTTATGCTAATGGGGAAAATTTTCCAGAAAAGAACGTATAGCGCTTTATCCTACGACAGAGATTATAAATCATTCTACCCTATTGCAGTTACCAAAGTAGATTTTGAAGGAAAACAGAACAACATCCTTCTTTCTGAGATTAAGGTGGGGGACAGAATTCTGGTAAGAAACCAGGAGATCATTCCGGTGGATGCCATTCTGATCAACGGGGAAGGAAATATAGACAACAGCTTTATCACGGGAGAAAGCGAAAGCATCAGCAAGCAGCCGGGTGATAAAATTTTTGCAGGAGGAAAGCAGATAGGTTCATCATTAGAGCTAGAAGTAATTAAAGATGTGGATCAAAGTTACCTGACACAGCTTTGGAATAAGGAAGCTTTTAAGAAGCATGAAACTGGTCTTGACACACTCACCAACAACGTCAGCAAGTACTTCACATTCATTATTTTAGGTATTGCATTAATCTCAGGAATTTACTGGTCATTTATTGACCTTAAAATCATGTTCCAGGTTATTTCAGCCATTCTTATCATTGCATGTCCTTGTGCACTAGCCTTATCTGCTCCGTTTACTTTCGGACACATCATGAGAATCTTAGGACGTAATAAGTTTTACGTGAAAGATACCTTAACGATTGAGAAAATTGCAAAACTTGATACTATTGTTTTTGATAAAACAGGAACTATTACCCACAGAAAAAAATCAAACATAAGATATTCAGGTTTTGAAATCAATGAATTTGACAACCTGAATATCAAAACTTTATTAAAAAACTCCAACCATCCGCTTTCTAAATCTCTGTATGAATTTATAGAGGTAAGTGATGACTATTTCCCTGTTGAAAATTTCCAGGAGATTTCCGGAAAAGGATATGAAGCCAGTGTAAGAGGAAATGTTTATAAAATTGGCTCCGCCCGTTATAATGATCAGGAGCCTAAAAACCTTGAAACAGCTGTATACATCAGCAAAAATGGCAAACTTTTAGGTAAATTCATCTTCAAAAATGAATACCGTCCGAGATTAAAGGAGCTATTCACGAAGCTTACCAGCTACAAAATATTCATCCTGAGCGGTGACAACTCTTCAGAGGAAAACCAGCTTAAGGAACTTATCCCTACATATCAGGGAATGGCCTTCAACCAGAGCCCGGAAGACAAGCTGAACTACATCAAAAATCTTCAGGATCAGAACATGAAAGTGGCTATGCTGGGAGACGGACTGAATGATGCCGGTGCACTGAAGCAAAGTAATGTAGGAATCGCCATCGCAGATGACACAAACAGCTTTACCCCATCTTCCGACGTGATCATGAACGGTGATAAGGTAGTCACATTAGATAACTACCTGAATGTTTGCAAAGGATCTATTACTATTGTAAAAATGACATTCATAATCAGTTTTCTCTACAATATCGTTGGTTTAAGTTACGCAGTTACAGGTCAGATGCATCCGCTCTTCGCAGCAATCATCATGCCAATCAGTTCCATCACTGTGGTTACATTCACTACTCTTTCCACCTGGATTTTGGGCCGCAAATATTTCAAAAAACAGGCGTAGAAGCCCTTATTTAGACTGATTTTAAATTAGCTGAAATCCGCATTTCGTGATGAATGTCATTATTTTTCACTAAATTTGAACCCCGAAAATAGGTTAATTTTGTTGTCCAATGGATATTCTATATTTAATGATCCTCTGCAGTGTTTCTTTAGCTGCGATTTTCTTGGTCGTATTTATAGTGTATGCCCGAAAAGGACAGTTTGAAGATGATGAATCTCCGGCTGTCAGAATCCTTTTTGATAATGGAGAAATCAAGGAAAAGGATGAAAAAGGCGACAAAGATAAAGACGAGAAAAAAATAGGAGAGAATAATAAAATTGAAGAAAAAAGTGAATAGTTGATATGGAAACACAAAAGTTTAGTTATGACAACAGTATTGTCCGTGCGTTCCTTTATGCGACCTTAGTTTTCGGTCTTATAGGATTTACGTTCGGGCTTACGGCGGCATTAATGCTTTTCTACCCGGAATTGCCGGAATTTATATTCGGTACAGATGATACAACCATCAAAAGTCTTGCATCAGGCAATATTCAAGGGTTAATAAACACTCATGGTGCATTTGGTTTTGGAAGAATCAGAATGCTTCATACCAATACTGTAATTTGGGCATTTGTATGTAATATCGTTTATACCGGTATTTATTACTCATTACAGAGATTATTAAAAACAAGAATGTACAGTGATACATTATCCTGGTTACATTTCTGGACCTGGCAGTTTATGATCGTTGCTACGTTCGTTACGTTCTTTATGGGGATCAATACTTCAAAAGAATATGCTGAACATGAATGGCCGATCGACATATTGATCGCATTCTCCTGGATTGTTTTCGGAATCAACATGTTCCTTACGATTTCAAAAAGAAGAGTAAGACACCTTTATGTAGCTATCTGGTTCTATATCGGTACATGGATTGCCGTGGCTATGCTTCATATTTTCAACAATCTTGAAGTTCCGTTATCTTTCTCCGGCTGGAAATCTTATTCAGCATATGCAGGGGTAAAGGATGCTATTGTACAGTGGTGGTACGGTCACAATGCCGTAGCTTTCGTACTGACAACTCCGGTTCTTGGTTTAATGTATTACTTCCTTCCGAAGGCAGCAGACAGACCGGTTTTCTCTTATAAACTGTCTATTATTCACTTCTGGTCATTAATTTTCGTATATATCTGGGCTGGTCCTCACCACCTTCAGTATACTGCTCTTCCTGCATGGGCGCAGGCAGTGGGAACAGGTTTCTCTATCATGCTTATCGCACCGTCATGGGGAGGGATGCTAAATGGACTTCTTACGCTGAGAGGAGCTTGGGATAAAGTAAGGGAAAACCCTATCCTTAAGTTCTTCGTAGTAGCTGTTACATGCTACGGTATGGCAACATTTGAAGGTCCGCTTTTGGCAACTAAAAATATCAACAAAATTGGTCACTTTACAGACTGGGTTATCGGTCACGTACACTTAGGAGCTCTAGGATGGAATGGTTTCATGGCATTCGGGGTTATCTATTACTTGGTACCCATTATGTGGAGAACAAAAATTTGGTCTGTAAAACTAGCTAACTGGCATTTCTGGTTAGGAACATTAGGAATTATTTTCTATGCAGTACCAATGTATATTTCAGGATTTACACAAGGTTTGATGTGGAAACAGTTCAACCCTGATGGTACTTTGATGTACAAAAACTGGCTTGATACGGTAACCGCAATCATTCCTTACTTCAAGATGAGATTCTTAGGAGGTATATTCTATATTTCCGGGGCTATCCTAATGATTGTTAACGTAATCGCTACCGTAAGAAAAGGTTCATTCCAGAAAGATGTTCCTGCTGAAGCACCTGCATTGGCCAACATCGGAAACAAACGTAAAGAAGGTGAAGGTACTCACTTATGGCTTGAAAGAATGCCTGTATTATTAGGTATTTTATCTTTCTTCACGATTTCCATCGGTAGTTCAATTGAAATTATCCCTACACTATCCCTTAAGAAAAGTGTTCCTACGATATCAGCAGTAAAACCCTATTCACCACTTGAACTGGAAGGTAGAGATATTTATATCCGTGAAGGATGTAATGCCTGTCACTCCCAGATGATCAGACCTTTCAGGGATGAGATTACAAGATTTAATGGTAAAAACGGACAGTATTCTAAAGCGGGAGAATTTGTATATGACAGACCATTCCTATGGGGTTCTAAGAGAACAGGACCGGATTTACACAGAGAAGGAGGGAAAAACCCAAGTTCTTGGCATTACAAGCACATGTATAACCCAAGATCTACCTCTGCAGGTTCTATCATGCCTCGTTATCCTTGGTTAATTGCTACCAACCTGGACAGATCCAAGATGGTAGACAAAATGAAGCTGATGAAGAATACATTTGAAGTTCCTTATACGAAAGCTGAAATAGATTCTGCCAACAACTGGGCAGACAACCAGGCATCAAAAATCGTAAAAGACATCTTCTCTGAAGCTAATGACCTTAAGGTAGCTTATGCTAAGAGACCTCAGGGAGAATTGGAGAAAAAAGAGATCGTAGCTCTTATTTCTTACCTTCAGAGATTAGGAACAGATATCAAGACTACAGAAATAAAAACAGCAAGTACTAACTAAACATTAAAAGGTTCACATGATTCCTCAGAACTTTAAAGATATATTATCCAATACAGAAAACGCTGGTCTCTACCAGACGCTGGCTCTGATTTTCTTTATGCTGTTCTTCATAGCTCTGGTAATCTATGTTTTTAGCAGACCTAAAAAATATTACAAAGAGGAAGAAGAAGCTCCACTTGGGGATGATGAGGATGACGATTTTAATTTAAAAAATTAAACTATTTATTATGAAACAAAGAACACCTGTTGTTGTAAACATCTTAATAATAACTGGACTTTTAATAGTTTTTTATTATTTGTTTGTACAGAGCTACTCGTTCCTAGCTTCACCTTACTTCTGGGGAACTGTTGTGATCAGTGCTATTTTAGCATACATCCACAGTGCTATTGGAGATTTGATTGAAAATAATAAGTTCAAAAAACTATCTCCGGAAGAAAAAGCAGCTTATCTGGCAGAAAAAAAAGTGCCTTTCTTAAGAAGGATGTACGACAGTGCATTCAAAAAACAGTCTGCTACAGAAGAAAAAGATATCCTTATCGATCATGGTTTCGATGGGATCATGGAATTGGATAACCAGCTTCCGAAATGGTGGGTAGGATTATTCTATTTTGGGACTGCTTTTTGTATTGTATATATCGCAGCATATTCTTTCACAGATTTCGCACACCCGTTGAGCGAATATGAGCAGGAATATAAGGAGCAGATGGCAAGCATTGCAGAATATGAAAAGAATCAGCCTCCTGTAACAATAGAAACAGCTAAATACTCTGCCGACAATATCGCGGAAGGTAAAGAACTATTCAAAACCAACTGTGCATCTTGCCACAAAGAAGACGGTAGCGGTGGTATTGGTCCAAACCTTACGGATAACTACTGGATCAACCAGCCGGAGAAAACTTTATTTAAAAATGTTTTCCATATGGACTGGAATGGTTCTCCTACCAACCCTGCGATGAGAGCATTCGGTAAAAACGGAGAAGTTTCAGGAGCAGAGATTGAAAAGATTGCAGCTTATGTATATCACATTAATCAGGAACAACCGCCAGTGACTCAGGCTCAGGGAGGAGCAGCTCCTCAGGGAACCGAAGCGCATTGGGAAAAAGAATAATTTTAAAAAAAATTAGAAACATATGAAAAAAACATAATTTGTTATTAGATTAAAATAGTAACGAATTATGTTTTTTCTTTTTTAAAATATAGTATACTATGTCAGATATAGAAGAAATAGAAGTACGAGGCGGACAGGGACAGGTTCTGGATCCTGAAACTTACAGAGATTCTATCGGGACAATGGAGCAATCCGGTAAAAGAAAATGGGTATTTCCGAGAAAACCCAAAGGAAAATACACCAACTATAGAAACATTGTAAGTTATACTTTATTAATTATTTATTTTACGGTGCCATTTCTCAAAATTAATGGCAACCCATTCTTTTTGTTTAATGTTATCGATAGGGAGTTTTTCATTTTCGGACAGCCTTTCTATCCACAGGACTTTTTTATCCTTACTCTAGGTGCTATCGCATCCTTAATATTTATCATCATTTTTACGATTGCGTTCGGAAGAATTTTCTGCGGATGGATATGTCCTCAGACAATTTTTATGGAATCTATCTTCCGTAAAATTGAATATCTTATTGAAGGGGACCGAAACAAGCAGATGAAGCTGGACAGACAGGAATGGAACAGCGAAAAAATCTGGAAGCGAAGCCTGAAGTGGTCGGTTTATGTTATCATCTCCCTGATCATCACTCACTTTATGCTGATGTATATTGTAGGGTATAAAGAGATCTTCAGAATTATATCAGAAGGACCGTTTGCTCATCCTACCAACTTTATTATAATGGTCCTGTTTTCAGCAGCATTTTACTTTGTATTTGCATGGTTCAGAGAACAGGTCTGTACTTTAGTTTGTCCATACGGCAGACTTCAGGGTGTTTTGATTGATAAAGACACGATTAATGTTTTCTACGACTTTAAAAGAGGAGAAAACAGATCGAAATGGAGAAAAGGTGAAGACCGTAAGGCTGCAGGAAAAGGAGACTGTATCGACTGCCATCAGTGTGTGGTTGTTTGTCCTACAGGAATTGATATCAGGGACGGACAGCAGCTGGAGTGTGTAAACTGTACCGCATGTATTGACGCGTGTGATGAAGTAATGGAAAAGGTAGGACTTCCAAAAGGATTGATCCGATATGCATCGGAAAATGAAATTGAAAACCAGACCGAGTTCAAATTCACAGGAAGGATGAAAGGTTTTGCAGTGGTTCTTGTTTTATTGGTTGGGTTCTTAGGGTTTCTTCTTTATAACAGAGGAGAAATGGAAGCGAAATTCATTAAGCCCGCTGGAAGTACATTCTTTGTAAGAGACGGTAAGATTACCAATACCTATAATTATACATTCCTCAATAAAACCAACGACAAAAAGATTGTGACGATAAAAGTTCTTGAGCCTGCACACGGTGAGATCACGTACAGTGCATCCAGCAAGATCCAGGTAGACAGAGATAAAATTTCGAAAGGAACAATCAATATCAGCTTCCCGGAAAATGACATGAAGCTTTCAAAACAAAACATAACCATCGGTGTATATGATATGAAAGGGAAGCTTATAGATTCTTATCAGACGTATTTCGAGGGACCATTTAAATTACAATTTTAATTAAAAAGCCTCAATAATGAGGTTCAAAACAGATAAAAAAACCGGAAGAAATGAAAAACTTTAGCTGGGGACACGGTGTAGTCATTGCATTATTTGCATTCATTGTTTTTATATTATCGATGCTATTTCTTTTCCCGAACGGGCAGAAAAATTCTGAAATGGTAACCGATAATTATTATGAAGAGGAACTTAAGTACCAGGATGTCATTGATGCCAAGAAAAGAGCTGACGACCTGCAGGAAAAGCCGGTATACAGTCAGGAAAAAAACGGAATTAAGATTACTTTTCCAAAAGAATACAATAATACCAATACTACGGTAAAGTTTGTTTTAAACAGAACCGACGATCAGAATTTAGACATAAAAAAATCTGTACAGCTTGATGCCGCTCAGTCTTTTTTTATACCGGGACAGGTATTAAAAGCAGGAAATTATACCCTGAGACTTATGTGGACGAAAAACAAAACAGACTATAGAATGGATTATGATGTGATATGGAAATAGGACTTATTTTATCGGCAATTGCATTAGGATTTGCTTCCGGTTTTCACTGTATCGGAATGTGCGGGCCTATTGCTTTATCGATGGGGTTGACTAAGAAACAGGCTACTAATTTCTATCTTCAAAATTTAACCTATCAGTTCGGCAGGATTTTCACTTATTCTTTATTAGGTGCCATATTGGGAATTGTAGGAGAAGGTTTTGAAATGGCTGGCTTCCAGCAATATCTTACGATCGTTGCAGGAATTCTTCTGATTATCATGGCTTTGTTTTCATTTGGAGGAAAAGATTTTGCCTCTAAGATTCCTTTTCTTTCTAAATTTCTCTTTTCAGTAAAATCAAATTTAGGAAAGCTGCTTCAGAAAGCAGATTACCGCTCAAGGTTTACAACCGGGCTTCTTAATGGCTTCCTTCCGTGCGGGATGGTTTATATGGCTCTTACAGCCAGCCTGGCAGCCGGAGGAATATGGCAGGGAGCTTCATATATGGCTTTATTCGGACTCGGGACACTCCCATTCATGTTTGCTGTAGTTCTTGCCGGCAATCTCATGAATCAGGCTTTTAGAATTAAAATTTTAAAAGCAGTTCCTGTTATTATGATTATTTTAGGAGGATTATTTATTCTGAGAGGCCTTGAACTGGGAATTCCTTATATTTCACCGAGAGCCGAAGCTATGACGATTTCTAAAGATCATAACGGCAATTGCCACATTGAAGGCCACGACCATAGCTCAAGCAACTGTCATTAAATAGCTAACTAATTCCATGAAAAATATCCTTTTTTTATTCATTGCAGGTCTTTTTGTTCTGCAATCATGTACTATTAACTCTGAAATTGTCTATCACAAAGATGCTGCCTCCACTTCGATTACAGATATCGATATGAGACAATTTATTTCTGAAATGAAAGCTATGACTCCCGATTCTCTGAAGCAGCAGAAAGAATTCGGAGAAATGGACAAGTTGCCAACGATTTGGACAAGTTTTCTGGATGTTCAGAAGCAAAGTGGCAAGCCGCAGACTACAGATCCCGATTCGATAAGACTCATGAAAAAGATCTTCATGAAAATGAACAAGGAAAATAATGAGCCGGCCGGACTTTCCTTAAAAATGGATCGCTTTACCCAAGCGGACTATCAGATGTTGAAAAGCTATAACAAGAAGGAAAAACTTCCGCTGGACCAGAATATTTTCAATAACTGGGACGGACAAACATTAACGATCAACACGGAAAATTTTAATCTTAAAAACATTGAAGAAACTCTTAAAAGCAAAGCTTCTAAAGACGAGGCTGAAAAAGTGGAAGGAATGGTTACCATGTTTTTTAAAAATATAGAAACAACCCTGAAATTTGAAAACAAAATAAAATCTATCACCGGAAAACATGATTGGGTAAAACAAACCGATAATTATACCGTTAAAATTGATTACGATCTTAAAGCGATGTATGATAAAGAGGCCAAACTCAGGAATGCCGATAAAAAAATTGTTATCGTTACAGAATAAAAAACGGGCTGAAATTTCAGTCCGTTTTTGGTTGGTATCTGTTTTGTAATACATAAGAGAACACAAAAAATTTCAGTAATGATTAAACAGATAAATTTTTTATGGGCTGCCATCCTTGTCATAGTTCTCCAGTCCTGCTCCATCAATACAGAAACTACCTATTACAAAGATTCTGCTACCAGCATGCAGTCTAATATCCTGATGGATAAAAGTGTAATGGGAATGATGAGCATGATGGGTTCTGATCCAAAGAAACTGAGCGACCTGGATAAATTGCCTACCGACTGGACAAGTCTTTATAATGTTCAGAAGCATGGAAAAATAACTCTTAATGAGGATTCGGTGAAGGTGCTGAAAAAAGTCTATATGAAAGTGGATAAAGATAAAAACGAGATCATAGGCCTTTCCTTGAAGTATGATAAACTTATGCCCGCAGAAATTACTCAGCTTCTGGCCAGCGACAAACGTCTGAAAAAGATCCCCTTACAGGACATTGCAGTCTGGAATGGTAAATCTCTGATTATTAATACTGATAAATTTAATTCTGATGGAATTCTCAAAATGCTTGAAGAAAAGGAAACGGAAGAAAAAACAGTTCCTAAAACCAAAAGTGATTCCATTGAGGCCTATGGCAAACAAATGGCTTCCGGAATGGCAGGAATGCTGAGAATGTTCAATCTTACATTTTCCAACAGGCTTAAATTTCAGAAACCCATCAAAAGTATTGAAGGCAAGCACGATTTCGTAAAACAGATCGATAACAAAACAGTTGAAATTGTTGTAAGATCCAATGATCTTGTGGACGGCAAAAACCTTGTCAATAAGGATAAGAAAGTGGTTATTACTACTGAATAATTGACCTTTAAAACCTAATATAAAATCCCCTTCCAAAAAATGAAAGGGGATTATTATTATACTGAAATTGAAATATAATTTTAGTTAATCAGATCGAATCTCGCATATTCTGCAATTTTCTTAGGAATTCTGATTCCTTCAGTTGTCTGGTTGTTTTCAAGCAACGCAGCCATAATCCTTGGAAGGGCCATTGCAGAGCCATTCAGTGTATGAACCAACTGAGATTTCCCTTCTGTTTTGAAACGGCATTTCAGACGGTTTGCCTGGAAAGTTTCAAAATTAGATACAGAGCTTACTTCAAGCCACATTTCCTGTGCAGCACTCCAAACTTCAAAGTCATAGGTCATTGCTGATGTGAATCCCATATCACCACCACAAAGTCTCAACACCCTGAACGGAAGCTCAAGATCTGTAAGAATTTCCTTGATGTGCTCCACCATTTCTTCCAGTGCAGCATAAGAGTTCTCAGGCTTTTCAAGTCTTACAATCTCTACTTTTTCGAACTGGTGAAGACGGTTCAGACCTCTTACATGAGCTCCGTAACTTCCCGCTTCTCTTCTGTAGCACTGAGAGAAAGCTGTATTTTTGATAGGAAGATCCTTTTCTTCAAGCAATACGTCACGGTAAAGGTTCGTTACAGGAACTTCAGCTGTTGGGATAAGATAAAGATCATCCAAACCAATGTGGTACATCTGTCCTTCTTTGTCAGGAAGCTGTCCTGTTCCGTATCCTGAAGCCTCATTAACCACATGAGGAGGATTAACCTCCATATAGCCTTTTTCCACATTCTTATCCAGGAAATACTGAACCAAAGCTCTCTGAAGCCTTGCCCCTTTTCCTAAATAAACAGGAAAACCTGCTCCAGCGATTTTTACTCCAAGTTCAAAATCAATCAGATTATATTTTTTGGCAAGCTCCCAGTGAGGGATCGCTCCTTCTCCAAGTCCTTCTACATCGTGAGACTGGAAAATATTCTCGTTGTCTTCTGCAGATGCTCCACTTTTCACTAATTCAAACGGAATATTGGGAATCTGGTATAAAATATCCAGTAAAGCTTTTTCAGTTGCATCTAATTGGGATTGCAGTTCTTTACTCGACTCTTTGAATTGTGCTGTTTTAGATTTTGCAGACTCCGCTTCTTCTTTTTTTCCTTCTTTCATCAAAAGTCCAATTTCTTTGGAAATTTTGTTGATCTCGGCAAGCTGGGAATCTAATTCAAACTGTATTCTTTTTCTTTCGTCGTCGGCAGCAACAGCGTCGTCTACCAACCCAAGATTCTTGAATTGTCTTTTTTTAAGACCTTCTAAAACGCGTTCTTTATTGTCGCGCAAAAAATTGACTTGTAACATTTTATTGAGATGTTAAATATTAGATGTTAACTTAAAAAGCTAAGCTAACAGTTTTGCAAATTTAAATTATTTTATGATAGTAATGGTATTTATAGCATTGGGTGCATCTGCAGTCTTGGTAAATACGACTTGGTTATTGTAACGAACTTCCGAGACCTGAAATACCGACGGTGTCCAACGATATTTAATCTCCATTGAATCAACAGTAGTTATCACCACATTGTTCTCTGTTCTGCTCAATGCGAATGCCAATTTGGAATGATATGTTCTGTTATCGGGGCTTAATGAGTCCAGTGTTCTTCTTTTTGCTCCCCTTAAATATTCAAAGTAGTATATGGAGTCTGTAGTTACTTTAAGGGGTACAGATACCGGAGCCACGTCCGCAACACCAAAAGCATCATTAACCGCATAGGAAGAATAGGAACCTGTCTTTTTTGCATTCAGCAGATCCTGTCCCGCAGTGTTTTTTACATAAATGTTCAGAATCTGATCAATTCTCTGTAAAGAATCGTCATCGCTTCCGCAACTAACGAACGCAAAAAGCACAAACAATAATCGAAAACCCGAATTCTTCATAAGACAAAGGTAATAAAGATTTGTAATTAAGGAAGTTTCTTCAGATACAAAAAGAAAAAAATAAGATAAAACAAACCGGATATAAGTATTGTTGATGTCATGGCAATACCCATCCCTAAAGTTCCATATACAGGTATTAATAAATATGCAGCTACTGCAAGGAAAATAAGAGAAGCTATACCCACCCAGGTATTGATTTCTACTTTACCCACTGCCGGAAGAAGATTCCCATAAAGATTTCTGGTTAACATTCCTATATTGAATCCTATTAATAAAACCATCAGTAACTCCGAATTATCAATATATGCAGTTCCGAAAAAATATTTTAAGATGTAGCGATCAAAAAACATAAAGAAAATAAATATACCAATACAAACAGGTATAAATACTTTATGGAAATTAATTACATAAGATTTTAAAAATGTTTTATTCTGATAGTTTTTAGAGAGCAATGGTAAATCACTTTGCAAAAAACTAATGGCTAAAAAGGTGATATTGGATGGTATCAGAATGGCAACACGGTAATTGGCAACAGCAGTTTCATTCATTAAAAACCCGAGTAAAAGAATGTCTAGAGAGAACATAGTGTCGGAAATAAGAGATGTTGCCGCTGTAAATGCACCATACCTCCACATTTCCCTGTAATTTTTAGGAATGAACTGATGAAATGAATAAATCTCTTTGTTCAGCCAAAACAATGAAAGATATGGTGTGATGGCAATGGCAATCAGGTAGCCATAAAACTTAAAGAAATAAGTGAGAATAAGAATTAAAACCAATCCTCCGATATTAACCACATTATTAACTTTTGCAAATATCCGGTTCTTACCCGTAATCCGGTAAAAAACCTGAATATGGCTCACAAAATAATATCCCGCCAATCTTACCACACCAAAACAGAAAATAATAAAGATATTTTCATACTTTTTATAATAAAAAAGAGAAACACATAAAAATAAAATGATCAACAAGATTTCAAAGAACAGCCCTTTGAAAAAAAAGTAGGAGGAAATTTTCCGTTTTTCAGTCTCGTCAGTTGAAATTGATCCGAACCGCATTAAACTCTGTCCGCTTCCAAAACCTGTAAACGGCATAAAAATGGTAAGTACCGAAAGAGCAATACTTAATACTCCAAATTCATTTTCAGAAAGCAACCTGATTACCAATAAATTTCCTGCAAATCCACAAATTTTAGCAATCAGGAAAGATAAAAAAACGTAATGCCCTTGATTATTAAAAAAGCTTCTCAAAAAATCTTTTAAGCTTTTCATGGATTCTTATTTTTACAAATATTTTCATAAACTTCAGAAAACTTCCGGCCAATAATTTCTTCTGAAAAAGTATCTTTTGCATATTGAGACAGTAAAGAAACACTTTCATTTTTAGGTTCTTCTAAAATTAGACTCATTGCAGAAAACAACTGTTCTTCATCTACCTTTGGAAGTAAAATGCCCGCATTTTCAGGAAAAAATTCGCTGATTCCACCAACATTTGTTGATATCACCTTAAGACCACAGGCAAATGCCTCTGCAATTACACAAGGCTGATTTTCGTCATCGCTAAAAAGAATGAAACAATCGGATTTTTGCATTCGCTCAGCAACTTGGGCTATAGTTTGTATTCCAAAAATTTCTATTCTATCTTCAGCTTTTGCATTTCTTACTTCGTCTTTCAAAGTGTCAATATTCCCATCACCTCCCAACTGTAAATTAAACCGATATCCTTTTGACAAGAGCTTTAATGCCACCTTTAATATTTTATCTGAGTTCTTTCTGGGAATCAAATTGGAGACATGGATAAATGTAAAATCAGAACCTGATTTCATTACCGGTTTAAAAAGGTTAGTATTAACTACATTGGGAATAACTTTCATTTCAGTGGTTATACCAATTTTCTTTAGTCCTTTTTCTAAATCACCGCTCACAGGCAATATCTTCTCTGCAGCGTTTCCAATGATTTTGGCAATCAATTTTGTAATAAAAGGAGTGCGATTACGATTTACTTCCCTCAACGCTGTCCAATGTTCAGTAATTACAAACGGAATTTTAAATTTCTTCTTTAGATAAACAGCAAAAAGCATAGAATTATGCATTACATTGGCATGCACCAAATCCGGTTTCTGCATTTTATGATAGCCTTTTTTATACGCCTGCATTCTTCGTAAAAAATTCTGAACAGGATTTTTTGAGTTTTTATAATAAATAATACAGGTCCTGATACCGTTTATCACCCGATCATCCTCCAGAAACTTTTGCTTTTGATTAAAATCACCAATGGCATGAACTATTTCAACATCATGTATTTTTGCCACAGCCTCAGCGTGGCGCTGAACAAAATTTCCATTCGTAGGCTCTATTTTATTGGGAAACCATGATGAGATAAACAGTATTTTTTTCCTTTCCAAAATTTTATCTAGATGTATATTCACGTAAAGTCATTAATCGACCTTCAAATAATGGTTAAAATTAGTGAATTCCTATCTTTAATCCGAATAATTCCCAAAAATATCAGCATAATTAAAGGAAGTTAGCATACCATTAATTTTCAACGTATAATAATTCATTAATGATAGATTAAATACTTCCGCAGGAGCAAATTCTGTAATCCTTTCGGGTATGCAAATCAAGGATAATGTGGAATAAGAGCTGTTTCTATTGCAGTAGCCCCCAGCAGAGGTACTAAACAAAAGAACCTTACATTGAAGACTTTATAAGACTGTTTTCAACAGAAAACTGCCTAAGGCTTCAATCTAAAGTTCTGATCGATTGATTTTATATTCGCTTAAGCTATACCTGCAGCCCAGCTTTTTTCCAATGGCAGTAAAAAGTGACTTAAAAAGTCCAGGTATGTATTTTTAGAGAAGTCAAAAACCTGGATGTCTTTTGGCAATTCACCGCTTCTCAGCTGAGATTTAAAATCCTGAAGCTTCAATGTTTTTACCTCCCCGTCTTGTACAAAGCTGGCTTTCATCCTGTCGAAAAGTCCAAGCTGATATTCTTCATCAATTTCGCGCATGATCTTCCCTAAGGCGTCAATACTGCAGCCTGAAGCCATTTCTTTCTCTTCATCCACGCAAACCACGATAAATTGATTTTTTTCAATTTTAAAGGATGAAGAAAGCGGTTTTCCGTGTGCCGCCCAGGTCGCCAGGAAATCGAAAAGCTTTTCGGTAATGGCCTTAGCTTCTTTGGTTTCAAAAGGTCTAGATGCCGGGTATATAATAACTCTGTAGTCGCTGGTTTCTACTATGTTGGATTCTTCAATTTTCATATCCTGTCAATTTTAAAGTATAAAATTAAGAAATATTCCTGATTTTATGATAAAGAAAAACCCAGACCTAAGCCTGAGTTTTTTCTTATTTTCTGCTGTTCTTACAGATCTTCAGCTTCTGCAAGAAGTTCTACAATATCTTTTACAGCTACTTCTGTATTTTTATTAAAATGTTTTACACCGTCCGTCATCATTGTGTTACAGAAAGGGCATCCTGTAGCAATGACTTTTGGCTCGAAAGACAAAGCTTCTTCCGTTCTTTCGATATTGATGTCTTTATTTCCTTTTTCTGGTTCTTTAAACATCTGTGCACCTCCTGCTCCACAACATAAACCATTGGTTTTGCAGCGTTTCATTTCAACAAGTTCTGCATCCAGTTTTTCAAGGAGCATTCTTGGAGCTTCATATTCGCCGTTGGCTCTTCCAAGGTAGCAAGGATCATGGAAAGTGATTTTTTTCCCTTTAAAGGCACCTCCTTCTATCTTCAGCCTTCCTTCCTCCATCAAAGTTTTAAGGAACTGAGTATGGTGAACGACTTCAAAGTGCCCTCCAAGGCTTGGATATTCATTTTTCAGGGTATTGAAACAGTGAGGGCAGGCAGTGACGATCTTTTTCACTTCATAAGCGTTCAGGACCTCAATATTAGTAAGGGCCATCATCTGAAAAACAAATTCGTTTCCTGCTCTTTTTGCGGGATCCCCGGTACAGCTTTCTTCCTGTCCGAGAACTGCAAATTCAACTCCTATTTTGTTTAATATCTTGCAAAATGCTTTTGTAATTTTTTTGGCGCGGTCGTCAAAACTTCCGGCACATCCAACCCAAAATAAAACTTCCGGGGCCTTTCCTTCGGCAGCATATTCTGCCATTGTTTTTATATTGAAATCCATTTTCTCAAATTTACGAATATGCCAATGTACCAGTTTACCAATGAATTGCTACATTGTTACATTATTTTACATTAATTCTCATTTGCCCAATTCAGACGGTCTGCCTGGTTATACTGCCAAGGAGCAGCATTGTTTTCTACATTTGTCATCATCAGATTCAGTTCCTGAGGGGCAGCGGACTGCTCCATCACAAGGAATCTTCTCATTTCGAAAATGATAGAAAGCGGATCCAGCAATACCGGACATGCTTCTGTACATGCATTACATGTGGTACAGGCCCAAAGCTCTTCTTTGGTAATATAATCATTCAGAAGCTTCTTACCGTCGTCTTCGAATTTTCCGTTCTTGTCTATATTTCGTCCTACTTCTTCGATCCTGTCTCTTGTTTTCATCAGAATCAGTCTCGGAGAAAGTTTTTTACCTGTAATATTAGCCGGACATACGGCAGTACATCTTCCGCATTCTGTACAGGAGTATGCATTAAGCAACTGCACCTGGTTAAGATCAAATATATCTTCTGCTCCAAATTTAGACGGAACATCTGCTGTTTCGCCTTCAGCCGGTGCAGCATAAGGATCTGAGTTAGGGTCCATCATCAGTTTGATCTCCTTGGTGACAGAATCCAGGTTATTGAATTTTCCTTTTTTCTCAAGGTTCGCAAACCATGTGCTTGGAAAAGCCAAAATAATATGAAGATGTTTTGAGTAATAAAGATAGTTCATGAAGAAAAGAATCCCCACAAAGTGGAACCACCATGCAAATCTTTCAACAAAAACCAAGAAGCCATTGTCAAAACTAAATACTTCTAAGAATGGAACAAAAAGCATCTGGCTAATCGGGAAAGAACCTATATGATGAAAACCTTCTGCATTTCTAGCCTGCAAAACAGATTCTGAGGCATTCATACTGAAGAAAGCTACCATTAGAGCAAACTCTATGATCAGAATCCAGTTGGCATCGTTTTTAGGCCAGCCAAAAAGCTCTTTCATATTAAGTCTTTTAACGCCATAGAAATTTCTTCTGATAAAGAAAATAACTACTCCGATGATTACTAAAAGAGCCAGTACTTCTAATGTTGCCGTAAAGAAGCTGTAGAAACTATTTCCGAAAATGGAAGCCAAAAACCTGTGAGTTCCAAAGATCCCATCAACAATAATTTCTATCAATTCAATGTTGATAATAACAAAACCCACATATACAAAAAGATGGAGGATACCCGCTACAGGACGTTTTACCATTTTGCTCTGGCCCATCGCCACTCTGGCCATGGTTTCCCAGCGCTCAGCTTTTCTGTCACTTCTATTGATTTCCCTTCCTAACCTGATATTTCTATAAATCTTTTGCAGGCTTTTTGCAAACA
This sequence comes from Chryseobacterium sp. 22532, assembly GCF_052044665.1. Classification (NCBI taxonomy): domain Bacteria; kingdom Pseudomonadati; phylum Bacteroidota; class Flavobacteriia; order Flavobacteriales; family Weeksellaceae; genus Chryseobacterium; species Chryseobacterium sp. 22532. Next base: position 133,102 of record NZ_JBQENJ010000007.1, read on the forward strand.
GCCCGAATCCTGCAATTAATAAGATCAGAAAAATAATGTTATCAATGTACTGCATAAGGTGATTAGTCTTTATTATTCTTACCGAAAACTGAGAAATTGATGTATCTCTTAGGGTTTGCCTTCATGTCTTCAATCAATGAATTCAGGTTAGTGGAAGCAGAGTTCAGGTTATTGTAAAGCTGCTCGTCCTTCATTAATTTCCCTAAGCTTCCCTGTCCGTTATCGACACCTGCTATTACCTGGTTAAGTTTTCCTACGGTAGCGTCCAAATTAGCAATTGTCGCATTCAGCCTTTTAGTATCAATGCTTTCTGCAAGGTTCCCGTATTTATCTAATGTCACCTTCCCGCTTTGCATGGTAAGGCTTGCATCGTCAAGTACTTTTTGAAGTTTAGGATCGTTATGTCCCACAAGAGTATTTACACTTCCTGCTGTAGTCTGCAAAGCGCCTACCGTCTTATTAAGATTGGCAAGCAGCGCCCTGATTTCTTCTCTGTTTTGTGCATTGACCACTTGGTTTGCATTCGCCATCAAAGAGTCTACTCTGTACAGAACAGTCTGCAACTGATCTTTAACAGGGCCTACCTGAGAAGAAAGGCTTCCTAATGTTCCCAGTTTGAAAGATCCCTGAAGCGTATCACCGTCTTTTGCAGTTGGACCTCCATACATCAGGTTTACTCTCATTTCTTTTCCTGACATCAGGCCTGGTTCAAAGATTTCAAGGGTTGAATTTTTGGAAAATTCGAATTTGTCATCTACCGTAATTTTCACCACAAAACTGATCTTTCCATCTTTTGCTGTTCTAGGAATGATCTTATCAACCTGACCTACTTTCAAACCATTAATGGAAACCGCAGATGACTGCGCAAGTCCTTCCACATTATCGTATTTTGCGTAAAATATATTATCGGTAGTAAAAAGACTTCTGCCTTTCATGAATTGAAACAACACCACAAAGCCTACAATAGCTATAAGTGCAATCACACCAGCTTTTAATTCTTTACTGAACTTCACTTGCTAAATTTTTTCTAATGAGCAAATATAACACATTTTAAATTAATCTTTTTCTTTATTGTTCTGCGTTAAATACAAAAAAGCGGCAGAAAATTCTGCCGCTTTTATATCTGTAAATTTAAAATCTTACTGCTGCTGATTTCCCAGCTTGTTCCAGATTTCAATTCTGTAATCTTTGATATCTGCATTATCCTGAAGACTCTTCATCCAAGCCTGTCCGAACATACTTGCACTTCTCTGGGTAATAGATTCTGTAAACTGCTTAAGATCACCCGGCTGCTTGTTCACTGTTTCTGATTTTTTGATCAATACATAAACTCCTGTTCCCCCTTCAATCGGGTTAGAAAGTTTACCTTTTGCAACTCCAAAAGCAGCACCTGCAACTTTAGGTTCCATAGCACCGGCTACTGAAGGGTTAAGCATATTAACCTGAGCAGATTGTTTTGTTGAAGCAAACAGTTTTGCGATCTGGTCTAAGCTTGAAGCTTTAGCTCCGGCAATTTTATCAGAGATCTGTTTAGCCGCCAATTTATTTTTAACAACCACCTCGATCTGATCTCTTACAGATTCAGGATCTGCAAGACCTGCTTCCTGTTTTCCGTTAAGATATGCTACGATTTTATCTCCTGTACCTTCTACAGTAAAGAATTCTGTATCTCCTTTAGTTCTTTTCTTATCGAATGCCCATGCCAGGATTTCTCCGTCTTTATCTGTCCCAAGTCCCTGAAGCTGCCCGTCGAATCTTTTAGCGGCTTTAGGATTAGAGAACTGATAGTTTCCTTTTTTAGCAATATTCACGAAATCGTTGAAAGATTTCCCCTGAACCTGCTGAATGAATCTTCTTGCTTTTTTATCAGATTCGGCTTCTGTAGCATCTGAAGGTTTAACTTCTTTTACAAGGTTAGCTACCTTATAGCTCATTGCTCCGGCTTTTTTATCTTCAATATTGATGATATGGTATCCGAACTGTGTTTCTACCACTCCTGTAGCGCCTTTAGGGTTATTTGCCAGATAGGTAAGGAACTCAGGAACGAAAGGTGTTTCCGGGGTTGTCCAGCCTAAACTTCCACCTTGTGCTGCAGAGTTAGGATCGTTAGAAAGTTTCAGGAATTCCGTAAATTTAGCAGGAGTAGCCTTCACAATAGCTCCGATAGAGTCTGCCAATTTCTTAGCCTGCTCCTTAGATCTTGTTACACCTTGTCCTGCAGGGCTTCCTTTGAAAGCGATGAGAATATGTCTTGACAATGTAGAATCTGAAGTCTTTTTATCCAAAAGTTTCGACACTACATAGAAATTTTGTTCTTTGTAGGGTCCAAAAGTCTGTCCGATAGCTGCAGTTGCAATTTGTCCCTGAATTGTCTGAGGCAATTGGGCAGGCGCTGAATATTGATTGTTGAAAGGCATATCAGAATTAGCCATCACAAACATAGAGTCGTTCTTTGTATTCTGGAAGTTCTCTGTTCCTCCGCTTGCATCCGTACCACCAGAGAAAAGCTTATTGATCTCTTTCTGAGCCGCTGCATCATCTGCCGGGCTAGGCTTAGAAGGGAAATATACAATTCCGATGTTTCTGCTTGGCTCCGCTTTAAACATGACAGGGTGTTGCTTGATATAGTTTTCAAGGTCTGCCGTAGTAACGTTAATTTTCGTTTTTTGAAGGTATGCTGCATAGTCGATCTTTACAAAATCGATATCAGCCAGCTGGTCTCTCTGCTTCATAAGCTCTTCAGCTTCTTTTTTGCCAGTAGTGATTCCCGCTGAAATATTAGTAAACACCTGTCTTGCCATCAGTCTGTATTCCACAGTTTTTCTGGTCTTCAGCCATTGGTTGTAGCCTTCCGGATTGGTGTTCTTTAATGTTTCAATTTCTTTTTTAAGCTCTTGAGTTTTAAAATTACCTTTCTCATCAAAGAACTGTTGGTTTTGAGCGAACATCTGATCATACTGGATCTGATTCCAGAAATAATCATCAGTCATTTCAAAGCCCAATTTCTCAAACTGTTGTTTGATAAGTTTAGACTGTACAAGTAACTGCCAAGCCTGCTCTTCAAGTCCCGTTTTTGGACGGCCCTGTTGCTCAGCCTGCTGCTGCAGTACGAAAAGCTGATCATTGAACTCTTCGCGGGTGACTTTCTCACCGTTTACTTTTCCTAAAACATCAGGATTTTTTCCAAAAACCTTGTCGATGCTGTCGGGATTTACCAGAAACGCTAAAAGCGCCAATGCGATCACTCCCATCAAAAGCCAAGGCTTACTCCTAATCTGTCCTAAAATTGCCATTTTATATATTATAGTTTTTTATCAGTTTGCGAAAATACACATTTTTAAGAAATTAGAGAAGCAGAACTCCTTTATTTTAATTTTTAAAATGAAAGATTACTAAAAAAAGGAAATTTTGACCATATTTTTTAGTAAAAAACAAATGGCATAGGTATTGTGCAATTTAGAGAACTATAATACGCTGCACGTTTTCAGCGCATATTGTAAAATATCATTTTAACGATTTAAAACGAAGATGACAATTTGTCATTTGATTAACTATGACAGAATTTGAAGATATTAGTTTAGAGGAAATGATCAGCGATGGGTTTGACATTGTAGCCGAGGAGATCAATCTTTCAGACTTTTCGGAGACTGATAAAAATTCCGAACAGAGAATATTCCCTATACTTCCCGTAAGAAATATGGTCATGTTTCCGAATGTGGTAATTCCTATTACTGCAGGAAGAAAAACATCGATACAGCTTCTTGAAGAAGCACAGAAAAATGGTGAGTTCATTGGAATCGTGAGCCAGAAAAACTCAGATTTGGAGCAGCCAGCCGAGAAAGATATGTACCAGACCGGTACATTGGCAAAAATCATCAAAATCATCAAACTTCCTGAAGGCAATATTACAGCTATTACTAAAGGTTTCCACAGATTTAAAATAAAAAGAATCGTAGAAAGCCGGCCTTATTTCAAAGCTGAAATCACAAAACTGAAAGATTCCAGGCCAAAAAATAAGGAAGAATATGAGGCTTTACTTGAGAATATCAAAGATTTAGCCTTGAAAATAATCGAGCTGGACCCTAATATTCCAAATGCGGCCAATTTCGCCATCAAAAACATCAATAATAATGATGATCTTCTGAATTTCATCTGCACTAATGCAAGCTTTCCTTCTACGGAAAAACAAAAGCTGCTTGAGGAGAAAAGCCTTATGGAAAGGGCTAACAAGTGCTATGAGATGATGCATGAGGATTTCAGAAAACTGGAACTGAGAAACCAGATTCATCAGAAAACATCAAAGGATCTTGACAAACAGCAGAGAGAATATTTTCTGAATCAGCAGATCAGAACCATTCAGGATGAGCTGGGAGGCGGCCCGGAAAGCGATGTCGAGGATCTTATCAATAAGGCAAGAAGAAAAAAGTGGAATCAGGAAGTGGAAGATCATTTCCAGAAAGAGATCAGCAGACTGCAGCGCCAGAACCCGAATTCTCCTGACTATAACGTTCAGAGAAATTATCTTGATTTCTTCACAGATCTTCCGTGGGAAACCTATACAAAAGATGTTTTTGATATTGCCAAGGCTGAAAAAACTTTAGACAAGGCTCATTTCGGACTGGAAGATATTAAGAAAAGAATTCTGGAGCACATGGCTGTTTTAAAGCTAAAAAACAACATGAAATCCCCCATTCTTTTACTTGTAGGGCCTCCGGGAGTAGGAAAAACATCTTTAGGAAAATCGGTTGCTGATGCCCTGGGAAGAAAATATGTAAGATTATCTCTGGGCGGACTTCATGACGAAAGTGAAATCCGTGGACACAGAAAAACATATATTGGAGCCATGGCAGGAAGAATCCTGCAATCTATCAAAAAAGCAGGCACTTCCAATCCGGTAATCGTTCTTGATGAAATTGACAAAATCGCTCAGGGGCTTCACGGTGACCCAAGCTCTGCCCTTTTGGAAGTTCTTGATCCTGAACAGAATAAATCTTTCTATGACAATTTCCTGGAAATGGGCTACGATTTGTCCAAAGTGATGTTTATCGCTACGGCAAATTCACTGTCTACGATCCAGACGCCATTGTTAGACAGAACGGAGATCATTCAGATCGCCGGATATACGATGGAGGAAAAAACAGAGATTGCAAAGAGACATTTGATCAAAAAACAACAGGAAGAAAACGGTTTGGATGCGAAATCATTCAAACTCGGAAATTCTGAACTTAAACATATCATTGAAGCACACACTTCAGAAAGCGGTGTAAGAACCCTGGAAAAAAGGATTGCATCCATTGCAAGATGGGTTGCCCTTCAGACTGCTTTAATGAAAGAATATGACCCAAGGATCACTATTGAAAAAATAGATGAGATTCTTGGTGTTCCAAGACCGAAAAGCCTGTCTGAAATCACCGGGGTGCCTGGTGTAGTTACAGGTCTTGCATGGACCAGTGTGGGTGGAGATATTTTATACATTGAAAGTATTTTAAGTAATGGAAAAGGAGGTCTTACCATGACCGGAAATCTGGGTACCGTTATGAAAGAATCTGCAACCATCGCCTTGGAATATATCAAAGCTAAACATGACGAGCTTGGAATAGCGCAGGAAGAGCTGGATAAGAAAAACATCCACGTTCACGTTCCGGAAGGGGCAACACCGAAAGACGGGCCGTCTGCAGGTATTGCTATGCTAACGTCAATGGTTTCTTCATTCAAAAATAAGAAAGTAAAACCTCATCTTGCGATGACGGGTGAAATTACGTTAAGAGGAAAAGTACTTCCTGTAGGCGGAATCAAAGAAAAGCTTCTTGCAGCCACGAGAGCAGGAATAAAAGAGGTAATTCTTTGTGAAGCGAACAGAAAAGATGTGGAAGAGATCAAAAAAGATTATCTGAAAAACCTGACTGTACATTATGTGAACAGAATGGAGGAAGTAGTCGACTTTGCGATCGAAAAATAATTCAGAACATATCAACTCTCAATAAGGAAACGCATCTCAGATTATATTTGAGGTGCGTTTTTTGTCATTAAGTTCAGTTGCAAAAGCACAAAAAAATAATTGAGATTAATTTTAAAAAAAACACGTACCACACGACACTGTCCTATGGCTTCTCTTTCAAAAAGAATTATGTTAATTAAACCAAAACACGTCTTTAATTAGACGGGTTTTCTTATTTTTATGCAACAGATTTGAAAAATTATGAATTTTCTTCGACTTCCTTTTCTTGTTAACCTTACGCTTGTAGTTATTTCCATCATTGGCTTGGGTTACCTGCTGGCACTCGGGCAGAGCATATTAGCCCCTTTCTTCTTAGCTTTTTTAATGGCCATGCTCTTTCTTCCCGCCGCCACTTTCATGGAAAGAAAATTAAGATTTCCAAGATCCATATCAACAATGACTTCGGTTTTTGTGATGCTGGCTATCTTATCCGGGCTTATTTATTTTTTCGGATCACAACTTTCTGATTTCAGCAAAGACATTCCCCACCTAAGGGATCAGGTGACGACTGTTTTCAGTAATCTGCAGCACTGGATTTCAAAAACCTTCAATGTAAAGATAGATGAGCAGCTGGATTATATTAACCAGGGCTTGAATAAGCTGCTTTCCTCCTCGGGAGTAATCCTTGGCTTTACTTTCGGAATATTTTCAAGCGGTTTTGGCTTTATCGTATTTTTCACCTTATTCTTTATTTTTATTTTAAATTACAGAAGGGTTCTTAATAATTTCATTGTAACCGTTTTTAACGAAAAACATAAAGCAAGTGTGCAGGAAGTGGTTAACGAGATCAGAGTCATGACGAAAAAATATATTTTCGGGCTTTGTCTGCAGGTTTTGATTGTTTCAATTCTCTGCACCATCCTTCTTACTGTTTTAGGAATAAAATATGCCATACTTCTGGCTATTCTGACAGGCTTATTAAATGTAATTCCTTATCTGGGAATATGTATCTCCCTCTTAATATCATGTTTTATTGCCTTTGCAACAGGCGCCCCTTCTACCTGTGTATACGTAGCAATCGGGTATATTGCCATACATATCATTGACGGAAATATTGTCCTTCCGTTTGTTGTAGGTTCAAAAGTAAAGATCAATGCTCTGTTTTCCTTCATCGGAATTATTTTAGGCGAACATCTTTGGGGGATCGCAGGAATGTTTCTGTGTATTCCGGCTATTGCAATCATTAAAATTATTTTTGAAAGAGTAGACGGCTTAAAGCCATGGGGCAAGTTGCTCGGGGAAGAAGAAAAGCCGAATAAAAAGAAAAAGAGCTACAAGATTTCTAAGAATATCACATTGAAGGAAATGGATTGACCATTGACAATGAGTTATTACAAATAAAAAAAGCTGCCTCCATTGAGACAGCTCCTATAGTTGATCTTATAGTGCGCACAATGGGCTCATTCCGCTTGGACAGGTCTGGTTACACGGAATATATGCATGGCTATCAGGACAATATCCCAAATCGTCGCCACCACCACCTGGACCACCTAAACACGGGTCTCCCGGCGGAATAATACACGGGCAGCCTTCCGGTCCTATATCACAGATAGGAGGTTTTCCTCCGCCATGAACTTTCTTTAAACTCTCACGATTTAATTTTTGAAGATTTTTCAGCATAATACGATTGTTTAGTTTTGATTTGTATAACAAATATATTAAATGAAATTAGAAATTATTCCAAACATAGGGATAAATATGAAATATTAACAAATTTTAATAAAAACAGACTTACGAATAGCATTTTTGTTTTACATTTGATATAAAATCAACAATTATGAAAATCGTAAAATTTATCTTTGCCCTTCTTTTCGGGCTTATGTTTATCAATGCTGGATTAAACAAATTCTTTAATTATATGCCAATGGAAAAGCCAACGCCTGAGCAAATGAAACTTTTTGCCGCATTTGGAGAAATTCACTGGCTGATGCCTCTGGTGGGAATTGTAGAAGTTGTTGGCGGGCTATTATTTATTTTCCCAAAAACAAGAGCATTAGGAGCCATTGTCATTTTACCCGTAATGATGGGAATTGTGGTTCACGTATTTACAATAGACAAATCTACCATGGGAATGTCCATCGCAGGAGCTCTGTTCCTGATTAATCTTTGGATGATTATTGATAACAGGGAGAAATATAAGGCTTTGATTAGCTAGGAAATTATTGATGAATGGTGAATTGTCAATTAGCTTCGCTGTCAATTTATATCCTGCGATACTCAGTAATGACAATTCACCATTCACATTAAGAATCTATACAAATGCACTGAATCCTGTAATTGATCTTCCTACAATCAGTGAATTGATTTCTTTTGTTCCTTCGTAAGAATAAATAGCTTCGGCATCTGCCACAAATCTTGCCACGTCATACTCAAGAAGAATACCGTTTCCACCCATCACTTCTCTCGCCCTGGAAACAATATCTCTGGTTCTCAAAGTACAGAAAACTTTGGCCAGGGACGCATGTTCATCCTTTAAAATTCCTTCATCCTGCATTTCCGAAAGCCGGAAGACCATAGTCTGCATGGCAGTAAGGTTGGAAAGCATTTCCACAAGATGTCCCTGGATCATCTGGAATGAAGCAATAGGTTTTCCGAACTGTTCTCTGGTTCTGGTATACTGTAGTGCACTTTCATAGGCCCCTCTTGCACAGCCTGTAGCCATCCATGCCACTCCTGCCCTGGTCATACGCAGAACTTTTCCGGTATCTTTAAATGAATTTGCATTCTGGAGACGGTTTTCTTCGGTAACCAGGCAATCAGTTAAAGTGATTAATCCGTTTTGAACAATCCTTAATGCCATTTTCCCTTTTATCTTTTCTACGGAATAGCCCGGATTATCTTTTTCCACAATGAAGCCCTTCACTTCACCGCTGTCCAGATCTCTTGCCCAGATAATGACAAGATCAGCAAATGTTGCATTCCCGATCCATTTCTTTTGTCCATTGAGAATCCAACCCCGCTCTGTTTTTTTACAGGTAACAGTAAGACCGCCTGCTGCTCCGGACCCTACTTCAGGCTCGGTGAGGCCAAAAGCACCTATTTTTTCGAATTTCTGCATCTGGGGGAGCCATTTCTGTTTCTGTTCCTCTGATCCGCAGATGTAAATAGATCCCATCGCCAGCCCTGACTGCACACCAAAAAATGTAGCAATAGAGGCATCAATTCTCGCCATTTCCATGGCAATGACACCTTCCATCAGAAAGGGCATTCCCGGACAGCCATACCCTTCATAGGTTACACCACAGATATTCAGTTTCTGAAATTTCGGAATGAGTTCAAAAGGAAATTCATCCCTCAGCCAATAATGATTGACCAAAGGTTTCACTTCTTTTTCCATAAACGCTCTTACTTTAAGTTGAATCTCCCGTTGTTCCGGAGTAAGCGTATGGTAGATGTCGTAAAAATCACCATCAATGGGAGGAAGCTCCCGTTTTTTCTTATTGGGATCAAGCATTTTCATCATTCCGTTCAGCTGTTTATCATCCAGCTTGGAGAAATTCTGCATTAGCTTAGGCAGATCAACTTTTTGAGAAATAGCACTCAGCTGATCAAAATCTATGGATCTGAATAATTCTATAGCGTTTCTGATTTTGGAAAAAGTATTTGACATAGTAATGTTTTGTGGGATTGATTTGTAAAAGTTAAGCAAAAACTGCTCCGAAAACAAGTCATTCTATGAGGTCTCATTTTACAAAACACTCATTCACAGCAAATTAAAACTGAAATATTTCTTTACAAACTTTTTGCGATTGATTTTCAAATATTACAAAAGATCCTGACAGAACTTTGACCTAAGAAAACCCACAAAAATCAACGCTATGAAAACGACCTACATTAAATTATCCCTGTCAGCAATTCTTTTATCAGGAATCTATTCATGTAAAAAAGGAGAAGCGGTCTCCACTGAAAGCTATGCTACAGATTCTGCTGTTGCCGTAGTTACAGACAGCGTTTCTTCTGTAGCCACTATGACGGTAAAGGACAAACAGTTCATTAAAACAGCTGACGTAAATATGGAAGTCAAGGATGTCTATGAAGCAACCGTTTCCATTGAAAAGACAGTTCAGGATCTCGGAGGATTTGTAGCCCACAGCAATCTTCAGAGCAATGTGATCTCACAGGAGACCTATAATACTTCCGATAATGACGCGATGCTAATCAAAAAGTACCAGACAGAAAATATGATGCAGGTACGCGTTCCGACGGAAAAACTTGGTGAATTGCTTGTGAAAATTAATGATAAAAAACTTTTCCTGAACTCCAGAACGATCAATGCAGAAGATGTAACCTCCAACATCAAATATGCAGAAATGGAAGGCAAAAGAATTAAAAAGACAGGCGAAAATATCGATCAGCTGAAAACAAATAAAGACAAAGTACAGCTGGACAACGACAATATGGCGGAAGGAAATCTGCAGCAGCTTGCCAATATGGATACCACCGACAACATTAAATACAGCACGATAGATATTTACATTAAAGAGCCTAAGCTCCGTATTGCAGAAATTGCAGTAACCAATACCAGAAATATTGATAATAAATATAAGTTTAACTTCATATATGACGCTAAAAATGCTTTTGTAGAAGGATTTTACCTGATTCAAAAGATCGCAGTGGGACTTATCACCATATGGCCACTTTTATTAATCTTAGTCACCGTTGTATACTTTTTAAGAAAAAGAAAACTAACAAAACCGGAACGCACAAAAATTCAGGAATAACAAAAGCAATCCTAACCAGCTGGTTATCATCATAATTTTAGATTTTACAGACCTCCTTCACGGGAGGTTTTTTATTTTTTTCAAAAAAAACTGTAACGATCATTATCCTGCCCTTACCTACTGTTTAAAGAATGAATAATAAAAAAACTTTAATCATATGAAAAATTTAGTAAAACTTGGGTTCGCAACGTTATTATCGGCAACCGTTATGACAGTAAAAGCTCAAAATACCAACGCGGAAAACAGTACACTTTGGGAAGTTTCTGGAAACGGTCTTACCCAACCTTCTTATATTGCAGGAACCTGTCATATTATGTGCAGCCAGGATTTTGAGATCAAACCGAAAGTGATGAAAGCCCTTGAAAAATCTGATAATCTTGTGATGGAAATCAATTATACAGATCCCGCTGAAATGACAGCCATGCAGAAAATGTATCAGACGGATAAAAAACTATCGGATCAGCTTAGTCCTGAAGAAGCAAAAGAGCTGGATAAAATCCTCGCGGACTACGGAACAGATTTGAAGAAGATGGACAATTCCAGCTCACAGGCATTGTATGCACTAATTTCGATGAAAGCTATACCGTGTCCACAAACTGAAGTAAAGCTGTATGAAATAGAACTCCTCAAAAATGCGCTGAAAAGTAAAAAGAAAGTCTTCGGGCTGGAAAAAGTAGAGGACCAGATGACTTCAATCAATAAAGCCTACGATCTGAAAGCAGTCATTCAACAGTTAAAAATGGGAAAGGAATATGAAATCCTGCTTAAGAAAATGATCACTGCCTTTAAAAAAGAAGATGTACAGTCCCTTTATACCCTTTTTAAAGATGATAAAATGATGAATGCCGAACAGGAAAAAACCATGCTTACAGACAGAAATAAAAACTGGGCAGAAAAAATGCCTGAGGTGATGAAAAAAGAAAGTGCTTTCTTTGCAGTAGGAGGTGCTCATCTGATGGGAGAAAACGGAATTATCCAGCTTTTAAGATCCAAAGGATATACTGTAAAACCTGTATCAAGCCTATAACATCTAACCAAACCATGAAATTATTGTGAGCAGTCAGACTGAAACCGATTTTTTAAAGCTCGTCAATCAGCATAAAGGTATTTTATATAAGGCCTCCCGGATCTATGCGGATTCTTTGGAAGACCGGGAAGACCTCCAGCAGGAAATCCTTATCCAGCTCTGGAAATCTTACCAAAACTTCAAAGGCAACAGTGAGTTCTCTACGTGGATGTACCGGGTCGCAATTAATACCGCTATTACTTATTTAAAAAAAGAAAAAAAACGGACGGATAACCAAACGGATGTACCCCATCATTTTGAAGTCCAGAATGAAGACTATAACCCTTCGAAGGACCGGCAGCTGGAAGTTTTCTACACTGCGGTCCAGGAACTTAAAGCACTTGAAAAAGCTATTATATTCTATTTCATGGAAGGCATGTCTCATAAAGAAATTGGTGATAACCTTGGCCTAAGCGAAGGTAATGCCCGTGTAAAACTCAACAGAACCAAAGAAAAAATACAGCAAATCATAAAAAAATCAGGCTATGAATTTTGATCAATTAAAAGAACAGTGGAATAATGAAGACGGTGAAAACGTCAACATTCCCAACACCATAGAACAGTTAAAGAAAAGCAAGCATCCTATCGAAAAGATCCAGAAAAGCATGAAATCGGAATTTCCCATGCAGATCATTGCCGTTATTCTTATTGCATTCTTTCCGCAACAGCTGGATTTCCCTTCATCGCAGTATGTTATTTATTATACATCCTATGCGATGCTTGTGGTCATATCCTCTTACTATCTGTTCGGATTCTATAAATTTTATAAGCAAACCGAACTGTATACCGGAAATACAAAAAACAGCCTCTGGAAAATATACCACGAGCTGAAACTGAACATGGAAAGATACCAGTCTTTCGGATTTCTCCTTCTTCCCCACTTTATGATCACTTTAGGATTGGAGTTTTACAATATATTTCAGAAAAAAGGAATGCCTTTAGAAAGTTTTGCAGATTCTTATCAGCAGGCTTTTATCCTGATTGTACTTCTCGGAACCATAGCGATTGTAGCCAGCATTGTTTTATGGACTCAATACTTTTACGGACGCCACGCCAAACGTTTGGAAAATATACTTAACGAAACGGACGAATAGTTTTTCTGATCCATCTTTTACAAAACAATAACCATGAAACCTCAGACCTGTTCTGAGGTTTTCTTTTTAAAAAATTGTTATTTATCGCGTTCAAATTTATCTGAGGTTTTATTTTTCCTTAAATTTGCACATCAGAAATAAAATGATAAGGATTTTAAACATTTGATCCTGCCTCTTACTTTCTGAACCCATATAATTTCTAAGATATGCTATCAAAAATAAATCCTATACAAACTACCAGCTGGAAAGCTCTTGATGACCATTTTGCAGGCAACGACTTTGATTTGAGAAGCCTTTTCCAGTATAATCCTGACCGTTTTAAAGAATTTTCTCTACAGAAAGACAATTTCCTTTTTGATTATTCTAAAAACCTTATCGATACAAGAACGAAGGAACTTTTACTTCAATTGGCAGATGAATGCCAGCTGAAAGATGCTATTTCTAAGATGTTTTCTGGTGATAAGATCAATGAAACAGAAGGAAGAGCAGTATTGCATACAGCTTTAAGGGATTTCTCAGATAAAGACATCATTGTAGATGGAGAAAATATTAAACCTCAGATCAGAAGAGTTCTTGACCATATGAAAGCTTTTTCTGAAAAAATTATTTCAGGGGAACACAAAGGCTTCAGCGGAAAAGAAATTACCGATGTGGTCAATATCGGAATCGGAGGCTCAGATCTTGGGCCGGTAATGGTTTGTTCAGCTTTAAAACATTTTAAAACAAGATTAAATGTTCATTTTGTTTCCAATGTTGATGGTAATCACATCGCTGAAACTGTTAAAACCTTGAATCCTGAAACTACATTGTTCATCATTGCTTCCAAGACTTTTACCACTCAGGAAACAATGACGAATGCCAATTCTGCAAAAGACTGGTTCCTGAAAGCAGGAAAAGAAGAAGATGTTGCTAAGCATTTCGTTGCCTTATCCACTAATGTTGAAGCAGTTAAAAATTTCGGAATTGCAGAAGAAAACATTTTCGAATTCTGGGACTGGGTAGGCGGAAGATATTCTCTTTGGAGCGCTATCGGCCTGAGTATTGTTCTGGCAGTTGGCTATGACAATTTCGAGCAGCTTTTAAAAGGTGCAAATGATACCGATCAGCATTTCCAGACTGCAGATTTCTCTGAAAACGTCCCGGTATTAATGGGACTTTTGGGTATCTGGTACCGTAATTTCTACGCAGCGACAAGCTACGCAATACTTCCTTATTCTCAATATCTGGACAGATTTGCAGCTTATCTTCAGCAGGGAGATATGGAAAGCAATGGAAAATGCGTAGATAGAAACGGAGAGTTCGTAGAATATGAAACAGGACCTATTATCTGGGGTGAGCCCGGAACAAACGGCCAGCATGCTTTTTACCAGCTAATTCACCAAGGAACCGAACTTATTCCTGCAGATTTTATCGCTTATGTAAAAAGCAGCAATTTAGTTTCTGATCATCAGCCCAAGCTTTTGGCTAACTTTTTTGCACAGACTGAAGCACTTGCCTTCGGAAAATCTGAAGAGGAAGTAGAGGAAGAATTAAGAAGCGCTGGAAAATCCGATGAAGAAATTGATAAGTTATTAAACTATAAAGTCTTCCACGGAAACACACCTACTAACTCTATATTATTCAAAGAATTAACCCCTTTTTCATTAGGCCAGTTAATTGCCATGTATGAGCATAAGATCTTTGTTCAGGGGGTGATCTGGAATATTTTCAGCTTCGATCAGTTCGGGGTGGAATTAGGGAAAGTTTTAGCTAATAAGATCCTTCCTGAGCTTGAAAACAATGAAGCAATCAGCTCTCACGACAGTTCTACGAATGGATTGATTAATTATTATAAAGGAAACAAGTAGCAGATGTCTGCATTACGGTCATATTATTATAAGCTTCCTCCCGGCCTCAGGCTTCTGGGGCGGAAAATTTATTATTTTCCGATAGATTTTTATGAAGGAATTACGGGGAAAAGATCAAAAAATGAACCTAAAAAAGGAGACATCTATGTAGGAGGCAGTGACTTTATTCCTCATGGGATCCGTCAGGTAAATGCGCTTAAAAAATATATAGGCTTACAAAATACAGACCATGTTCTGGATGTGGGATGCGGAATCGGAAGAACGGCAGTAGCCCTTACCGGCATCATTGATAAAGGAACATACGACGGTTTTGATGCCGTAGAAAAGGGAATCAACTGGTGTAATAAACACATCGGAAAAAAACATCCGAATTTTAAATTTCAGTTTACCCCGATTTATAATGACCTGTACAATACTTTCAGCCAAAAAGCAGAGAGTTTTACATTTCCTTATGATGAGTCACGGTTTGATAAGGTATTTCTGTTCTCAGTTTTCACGCATATGCAGATACCAGAGATCAAAAGGTATCTTAGTGAAATCAGCAGAGTGCTGAAAAACGACGGGCAATGTCTGGCCACATTCTTTCTGTATGATGAAACCCAAAAAGAATATGGTACAATGCCATTTCCACATCAGTATGAAGGCTACAGGCTTATGGATGATAAAGTGACCGCAGCCAATATTGCAGTAAGCATCTCATTGCTGAACAAGATGGCAACAGAAGCAGGATTAAAAGTAACCACCATAAAAGGAGGATTCTGGAGAACCGATGTAGAAAAGGAAGGCGCCGATGAATTCCAGGATATTGTTGTATTCAATAAAATCTAAATAAAAAGTAAAAAAAGTAAAAATGGCAGAAATTCTTGACGGACTTAAAGTATCCAAAGAAATAAAGGCAGAAATCAAGGCGGAAGTGGAAAAAATCCTTGAAGGCAAGAAAAGAGCACCCCATCTGGTGGCTATTCTTGTAGGAAACAACGGAGCAAGCAAAGCCTATGTGAACAGCAAAGTAAAAGACTGTGAGGAAGTAGGATTCCGTTCTTCGCTTTTAAAGTTCCCAAGCACCGTTTCCGAGTCTGAATTGCTGGAGAAAATTGATGAATTAAATAAATCTAAGGAGGTAGACGGTTTCATTGTACAGCTTCCTTTACCGGACCAGATCGATCAGGAAAAAATCATTTTGGCGATTGATCCAAGAAAAGACGTAGACGGTTTCCACCCTGAAAATTTTGGGAAAATGGCATTGGAAATGGACACTTTCCTGCCTGCTACTCCTTTTGGGATCCTGACATTACTGGAAAGATATAATATTGAAACCAAAGGAAAAGACTGTGTAATTATCGGAAGAAGCAAGATCGTAGGAAGACCTATGAGCATCCTGATGGGAAGAAAAGATTTCCCGGGTAACTCTACCGTGACTTTAACACACTCTTATACAAAAGACATCGAAGAATACACAAAAAAAGCAGACATCGTTATTACCGCATTAGGTGATCCTCATTTCTTAAAAGGAGATATGATCAAAGACGGTGCAGTAATCGTGGATGTGGGTATTACAAGAGTAGACGATGACTCTCCAAAGGGATACTACCTTGCAGGTGATGTAGATTTTGACAGCTGTGCAGCTAAAGCAAGCTGGATTACACCCGTACCTGGAGGAGTAGGCCCTATGACCAGAGCCATGCTGATGAAAAATACCATCATCGCTTACAAAACCTCAGTCTATAACGACTAATTTTAAAATGAACAAAGAAGAAGATATTTTATTAAAAGAAGGTAAAATGCTCCCTGTAATGGAGCATTTTTACACTTTACAGGGAGAAGGGGCACACACCGGAAAGGCATCTTATTTCATCAGATTGGGAGGCTGTGACGTCGGATGTCATTGGTGTGATGTAAAAGAAAGCTGGGATCCGAACCTTCATCCATTGATGAATGCAGAGGAAATTGCAGAAACTGCTGCAAAGCACAGTAAAACAATTGTTTTAACCGGCGGTGAACCGTTGATGTGGAATTTAGATATCTTAACGTCAAAGCTAAAAGAACTGGGATGCACCATCCATATTGAAACCTCAGGAGCTTATCCAATGAGCGGGCAGATCGACTGGATTACCCTTTCGCCTAAGAAAACAGGACTTCCGAAAGAAGAGATCTACGAAAAAGCAAGTGAGCTTAAAGTGATCATCTTCAATCAGCATGACTTTACTTTTGCTCAGGAACAGGCTGCAAAGGTTTCTGAAAATTGCAAACTGTATATGCAGAGCGAATGGAGCAAGCGTGATGAAATGTACCCAAAGATCACCGATTTTATTTTAGCCCATCCGGAATGGCAGGCTTCGGTTCAGACTCATAAATACCTGAATATTCCATAAGATCACTTTTTAAATTCACCGAAATGCTAGATCAGAATATTTTTTATTCATATGATTGTTTTTTTTGCCTGACATACTTAAATAATAGGAGAGAAAGTTTATAATATTCATAGAATCCCGGAATATACCGCAAAAATTATGTACATTAGATCTTCGTATCCGTTATAAATACTGATAGATGCAGAGAATTCGATACTCTAGATACCTGAAATCGATTATTATTTTGCTTGACCTTGTGGTTATTGCATCTATCTTCATATTCTTTTTCATAAGCAGAAACGAAAGCTTAAGATATCATAAGGAAACATGGTACCAGAATATTTTTTCCCTGGTATTGCTTTTTTTGTTCTGGATGCTTCTAAGTGGCAGGACAAAAATTTATAATATTCAGAGGAATCTCACCTATACTTTGTTTCTTGAACGCCTTCTTATCCATTTTCTGTTCTTTATACTCGGCGTTCTGCTTATTGGAAAAGTAAGCAAAAATGTATTTTTCAATTCAGATATTTACTGGCTTTCCTTCTATCTTTTTTTCTTTATTTTCCTGGCGAAATCGATCATTTATTTTATTATAAAATATTTCCGTTCATTGGGGATCAATTATAGAAATGTGATGTTTTTGGGGGAAACAGGTTCTACAGAAATTCTGAAGAATATATTTCAGGACAGAAAAGATTACGGATATAAAATATTTGAGTACGGAACTTCTGATATAAAACCAACCGAACTTGTTGAATTTTGGAAAAAAAACGGAATCCACACGCTGTTTTTATCTACAGAAAACCATTTCACCGAAAATCTTGAAACTGAGATCTTCAAACTGGCTGAAGACCATAAGGTCCATGTCTCATTAATTCCGAGCATTACACAGAGCGATTTTTTCCTGTACGATCTTGGATACATTCAGACACAACCTATTCTCAGCCAGGCAAAATACCCTTTGGATTATTACTCCAATTTCCTGGTTAAAAGGATTTTTGATATCGCTTTTTCTATCCTTATATTAGTTTTACTAGGTTCCTGGTTATTTCCGATGATTGCAATTCTCATAAAAATAACATCTAAAGGGCCTGTTTTCTTTGTTCAGAAGAGATATGGTTTCCATGAAGAAGTATTTTCATGTCTCAAATTCAGAACCATGATCGTTAATGATGAATCAGCTACGAAAACTACGGAAGAAAATGATGTCAGGATTACAAAAATCGGACGTTTTCTCAGGAAAACCAGCCTTGACGAGCTTCCCCAGTTTATCAATGTTTTGAAAGGAGAAATGTCTATTGTGGGACCACGTCCGCATATGCTTTCTGTAGATAACTTTTACAAACCTAAGATAGGAAGATACAGCTTAAGAAGTATGGTGTCGCCTGGTATCACTGGCCTTGCCCAGGTAAGCGGACTGCGAGGAGATTATGGAGATGTGGAGGTTGAAATGAAAAAAAGGATTCTTGCAGACACATTCTATGTAAGAAACTGGAGTTTTGTTTTGGATCTTATTATTATTTTAAAGACCGTTTTATTGGTGATCGGCGGTGATAAAAACGCAAAATAAATAAAACAAAAGGCTAAGACTGAAATTGAGGAACCATATTTGCTTCTAGGTTAAATAATCCTCCGTTGAGCACCTGAGGTCTAACCTGAATTAAATAAAAAAAGTCTAATTTAGCAGCATGTTAAAAAAGTTTTTTACAGCAATAGGAGAATACATTATCCTTCTAGGTAAATCCTTGCAGAAGCCCCAGAAAATGAGGGTTTTTTGGAAGCTGTTCATGAGAGAAATCAATGATCTCGGCGTCAATTCTTTTGGGCTTGTGATCTTCACTTCTATATTTGTGGGAGCCGTTGTGGCTATCCAGATGTTCAATAATTTTGATTCATCTTCTTTTCCTATTCCACCTTCATTCGTGGGATATGCCACAAAAGCTGTTTTGGTATTGGAATTTTCACCGACAATTATCAGCTTGATCCTGGCAGGTAAAGTAGGATCATATATTGCCTCAAGTATAGGCACCATGAGGGTTTCAGAACAGATCGACGCATTGGACATTATGGGAGTAAACTCTCCGAATTTCCTGATATTGCCCAAAATTTTTGCCTGTGTGATTTTTAATCCTTTGCTTATTGCCATCAGTATTGTATTCGGTATCGGAGGTGGCTACCTGGCAGGTATTCTGACTGGAAACTGGACAGAAAATGATTATATAGTAGGTATCCAGATGTATATGCCAAATTTATTTGTATACTATGCATTTGTAAAAACCACAGTGTTTGCTTTTATTATTGCTACGGTACCTTCTTACTTCGGATATAATGTAAAAGGAGGATCGCTGGAAGTAGGTAGAGCCAGTACTCAGGCCGTAGTATGGACCATGGTATTTATTATCATTTCGGAATTAATTTTAACCCAATTAATATTAAGCTGATGATTGAGGTAAAAGATCTTAAGAAGAGTTTTGACGAGGTTGAAGTACTGAAGGGAATTTCAACTTCTTTTGACAAAGGAAAGGTAAACCTGATCATTGGGCAGAGTGGCTCCGGAAAAACTGTTTTCCTGAAAAGCTTATTGAATGTTTATCAGCCATCATCAGGAGAGATCCTGTTTGACGGCAGGGATATCAACGTCATGACACGTGAGGAAAAACAGCATCTGCGTTCAGAGATCGGAACAGTATTCCAGGGTAGCGCACTTTTTGATTCTCTTACGGTGGAAGAGAATATCATGTTTCCGCTGGATATGTTTACCAACCTTACTTTCAGAGAAAAAAAGAAAAGAGTATTTGAAGTAATTGGAAGGGTACATCTTGATAAGGCCGGGAGAAAATTTCCGTCTGAGATTTCCGGGGGAATGCAAAAGCGTGTTGCCATTGCGAGAGCAATCGTGAACAATCCTAAATATCTGTTCTGCGATGAGCCTAACTCCGGTCTTGATCCCTATACTTCCAATGTCATTGATGATCTTCTTCTTGAAATCACCAAAGAATATAATACAACAACTATCATCAATACGCACGATATGAATTCCGTGATGACAATTGGGGAGAAAATTGTATACCTGAGACTGGGGATCAAAGAATGGGAAGGAAACAAGGATATTCTCATTACTGCGGGCAATAAAAATCTTATTGACTTCGTTTATTCTTCAGAACTGTTTAAAGAACTGAGAGAATATTTACTTGAAAATAATAAAACGATTGAAAATACAATCTCTAAAATAGATGATAATGAAAAAGGTACTTAGTATAGCATTAATTGGGTTTTCAATGTTCGCTTCTGCGCAGATCTCTCTGGCAGGAAAAGCCAACTTAATATTCCCGACAGGCTCTCCTTCATGGAAAAACATTAAAGGAACGGTAAATGAAGCCATTGAGGGAACAGGAAAAAACAATGCAGGTTTCAACGTGGGGCTTTCTTTAAAAATAGGACTTCCGACTGCACTTTATGTAATGCCGGAATTATACTACACTCATTTCAAAAATGAATTCACTACGGAGAATACTACTTTTGATGTAAAGAGCAACCGTATCGATATGCCGGTTCTTTTAGGGTATAATCTTTTAGGGGATATGCTGGGAGTTTTTGTAGGACCGGTAGCAAGCTACAATTTAAGCAAGGAAGATACCTACAATGATTTTAAAGAAAACGTTAAAAACAATTTCACAGTAGGATACCAGTTCGGCGCGCAGCTTGAAATTAAAAAGCTGATCATTAATGCACGATACGAAGGGGCTTTCAGCAAAGATGAAAGAAACTTCATCAATAAGGTCTCCGGATCAGAAATCAGGTATGACAACAGACCGAATCTGTTTTTGGTAGGCGTAGGTTATAAGTTTAAATAATTTGAAAATAACACTATAAAAAACCCTCAAATATTAAATTTGAGGGTTTTTATTTTGCTGAAGTTCCGCTTCCCGTCTGGCAATATCTGCCGCCTGTTTTTCAAGATCTTCTTTTTCTTGCTGTAATCTTTTGAATTCTCTTTTCTTCTCTTCAGCCTTTATTGCGCTTCCTTTGCTTACATATCCTACCATTCCGCCAATAATAAGGCCAATTCCTACTCCGGCCATTACACCCATCATGTGTGAGATGGTAATTCCTCCCACCGTAAAATCAGTGGTCAGATAAAAAAGCAGTGCCGACACGGCAAGCAGTATAAGTCCGGTAATTGATAAACTTTTCATAAATATTGTGTTTAGTGGTTTACATTGAAAAAAGCCTTACCCAATTTAGTGAAAAATTCAATAAGGCTCTATACAAGATTAAATTCTGGAATAATTATATTTTCCCTCCGGCTGCTTTATAGTATTCCAAAGCTTTTGGAAGGTTTTTATTGATATCTGAGATCCTTGTTTCAGGATTCGGGTGGGTAGATAAAAATTCCGGCTGTCTTGAGCCTGATGCTGCCCCTTCCATTCTGTTCCAGAAAGGAATCGCTTCTCTCGGATCATATCCTGCCATAGACATCAGGTATAATCCCATCTGGTCTGCTTCTGATTCCTGATTTCTACCATATTTCAACAGAGCTACCTGCGATCCGATAGGATATACTTTTTCAAAAATACCGGCCCATTGTGAGTTGGAAATTGTTCCGCCCAGAATAGAACCTCCATACTGCGCAACCATAGCCTGGGAAATTCTTTCATTGCCATGCCCTGCCAAAGCGTGTGAAACTTCGTGTCCCATCACAACAGCAAGACCATTGTCATTTTTTGTAACAGGAAGAATTCCTGTATAAACGGCAACTTTACCGCCAGGCATACACCAGGCGTTCAGCTCATTGCTTTGTATAAGATTGAATTCCCAGTTATAATTAGCAAGATCTGCAGATCTTCCTATACTCTGGTAATATCTTTCTGCTGCACTTTTTATTCTGCTTCCTACACTCGTTATTCTTTTTGCATCTGCAGTTCCTGTGATAATTTTAGATTTAGACAATGTCGTTTTATATTCCTGAGCAGACATTGTTAATATTTCCGAATTATTTGCAATCTGTAATGAAGACCTGCCCGTAATTGGATTAGTAGTACATGCTACAGTTGACAAGGCAACTGCTCCTATTCCTAATAGATGTGTAAATTTCATAGTTGTTTGAGTGTTAATAATTCAACATTTACAATTTTTATTCCAAAATGATTCAGAAGGAATATATTTGCATACATTTTGCTATTTAAATTTACAATTATTACGGTTATGAAAAAGTATATTTCACTTATATTTATTTTTGGATTTCTTTTTTTCTTTCAAAGCTGCTCCTCACAGGCTTCATTAGATTCCAAAACAGTTGATGCACTTGTAAGTTCCCAGGAATTTACTTTTCATGCACAAAGAGCAAATCCTATGAATTATGATGTTATCAATGTAATGGGAGCTATCCAAAACGCACCGGCAACAAGAATGCTTCAGCTAGACGGTGGAAACTATACAATAGAGCTTAAAAAAAATACTATGGAAGTAGTTCTTCCCTATTTTGGAAGACAATATAATCCCTCTTACAATACATCTGACAATGGATATCGTTTTACATCCAAGGACTTCACTGTCAATAAGGCTCAGAATAAAAAAGGAAACTGGATCTTAAAGATTAAGCCCAATGATACAAGAAATGTTGATGAGATTATTATAGAAATTTTTAAAAGCGGTAAAGCATTTGTTTCTATGAGAAGTAATGACAGACAGCCTATTACCTATGACGGTTATGTTTCTAAAAATGAGGAAATGCCAAAAGATAAGGAGAAGCTTTAGTCTTTAGATAGAAATTTTTCAACAAACAGTTTTGCTTCAGTGCTGGGATTAGAAACCATTTCTGAAGCATTTTTTTTGTGCTGTATGTAAGCTGCTTCTACAGAATCGCTCCTTTTCATCATAGCCAGAATATATTCCTGAACCCAATATTCAAAACGTTTTTCTGCCTGCTGGGTGCGGACTTCGTTAAAACGTGAGGTTTTCTTTTTCAGATCTATGAATTCATCAATTTTGGTGTATATTTCTTCCAAGCCTTCATTGTAAAGGGCAGAGCCTAATAATACCGGGATTTTCCAGCCTTTTTCTTTGGGAGGGATAAAATCCAGTGCCCGTTTCAATTCCAGCCTGGTATTTTTGGCTTTCTGAAGGTTTTCCTTTTCTACTTTATTGATAAAGATAAGATCTACCATTTCCATAATACCCCTTTTGATACCCTGAAGCTCATCTCCACCGCCAATAATTTTCAGGAAAAGAAATACATCCGTAATATCAGCTACAAGTACTTCAGACTGCCCTACTCCAACTGTTTCGATCAAAATATAATCATATCCTGCCGCTTCGCAGATCATCATGGTCTCAAAGGTGGTATTTGCAACACCGCCAAGAAATCCGGAACTTGGGGAAGGGCGGATAAAGGCATTTTCTTCTTTTGCCAATTCTTCCATTCTGGTTTTATCTCCCAAAATGCTTCCTTTGTTAATGGAAGAACTGGGATCGATGGCAAGAACAGCAACTTTTTTGCCGTTAGCAATAGCAAGTCTTCCGAAATTTTCAATGAATGTAGACTTTCCTGCACCGGGAACTCCGGTGATTCCTACCCGTATGGAATTTCCTGTGAAAGGCATTATTTTCTTCAGAAGCTCTTCTGCCTGGGTCCTGTGCTCGGCTTTCTTGCTTTCGACTAATGTAATAGCTTTTGCGATCAGGCGTTTATTTCCTGACTGTATTCCTTCCATTAGTTCTTCTGTAGAAAATTTCATTGATTCAAAAATATAAAAATAACCTTCAAACTCCCATATAAACGGGTATTAATTTTATTTCTTCTAAATTAAAACTAGATACTGCCTCATCATCTGGAAGGGGAAATTCCTACATTTGTTACGAATCAAAATTCAAGAAACATGAAAAAAATATCCGCTGCTGCATTATTTACCTGCCTATTACTGGCTTCCTGTACACCAAAAGCTTCTACAGCCGGACCTATAGGACCCGCCGTTTCTACTGCAGAACAAATAGCTCAGGGAAAAACAATCTTTGAAAATTCCTGTGGCAGATGCCATAAGCTTCCGGATCCTACAGCACACACCTCTGTACAGTGGGTAGGAATTATGAATTCAATGGCTCCGAAAGCTAAACTGAATGACGAGCAGCATCAGTGGGTATACGACTATATTGTTTCTGTGAAAAAATAATCACCAAATCAGAATATGGATATGAAAAAAGTAATCTTAAGTATGACCGCAGGTGCTGCGTTTATGGTATCATGCGGACCTAAAAGCGTTGCCGTAACAGGGCCAAAGTACACCGCATCTGAGCAGCTGGTTCAGGGAAAAACTATTTTTGAAAATTCATGCTCCAAATGCCACAAGCTTCCGGATCCTGCTAAGCATGATGACCAAGGATGGATTAAAACATTAAGCAGAATGGCTCCGAAAGCAAAATTAAGCGATGAGCAGCACCAAATGGTATATGATTACCTGATTTCTGTGAATAAGAAATAGCATTTTAGAGTTGGAGAGTGAAAGAGTTGGAGGAAAATAGGGTTTGAGAGTTGGAGAGTTGGAGCGTATCAGTGTTTAAGCAATGTTATTCACTATTCACTATTCACTATTCACTATTCACTATTCACTATTCACTATTCACAATAAATAAATTATAATTCTATCCCAAGTCCCGGTTTTCCCGACAGGATAATGTTTCCGTTTTTTACAAAATTTCCGGAGGAATAGTCATTGGAAATAAGATTGGCGCCATCAAGGTCGGCAAAATCAGTAAGGCCTGCCAATACACAGCCAGCGGAGATCCCAACTGTGGATTCCGTCATGCAGCCTATCATAGTTTTATAACCCAGTTCTTTTGCTTTTATAATCATCTCCAATGCCGGAGTGAGTCCACCGCATTTCATCAGTTTGATATTGACACTTTTATAATAAGGCAGAAGCTCTTCCAGGGAATTAAGATCCTGGGAATCTTCATCTGCCATCCAATTGGCAAAACCTTCTTTTTTCAAAACTTTATACTGGTCAACCGGTCTTGGCTGTTCCAAATAGGAGAATTGTAGGACATCTTTATTTTCCTGAAGCCAGAGACAGTCCTGATCTGTAAAACTGGCATTGGAATCCAAAGCAATATTACGGTTTAATCTCAGCAGCTTTTCGATATTGTCTTTATGCAGCCCTTTACATTTTACTTTAAATCTGTTCCAGCTGCTTTTTTCTATTTTTCGGATCTGATTTTCAATATCTGCTACTGAAATGGTAATGGAGCTTTCTGCCAAGTTCCCGGAAGGAATATGATTTAGTTCTGTAAAGCTTCTGTTTTCAAGTTTTCCGAAAAGATCCCAATAGGCGCAATCTAAGGCGGACATTAAAAACGGATGCAGATCCAGCGTTGAAAGAAAGTGAAAAAAATCTTTGGGATGAACAACAGTCCGTTTTTCAAGTAGCGGCTGTATCTCATTTAATCTGATGATAAAATTTTTCAGATCAATATGATAATAATCTATGGCAACACATTCACCATATCCTTTACAGTTTAAATAAGATAATTCTATCAGTAATGCTTCTCTTGTGTCATAATTACCATAGGCAATCGAGAAAGTTTCCTTTAGCTGAAGCTTTTTAAGTTCATAATTAAGTTCCATATATTAAAGCTACAAAAAAAGGACCTTAAAAAGATCCTTCTGTAATGAGTGAGACGTCATTTAAGAAAGTAATTACTTTTTTCCTTTCTTTTTAGTTTCTGTCATTTTGCTTTTAATAAATTTCTCCCTGCTTTTCAAAAAATCAATCATAGCCTGGTTATAGCTGTATTTTCTTGCTTCTTTTAAAGGTTCCAATGCTTTTTTATATTCCAACCTGATTTCAAACAACAGCGATTTCTGTATCAATATTCTTGCTTTGTCTATTCCTTTGATTCTTAAAGCATAATGGATCAGTTTTTCTGCTTCATCGAGGTCTTCATTGTCTAAAAGACATTTGATATAATGCTGTGGTGTGTCGAGATTGGCTACATTACACTGCATGGCTTCTTCGAAATACATTTTTGCCCTTTCGTAATCGGTCAGCATTTCACTGTATATTCTCCCCATCAGGCAGAGGCTATCCGCATCTTCAGGATCATAGGACAGGGCATAGTTCAAAGCTTCCAGGCAGTCCGGAAGGCTGTATGGATAATTATCCAGGGCTTCAAAATAATATTTACTTTTAGTTAAGGTCATTTCTGTTGTTTTTTAATTCTTTTTTCAGGATATTCCTCTGTTTCTTAAATGATTTATCCTGATAGTTCTTTTTAAAATCCGCTCCGGAAAATGTACGGACCGGATTTCCTCTCTGCACCTGCAGATGATTGTTCCATGTATCCTGCATTCTTTTTTCAAGCTGTTTGATATACAATCCGGTTACTTTTTCTTTCAGCCGCATAATGGCCAGCTTTTTATTCTCCAGCTGTGACCGGGAATCCTGTGCAAATACACTTTCTCCGGTGGGTATATGAACGGCCCGAACAGCCGTGTTGACTTTATTTACATTTTGTCCGCCACTTCCCTGGCTTCTTGTAGTCTGGAACTGAATATCTTTTTCATTAAAATTGATTTTCTCCAGCCCCTCCAGCTCGAAAACACCGATAAACCAGTTGCTTCTTTTATGGAGTTTCCTGAATGTGCTTTTACCGGTCCAACATATGCTTCCTAACCATGTTTTTAAAAATGGATCCAGATCTTTTGCTTTTAGAAGAATGGTTACAGATTTTAAAGTCAGGTTTTCATCCCCGTTTTCACGATGAATGATTTCGTAATCTATTGTATTGTTTTTAATTTCCTCAAGGAAGACCTTCAGAATTTTAGCGGTGACCCACTGGCACTCTAAAGGCCCTCTTCCTGAGGTTATTTGTATAAGTTTTTCCATTTTACTTTTTAGGGATTTCACTTAATTTTGGATGACCAATAGGGTCGATCCCTTTCTGCAGTAAATCTTTAGCAGCCATTACAGCCCAGCATTTATCACTGGAATGGATGTTTCTGTAAAACGTCAGTAAAAGTTCAGGTTTGACAACGGTAAAGCCATTGATTTCAATCGTCTCCAAGTCATTCCTTTCGAAGAAATCTATAGTAATTCTGTGAGATTTTCCGTTTTCGAGTTCCATTGTCTTTTCATATCTGCGGAAATTCTCTTCGCTCTGTAAATGATCATAGCGGGTCCATACTTTCTGAAAACCTTCCTGCTGAAGAATCATAACTGTTTCTGCTGTGTTTTCTTTCTTTACAAAAACATCAATATCCTTATGGTCATGGGCATGCTTGTATTCCGTATGTCCTGTTTCTGACATGAAATGCCAGGCCCAGCCTCCCGATATGATGACTTTATCTTTTAGTTTATTTAAAATTTCAAGCCCGTGCAGAATTCTAAATTCCGGCCAGACTTCTCCGTATCTTTTTATATTATGAGGTGCTCCCATTTTTTGTTTTTTGTTGAGAGTTGATGGTTTATAATGGACAGTACAATTTTTTTGATCTGCCAACTATAAACACCAACCTTATTATTATTTTTTTTTAAACCTTATAAGTTTTGAAAACCTATAAGGTTGGAATACTGCAGGTTTATAACTAATAGTGAAATTCTCTCAACTGATAACTATAAACCAGCAACTTACTTATTTATCCATTCTCACAATTCGGGGTTGAAATATTCCGAGAATATCGACCAATTCACTTTGTGCATTCATTACTTCATGGATGTCTTTATAAGCCATCGGTGCTTCTTCAGTATTTCCGCCTATCAAAGTGACTTTCTTCAGCTTAAGCTCTTTTTTGATATCATTCTGAGTAAAAAGGCTTCTGCATTCTCCTCTCGAATGAGCTCTACCCGCTCCGTGTGACGCTGAATTCAAAGCATCCGGATTTCCTTTTCCACGGACAATAAAACCTTTTGCCGTCATGGATCCGGGAATCATTCCCAGTTCATTTACGTTAGCCGGAGTTGCGCCTTTTCTGTGGACAATCACTTCTTTTCCATTATGGATTTCTTTCCATGCGAAATTGTGATGGTTCTCTATTTTTGCTCTTACCCTTCCACCGACAGCTTTTACCAGTCTTCTATGGATGTCATCATGACAGGCAGAGGCATAATCTCCGGCAAGGTTCATTGCGGTCCAGTATTCCAGGCCGAGATGGGTATTCAGATCCAGCCAGGCGAACTGTTGGGCTTCTTTTGGCAACGGACACTGATCTGCAGCAACTCTTGAATAGTATTGTGCAATCTCAGCTCCTAAACCTCTGGAACCGCTGTGTGAAAGTATTCCCAGATATTTTCCTTTTGGAAGGCCGATCTGGTCATCTTCTTCAGTGATTTCAACTTCTCCGAATTCCACAAAGTGATTCCCTCCGCCGGAAGAACCCATTTGTTTAATGGCTTTTCCTTTTAATCTCCTTAAAACCGGAATCATATCGAAGGTATCTCTCTCAAAGATTTCATGATCTATATGAGATTTATGGATTTCGTACATCCCGAATTTGGTGTGTTCGGCAAGAGCTTTTTCATATTTATCTCTTGCTCCGTCAAGATATGAAATCGGTATATCCAAAATACTGAGACTCATCCTGCAGCCAATATCCATGCCTACTCCGTAAGGGATCACTGCGTTTTCTACCGCAAGAACACCGCCTATCGGAAGTCCGTAACCGCTGTGTGCATCGGGCATTAAAGCGCCCTGCGTTGAAATCGGCAGTTTTAAAGCTGTGTACAGCTGGTTTTTGGCTTCTTCAGAGATATTGTTTCCAAAGATCTGAAAGGAAGCACGCTGTGTATTGAGCATCCTTTTTTCTGTTTTTCTGGATGAAAGCAGCGATTCTGCAATCTGCCCGAAAGTCAGGTCTTTTTCAAAGTTCTCCGGGTTGAGGAGGATTTCTTTTAAAATAGATTTTACATGGTGAATATTCTTCGTTGCAAAATTTCTTTTCATAACCTCCAAAGCCACATTGACGCTTTGATTGTTCGGATAACCGAGTTTTAATATATCTTTTCCTTTTAGTTTTAAATTTCCCATTGTTTTTTGTTTTAAATAATTGGACTTATAAGTCCTCAAAATAATCTGCAAGCTCTGTTGCAGACATGATACAAGCAGTATATTTTCTGCTTTTGATAAGATCAGTTTCATAATCTGCTTTCCATGGTTTTGGTCTACCATAAATTTTTTTCCGGATAATTCCCGCCACTTTATATTGCCTTAAATAGGATCCCAGTTCATCACATTCTTTTTCCAGTTCAGAATCCAATGGTTTATAATGGGTGATCATATTGGGTCTTACTCGGAGGATAAATCTCCAGGGTTCAATAAATTCGTAGTAGATATCGTTTCTTTTCCGGAATGGATTGTATTCTTCTTTTTTAAGAAAGTACTGTCTTTCTCTCTGCGTGAATCCTAACTTTGGATCATTCCATCCCAATGAAGAAATCCTTTTGAGTTTCTGTTCTCTTTCCACATATATTCTTCTTCCAGACTTTTTCTTTTTTTTC
Source organism: Chryseobacterium sp. 22532 (assembly GCF_052044665.1). Taxonomy (NCBI): domain Bacteria; kingdom Pseudomonadati; phylum Bacteroidota; class Flavobacteriia; order Flavobacteriales; family Weeksellaceae; genus Chryseobacterium; species Chryseobacterium sp. 22532. The sequence continues at coordinate 162,667 of NZ_JBQENJ010000007.1, forward strand.
AGGAATTGTCGGCTTTCAGAATACATGTAGGTGTTGATTTTGTTCAAAATCCCTTCGAAAAAATCTGCATCTTTGGATCTTTTCACATCATCCCGGAGAACAAAGAATCTTACAAATCCCCTCTGATAAGGATTTTCCAGCGGAATCCAGGGAATTTTCCTTCTGATATCCCACAGCTTTTCACTACGATTATATTTTTTTCTTATCTGTTTTTCTACATCTTTTCTACCTGCTCTTTTTCTGCTTCTTGCACTTCTCAGCCGAAGAAACAGAAGATTATAATTTTCCATAAATTATAAGAAACAAGATGCCGTTACAATATCCAGATTTTGGCTTTGTACACATCTTTTCTTACTCAACTAAAATATAAGTTGATTGATTTTACGATAATGAACAGCATAAAATAGATCATAAAGATCTTTTCACTTTGTTCTTAATGACACTAAAAAATTTCGGGGAAACTGGAGTTTAAATATTGCGCAATAAAAAACCCGAAATCTTTACGACTTCGGGTTTTGATATTTCGTTGTACTATTATTCTAAGAGTATACCAAACCACGAAGCCTTACCACCATAAGCGGTACTCCAGCTAAAGAATTTTGATTCGTTTTGAACATTGCTTCGTTGTTTTTTAATGGGTTAAACTTGATTTTCAGGTGCAAATATATTAATTTTTCTGAATATTCAAATTTTTTAAATAAAAAAGCCTGAATAATTTTATATCCAGGCTTTGCTTTATTGGGATGATTAATCTTTTGATCCTAAGCTATCCATCTCGTCGTCCATCCCTTTAGCTTCATTGGAATGGTAAACTCTTTCTGATCCCAGAAAATAGATATTATGCCTTGCTTTGGCAATGATTCCGTTGTATTCCTGCTCCGACATACCTTCAGGAATGCTGTCCCGTGCTTCTGACGGTTTACGGTAAACCTCAAGTGCACCGTTTTCATTTAAAACAGTCTTGGCCACCTTAGCCTGCTGCAAGTCATCCGCATACACAATAACATTGCTTCTGCCAATACTGTGCTTGCGGTAAGCCTCGAGCATTTCTGCATCGTGAGCAAAAACGTATTCAAAAAATTCTTTTGTTTGTTCATCCTCCTGATAATGATCAGCTGACAATCCGCTTTCTACCTTAGATTTTGAAACAATAATATTTGCTTCATCAAAACCTTTTTCTTTTAAATTCTTTTTAATTTCCTCTGTATCTACAGTCACCGGAAATACTGAAACTACTGTATAAGCCATAATGAAATTTTTCACTTAAACTATACAAAAGCTGTGCAGTTATTCTATAAAAAATGTTAATTTAAAAATCTTTCTAAGATTTCCACCGCACATTTAGGAAGATTGGTTCCCGGACCGAAAATAAAATCGGCACCGTTGGCATACAGAAATTCGTAGTCCTGCTGTGGAATAACGCCACCTACCACAATGGTCACATCATCAGCTCCCAGTTTTTTGAGCTCTTCGACTACCTGAGGGACAAGGGTTTTGTGCCCAGCTGCCAGTGAGGAAACTCCAAGAATGTGGATATCGTTTTCTACAGCCTGTTTGGCTACTTCTTCAGGAGTCTGAAACAATGGTGCCACATCGACATCAAATCCCATATCTGCGAATGCAGTAGCTACTACTTTGGCACCTCTGTCATGTCCGTCCTGTCCCATTTTCGCAACCATCAATCTTGGCCGACGGCCTTCTTCTTCTTCGAATTTCTGAGTCAGATGAAGGGCTTTTTCAAAATATTCGTTTTTTCCGGCATTCATAGCGTATACTCCAGAGATTGTTCTAATATTGGCTTTATATCTACCGAAGGTTTCTTCCATGGCATCGCTCATTTCACCAAGAGTCACTCTTCTTCTTGCTGCTTCTATACATAATGCCAGAAGATTTCCTTTCCCTGTCTTTGCACTTTCACGGATCTCGTTCAGGATTTCTGTAACGGCTTGAGGATTTCTTTCTGCTTTTATTTTTTCAAGTCTTTCGATCTGTTTTCTGCGGACTTCTGTATTATCGATATCCAGGATCTCTATTCCGTCCTGTTTTAAGACTGTTCTGAATGAATTTACGCCAATAATAAATTCTTCACCACTGTCGATTTTAGCCTGCTTTTTAGCGGCTGCTTCTTCAATCCTCATTTTTGGAATTCCGGCTTCAATGGCTTTCGTCATTCCTCCTTCCTGCTCTACCTCATCGATGTATTTCATCGCTTCCTCGATCATTTGCTGGGTAAGGCTTTCCACAAGGTTACTTCCACCCATAGGGTCTACAACGTCACAGATCCCGCTTTCCTGCTGGAGGATAATCTGGGTATTTCTTGCAATTTTCGCTGAATAATCTGTTGGAAGTGCGATGGCTTCATCCAGAGCGTTGGTATGCAGCGACTGGGTTCCTCCTAAAGCTGAAGAAAGAGCCTCAATAGCTGTTCTTGTAATATTGTTAAAGGGTTCCTGTTCTGTAAGAGACCAACCAGAGGTCTGTGAGTGGGTTCTTAATGCTAAAGATTTTGCATTCTGCGGGTTGAACTGCTTTAAAAGAGTTGCCCAGATGTATCTTGCAGCACGCATTTTTGCAATTTCCATGAAATGATTCATCCCGATTGCCCAGAAAAATGAAAGCCTTGGGGCAAAATCATCAACGTTCATTCCGGCTTTAATTCCTGTTCTTACATATTCAAGACCGTCTGCCAAGGTATAGGCCATTTCCAGTACCGGAGTGGCGCCTGCTTCCTGCATATGGTATCCTGAAATGGAAATAGAATTGAATTTGGGAATATTTTGAGCAGTATATTCAAAAATATCTGCAATAATTTTCATGGAAGGCGCCGGTGGATAAATATAGGTATTCCTCACCATGAACTCTTTCAAAATGTCGTTCTGAATGGTTCCCGAAAGCAATTCCTGCTTTACACCCTGCTCTTCAGCAGCCACAATGTAGAAGGACAAAATTGGAAGTACAGCACCGTTCATGGTCATGGATACAGAAATCTGATCTAATGGAATTTCATTGAAAAGGATCTTCATATCTTCCACAGAATCAATGGCGACACCTGCTTTACCTACATCTCCTACTACTCTTGAGTGATCGGAATCATATCCTCTGTGTGTTGCGAGATCAAAAGCAACTGATAATCCTTTCTGTCCTGCTGCCAGATTTCTTCTGTAAAATGCGTTTGATTCTTCTGCAGTAGAGAAACCTGCATACTGCCTTACCGTCCATGGTTTCTGTACGTACATGGTAGAATATGGGCCTCTGAGATAGGGTGCAATTCCTGGAGAAGTCTGTGTTAAAGATTTATTTTTAACATCTTCTGAGGTGTAAGATGATTTTAATTCTAATCCGTCTTTTTCAAAGTTATAGATCTCTCTTTGCTGAGGCTCTATGCTAAAATCCGGAGTTTTCACAGAAATTGTCTTTCGCATTCCAATAATTTTTGTCTCCGTAAAGTTAATTTTTTTGAGCGAAACATGAAACTTATGTTAACGTACAGTTTTCCTTAGCTTTAAGCATAAAAAAGACTGGACAAATGCCCGGTCTCTGTTATTGAAATACTTACTTATTATTATATTATTTCAATTTCTTTATTCCCATTTCATATAAAGCAAATGCTATAAGATCCGTATTTTACCTGATCAGTTGCTCTTCCGGCACAGTGAAACATATGCATAAATTACAGTTTGGAATTCGAGATGCTTAGTATTTGATTATTTACAAGCTTATTTTTTTAATACTTTTGTAAGAAAGCAGGTATTTAATGAAAAATTTTTTATTTTTTCCCTTTCTATTCTTTTCTACATTAATTTTCTCACAAAATTCCGTTGACGATTCAAAAAAAATATCACAAACGGAACTCGTAAAGGCTATGAGGAGAATTCAGCAGGCGCAAGATAAAAACCCAGACTCTGCTTTGGCAATCGCTAATTCTTATCTGCCCACATTTAAAGATCATAATTCTTTGGCAGAACTTTACCTGGAAATAAGCACCTGTTATTATTTTTTAGGAAAAAACAATGAAGCACTCTCATTTGCCCAAAAAGCTAAAGACGTTTCATATCTTGGCGAAAATTATAATCAAAGAGTACGAATTTGCGGGCTTTTAGCAAACAGATACAGAGATATCGGGCTTATTCCGAAAGCAAAATCTTCCTTGAAAGAAGGGTTGAACGATGCTGAAAAAATTCATGATCCACAGGAAAGCAACTGGGTGAAATCCCTTCTTCTCACAGAATATTCAAAAGCCCTTACTGAAGAAAAAAAATACGATTCCGCAAGTATTTACATCACAAAATCTTTAGATGCACTTTCCCATATGAAAACATCCGATAAGGTAAAATTTCAGTATACGGTTACGTATTTGGGAGCTGGAGTGAATTATGTTTTTGCCAAACAATGGGAGAAAGCAGAAGCTATGCTGGAAAAAGCAATTATTTCTGCGAAAGGTACAGAGTGGGAGCAATATCATATTTCTTCTGCCCAAATATACCTTTCTGTTATTTATACCAACCGGAAAGAGTATCAGAAAGCTATTGATACATTGATAAGTGCCGAAAAACTTACTGAGCCTAAGGATCCCAAAAGAGTAGAATTATATCATTATTTAGCCCAAAACTATCTGGCTGAAAATAATTTAAAGGAGTATAAAAAGTATAATGAACTATACCAAACCGCGAGAAGCAGTCTTTCCGCAGAAAACCAAAAAGCGGTCAACAAATCTGTACAGATTTTGGATAGTATTATAAAAGAAGAGGCCGACAAAAGAAAACGTACGTATAATTTTTTGATGGCACTTGGCATTTTTACAGTTCTGAGTCTGGCAGGAATTATTTTTTATTATCAGCGTAAGAAAGCAAAACAAAAGCAACTCTTCCAAAACATAATTTCCAGGCTTGAACAAAAGTTAAAAGAAAACAATAACAGTACTTTTATTCCTAAGGAAAATCCTCTGGAATCGGTGATAGATACTACAGAATCACAAAAAGACCGTACTATTCCGGAAGCTGTAGAAAAAAAAATATTGCAGAAATTGAAAAAATTTGAGCAATCCGAAAAATTTATTAATCCCAATCTCAGTTTATCTTCCCTGGCATCTGACCTTAAGACCAATCCACGCTATCTTTCAGAAATCATCAGCCAACATTATGGCAAAAACTTCAATACTTACATCAATGAACTTCGTATAGAATACATATGCAGAAATATACTGGAAGATTCTAAGTATAGAAAATATAAGGTAGGTGCCCTTGCTGAAATCTCCGGTTTCTCTTCCGCAGAAAATTTCTCAAAAATTTTTAAAAAAATCACGGGAATTTCGCCTTCTGTTTTTATTGAAAATGCAACTAATGAAAATAAAATACAAACAAAAGATTAAGATCAAACAAATGCCTGATAATAAACCAGTTACTTAATTTTTTTATGCTGTAAGATTCCGAAATTGACAGGTATATAAATAGGGTTTCATAAATAGTCGGGATAGTTTTGTTCCAATAAAATTATTCTAACAGAAAAAACATATTTATGAAAAAAGCATTATTTACTGTCGCTATTTTGGCTTCGGTAGTTTATTTTGCTCAGGTAGGGATAAATACATCCACTCCCAACGCAGCCTTAGATGTTGTAGCAGCTCCTTCTGATATTACTAAGACTGATGGACTGATTGCTCCAAGGATAACAGGTAACGAGTTCAAAGCAAAAGATGCATTGTACACTCCCAATCAGTATACAAGGCCTGAAAAAATTTCTTCATCATTCTAAAATAAAGATCAGCAAAAATGAATTTTAAAGATATCCATATTGGAAATTTAATCCGCCAGCATATAGCGAAATGTAACATAGAAATATCCCGAGCGTGTGATTTTTTCAAATGTTCTGAAAGAGAAATAGAAGCCATGTATAAATCCAAAACCCTTGATACGGATATTCTTCTGAAGTGGAGCAAATTACTGAAATATGATTTTTTCAGGATATATTCCCAACATCTGGTTCTTTATTCCCCACCCAAAAGTCAAAACTTCAATCAAAGAAGAAATTCAGGCAGTCTCAAACCTGCAGAATTCCGGAAGAGCGTCTACACAAAAGAGATTATAGATTTTATCCTCCACCTTGTTGCTTCCGGAGAAAAAAGCAAAACACAGATCATTGAAGAATATAAAATACCAAAAACCACCTTATACAAATGGATAAAAAAACATCAGAGATAGATACAGATTTTCCCGATTATATTAAAATATATTCTGACCTCATCATCATGAAGCATCCTGAAAAAATAGAGGAATGCCAGTATTATCTTTCCAAAAAAAAGCTATCTACCCTGGAGGTCATCAAACTGAATGAGATTATTTTCGGAAAGGTATATACTAATCAAAAATACCGTTCCTACGATCATTCGACAATAATAGCCATACTGGATTACCAAAAAACGAACAGGATGAATGATTCTGAGTTAGCCAATCATTATAGCCTCAGCAGAAACACGGTAAAAAAATGGAAAGAAAAATTCAGCAAAAAATAATTTATTTATAAAATTCAACTCTTTATACCTATTCCAGTGCTTACAAAATGTATCAAAAAGAGCTTACTATACAGGAACAAGAAAGAGCAATCAAATAATTAATTATCAAACAGTTATAATGAAGTATTTATCTGTAAAATTCTGAATTTTACAGATAAAAAGCTTTCTTTCTGTTTAAGAGACTACTACTTTTGCTTCCAAAATCAGAAACAGATGAAAAGAATTTTTTTACCCTGCCTTGTTTTATGCATGGCGAGCGTATCGGCTCAAGTAGGAACCGGGAATGTAGGAATCAATACCTCAACTCCTGAAAAAACGCTGGATGTAAACGGTGATTTCAGATCTTCCAAAACAGATACCTCCACTAATACCCAATATTTACTGGAAACCAACACCACCTTGCCCCCAGAATATAATATAGCCGGAGTTATCAATCCTTCAGATGGAACAGGGAGCATATTTGCACAGACTAAAAACATTTCCTCTTTTAATACAGGTACCTCCGACGGTGGAGCAGCATTAGACTTGATTAATATTCCGGGGTATAGCGTAGCCATGCTTACAAATTCAAATGGAAGTCTAAATTCAAATATGACTGCAAGTCAGGGTGGCTTTTCTATGAGTTCACAGGATACCTCTACGGGATCGTTTACCTCTTTTTCTGTTCCCAATAGCATATATCTAGGTCCTTATTTTATGTACAAGGACAATACAGGAACTACTACCGGTGAATATTACCTTCCCAGAAATTACGGACTAAGGGGGCAAGTCCTTGTAACCCATGGTAAATCAACTGCTCCTGGAAATGTTGCGGGAACGCCAAATGATCTGGTGTGGAGGGATGTAGCTGATCTTATTGTTTTAAAATCTCCCGGAGGCAATTGCTATAAAATTACCGTAACCGATGCCGGAGTTCTGGGAACAACCCCGGATGCGGACTGTATGGTAGACCCATATAATCCCGCCACTTATTCCAATACTTCAAGAATGGCCAGCGGAAACAACACGCGTACTACAACCAGTCCGGAAAAAATAATGGAAGAGCAGAAAAAGCAGATTGAAGAAATACAAAAGCAAATGAATGAGATCAGAAATCAGCTGATACAAAAGAATAAAACTAAAAGCACAAAGTAAAATATACAATAGTTTCGGCCGCTCAGAGAGCGGCCGAAACTTATTATTTACATTATATTATTTCAATTTTGTTACTCCCATTTCGTACAGGGCAAAAGAAATAAGATCTGCATTTTCGCTGATCACCTGATCGGTTGCCCTTCCGGCTCCGTGACCTGCATTTTTCTCAATTCTTAATAAAATTGGATTTTTACAGCCTTGCTTATCCTGAAGTTCTGCTCCGAATTTGAAAGAGTGTGCCGGAACCACCCTATCATCATGATCACTTGTAATGATCATTGTGGAAGGATAGCATGTTCCTTTTTTCACATTGTGCACCGGAGAGTATGATTTAAGATATTCAAACATTTCTTTGCTGTCTTCCGCAGTTCCATAATCATAAGACCAGCCTGCTCCTGCTGTGAATTTATTGTACCTCAGCATATCCAACACTCCTACTCCTGGGAACGCTACTTTTGCAAGATCAGGACGCATGGTCATTGTTGCTCCTACAAGCAGCCCTCCGTTTGATCTTCCGGATAATGCCATATATTCTTTTGAAGTATAACCTTTGCTTTGCAGATATTCTCCTGCTGCAATGAAATCTTCAAAAACGTTTTTCTTTTGTGTTTTTGTTCCTGCATCGTGCCATTTTTTACCATATTCACCACCACCGCGGATATTTGGCACTGCGTAGATTCCTCCGTTTTCCATCCAGATCGCATTCACTACAGAGAATGAAGGCTGAAGGCTGATATTGAAACCTCCGTAAGAATACAGGATCGTAGGGTTTTTACCGTCCAGCTTTGTTCCTTTTTTATAGTTGATCATCATAGGAATCTTGGTTCCGTCTTTTGAAGTGTAGAACACTTGCTCTGAAATATAATCTTCCGGATTGAATTTTACTTTAGGCTTCTGATAAACTTCTGATTTCCCTGAATCTGCATTGAATTTGTAGGTCGTTCCCGGTGTAATATAGTTGCTGAAAGAGAAATAAAGTTCTTTTTCCTCTTCTTTTCCTCCGAAACCTCCTACGTTTCCTTTTCCTGGAAGAGCAATTTCCCTGATCAGTTTCCCGTTTTTATCATATTGCTTTACCTGATCAATGGCATCAACCATATAAGTTGCAAAGAAGTATCCGCCTCCAGTAGATATCCCTAAAACGTTTCCTGTCTGTGGGATAACATCTTTCCAGGTTTCCGGTGAAGGATTGGTAATGCTGGTTTTTACAAGACGCATGTTCGGGGCATCTTTATCTGTAAAGATGAAAAGATCATCCCCCTGAGTGTCTACAATACTGGCATTAATATCAAAACCTTTATTAATCTGTACAAAGTCACCGCCTTTTTTTAAGTCTTTGATATACAATTCGTTCCCATTGGTTGCATTGGCTGCAGAAATAATCAGGTACCTTTGGTCTTCAGAAACCCCTGCTCCAAGATATCTTCTGGGTGTTTTATCTCCTCCGAAGATCAATTTGTCTTCAGATTGCTTTGTTCCTAATTTATGGAAATACACTTTGTGCTTATCTGTCATTCCCGAAAGGACCGTTCCTTCTTTCGGTTTATCATAGCTCGAATAGTAGAATCCTTCATCACCCTGCCAGGAAATTCCGCTGAATTTTACATCTACCAATGTTTCATCAATCTGTTTTTTGGTAATGGCGTCTATGATAATGATCTTATTCCAGTCGCTCCCGCCTTCAGAAATGGAGTATGCTGCCAGGTTTCCTTTTTTATTGAATGACAGATTGGAAAGAGAGGTTGTTCCTTTTTCTGAAAATTTATTAGGATCTAAAAATATCTCCGTTGTTTTGGTCTTATTATCTGTTCTGTATAAGATAGACTGCGCCTGAAGGCCATTATTTTTATAATAGTACGTATAATCTCCTTCTTTGAAAGGTGCTGAAATTTTCTCATAATTCCAGATCTCGGTTAGCTGATCCTTGATTGTATTTCTGAACGGGATCTTTGAAAGATAATTCTGGCTATAGGCTACTTCATCATCTACCCATTTCTTTGTGGCGTCGGAATCATTTTCAAGATCTCTGAAAGGGTCTGCAACTGCATTACCAAAATAGGTATCTGTCTGACTTCCTTTTTCTGCTTTAGGATAATTCATTTTTTGAGAATAAATAGTTGCTGAAAACAAAACTCCAGCAGTTAATAACATAGGCTTAAAATTCATAATCAAGGGTTTTCTCAAAAATACGTAAAGTATACGAAATAAAAAAAGCCCTGAAACCAGAGCTTTATTACTATTTTTCAAAGATCATTATTTAGATCCGAAACTATCAAAATAGAAATCTGTCAATCCTGCAACAATTTCATCAGGGCTGCCGTTCCAGTAGTATGTTTTTCCACCTTCGTTTAGCTGGTACAAACTGAACTTTTGCTCCGTTATCACTGTTTTATCAGCATTTTTAAAAGCCTGTACACTTTGAACAAGGTATTTTTTAAGGTCTTCAGGCTTAACGTTTTTCATATCCCCTGTTGGAATATCAGAAAATTTAGCCGGAACCTTGAAGCTGACTGAATAATTAACCTCAGCAATTTTCTGATCCTCTATATATTCATTCTGGACAATTTTTACGTCTTTAACGGAAAGTTTTCCATTTTTAAAATTTTCCATCATAGCAGTGAAATAATCTTCGGCTTCTTTTCTGCAGGCATCTGCCGTGGTTTTGGAAAAAGCAGATAAAAAGTTGTCGGTGGTTTCTTTCATCATATCCCTGGAAACGGTTTTAAAATCTACCTGATAAGCATTTTCTCCTTCTACGGTAGGTCTTAAATAATCATTCAGCTTAGAAAGTACAGCATCATCGTTTTTAACGAAAGTTCCAAAATACATTTCAAAGACTTCAGAAGGTTTCTTCACTTCTGTCTGAGCCAGCAGATTTTGACTTAACAATGCCAGCATCATGAATATAATGACCTTAAAATTGTTCATATTATTTTGTTTTAATTCAATGTTTTTTTGAATGAATATACAGCAAAAAAAAGCTCCTGGATTTCAAGAGCCTGATTTATAATTTATTTTTAATAATTTTCTTCTTCTCCCTTCATCTTCTCTGCATTTTCCGCCATGATGACTGCATCTATCATTTCAGAAATATCTCCGTTCATATAAGCATCGAGGTTATACATAGATTTATTGATTCTATGATCTGTCACTCTCCCCTGAGGGTAGTTGTAAGTTTTAATCTTTGCGGAACGGTCTCCCGTAGAAACCATTGTTTTTCTCTGTGCAGCAATATCTCCCTGAACTTCCTGAAGTTTAATATCATATAGTTTCGCACGAAGCATTTCCATTGCGAGCTCACGGTTTGCCAGCTGAGAACGGGCCTGCTGACATACAACCACTAAACCTGAAGGCTTGTGAGTAAGCTGTACCTTAGTCTCTACTTTGTTAACGTTCTGTCCACCGGCACCTCCTGAACGGGATGTCTGCATTTCGATATCTGCAGGGTTGATCTCCACATCCACTTCTTCAGCTTCCGGAAGCACTGCAATGGTGATGGCAGAAGTATGAACTCTTCCCTGAGATTCAGTTTCGGGAACACGCTGTACACGGTGAACTCCGGACTCGAATTTCATGATTCCGTAAACACCTTCCCCTTCTACTTTCATGATGAGTTCTTTGTAGCCTTTTGCTGCTTCGTTAGAATCCGTCACTTCATGTCTCCATCCTTTTGTTTTGAAGTACATGCTATACATTCTGTAGATATCTTCCACAAAAATAGCCGCTTCATCACCTCCTGTTCCGGCACGTAATTCTACAATGATGTTTTTATCATCTGCAGGATCTTTAGGAATCAAAAGAACTTTTAATTCTTCTTCCAGGCCGGGTATTTTAGCCTGAGCTTCCATTTTTTCCTCTTTCGCAAGGTCTACAAGATCTCTGTCTGAACCGTCGGCGATGATCTCATCAGATTCTTCAATCGTATCCAGGGCACCTTTATACTGGTCGTAAACTTTTACAATCTTTCCTAAATCACTGTATTCTTTATTCAGAGAAGAATATTTTTTTTGATCTGAAATGATATCAGGCTGTATAATAAGGTCGGCAACCTCATTATATCTTTGTTTAATAGCTTCTAGTTTTGGAATTAATGATTTAGACATTCTGCAATTTTTGAGAGTGCAAAGATAAGAATTTATTAATTCAAATTAAAATTCCTTTGACCTGCCAGATTCACATAATTTTTTGAATCATTAGGATTTATGGTGTTTTTTAGAATAAACAGAATATTTACCCTGTCAAGGTTTTTTAAAAAATTTCCTATCAATTACATATAAAATCAGTCCAAAGGCTACAATTCCAAGTCCTATAATGCTTTCTTTAGGATTATGGATGAGTGTAAAGTAGAGGATATACATACTGAAAAGCAGAAAAACTGCAGGAAAAATGTAAAATATATTGGATTTAAATATTTTCCGCTGGTCTTTTTTAAGAAAGAAAACCGTCGAAATAGAAAGGCTGGCAAACAGCTGAAGAATAAAAGCGGTATACACAAAGATCTCTTTAAAACTTCCTGTCAGAATGATCACTGAAGCAATCACTGCATGAGCAAAAATAGCCCTTACGGGAATTCCTTTTTTATTATTGACAGCAAGTGATCTCCACAAATGGTTTTCTTTCGCAAAAGCCTGTGTAAGTCTTGAGCCTACCCATAAATAGCCACTGATGGTAGCAATCAGCTGTAAGGCAATAAAAACATTGACGATTTTGCCAAAACCGCTGCCTAGCATATTCCCTGCGGCTTCCCCCATGACATCTTCTTTCCCTGCCAGCTGGCTTACAGGCGCATGTTTCAGCATGATAAAATTAACCAGCAGATAACTTACTGTGACAAAAACAGTTCCCACAATTAAAGCTTTAGGAAGATTTCTCTGAACGTCTTTTATTTCTCCTGCAATGTAAGAAGCAGAATTCCAGCCGGTATAGGAATAGGTAACAAAAACCAGGGATGTAGCAAAAGCTGGAAGCACAATCTCGTTCTGCCAGCTGTCAGTGAATTTCAGGCTGTTTCCTATCTCAGGTCCTGAAAGCACAACGCCAAGAATCACCAGTATAATGATAAAAGCAATTTTGATAAAGGTAAAAAAATTATGAAACCTGCTTGATGTTTTAAGGCTGAACGATAAGCTCGCTGCCACAAGAAAAATGAAGCCTATGGCAAAGCCGTTTCCAAAAGTATAATTAAACGCTGAAAGGTATTTGGACATTGCAAGCGCAGCCAAAGCAACTGGTGCAGAAAACCCGATGATCAGAGAGATCCAGCTCACCAGATAGCCAAATACCGGATGATAGGTTTCTTTAAGATAAATATAATCTCCGCCGTTTCCTTTAAAATAAGATCCCAGCTCGGCATAGCAAAACGCTCCGAACAGGGCTAGGATTCCGCCGATGATCCACAACAGGAAAATACTGTAGGTGTTGGTAATATCAGACAGCTGAAAGCCTAACGTGGTGAATATTCCTGTCCCGATCATATTAGAGACAACAATTGCGGCAGCCGTTTTCCAGCCAATCTGATGTGTAGCAGTACTCATTTAGCAGTTAAAAATTAAAATTAAGTCTTCCGAAGAAATAACTCCCCAGCGTTCCCATCTGGACCGGCGCATATTTAAACACGCCATAGTATGAATTTTCATAGATCTGAAGGTCCGGAAACACATCAAAGGCATTATTGGCTCCTATGGTAAGATTAATATTTTTCGTTATATCATAGCCTACACTCACATCTGTAACCACTTTAGGAGAGAACTTCTGAACTTTTCCAAATGGGTAGCCATCTCTTATGACCTGGCCAAAATACGTATTTCTTACCATAAAATTGAATTTTCCAATTGCATAATTCAATCCTAAGGAAGCTTTTGTCTTAGGAGAAAGTGTTTCGATGATATTGATCTGGTCAGGACCGAAATATTCATCCTGTGAAGGCACAAGGTTTTCAGGAAAATGGAAATCTGTGATCTTGGTTTCTGTATAATTTCCTGCCAGATTGATATTTAAATTTCCTCCGCCCAGTTTCCAATCATAAGTGATAACAACATCTACTCCCTTTGTTTCTGTGTCTACTGCATTAGCAAAGAATCTTCCGCTTTCTACGTCGTACTGGGCCAGTCTCGGATCTTCGATATTACTGGTGATCACTATTCGGTCTTTTACTCTGATCCAATATCCATCTACTGTTACAAACAGCCTGTTGGCAGGTTTCAGGGTAAGGCCTGCACTGGCATTGACTGATGTTTCCTGTTTTAATTGATCAAATCCAAGCGCTCTGGCTGCATCACTGTCATTCCTGAAAATCCCTTTGGTGACAATTCCCGATCCTGAAGTGGAGATGTCGGCATAGGAATTATTAAAATACTGCTGCTGAAGCGATGGAGCCCTGAAGCCAGTTCCTACTGATGCCCGTATTGCATAATCTTTTACAAATTCATACCTCACGGCCAGTTTTCCATTCAGCGTATTTCCAAAATCCGAATAATTTTCAAATCTTCCTGCCAGATCTATGTTCAATTTTTTAGCGATATCATAAGAAACATCAGCATATACGGCTGTTGAATTCCTGGATTTCTTTAAAGCATTGTCCGGAGAAAAACCGATAAATGATTGTGAGCCGCCATTCCCCTCCACGATAGATCCGGGAACCGCAGGATTTCCATTGGTATCATACCGGGTGTAGGAAGCTTCATCTCCCGGTTTGATCTCGTACTGCTCAAAACGGAATTCTCCCCCAAATGCTATATTAAACTGATTCAGATTTTTAGAAACATCAAGATTCACCGTATTCTGAAGAAAGCTGTGCGCTCCTGCATAAAAGCTCGTTGGAGATTTCGCCCCTAAAGATGCATTATTGGTATTGTCTACATTATAATTGAAAGTATTGCTTCCGAAAGTATTACTTACATCAAGCAACCAGTTGTTAACATTATATTTTGCTCCTACAGCATAAGAAAAGTCGTAAACCTGCGAGTTCAAAGAAGCCTGAAATCCGTTTGGATAGATAGAAGAAACTACATTATCTTTTTCTCCGGGAAGCCTTCTGAAACCGAAGCCTTTTCCTTCTTTAATGCTGAAACCCCCAAAGGAATACAGCTTAAAGCTTTCACTTAAAGGGTATTCAGAATTAAAAAACAACTGGGCCTGCCTGATTTGTGCATCCCCGATCTGAAAATTAAAGTCATCCCTGGTGAGGCCTCGTTCTCTAATAATCTGATCATCAGCAGCTCTGGCCGCGATAGGATCATTAGCAAATTCATAGGCAAAATTATCTCCGAAAATGTCCAGATCATGATTTTGGGTTCTTGTGGTCTTTCCTCTGTGGCTCAATTGCAATGAAAGGTTTATATAACTTTCCTTTTTCCCAAGAGAAGATCCGTAATTGATTCCGGCCTGATAGGTTTCACCATCATTTCTTCCGCTAATTCCATAGGATGCTGAAGCTGATGCTCCTATATCTTTCTTAAGAATAATATTGACTACTCCTGCAATGGCATCAGAACCGTATTGTGCTGCTGCACCGTCTCTTAACACTTCTATCCTGTCAATAGCGATTATCGGAATTGTACTGAGATCTGTTCCTACAGAGCCATTTCCAACGGTATTCTGATAATTGACCAGTGAAGTGGTGTGTCTTCTTTTCCCATTGATGAGTACCAAAACCTGATCCGGCCCCATTCCTCTCAAGGTTACGGGATCAATATGTTCTGTCCCGTCAGAAGCTGACTGCCTTACAGAATTAAATGATGGAATCACATAATTCAGCAGATCCTGAACCGTAGTCTGTGGTGCAGATTTCTGCAGCTTTTCTATATTGATAACATCTACGGGAACCGGTGTTTCCAGTTTTGTCCTTTTCGTATTGCGGTTTCCTACGATAATTATATCTTCGATCTGATTTCCTTTTTCCTGTTCCTGTGCGTTCACCAAAACAGCTCCCAGGAGTATAACAGACAGGCTTAACTTTTTCATCTTTGTCCTTATAAATTAATCATAAATATTCCCCACGGACCTCATCCGCAGCTATAAAAGACTTCAAGAAATGGAATTGTTGTCAGAATATTGACTTTTCTCATCTTCCCCAAACTGGGTTGGAATTAGCACCTTTACACTTTTTAGAGTCGTGCAGGTTGCTAAGGTTTCATAGGGCCAAATCCCTCCACCTTTCTTGATAAATCTACTGCAAAAGTAGACTAATATTTTTAATTGGCAAAAATTAGATTTATATATTCTGTAGTGTTTTATAAAAAAGAGGGACGATGTTTATCGTCCCTCTTTTGTTATTTAATAATCATCTTCTGAATGGCAGTGCCTGTTTCAGACTGCAGGTGAACCAAATAGGTTCCCGGCGGGTAATTCGCTTTCAATTCATAAGTTCCGTTTTCGGTATTCAATTTAATTGAATCTATTTTTTTACCGCTCATATCAAAAATAACAATCTCTCCGTTTTTGGCTTTGTGATATATTAATTTTGCTACACCGTTTTTCACAGGATTATCTGCAATCTGAAGCGAGAGTTTATTCGCAGCATTTACATCAGATGCTGACAGTGCCCCTGCGTAATTTCCAAAAATTCTGAACTCTCCCGGTTGTAAGGTAATAGGAGCTGTTGTAGAAGCAATATTAGAAACAGAGTTATCCATCAGGTTCTGCCATTGTCCTGTATAAGGGAAGTAAGGAACAACATTTTGAGCTGCAGTGGTATAATTCGCCAAAACTACCACATTCTTCATTCCCGCTATTGAATTGTCATATACATAAATTCTGGTGATCAGGCCTTCAGGATCGTTGGTAAGATTGTTAGACTCTACAGTATATGTTTTGGATTTGAAAACCGGATAGGTATTTCTGATATTGATAATTTTAGCCCAGGTATCATACACTGCTTTTCTGTTGGCGTTGGTATCATATCCTAAATTAAAGGCAACAGGTTTTTCATCTGTACGGCATCCGCTGCTGATTGTACCGTCTGCACATCGGTTGATGCTGAATTCATAGCCCAATTCACCAAACTGCCAGATCATTTTCGGGCCTGGAATGGTAAAGAATGTTGCTCCGAAAGTTTTCATTCTTTCAAGAGCAGTGTTCAGATTGGTAACGTTGTAACTTCCATTAACCGCACCATACGCAAGGTTTTTAAACATTAATCTTTCTTCATCATGACTTTCCCCATATCCTACAGCATGCATATTGGTAAACCCATGAAGACTGTGGTTCATTCTGTCATAGTTACTGTTTTCCTTATAGCCCATTGTGTTTTGGTTGTAAGGCTCAGTCTGCTTATTCCAAAGCATTACCCCTTTTCCTTCGGCAATTCTATAGTTGGCCCACTGTTGCTCTTCTGCATCGGTTCCCAAATGTTCGAAGATCATATAGGAATTCGGATCAATACCCCATTGTTTATCAGCATAGTATTTAAGAACATCTACCCTGTCTTGCTGATATGCATTAGTACAGGCTTCATCATTTGCAGAACAGTTTTGGGTAAACCCTTTTGTCAGGTCCCAACGGAATCCATCAATTTTATATTCAGTCAGCCATTGCTGTAAAGTCCTTTCGACATAATATTTAGTTGCTGCACTTGAATGATTGAAATCATGGAAAACATTATAAGAATGCTTTGGCACCTGATTGAAGTAAGGATTATTGGCTGCAACATCACCATAGCCATCACCATCCGGATCAATATTCCAGAGTCTTACCAATGAGGACCGCCCCGTTGCATGGTTAAAAGCAACATCCAGAATTATTGCAATCCCATTTTGATGGCAAATGTCTACAAATTCTTTGAATTTTTCCGGAGTGCCATAGGCCTTATCTAAAGCATAATGAAAAGACGGATTATATCCCCATGAAAGATTACCATCAAACTCCATAATAGGGAGAAGCTCAATAGCATTGATATTTAGGTTCTTTAAATATGTTATCTTGTTGATTAGTGACTGCCAATTTTTTTCCTGAGTAAAATCTCTTAGCAACAGTTCATACACAACCAGATTTTCTTTACTGGGCCTCTGAAAGTTCATAACCTGCCAATTGTAAGGTGCCTGGCCTGTTTTGAACATTGAAACTTCAAAATCCTGACCTACCGGAAATGCAGGCAGATTTGGATAAGTAGATGCCGAAATCCACTGATCATCATAAGAAGACAAGATCTGCGGTGAATAAGGATCCGCTATTTTTCTCAGATCATTCGTTCTGTACTGGAAAGTATATAACTGTTGTGGAGTCAATCCGGTCAGTTCAATCCAGTAAAGATCAGGATTTGCAGTATCCCGCTTCATTAAATAAGTGTCATTCACAGTCCAGTTATTAAAGCTTCCGATGACATGAACAAAGTTTTTATAAGGTGCATAAAGAGCAAGACCTACTTTTGTATTATCTGTAGGGCTATAATTAATTCCCTGCTTTATCCAGCCTGGAATTGCCTCAGAAACGACATTTCTTGGGAGTTGTAAGATGAATGTCTCTTTTTTAGAGTATGAGTTAGTATCCGTTGCGGTCAGTTCCATATTTGTATCTGCTGTTACAGTATAGTTATAAGAATATGAAGTAGATGGGACTGAAGTCGAATTTACAATTGCTCCGTTTGCTTTTAACTGGAAGTTAGCATTAGTATTGGTTGTTGCAGTAATTGTAATTGAACTCCCAGACGAAATTGAGGTTAAACTGTTAGGAAGCGGATTGGTTAAGTTTAGATTCAACAGACCAACATTCACAAAAATATTTGGTGGGGTCTGATGAGAACCCGTTTTATCTTTTAATAAAAACCCAAACCTTCCGATCCCTGTCCTGTTAAAAAAAACTGATGGAGTAAACGTTAAGGAATAAGTGTCAGTAGTTGAATTATAATTTAATTTGTTTAAATCATTAGAATTATTCCAGCCTCCATTTGAAGGGCAATCCTGACTGTTCTGATAATTAGTATCCAGGGACCAGGACCAGAGATAAACAGCATTATTTGAAACACCCCAAGCAGTTTCATCGATTTGATTTCCCGGTATGCTTAAAATAATCTGATCCGTCTCATCAAAAGCAGCGGGTGTAACCGTATAAGTTATTTGTCCAAATGCCAGAATAGTAAGAAACAGCAGTATTGTAGAATAAAATTTTTTCATAAAATTGTTTTTTTCAAATTAGCCAACTACTAAAGTAATTTATTTTTTGAAATTATTTGTTTTTTGTATGAAAATATAATTTCCAATTTAAATATCATCAATAACTTTAAAAGTTGAAAAACATAGCTTATAATAAATATGACCCCCTTTTTAAATATATTGCTTGAATTATTTTCCTAAAATCCATTGTAATTATTCTCCATTGTTATACACCCCATCTTCCAATATCCGGCATATACATCCTAATCCCATGAAGTTACTTGCCATTGTATTTATAATTAATTAATAAAGCCACTAGCTAGTGGCTTTATTAATTAAATTCTATATTTTATTCATCATCTTCTACATTCTCATACTTATAATCTATTAGAACTAGTATTCCAAAATATTTCCATTCAAACTCATCTTGATAATTAATCTTTAATATTAATGTTTTTTTTGTTTTTTGAAGTATCTCAATAGAATTAATTATTTTATGATGAGAAGGATATTTTCCATACGGTGAAGAAGCTATAAAGCTTTTAGAATCTTTTTTTACTAAATTAAACTCATCGAATATTCCTAATTTTATTTTTTCCTGCGATTTAAAACTCTCAGCCTTCAAGCATATTATTCTTTGAAAAATTTTGCTTGCATTGTCATACTTGTATAAACTTTCTTTGTCAGAATCATATTTTAAATATTCATATTTCATCTTAGAAGTATCTTGCTTAAAATAATCAAATATTCCTAAGTTAATCTTTTCATTATTTAATATCCCTGATTTATAAGTTACAAGAATAGGGTTGTAAAACTCTAAAATTTGCCCTTTTACTATATTATTAGTAAAAGATAATAACAGGATAAATAAAAATACTATTTTAATTTTTCTTATCATTTTTGTTTTTTTTTGCATCTCTAACTTGTATTAATTGATTCATAATCATTTCAGCAGGAGATCCTGGTGTACGTGGGGCTATAAGTTTAAAACCGTCAGCTCCATATTTAATATGATCTCCGTCAGCACCTCCTGTTGAATCTTCTATATGCGATTTGATTTCATGATAAATTGCTTCTGCTAAATCATAATTGCTATATCCAACTGTTTTTGAATTACCCGCATCATCTGTTCGCGTTGTGCTATATCTTGAATCACTATTATTTCCTTTAAAATAGTTTTCATTTAAAGAAACCAAATGAACTTTTTTATCTCCTGATTTAGATATGTCTAGATTATTAAATTCAGAAGAGTTAACATACCCTGAAGGAATTGATACTTTACCATCCTTTGCAAGTCCCATAGATTTAACATCATGAATTGCTTCTGCTACAGTGGAAGAACTAGTCCCAAAGTTTTTAGAATTTATATAAATATCTTCTGTTTTACTAGTCCCATATTTATCCCAAATTCTTTTACCTTCTGCTGTCTTATAGAGTATTTCTTTAGAAGCTTTAAAAGAACCATTTGCAGTTAGGATAATAATATCCTTATTGGACCTACCATCTGGATCTATAAATCTGATAGGATTGTTATAAGCATAGGTATAGGGCGACCATCTTCTTGATTTCTCAGCTAATGGATCCACCACTCCCCATCTTCCCAAATCCGGCATATACATCCTTGCCCCATAATCATACATCCCCGTCTCTTGCAACTCTTTGCCATTGTACTTATATTGATAATTACTATTCCCCACCTGTGTATTATATTTTTTATGTTCTAAACCAAAAGGATAATAATTACTTTCGTTATCTATTATGAGAGAATTGGTATTTTGATCCTTGTAATAGTTAATTCTCACATTTCCAATATGATCTTTATATTGATAGATATAAGCTGGAGTAGCTGGCGCATAGGGGTTGGTATTCACATTAGTATTATAATATCCCTCATCAGTAGGAAAAAATAAAAGCTTAGGTAAAGGATTTGAACCAGCACTGCTGCTTTGCTGATATTGGTAGCCATCCAAATAATCAGTCGTTTCATTTATTGTACTTCCTGCTCCAGCATTATACATTGTTCTTATTTTTTTCAATTTAATTCCATCCGCTCTATAAATATAGTTTATTTTATTATTATTTGATAATATTATCTCTATAGGAAGATTTAAATAGTTATACTTTATGGATATTATTTGTTTATTATCATCTTTTATCATATTACCATTAAGATCATATGCATAATCATCTGTTGAATCATATCCTCCAGAAGTAACATCATCTTTAAAGCCCTCATAATTACCACTTGCATCAAATACTTTCATTAACCGGTTTCCAATATATGTATAGTTTAGCCTGTCTATTAACAGAGCTGTTGTTCCAGCATCAGGTTTTTGATATCTATTAAGTTGGGTTATATTACCGTTTATATCATAGGCTATACTTTCATTAAAAAAATAGTTATTGGGAGCAGTAGTGTATGCTTCTCTATAAATGGCATCCGTTAATCTGTTGAGTTTATCATAGACATAATGATATGCTTTGTAAACATCATCATTTGCCGCTTTCCAATGTACTTCCGCAATATTCCCTCCATATTGGGGAACTGATGTGCCAGGAATAGCAGGATCCTGGTATCTCATTGAGTATCCGAATAATTTCCCGTTCAGATTATCCGGATCATTAATCTTGGTCATCCAGCCACGGATATTGTATTTGTAATCTATGGTCTGTAAAGGAGATGCTAATGATATTCCCCCTACTTTTTTGGACTCCAGCTGGGAAAGCTCATTATACTTATTCTGAGCCAGATATTCAACAGGGTTGCTGCCTACCTGATGGGTATGGGTCAGAAGCCTGTTCTGGGAATCATAGGTGAATTTTTCTACGAAGCCCTTTTCAGGATCCGTGATCAATCTTCTGTGATAGGTATTGGTCTGAAGGACGATTCCTGCAAAATCAAGCTTATGATTAACAACAGTATATCCTCCCAAATGGTTATTACTTCTTGAGCCTATATTTCTTCCTTTGGTATCATACCAGATAAAGTTCTTTGTCCATTTGTCATCTTCTATATT
>NZ_JBQENJ010000008.1:0-124813 GCF_052044665.1 Chryseobacterium sp. 22532
CACCTGGCTTAGAAAATCCTGTGTAGAGGATTTGATGTCTTTCTGCCATAATACTTCCTGGGCAGAAAGTCCAAGAACCGTGCATAGAATACATGCACCAGAGTAAATTTTCTTCATCTGCTTGTGTATTTAGTTTTTATATTTTTTTGCAAATTTAACATTTTTTAACGCATTTCAAGTCCCACCCTTGAGATTTAATCTAAATTTTTATATACAAGAATATTTTCTGTCTATTTCAAACAACCAGTGAATAAAATTAATCCTAAATGCAATAAAATCTCATTCATAAAAAACAAAAAGAGCCAATCCCCGAAGGGATCAGCTCAAAACATTAACTGTTTTATTGATAGAATTATGATGTCTTATTTCCAGCCACCCCCTAAACTTTTGTAGATGTCTACAACGGTGCTCAGCTGTTTCTGCTTAGCTTCAATCAGCTCCATTTTGGCATCCAGAGCATCTCTCTGATTCAGAAGAACCTCAAGATAATCCGCTCTTGAATTTTTGAATAACTGATTCGCTATATCAATAGACTGATCAAGCGCTTTGGTCTCCTGCGACTTCAACTGATAGTACTGATCTATATTCTTAACCTTTGACATAAGATTTGCTACATCCAAATAAGCATGTAAAATTGTTTTGTCATATTCGTACAGCGACTGTATTTGTCTTGCATCAGCAGTCTGAAAGTTTGCTTTGATCGCACTTTTATTAATTAATGGCCCGGCCAGCTCTCCAGCCAGACTGGAAGCAATAGATTCCGGTAACTTAACCAGATAAGAAGGTTTGAAGGCTTCCAATCCTAATGTTGCAGAAATTTCCAGTGACGGATAAAATTCCTTTCTTGCAGCCTGTACATCCAGTTTTGCAGCTTTTAATTCCAGTTCTGCCTGTTTGATATCCGGACGGTTAGCTAATAACTGAGACGGTATTCCTGTGTAAACAGTCTGTGGCATTGTAGACATAAAGCTTTCTTTCGTTCTCACGATAGGCTGAGGATATCTTCCCAAAAGCGCATTAATCTGGTTTTCTTTCTCTGTGATATCCTGACGAATCGTATATTCTGCAGCTTTGGATTTTGCCAGTTCCGCCTCAAATTTCTTAACAGCCAGTTCCGTAGCCGCTGCAGCTTCTTTCTGAATTTTGGAAATTTCCAGCGCTCGTTCCTGCAGCTTAATATATTGCTGAATAATATCTAATTGATTATCCAGCGCCAACAATTCATAATAATTGTCCGCTACTTCTTCAATAAGATTGGATAATACAAAGTTTTTCCCCTCAACGGTAGAAAGATAATGAGCAACAGCCGCTTCTTTTTCAGTTCTGAGCTTTTTCCAGATATCAATCTCCCAGTTGGCCATTAATCCGCCTTCAAAATTGCCCAAAGGATCGGGCATTTCTTTTCCGGGTTCTATTTCTGTAGTGGCATCACCGGCTCCTTCACTGGTATAGCGGCCAGCTTTTTTTATTCCAGCTCCTATTCCGGCTGATACCGTTGGTGTCAGTTTTCCTTTTTTAGCTAATACCCCACTTTTCGCAATTTCAATTTCCTGAAGTGTGATCAGTAATTCCTGATTGTTTTTTAAAGCGGTTTCGATTAAGCTCACCAGATTTGGATCTGTAAAAAACTGTCTCCAGGGAGTTGTCCCACTGTTTACGCTGACATCCTGCTGCTCTTCATGATTAAAATTCTGAGGCAGGTTTTCTTTTACTTCATCTTTTATAACAGTGGCCATAGGAGCTCTACAGCCTACGAGGATAAGCGATAGAGCAATGGCTGCTATATATTTATTATAAATCTTCATGTTTGTTATCGTGTTGATAAGGTTCAGTTTGTTCTGTTAAAGGATTTTCCTCTTCATATCTTGCCAGTCTCGATTTCTCTGCGATGGTTCCGAAAATATAATACAGCCCCGGAATAATCATAAGTCCGAAAATAGTTCCTATCAGCATTCCTCCTGCAGCTGCAGTACCAATTGTCCTGTTTCCTACAGCTCCCGGTCCGGTTGCGATTACCAATGGAATAAGGCCTGCAATAAAGGCAAATGAAGTCATCAAGATTGGACGGAAACGGATCGCCGCCCCTTCGATAGCCGCTTTCGCTACAGGAATTCCTTCTTCTGCTTTCTTCTGAACGGCAAATTCTACGATCAGTACCGCATTTTTACCTAACAGACCAATCAACATGACCATGGCTACCTGAGCATAGATGTTATTTTCCAGACCTAGTAATTTCAAGCATAAGAATGCTCCAAAAATACCTGTCGGAAGCGATAAGATCACCGGCAACGGCAGAATAAAGCTTTCGTACTGCGCTGCAAGGATCAGATATACAAATCCGAGACAGACCAGGAAGATAAACACAGCCTCGTTCCCTCTGCTCACTTCATCTTTGGAAATACCTGCCCAGTCGATACCAAAACCTCTAGGAAGGGTCTTATCCGCCACCTCCTGGATTGCTTTAATAGCCTGACCGCTACTGTATCCCGGTGCCGGAGTTCCACTTACTTCTGCAGAATTATACATATTATGTCTTGTAATTTCTGACAATCCATATACCTTTTCCATTCTCATAAAGTCTGAATACGGAACCATCTGGTCTTTATCATTTTTCACATATAGTTTCAGGAGATCTGTAGGCAAAGCCCGGTATTGAGGACCTGCCTGCACGATCACTTTATAAGGTCTGTCGAAACGGATAAAACTGGTCTCATAGTTAGACCCTATTAAGGTAGACAGGTTATCCATTGCATTTTCTATCGTTACTCCTTTCTGTTCCGCAAGGTCATTATCTACCTTCAACATATACTGAGGGAAACTTGCAGAATAGAATGTAAATGCAGATCCAAGCTCAGGACGTTTTTTCAGTTCTCTTACAAAATCATTACTTACCTGTTCCATTTTATGGTAATCCCCACTTCCTGCTTTATCAAGCAAACGGAGCTCAAAACCTCCTGCGGCACCATAGCCCGGAATGGAAGGCGGCTGGAAGAATTCTATATTGGCACCGGGAATATTTTTGGCTTTTTCTTCAAGCTTTTCAATAATCTCAGCAGCAGA
The DNA here is from genome assembly GCF_052044665.1 of Chryseobacterium sp. 22532. Taxonomy (NCBI): domain Bacteria; kingdom Pseudomonadati; phylum Bacteroidota; class Flavobacteriia; order Flavobacteriales; family Weeksellaceae; genus Chryseobacterium; species Chryseobacterium sp. 22532. The sequence goes on from NZ_JBQENJ010000008.1 coordinate 3,061, forward strand.
TTCTTTTCGCTCTTCCCAGCTTTTAAGGTTGATCAGACAGGTTCCTGAGTTGGATCCGGTACCTTCCGTCAGGATTTCGTATCCTGCCAGTGAAGAAACGGACTGTACACCATCGATATCTTCAGATTCCCTTAATAATTCTTTGGCAATCTGGTTGGTTCTTTCCAAAGTAGATCCCGGAGGGGTCTGAATAATGGCATAGATCATTCCCTGGTCTTCCGCCGGAATAAATCCTGAAGGAAGTGAGTTGCTTAAGAAATATGTACAGGCACAAAATGCCAGAAGTAAAGGAAGCGTGATGGATTTTTTCTTAACCGTTTTATTCAGCATTTTCTCATACTTCCCGGCACCTTTTGTAAATAAATTGTTGAATTTATCCAGGAAAATGGTAATTGGGGTTTTCTTTTTGGCTTTTCCGTGAGTGTTTCTTAAAATCAAAGCACATAAAGCCGGATTCAGTGTCAAGGCTACAACCCCTGAAAGAATAATCGCTGAAGCCATGGTAATGGAAAACTGACGGTAAAATACTCCCACCGGACCGGACATGAATGCAATCGGGATGAATACGGATGCCATAACCAAAGTGATTGCGATAATCGCCCCACTGATTTCATGCATGGCCTCTTCCGTCGCCTTTAATGGGGAAAGTCCTTTTTCTTCCATCTTGGCATGGACGGCTTCAATCACTACGATTGCATCATCGACAACGACCCCGATGGCCATTACCAATGCAAAGAGCGAGATCATGTTTAGCGTAATTCCAAATGCGGACATGACGGCAAATGTACCAACCAGTGAAACCGGAACCGCCAGCGCAGGAATTAAGGTTGAACGCCAGTCTCCAAGGAACAGGAATACCACGATTGCTACCAGGATAAAGGCTTCAAATAAGGTATGAATAACCTTTTCCATGGATGCATCCAGGAATCTGGAAACATCATAACTGATGTCGTAATGCATTCCTTTCGGGAAGTTGTTTTTCTCAAGATCTTTCATCAAAGTTTTTACATTTTTGATAACGTCACTTGCATTGGAACCGTAAGACTGTTTTACAGTGATCGCTGCAGAAGGCTTTCCGTTCAATGTAGAATAGATATCATACATTGAGGAACCGAATTCTATATCAGCCACATCTTTTAATCTTACAAATTCTCCGCCCGGTTTTGCTTTTAAGATAATATTTCCGTAATCTTTTTCATTATTGAAACGTCCGGAATATTTCAGAATATATTCAAAGGACTGGGAGCGTTTTCCTGAACTTTCTCCTGTTTTTCCGGGGGAAGCTTCCAAACTCTGCTGGTTCAGGGATTCCATCACTTCGTCTGCGGAAATATTGTAAGCGGTCAGCCTGTCCGGTTTAAGCCAGATACGCATAGCATATTCACGGGTTCCGAGGATATCTGCGAACCCTACTCCACTTACCCTTCTCAATTCTGACATCACGTTGATATCGGCATAGTTGAAAAGGAATTTCTGGTCAGCTTTCGGATCATCACTGTACAGGTTAATGTACATCAACATGTTGGGTTCTTCACGGGTAATTTTTACCCCTTCACGCACTACCAGAGGCGGCAGCTTGTTAACAACGGAAGATACACGGTTTTGAACGTTTACCGCAGCAACATTGGGATCTGTTCCGAGATCAAATACGATCTGAATGGAAGCTTCGCCATCGTTACCGGCATCGGAGGTCATATATTTCATACCCGGAACACCATTCAGACCTCTTTCGAGGGGAATAACTACTGATTTAATCAATAGTTCGTTGTTGGCTCCCGGATATTCTGCGGTGATATTTACTTTAGGTGGTGAAATGGAGGGAAACTGGGTCACTGGAAGTTTTACCAGCGACAGAATCCCCATAAATACAATGATCAGCGAGATCACAATAGACAGAACAGGTCTGCGGATGAATTTCTTAAACATACTGCTTCGTTTTACGAGTAGACTACTCTGCTTTTAGTTTCAATGACTGAAGAACTTTTTTAGGATCCTGGAATTTGGTCTGTATTTTTTGGTCGTCTTTTACTTTTTGTACCCCTTCTAAAAGGATTTTATCTCCTTGTTCAAGCCCTGAAGCTACCACATAAAGATCCGGCAACTCGTAAGCTATTTTTATATTTCTGGATTTTGCCATTCCATTTTTATCGATGATGAATACATATTTCTGATCCTGAATTTCATAAGTCGCTTTCTGCGGAATGATAAGCGCATTATGCACAGGAAGAGTCATCTGTACTTTTCCGGTTTCGCCATTTCTAAGCAGTTTGTCAGGGTTCGGGAATTTTGCTCTGAAGGCAATATTTCCTGTTTCATTGTCGAATTCTCCTTCTATGGTCTGAATTTCTCCTTTCTGAGAAAGCATTTCGCCATTAGCCATAATCAGAGATACCTGATTGCTCCCTCTGTCGGCAGCGTGTGTCTGATAAGTTAAATATTCAGGTTCTGAAACATTGAAATAGCTGTAAACGTTGGTGTTGTCTGATAAAGAAGTTAACAGATCACCTTCGTCTACAAGGCTTCCCAGTTTTAAAGGAATTCTGTTGATTACCCCTGAGAATGGCGCTTTGATATCTGTAAAAGATAAATGGATCTGTGCCAGTTTCATTTCAGCATTGGCAGCATCCAACTTAGCTTTGGCCATTGCTCTTTCATTTTTAGAAACAATGTTGTTACTGGCCAGGGTGCTTGCATTTTTTAATTCGATGGTAGCCTGCTCTACTTCTGCTTTCGCTTTTAATAATTCAGCCTGGTACAGCTGAGGCATAATTCTGAACAGGGTCTGTCCTGCGTGTACATACTGTCCTTCATCTACATAAATTTTTTCAAGGAATCCTTTCTCCTGCGCACGGACTTCGATGTTTTTCACAGACTGGATCTGGGCTACGTATTCTTTATTAATCACGGTATCCATTTTTACAGGACTTGTGACGGGATATACTGTGGCTTCTTCTTTTTCTTCTTTCTTCTGACTGCAGCCAACAGTCAATAAAAGGGTGCTTATCGCAATGCCTGAGGCAACTCTTTTGATCATAATTCTAGAGTTTAATATAAATCGTTAATGTTTGAAAATAAGAATGTTTGGTAATAGAGATCCTGCACCATAAGATTATTGGCATATGCAACGCAGGATATTTCCTATCCGGACTGAGGACAGAAAATAAATTGGGAAAAATGAATTTTAAATTCTGATAGAACGGATCAGAATGAATGTTTTAACATTGGAATAGAGCGAAAGAAAACCATGAAAACCAGGTTTTCTGCTTTTAAAGGAACGAAGGCCAAAAATATAAACAAGACTGAATACTCCTGCAAATACAGCAATAATCTGTATGGTGTCAGAAAGCTGAAAATCTTCTTCAGTAAGCTCTAAGCTGGCATTTTCTACATTGTCTGCCATCTGCTGTACGGAGAGTTTTTCGAAAGTCTGGTTCAGCTTATTGGCTTTTTTAGGCATATGGTGAGAAACATGACCTGCATAGTCATTTCGAAGTGTTTTAACGCTAAGCCTGCTTTCTACTACGAAGAGCAGAAAAAGGCCAGTCAAAAAGTATATTAGAAAGTTTCTCATTTTGAAGTGGCAAATGTACATTTAGATATGTATATCCTCATAGCAGATTAACAAAATTTAACTCTCCTTTAAATTAGCTGAAGAAAAAATTTAGCCATTAGAAATACTGAAGTTCTTGTTGAATCTAAATAAAGAGTTTCAAAATAACTATTTACAGAGAAATCTAGAATTGAGTAATTTGTTATTTTTAACTGAATATGAAAAAGAAGGAATTCTAAACGGCATGATTTAAATCATTTTTTACTGGGTATCAGCATCATATAATTTTAATACTTTTGCAATCAATTAAAACAACAAATGTACCTATGAAAAAAACTGTACTATTTCATTCTTAAAGCCGACAGCTCAAAGAGCATTCTTGCGGTAATTTATTCTTTACAAATCTTTAAAAATCCGGTCTTTTTATGATTTATAAAAACGCCTGTAAAGAACTGTAATGCATAACAGATAAAAATATCAGATTAATTTATGTAAAATTAACATATATTTATTAAAAATATTTGTAAATTTATATAGTATTAATATCACTATTTCATGATACACTTACCAATCACTTATCACTATGAAAAAATTATTTACATCGGTCCTTATCGGGCTGGCAGTCCTTTCCTCAACAGCGTGTAAGCATCCGGGCAAAGAAGCAGAGGTACTTACAGAGACAGTACCGGAAAGCAAAGATGAAACTTCAAAAGATGTTTTCACCGACAGTTATGGGGAAAAAATTGAGGTTATCATCAATCATACAAAAGGTACGGCAACAGTACATCTGGAGGGCAAAACCTATGATCTGAAAAAAAGTGATGCGCTTCCTGAGTATACTGCTAGCAACGAGGAATATCAGTATTCAAATATCAAAGGAAATATCACTTTACTGAAAAAAAATGTAGATATGGTCCTGTTCCATGCAAAACGTGAAACAAAAGGATCCGGCTCTACAAAAATGGCTTCTTATTAATTTAATCACCAACCTTACACAAAATATATTATGAAAAACTTATATTATTATTTGTCTGCTCTTTTCTTATTTGTATTTCTTACGGCATGCAAAACAACACCAGCTACTGAGCAAAAGCCAACAGATATTACAGGAAAAACTTGGAAGCTGACGGAACTGAACGGGCAACCGATCCAGCTTAAAAACCCAAAGAACAATCCTTACTTTAAGCTTAATACGGAAGGTATGAGGTATGAAGGTCATGCCGGATGCAATGGATTTGGAGGCACTTTTGAGATTAAGCCTGATATGATGAGAATTAAATTCAACCAGGGAATGTCTACGATGATGGCCTGTGAGGATCTTGAAACTGAACAATTATTTACAAAAGCAGTACTTGCCGCAGATAATTATTCTGTAAACGGCAATACGCTGACATTGAATAAGGCAAGAATGGCTCCTTTGGCTAAATTTGTTCTTCAACCATAATTAAATTAAAATTTTACGATATAAAAAAGACGTTTTACAATTTGCGAAACGTCTTTTTTTATTATAAATTCTCTTAAGATTTTTTATAGATCATATAGCAGATCAGAAGGCTTATATTGACCAGAACAGCAAAAGCATTTGATAAAATAATGGGCAGCTCATCTTTTATAAAGCCGTACCAAACCCAGAGCGAAAGGCCTGTAATAAGCACTATGAGCATGACCAGGGAGATATCATCCACATTTTTCTCTTTAATAACTTTGATCAGTTGGGGGATCATGGAGATGGAAGTAAGGACTCCAGCTATTATTCCCAGGATATTTTCATTCATAGTTTCAATTCTTTTAAAATGTATTTCATCAAATTTCACAGCAACAGTAATAAATTGAAAGGCCAATAGTATTACTTCCACCTTACCTATTTGAATCTTTCACCGGAGACTTCTTCGTGAAGCGGAATATTGTCTTCAATAAACTGATACAGGCTTTTTGAAAAATAACAGCCATTCAGAATTCCTCTTGCCCCAAGGCCATTGAATACATACAGGTTTTTGTGTGATGCATGTCTTCCGATAATAGGTCTCCTGTCTTTTACTGTCGGCCTGAAACCAAAATTCACTTCTTTAACTTCAAAATCATACGGATAAATTTCCGACAGTCCATTCACAAGCTGTGTAACTGCAGATTCGTCAACATGATGATGAAGCTGTTCTCGATCGTAGGTTCCGCCATAGAAATGGAGTCCGTTATCTGTTGGGAACAAGAAATGTTTCTTTTTGATCGTAATATCTTTTGGAATTTCTTCGGAGAGTTTTACTTTGATGTGATGTCCTTTGTTGGGAATAACAGCTATATCTGAGAAAAAAGGATTTTCTTTCACCCCCATTCCTTCACAAAATATAATATGCTTACACTGAAAATCTTTATAAGTAGCTGAAGAAGCATCTAATTTTTCATAATCAAATTTTTCTTTAATCAGGAGTTCTTTTTTTTCTAAAAAATCAAATAGATCCCCGAAAAATCCACTTACCTGAAGTCTGGCAGACTGATTGACCTTTCCCGTGTTAAAGTCGTTTTTTACCACCTCTAAATGATCGAATTTTTTATCAAGGAAACTAGAAAGTTCTTCGTTATCTGATTTTTTGAGCCAAAGGTTCTGTTCATTCCCGTCATGAAAAACCCGGTGAATCGGTGAATTGATAAGATAATTTTTCCCGGTATAAGATTCTATTTCATTCAAAGTGTCTTTCAGAAAGTTAATTTGTTCCTGTGCTTTCCAGAAGGTTGTAAATTTTTTGAGGACCACCGGATTGATAATTCCGGCTGACACCTGGGAAGCACTCTTTCTCCCCTCTGAAAAGAGTACAAAAGATTTGTTATGCTTAATCAACTGATGAGCAAAAAACAATCCCGCATATCCATCTCCAACAATAATATAGTCTACATGTTTCATAATAAAAAAACCTGAGTAAAAGTACTCAGGTTTTGTATAAATATCAAGTGAAATCTAGTAATTCCACATATCATTTTCCATATTCAGGATCTGCGCCTTGATTCTTTCGCTTTCTTCCAACTGATCTTCAGCATCTTTAGGAATATAGTCCTTGATAGTACCATCACCTAAACCGCTTGATGATTTGTAAATAACTGAAGAGAATCTTCTTGCATTGATGATATCATCGAAAGACAGGTCAGCAGAAGAATTCTTTCTGTTGTAAACATAGTTGTTTGCCAGAATATCTCTTGCATTCGGATAGTAGATCCAGAATAAATCGATCAGCTCATCATTACTGGCAATCGGCTTACCATCTGGTCCAATAACTCCCTGTACAGCAGGATCTGGTCCCATTGCTGCAATCCCCAGAGGTCTGTATTTCATCTGTCCGTCTCTCTTATCGATAAACCACATACCCATGATCTTAAGGACTTTTACCTTTTCAGTAGTAGTCTTGAAGACGTCGGTATATTCTTTTTTCTCCTGTTCAGTTAACTGTCTTCCGGAGTTAAGAATATCAATGGCAGCATCGTTGATTACTACTTTTTCAAGTCTTTTCTGAATGCCTTCCGGTGAAAGTTTCACGGTAAAGTTTTCATCATCATAAACCTGCTCAATCTTCCCTGTCAATGCACCATCTAATAGTAACTGGTATAAAGATCTGGTAGGCGTAGAAAGAAGCCCATCCGGATTGTCATAATAGAATGGCTGGTTGATCTTATCATTCATATCAATGATCTCCCAAACAAACATACTCTTAAGGATATCTTTATCTTCTACAAAACCATATTCAAGAGGCTTTACTGTGTTATCAATAATAGTATCACCAACTTTTTGTTTGTTTTCCTCTCTCATCTGTCTGAACTCTTCTGGAGAAGAAGCATTCAGAATAGTCTGGGATAAAGCAAATCCCGAAACTAATACTAAAAGGCTGCTAATATATTTTTTCATAATAAATTACAATTTTAGTCCTATTGAACATTAATAATTATAGGAGTAATGTTTTTAATCTGCTGTCCTTCTAATCCTTGTGCTGTAGCTTTAATTTCGAAAATTGAAACTACATCTCCAGATCTAAGATTTTTAACTAATCCTGCGGCATCACTTAATGAATTTCCATGGATCAGTAATGCTGCTCTTCCAGGAACTCTAACCATGAACTGGGTAACATTGAATGAAACCGGGAAGTCGAAGTCTGGAATCGCTGCCTGTACAGACTGGTTAGGAATAGAAGTTGCCGGCATCGACAATACATTCTGTCCTCTCATCTGACCTTGTGGTGGCGGCACATTTTTAATTCTATATTCAAATACCTGAGATACGGATTTTCCATAAGGATCAATTCCGGATAATGTCAATCTAACTACGTTACCTGTTGTAGGCTTCACGATCCATTTTCCTGGGCCTGTATTTCTTACAGATGCTCCCGGAGCAGATAATGAAAGTTTAGAATTATCAGCACCTAAGATAGATCCTGAAACAGGATTCTCAAGTCCTCTATACATTACGTTCATTTTATCAGCAGAAAGTAATAATCCTTTTTCAAGTTTTACTTCTCTTGGACCTGCGATTACATTATACGTGTGCGTCCATGGGAAACTCTGAGGTTTTCCTGAAGCATCCGTTAAGGTAATTGTTCCTCCTAATTTATGTTCTCCGATACCAGAACCTGATATTGAAGTGATACCTTTACCATTTTCTACTCTGCCTACACCAGAAATACTGATCTTGTTGCTATTGGAATAAGTACCTAACATTACTTTTACTTCTGCCTGTTTTCCTGCCTGGATGTCTACCGGACCTGAAACAATAGGCTCATAGCTTGAGAATTTGATATTCGCATCCACTTTCTCCTGAAGTAATAATGCCAATGCATCGGACTGTACGTTTCTAGCATCATTCTGGATGATCTCAAGGTTTGAAATCGCAGCGATTAACGGCTGGTGATAGAATTTATTCTGAAACCAGGTCTTATCATTTGGAGATTTTCCTTTAGGATATTCGGCAATCAGAGATTTATTAGCTCTGTCCACCAAATCTTTTAATTGCGCATTGCTGCCAAAAGTTGCATTGATATAATTTCTTACATCATCAATTTTAGCTTTCAATTCTAAAGCTCCTTTTGAAGGTGCATTCTCATCTCCTTCTTTGAAGAAGTATTCTGTAGTCGCCTCATTGTTGTTCAATGCTGCAAAATTCTCACTTACATCAATCTCTTTTCCTGTTTTTGGATCTCTATCATGGAAATCGGACTGTTTTTTCAAGGCATCTTTAATACCCTGAGCAGATGATACCAATAAATCGATTTTACCTTTTAAAACTTTATACTGTTCCCAAGGCTGTGCATAGGTATCCGGAACCTGCTGAGCTTTAGCCTCTAACGTTTTTTCAAAGATTTTTTCATTCTTTTTTTCCGTTAAAGTTCTTGTTTCATTCAAAGCTCTGGTAGAGTCATAGTATGATCTGATGATTTCTGCATCAATATTTAGGGCCATCATCGCGATGAACACCAAATACATCAGGTTGATCATCTTCTGACGAGGGGTCTGTTTTCCTTGTGCCATTCTCTTTTCTTTTAGTTTTTGATTAAGTAGTTAAATTTAGAAATGGTTAGGAATTAAGACTTCATAGCAGTAAGCATACCACCATAAACTCTGTTTAAGCTGTTAAGATTAGTTGTTAAACCTTGTAACTCTTGATTGAATTTTTCAGACTGCTCTGCAGATTTCTGCATATCAGCAACATATTTGTTAGCAAATTCAGATTGTTTTTTACCGTTTTCAAGCTGCATTGCATATAAGGCATTCATGCTTTCCATATGTTGAGCTGCTTTGTTAAGCTGATCATTATATTTATGAGTGGAAGCAGATACGTCCACAGTCTGGTTGATCTGATCAACAGAGCTGGAGAACTTATCGATACCTGTTCTAAGTCTGTCAAATAACTGAACATCCAGTTTTGCTTCCTGAAGCATTTTGTCTAATTTATTTGAAAGAGAATTTTCTAATTCTGCAAACTGCTGTGCATTGTTTTTGGATGACACATTAGAGTGTAAAGGGTTTGGGTTGGCATGCTTATCCAATAGTTCAGGATATACATTTTCCCATGCATAAGACTCTTCAGATTTCGGAGGGTCAAATGCGAAAATAATAAAGATAATAGCCTCCGTGATAAGACCCACTGTAAGAGCCATATTACCATTAATTGGTCCCAAGGTAATGTGAGTAATTTTAAGCCAAGCTCCAAGAATTACAATTGCAGCACCGAATGAATAAAAGAAATTCATCCAAGCATCTTTAGTCTTAAACATATTAAGTTAGTTTTTTTAATGTTAAATAAAATTGTTATTGAAAAATTGTCTGGTTAATTATCTGTTAACTCTTCTTGGTTTAACAGCTGCTTCAGGAATATCCTGTACAGTTCTGAATCCGATATAGCTTCTTGCAGAATCTTTTCTTTCCCAATCTCTAGCACCTGTCATAAGAGCATATCCTATATCTTTCCAAGATCCACCTCTTACAGACTTCTTCGTATCTATTTTATTCTTCGTAGAAGGATTTAACGTAGAAGAGAATCCATAAGAAGAGTTGTTATACGCAGATTCTGTCCATTCAGAAACGTTTCCAGCCATATCAAATAACCCAAATCCATTTTTCTTAAATTTCTTTACTGGAGCTGTATATGTATAAGTACCTTTTTTATCGTCTTCCATATAGTTACCTCTCTTAGGTTTGAAGTTGGCAAGATAGCAACCTCTGTCATCCATTAAATATGGACCTCCCCAAGGATAAGTAGCATTTTGCATTCCGCCTCTGGCAGCATATTCCCACTCGATTTCTGTAGGAAGACGGAACTTCATTGGTCTTTGTTTTTTTCTTTTTAAGCTTTCGTTATAATCTGTTTTCAGTTTAGATCTGAAGTTACAGTAAGCTCTTGCCTGATCCCAGGTTACCCCAACTACAGGATAATCTTTATAGGCTTTGTGCCAGAAATATTGCTCGAACAATGGCTCGTTGTAAGCAAAGTGGAAATCTTTTACCCAAACTGTAGTATCCGGATAGATCGCAATGCTTGAACTTTTAAGGAAGTTAGCTCCTCTTTCGTTCTCAGCAAGTGCGGCATCCATATCTTCCCACTGATAATTGTATTTTAGTTTACTAACGTCTAAAATTCTTTCGTTTCCGATTCTAGAAGAAGCAGGCAGGTACATAGATTCCAGAACTTCTGCATATTCTACATCAGGATACTTTCCGGTACTCCAATGTAAAGGGATTTTCCAGTCTAGTCTTTTAGTTGCATCATAGCCTCCATCTTCTCTTCCTCCCTGGCCTTCTAAATATTCTTGATAAGGTGTTAAATTTTCTTCTTTTTTAGCAAGGTATGCATAGTCACCGATGCTTGCTCCTCTACGTCCGCCTTCTTCACCGCCTTCCCCAGCAGCTTCAGCTAGTAGAGTTCTCGCAATGGAATCTCTTACATAATTGATAAATACTCTGTACTCTGCATTGGTAGTTTCCGCTTCATCCATGAAGAAAGAGGAAACAGTAACAGTTTTCAACGAAGCTTTTTCAGGAGTATTTGTTGGGTCCTGATCTGCAAGACCAGCAACAAATGAACCTGCAGGAATACCAACCATTCCAAATGGTCTTTCCGCAACAAATGATTTCGTTTTTTCTCTTGGTATCAATTCTCCTTTTGTTCCAGGCTTCCCTACAGAAGAACTGCCACCACCTGAACAAGATACTGATGCTACCGACGCAGACAATAATAAAAGAAATATCCTTTTCATGTTAATTTTTATAATTAAGCCGTAAATATATAATTTTTTTAAGAAACTTTTAAGATTTTTTTTGAAATAACGGAAGAAATCTAAATTTATTTTATTTACAACTGTTTTTTATTCCACGGTTACAGATTTTGCCAGGTTTCTCGGCTGATCTACATTGGCTCCTCGGTATACAGCAATGTAGTAAGCCAATAGCTGCAAAGGCACAGATGCTACGATTGGTGAGAAACATTCTGAAGTCTCAGGGATTTCAATAACATAATCTGCCATTTCACTTACCTGCTTATCTCCTTTGTTAACTACAGCAATCACTTTTCCTTTTCTGGCCTTAATTTCCTGAACGTTGCTTACAATCTTATCGTAATGTCCTTTTTTAGGGGCAATAATAACGATTGGCATGTTCTCATCGATAAGGGCGATAGGTCCGTGCTTCATTTCTGCTGCCGGATATCCTTCTGCATGGATATAGGAGATTTCTTTCAGTTTTAAAGCGCCTTCCAATGCCGCAGGATAATTATATCCTCTTCCCAGATAAAGGAAATTTGTTGTGTTTATAAAGTCTTTTGCAATATTTTGAGTCAACTCGTGGGTTGTACTTAAAACTTCTTCTATTTTTTTAGGGATAGCATCCAATTCAGCGATTAAGCTCATGAATTCAGCGTTTCCTAAATTACCGTTATGTTTTCCTAATTTTAATGCAATTAAGCTAAGGATGGTAAGCTGTGCAGTAAATGCTTTTGTAGAAGCTACTCCAATTTCAGGACCTGCATGTGTGTATGAACCTGCATCTGTAATTCTTGCAATTGAAGAATCCACTACATTACAAATACCGTATATAAATGCACCTTTTTCTTTTGCCAGCTTCAATGCAGCCATTGTATCTGCTGTTTCTCCAGATTGAGAGATTGCAATAACCACATCTTTATCCGTAATAATCGGGTTTCTGTATCTGAATTCTGATGCATATTCTACCTCTACCGGAATCCTTGCATATTCTTCAATAAGATATTCCCCGATAAGACCTGCATGCCAAGAAGTACCACAGGCAATAATAATAATTCTGTTCGCATTTTTAAATCTTTCCAAATGATCCCAGATACCGGCCATTTTTATAATCCCTTCATCCACAAGAAGTCTCCCCCTCATTGTATCATGAATAGATTTAGGCTGTTCAAAAATCTCTTTAAGCATAAAATGCTCGTATCCGCCTTTCTCAATCTGTTCTAAGCTTAATTTAAGCTCCTGAACTTCAGGTTCAATTCTTGAGTTATCATTAATCGTTCTGATGTCTACTCCATTTTCCAATGAAATTGTAGCCATATGTCCTTCTTCAAGATAGATCGCTTCTTTGGTAAATTCTACGAAAGGTGATGCATCAGAAGCAATAAAGTATTCTTTATCTCCCAGTCCGATTGCCAGTGGAGAACCAAGTCTTGCAACTACCAGTACTCCCGGATAATCTTCATGAAGCACAGTAATAGCATACGCTCCATATACTTCATTCAAAGCATATCTTACAGCTGTCGGGAAATCTGTTTCAGGCTTCAAATCCATGAAATATTGGATAAGATTCACCAATACTTCTGTATCTGTTTCGGATTTGAAAGTAAATCCTTTTTCGCTAAGCATTGTTTTAATAGTATCATAGTTTTCTATAATACCGTTATGTACAAGAGCGATTTTTCCGTTGTTTGATAAGTGAGGGTGTGAGTTTCTATCACTTGGAACTCCATGGGTAGCCCATCTGGTATGTCCCATCCCTATTTTAGCGGTCCCTTTTAACTGTGATGAAATATTGACTAAGTCATCTACTTTACCTTTTGTCTTTTCTACTTCAAACTTATTGTTTGAGCCTTCCAAGACAATCCCTGCACTGTCATATCCTCTATATTCTAATCTTCTAAGACCGTTGATTACAATGTCATACGCATCTTGAAACCCTGTATATCCTACAATTCCGCACATATTTTGTCTAGTGTTTATTTATTTTTTAGTACCGTAAGTGATTTTTAATTGAATTCTGTTAGGATTCGTTTTATCTGATCCTACATAAACTCCTCTTTCTGTTGCAAATGCTCTGGATGTATATTTATAGCCAAGGAATGAAGTCCCTGTACTTATAAACTGCCCAATATTAACAAGCAATGTCTTATTTTCAGCAGTACCTTCAACAATTTCTTTTACTGTTTTTGTTATAGTAAAATCATAATAAGAAGGATTTTTATCTAAATTATAAGACTTTAACCATGTAAATCCAGCATCTATATCTGCAATAAATCCTGAAGAAGTAAGTACTTCTGTAGCTGGATCTTTCTTATCAATAGGCAAAATAGAGAAGTTATTATTTGTTCTTCTATAATTATTACTCCAGGTTGCAGCATCTGTGAAAATTCTGATTTTAGCACTAATAATTGCTGCTTTATCATTCTGATATAGCGTTTTAAGATTTGCAATGGTTGCATCAGGTATCTTTACACCTACAGAAGGTCCTCCCATTCCCTGCATATAAAGTTTGGTATCACCTTCTATTTCATTGATATTTGACGAAGCAGTAGCCCATGCAGAACCGGCTCTATTATATTCATATTGTCCAAAACGAGCGTTACCAACATTTCCTGTAAGAAGAAATTTGAAGTTGGACTGAGGTCTTGTAACAACACCATTATTATTTACTTCGTTGGTGTAATACATTATCAATTCCATGTCATTAGGGCTAAATTGCAAAAGATAGCCGTCCGTCTCAGCCACAGATAACTTTATTCCCTTAAAGTGTCTTGTAAAATTAGCAGCGTCCATCAATTCTGGTTTACCGTTTTTATCAAGAATCATGGTCTGGAAAAAATTCTTATTTAAAGGAATTCTAATTCCAGCATCAGAAGTAAACAAAGTTGAGTTGTCCGATTTTTTAGTAATAGTCTTAGCAGTTACAGTTCCATCAAATACAGTAGAGCCAAGTGCTGTACCGGTGTTCACAACTATGTTAGAACGCTTGAAAGCTGGATCATTACCATCCAAAAATGTTGTAACTTCATCTACATTAATATGTAATAAAGTATGTGTTCCACCTGGACCTAATTTCATTTTACCATATTTGAAAGAATAATCAGTTGGATAAGATTTGATTGTTGTAGAAACAGGTACTGTTTCATTTCCTACCAATAAACTTTCATCTTTAACAGGTCGTGTAACTAAAGAATCGGCCACTGGGGTCGGCTTTAAGACCAAAACTACAGAATCTACTTTTGGAGTGGTACCAAAATTAAAATTATCTGTACTCATTCTCAACTGAGTAAGAAATGATGCTTTCTGCATACCAAACTGTCCTTCAGAGAATGCCCCCAAAACAGCTGCGGAATAAGATGTACTTGTGTTGACCAGACTTACCAGTCTGCCGGCATCACTTCGGATTGTATCATGATTATTAATATTATAAGCAATAAGGTCGTAAGAAGTTACATTACCTTCTGCAGCACCGTCTATAAAAAGCTGCTCACCCAGTGAATCCGCCTCCGGTTCGCAATTATAAAGAAGGGCACTCCCGAAAACCGCCATAAGAAGTATGGCAAAGGTCCTTTTAACAGTATGAATCATTAAAAATGTGTTTTAATAAAGTTGGTTTATAGAATCTACGTCCACATATTCGGATTTCGGAGTTGCTGTTTCGTTGAAACCTTTATCAAGGTCTGCATCCAGAAACTCATCTCCTTTTACCACCATGTCAACATAGTTCATACTTTCAATAACAAAGTTTTTGATTGTCGGATTATCTAACGCTTTTAATCCGGAAATATTATCGAATGTCAATTTTTCAGCAATATTCTTATCCAGGTCAGCGTCTTTCTCATTGTATAAAGAAAGAACGATTTTGGCGTCTTTGAAGTAAGTATCAGATTCGTAATAAGTTTTCAGATAAATTGGAACAAAAGAAGACATCCATCCGTTCAAATGGATGACGTCCGGTACCCAGTTTAGTTTTTTGATGGTTTCTATAACACCTCTTGCAAAGAAAATCGCTCTTTCATCGTTATCATCAAAAGGATTTCCTTCGTCATCTACGTAGTATTGCTTTCTTTTGAAGTATTCTTCGTTATCAATAAAGTAAACCTGAAGTCTTTCCCCCGGAAGAGACGCTACTTTAATAATTAAAGGCTGGTCCAGGTCATTGATGATAATATTCATTCCCGAAAGACGGATTACCTCATGAAGTTGGAATTTTCTTTCACTTATTTGTCCAAATCTTGGCATAAAAACTCTTACATCATTGCCTTCATTGTGCATCTTAAGTGCCATTTTGTTTACCAATGCAGCCATATTCGTGTCTTCCTGATATGGATACATCTCTGTAGTAATGTACAGTATTTTTTGATTCGGCATAAATTTCTATCTATATTTTTGTAAAAATGCTTTAATGTGCAAAATTACAAAAAAACATTCAACATTATTTTAATTAACATTTTTTTACGATAATTCCCATTTTCAAATTATTAAAAACTCATATAATTATATGATATTTTTAGTATTTTTGAATTAGCATTAAAATAAACTATGGAAGTTATAAAGAATAAGAAAACCCTTCAGGATTTCATTGAAAGACAGAAAGAAATGGGGAAGAAGATTGGGTTTGCTCCTACGATGGGAGCACTTCACAAAGGTCATCTTTCACTCTATGAGGAAGCCAGAAAAGATAATGATTTGGTAATTTCTTCAGTTTTTGTAAATCCTACCCAATTTAATAATCCGGAAGATCTGGAAAAATATCCAAGAGATATTAACAGAGATATTCTTATCCTGGAAAATTCGGGATTAGTAGATGCAGTTTATATTCCTGAAGTAGCTGATATTTACCCAGAGAAAACAGAAAGCCAGCATTATGATTTTGATGGACTGGAAAATGAAATGGAGGGAAAATCCAGACCCGGACATTTTGATGGAGTGGGAACTGTAGTGGAAGAGCTTTTCAGACAGATTCAGCCGGACAATGCTTATTTCGGGGAAAAAGATTTCCAGCAGCTCGCCATTATCAAAAAAATGGTTGAAAAGAAACATCTTCCCGTGAAAATTACAGGCGTTTCTATTTTCAGAGCAGAAAATGGATTAGCATTAAGTTCGAGAAACCAAAGACTTCACGAAGACCGGAAAGAAGCGGCAAAAATTATTTACCAGACATTAGTTAAAGTAAATGACTGGTTCAGAGTGATTACTATTCCCGAAATAAAAGAAAGAGTAACAGATATCTTTGACCATCAGCAGGGCATGAAGTTAGAGTATTTTTTGATCGCTGATGAAAACACCTTGAAAGAAACTGATTTTTTCTATAAAGACAGAAATTACAGAGCATTTATCGTAGTTGTAGTAGATGGCGTGAGATTAATTGACAATATGCATATGGATTAATATTAAACATTTGTTCAACAAAATACTCAACATATTTCATTTATAAAACACAAACTCTGATTACTTTATCAGAGTTTTTCTTTTTATCATGGAATATAAAAAAATCAAAGGCCTCTTGCGGAGACCTTTGAACACCAAATCACAAAATATTAATATGAAAAAAATTTACTTTTCAGTAAACTTGTGACCCGGCTGGGATTCGAACCCAGGACCCATACATTAAAAGTGTATTGCTCTACCAGCTGAGCTACCGAGTCGGTCACTTGCTAACAACCTGCATTAAATGCCATCGTTTTTAAGAGGTGCAAAGATATGATTTTTTTTAATTTCTGCAAACGATTATATAAAAAAATCAAAGGTCTCTTGCGGAGACCTTTGAAACACCAAATCACAAAATATTAATATGAAAAAAATTTACTTTTCAGTAAACTTGTGACCCGGCTGGGATTCGAACCCAGGACCCATACATTAAAAGTGTATTGCTCTACCAGCTGAGCTACCGAGTCGGCCATAATTAATAATGATAAATATAAAATTAATTTTTAATTATTCACCATTAATTATAAAGTTTTCTTTGCAGTGCCTGCGACTGGACTCGAACCAGCACATCCTTAGGAAACCACCCCCTCAAGATGGCGTGTCTACCAATTTCACCACGCAGGCTATAAAATTACAAAAATCTAGTAATTTTTTTCGCTTGTGACCCGGCTGGGATTCGAACCCAGGACCCATACATTAAAAGTGTATTGCTCTACCAGCTGAGCTACCGAGTCGGTCACTTTGCAACGATTTTACATTTGAATAATGTCCCTCGTTTTCAGTGGTGCAAAGATAGGAGTTTTTTCATTATCTCAAAACTTTTTTGCAAATTTGTTAAAAAAAAATTCATGGTTATTTCACTGATCGGATACATGGGATGTGGCAAATCTCACATTTCCAAAATTTTAAGCGATAAAATAAATTTTAAACTCATTGACCTTGATAAAGAGATTTCCAGAAGAAATAAATTAACCATTCCTGAGATTTTTGAAAAAAAGGGAGAAATTCAGTTTAGAAAGCTGGAAAGAGAGGCATTGGAAGAAATTCTTGCTTCGGAAGAAAACCTGGTTTTAAGTCTGGGAGGGGGAACGCCGGTTTATTATAATAATATGGAAATTATCAACCTCAACTCTAAAAGCATTTTTTTAAGAGCTTCTGTAGGTACTTTATACGAAAGACTTTCCAAACAGAAAGAAAAAAGGCCTTTAATAGCTAACATTGCTGATGAAGATCTGCCTGAGTTCATTGCCAAGCATTTATTTGAAAGAAATGCTTTTTACAGCAAGGCACAGTTTAGCATTAATACGGATTCTAGGGATCCTGAAGATATTGTCCAGGAAATAGTAGAAAAGCTCTATCTCTAGAGCTTTTTTATTTTAATCTTCATTTCCTTCGGGGCCATCTGCTGTTTCTCCAAAGAAATCATCCCAATCTGTAAAGTCTGAGGCTATATCATTTCCTACATATTCATCCATCTCGCGTCTGTCTTTTTTAGTAGGTCTTCCTTCGCCCTTATTTCTATAATAATCCTGCGACATTTTGCGGAGCTTTAATAGTTCATACTGCTCTTTGTCCGTCACATCCTGGATATGAAGAGGGACAAGCTTTGCTCCCATCCTGCTTTTGGGGATCTGGGTAACTTTTATTTTATAATCGATTTGATTTTTGCGGATCTTGATAACATCTCCCTCTTTTACCTCTTTAGACGACTTTACGGCAGATGTTCCAATAGAAACTCTGTTCTTTTTAATTTCCTCTGTTGCAATACTTCTCGTCTTATAAAAACGAATGCACCATAAAAATTTATCTATTCTCATAATTTTTTATACTTTTGCCGTTATATTATTTGTAAAGTAATTAAAGTTTTTTGAAATGAAAAAAATATTTTTATATATCCTTACGGGATCTTTATGTTTTTCTGCATGTAAGAAAGATGATGAAGTTGAAACTTATAAAGAACCGGAAGACATCTCCGTTCAGAACAGTTATGACGATCAGGCTATTAAGAAGTTTATGAGCGAAAATTATCTGGACGCCCAGGGAAATATAAAAGCTTTCAGCACAACAGATACTAGTGATGACAATGAAAAAAAATTAATAGATCTGCCGTATCAAACACTTCCTTCCGGGACCATATACATTGTGAGAGAAGGGGCGCAACCAACAGTTGAGCCACAAACTATCGGAGAATCTGATATTCTTACGCTTATGGTAAGAGCCAATGCTTATTTAGCAGGAAATACTGATGGAAATGTTTCTTTCATCTCCAGTTTAACATTGGTAAATACAATTAATGGTAATGGACTTCCAATGATTGATCCGTTGTTCTACTATGCTAAAAAGAGTATCCTAGAAAATGCAACAACGGGGGTAGCACAGCAAAGAAGTTATTATGAAATTGAAGGCTTCCGTGAAGCTATTCAGAAATTCAAAGCTTTTAAAAACCTCCCAAGCGGAAATCCATATAATCTTCAAGGTGTTATATTAGTACCGTCAAGAGCTGCCTTCGCAAGAGATCCACATTATCCTTACAGCACGCAATACTCTTTAAGAAATTATTCTATGATATTTAATTTCCAGGTTTATGGAAGAGCTGACAGACCTGCAGGACAATAATATTAAGATCAATATATTTTACATAAAAAAACCGCCCTCAGATGAAGGCGGTTTTTATTTTTTATATATTTACTAAGATCTCGCTTTTTGTTTCACATTTCCTAAGATATCCGGGAAATATAAATCAGCCAGATGATCAAACTCGTCTCCTCTCATGAACATAGTGGCATCTACTTCTTCATAAGAGCTTCTTCCTGCCGCCGCAATCAGCTCATTACAGGTATGCAGAGTATTTTTATGGAAATGGTATACTCTTTCACTTTTATCAGTAACATCAAGTCCCTTAACTAACATTTTATCCTGAGTGGCAACTCCCGTAGGGCAATTATTATTGTTACATCTTAAGGCCTGTATGCATCCTAACGAGAACATAAATCCTCTTGCATTATTACACATATCCGCACCCATAGCTATTGCTCTGAGGATATCCAAGCTTGTCAGTACTTTTCCACTGGCTATCACTCTTAACTTACTTCTTAAATTATAATTATTAAGGGTTCTGTTAACGAAAATCAGGGCTGGTTCCAGAGGCATTCCCACGCCATCTGAAAATTCCGGAGGTGCAGCTCCTGTTCCTCCTTCTGCCCCATCTATGGTAATAAAATCAGGATAGATTTTTAAAACATTCATCTGTACACAGATGTCCTCAAATTCTTTAGTATCACCAATACAAAGTTTAAAGCCAGTTGGTTTCCCTCCTGAAAGTTCTCTCAGCTGCTGTACAAACCTCAACAGGCCTGCAGCATCAGAAAATGAGCTGTGGGATGGTGGTGAAATAACGGTCATTCCTGGGGTGACGTGACGGATCTTTGCGATCTCCGGTGTGTTTTTCACACCCGGAAGTACACCTCCGTGTCCTGGCTTTGCCCCTTGGGACAGCTTAATTTCAACCATCTTTACATTTGGGAGAGTGGCGTACTTTTCAAACAGTTCAGGATTAAATTTTCCTTCCTCGTCACGGCAACCAAAATATCCGGTTCCAATTTGCCAGCAAAGATCTCCTCCTTCCAAATGATAGGGAGAAATACCTCCTTCTCCGGTGTTATGATAAAAATTCCCTTTTTTTGCACCTCTGTTTAAAGAAATCTGTGCCCTGTCGCTTAATGCCCCAAAACTCATTGCTGAAATATTGAACAGGGAAGCATGGTAAGGCTGCGTACACTGCTCTCCTCCTACCCATACTCTTGGGAGCTCTTCCACAGGCGATTTTGCATAAATAGAATGCTTGATTCCTTCATATTTTCGGTGATTAACTTCCAGCTGTGTTCCGAAAGCTACTGTATCACTCAGGTTTTTAGCTCGTCTGTATACTGCAGAACGCTGGTTTCGGGGAAATGGTTTTCCGTCTGTCTCCCTTTCTATGAAATACTGCTGCATTTCGGGTGAAATACTTTCAAAAAAGTATCTGAAGTATCCCAGTACCGGGAAGTTCCTCAAAATAGCGTGTTTCGACTGGTAAGCATTGTAAACACCCAATGCATAAATGGCAGATAACAGGATGGGTATCCAGTAATGCGCTCTGATCAGTAATGCGACGACCCATGTAGCAATTACTAATACAATTCCCCAAGATAAAAACTTATCTCTCATGAATGTAGTATTTAAAGTTAAAATAAATTTAGTAGAAATTTTGCAAAGAGACTACGCTTTTGCTAAAAAACTTTCGAAGGATGACTGCACAGAAACCGTGCCATCTGACAGGATTTTTTCTAAATTTAGAAATTCAATCTGATTAACGAATGCGGGATCAAAATCTTTCTGGACTCTCACATAGTTTTCAGTGAAGCCATACATTTTACCGTCTTTATTTTCGTGCTCCCAAAGAACGGGAAGCGTTTTTCCAAGTTGAGTCTGATAAAATGCCATTTTTTTCTTTTCAGAAAGTATTCTCAGCATTTTATTACGTTTTTTTCTTTCAGGAATAGGCACTACTCCATCCATACCGACTGCTTCCGTATTTTCTCTTTCGGAATAAGTGAATACGTGAAGGTAGGTAATAGGAAGTTCGTTCAGGAAGTTATAAGTTTCCATGAATTTCTCCTCTGTTTCACCAGGAAATCCCACAATAACGTCTACACCGATAGCTGCATCAGGCATTACCTCGCGGATCTTATTGACTCTGTCATTATACAGCTTGGTAAGATAGCGGCGCTTCATTTTTTTCAGTAGATCATCACATCCGGACTGTAACGGGATGTGAAAGTGGGGAACAAAGCTTTTGCTTTTTGAAACCAGATCAATACTTTCGTCTTTCAAAAGGTTCGGTTCTATGGAAGAAATACGGATTCTTTCAATTCCTTCTACTTTATCGAGCTCTGATATCAGGTCCAGGAAAGTATGTTCGTGTCTTTTATTTCCGAACTCACCTTTACCGTAATCACCGATATTAACTCCTGTAAGAACGATTTCTTTGATGTCTCTTTCGGCAATTTCTTTGGCGTTTTTGAGAACATTTTCAATAGTATCTGATCGTGAGATCCCTCTTGCCAGTGGAATGGTACAGTACGTACATTTGTAGTCGCATCCGTCCTGCACTTTCAGAAAGGCTCTTGTCCTGTCCCCTATTGAGTAGCTTCCGATAAAGAAATCAGTTTCCTCAATTTCGCAAGAATGTACAATGCCTTCATTTTCCGATTTTTCCAAATCATCCAGGTAGCTTAAGATATTGAATTTCTCTTTGGCTCCCAAAACAAGATCTACTCCATCGATCTGTGAAATTTCTTCAGGCTTTAACTGCGCATAGCATCCTACAATAACGACCAGCCCTTCCGGATTGGCTTTCATTGCCCGTTTTACATGCAATTTGCATTC
Organism: Chryseobacterium sp. 22532; assembly: GCF_052044665.1. Taxonomy (NCBI): domain Bacteria; kingdom Pseudomonadati; phylum Bacteroidota; class Flavobacteriia; order Flavobacteriales; family Weeksellaceae; genus Chryseobacterium; species Chryseobacterium sp. 22532. The sequence continues at coordinate 25,195 of NZ_JBQENJ010000008.1, forward strand.
ACGGTCTGCGTTTTCAGTTACCGAACAGGTATTGATGACATAGACATCAGCTTTATCATCAAAACTTACTTTATCATAACCAGCATCTGTCAATTGACGGGCAATAGTAGATGTTTCCGCAAAATTTAATTTGCAGCCGAGTGTATGAAATGCGGCAGTTCCGTGAAAAGTAGACATTTATTTACTCCTGAATTTTCTGGGTGCAAAGATAGTAATTTTAATAATAATTCTAAATCGATTCAGTCTATTATTTATATTCGTCCCTTACTTCAGGGCTGTTTTGAAAGCATACCGGAGATGAATTGGAAACATCTTTTTGTTGAGAAAACTTATCTTTCATTCCGGCATTAAACTCCTGAGACTTATTTCTTTCAATAGAAAGCGTTTTCCAGTCATTATTTTTTATCATTTTCGCAATGGAAACGATCTGCCCGATATGATAAGGATAATGGGCGAGCTGACGCAAAACTGCATCTAAGACCAAATGTCCTTCTCCCCTGATATAAATAGTAGAATATAAATTTTCATCATTGATCTGGCTCAAAGCATCAAAAAAACATTCCCAGCCCTTTTCCCAGAAATCAATAACCTCCTGTTTGGTTTTAAAGGTATTGATAAATTCTCCATCGCGATTGCGCCAGGCTTTTTCTCCGTCTTCCGTTAGAAAGTTGGTCCACCTTGAAAGCATATTGCCGGCAATATGTTTAACAATGACTGCAATGGAATTACTTTCATCATTGTACTGCCAGAACATCTGCTCATCAGAAAGCTGACCGAATGATTTATCTCCGAGAGATTTATAATATTGAAAACGTTTTACAAAAATATCCTTCATTTTTTCTGTTATTGATCAGACTAATTTAAAATTATTTTAACGACAAAACCATCTCTTTCGAAATGGTTTTATCTATATAGTTTATTATTAAAAAGCTTAATCTCTGTTTTTAACTACGATCCATCCTGAATATTTAATTGGAGTGTTCATTTTATCATTTTCATTCCAGCCTACAGAATACCAATAGTTTCCGGTAGGTACCTTCACTCCGCCCCTACTGCTTCCGTCCCATTTATAGCCGGTAGATTTATCGATCTGATAGATCATATTTCCATAGCGGTCGAAAATATTCATTACCAAATTTTTCTTATTGGCTAAGGTAGAATAATCAATAACATCATTGTAACCGTCACCATTTGGTGTAATCACGTTAACAAGATTAGGGACAACAATACTGATATCTATCGGATCACAGTCGTAAGAATCTTTTACAAATATGGTAGCATCTCCTCTTTTAACATTGCTGAATTCATTAGAATCCTGCCAGTTTATATTATCCATGGAATATTTGTAAGGTGCCGTTCCTCCTATCACAAATACCGTAACGGTAGTATTTGAAATTTCTATACTTGAAACAACCGGTTGTTCAGAAGGATATACTTTTACGTTCTGCACCACGGTACAATCTCCTGTTTTAAGTTTTACCCAATAGGTACCTACTCCAACGTTTGTGATCGTCTGCGTAGTTGCTCCTGTGCTCCATTCATAACCATTAAATCCCGGGCCTGCATCCAAAGTTGTTCTGTCTTCTACACAAATAACTTTATCTTTAAGAATAGTGGAATAAACCGGCGGAATAACCACTAGTGTGATTTTAGCTATGTTATAGCAACCCTGTGCATTGAAAACCCGCACATAAACCACGCCGCTGGGAGCAATGTATGCTGCAGGCGTTAAAATTTCATTGGTCTGATTCACGGCGTCCGTTGCAGAGGGGTAATATTTTTTACCTGCCCCAGTCTGAGAGGTTACCGATGCAACTGTAAGGTTAAAAGATGCCGTAGACGGATTACCTTCAATAGCACAGGATCTTAATGTAGTATCATTTACCACAACAACCGGATAGAATTTCAATGTTATCTGTGCAACAGCAGTACATCCGAAGGATGAAATCACTTTGACAAAAATGATTCCTTCCGCAGAAGTAAATGCTGACGGATTTGTAATTTCATTGATACCTGCATTCAGATCTGAAAGCGTATTGTAATATTTCTTGGTCACGGTTGGATCTGTAATAACATCTGCTGTTGTAAGATCAAATACTGCTGTTCCCGCATTATTATTGTTACATTGTGTGAGTGTTGCATTTTTTGCCGTGATTTTACCGTCCTTAAATTTAAATGTTCCAATCTGTTTACATTTATTGAGCGGACTGTTTGGATTAGTTGGATCTGTATAGCCTATACTGTAATAATAAATAGATGTTGTATTTACAGTAGTAGGAACTGTAATGCCATTATTTCCGGTTAACGCATCATTCTGACTTGTGTGATAGCTTACGCTAAAGTTCGGATTTCCATTTAAAATTCCTGCAGAAAGTGTAGAAAAATCAAATACAGCAGGATTTACACATATGATTACTTCTTTTGGATCGGCCGGATTAGCAGCCGGAATTCCCGGAGGAATGAAAGGATAAGGCTGTAAAGCCGGATCTGTAAATGGGGAAGCCAATGTTGCAGTTCCACCCCATGTTAAAGAAAACGGTGCTGTTGTAGTACTGGTACTGCTCACCCAGTTGTCAATAAACAAATAATAAGTCTGGCCCGGCAAAACATCCAGATATTTACAATAAGGTGTGAGTGAGCCTCCGACAGCACTGATAAGGGTACTTGTCATATTTAAGCCGGTAGCCGGTCCGGGTCCTATAACCGTTGCAGCATTGCATCGTATGGGTGCCCCTAAAGCTCCACAGTTTACATTAGGACCGAAAATGGCCCAGTCATAATCAGCATCCGGGTTATTCGGAACCAGATCGAAGGTAAGTGTTCCTCCTGTAGCAATCGTTATTTTATACCAGATTGAATTGTGTTCACCAGTTCCGTCTATACAACTTCCTGAATTAACCAATTCTTTAATATTGCCATATCCGGTGGGACTATAAGTAATGTTGGAATTTCCGCAGACGGCAAGCGCGGTTGAACAGTCTGCCTGCGCAAAAAATACCTGAGAAATACCTAAAAAAATAAGGAATAAAAGTTTTTTCATAGATATATAGTTTTTAGTGAATGATTTGAAAACCACACGCATATGTTGATTGACAACACATAGATCAAATATACCTATATTTTAATCACAAACAATGGATTTTTAAAAATATTGAATTATTTCAAATAAAAACACATAATAATTATGATATCATACAATAAATACCAACTATTTTATGCTTGTAATATTTCCACATAGATTTTCAAGATGGAAAATTTTATGAAACGGACTCTTCACTTCCTTCAAATGCTCTTTGTCCTGAATAAATGTATATCTTGAGGCAATGGAGTTCATGTCCGAAACAATTACCAGCCAGCATTCATCTACGGACGTATCGTAATAGGGAAATTTTTCATTTTTCTTATCGATAAGCTCAAGGATCTTTTCTGAGCAAAGCTCATCAAAAAGGTTCATGCTGTATTCATGAGTAATAAAAACATTTCTGCGGTGAAAAGATTTCCTCATCCCTTTCACACAGCCTAAAGGTTTGTTCTTTTTAATGCTTCTGTAAATACTGAGAATATTTTCCTCCTGCTGTTCTATATTGTCAAATTTAATATTCGGGTAAAATTCTAAAAAATAAACACCACGATATTTCGCGGTGTCTTCCTGTTCTAATAATATTTCTGCCTGGCGGAACATCTTATTTAAAGTACTTTCCACTTTTTTCATTTCCAGATGATTGATCACTTCGGTCAGTTCTATTCCAATCTTCTTGTCGTTGAGTTTAGCGATAAAGTCCGGACTTTCGCAGGTAAGGTCTTCAAATTTGACATCGGGAAAGTGATGCATAAACGAATTAAGCAATAGAATCTCAGATTTCTTTCTGTATTTTTCTCGGTCATGAAGAAGAGATTCGTCTATTTTACGGTGATACTTTTCCATCGGCTTTTTTTTCAAATGCCGGTTCATATAGTATAGGCTTAGATTCTTTATTAAATCTTCATCAGAAAATGTCTTTTTCATAGGTGATTTTTTTATGTGACCAAAGAACACATGCCATATTGGTTTCACCGTTAGAAGTTTTTGATTTTCAAAAATTTACATAATAAAGGTAAGTAAAAAAACTATTCACAGGATACTTTTAAATTAATTTATCAAATAATTAATGTAAAGTTTATTTTCATAATCAATACCTTTAGCGTTCAAATTATAAAACTGTGATTTATATGGATTTTAAAAATTTTAAAATACCTTACAGCATCAATCCACAATATTCTAAAAAAGCCGTCTATTTTTCGATGGAATTCGCCATTGAACAGGTTTTAAAAATATATTCGGGTGGTTTGGGATTCCTTGCAGGATCTCATATGAGAAGTGCATACAACCTGAAACAGGATCTTATCGGGATCGGAATTCTCTGGAAATTTGGTTATTATGATCAGGCCAGAAATCATGACCAGACCCTTCAGCCGGTCTGGACAAGGAAGATGTACAGCTTTCTTGAGGATACCGGAATCAAATTTCAGATCGAGATCCATAGTGCCCCGGTTTGGGTAAAAGTATGGTACCTTGATCCTGAAATTTTCAATACGGCACCCATGTTTTTTCTTTCTACAGATGTGCCGGAAAACGATCACGTTTCTAAAACCATCTGCCACAAATTATACGATGCCAACGAATCTACAAAACTGGCTCAGTATATTTTGCTGGGAAAAGGAGGGGCTAAATTACTGGACGAGATGAACGCTGAAAGAGAAGTGTATCATCTGAATGAGGCTCATGGACTTCCAGCCGCATTTTACCTGCTGAAAAAGTACAATGGAGATCTGAACCGGGTGAAAGAAAAACTGGTTTTTACCACCCACACTCCTGAAGAAGCGGGAAATGAAAAACATAATCTGAAACTATGTTATGATATGTCTTACTTTTCCGGTTTCAGCATGGAAGAGGTAAAAAGTATCGAAGGAGCAAACGATGATCGTTTCAACCACTCGCTATGTGCTCTGAAAATGGCAAGAATGGCGAACGGCGTATCTAAGCTGCATGGTGAGGTTTCCAGAGCTATGTGGAGTAAATATCCTGGAATCTGCGAAATTACTTCCATTACCAACGCACAGGAATTTAAGTACTGGGCGGATAAGCCTCTTTATAATGCCAAAGATGAAAACGATGCAACTGTTTTTGATTACCGCAAAAAACATTTAAAGAAAAGACTGTTCACCATTGTCGCAGATCAGACCGGAAATCTATTTGATCCTAACATTTTCACTATTGTCTGGGCAAGAAGATTTGCAGGGTATAAACGTGCAGATTTACTGCTTCATGATAAGGAAAGATTCTACAGATTATTGAATAATCAAAAATATCCGGTACAGATTATCTGGTCAGGGAAACCTTATCCTATGGATTATTCCGCTATTTCTACTTTTAATACTTTGGTAGAGGAAAGTAAAAATCATAAAAATATGGCTGTACTTACAGGCTATGAGCTTTCTTTAAGTAAATCCCTGAAACAGGGCTCAGATCTGTGGCTCAACAATCCGAGGGTACCGAGAGAAGCTTCTGGAACTTCAGGAATGACCGCTGCTATGAACGGATCTGTAAATCTTTCTACCGATGACGGATGGATCCCTGAATTTGCCGAACCGGGAGAAAATTCGTTTGTTGTTCCGAAAGCTGATTATTTAAATATGAGCATTTACGAACAGGATACTTATGATCTGAATAAGCTGTACGAAATTCTTGAAAACGAAATCCTGCCTGCTTATTACGATAATCCGGACCAATGGAGAAAAATTCAGTATAAGGCTATGAATGATGTTCAGCACCAATTTAACAGTGATAGAATGGCAGATGAATATTACAAAGTACTTTACAAATAGATAAAAGGTAAAAAAGGTTCAATCAACTGATTTATAATAAAATTCCGTGAAAATACTTTCACGGAATTTTTATTGATGTTATTCTTTTTTCTTCTTTGGCACCTTCAAGCCTTTTTCTCTGGCTTCTGAAATTCCTATGGCCACAGCCTGTTTTTTGCTGGTCACCTTTTCTCCTGAAGAGGACTTCAGTTTTCCTTCTTTAAATTCGTGCATGACTTTTCCCACTTTGTCCTGAGCTTTTTCTGAATATTTGGTTTTGCTCATGATAAAAATTTTTTAAGGTTTTGGCAGGGATACCCCTAGTTCATAAACTTCGGCGTGCTTCAAATATTTTGAGCGTTCTCTGGAGGTTACCGATTCAAAGTGATCATTTTTAATCACAATAATTGGATCTTCTGCATTTTCAATTTCAAAATTAGCCAGATATCTTTCGTCCGGTGCATCCTGGCGAATCTTTGCTTTTATTTTCTGTAATTCATCTGCGTATTTCCTGAACCCGGGATCAGATGAATGAATAAATTTATATTCATCACCAGCATAAACATAATAGTGAAGTTTTTTCTCAATAAGGCCGGCTTCATTAGTAATCTGTGGATTATCATTCCCATCTTTAAACCCAACTTCTACCAAAGTCCCGCCTTTTTTGTTGGCACAGTCTTCCGCATCTTTGAAGCTTGAAAAGCCTGTATAAACAATCTGATCGGCTAAAACATAACGGTTCAGTTTTTGGTTGTATGCATTCGTTTCCATAATTATTATTTAATTTGATTGTTATAATAATACATTCAATTTTTTTGCCAAAAGCCGTATTAAAAAAGCTTTTTTATGCATTTAATAAAATTATTATCTTTGAGATCCATTAAAATTAGAAATGAAAAAATTACTCTTAACTCTTACCGTGGCTGTAGCATTCCATAATGTGTCTGCCCAGGAAATCACTTTAGATAAAATATATTCAGGATATTACCGCGGAAAAGGCATTGCCGGTATAGCATCTATGAAGAACGGAGAAAATTATCTGGTCATTGAGCCGACAGGAATTGCCAAATACTCTTACAAAACTTCACAAAAAGAAGGAAATATTGTTGATGGTAAATTTGAAAGCTATGAATTTTCTGATGATGAATCAAAAATTCTTCTTTTAACAGAAAGCCAGCCCATCTACAGACATTCATTTCTTGGAAAGTTTGAGGTAAAAGATCTGAAATCAGGTAAGACAATCAGCCTGAATGACGGTAAAACAGTTCAGGAGCCCAGATTTTCTCCTGATGCCTCTAAAGTAGCATTCATTGCTGAAAATAATTTATTCTATCAGGACCTGAGTTCAGGAAAAATTACCCAGGTTACAAATGACGGTAAGAAAAATTCCATTATCAACGGGTTAGCAGACTGGGTATATGAAGAGGAATTCGGGCATGCAAGACAATATGAATGGACAAAGAACTCGGATGCCATTGTATTTGTAAAATCTGATGAAAGCCAGGTTCCGGAGATCTATATTCCGATCTATGGAAAAAAACTTTATCCTGAGGAAATGCGTTACAAATATCCTAAAGCAGGAGAAAAAAACTCTATAGTTTCTGCCCAGCTGTACCGTCTTGATACGGGAAAAACAACGCCAATCAACCTAAGTTCTTTTAAAAACTATTATATCCCCAATGTCATTCAGACGGCAAAGCCTGACGAAATGGTTCTGGTGACTTCTGAAAGAATTCAGAATGCGTCCGATATTTTAAAGGTGAATACCAAAACCGGAGTCGTTCAGAAACTATTCACAGAAACGGATGAGAAATGGATCGATACAGATAGCCCTACTCTGGAATTCCTGGACGATGATTCTTTCCTTTGGGCATCCGAAAGAGACGGTAACCGTCATTTATACTGGTATGACAAGGATGGAAAGCTTAAAAAGCAAATAACAAAGGGAAATTGGGAAGTAACCGATTATTATGGATTCAATCCGAAGTCTAAGGAAATTTATGTTCAGACGACTGAAAAAGGAAGCATCAACAAAGTCGTTTCCAAAGTAAATATTGAAAACGGAAAATCCCAGCTTATTTCTAATGCGGAAGGAAACAATTCTGCCAATTTCAGTAAGAACTACAGTTATTTCATTGAAACATCTTCTACTGCTGCAAGACCTTACACTTTTGTTTTAAAAGACGGAAACGGTAAAACGGTAAAAGAACTTCAGAACAATAACGACCAGCTACAGAAATTAAAGGCCGATAATTTTGCAGATAAAGAATTCATCACCATTCCAAATGGCGCCGGCGACCAGATGAATGCATGGATCATGAAACCTAAAAACTTTGATCCTAATAAAAAATATCCACTGTTTATGTATCAGTATTCCGGACCCGGATCTCAGCAGGTTGCGAATTCATGGGACAATGGCAATGCTTTATGGTTTAATCATTTGGTGCAGAAAGGTTATATCGTTGCCTGTGTAGACGGACGTGGAACGGGTTATAAAGGAGCTAAGTTCAAGAAGGTTACCTACATGAATATGGGTAAATATGAAATTGAAGATCAGATTACTGCGGCAAAATGGTTCGGAAATCAGTCTTATATTGACAAGACAAGAATCGGAATGTTCGGATGGAGCTACGGAGGTTATATGACCAGTCTGGCAATGACGAAAGGAGCAGATGTTTTCAAAGCCGGAATCGCTGTAGCACCGGTAACCAACTGGAGGTATTATGATTCCGTATACACGGAAAGATTCATGAGAACCCCTCAGGAAAACGCTGACGGATACGACAAAAATTCTCCAACAGAGTATGCCAATCTATTAAAGGGTAAATTCTTACTGATCCACGGAACTGCTGATGATAACGTACATTTCCAGAACTCTATGGAATTCTCTGAAGCTTTAATTCAAAATAAAAAACAGTTTGAATTTATGGCTTACCCTGATAAAAACCACGGAATTTACGGGGGCCAGACAAGACCGCAGCTGTATCAGAAAATGACGGATTTTATTTTGAATAATTTATAATTCCTTTTAAATAAAACTTTTCAAACCTCTCAATGTATTTTGAGAGGTTTTTATATTTATTTCATTAATCATTTTTGCCTGGATTATTTATTTTATCAATTGAAATTAAAAACTTATTTTTGGGAAATTTGAAAATTGATTATATGAAGACTAAACATCCTAAAGGCTTACCCTTCCTCTTTTTCACAGAAATGTGGGAACGTTTCGGGTATTATTTGATTCTTGGAATCTTTGTTCTTTATGTCATTGAGCCAACCGGGCTAACAGGAGGACTTGGACTTCCGGACAAAACGGCTGATGATATTTTCGGAACATACATCGCCTTGACCTATTTAACACCGTTCCTTGGAGGTTTTTTGGCTGACAGGGTTTTAGGATATATTAAATCTATTTATCTGGGCGGAATTTTGATGGCTGCAGGATATATAGGAATGGGGGTCTTCAAAGAGCTGCCTCTTTTTTATGGCTCTCTGGCATTAATCATCATTGGGAATGGCTTCTTTAAACCCACTATTTCCACACTGTTAGGAAACCTTTATTCTGAGGAACCTTATAAAGCCAATAAAGACTCCGGATATAATATTTTCTATATGGGGATCAATATCGGGGCATTTATCTGTAATATTATTGCAGCTTTTATGCGTAATAAATTCGGATGGGGCGAAGCTTTCATCACTGCGGGAGTAGGAATGCTTGTTGGTCTTGTGATCTTTACCATCGGTAGAAAACACTATATCCATGCTGCACAGATGAAGCCTGTAGAAGAAGGAGATACCAAGCTTTCTGAAATTTTAATTAAGGTTTTTGTCCCTGCCATTGCAGTGGGAGCTATTGGATGGTTCATTCCCGGAAATATCTTCGGAAGCGACAGTACAGACGCCTTTATTTTTGCCTGCATTCCTGTGATCTACTTTTATGCTTCACTATACTTTAAAGCTAAGCCAGAGGAGAAACCATCAATCGGAGCTCTACTTTCAGTGTTTCTAATCAGTATGTTCTTCTGGGCAGTTTTTAAGCAGAATGGTACGGCTTTAACAAGATGGGCCAATTATTATACGGACAGAAGTGTTCCTGCGTCACTGGAAAAACCTCTCGAGGATATTTATATGGTGGAGGGGAAAAGCTATGAAGACAAAGAGGTTCCGGTTTATGACAATCAATTCCAGTCTCAAAAGGACAAGGACGGAAAAGCCATTAAAGAAACCGGGAAGGATATCTATTTTAAAAATATCTCTGCTGAACAGCGTGCCGCCTTGGAAAGAAATCCGGAATCGAAAGTCTATCTATACAATACGGAATTATTCCAGTCTATCAATCCATTCTGGGTAATTGCTTTAACGCCTGTCATTGTAGGGTTCTGGGCTTTATTAAGAAGAAAAGGAAAAGAACCGCTTACTCCTACAAAAATTGTTTTAGGATTATTTATCTCAGGATTATCATGCCTGGTAATGGTTCTCGCTGTTATGACAGGAGATAATGGGGCTGAAAAAGTTTCACCGTTATGGCTGGTTGCCGGTTATGGAGTAATTACTGTTGGGGAGCTCTGCCTTTCTCCAATGGGACTCTCATTCGTTTCAAAACTTTCACCGGCAAGAATTACTGCATTAATGATGGGAGGTTTCTTCTTAGCCAACTCAGTTGGTAATAAGCTTTCAGGAATCCTGGCAAGTACGTGGTACAGCTACGACAATAAGATGAATTATTTCCTGGTTAACTTTGCTTTGCTAATATTTGCGACACTTTTAGGTCTGTCAATGTTAAAAAGATTGAATAAGATCATGAGGGAAAAAGGACATTAATCCTCATTTATCATAAAGAATATCAAGCTGCAGCATCGTTCTGCAGCTTTTTTATTTAAATATAAAATTAAAACCTTGCCAAAAACTCAAAAAAAACTATATTTGTCAGTCTTAACAAAAATTAACAATAGAATGGATAATATTGAAGCATTAAGTCCGAAACCGGATGAGTTTGTAGAGAATAAGAATTCAAGGCATCCAAAAGGATTGTGGGTTCTTTTCGGAACAGAAATGTGGGAGCGTTTCAACTTTTATGGGATGAGAGCCCTTTTGACGCTCTTCATGGTAAATTCCTTATTAATAAAAGAAGCAGATGCAGCAATTATCTACGGTGGATTTTTAGCTTTATGTTATTTAACACCTCTTTTGGGAGGATTTATTGCAGATAAATATATAGGAAACAGAAATGCCATCTTAATCGGTGGATCTCTAATGGCTATCGGTCAGTTTCTATTATTTATCAGTGCCTCTACTTTCTCTGCCGATCTGGGCAGTTCCAAAATGATTATGTGGCTGGCGTTATTCATTATCATTTTCGGTAATGGATTCTTCAAGCCGAATATTTCCTCAATGGTGGGAAGTCTTTACCCTAAGCAGGAGAAATCCAAATTGGACTCTGCATTTACCATTTTCTATATGGGGATTAACATCGGAGCATTCCTGGGACAATTTATCTGCCCATACGTAGGAGATGTGAAAGATGCAGCTACAGGAGTAAGAGATATTTTTGCTTTCAAATGGGGATTCTTAGCCGCTTCAATTGCAATGATTATTGGAACCGTAACATTCTTTATCCTTAAAAATAAATATGTGGTAAATCCGGAAGGGAGACCTATCGGTGGATTGCCAAAGAACAATACAAGTGCAGACTTTGAAGAAGGTGAAACTCAGACCGCTAAATTCTCAGGTTTATCTTTAGGGATCACCGGAGTTATATTTGTGGTTTTATTCTTCGCTTTCCGATATTTACTGGTAGGAGAATTCGGATTTAAAGCCGTAGAGATGGGGCAATTGATCAAAGGAATTATTTATCCTTTCATCTATGCGGCCGGTATTTCCCTGGCTTTCCTGATCATGAGTTCTGCAGAAAACAAGATTGAAAGACAGAGAATCTGGGTAATTTATATTGTATCCTTCTTTATCATTTTCTTCTGGGCAGCTTTCGAGCAGGCAGGATCTTCATTAACATTTATTGCTGACAACCAGACAGACAGAAACATTTTTGGATGGAATATGCCTCCTTCAATGGTTCAGATCTTCAACGGTATCTTCGTAGTTCTGTTAGCCGTTCCATTCAGTTTGACATGGGATAAATTAAGAACAAAAGGAAGAGAACCCGTATCTCCGTTCAAGCAGGCAATGGGTCTTGCATTAATTGCTCTTTCTTACTTCATTATTGCACACAACGTAAAAGATCTTGGAAATTCAGGATTATTAGCAATCAAATGGCTAATGCTTCTTTATTTCATCCAGACTTGTGGTGAGCTTTGCTTATCTCCAATCGGTCTTTCATTGGTAGGAAAACTAGCTCCAAAAAGATTTGCATCATTATTATATGGAGTATTCTTTATTTCCAATGCTGCAGGGTATGCATTGGCAGGTTCATTGGGAGCTCTTATCCCTGCTACAGGTGATAAATTCACAAAAGCACAGGAAATAGGCGTAAACCTTCAGGACGTTTTAGATAAAAAAGTAACGTTGACTGCTGAACAGACAGCAGCATTTGAGAAAGCTCAGTTACCATTGCACAATCCTACATTTGCAGGATTTGAGATCCACAACCTATTCGAATTCTTTATGGTATTCGTAGTACTTTGTGGTATCGCAGCTGTTATTTTGGGTTTGATCTCTCCAATCTTAAAGAAAATGATGCACGGTGTAAAATAACCGCATCAATAAAATACAACAAAACCTCTGCAAAGTCAGAGGTTTTTTTTATTTTCGTATGATGGAAATTTCCGAAGATTCTTTATTTCAATCCGTAAAGGAAATTATTAGGCAGTCGCGCGAAAAAGTGTTTCGGATCGCGAATTCTACTTTACTGCTCACTTACTGGCAGATCGGAAAACTGATCGTAGAAAATGAACAGCAGGGAAAAGAACGCGCCGAATACGGAAAGAAAACCTTAAAAAATCTTTCTAAAAAACTTTCTCTGGAGTTTGGAAAGGGTTTCGACTATACAAACCTTTCCAATATGCGCAAATTTTACACAGCTTTCCCAATTGTTGACACATTGTCTCTACAATTGAGCTGGTCTCATTACAGATTACTTTTCGGACAGGATGATAAATCAAAAAGAAGCTATTATCTTAATGAAGCTGTACAAAATAACTGGAACGTACGGGATTTGAAAAGACAAATCAATTCACTTGCCTACGAAAGAGTTCTGGAACATAAAAAATCCCCGACAGAAAATATCCACAGTGTTTTAAAAGACCCTTACATTTTTGAATTCTTAGGTTTAACACCGGATCAAAAATTTTCTGAAAAAGAAATTGAAACCGCCATCATTGATCATATTCAGAAGTTTCTTCTGGAATTCGGGAAAGGATTTGCTTTTGTAGCAAGACAACAGCATATTTCTACAGATACATCCGATTTTTATATCGACCTTGTTTTTTACAATTATATTCTGAAATGCTTTGTCATTATTGACCTTAAAACCGGAGAACTCTCCCATCAGGACATCGGACAGATTGATATGTATGTACGAATGTATGATGATCTGAAACGCGGAGAAGGTGATAATCCGACGATAGGAATTTTACTGTGTTCAGAAAAAGACGAAACCATTGTAAAATATTCCGTTCTGAATGACAAAAACAATCTCTTTGCGAGCAAATACCTCCTCTACCTTCCAAAAGAAGAAGAATTAAAAGAAATCATAGACCAGGACAGAATCCGTTTTGAACTGGACCAAAACAACAATAAACAACCCTAATTAAAACAATCATATACAATTATGAGCTTAACTCTAGATGAAATACAAAATTTCAAAGGAAAATACCCCAGACAGATCTGGAGCCTGTTTTTCTCTGAAATGTGGGAGCGTTTCTGTTTTTACGGAATGCGCGGAATGCTGGTTTTCTTTATGATCTCCCAGCTTAATTTCCATGAAAAAGAAGCTAACCTTCAATACGGCGCTACCCAGGCATTCGTATATGCCTTTACTTTCGTGGGCGGCCTTTTTGCAGATAAAATCCTCGGATTCAGGAAATCTCTCTTTTGGGGCGGGCTACTGATGATCGTTGGAAGCTTGATTCTGGCAACTGATCCACATAAATTCTTTTTCTTAGGAATTGCATTCACTGTGGTAGGAACAGGTTTCTTCAAACCGAATATTTCATCTATGGTTGGACAGCTTTACAAACCTAATGATTCAAGAGCAGATGCAGGTTTTTCTCTTTTTTACGCGGGAATCAATCTGGGAGCTTTATTGGGCGGTTATTTATGCATCGCTATCGGTAAAGGAGAAATTCTAAGCGGTATTATTTCAGAAGTCATGAGATGGAACGTCGCTTTCGGTCTGGCCTCCGTGGTAATGGTAATAAGCCTTATCAATTTCATTTTCACTCAGAAAAGAATGGGAACAATAGGTCTTCAGCCAGGGCATCCTTTGGCAGAAGTAAAAGCTGCTCCAATCCCAAAATGGAAAGAATATGGAGTTTATATTTTATCTCTTATTTTCGTACCAATTATCATGAAGATGGTTGCCAAAACGGAATATACAGATTATTTTATGTGGACCATAGGGCCTTTGACACTGATCTACCTATTCTATGAAATGTCAAAAGTAACCGCATCAGAGCGTAAAAAACTTTGGGCAGCTTTAGTTTTCATTATTTTCTCGATCCTATTCTGGGGAATCTACGAGCAAAGTGGTGGGTCATTAAGTATTTTTGCAGCTAAAAATCTGAATAAAGACCTTCTTGGATTAGATCCGAACGGTGTAAATAACTCAGGAGGAGCCTTTTTTATTATTTTCCTTGCGCCGCTTATCGGGCTTCTATGGATATGGCTGAATAAAAGAAAAATTGAACCCAATACTATCGTTAAATTTGGATTAGGATTTATTTTTCTGGGAATCGGGTATTATGTTTTATTTGCAACAAGACTTTTTGCGGACCTTCAGGGAATAACATCGCTGAATTTTTTCACGTTGGCATTATTGATCATCACTCTTGGAGAATTATGCCTGTCACCAATAGGATTGTCTATTATGACTAAACTTTCCACCAAAAACCTTCAGGGAATGATGATGGGAATGTGGTTCCTGGCCTCAGCTTACGGACAGTATGTTGCCGGGATTATCGGTGCCGGACTTGCTACAGCAAAAGAGGGATCTACTAACTATGATGCTTTGATCACTTATACTGATGGATATAAACAATTGGGATTATACGCGGTAATTGCCGGTGTGGTATTAATTTTGATATCTCCGTTCGTAAAAAAATTAATGCAGGATGTAAAATAGAATAAGCTATATTATGCTTATTTTTACGTAAATATCAAATTATGAAAAAAATTATAAGCATAATACTCTTATTTTTAGTAAGCTTTAGCTTTGCCCAGATAAAATGGATGACTATTGAAGAAGCTTTAAAGGCTCAGAAAGAAAATCCAAAAAAAATCCTGATTGATTTTTATGCCGACTGGTGCGGGCCATGCAAAATCATGGATAAAAAAACATACGGTCACGAAATTATCGCCAAAATCTTAAATGAAAATTACTATCCGGTAAAATTTAATGCTGAAGAAAAACAATCTATTGATGTTTTCGGAAGAACATTTTCCAATGATAATACTGAACATAAAAAAGGAAGGAATTCTTTGCACGAATTCACCCAATATATGAACGTCGGCGCTGTTCCAAGTACTGTATTTCTGGACGAGAAAGGCGGACCTATCACAATCCTTCAGGGAGAATTGTCGGCCAAAGAACTTGAACCTTATTTGGAATTTATTTCGAAAGATCTCTTCAAAAAGATCCGTACCAGGGAACAGTGGGAAGATTACCAGAAAAAATTTAAATCCAAAATCAAAGATTAAACTATACAGCGGCTTTCAAAAATTGAGAGCCGCTTTTTTTGATTTTAAGCTCAATATTTTCGGTAAAAAATTTTAATCTTAAGCCTATTTTCCCGAAATTAGGGCTCATTTTTAAAATGACTTTAGATACTTCTATAGAATATGTAAAAGGCATAGGTCCCGAAAGAGCCAAACTCATCAAGAATGTGTTGGGCCTGTCAACCGTTGACGACCTTCTGAACTTCTACCCTATCCGTTATCTGGATAAAAGTAAAGTATTTAAAATTTCTCAACTCGAGGAAAGTAGTATTGAGTTACAGCTTAAAGGAAGAATCACACAGGTACAGGAAATTCAGACCGGGAAGGTAAAAAGACTTTCTGCAAAATTCAATGATGATACCGGAACGATGGATCTGGTATGGTTTCAGTATTCAAAATGGCTGAAAGAACAGATTCCGATCAACCGTGAAGTTTATATTTTCGGGAAGATCAATGTTTTTAATCGTCAGTTCTCCATGCCTCATCCGGAAATTGAAGCCGTGGAAAATAAAGAAAGTGACACCCGCCTGAAACCTATTTATCCAAGTTCTGAAAAGCTCACTAAAAGAGGTTTGAATCAAAGGTTTTTCCAGGTTGTCTTAAGGAATATCTGCAAAGAGATCCCCAACCTTATTGAAGAAAATTTCCCTGATTATATGATAAAAGCATTTAAGTTTTTATCAAAGCAGCATACTTTTTTAAATATTCATTTTCCAAAGGATATGAAACATTTTGAAAAAGCTGATAACAGACTGAAGTTTGAAGAGTCTTTCTTTTTTCAATTAGGTTATGCCCTCAAAAAGCTTCATCATAAAACCCATTCACCGGGAAATCCATTTCCTGTTGTGGGTGACCATTTTAATGGTTTTTATAATCATCATATCCCTTTTGATCTTACCAATGCACAGAAAAGAGTTTTAAAGGAAATCCGGCTGGACATGAAAAGGCCTATTCAGATGAACAGGCTTCTCCAAGGTGATGTGGGATCCGGAAAAACCATGGTTGCATTGCTTACCATGCTGATTGCTATGGATAATGGTTTTCAGAGTTGCATAATGGCTCCTACTGAAATCCTTGCACAGCAGCATTATAATGGAATTAAAGACCTTTTAACAGAAACAGGGATCAATATCCGTCTTCTGACGGGTTCCACCAAAACTTCAGAGAGAAAGGTCATCCACGAAGAGCTGGAAAACGGAACATTATCGATATTGGTAGGAACGCACGCCGTTCTGGAAGATAAAGTGAGATTTAAAAACCTTGGGCTGGCTATCATTGATGAGCAGCACAGGTTTGGTGTGGCGCAAAGGGCAAAATTATGGGCAAAAAATAGAATTCCTCCGCATATTCTGGTGATGACGGCAACTCCTATCCCAAGAACCCTGGCAATGAGCTTTTACTCTGACCTGGATGTCTCTGTGATCGATGAAATGCCTATGGGAAGAAAGCCTATCATTACTGCCCACCGACGTGAGAAAGACAGAACGTATGTGTATAATTTCTGCAGAGACGAAATAAAAAAAGGAAGACAAGTTTATTTTGTATATCCGTTAATTGAGGAATCAGAAACTTTGGATTATAAAAATCTGATGGAAGGGCTCGATCATGTGATGAATGCGTTCTCCGATTACAATACCACAATGCTGCACGGTAAAATGAAACCTGCTGAAAAAGATATCGCCATGAATTATTTTGCCTCGGGTAAAGCTGAGATTATGGTAGCTACCACCGTGATTGAGGTAGGGGTTAACGTTCCTAATGCTTCTGTAATGGTGATAGAAAGCTCAGAAAGATTCGGGCTTTCGCAGCTTCACCAGCTTCGGGGGCGTGTTGGGAGAGGAGCAGAGCAGAGCTACTGCATACTTATGACTTCTGATAAATTATCGAAGGAAAGCAGAACCCGCATCAAAACGATGACGGAAACTAATGATGGATTCAAGATTTCTGAAGTGGATATGCAGCTCAGAGGTCCCGGAGATATTCTGGGAACACAGCAGAGCGGCGTTGTAGATTTTAAAAAACTTGATCTTGTGAATGATTCCGCCATTATAAAAACCACAAAAAATACAGTTGATAAAATCCTGGAGGCAGATCCACATCTGATAAATCCAGACAATCTGATCATCAAAAATTATTACCTGAAACACTACAGGGGAAAGAATAAGTGGAGCAAAATTTCATAAAAAAACCGCGAAAAGAAAATCTCTCCGCGGCCCCCTTATAAAACTGTTATTTAGAAGAAATTACTTTTAGTCTGCTTAAAAAATTTATTTTAATAGTAGGAACTAATATCTGATTTGGTTTGAAAATATTTATAGGTATTTAAATTCTCAGCCCTGACTATTAAAATAAATTAAAAAAACAAAATGAATTATTTTTCCAACTTGCTTATTATAAAAACTAACTGTTTCAAGTTGAAGGAGTGGGAATGAAACGAATAAATACCCTTCAACTCTCTTAAGTTTTCATGATTGTACCGTTTTGTTTAAAGATCTTCTATGCTTTATAGCTGGAAATAAACATAATTCATTTTGTTAAACTAACATTGTGACTTATATCTTACTTTCTAAATGAAATAATCTATTTTCTACCATCCATTGCTTTTTTATATAGCTAATTTGTGTTCCAAAGTTTACATTTACAAAATTGATGATATTGCGTGGAATTCTTATTATATTATTTTAATTATTAATTATACAATTTTCACTTTTATGTGAATAGTATGCGCTGAATATTATCACTTATTTAAAAAATAAACATCATAAAACCTTTATCCATCATACTTTCATAATAAAATTATCTTTGTTCAGGCCTGAAGAATGATACTGCCAGTTTACAGTAATAATTTCTGTAAGTGATTTTTTAAGACCATCATAAGTCTCAGGTTTTCTCATAAAAATATTGCCTCCGTTAACGAAAATTTCTTCTGTTTCGTTTTCGGAAATCTGGCCGGCGTATACTGCAATTATGATGTTGCTGAATCCATGATTTATTTTAATTTCTCTCAGGCATTCCATACAGCTTTTCCCTGAAATATCATACTTAATGAATATTACTTCAGGAATAATTGCACCATTGCTGCTCAAATATTTCATAAGATCATCTCCGTCCGAGAAACACTGTAATTTCACCCCTATCTTTAAATCTCTGAAAATATTTTTAAAGAATATAATATTACCCTTATCATCATCTACTGTGATTACATTCAGATATTCTTTATTCATACAGCGTTTTTGAATTTATATTAATATTTTGGTTTTCCCTTCTTTTTATAATGGTTTTATGAAACTGAGAAGGTGTGATGCCGGTTGTATTTTTGAATTGGGTGCTTAAATGAGCCACACTTGAATAATTCAGTTTATGGGCAATCTCTGTCAGGCTCTGCTTATTATCCAGAATCAGCTCCTTGGCATACTCTATTTTCTGAAGGATGATGAAGTTTTCTATTGAGGTGTAGGCAACCTCAGAAAAAAGATTGGAAAGATATCCATAACTATGGTTCAGCTTTTCAGCAATATAAATAGATGCTTTAACAGGAACAGCGTTTTCAGAGAAAACAAGCTCTACAATCGCATCTTTTATTTTCTGTACTAAAGCCGTTTTCTGGCTTTCAATAATCTCTATGCCGTAATCTTTAAGATTTTTCTTAAAAAGATTATGCTGCTCCTGGGTAATGGGTTCATAGAACTCCACTTCACCAAAGTTCAGCAGGCGGTATTTTAGCCCGTGCTCTTTTAGCTTCTCATCCAACACTTTCTTGCAGAGAGCATTGAAATCAAATTTTACATACATTTTCATCCTGATATAAGTGTGTCAAATTTCGAAGTAAATATAATAATTTATTTCATTTAAAAGTGAAATAGGTTATTAATTTTTAACATAATATATAAAAAAAGAAAAACTCCTGCATATTGAATACAGGAATTAAACACTAAGGATGAAAAAAATATACTGATAAAAAGCTGCAAAAGCTCAAAACCAAGCATATGAATGTATTATTGAAAGTGATTTGGTTCTGTTACAAAGATGGAATAAAAAAAAACATCACTTGTTATAGAATTAAAATTAAATGTTACAGAATTTTAAGTCAATTATTTGTGAAATACATATTCCATTAAATAATCATCCATAAAATAATTATCGCCTATATCCAAAACCACCTCATCATATACTCTATACCCTTGAGATTCATAGAATTTTTTAGCAGAATTTTCTTTATTAACATTTAAAATAATCCTTTCATCTCCGCTTTCAGAAACTCTATCTTTCAAAAAATTCAATGTCTCTTTTCCAAATCCTTTTCCTTTGCTTTCCGGCACCAGATAAATACGGTGAAGTTTTGTAGTTCCCACTTCATAATTATTCTCATAACCGATAAAGCCTTCAAAAGAACTATTACCTTCATCAAAAATCAGGTAATAATGATAATCCGGATTCTGAAGCTGACTGAGAATTTCTTCTTCTGAATACATTTTCTCCAACATATAATCTATTTGGTCCTGAGAAATAATTCCCGTATAAGCGCTTTCCCATGATCTTTTGGCCAAATTCCGTATCAACGGAATATCCTTTTCTGTTGCTGCTGTTAATTTCATATTTTTTGATTAAAAAAAGTGAAAAGCCGGAACTTTTCACCTGTTATTTTATTGTTAATAGCCAATGGTGAATTTTGCTTCGCAAGTGAATGGGCAATTTTTACATTTAAAAATTCACCATTGACTATTCACTATTCACATCTTTTAAATTTTCGCCATTTCAGCTTTAATTTTCGCGTAAAGACCTTCTGAAGCAGGAACTAAAGGAAGTCTCAGATAGTTTTTAATAATTCCTTTTTCTGTAAGGATTACTTTGATTCCACAAGGATTTCCTTCTGCAAAAATCAGTCTTGTAATTTCTACCAGCTTATTATGAATATCATAAGCTTCCTTCACTTTTCCATCAAAGGCCAGCTGGACCATGGTAGAAAATTCTTTCGGATACCCCTGCCCTATTACAGAGATTACTCCGTCTCCTCCCGCTAAAGTCACAGGAAGGGTATATTCATCATCTCCGGAAACCAATGAAAATCCTTCAGGTTTCTTTCTCAAAATATCAAAATACTGAAGAATATTGGGTGCCGCTTCTTTGATCATGAATAGATTCGGGAATTCATTGGCCAAACGAATAGTGGTATCAGCCTCAACATTCTGACCTGTTCTTGACGGAACATTGTAAATAATAATATCTTTTCCGGTAGATGCCAGCATTTTATAGTGCTGGTAAAGGCCTTCCTGATTAGGTTTATTGTAATATGGAGATACCGAAAGTACGGCATCAAATGCAGAAAGATCTGCTCCTTCAATCTGTTTCTTTACTTCAAGAGTATTATTTCCGCCAATTCCCAAAACCAGGGGGAGGCGTTTATTATTAACCTTAATGATATGCTCAATTACCTGTTTCTTCTCCTCTTCAGAAAGTGTTGCAGCTTCTGCTGTAGTTCCCAAAACAACCAAATAATTGGTTCCGTTTTCGATATTATACTCAACAAGTTTTGTTAAACTATCGAAATCAACGGATAAATCTTCATTAAAGGGTGTTACCAACGCAACACCTACTCCTTTTAAAATGCTCATCTGTTAGAATTATTTTTTTCAAATTTAATAATTTACGATAAGAATTTATAATAAATAATAATGTTTTATTATACATATAATTATATTTGCATATACTAAAAGATATTATGACATCGCTATGATCGAAGTTGTTTACAAAAACACTATAATTAATGGTGATTACATATGATCTTTAAAAAAATAATTTGCAACATATGAAAAATAAATTCTTGTTATTAGGAATTGCTCTGGCCACACTTACTGCCTGCAAAACAGCATCTACACTGCAGTTGGCACAAGTTCAGCCTCAGAAAAACATTTCTATTAATAATGAGCTAAAGAATGATGAGGAGTTTGTAAAAGTTATTGAACCCTATAAGCAAAAACTGGACAAAGAGATGAATCAAAAGATCTCCCACACCAGTATAGATCTTACAAAACAGGGTGATAACAGTAATCTGGGCAATCTTTTGGCCGACTATACCTTTGAAGGTGCCGATGCATGGACGAAAAAGAATCTTAATAAAAGTGTAGATGCTGCCCTGATCAATATCGGCGGAATACGTACTACAATTGGAAAAGGAGATATTCTTCTGAAAAGTGTTTTTGAAGTAATGCCTTTCGAAAATGAAGTGATCATTGTAAAAATGAAAGGATCGGATCTGCAGGGACTTTTTGATTATTATGCAAAAACTCAGGTCAATAATCCTGTTTCTCATTTATATATTGAAACCAATAACGGGCAGCTTACCAAATCCCAGATTAATGGGAAGCCAGTAAATCCTGATCAAGATTATTATATCGCTACTTCAGATTATCTGGCGCTTGGCGGAGACAATATGAAATTCTTTTCCAAAGGGGAATCTATTTCTACAGGAATCAGATTAAGGGATCTTTTCATTGAATATTTCAGAAAAACGTCTGAGGTAGTTCCGAATACAGATGTTCGTTTAAATTTTATCGGTAAGAAATAATGGATAGAAAAAGTTTTTTAAAAGTAATAGGTAGCGGATCTTTAGCAGCAGCTTTAGCTCCCAATATGATGATGGCAGAAGAATTGAAATTCAATCCTTTTCAATCTGAAAATAAACTCACCATTCTTCATACCAACGATCAACATAGCAGAATAGAGCCTTTTGACGCAAGCTATACCAAAAATCCCAATCAGGGAGGATTTGCAAGAAGGGCAAGCTTGATACAGCAGATCAGAAGCCAGGAAAGCAATGTTCTTCTTCTGGATTCCGGTGATATTTTTCAGGGAACTCCTTATTTTAATTTCTTTGGGGGCGAACTGGAATTTAAGCTGATGTCTATGATGAAGTACGATGCTTCAACAATGGGAAATCATGATTTTGACAATAGCCTGGACGGTTTCCTGAAAGTTCTTCCTAATGCAAAATTTCCATTTATCTGTTCAAACTATGATTTTAAAAATACAGTTTTGGATGGGAAAACTTCACAGTATAAGATTTTTAATAAAAATGGAATAAAAGTCGGAATTTTCGGAGTAGGTATTCAGCTGGACGGCCTTGTGGGCAAGAAGCAGTATGGTGAAACCGTATATTCAGATCCTGTAGATGTAGCACAACATTATTCCAATTTCCTGAAAAACGAACAAAAATGTGATCTTGTGATCTGCCTTTCTCATATCGGCTATGATTATAAAGATGAACCCAATAAAGTAAGCGACAAAATTCTGGCTGCCAAAACAGAAAATATTGATATTATCCTGGGTGGGCATACCCATACTTTTTTACCTGAACCGCAGACGTTTACCAACAGACAGGGTAAAAATGTTCTGGTAAATCAGGTAGGATGGGCAGGTCTTCTTCTTGGCAGAATAGACTTTTACTTTGATGCAAATAAAAATGTAAAGCATATTTCCTGGAACAACCAGATCATAGACAGCAGCATAACCGTATAATATGAAAAAACTCTCTTTAATCTCTCTTGGTATTTTAGCATCCCTGCAGTTCGTGAATGCGCAGGTGATTTCGTCAAAAAAATGGACGGATCTTTTTTCTTATAACAATGTCTTGGCTATGAAAGAAGACAATGGGAAAATAATTGCCGCTACTGAAAACGGGATATTTTACTATACCATTTCAACCGGAGAGATGACCAAGCTGTCAAAAGCTAACGGACTCCATGACGTTAATATATCCGCCTTCGACTATAACCCACAAACTAAAATAGGTGTAATAGGATATGCAAACGGTTCTATGGATGTGATTACCCCGCAGGAGATCAAATATATTGTTGATATTCCTATCGCAACCGGCTATAACGGAAGCAAAAGGATCAATCATATTTCAATTACAGGGGATCAGGCTGTAGTATCTGTAGGCTATGGAGTTTCTATATTTAACATTAACAAAAAAGAATTCGGAGATTCTGCATTCTTTGTAACCGGTGGTGTATATGAAGCCAGCAACGAAGCAACCCTATTTGGAAACAAAGTATATTCTGTAACCAATACCGGCCTTAAAAGCCACGAAATGAACACTACATTTCCGGTATTCTCTACCTGGTCGACAGAAATTCCCGGATCTTATAAACATATTGACGCTGAATCCTCTCTTATATTTTCATCCGCCACCTCAGCATTTATCTACAATAACGGTACGGGCACTCCGCTTCCGGCAAGTTTCGGAAACATCCAGGATATTGTTATCAATTCAAGCAACATTATAGTAACAGACAGCAGAATATATACATTCGGACTAAACGGAGTATCTTTAGGCGCTGTAAGTATGGGGGAAGATTGCAACACAGCCATAACAGCTAACGGAAAGGTATACGGCGGAACAATACTTTCGGGAATAAAGGAAGAAAGTGGTACTACTTATAAACCATCAGGACCATATTCAAATTCTTCATACAAGATCAATCTGTATGACAATAATCAAATGCTGGTGTCTTCCGGATCAAGACTGAACAGATACAATCAGCCAGGAGATAATCCTAAAAAACCCGGATTTTATTATTTTAACGGATCAGAGTGGCTTCGATCATCTTTTTTTTCAACAACTTCCGCTCCAATCAATGTACTGGATGCTGTAATGAATCCTTCTGACAACAGTGAAGTCTTTTTCACCAATTATACAGTAGGTTCACAAGGTGTATATAAAATGAAATACAATACTGGCAATAAAGATTTTGATTTAGTAAAGTATTATGATTTAGGAGCACCAAGTATGTATTACCGTCGTCCTGTAGGATTTGCACATGATAATCAAAATAATCTTTTTGTTTCTTTTGGCTTCAACGATGGAAGTCCGTCCATTGGAATCTATGATAGGGGAACTGATGATTTTGTGATAAAAAAATTCGGAATAACAAGTGATGGTATACAAACTCCTGTCTACTATGAAAATATGCTGTGGATCCCAACCCCGAGAAGCAATAATTTTATAGTTTACGATTATAAAAACGCGACCAATCTTTCTGATGACACTGATTACATATTACAAGATACCAACGGATTCGCAGGAAATGCAA
This sequence comes from Chryseobacterium sp. 22532, assembly GCF_052044665.1. Taxonomy (NCBI): domain Bacteria; kingdom Pseudomonadati; phylum Bacteroidota; class Flavobacteriia; order Flavobacteriales; family Weeksellaceae; genus Chryseobacterium; species Chryseobacterium sp. 22532. Next base: position 50,019 of record NZ_JBQENJ010000008.1, read on the forward strand.
GAGGAAGCTTATCAGTAGCTTTTAGTAAATCAGGGGATGCCTGGATCGGCACCGACAGCGGCTTAAGAATATTGCCCAATGCTGCTACAGGAATAAAAAATCCGGATCCGAAGGTGGAACCTATCATCATAGAACAGGGCGGACTTGGAGAAGAACTTTTCAGAGATGCCCAAATACAGCAGATAGAAGTAGACGCCGGAGATTATAAATGGATTTCTATAGACGGTGGTGGTGTATATTACCTTTCTTCCGACGGACAGCAGACTATAAAACATTTTACAAAAGAAAACTCCCCTCTTCCAACCAATTCCGTTACCGATATAAAGGTAGACAGAAAAACAGGAAAAGTATATTTTGTAACGTTTAACGGTATTGTAGCTTATCAGGGGGATGTAGCAGATGTGACTGCCAACTTCGGGAATGTGGTAGTCTATCCTAATCCTGTAGTCTATTCAAACTTTAAAGGAAAAGTTACTATTAAAGGGCTTGCAGAAAAAACAAATATCAGAATTGCTGATGCGGCAGGAAATGTAATACATTCTGCAGTAGCCAGAGGAGGTTATTATGAATGGGATCTTAACAACATGAAAGGGAACAGGGTAGCTTCAGGTATTTATTTTGTATTGATGACCAATGAAGACGGTTCAGATAAAGCTACTGCAAAAATAGCTGTGGTTAATTAATGAATTCACAAAACGGATTTTTATTATCATTCATAAAATACGGTGAAAATGATGCAGTTCTGCATTGTTTTACAGAAGACGAAGGCTTTCAGACCTATTTCGTAAAGGGGATTTATTCCAAAAGAAATAAAAAGAAAGCTCTGCTTCAGCCTTTGACTATGCTCAGCTTTACCATTAATCCTGCAAGAGGTAACGGAATTCCTTCAGTCTCAAGATTTGAGTTGGTAAAGAACTATGATATGTATATGGATATCAAAGCCAATACAGTCATATTCTTCATCTCAGACTTTCTGAATCAGGTTTTAAGACACGAAAATAAAAATCCAAATCTATTTTTCAGTATCGATGAATTTGTCAATGAACTGGCCGGCAAAAATTATCAGTGCCATCTTCTTTTTTTAATTACGGTATTGAAAATTCAGGGAGTAGCTCCTTTGATCAATGACGGCCAATATTTAGATCCCGAGACAGGAACATTCTCTGTAACTCCTTCTCATCAGTTGTTTACCGAAGAAATATCAGCCATCTGGAAAACAGCCATCTGCTCAGAAAATCTTTATGCAACAAAGATACACCCCTCATTAAGAAAAGATTTTTTGGATAGTCTTCTGGTCTATTACCATTATCATATTACAGACTTTAAAATACCGACATCGCTGGAGGTTATCCAACAGATTTTTGAATAGTCTGAAGGTAAGGAATGTTGAACTCCCAGCCATTATCCCTTTGCCTCTTCAGGCATTTCCGTTTCAGATTCTGCTATTTCTTTTTTGGAGAATCTTGGCTGCAGAATCTTTGCAATAAGGCCCGTCCATCCTGTTTGATGGGAAGCTCCTACTCCTCTTCCATTATCCCCATGAAAATATTCGTAGAATAAAATATAGTCTTTAAAATCCGGATCAGTCTGAAATCTTTCATACTGGCCGTTGACCGGACGTTTTCCGTTTTCATCCATTAAAAAAATTTTAGATAGCCTTTTACTTAAAGCATCTGCAATCTGGTCCAGGTTGGAATAGCTTCCGCTTCCGGTAGGATATTCCACCAGAAAATCGGGGCTGTAATAGAAGAAAAACCGCTGAAGACTCTCAATAATCAGAAAATTGATTGGAAACCAGATTGGTCCGCGCCAATTGCTGTTTCCCCCAAAAAGACTGCTGTCACTTTCCGCAGGAGTATATTTTACACAATAATCTGCTCCGTTCAAATTCAAGGTATAGGGATTCTGTTCATATTCTTTCGACAATGCCCGCACTCCATACTCGCTTAAAAACTCTTCAGGATTCAGCATTCTTTTGAGCAGCCTTTTTAACCGATGGCCACGCAACAGCGACAGAAGATGTTTGGAATCCTGTCCCTTCACTTCCCATCTTGATACCAGGGAAGCCAGTTCCGGTTTGTTTTCAAGAACCCATTTCATTCTCTTTTTAAAATTGGGCAGATTTTCGATCATTTCATCATCAATTACCTCTACGGCAAACATAGGTATCAGTCCCACGATAGTTCTCAATCTTAAATACATATGATTGCTATCGCTGGAAGAAATAGCATCATAGAAAAATTCATCTTCCTGATCCCAAAGACTGAAATCCTCATCCCCCATATTATCCAGTGAATTGGCAATGGAAAGGAAGTGCTCAAAAAACTTCATCGCCATTTCTTCATACACATTGTTATACAGTGCCAGCTCAAGGGCAATTCTCATCATATTCAGGGCAAACATGGCCATCCAGCTTGTTCCGTCCGATTGTTCCAGCTGTTCACCATTCGGCAGCGTCGTGTTTCGGTCAAAAACTCCGATATTATCAAGACCTAAAAAGCCTCCTTCAAAAATATTATTACCATTATTATCTTTTTTGTTGACCCACCATGTAAAATTCATGAGCAGCTTCTGAAATGCACTTTCCAGGAATTCAATATCAGGTTTCCCTTTGATATATTCATCAATTTTAAAAACCCTAAAAACCGCCCAGGCATGAACCGGAGGATTCACATCGCTGAAATTCCATTCATAGGCAGGAAGCTGTCCGTTAGGATGCATATACCATTCAAACAGGAAAAGTTTCAACTGGTACTTTGCAAAATCCGGGTCAATTAACGAAAAACTGATCGTATGAAATGCCAGATCCCATGTCGCATACCACGGATATTCCCACTTATCGGGCATAGAAATGATATGTTCATTATTAAGGTGCTTCCATTCAAAATTTCTGATCTTTTCTCGGGATTTTGGAGGCGGCATTTCTGCAGGATCTCCTTTCAGCCACTTTTCTACATTATAGTGATAAAACATTTTGTTCCAGAGCATTCCGGCAAAAGCCTGCCGTTGGACCAATTTTTCATCTTCTGATTCTATACCTTTCTGAATTTCAGCATAAAACTCATCCGCTTCTTTTTTCCTCACATCAAAAATATCTTCAAAATCAGCAAATGGATCTTTTAAGTCCTTATCCGTCATTCTGAATTCAAAAGTTCTTGTTTCTCTGGCTTGCAGGATTTCATCAAGAAGAAAAGAAGCCTTAGTTCCGGTACTCTGGGGATTTACGGACTGGGAATTTCCATTAATAACAAAATCATTGATTCCATCCTTACAGTATTTTGATTCGTTGGCCGACTGATAAAGTTTTTCGGTATTGGTTTCATTATCACAAAACAGGGTCTTCAGAGACTGCCTGGCATATACATTTTTGATTTCAATATTTTTGTGGTTAACCGAAATATGCCGCGCATCTTCGCTGCCCAGTTGTGGCTTATAGCTATCATAACCCCATTTCCAGGTATTCCTGAACCATATTGTTGGCAGTATGACAATGGGAGCTTCATTCTGAGATTTGTTGATTATTGTAAGCCTGATCAAAATATCATGCTCACTTTCTTTAGCATATTCAATAAAGAGATCAAAATATTCATTCTGATCAAAGATTCCTGTATCAATCAGTTCATATTCCGGTTCATTCTTATTTCTTTCTGCATTGACTTTTAAAAGATCTTCATAAGGGAAAGCATTCTGAGGATATTTGTACAGCATCTTCATATAAGAATGAGTAGGTGTGGAATCCAGATAGTAAAAATATTCTTTTACATCTTCCCCATGGTTTCCCTGTCCGTTGGTAAGACCAAAGAAACGCTCTTTCACCATTTTATCTTTTTTATTCCAGAATCCTATAGAAAAAACCAACTGCTGAAGGTCGTCACAGATCCCGCAAATACCCTCTTCACCCCAACGATAGTTTTTGGCTTCTGCAGTATCATGAGTGGTATAATTCCATGCATCCCCAGTTTCGCTGTAGTCTTCACGGACTAGTCCCCACTCACGGTTGCTGACATAAGGACCCCATTTCTTCCATAATATTTCTGAAAGTCGTTGTTTTTCGGACATGTGTAGTTTTTTTGTAAAATTTATTGATGAATAGAGATAAGAATAAAGAGGAAAGACTTAAGACGTGAGACGTCAGATTTTCAAACTATTAAAATAAAAACTTTAATTACTAACAACAAGCAAACTAGCAACCATTTCACTCTCAAACCCTAAAACTCTCATGCTCTCAAACCCCGAAGCCGCACCGCGTCTACCCTCCTGTAGAAAAGCTCTCGAAAGTGGTCATCGCTCCGTCTACAAAAATGCTGGTTCCTGTGATATAATCAGCCAGGTCACTTGCTAAAAAGGCAGCTAAGTTTCCAATATCCTGTGGCTGCCCGATTCTGTTGTAAGGAATAAGATTCAAGAGTGAGTTCAAAGCCTGAGGAGTACTCCAAGCATCTTTATTGATCGGTGTTTGGATAGCACCGGGACAGATAGAATTGACACGGATCTTATCTGCTCCATATTCCTGTGCAAGGGTTTGCATCAGCATTCTTATGGCTCCTTTACTCGCCGCGTAATTGGCATGGCCTGCCCAAGGAATAATTTCATGTACCGAACTTATATGAATGATTTTTCCGCAGGCAATGGAACGGGACGGATCTATACCACGACGCAGAAATTCTTTTATGGCTTCGCGTGCGCAGAGAAACTGTCCGGTAAGATTCACTCCTATCACTGCATTCCACTGGTCGAGGGTCATTTCAGTAAATTTCGAGTCTTTTTGAATTCCGGCATTATTGATCAGAATGTCTACCGTTCCGAATTGTGATACGGTATCCTGAAACATTTTGATGACCTGATCTTCTTTGGAGACATCACATTGGTAAGTGATTCCGTTTCCGCCTGCATCTGTAATTTCTTTTAAGACAGCCTGTGCCTCATCTGTTGATCTTTCTGAAGAATGATTGACAATAACCGTCGCGCCCGCAGAAGCCAGAGATTTTGCAATTCCTGAACCTATTCCGCTGGAGGCTCCTGTAACGACAGCTACCTGATTACGAAGTGATATTTCCATATTTTATAATTTGATGTTACTCAAAGTTATGGAAACAATTCAGCAGGATGGAATTTTTGAATTTAAAATTTTCTTAAAATTTTTTATACATTAGGTACTGGGGACCGCTTCTTCCCATTCTGGTTTTACCGTCGTACAGATAACCTGCTTTTAGGTAGATATGATATGCTGAAACATTTTTCTGATTAACCGCAAGAACAATTTCATCACAATCCGGAAAATTTTCTTTGACAAATCCATCCACTTTCTGCATGGCTTCTTTCCCGATTCCTTTTCCCTGTAAGCCAGGATTTATAGACAAAGATCTTAGTAAAACAGATTTTTCGTTGTCTGTAAGATCCAGCTTATCTTCCCCGAAATCCAGGACAAAAAAACCTGCAGGTTTTTCATTTTCAAAAATGGTAACGGCGAATGCTTTACCATCATTCCTCTCTTTTATCCTATCCAAAGCTTTTTTTACCGTTGAAGTATACTGCTCCTGATTTTCATCCAGAGCATAATCAAGTTCCGTGAAATCGGATTCTTTAAAAAACTCTAATCTGACCATATTCTTAATGATGATAAATATCCTGATACATTACACCGGCTCTGATCTCAACCGGAAGCTTATTTTCCTCAGGAACGATCGGACAGTTGTAATCGTAGGCATTGTACGCACAGTAAGGCTGATAGGATTGATTGAAATCCAGGATAATGGTATTTCCCTTTGGAATCTTCAGATCCATATATTTTCCGCCACCGTAGGTTTCTTTTTCGTTGGTAGCGTCCCGGAAAGGTAGAAATAAATAGTCTTTATATTTTTTCTGCTTAATCAGATCAAGGCTTTGATACAAGGTCAGTGTATAGGACTTTCCGTCCAGCTGAAATGTTGCTTTTCCATATTCCTTATAAGATTTCGTTTTACCGGAAGAAGTTGGAAGCTCAAAAGGTCTGGCATTTTTTGTTTTACTAAATTTAGCGGTGACCATATATTTTAAATCTACCGGAAAGAACGGATGCCCTTTAAAATTGGTAAAGTTATCTCCACGCAAAGGCGTTTCCTTTGGGTTAAGGTATTCTGCATTGAGATCTTCCTGAAACTTCCTGATTTCCATGATCTCTTTTGAGACCATTTTTTGAGAAAAGATAAAAAGCGGAAACAGCAGGAACAGTAAAATATATTTTTTCATGATTTTTTCAAAAACTATGAGTAAAACTATGAATTTTCCATGGCATGAAAAGTTAAAATTATAATAAAAACATACAATCTGTTTTAAATAATCCGTCCTCCAATTTCTTTAGCATATTTTTTGCCCCCTACAGAGCACATGGACAGAAAGAAATTCATTAAGACAGGCATTCTCGCGGTATCAGGTTTTTATTTCCTTAATTCTAATCTGTTTCAGGCCGTAGAGCCCAGAACAGGAAAACTGGAAAAGGAAACTATAAACGCCCCCATACTTATTATTGGCAGCGGGTACGGAGGTGCTGTTTCTGCCCTTCGGCTCTGTGAAGCCGGAAAAAAGGTCATTATGCTGGAAATGGGCCTCAACTGGGAAAAATCAGGGATTCCTTTTTCAAATATGCTGAAACCGGGGAAAAGTGCTGCATGGCTGAAAAAAAAGACCATCGCCCCATTCATGAATATTTTTTCTCTGACTCCTTTTACGGGAATCCTGGACAGGATGGATTTTGAAAATATCAATATCTGGGTTGGCAGAGGCGTTGGTGGCGGCTCTCTTGTCAATGGCGGAATGGCAGTAACTCCGAAGGAAATTTATTTTAAAGAAGTATTTCCTGATCTGGATGCTGAAAAGTTCTATAATCACTATTTTCCTTTGGTACACAAAGAACTGAAGGTAAATGTTATCGGTGAGCAGTTTTTAAAGGATTGTCCTTATTATAAATTTACGAGAGTGGGTGAAGCAGAAGCCCATAAAGCAGGCTTTAAAACCGTGCGGGTTCCGAATGTCTATGACTTTCAGTATATGGAAAAAGAGTACAGAAATGAAGTTCCCCGTTCTGCTTTTAACACGGAAGTAATCTACGGAAATAATCACGGAAAGAACAGTCTGGATAAAACGTATCTTAAAAAAGCCCTGGAAACCGGAAATCTTGAGATCCTGGACCTTCACTGTGTTGAAAATATTAAGCTTAATGATGATAAAACCTATACTTTAGAAGTTCTGCAAACCGATACTTCAGGAACTGTAATTTCTGATAAAGTATTCAATTGCAGAAAGTTGATTCTGGCTGCCGGAACAATGGGAACTTTAAAACTGCTGCTACATTCTAACGCAGTCCATGGTTTTCCTATTCACGAACAGGTTGGAAAAAACTGGGGAAATAACGGTAATTTCATGACCGGAAGAAACTGGGTAAAACCACTTTCGGGTGGAACAGGTTCCAAACAATCGACCATTCCTGTGGGTGGTATAGATAACTGGGATGATAAGGAACATCCTTTTTTTACAGAAATCGCTCCGCTTCCGATGGGAATGGATGTGGCAACGGCATTGTATCTGCTGATCAACCGGGTGGATAAAAAGGGAGAGGTTTCTTATGACAGCACAAAGAAAAACCTCAGTTTGGACTGGAACCAGAATCATACAGCTAAAATGAGGGAGAATGCTGATTATTTCATAAAAAAGATGAACAGAGCCAATGGCGGAACGAGAAGCCATTTCTTATTTAATAACGGTTTCGGTGCAGATGTGTGCTACCATCCATTGGGCGGCTGTGTTTTGGGTAAAGCGACTAATGAATATGGAAAATTAAAAGATCATGACAATCTTTATGTTCTGGATGGATCTTTGATTCCGGGAACTATTGGTGTCAATCCGTTTGTGACAATCACCGCCATTGCAGAATACTGTATGGAAAACCTGATTACGCAGAATGAATTTGCCTGACATCAGGGCATGGATTTCACCTCAGCAAGGTACTTCCTGATATCATGTTCATGTTTTTGAGGGTATTCAAAATCAAGCTTCTGTGCCAAAGCCATTCCCAGCTCATGTACAAGATCAGCAGCAGCGTATAGGGCATGCCAGTTATCATTAATATTGCTGCCTGAAAATGTAGCTTCTACCCGTTCCCAGAGTTCCGCAGAAAGATATTTTCTGAAAAGGCGGCCGTGTTTATTGGTCGTTATATTTTTCCAGTCGTGAAAGCTGGCAATATACCACTCGATGAGAGGAACCAGATAATCTATCCTGATCACATCTTCGGACATGAATTTGGCATAAAACAGATCTCCGCGTTTAAGACATTTTGCCACATAGGTTGTATCCCACCAGAAATCATTCATTAATTGCTGAAATCTTTGTTCTGTAGGCTTCTGGATCATAACAGATTGATAGGTTGGAGACTTCAGGTTTTTAGTAAGGTTGTCTTTATCAACCAGAACTTTATAGCCTACATCCCAATCTTCCGGCAGCTGCTCTTTCTGTACCTCTTTTAAAAACTCTGATCTCTGATAAAGTTTAAAATCAACCTTCACATGATCGGCGTACAATACCATTTTCATGGCATATTTTCCGTCAAAATAAGTCTCATCTTCTTCTACCATGGAAATTGGCTCACCAAAAAGATAAATCCATTTTTTATCAGCCTCGTATTCCTTCATGTTTTCAAAAACCAGCTCTACATCAAGATCACTTAAATCATCTATAGGTGCATAAGGGTTGACCAGTGAACTGGTCAGCAGTACAACATGGATATCAGGATTGTTTTCTGCCCAAATAATGATCTCTTCCAGTTTTTCTTGGCGTGCTGTCATGTTTTCTGTTAATACGATTCTGATATTTTCACACGGTAAACGTCCAGAGAATTTCTTTTAATAGACTCCACAAAAAAGCCTCCTTCTTCCGGAATAACTTCTTTGAGGTCGAAACTTTTACAGTCTCTCGGCAAACCGGAAAACACTAAAGTAAACCAGAAATCCCGCATAAACGGAACAGCTGTCCAGTTAGGATAGATCGTAATATTCTCAGCATGGATCAGCTTACTTTTATGGTCAGATTGGTTATCAAGAAGATAAGTGGAGTTCCAGATCCTGATCAGATTACCCAAAAACGGTGATGCAGGAAAACAGCAGTGTACAATAACCTGCTTCTCCTCTTCTATTTTGGTTTGAAGAGATTCCAGGAGTTCTTTGGCAATAACGGGCTTTACAATTACTTCTTCCACCTTTATAACAATGTCAATTGTCAATGATGAATAGTCAATTTTTAGAATTCACAATTGACTATTCACCATTGACTTTTTTAATATTCTAATTCCAGTTTTTCTTTGGTATAATTCCTTACTTTCTCTGTAAGCTCAGGATTTTGGGCTAATTTTTGTCCATACGAAGGAACCATTTCCAATAACTTCTCTTTCCATTCTCCGTTTAATTTTTCAGGGAAACATTTCTCGAGAACATTCAGCATGGCATATACTGCTGTGGAGGCTCCCGGAGAAGCTCCAAGCAATGAAGCGATGGTTCCGCTTTTATTTACAACGACTTCGGTTCCGAATTCCAGCTTTCCGCCTTCTTTTTCGTCTTTTTTAATGATCTGTACTCTCTGCCCGGCTACTTTCAGTTCCCAATCTTCTTCTTTGGCATCTTTGATGAATTCTCTCAGGTGCTGCATTCTCTGGGATTTCGTCATCGCCACCTGCTGAATAAGATATTTAGTCAGAGGAAGATTATGCCACCAGGCACCAAATAGTGATCTTAAATTTTTTGTATTAACACTTTCAGGCAAATCCAGATAACTTCCTTCTTTCAGGAATTTTGTAGAAAATCCGGCAAAAGGCCCGAAAAGAAGTGCTTTTTTACCATCAATAATTCTAAGGTCTAAGTGAGGAACAGACATTGGCGGAGCATCTACTGTCGCCTGGGTGTATACTTTTGCATGATGCTTCTCTACCAATTCCTGATTATGACTCACGAGCCATTGGCCGGAAACAGGGAAACCTCCATATCCTTCGCTTTCTTTGATATCCGAGCTGCCCAGCAGCGGAAGCGCATACCCTCCGGCACCAATGAATACAAAATCAGCAACTACTTCCTGTTTATGATTGTGGATTCTGTCTTTCACCTTCATTTCCCACTTCCCGTCTTCTCTTGGATCAACGTCTTTTACTTCGTGGTACAGGAATACCTCAACATTAGAATCTTCCAGCAAATGCCTTCCCATTTTTCTGGTTAATGTTCCGAAGTTAACGTCTGTACCCATATCCATTTTGGTCGCTGCCATTACTTCAGACTGATTTCTTTTGCTCATTACCAAAGGAATCCACTTTTTAAGCTGTTCATGATCTGTAGAATATTCCATCCCAGAAAACAATACAGATCCCGCCATTTTTTCATGACGTTTTCTAAGATATTCAGCATCTTTTTCACCAAATACCAGGCTCATGTGGGGGCAGGAATTGATAAATTCTTTAGGATCTTTAACGTATCCCTGGGTAACAAGGTAAGACCAAAACTGTTTTGACATTTCAAACTGCTCTGCGATACTTTCTGCCTTAGAGATATCAATACTTCCATCCGGCTTTTCAGGAGTATAATTTAGTTCACAAAATGCGGAATGCCCTGTTCCTGCGTTGTTCCACGCTGCTGTACTTTCTTTTGCAAACCTTCCGAGCCTTTCAAATATGGCGATCTCAAGATTTGGATCAAATTCATGAAGCAGCGTTGCTAAAGTGGCGCTCATAATTCCGCCGCCTATCAGTACAACGTCATATTTTGGTTTCGGTGTTCTGCTTGTAAGCGAGTGTGGCATAATTCTAAATTTTACTCAAATTTCGGGAAAAGTTTTATAAATAAGGATGGGTTTAACGATTTTAACACGTTAATTTTTTGTGCTTAAACAGTTTTCTAACAGGCAAAAAAATTCTATGGAAACTGTCAATATTGCACTATCGAAATAAGTAATCGGATTATCTCTTTATTATTTATTATAACTTTTATATTTTAGCTTATAATTTGCAAATATCAATTCATGAACGCTTTTTGAGATATTTGTTTTAATATTTAATACCATGTTTGAAAAGAAAGTGTACGTTCAACGACGTTCTGTGTTAAAATCGAAATTAAATTCCGGGATATTGCTCTTTTTAGGTAATGAGGACAGCCCGATGAACTTTAAAGATAATATATATCACTTCAGACAGGACAGTACCTTTCTGTATTATTTTGGAATTAATGAACCTTCACTGGCAGCCATTATCGACCTGGATGAAGATGAAACCATTCTTTTCGGAAATGAAATGAGTATTGATGATATTGTGTGGATGGGCAGGCAAAAAACGTTAGCAGAAAAAAGTGCAGATTCCGGCTTATCAAATATTCTTCCGCTGGATCAGCTCGGCATTTACCTCAAAAAATACCAAGGGGAAAACCGTACCGTTCATTTTTTACCTCCTTACCGTCCGGAAAATAAAATTAAACTCGCAAATTGGTTTGATATTCCTATTGATCAGTTAAAAGAACGTTCGTCACTAAGTTTCATAAAAGCTATTGTTGCACAGCGTTCAATAAAATCGGCTGAAGAAATTACAGAGCTGGATCGTGCAGCATCGATATCAGCTGACATTCATCTAATGGTAATGCAACAGGCAAAACCAGGAATGTATGAGCGTGAACTTGCCGCAAAAATACAAAGCGAAGCATTGGCTTCAGGAGGTAATCTGGCTTATCCTGTCATCCTAACGGTTCAGGGTGAAATCCTGCATAATCACTATTATGGCAATCAACTTAGGGAGGGTCAATTAGTCTTAAACGATTCCGGAGTGGAAACCGCTTTAGGATATGCCGGAGATCTTACCCGTACTTTCCCTGTAGGCAAAACATTCAGTGCAGAGCAAAAGGATGTTTATGATATCGTACTCAGTGCCTATCATCATGCAAAAGGTCTTTTGGCACCTGGTGTCAGGTATCTGGATGTTCATTTGGCTTCGTGCAAAATACTGGCACAGGGCTTAAAAGACATCGGCCTGATGAAGGGTAATATAGAAGATGCTGTACAGGCTGGTGCCCACGCTATGTTTTTTCAGTGCGGTACAGGTCATATGATGGGTCTGGATGTTCATGATATGGAAGATCTAGGTGAGCAATACGTAGGATATACTGATGACCTTGTTAAAAACACTACTCAGTTTGGCCTTAAATCTTTAAGGTTGGGTAAAGCACTGGAAGCAGGTTATGTGTTAACCGTTGAACCGGGTATTTACATTATCCCGGAACTTATCGACCGTTGGAAAGCCTCTAAGCAATTTGCTGAATACATCAATTATGATAAACTGGAAACATTCAGAAACTTTAGCGGCATCAGGGTGGAAGACGATTTTCTGATTACGGAAAGCGGAAGCAGAATGTTGGGTAAACATTTGGCTTTAACTACTGAAGAAATCGAATCGATCAGACGCGAGGCTTATTAAAAAACAGAATATTTTTGAACCATTAAGATAAGCTTCGCTTTAAGTGACGCTGAATTAAAAATCTATTTGATTTTTCTTAATGAGCCTTAATCCCTTTAGTATTCTTAATGTTTCAAATGTATGGTGTTTGGTTACCCATTTATAGTTATTAAGTTCAGTCTCATTTCCGGCAGCTTGATTTCTAATTTTTATTTCAAAGTCTGATCACAAAAACAAAAACCTTCATTCACTTAAAGCCTGAATGAAGGTTTTTTTTATTTTTAAATTGGTGGTTAAACCGGATTTAATTCAGTTTTGCCGTTAATTTTTTAAACTGTTTTTCTGCATTTTTACCTTCATAAAGGATGGCGTAAACCGTATCAATGATTGGCAGTTTCAGATGTTTCTGCTTAGCTGTTTTATAGATGGAATCTGCTGCATAATACCCTTCTGCCACCATGTTCATAGACTGGATTGCTGATTTCACAGTATATCCTTTTCCGATAAGGTTTCCTAAACTCCGGTTTCTTGAGAACAAAGAGTATGCTGTTACCAGCAGGTCACCCAGATAAGCGCTTTCGTTAACATCTCTTGGGGCTTCATATACGGCTTCCAGGAAGATTTCCATTTCACGGATCGCATTGGAAACGAAAACAGCAGTGAAGTTATCTCCATAACCCAGTCCGCTTGCTATACCCGCACCGATCGCAAAAATATTTTTAAGGATGGCACTATATTCATTTCCTAAGATATCTTTACTTGAATGTACTTTGATAAAATCTGAACTGAAAATTCCTTCCAGCTTGTCAGCCGTTTCATCCTCCACGGCAGCAACGGTAAGGTAAGAAAGTCTTTCCATAGCAACTTCTTCTGCGTGGCATGGTCCTGCAATAACAGCCTGGTTTCTGAAACCTATTTTAAATTCATCTCTTAAATAGTGGGCTACCACATCATTTACTTTAGGAATAATTCCTTTAATGGCGGAAACAAAGATCTTATCACCATATTCACAGGTCATTTTATCCATTGTGTCCGACAGGTAAATGGAAGGTGTTGCCAATACGATCACGTCGCAGGCACTCACCAGCTCGTTGATATCTGTTGTAAGTTTCAGACTTTTAAGATTAAAATTAACTGCTGTAAGATAGGAAGGGTTGTGTCCGCGGAGTTCAATAGCTCCTTTTACAAATTCACTTCTTACGCACCAGTGTACTGTTTTACAGTTTTCAACAAGCATTTTTACGATAGCGGTTGCAAAACTTCCGCTTCCTACTACTCCTACAGAAATGTCTTTCTTATTCTTTTTTGGATGAGAAGATTCTGAAATTATTTTCTTTTTAGCCATAATTGGAATGTGAACTGCAAATATATTAAAACATAGACGGAACGCAGACTTTGAGGCTATGATAAAAACCACTTTCTGAAAAAATTAACACTTGAACACAATTAAATATCTAATCAGACGTTAAATACAGAAAAAACTAAGTTTTATTTAAAAATATGCCTCAAATAGTATTTTTAATTAAATTTGCACGCTTAAAACCGTTTTGTAATATACTAAGAGAAGAAAAATGAAGAAATTTCTAAACAGCAAGAAGAACGTAAACATTCTCCTCGGAGGACTTTTGCTAGTAGTTTTTGCCCAGGCCATCTTTATCGCCAGGTTATTTTCTGAAAAGGATGACAAGATGTATGAAGTGAACCTTGTCAAAATAAACACTGAAAAAGACAGTGTAGATTATTTAAAAATGAAAACAGATCTCACTTTGGTAGATCAGACTGTAGCTGAACTTAATTCATTCCTGAGGTCCAAAGACATCGCCAACGAAAAAGTGATGATCCTGAGTAAAGACAGTATCTCGAATTCTGTATATCTGGCAAAGCAGGCCAACCGCTACAGCCAATATCTGATGAATCTTCAAAAAAAGCTGATGGAAGTTCCCCTGGGAATGCCTACCGATGGATATATCTCCTCTAATTTCGGCATCAGAAAAAATCCAATTCCTTTTAAAACCGTATTTGCTTCTGTAAAACCTAGTGCCGCAGAATCCAAACCTATGGCTGCTGCCGCACCAAAACCGGAAGTAAAAGCTGAACCTGTTGAGAAAATCATTGAATTAACAGACAGCTACGGAAATAAAAGGGAAGTAAAAGTGATGGTTACCCCAAAAGCTGCTCCGGTTGCGACCACACCACCTCCAGCTGCTGCATCAACAAAAGCTGTTGCCGGCAATACCTCAACGAAAGCCCCAATGGAAAAGAACAATCCACCTGCTGAAGCCGATCAGATGCAGTTTCACAAAGGACTGGACATTGCGGTTGCTTACGGCTCGGATGTGAGAGCTGCTGCTGCAGGAACAGTCATTTTCTCCGGCCAGAAAGGCGGTTATGGCAACTGTGTTATTGTTTCTCACGGAAATGGGCTGGCTACACTTTACGGTCACTTATCCCAGCTGGTTTCAAAAGTAAACGATAAGGTAAAGGTAGGACAGATTATTGCCAAATCCGGGAATTCCGGGCGTTCTACGGGACCCCATCTTCATTATGAAGTACATAAAAACAATACTCCGGTGAATCCGAAACTGTTTATGAACTTATAAAAAAATGGCTGTCTGTTCTGACGGCCATTTTTTGATATTATTCAAGGACTAAAATCTGTGGGAGATTGATTCACACAAAAAACTGCCATCATGTGACGGCAGTTTTTTATTTATTATTTCAGAATTTTAAGGGTTCCTTTCAGGTGAGTGAACGATCCGTTAGGTTCTGCAATATTGGTGTAGATTATATTCTTATTATAATCCTGAACATGGGTAACATTAGAACCTAATTTAGGTTCGTGCCAGTATACCATAAATACATTCTTTGCTACTTCTACAGCAGTGTACTGTACGGTATCTGTATTGCCTTTCCCAATTCCTGAAACTCCTGTAAAGGACATTTCTTTGTTATCTTTAAAATCCAGAATGAATTTAAGTGTTCCGAAATCAACTTCCACTTTGTTTCCTATCGCCGGATAAGGAGACTTCAGATCCCAATTCATTTCGCCAAAGAAAACTTTTGCTCCCATTCCCAGCTCATCTTTTCCCTGAAGATCAGGATATTTTTTAACCATAAAATCTACAACAGCAGAAGACGTTTTGTTTTCAGTGACTGCTTTTTTATAGGTTTCCAGATAGTTTTTAACGAAATCCAGAGATTGTGGAGACAAAGACTGTTTTGCAAAATGAGAAGGAACTACCTGTTCAGGTTTTAATGCTTTCATCGCATCAATTTGTCCGATCCACTGATCAATGGCTTTGATATTCTGGGTGTCTGCCATCCAGATATGGGAATCTACGGAAACAGAAATACCACCAGCCACTGTTTTTAAAGATGGGATCCACACAAAACTGTGAGCCGGATCTTCGGCAATCTGTTTTATTTCGATCTTATTTCCTTCCAGGTCCGGAATTGCATTGGCAGCTTCCGGAATAATAATTTCTGAGGGAGCATCTTCTTTTAGCTGTGGTTTCCATACGGCCATTTTTTCATCTTTGGATGCGGATATAAGGTAGGCAGTCTGTGCTGTTGAAATGATCTTTGCATTGGGAAATGCTTTTTTAATGACATCTAAACCAAAATAAAAATCGGGATCACTGTGGGAAATAAAAACTGTTTTCAGATTTTTTCCTGTTGCCTTGATTTCTTTCACCAATTGTTCTGCATACTGCTTCTGAAACTGGGCATCAATAAGCACAGCGTCTTTGTCTCCATAAATAATGGTGGATGTAATAGGAAAAATAGCCTTGGGGCCGGGATTATAAACTTTAATCTTTAAATTCCCTGCAAACACGATGGTTACAAATCCCAGCAGTGCCAGCAGTGATAATAATTTCTTTTTTAACATTGTATATTTTTTAATGAATTAATAAGCTGCTGTGAAACGCTCGCGGATATGGTTATTTTGTTCCAGTTCGTCTACCAAAACTGCAGCTACATCTTCTACAGAAAGACGGCTTCTTCCGTTTTCATCAAAAACAGGAGTTTCTAAAGAGGTTCTGTACTTTCCTGTTCTCTCTCCTACATTCGCCTGATTCATTTCAATGGCAGGGCTAAAAAAAGTCCAATCCAGTGTACTGTTTTCTTTGATTTTGTTTAAATAATCTCTTGCTGCTGTTGCTCCCGGTTTGTAAGCTTCAGGGAAATCCGGAGTATCTACGATCTGTACGTTGTCCGGAGTGTAAAGGCTCCCCGCTCCCCCAACTACAATAAGTCTTTTTACACCTGACTGCTCTACTGCTTTTTCAATATTAATGGAACCGTTCAGGAAATCGTTATAAAGATTTGGATTGGTCCAACCCGCATTGAATGCACTGATCACGGCATCACTTCCTTTTAAAGCTTCTGCAAGTTCTTCTGTATTGTTTACGTCAACACTTTTTGCGGTTACATTTTCCTTTGATTCTACTTTAGAGGCATCTCTTACCAAAGCTTCTACAGCATATCCTCTTTCTGCTAATTCATTAACTACTTTTTTTCCTACAAAACCGGTCGCACCGATTACTGATACTTTTTTCATAATATTTTATTTTAAAAATTAAATTGTAATAAAACTTGTTACATTTTGGGTTAAAAAAATTTTATTCGAACTGCTCCGAAAATTCTTTCAGGGACTTATCGCCTAAAAACTGAGTAACCAACTGATCCGTTTCTTCAAATAAGCTATTTAAATGGATATTGATCTCTTTACCAACACTGCATGCAGGATTGGGATTCTGATTTTTTTTGCCTAAAACCTCTGTATTTTTTACAGCTCTGTAAATCTCTGAAATACTGGTCTGTTCTGCATTTTTGGCAAGTTGGCTTCCCCCGTCTTTTCCCTGTCTGCTGACAATCAGGCCTGCTTCTCTCAATACGCTGATCTCTTTTCTTACAATCGCCGGATTGATATTGATGCTGCCGGCAATCCATTCAGAAGTGAGCCACTCCTGAGGGCTTTTTGCCAATAAGGTCATAATATGTATTGCCGTAGCAAATCTTGTATTGTTCATTGTAATTACATGACAAAGGTAAACAAATTTTTAAATGTAACAAATTTTATTACAGTTAAATTTTTCTTAAAGGATTAATTTATCCAGATCCAGCAGCAGATAATTGATGTTCTGATTAATGGTTCTTGTTGCAGACTGCATCTGATTGAGCATGGCAGCACGGTTATGAAGATCATCTGCCCTGTAAAAGCCTCCATCACTGAAAATCACGGACTGATCCGCTTCCGCTTTATTGTCATCAAACTGATAATGAAGCCATCTTTCCTTCATATTACCAATTATAGAATGTGCTTCTTTATTGGAAAATTTCTTTTCTGTATACATATACCAGATGAATGGCGGAAAATTCGGGGATTCCAGTTTTCCTCTCCAAATATCTCTCAGCAGGTTTCTCTGATGGATAAATTCTACTTTTTTGCCTTTCGGATTAAGGGTTGCAAGCCCGAAACCTGCTCCCAGAACCCCTCCACTGATGTCAACGGCATTGCTCCAGCCTCCATCACTGATGATTCCTCCGGCCACAGAGGCAGCCGCTCCTGTTACAATAGAAAGCAGAATCAGCTTATTATTTTTGGAATCGTTAAGATTATCCACATAATTTCCTATTTGCGCCACTCTTTCTCCTTCACAGTCAAATTCCGCAGCAACGGCATCCAGTTCTGTAAGGGCAATGGTAATTTTGCTGTTGATCTTGGTTTTAAGCTGCAATACTTTAACCTGGGAAGCAATGGATGAGTCTTTTTTAAGATCAATAATTTGATGAACCTCATCCAGATTATCCAAGGCATTCAGAATAAGGATACTCTGATCGGAAAACAGGCCCTGTAGCTCTTTATTGGCAGCCAGAATAGAATCCGAATTATAGGATGGGATTCTGTTGCTGTAATTGTATTTGAAAGGTGCTTTACAGTAACTGTCCTTCAGCGTAAGGATATTTTGCTTAATCACCTGATTCTTTTTGGAGACACAGGAAGCTAACAGACTGAATACTGCCAAAAAGTAAAAGAGTTTTTTCATTCAGTTTATATTTTTTGCTTTGGGTAATATTGTTGGGTAACCGCAAAGGCGCAAGAGATTAATGGTTTACTTTTTTTAAAGGCGCAAAGATTTTATCTCCGATAAAATTTAAAACTGCATATTCTGTATACCATTTTCCGGAGTTCCCTGAAACCTTAAAAATTACAACCATCTTTATTTTTTAATAATTGATTAACACGAATATAATACAAATAAAAAAAATTACCTGAAATCAGGTAATTTTTTAAGCTATTTTTAAGCAGGATTATTTTATATCCAACAGTTCCACTTCGAAAACCAGAGTAGAATTCGGTCCTATTTCTTTGCTGATCTGCTGATCCCCATACGCTAAATGTGGAGGAAGGATCAGTCTCCATTTACTTCCAACAGGCATTAACTGAAGAGCTTCTGTCCATCCTTTAATTACCTTATTTAAAGGGAAAGATGCAGGAGTTCCTCTTTTTACGGAGCTGTCGAAAACCTTACCGGAAATAGTCGTTCCGTGGTAATGGCACTTTACTGTGGATTTAGGCCCTGGTTTCGGACCATTTCCTTCGGTAATGATCTCATATTGCAAGCCACTCGGCAACTGTACAACACTTTCTCTCTTACCATATTCTTCCATATATTCTTTACCATCATTAAGATTCTTTTCGGCAAGTTCTTTTTTCTTTTTAAATAACATATCTGCTACTCCCATTATTGATATTTTTTACAAAGATAAGGGTTTTGGGGAGAACGGAAGAGGGAAGCTGGAGGATAGAAGTTATGGAGGTAGTTGGGCAGGGATAATAGTTAAGATGTTGCTGGTTATCGGTTTAGAATATAATGAAGAAATAAATTTACATCACCGCCAGCTAATGGGTAAATAAAGAGTTCTTCCATCTTCAGGCTTCCATCTTCCCTCCTTTCTTAAATCACAGAATAACAACAACTTCCGTCTCTAATTCATCCATCTTCTCTCCCAATCTCATTCTCTGCCGGAAAATTCAAACACTTTTAACACTGGGTTAACACAGATTCGGAAACTTGGCGTTATAATTGGATTTAAAAACTAAATGCCACAACCACTAAAATATAATAAGAAGTTTGATGAGCTAAATGAAGAGGAAAAACAACTTCTCGAAATCAATAAAAAGTCGATTGCCGACTTTGTTGAACAGTCCTCTTCTATAAGCGATGTCAACTATGCTACCAGAAACGCTCATGCAAAAACGTATGCAGCAGCTGATGGCACATTCATTATTGATAAAAATATTCCTGAAGAACTTTTTCAGTTTTTTGACGGTGAAAAATTTGACCTGACCATAAGGATCTCGAATGCTAATCTGAAGATAAATACGACTGAAAAAGATATTCCCGCCTATGGATTCGCAGTAAAAGTAAAGGATGAAAACGGTGATCTGATCGCCAATTTTCCACTTGTTAATTTTCCTTTATTTCCTACCAATTCGGTTTCTCATTTTCTGAAACTGTTTACTGCGGTCAACCGGTTGTATATGAAAAAATGGAGAGGTATGTTCTCGCTGGCCGCTCAGGCTGTTAAGATGATTCCTTATTTTTTTACGCTGTCTTTTTTCAAAAACATTATAAAACTTCTGGGCAAAAGGAATGATTTTATTCTCTCTTTTGATTATCATTCTGTGGGCGCCTACCGTCTCGGTGAAAATATGATTAAGATAAAGCTGGTTCCGAAGTCCGTCAATAAAAAATTTGGCAGGAAACTCAAGATGAAAGATGCCTTGAAAAGCTATTTTCAGGATAACAATTATACAGCAGAGGTCTTTATACAGTTTTGCTATGACCTGAAAAGCCAACCAATCAACCGGCTGAATGTCGAATGGAAAAATTCTCCTTACATTAAGATTGGGGAAGTGATCATCAACCAGGGAGCACTGCTTGATCCCCGAGACTGTACCAATGAGTTGCTTTCATTCAACCCATTTGAAAGTAAACCTTTTTTTCAGCCTGTGGGAAAGATACAGAAACTGCGTGATGAGGCGTATAAGGTTTCTTTGCAGACGAGAAGGAAAATTAATAAGCTGCTGAATAAGCATCAATAAATCAGGGCTTTATTTTAACTGGCTTTAATATTTTCAATAAAAGACTGCTCAGGTGAGCAGTCTTTATGCCATTATTTAAACTTCCGGTCTTCTTCCCGGATGCTTACATCATTAATACTTGCATATCTTTTCTGCATAAGGCCATTCCCATCAAATTCCCAGTTTTCATTTCCGTATGCTCTGAACCATTTTCCATCTTGGGTTTGGTATTCATATTCGAAACGGACAGCAATACGGTTGTCTGTATGGGCCCAATATTCTTTTTTAAGCTTATAGTTAAGTTCTTTTTGCCATTTTTTCTGTAGAAAAGTAACGATTTCCTCTCTTCCGTTAATGAAAGTATCCCTGTTTCTCCATTCACTGTCAACTGTATAAGCTTTGGATACTTTCTCAGGGTCCTGACTGTTCCAGGCATCTTCTGCCATCTGTATTTTTTCTATTGCTGTTTCAAGGGTGAAGGGCGGAAGCGGGTGTTTCTGTTCCATATTTTTAAGGAATTAAAGTATTGATTATTTTTTTTGAACTTTCTATGAATTCATTGGATTTAAAAAGCTGGCTTTCTATGAGACTGCTTTCAAAAAGCAAATAAATATGATCTGAGAGAATATCATCCTTCAAAAGTTTTGTGAAATAATGTCTAAGGTCTGTTTTATGATGCTGGATGACGTTTAAAATTTCAGCATTATTCATAGGTATTTCTGACAGAATATTCAGGAAACTACATCCCTGAAAGTTTTCTTTCTGATTCATATGGATCAGAAAATCGAAAGATCTCAGGACTTTTGATTTCGTGGTCTCTTCCTGTGCGCAAAAATGATTCAATTCATTGAACCAATATTGATGTCGTACATTGAGATATTCTACACACAGGTCATCCTTAGATTTAAAGTACTGGTAGAAACTTGCTTTTGCTACTTTTGCTTCGGAAATAATCTGGTTGATGCCTGTGGAATTATACCCCTGCTTACCAAATAAACCAGAAGCTGTCTGAACAATTCTATCTCTTGGTGATGCCATCTGTTTTAATTTATAGGACAAATGTACAATAAAATTCAATACATACAGACAAGTCTGTCTATTTTTAACACTATTATTTTAATTTAAAAAAACTTGTGGCTTCACATAAAAAAAACCCTTGAAAATTTAATATCAAGGGCTTCTATTTTTAATGAAAATTCTTAAAATTTATTGATCTTCCAGCTTCTCTTTTTCCTCATCTTCCTTTTCAGGGAACATAATGGATAAAAGAACAGAAAGCAATAATACTCCTCCTACGATTCCCAATGAAACCGGAGATGAAATATGAATCCATGGTGCAATCAGCATTTTTACCCCGATAAATGAAAGGATAATAGCCAGACCGTAAGAAAGCTTGCTGAACATGTGGATAAAATTCGCCAACAGGAAATATAATGATCTTAATCCTAAGATCGCAAAAATATTGGATGTATACAGGATGAACGGGTCATTGGAAATGGCAAAGATTGCTGGAATAGAATCTACCGCGAAAAGAACATCGGTAAATTCAATAACTCCCACCACTACTAAAAGCGGTGTTGCCATCTTGATTCCGTTTTGGATAGTGAAGAATTTATCACCATCATAGTTATCGGAAACTTTCCAGAAACTTTTGATCAGTCTTGCACCGGCCGTATTGCTGTAATCTTCATCATCTTCACCATCTCCTTCACCCCAGGATTTGATTCCGGCATACACAAGGAAGAGACCGAAAAGGGTCATCACCACATTAATTTTCACCGCTGCTCCGAAAATATTCATTTCAGGAAGATACGTCAGGTTAATAAGTCCTACTCCTGCGAAGATAAATATTGCTCTGAATATCAGTGCTCCAATAATTCCCCAGAAGAGAACTTTGTGGTGAAGGTATTTCGGAACTTTAAAGAACCCGAAAACAAGGATAAATACGAATAAGTTATCCACAGAGAGAGCCTTTTCAATCCAGTAGGCGGCCTGATACTGCGTAAATTTTTCTACGGCCACGGCATGGCTCTCAGGAGATCCGTCTGTATTGAAAACCCAATACACTACTCCGGAAAATATCATGGATAATGAAATCCATACGATAGACCAGATGGTGGCTTCTTTGGACGATACTTCATGGCTTTTTTTGTTGAATACTCCTAAATCCAGGAGCAGCATGATAACGACTGTTATCGCAAATCCCCACACCAAGCCCGGGTGCAATTCTAAAATACTTTGATGTTCCACTTCAGTTTATGTTATTATATGATAAAAGCAATAGATGTACGGCATGCACAAATATTGCTAATTTTTAATTATTTTAATTCAATATGTAAGTTTTGGCTCAAGCCGTAAAACTATTCATTTTTTTTGAATGAGACAAAGCCTATTCTTACTGATTATCTATCGATTATAAATAATTGGCCTGAACTGTCTGAATCGTCTGCTCCAGCTTTCTGTCTGAGGTAGGGTCACCGATCGCGTTGAACTTCCATTCACCGTTTCTTTTATAGAAAACACCCA
This sequence comes from Chryseobacterium sp. 22532, assembly GCF_052044665.1. Lineage (NCBI taxonomy): Bacteria > Pseudomonadati > Bacteroidota > Flavobacteriia > Flavobacteriales > Weeksellaceae > Chryseobacterium > Chryseobacterium sp. 22532. The sequence goes on from NZ_JBQENJ010000008.1 coordinate 73,085, forward strand.
TGACCATGGCAACATGTCCTTTGAACGAAGCATCGTTGGCGATATCATATTTAGCGAAAACCTCTCTTACGTTGGTAGGAGTTCCTTCATAGATACGGATAGAAGCGAAAGGAATTGTTCCAAAATCCTGCCCCTGATAGCTGTTCAGTACCAGTGCAACATGTTCCACGTTCGGCTCCAGCTGGCTGAAGTCCACTGTGATCACTTCATTGTCTAGTCCATCGTCCCCGTTTACATCTCCGGTAAGGTCGTCCCCGCTATGTCGTACAGAACCATTTCTAGATTTCAGGTTTCCGAAATAGATTACTTCTGTAAGCGTTTTGTTTGAATCAAATAAGATACAGCTTCCGTCTAAGTCTACTGCTTCTTTTTTAGTTCCGAAAAGTCCTTTTTTCTCAATTGCTCCCCAGTTGATTCCCACACAGGCTTGGGTAAGCTCGGCACCGTTTTCCTTTTTCAGGTTTATTCTTTGACCTTTTTGTAAGTTAATAGCCATTTTTTTATGGTTTAGTATTGTTATTTTATTGTTGGGCGAAATGATAGCTTTCTTTCGCTTTAATTATTATTTAAATTCAGATTAAGCATGGCACGCAGGATATTCGTTTCTTCGTCGAAATCAAATATTTTGCTCATAATATCTATATTTTCCAGGTTTTTGAGATAGTCTTTCAGTACATTTTCCACTTCTGCAGGAAGCATTCGCTTTCTTTCATTGATGGAATTTTCCAACAGCTCGTTTTTATTTTTCAGCTGATTGATGATCGTTGTCTGGTTCGACTGGTTTTCGGAAATATCTAGTTTTTCCAGATCACCGTCAAACAGGTAAAGTTTTTTCTCATCAATACCAAAAATAAAATAATCATCCGACTGAAATATTCTGAAGAGCTCATATTCATAAGTCCCGATCAGATAACCGCAAACAAAGCGCACCTTGAAATTCTGAATATTCAGTCTTCCCAAAAGTTTCCTTTCTATTGCATAATCTTTATACTGATAGGCCGGAAAAGGCTGGGACTTCAGCTGTTCTTCATCTGCATTAGTCCTGTAGAACTCTTGTCCGTATTTTTTATGGAAATACAGAACCTTGTTCCAATCTGCCGTAAAGATATTTTCGGTAAGATCTTTATAGAGCGTTTTCAGATGTTGGGAAAATACGCCGCTGTACATTTTCCGTTCGGTCTGAAAGCTGTCTCCACGCCTTTCTTCAAAACCTTCAATATATTTATTATTGACATCAATTTCGTTAATCACAGCCAGCATATCATTTTCCTTCTGCCTTTTGATCTTAGTAAGAAGTTCTATGAGACTGTCGGTATACTGCAGGTGAAACAGTTCCAGCTTCTTGTAGTCCAAAGCCTTATTTTCCTGAAATAAATTGTGTATAATATCTGTTTTGATGTAAATAGATATGATATCAATATGTTCAAAAAAATTAGCAAGAAGTTTAAGCTTTGTTAATCTTCTTTTACTCTGAGACATTATGGTTGCTGCATCATCCCCCACCTTGGTATTCTGTTATTAACCTCTGACGTTTGCTTTTAATTCATGTTCCAGTGTCTGAAGATCCTGATCCAGTTTTCTTCTTCCTTCAGCACCTTGCTTTTGGATCTGTTTCACCTCATTCAATGTATTGATCAACATGGAAGTCGTTTCTCTCAATGTTTCTACCGATACGATGGTCTGCTCGTTCGCTCTCGCTACATTCACTGAATTCTGACCCAGACGTTCTGCATTTTTCTTCAGAATCGCTTCCGTAGTGGAAGATACCTTTTGCTGGATCTCGATATTCTGCTGCTGTCTGTACATGGCCACGGCCAGTGAAAGCTGGTTTTTCCAAACCGGAAGTGTTGTAGTAAGAATTGTCTGTGCTTTTTCAGCAATAGAAACATTGTTATTCTGTACCAGTCTGATCTGCGGAAGTGACTGCATCATGATGATACGCACTACTTTAAGGTCAGCCATTCTTCTGTCTAATCTTGCGATGAAATCTCTCTTATCAGCAATCTGATAATCCTGGTAGCTTTGCGGGTCAGCTTCCATTTGGGCCAATTCCCCTGCGGCTCTTTCCATTCTTACATTTCCCGCGATCACAAGGTCTTCAATTTGCTTGATGGAATTCACATTACTCTCAAAAATTGTCTGTAAAACAGCGTTGTCTTTGGTAGACGTTATAATTCCTGCGTTTACTTTATGAGCAATCTGTTCGATATTGTTGATGATCTTATCATATTTCGCGAACAGATTTTCTACCTGCGAAACAATTTTTTTCATGAACGGGATCTTGCTGAGGAAACTTTTCACTTTATTCTGTTGAAGTTCATCAACATCTACGTAGTTCAATTCTACCAACAGATCATTGATAAGCACTCCCACTTCTCCTGAGTTGGATCTTCTTACATTTCCTAAAAAGCTGTCACTCTGGTTGGATAAGGTTTTCTGAAGCTCTGCTCCGTAATTCACGATGGAGCTTGGATTGGTCTCATCGATGGAATTGGCAAGAACCTCATACTTTTGACGTTCTTCTACCTGCAGCTGATTCAGATTTACATTTCCTTCTTTATCCACAAGAACCACAGGTGCCGTATTTTGTACAGGCTGGCTCGGTGGAGCCATTGGGGTGGGTTCGAATGTTTTAAGAGGTTCAATTGATCCCATTGGATCTATGGGTTGATTGTCCTGGTTGTCCATAATTACTTTTGATAAATTGATACGAATTTGTCAAGGCCGTCTCTCTGACCAGCTCCAACAGCTTCAAATTTCCATTCTCCGTTTCTGTTGTAAATTCTTCCGAATTCCACTGCAGTTTCAATAGAGAAATCCTCGTCTAATTCATATTTCAGGATTTCTTCGTTGGTATCAGTATTGAAAATTCTGATGAAAGAATTTCTTACCTGTCCGAAGTTTTGTTTTCTTGCATCAGCATCGTGGATCGTCACCACTACCGTAATTTCCTGAATTGCTGAATCTATTTTTGTAAGATCTATCTTGATCTGTTCATCATCTCCTGAACCCTCTCCTGTAAGGTTATCCCCTGTATGGATCACAGATTTGTCCGGAGATTCTAAATTATTATAGAAAATAAAGTGATTGTCTGAAACCAGCTTTTTGTCCTCGCCAAGCAAAAATAAAGAAGCATCAAGGTCAAATGCTGTTCCTGTAGAAGTATTATTGATATCCCATCCTAAACCTACAGTGAATTTAGGTGCGTTAATGTTTTCTCTCTGTCCTTTTTGTAAGTTAATAGCCATAATATAGTTCCGTTTGTGTTAAAGTATTAATGTTATTTTCGTATTCTTTTATTAAATGATAATTATTGCTGATGGCCAGCTCAAGCAGCAGGTCCATCTGCTCTTTTTTTACTTTAGACGTAAGATAGTCAAAATTACTTGAATCCAGGCCTAAAATATATTTTACGATCCTTGTGTTAAATTCAAAACTTGCCTTTCCCATTACTTCTGCGACGTGTTTTACATTTTTCACGGCGTAATAATTGAAATGGTTTTCGATTTTCGGATCAATATCAAAGTTCATCAGTTCCGCATAATAGAGAAACATAAAATCTGCTTCCACATTATACTCATTCAAAATCCTGTTCACTGTATATTCGTGGCTTCCTGTGATTTTTATATCGTCTATAAAAATACAAAGTTTTCCACGTAAAAAGTCCTTATCAATATAATAAGTATCATTCGCAATCAGATTTTTACGGTCTTCAAAATTAAGGTTCCCATAATCCGTGATATAGGTATGGTTACGGTTGATTTTGGAGATAATACTGGATCTCATTCCTTTCTGAAACAGGTACAGATCCAGATGCTTTTTAAAGAAAAAACATAAAAAATTAGAAGCCGTAGGAATGGCCATATACGGACTTGGCAGAACCACAATCTCTTTTTCTGTGTTTAAAAGGTCTGCATGTTCTGCAATAAATCCGTTGAATAATTCTTTAGCAAACTTTTCAGCATACGACTTATCGCCATACTTGAAATAGCTGTATTCCTCGGGTGAGAAACTGAACTCATCCGCCGAATGAATGTGGTGTAAGCTGTATCTTTTATTCATAGTAATTTAGTGTTTAAGTAAATGGGCACTGAAGCCAAAATCTTTTGCGCCCTTATAATCTGCCACGGGATTGTCTCCAATGTGCAGGATACGGTGCATCGGAAGATCCCGGTCTTTAAGATTATTTTTCACTTCCTGGAAAATAAGAGGATTCGGTTTGGAAATATTGATCTCATCGGAATAAATATGGAAGTCTATATACTGATCCAGCTCCTCCTGAATCAGAAATTTCCTCATTGTTCTCCCTTTGATAAATCCCGTATTGCTCAGAATATTAACCGTCTTTCCTTCATTCTTGATCTGATCAAAAAATTCTTTTATATTTTCGAAAATGATAACAGGCTTATATTCTAAAAACAGGTCTTCACTTTTCAGATAAAAGCCGTTCAGTATTTCTTTATCCAATTGTTTTACATCTACATCCAGCGAACCCAGAATCAGTAAATACATTTCAAAAGTATCAATATTTCCACCTGTAACTTCATTGATTGTATTGCAGAGATCATCATAATATTTTACAGTCTTCGCAACTTCTTCTACAGGTTTGTTAATATCAAAAAACGAGGTGAACAGCTCAACTCTTTTTGTTTTAAATTCAGGGTGAGATTTGATTAAGGTGAGCCACAGGTCAAAAGAAAAATGACAGTGGTTGTGAATGTCGATATCCGTTTTCAATAGTTTTAAGTTAAAAGTTTTATTTAGCTTTCTTGAAAAAGATTTAAAATTGTTTAATCATCAACAAGTGTTTCATTGGGTATTCTTCCCAAAGATAAAATTTTTCTTAGAAAAGCATGATGTACTTCTCTGTTTTAAGAAATTTTTATGAATTTTCACCTGCTTTTCTATTGATTTCAGTTGGGCTTAACAGTTTGTTTAAATTCGCTGATCAAAAAATTTTTCTAAAAAATTTTGGACAATTAAAAAAATTATCTAATTTCGCAACCGATTAAAAATCAACAATGTCAACAACAATGATAAATATAATAACTTTAAGTAACCCTGTGAGAGCTGTGTACTCTGGCAGCACTCAATATTTATCTGAATAGTTCCTTAGATCTTTTTATTACTAAAATATATTGAAGACCTATCTGTTCAGATGGGTCTTTTTTGCTGCCTTATTTTCCAGACCTCAAACGAGGAGAATACCTATTTGTATTCTCAAAATCAACAATTTAAATTCAGCAAAATGAAATATAACACAAGAAATATAGGAATCATAGCACACGTAGACGCAGGAAAAACCACTTTAACGGAAAGGCTTCTTTATTACACAGGTCTCATTCATAAGATTGGAAATGTAGACGATGGAAATACGACCATGGATAAAGACATCCAGGAGAAAAACAGAGGAATCACCATTTCATCCGCAGCTGTTTCCACACAATGGAAGAAAGGAGAAACGGTTTATAACATTAATATCATCGATACACCCGGACATATCGATTTCGCAGTAGAAGTCGAACGTTCCTTAAGAATTCTGGATAGTGTTGTTGCTGTGTTCTGTGCCTCTTCAGGTGTTCAGCCACAAACTGAGAATGTTTGGTTCCAGGCTGAGAAACACGGAATTTCAAAGATATGCTTCATCAATAAAATGGACAGAATCGGAGCGGACTTCTTCGCCGTTCTTAAGGAAATTGAAACAAAACTGAATGCAGTTCCTATGGCGCTTCAAATCCCAATGGGGGCTGAAGACCAATTTGAAGGAGTGATTGATTTAATCAGGCAGAAAGCTTTATACTGGACGGATGAAAACGGGGAAACCATTATCGAGAAAAAAATTCCTGAGAATTACAAAGCGGATGCTGATGAATACAGGATGAAATTAATGGAAACCCTCGCGGAATACGATGAAACGTTTTTTGAGATTTTCATGGATCCTGAACACAGCATTGCTGAGGAAATGATTACTGAAGCTTTACAAAAGGTTTGCAGGTCAGGAGCTGCGATTCCGGTTCTTTGTGGTTCTGCCTTTAAAAATAAAGGGGTACAGCCGCTTTTGGATGCTGTAGTTACTTATTTTCCGGCACCGGATCAGCTTCCTACCGTTCAGGGAAAAGACCCCGATACGGAAGAAGCTGTAGAATTGGTAAGAAATGAAGCTGAATTCTTTTCGGGACTTGTTTTTAAAGTCGTGATCGATAAACATATGGGAAGACTTGCCATGCTCCGTTTGTATTCCGGTTCGATAAAATCCGGTGATACGGTTCTGAATGTAAGGACAGGGGAAAGTTTCAGGATATCGAGAATTCTGAAGCTGCAGTCTGATAAAACTTTATCGATAGAAGAAGGAAAAGCAGGTGACATTGTGGCTTTAACAGGAATTAAGGACGCCAAAACCGGAGATTCTTTATCAGCGGTAGAGAAACCTGTCCTTCTGGAAGCGATTACCATTCCTGCTCCTGTAATCAGAGTTTCAATAGAGCCTAAAACAAACAGTGATGAGAAATCTTTCGGTTTGGTTCTGGCTAAAATTCAGGAAGAAGACCCTTCTTTAGTGGTAGAAAGAGACCTGCAGACCGGAGAAACTTTGTTGAGCGGTCTGGGTGAACTTCACCTTGAAGTCACTCTTGAAAAGATCCGTCTGAATCATGGTATAGAAATCAATCAAGGGAAACCTAAAGTGTCTTACCGTGAGATTTTAACGGAAACCAGAACCCACAGGGAAAAGCTTTCGAAGCAAAATGGTGGAAGCGGACAGTTTGCCGATATCACTTTTGAGATCGGACTAAGAGAAAATAATGAACCCGGATTGGAATTCATTAATCTGATCAAAGGAGGTGTTATTCCGGGTGAATTTATTCCTTCCGTAGAAAAAGGTTTCAGAGAAGCCATGGAAAACGGACCATTGAAAGGTTATCCTTTGGAAAGTATGAAGATCAGACTTCTGGACGGTTCTTTCCATGACCAAGATTCTGCTGCATTTGATTTTGAAAATGCAGCGAGAGACGGATTCAGAGCGGCTGCTTTATCATGCAGTCCTAAACTTCTGGAACCGATCATGCAGGTTGAAATCCAGAGTATTGAAGAGTACACGGGCGCTGTAACGGCTGATATCAACCGAAGAAGGGGAATTATTTCGTCCATTGATGAAAGATCAGGAAGAAAGATTTTCACGGCGGAAGTTCCGTTGGCTTCTACGTTCGGATATATTTCCGATCTGAGAACTCTGACGAGTGGAAGAGCTTCGATCAGCATGAAACTGTCGCACTATGCTTTGGTGCCGGATTTCATTGCCAATACATTAGTAACCTAAAAAACGGGGGCTGTAAAATGATTTTACAGTCCTTGTTTGGTTATTACAGGGTGAAATGTGAATGGTCAATTGTGAATTTTTGCGTACTATTTAACCACAAAAGTCACAAAAGATTTTAATTCTAAACACTTTAGATCACTTTAGTTTCAAAAGTTTTACCATCCTGAAAACAAGAAGATCACATAAGTGAAAAATCAAAGATTTTCATAAAACTGTAGTGCACTTTATGCGAATGATATATTCAACTTAAAAAAACTTTTGTGACTTTGTGGTTGATGTTTTGCTTCCCACAGATTTCTCAATTGAAACAGATTTTTAAATTTCTGAATCTCTAAATCTTTTAATTCTTAAATTTTTAAATCTTTCAGTCTCCCCCCTTATTCCGGCATCACCTTATACGTAGGATCTTCCTGAATATTGACTTCAATCATGGCCTCCGCATTTTTCAGCATGGCACGGCAATCTTCACTGAGGTGGCGCAGATAGAGCTTTTTGTTTTGCTGACTATATTTTTTAGATAGTTTATCCAAAGCATCAATAGCGCTCATATCTACGATACGGCTTTCCCTGAAATCTACTACAACTTCATCCGGATCATCCATCAGATCAAACTTATCCATGAATGCAGTTACTGAGCCAAAAAATAAGGGGCCGTATATTTCATAATGCTTTACTCCATTTTCGTCGATGGACTTCCTTGCCCTGATTCTCTTGGCATTATCCCACGCAAAAACCAGAGCTGCTATTACAACTCCTACCAGAACAGCCAATGCAAGATTGTGAAGGATAATTGTTATCAGGGCTACAGTAATCCCTACAAAAATATCGGACTTCGGCATTTTATTGACGATCAGGATAGAAACCCACTGAAATGTACCTATGGCAACCATCATCATAACTCCCACCAATGCTGCCATTGGTATTCTTTCAATAAACGGAGCTCCGAATAAGATGATAGCAAGGATCATTACCGAACCTATAATCCCGGACAGTCTGGCCCTTGAACCTGCATTGAGATTGACCAACGTCTGTGCTACCATGGCACAGCCTCCCATTCCTCCGAAAAAACCATTGGTAATATTGGCTATTCCCTGTGCTACAGACTCTTTGTTGGCAGTTCCTTTTGAATTGGTGATCTCATCTACCATGGATAACGTAAGAAGAGATTCGATAAGACCAACCCCAGCCATCACCAAAGCATAGGGAAAAATGATCCGCAGCGTTTCTAAGGTAAAAGGAATTTGCGGGATATGAAAACTTGGAAGATTTCCACTGATGTGTGCTATATCTGCTACAGTTTTTGTAGGAATATTAAAACCAAAAACCACCGCAAAAACTACGATAATTGCCACCAAAGATGCAGGAACAGCTTTTGTAATCTTAGGAAAAAAGTATACGATAGCAATGGTAAGAGCTGTGAGTCCTGCCATAATATATAAAGGCATTCCCTGAAGCCAGCTGATGGCTCCTGTACTGTCTGTTATTTTAAACTGTTCTATCTGAGCCATAAAAATAATGACCGCGAGACCATTCAAAAAGCCGTACATTACAGGCTGCGGAATGAGCCTCACAAATTTCCCAAGCTTAAAAACTCCGACAAGTATCTGAAAAATTCCGGCAAGAGCAACGGCGGCAAAAAGGTATTCTATTCCATGAGATTTTATCAGAGCGATCAATACAACAATAGTGGCTCCGGCTCCTCCCGAAACCATTCCGGGGCGGCCTCCTAAAATTGCCGTGATAAGTCCCATCATAAAGGCAGCATAAAGCCCTGTAAGCGGGGACAATCCGGCCAGAATCGCAAAAGAAAGTGATTCAGGGATCATGGTCATAGCCACTGTAAAACCTGCCAGAAGTTCGTTTTTATAATTTATTTTTTTCGAAAAATCGAATAAGCTTATGGTATTTTTCATTGAGCTGCAAAGGTATATACTTGAAAGATGGAATGCAATTACAATGTTTAAACTTTTTGATTGAAATAATTCACATCCCCGTATAATTAATATGTTAATTTTATTTAAAATTCATTCTGAAAGAGATTTTTTATGCATTTTTAGGAATTAGGTTCTATTTTTTCTTTAAATTTGAAAACTAACAGGCAGATTATTCACTATCAATTAACATTTTACGGATAGTATGATCTGCCCATACTAAGGTTAATAGTTGAAAATATTACGAAAACTGTATGAAAAAGTTTTAAAGACATATTCCTACAGAACATGATAAAGGCACATGAATCAATGACTAAGAATACAGCAATTGAAAAATTGAGGTATAAAATATTTTTTAAGACATAGAGCCTGAAACAATATCGGCCGGTCATCCCTCTGACTGTCGACTGTACATATATCAAAGTATGGTACTAAGCTTAAATTTCTTTTTTGCTGCCGCTGAGATTTTCTCGACGTACCCGTATTTTAAATGTGCTGTCATTCGCCGGAATGTAATATATTTTCTATTTTCTTTAATTCATGAATTAAAAAAATAGTACTCAATAAATGTTATATAAAGAAATTCATATAGGAAAGTTTATCAAGGAGATGGTTGATGAAAATGAGGTATCTATGGAAAGGATCTGCAATTTTCTCAATAAGGATGATAAATTTATTGAAAATGTATACCAAAGCAAATCCATAGATACGGATTTACTTTTGAGATGGAGCAAGCTACTGGAATATGACTTTTTCAGACTCTACAGCTCGCATCTTATCCTTTATGCACCTCCATCTGCAGTGAATAAGAATCAAAAGAAATCTGATAAGATTCCTTATTTCAGGAAGAATATTTATACTCAGGAGATCAAAGATTTTATTCTGAAAAGGATTCTATCCGGCGAGATGACCTACGGTGAGGTCATCAAAGAATATTCTATCCCCAAAAGCACGCTTCACAGATGGCTTCAGAAAAATAATGATAATAATAACGGATAAACAGAAATTCTTTATGCGTCCCAATTACAAAAAGATATATTATGATATGCTGAGGCTGGAGCATCCGGAAAAGCTGAAAGATCCCAAGATCAAAGAGCTCTTAGGAAAGCTGAATACCACAGAAGATGTGTTAAATTTCAACGAAAAGATTTTTGAGCAGTCGAAAGAAAGCCAGATCAACAATCAGAAGCTTAGAACTTATGATAAGGAAACCATGTTCAAGCTTTTACAGTATCAGAATAAGCATGGTTTTTCTACCAGCTACATGTCACGAAAATATAAGATCAGCAGAACAACGATCATGAACTGGAAGAAAGCTTTCGAAGAAGAAATAGAACAAGTAATTAATGCCGGCGAATAATTCACCGGCATTTTTGTAAAAGATTAGAAAAACTTTCTTCTTTTAGCCTGAAATCAATGTAACTTTATTAAAGGTTTATGTGCATTATAAAAATTTTTTAAAGGCTACAGAATATTTAAATAAATTAAGCATTTGTTAAATTAGTTTCACATGCCGGATTTAAATAATTACATAGTTTAGTAACCGATTAATTTTATAAAATGATGGATGGACTAAAAAAGCTTCTTAAATCATATAAGCTCTCCGATCAACTAGTTGAACATATTTTGTCATGTGGAACTATGATAGAAGTTAAAAGCCTTGATTCTCTTGTGGCTTTAGGCTCCATATCAGAAAATATGTTTTATGTAAAAAAAGGAGGCCTCATTTCACAGTATTTCGATGAAAAATCAGAAAGAGAAAGAACAACAAATTTTTATCTCCCTGATTTTCAACCTTTCTTTGTTGTTTCAGAATGCTATTTCGAAGGATTACCATCTATGTGCCAGATTAAAGCATTTACCAAATCAGAGGTTATTTGTTATAATAAGGAAGATATAATGAAATTAATAGAAATAAGTAATCAGTATAGGAGCTTTTATTATAAAAATATAATAGAAGCACTTGTAAGTAAAGAGAAGTTGACGTCAAAACTTATTACATTAAACTCAAATATACTTTATTCTACTTTAATAAAAGAATATCCTGAAATCATAAAAAAAGTTCCCTCTAAGTATATTGCCGAATTTATGGGCGTTACTCCACAATGGTTAAGTAAAATAAAAAAAACTGATTTCTGAAACTAATTTCATCAACTGTATTTTATGCTCAGATTACCTTTGTTCTGTTTAAAAAAATACAATGATGAAAAAAATTCTTCTCCCCCTAGGAGTTGTTCTGTGGGCTTCTTTAATGAATGCTCAAGTAGGTGTAAATACTCAAAACCCCCAAGGTGCATTCCATGTAGATGGAAATAAAGATAATAACATTTCTGGCACTCCTTCGGCAGCACAACAGTCAAATGACTTTGTCGTTGCTTCTAGTGGAAATGTCGGGATTGGGATTACAAGTCCAGGTAGAAAACTAGATATCAAATCAACTACAACTCCTGCATTAAGAATTGAGGATGGTACACAACAGACAGGCTATGTTCTTATGTCAGATGCAAATGGAAACGGCCAGTGGAAAGCTCTGACACAAAGTATTATAGGGAGTTTCCCTGCTACCGGATATACTGGTCCCGTTGAACAGTATACTAATATCTGGACTAATATATCAATTACTCTTCCTCCTGGTAAATGGTTGATATTGACCAATATTTTATTAAAAGCAAACCCGTCACCAACAAATGGGAATGGTGCCTGGGTAAGGCTTCAGTGGAGCAGTACACCTAATGCGGCAAATACAACAAATATAACAGGATCTTTAAACTCAGGAATCTATGTGGCTCCTTATGGATTGGCTTCAGGATCCAGTATTATTAATAATACTTCTACGAGTAACGCCACCTATTATCTTAATCTGGCCGGAACAAATGTGTTTAGCAATGGAAGCGGAGGACCTGTATATTCAGGGACTTGGGACAATCTTGGAGCTTCAATATGGGGAGAAAATTCTATTATAGCCTATCCTGCTAATTAAAAAATAAAATGATTATGAATTATAAATGGTTTATTTTAATATCGGGATTTACATTTGTTTCTTTATCCGGACAGGTAGGAATAAATACACAATTTCCGCAAGGCACATTTCATGTAGATGGAAACTCGGATAACGTTGCAAATCAGACTACTTCTATGCAAAATAATGATTTTTTGATAAAATCCGATGGAAAAATAGGGATGGGTACGGATGATCCAACCGCCAAATTGCATATAAAATCTGAAAATATTGGAAATGCATTCAGGTTAGCAGATGGAACAGAAGGAGATGGTAAATTATTAAGTACAATTAACCTAAATGGCGATGTAATATGGAAAAACAGAACTCTAACAAAAACTGTTTTAGAAGATGGAAATGGTTTTTCCGGTCCGGTAAACACTAATCTTGCTTATGTTTCAAGAAAAGTAACTTTGGAGCCAGGCAAATGGATTATTAAAACCAACTTGGTATTGTCTGTTAAAGGCACAAGTTCTGAATATACAGATGGAAGTGTTAACAAAGGATTTTATGCCCGTTTTTGCTGGGCGGATTATAATGGCACAAGCTATTCGTCATCTACAGATGCCTTGTCAGGAAATATAATAAGCGGATTATTTGTTTTGCGCTATGGAGTGGCAACTGGTTTAACCATAATAAATAATTCTTCTGCCATATCAAAAACTTATTACCTTACTACTTTAGTGCCAACATTCTGGGGCGGATTTGACCAAACTTTATCATGGTATAATATAGGGGCCGGGCTATGGAATGAAACTTCAATTATTGTTCTTCCAGCTAATTAATAATCTGGGCTTTTACTTTACTAACGTTGAATAGGAGTATTCATAAATAAAATAGATAATGGATTTCAAACATATTCATATTGGGTCTTTGTTGAAACAGTATGTTGAATTATGCAAGGTGGAAAATTCCCGAATTTGTAATTTTTTCAAATGTTCAGAATTGGATATTGATCAAATGTATACCTCAGAAAGCCTTGAGTCAAATTTATTATTAAAATGGTGTAAGCTATTGAAGTATGATTTTTTCCGATTATATTCTCATCATCTTACCTTGTATTCTCCACCGAGCAAAATAGTAGAAACTGTGGAAAAAAAGAATTTCCCTCATTTTCGAAAAAATATGTATACCAGAGAAATTATAGATTTTATTATAAAACAAATTGATACTGGAAAAAAAACAAAAAATCAGGTTATGGAAGAATACAAAATTCCCAAGACCACTTTATATAAATGGATTAATAAATACAAAACTAATGCATCATCCGGATTATAAAAAAATCTACTTGGATATTTTAAATGCAGAATATCCAGATAAGATTTCTCGTTGTAGAAATATTTTACAAAAAGATGAACTATCTTCCATGGATGTCATTTCGCTTAATGAGATCATTTTTGGAGTAAAAAGCCAGAGCCACCAAAAACACAAATCGTATGACAAATCTGCAATTTTAGAAATATTAATTTATCAAAAAAAACACAAATATAATAATAGTCAATTGGCAGAATATTTTAATCTTAGCAGAAATACAGTTGCGAAATGGAGAAAGATGTTTTTAGTTTGATGAAAAGAGGTGACTTCACCTCTTTTATTTATATTGTCAAAATATCTAGATGATTTATAGTATTTCATTGATAAATATATCAACGCAAGTATTACTATAGATAATGGATAACTTGCTCCAAGAAAATTGGCTTTAAAGAGTTCAGATTTATCTCTCGAAACTTTTGTTAGTGCTTCGCTTTTAAGACCTCTAGTTCAGATAATTTTTTTAAACAATTTTACAGTGCACTTGGTACAGAGGATGGAAATTTATACTTGAAAATTTAAGTTTTGGCTGAAGCCAATAGTTATGATTACGTTTTGTAAGCGGGTTAAAGCCCACTCCTATTGAATTTTAATAATAAGTTCTTTTTTCTTTAAATAAAATTTTTCTATTACTCAATTCAAATAAAGGAATCACAGAACTTATATTGTTGGAGACGCATTGCCTAGCTTTGTGGGTATAAAAATAAAATCATGATCAAAGGATTATATGAAACCCACATTCAGGTAAGCAATTTAGAGAAATCTATCAAATTTTATACTGAGGTATTGGGATTGAAACTGGCACATAGGGATGAAACACGTCCCATTGCATTTTTGTGGATCGGTGAAGGTAAAGAATTCATGTTAGGATTGTGGGAACAGAAGGAAAACCTTCAGCCAAGACATTTTGCTTTTTCAAGCAGCAAGGAGGACATCTTAAATCATTCTGCAAATTTTCTGAAGAAAAAAGAACTGAAGCCTTATAATTTTCTAAAAGACGGCAAAGATAAGCCTATGGTCTTTGCATGGATGCCAGCACTTGCCATCTATTTTAATGATCCGGACGGTAATCAGCTTGAATTTATTTCAGTCCTTGAAGGCGAAGGGAGACCGGAATTGGGCGTACTTTCCTATGAAGAATGGATGAAGATCCATGAATAAAAAGGACAGACTTATTTTCAGAAGCTGTCCTTTTAGTTAGTCATATATTAATTTCTTTACGGCAAGAACGTGTTTACATGGTCCTCTTTCGCCTTGGTATTTGCTGAACCATTCGCAAGTACACCGTTCTTTATCATGATCTATGATCACCGTGTGATGTACGTCGGTGCCTTCTACTCTGGCTTCGGTTCTGGCTGCAATTTTATTTAAAATCTCTACCTTTCCTTCTGCAATAAGCTTTTCTGCATTTTTCATCCGTGGATTTAAACCTGCAATTCTATTGAGCTTAAATGGCAGCCTTCGATAGAAAAATTCCTTATCATCCAGATCATAACCCAAAAGTCCCATAGCAGCCAATCTTCCTGTAAGGTTTTCTGTTTTTTTCAGACTTATATTTTCTTCTAAGGCAAATGTCGAAGGGTTAAAAGACTGATTGGCATAAGCGTATTTATCCAGTGCATTGATCCACTCATCAGAAATATTATCGATCAGGCTGTCCAGTATTGCTCCTTCCCCGGAAAATCCCCGCCAGGTTTCTCTTGACAATGAAAAGCTGAACTTTATATTTCCCATATAAAGCTGCCATGTAGTAGATTGCATGTCAGCATGTGGAAATACCTGCATCTGGTCAATATAAGGAAGAAGAGGTTCCAGCAGGCGCAACCTGTGAAGTCCGCCAATACAAATTGAATCGGCTGATTTTACCGGCGAAAACATAGGTTTATTTCCTCTGATGATTAGGTAGTAATCTGATTTTACAGATCCTTTCGGTATTCCTCTGAAGAGCTGCTGGGTCTGGATTTTATTAAAGCAATGAAGCTTTTCCGATTCGGACAGATAAATCTGAACAGTACTCAATCCTTTGATCCATTTTACAGGCAACGGAACCTTCCGTTCGATCACTTTTTCCTCTTCTTTGTAAAGTCCGACTTCTTTTTCTCCCACGGAAAGCATTATTTTTTCATTGGGACGTATACTTCCTAAAGCAGTAATCATCGACTGGTTAAAATCTACATTGGTAGTTCCATTTTCCAGAAATTCACCATGCAGACCATCCGGCAGTACATCTACTCTGGCGTAAACACCGGCACAGTGTGAAAATCCTTCAAAACGCAGCCTGCTGTTTCCGGCAGTAACGATAGGGTCTTTAAGCAAAGCCATATGAGACGGCGACAGGTTAAAGCTTGATTTCACAATATTAGAAAGTGTGATAAGGCATCTTGCCAATATAAACGGCTGGCTGACATCTCCCCAAAAAAAGCAGGGAGCATCTGTATTTTTCTGAATTTCGCTATACTTGGACAGGAATAATTCTTCGGATACATCTTTTTTTATCAGAGACGAGGGCCTATGATAGTTGTAAATGAGCATATCTTCCATTAATTTATTTTTTTAGAAGAAGATTGCAGGTTTTTTTCAGACTGGAATTATCTTTCCAGCTATTCAGTTTTTCTTTTAAGTTTTTATCAGGCTCTGATTGATTCAAAGCCAAAACCTCGTTGTAAATATCCAATATTTTTTTAAGATTGGTAACCGGGGTCTCCATCTGCAGCAAAATATGAGTGAGAAGCTGTTCCAGCGCGAGATTGTGATCTTTACTGACGTTAAGCATCTGGTGTTGTACAAGATCTGCAAATCTCTTTACAGGAGCCCATTCCAGTTTTTCATGAAGCCCGACAACCTGTCCCAAACGGGCATTATCCATTACTTTATGGGAAACATGTTCCAGCCAGATTTCAGCAGCAGTTCCGCGGATTACTTTGTCTCCGTCCAGGAAAACAGTTCCCAGAAACAGGTACCCCATTGAATCCAGAGGCTTTTTCATCTGATGCAGTGCCTGTGCCGTACTCAGAACAAGCCCTCTTTCGTAAACTTCTGCGATCCCTGAATAAAACAGACAGTTTTTAATGATTCTGGCAAAAACATTTCCAGGCGTATTGGGAAAGCTCCATATAAAGGACGGGGTCTCAGAAATATCTTTCTGTTCTGAAATAAAGTATTCTAAGAAAAGCTGATGTTCTCTTTTTTTTAAGTGATATTTAGGAACGTTGATATTAAGCTCGACAGGATAATAGGAATTCTTTTTGCTGTCTATGGTTTTCCATTTATAATTACCGGTAAGGAATTCTTTAGGAATATCATCATACCCGAAGCCTTTGAATTGTTCAAAAACTTTTTCCGGAGAGCGTGTAATTCCTGCAGTCATCCACCATGATGGATGTTCAATTTTTCCTTTCGGAGCAGAGTCTTTGTTAAAGAAGAAAAGCAGAAGCTCTTTATATTCTCCTTTTAATTTCTCTTCAGCCTGCTGTAAGGCGTCTGAGGTTTTTTCCAGTGAACAGCGCTGCAATGCAAGCTGTACATCCAAATCATGGGGCTTTATATTTTTATTCTGATAAATTTCAAATCTTTCTACCAATGCTTCAGGGCTTATCCAACATGGTTCATGGGTTACTGTAGATAGCAGAGGAGTTTGATCTCCTGATGTAATCTTATCAAAAATATGTATTGCAATATGTTTGAATGGCTCCATGGCCAATCCTCCGGCATAGATATCTTTGATGGGTCTCAGCTTTTTATGATAGGAAGAATAAGCCTCTCTTGTGGCTTCGTCTTCACGGGTTTTTTTATATATTTTTTCCAGGCTTTTAAGCTGAAATGGAAATTTTTCTAATAATGAAAGTCCGTAATTAATAATCAGATTGCACAGTAATACATTAAAATGGTGTACTTCCCATCTGGCAATAGTTTTACATGCTTTTTGAAATACGGGTTCAAACAGTTTTACAGAATTTGCATCAGCTTCATCAGCAAAACGTACAAGTCCTGCCAGGGAAATATCGTAATAATGCGTTCCGGGATTTTCTATGGCTTGTGGAAGAAGAAACATGAGGTCTTCAAAGCTTTCGGGTTCCTTAACTTTGCACTCTTTATTGATAAGTTCCAGCGTTTCTGCTTCAACAGCATCCAGCTCCAGCTTCCTGTTTTCTATGTATTGAACCAGCCCCGGCCTTACATTAGCTAAAATATTATCTTCGTAATGAGACAGAGCTTCTTTTATTCCTTCTGATACAGGGATATATTTAATAATAATTTTTGCTGCTTTGGTCTGTATACTTTCGTCTTTGTTTACAAATGCTGCACTTAAGGCTGTTGCCAGGTTTTGTGTATCAGTTTTCTTTTTCTGAAAGATTTTTTCAGTGACTGCCAGGCTGGCTGCCACAACTGTTTTAACTTCTGAACTTAACAGATTAGGAAGAAAATATGAAAATTCACCGGTTCTGAATGCCGGATACTGAACTATTTTTTTTAATTGAGCAAGTATAGTATTAACCGCTTTGGACTGTACGGAAGCCAGCCCTGCCATCAGTTCGTCCTGCAGAATGATCAGCTCCTCATCAGAAGGTTTCAGAATATTGAATGCATCCATGAACCATCCTGTAACATTTTTATTAAAATTTCTGTTTGCGGCCAGAAGGCATTCTCTGAGGAATCTTTTTCTTTCAATTTTATTTTCAGCAATCAGTTTTTGAACCAATGGAAGCCATTCTCTTTTAAAAGGCAATGATTTTGAAGGAAATTCGCACAGGTACCAGAAATGGATTCCCAGTGTTTCCGGAAATTTTTCCAGATCATATGGATGAAGGCT
The DNA here is from genome assembly GCF_052044665.1 of Chryseobacterium sp. 22532. Lineage (NCBI taxonomy): Bacteria > Pseudomonadati > Bacteroidota > Flavobacteriia > Flavobacteriales > Weeksellaceae > Chryseobacterium > Chryseobacterium sp. 22532. The sequence continues at coordinate 91,450 of NZ_JBQENJ010000008.1, forward strand.
TAAATGGTACCCAAGAAGTTCGGGTCTGGGCTGTACATAGCCTTTTTCTGCCCAGCGTAAAATATCATGGTAATTAAATGCTGTAAACTCTGCATCTATGGAGTCATTAATAAAATCCGAAAACCAATGCGGACATCCCCACTCCAGTATTTTTTCGGTTTGCTCTTTATCTCTGAAAAGACTCCAGTAATTTTTCCCGTAATGCTTCTGATCCATACAGACAAAAGATGCGATATCAATAATAGAATGCTGATCTGCAGAACCAGCAGTGTGATAGGAGTTTTTCGTCATTACAATCTTGCTGATCTCCCGGTCCAGTTTTTTTATGGTCGGGACCAGCGCTTTCTTTTCTTCTTCTGTAAGCTGTTTCAGAAGTGGAATAATCTCATGTACTCTTTCCTCATTAAGGATCTCATAAAGTCTTTCTTTCATTTGTTTTTTAATTTGATAATAATTTTTTTCAGGTTATTTTTTGTTTTTTGCATTCGTTTAGCCGTCCGGCTACAGCCTGGTCATATAATTCATCATAAGATCTTTGGTACTGTGGCAAGCATAGAAATGTTGTTATGCCCCAATTTTTATTTAAGAATTTCTTTAGAATTACTGAAGTTCTTTTTTTCTTTTGAGGTTCACTTTATAAGAAAAGGAATAATTTTCCTGATTTTATAGTGTAAATAAATCGCCTTTCGTTCATCTTCAATAAGTATAATTCCAAACTTAGGGACTAAAATAATAAAAAATGTCTGACAGACATGAAATTAACCTTTTAAAGTGATTTTTTTTAACAAAAAATTATGTTTTCAATGACAGTTTAAGGGGCATTTCTGAATAAAAGTTAAAAAATTTCTTTTTAATTTTCCAGGCTTTTTATATTTGATGATGTAAAATAAATAATATTCCGAATATTTTTTTTTATACAAAAAAAACTCCCTTAAAAAAGGGAGTCATCAGATTTCAATTTTTAATATTGTGAAATGGTGATCAGCTGTAAAAAATATATTTGGTTTCTTTTTTAATAGTTTTTAAAGTTTTCCAAAAGGCTTAATATATTCTTCTTTCCTACCGGATTCATTGAGTGGCAGTAGAATTCTGATAAGTCTAAATAGTTATCCATACAATATTCTATCAGCCATTTGGCACAATCGTAACCTGTTTTTTCAGCATATTCATCAGAATTAGGCTTCAGATAATGTATATCTGCAAGGTCATGGTCAAAAGAAATCATTTCCGGAAGTCCTTTTTTCAAAATTCTGTTGACAAACTGCTCGTAATTTCGAACGATATGCCAGTCTTTTCTAAGGAAAATATCCTGTTTGGTATAATGATACGCCTCAATGGGATATCTGATATCATCCAGAAATAATAATCTTTTGGTCATTTCCATGATTGTGTATTTTATTTTTTTAAACCATCATATCAGCACAATTGGAGCTTGCAAATGCGTGGGGTTTTGCTTTAAACACATATCCCATTCCCAGAATATAGCCCATAGCATCTTTTAATGCAGTATTTGACTTGAAATCCGGATCGGTATTAATGTCTGCGTGTACCTCCATTTCCACACCATAAGCATCCAGAACGGCACAGATAGCGTAAGCAATTTCTACGGATCTGTTGACCTCGTTCAGCATTCGTTCTTTGATACTGATCTTCTGTATTTGTCTTTCTTTTCTGATAAAAGTAAACGCTCCTTTTCCCTCACGTACAAATACTACTGCCGTAGCATAGCTGATCGCTTCGCCGTAAACATGGGAATCTGAGCCCACACATACTTTCAGGCGGTGACCGTTAGCCTGTTCGCGGATAATGGCTTCTTCTACCAGCTGGGTGATAGGTTTCTGGAAAAAATTTCCTTTCATATTCTGCCATACTTCTTGTTGCGTTTCCATTTTTTTACATGTTTTAAATTTGTTTTGTTTATATATTAATTTGTGAATTGTGAATTGTTAATTCGCTTTGCTGTCAATTTTAATATTCACTTGAGCAGCAAATTCACATTGTCCCTTCACTTTTTGCACTCTGAACAGGACTCGAACCTATACCATCAGTTTTGGAGACTGAGATGCTGCCATTACACCATCAGAGTAGTTTTTGTTGATTCATCAGGACTTGAACCTGAACAACAAGAGTCAAAGTCTTGTGTGCTGACCCATTACACTATGAATCATTTTTTGTGGATCAAAACCGAATTGAACGGTTCCCTTTTGCTTTTCAGACAAACGTGCAGACCTTCTACACCACTGATCCTTTTTTGTGCCTCTCCCCAGATTCGAACTGGGACTTTACGGGGTTTAAAGCCGTTTTCTCTGCCTATTGGAATAGAGAGGCATTTTGTACGGGAAGAGGGACTCGAACCCCCAAAACCTTGAGCCTAAATCAAGTGTGTCTACCATTTCCACCATTCCCGCGGGTTTTATGAATAATGAGTAATCTGTAATATTTGTGAATTGTCAATGGTCAGCTGTCAATTTTTTCATGGTTTTTAATTCACATTTGATGTATTCACAATTGACTATTCATTACCAGTCAAATTACTTATTGCTATTATTCATTACTTATAATTAAGGTCGGAGAAAGCCTGTCTTTAAAACTATGCCTGTTAGTGTTTGTAAGATCTTCTGCGCTGGACAAACTTTTCTCTTTCCTGTTTTTCTGTGAATGATCAGCCAATTTATTTTCTCGATCTGAACTTTCATGGTATTAATAATTCATAACTGACTTTTGACCATTCACGTCTGTACTCCATAAGGGAATCGAACCCTTGTCGTCCGGTAGAAAGCCGGATGCACTTACCGCTATGCTAATGGAGCATTTTAACCAACCGACCAGGAATCGAACCTGAACAACAAGAGTACTTTTCCTGCATGCTGCCGTTACATTATCAGCGGTTTTTGTGGAAGTAGCAGGATTTGAACCTGCTCAGCAATGAAGCAACAGATTTACAGTCTGCCCCGGCTCTCCAACTCCGGCGTACTTTCATGATAAAGAGTAATAGGCAATTAGTAATGAGCAATTTCTAATTTCTAATCCTCTTGTGAAGAAAACAAAAGCCTGTCTGTATTTTTAGTTTGATATAAGAACTTCTTCGCTCGACAAACTTTTACTTTTCTCCGGAACTAATCTCATTTTAGTTATTTGAGATGGTTATGGGATTCAAACCCACTCAGCTTATGCAACGGTTTTGCAGACCTTCCCGACTCTTCCACTTCGGCGAACCATCAGATGTGACAACAAATGATCAATGATGATTGATAGTTAATAGTGAATAGTTAATAGTTAATAGTGAATAGTGAATAGTGAATTTACACCCTTCTAACTTCTAACTTCTAACTTCTATTTTCTAACTTCTAACTTCTAATTTCTAATTTCTCTCATCTAACTTCTAATAAAAAAGAAAAAGGCTGTCGGTATTTTCCATATTTGGCGTAAAGATCTTCTGCTCTTGACATACCTTTTTTCTCTTCTTTTGAAACAATTAACATTGAGTTATCTGCGATCCCGGAAAGATTCGAACTTTCAACTTCCGGTTTAACAGACCGGTGCTCTACCATTGAGCTACGAAATCTTTTTTGATGTGAATGGTGAATTGTCAATCCGCTACTGTCAATTTTTAAATTCACTTGCGAAGCAAATTCGCCATTCACTTATCATCTTTTGTAATTTCGGAAGGACTCGAACCTTCAGCCTCCGGTGTATCAGACCGACGCTCTAACCAATTGAGCTACGAAATCGTTTTTGATATGAATGGTGAATTGTCAATCCGCTACTGTCAATTTTTAAATTCACTTGCGAAGCAAACTCACAATTTACCATTCACTTTTTTAGTCTGGAAAGCAAGATTCGAACTTGCGACCTCCCGCGTCCAAGACGGGTAAACAACCACCGTTATCTTTCCAGTTTTCAGGTTCCGTTTCCATTTTTTCCGGGAGACAGCCGGAATAAAACGTTTCATGAACCTTGCGGTCTATGCGGGAATCGAACCCGCAGTGCCCAAGAGACAGTCGGGCAGGTTAGCCTTTACCTCAATAGACCTTTTGTGACCTCGACAGGATTTGAACCTGTACCCTACGGTTTAGAAAACCGATACTCTATCCAATTGAGTTACGAGACCATTGTAATCCCAGAAAGACTTGAACTTTCAACCCCCGGTTTAAAAGACCGGTGCTCTAACCCATTGAGCTATGAGATTGTTTTTTAATGTGAATGGTGAATTGTCAATTTGCTTTGCGTGTCAATTTAAATTCACAATTAACTATTGACCATTTCACATTTAACAAGATTCATCATTAACCATTCACATGTGTTGGGTATCTTCGGGGATCGAACCCTGTTCTCCGGTTCCACAGACCGGCGCTTTACCAAATAAGCTAAAGAAACCATAAAAAAAGCACCTCTTTTCGGGAGGTGCTGTATATATTCTAACGTAAGAGATCATTAGCTGACCCACGTATATAAGCACCTTTTAACTATAAATTCACTATCGAGAATGATACATGCATATCCTTTCGGCTCCTGTCCGTGCAATCTCGAATATTGATTAGATATGTTATGTAATTGTTTCATTATATTCCTGTTATTTAAAAAGTTTTGAATCCTGAAAACCTGCTGCTTTCAATTTTCGGTTGCAAAGTAAGTATGAAATTTTTTAACTCACAAATTTATTTTTCAATTAAATATTTGACAATCAATTAGTTGCGTGTTATTTTTAGCATAAAGAATAACCGTCCGCAATATCCTGCGGATCTCTTAAATACCTAAATGACTGTCTCTCATCGGGTTACTTATCACTCTTATTTATTGTATTAAATGTTCATTGTTAATTAAAATTTTTTGTTTTTATGGTTATTTTTTTTCATTCTAAATAATTTATGGCCTAAAACACAAGAAACGCCTCGATAACTCGAGGCGTTTCTGCGGTATTTTGTTTAAATTTTTACGGGTTTATTGTAAATAATTTTCAAAGCAAGCACATTTCGCCTCATTCCATATCATCCATTCGTATCCGAATAATCCTTTTATTGAAGGGCTATCGCATAGATTTACATTGATATGTGCTCTTTGTATTGTCATAATTTTTCTGGCGCAAAGATATGAAAAATTGTTTTTCAGCAAGGAAATTACTCCTTCTGTCCGCTGGAAGGAGGGATAAAACCGAGTTGGCTTCGAGGGCCTCAGCCAACTCAATTTTGCCGGCAGAACATAATTTTGTTTAAATTTTTAATCTTTAAATTATTAAAATCTTTAAATGCTTCAATTTAATTCCTCAACATTTTGTTCCTTCCTGTTTTAAACCTCGAAATATCCTTTAATATCACACTGTCATCAGGATTGAAATATTTGAGCTCGTTAATGATCTCTGAACGGGTACCTACTTTTTCCGCAATAATTTCATAGGCGATAGTTCGGGTTACATCCTGCAGTTTGGTATCTTTTTTAAATTCATGCTTCATGGCTTCAAGGTAAATCATCTTTTTGTAGGAAGGTGTTTTCTGATAAAGATTCTGAATTTCAGTTTCGAGTTTTTTGATGTCATAAACATTGGCAAAATAATTATTAAGGCAATTGAATGCATCTTTATCTTCATTCCAACCCTTCAATAGCACTTTTTGAGCTTCTTCAGGCAGCTCCATTTTCTTGCTGTATATCAAAGAAGCTTTTACCATCTGGCTGTTGGCCGTATAGTCGTCTGCCACCATCTGATAGTAGCTGTGGGCATTTTTAAGATCATTCAGTTCTTTGTAAAGATCTCCTACTTTCTCTTTCTGCTGCATTTCTTTATACAGATCGATAGCTTTTTTGTACTGCTTTGCTTTTTCGTAACAGGATGCCGCTTCTGACTTATTGTTTAGTTTTTTTAGATAGACTGCGGCCGCCTCATTGTAAAAGCCCCCATTTTCCAGTGTTTTTGCACCCCTAAAATTATCCTGAAGAAGATTCATATATACTTTTGCTGCCTTTTTATAGTCCTTTTCAGCGATATATTTTTCGGCAAGTTCTTCGTATTTATTTCTGATCCTATCAAATAAGGAGGTTTCCAGGTAAAAATTCCCGCCTCCGGAACCTCTTCGTCCAGAGTTTTGTTGGTTTTGTTCTTTATCTTTTAAAGCAGTGATCACAATCATGATTATAAAAGCTATGACCAGGAAAATCACTAGCGTTCCCACCATACTCCAAAAGCTTTCGTGAAATAACTGGGCTGCAATACCAATGATCTTAAACACCGCCAGGATCATAAATGCAATCAGGAATTTGTCTATAAATTTCTGCTTATTCATCATCTTCAGGGTTTAAAATGGTTTTATCTTCGTTAAACAGGCGGTAAAGAAGAAGGATAACACAGATCACCAGAATCCATACAAACCAGTTGTACCCAAACATCTTTATCAAGGGATAGAATAGATAAACCAGCATGGAAACAAGAACAGCAGACAGAATCAGCTTTACCCATAAAGGCACATTATCTCCGCCAAGGTTCAGCGACTTCCTTCTGAAGATGAAAGAATAGATTCCTACAGCTCCAAACATGAAAATCACAAGATACAGGATATCTGAAACTTTTGTTTTTTCAGGTAAACTGCTGTCCCCGGACTCAAGCTGTCCTATTTTTGAATCTTTAACAGGAGAAGGTGGAAGATCCATTATATCAAGTGTTCCGTACAGTTTTCCAAGAGAATCCGCTACGAGTGCCTGTTTTTTCTTTAAAACAAATTTTACCACTTCGTCATTAACCGGCTTTCCCTTACTGTATTGTTTGAGGGAATCTGAAATACTGCGTTTCATAGTGGCTTCCTGCTGAACCAGATGTTTCGTTATTTTTTTCGAATAAATAATTTTCAGGGAGTCCCTACTGCTCTGTTCTCTGGCATTGAGCTTTTCAATATCATTTCCAACCTCTCCAAGGTTTCTGCCACCTGATTTTTTATACTGCTCCCTTTCGTTTTTGTCTTTTGACATGGCAGCACCAGCCGCAACATATTCACTGGAAAGTTTTTTTCTTGTTTTTCCGTAAATAGAGTCAATTTTCATGTCAATATCCGTCACACCTGACTGATAAGCGATCATATCTGCCTGTGTTTTTTCAGCTCCGTTCATGATCTTACCGGATGAAACGAGAAAATCCTCTTTCACGATTCTGTCTTTATCTGAAGGCATAAAAATTCTGAAGACTATAGCCATCACGACAACGCCCCAGAATATCCAGCGGAAATTCCGGCTTCCTGTTGTTTCTTTTTTGTCTCCAGAACTTCCAAACAGAGCACTCAGCCAGCTGTCTCCGAAAGTGAATTTTCCAAAGCCGTCACCACGGGAAGTCCCCATAATATCTAAAGGTACGCCCAGTTCTACAGCTCGGTCAGGATACTTTTCTATATATTTTAAATATTTTTCAATTTCTTTTTTATTTCCTGCCATCACTTTTTTGAGATCAAAAGGCAGGTTTTTCATCCACTCTTCTTCATTTCTTGGCTGCTGAAGGGTTGCCAGAACTTTTTCATCATCCATCTCAACAGCAAAGCTTTCGATATATTGAGGGGTTTTCACCCCATTGGATGGTTTTCTCACCCTGCCTTCTGTTATTTCAGGTTCCTTCAGCACAGAGAGCCAGTCTATTTCTTCTGAGAGCTTCACTAGACCAAAGTCGGGATGCATAACGACATACCGTGAACCGACAGACTGCCAGTCTTCCGGATTGATCTTTGGATAAAATATGGTATTTTCAGGAATAAAAAGTCTGTCATCTACACACTGGAAATAAGCATTTCTCTCGATTTCCTGTGGAGCTTCATCATAAAATATAAGCAGGCATCCGTATAAAACATTAGGCTGGTCTGCCGGAATAGCATAGGATTTTACTTTATTGAGATCTATTCCCAATACTTCCATTTCATAAAGCCATACGCGAGGCGACGGGTCTTTGATCAAAAGCCCTTTTTTAGGATAGTTGTTTTTCGGAAAAGGTTTTATTCTAAGCTCCATAATCCAGGATCTGATCAATAAACGCTGTTAAATATTGAGCATACATTTCTTCCATAGTCTTCACTTTCAGCAGGGTCTGTTTCGGAAGGTAATATTCCGAACCTCCATACTCTGTATTGGTTGCCAAGGCTAAAAATCCATACTCCGTGGAAGGAATATAAAATGTAGGAATACTGGTATTGCTGCTTTTAAAAGTAAGCATTCCGCGGGAATCCGTAATGATCTCGCTGCCATCCTGAAATGTAAACTTATTTTTGTTCTGCTCTGCAGGCATTTTAACCGTAAATCTGTTTTTATAAAGGTTTAATGAGTTGTCATACAGCCTGCACAGTTCATTTCCGGAAATGACGAGATTATTATTCTCATTGATTCCTATTTTATTGAAGTTACTGATTATTTTCATACCGCTTCGATTCAGTTTGGCAACTTCTGTTTCTGCTTTTGCTATATTTTTATCTATTTCACTATCATCGTTAAATATGGATTCCACAGAGATATTTCCTTCTAAACTGATCTTATAACGGGAAGAATTCATAGGCTGATGAAGGTAAAAGTTTCTTCCGAAATAGATCAGATGGTATGAACTGGGGATATTGAGCCCGGTAACATTCTGTTCGGAATATTCTTTTGTGTTGAGATTCAGTTTTGAAATAAGTTTTTTATCCGGCTGATACTGACATAAAATAAAATGCTGCTGTTTGTTTTTAGCGAGAGCAAACTCGCCTCTTGGTTTCACAGAAATATCTTCTATTAAAACTTCGCATCCATGATAGATTTTGTAGTAATCATAGGAATTCCGGTCGTAGTAATTATCAGAAAGATAAGTTTTCAACAGCTGTTTTTTTGAACTTAAAATATAAAATTCGCCTTCATAAAGAAACTGGGCAATTTTATTGGATGGAGTCGGAAACAGGATCGGATAGTTCTGCGGCAGATCTGTTTTTTTACCGTTAACATTATGAACCTTTTGCTTGCGCTGTGGCGGATTGGCCCATAATTCCTGAAGCGGAAGCTTTATCTTCTGAATATGCTTGCGCGCTCCTTTATGATGTTTATAAAAATTCAGTTCGCCATCTGAAGATGTTGTGATCAGGAATTTCAGCCTGTCCCTGTTTTCGTGGATCACTTTCCTTGTCTTTTCATCAGCAAGGTTTTCCTGGTGAGTAATGAAGAAAACTTCAAGCTCTTTTTCGGTATGCTCTTCATTAAAAAATTTCCCAAGTGCTTCTGAAACATCCAGAATGGGGCTGACCAGATTCAGGGCTTCGATAACATCTTCCGGTTTATCAAGAGAAACCGGTATACCTGCCTGTCCCAAGGCAAAAACCTTACACTCCGAATGGGCTTTCGGATGCCTGATCACCGCAATAGCCGATGCAAAAGCCAATACTTTAGGTGTTCCCCAGTTTTTCAGGGAAGTATCAATTAAAATAATACGTTCAAAAATATTTTCTTCCGGTGGAATTTCTCTCTGGATATACAGAGCTTCGTTATTGGCCACGCGGTTCATGAAAACCTCATCATCATTGGCAAATTCAGAAAGAAGCATTCTGTGGAGGTCACCTTTATTGGCCATATCTGAGATCCCTCCAATGGGCTGCTCCCCGGGAGAAAGGTGACGCATAGGAATTCTCAGTCCGCTCCAAATCCTTTTGATCAGGCTTCCTACCTGAAATGTTTTGGGCTCCTCGATTAATTGCTGAATAAAATCTTTATCGGTTTCTACAGTTGTCTCTTCCTCTACGACTTCGTCATCCAGTTCAGGTTCATCTATGTGATCCCGCATGGCATCAACAATAGACTGGGTTGTCGGAAATTTTTCATTCAGGAGATTGAGTGTACTCAAGTCCCTGTTAATGGCTGACGGTCCGGCATACTTTTTCCCGGCACTGGCTGCCAGCATATGGGGTCTTTTGTAGTAGGTGGTCAGAATCATTTCTGCCTTTCCGGGAGCTGTCCTGTTGTGGGAATCCTGGAAAATTGTCTGGAGTAGTACAATTCTGTTTTGTCCCTGTTTATAGATTTTATTTAATGATTTCAGCTTTTCAAGGAACTCAATACTCTTTTCAGCAGTAAAATCAAAATTTCCAATGCTGTGAAAATTGGCTGTATGATTCAAAGGGCCTGCAAAATCGGTATAACCGTCCTGCATCGCATACAAAACCATCAGCAAGGCTCCAAACGGAGGCCATCCCTGTGGCTGAAGTTCTTTCAGGATCTCCATAACGTAAGGCCTGTAGGCTATAGCCCCAACACCGGGAATGGAGATGAGGTTATAATCATGGTATCCGGAATCTCCGGCGATATCCTCGTCGGTTACCCACTCCCAAAAGTAGTTTTCGTATGACTGGAAATATTCGGTTAAATCCATTCTTTCGTTTTTTCAGTAAGACGGAATGAACTTACGGACAATGGGCGGAAGTTTTCTTTTTTAAGGGAAAGATAAGTACCGTCTTCATTCCATAGTAACCATTTGTCTGACTCTTTATTATATTGCTGCTGTAAAAGAGAACTCAAATTTTTAAATTCAAAGTCAAAACCTGCAGGCAGAAGGTGGCTATCTCTGGTCCAATATGTTTTTCCGGGCAAACTCAGCAACGGTGTTCCCAGGAACAATGCTTTATCATCAATAACTGTCCATTCAAGCTTTTCCAGCTTAAATTTCGGCAGTAACGGAATACTTTCTTTTATTTCCTCAATTATACTTAATAAAGCCATGACAGCATCTTCTTCATTACCCGGTTTTAATCTCACCTCAACTTTTTCACCGATTCCGAAATAATTATTGTTCGAAGCCGGAAAAGTAAGGCGTAAAGCTTTATCTATCGGTGACCAAAGTAAGGCCGTTCTCATTTTTTTACTTGGTACCAGTACCTCTTTTTTGAACAAAAGTCCATCGCGCAATTCGTACAGTATGAAATTAGGCAGCTGCTGGATATCTGAGGAGATAGCCTGTTCCTCAGTGAAGCCTTTCAGCCAAACCGTCTCGTCATCTGTTGCAATCTGTACATTTTTCCAGTCCCGGATAGCCCCCAGAAAATCTTCATCGGCCCGGGGAATTTCTGCCCAGAATTCTTTTACACCGTTTGAAGGATCTTCTGCCATAAGCTTTCAATTTCTTGCTGGATATATTGCTTCTGCTCCGGATTTCTGATCCAGTCGCAACGGGTCTGCAGGTATCTCAATTTATCTTTGATCACGTTCTGTTCTTCAAAACTCAGCATTCCGCTGTTCCATTTTTCCACGAGGATTTTTACGTCCTTCATCACTTCCTCCGGATTAGGAGTTTTGTTCTGCATCGCCTGTGGATGGGATTTCGGGTTATTGTCTTTTTCAATGGTTCTGTTGATGATGCCTTCCAGAATCTCAATCTGTTCTTCTGTATCCCAGATATGCTTCAGTACCCAAAGATCGGAGAGCACGGCTTCGTTTCTTCCGCAGATCAGGGCGCTTGCCGCGATCAGGTTCTGAAGTTTTACGGCTCTACGGTCGGAAATGGTAATTCCTGTATTTCTCAGGCTGATAATTGTATTTAAATAAACTTCGTAGATGGGCCTCAGATCTATGGTTTTGCACAGATTCTGAAGTTCTCTGATTTCATCTGCCTGAATTTCTGGAATATTGGTCTCTGTTTGGTTTTCCAGCTTTCTTCCGGCCAGAAGTACCTGCTGAAGCAGTTCAGGATTTACGTAATCAACATTAATTCTCACCAGAAAACGGTCAAATAATGCATTCAGAGATTCATCTTCCGGAAGAACATTACTGGCCCCAACGAACATCAGGGCCGGCAGATGCTTTGTTTCTTTTCCTCTTTTAAATATTTTTTCATTCAAAGCGGTCAGCAGTGAATTCAGGATTGCAGAATTGGCATTGAAGATCTCATCGAGGAAAACCAATGAAGCTTCGGGCATCATGCCTTCGGTATTGGTGAGAAGTTCTCCTTCTTTTAATTTACGGATATCAAAAGGTCCGAAAATTTCGTTCGGTTCTGTAAATCTGGTTAATAAATATTCAAAGTTTTTTCCATCTTTTACTGTTTTCGACAGTGTTCTTACGATAGCGGATTTTGCGGTACCCGGAGGTCCGTACAGAAATGCATTTTCTTTGGCCAGAAGGCATATTCCCAAAAGGTCTACAACATCATTTTTTCCTACGAAAGTATCTTTTACGTAGTTGAGAACGGTATTAAGTTTTGTAATATTTTGTATCATTAATTTTCTTCGGTTATTATTTTTAATTCTCTCCAGTACGTATCTTTATACAGTCCAAAATCAGCCAACAGGAGTTGATTAATATATGGGATTTCTGCAAGAGCATAGGCTTTCTTCTCAACAATCCTTTCGAGATATAATTTCCTGTAGATTTTGTCTTTCAGCTCTTTTTCCCAATTGACTTTTCCCAGATTAAGATGATATCCAATTCCGGAATAATGAAACTGTGTAAGAATATCTTCCAGAATTTTAACCAAAGGATCATGAGGATCAGCAGTTTGCATTAAAGTTATGATCTGGGGAAGAAATCTTAGTGACAGATCTGCAGACAAAATAGAGGAAGTATCGGGTGTTATTTTCAGTTTTGGGATCAGCTTATCCAGATCTTTTGCCGTGTTTTCACGGATGAGGTAGAGCTGTGCACTGTAATACAGGACTTTCGCGGCCCAAACTGCAACTTCTTTATGGCAATGGATTTCTGTAGATAAAAATTCCAGTCTTTCTTTTTCAAATTCTGTTTCAAAATAATCACCGGCTTCCTGTTCTTCTTTTTTCGAAATTTCATGCAAATTTGAAAAAACGGTAATGCAGCCGCTTTTCCGAAGCAGAAAAATAGTATCTAAAAATGGTGATTTGGTTTCCGTCATCTAACAAAAATAAAACTATTTTGCAGAGAATAAAATTTTTTATGTGAGTGATTGGCAGCTAAATAATCTTTATGATAAATAATTCACAAAATGCCTATTAATTATGACTTAGATATTTGATGTTGTATTTTTACTCTCGCAGATTTAGCAGGTGGCTCTGATATTTTGCTCCTGTGAAAACCTATTTTCAGATTACAAATCAATCTGTTATTTCTATAATATTATTTTCAGGATCCAGAATAACACTTTCATAATAGCCGTCGCCTGTTGTACGTGGCTCTCCGGCTATAGTGTAACCGTCTTTTCTTAAAATTTCTGTCAGTTCATCCACTTTTTCTTTGCTGCCTGTCGAGAACGCCAAATGAATGATCCCATATTGCTGGACATCATAAGAATTGTTGCTTTCCTGAATATCCGGTCTGGTCATGATCTCGAGACGGCAGCCATTGTCAAAGCTTAAAAAATAAGACTGAAACTGTTTTAGAGAATTGTGATATTTTTCATTGGAAACGGCTCCAAAATATTTCTGATAGAATTCTCTGATCTTTTCCAGATCTTTTACCCAAAAAGCAACATGCTCAATTTTCATTATGATTATCTTTTACTTTGCTAAAGTAAGGAGGAGATTCCTCAAATACTTCTTCTGTGTTATTCTTTTTTGAAACTGTATTGGCAATACTAAATATTAAGCTTCTGATTAAGCCTCATAGGTTTTGGAAACCTATGAGGTTTGTTCGGAGAAGTTTTTTCCTTTTTTAACCACCCCGCCAGATCTTCGATCTGCCACCCCTCCGGAGGAGGGGAATTTGTACTTAGAAAACTTAGGGTATTGAAATACAAACGTTGAGATGTTACAATCTAAAAGTTGTTATCTTTGTCGCTTCAAAATAACATTATGAGTATTCACATCAGTGCAAAAAAAGGAGAAATTGCCAAAGTAGTATTGCAGCCGGGGGATCCGCTTCGTGCACAATATATTGCTGAAAATTATTTGGAAAATGCTAAGCTGGTCAGCAAAACAAGAGGAATCTTTTATTATACCGGTCTTTATAAAGGTAAGGAAATCACTGTAGGCGCCAGCGGAATGGGCTTTCCGAGCATCGGGATCTATTCTTTTGAATTATTTACGGAATATGAAGTAGATACCATCATCAGGATCGGAACATGTGGAGCCTATACAACAGACCTTAAGCTTTTTGATATTTTAAATATTGAAAATGCAGCGAGTGAAAGTACGTATGCAAAATATGCCTGGGAAATTGAAGATGAGATACTTCCTCATCAGGGAAATATCTTCGGAACGATCAATGAAACCGCTCAGGAACTTTCTTTAGCAACTAAAGCGATCAATGTACACAGCAGCGATATTTTCTACAGAAAAGACCCGAATGTTCCTGCTATTGCTACTAAGTACAACTGTCCGGCCGTAGAAATGGAAGCTTTCGGATTATTCGCGAATGCACAACATTTAGGAAAAAATGCAGCTACGATTCTTACGGTAACCGATATTATTCCTACCCACGAAAAGATTTCTGCTGATGAGAGAGAAAAAGCCCTTAAACCAATGATGGAACTGGCTCTGGAATCAGCGATAAAAAGTCTTTAATAGAAAAGAAGTTAAGCTGCTGTTTCGCAGTTTCGCCATAAAAAAAGAGCTTTACCTGATGAGTAGAGCTCTTTTTTATAGTTTGAAAAAATTTCTGGCGGTTTCCGTAGTTTCATGTGCGACTTCTGAAATACTTATCTTCTTTAGGTGTGCGATTGTCTGTGCTACATACGGCAGGAAGGAAGGTTCATTCCGGCGGTTCTGCATTCTCGGCATATTTTTCGGCAGCATGAACGGGGCATCAGTTTCTATCATCATGCGATCTATCGGTGTATATTTTATTACTTCTTCCAGCTGTTTAAATCTTTTGCCATCACTTATAGCTCCGGTAAATCCCAGATAAAACCCTTTGTCCAGATAGATTTTAGCTTCCTCCAGCGTTCCTGTGAAACAATGGACAACAGCTTCCGGCAAGTTGGTAAGGTATTCATCTGTAATTTCATTAAATCTTTTAAAAGCTGATCTTTCATGAAGGAAAAGAGGCTTACGAACCTCAACGGCCAATTCCAGCTGGGCTCTGTAGCATTTTTCCTGAATAGGTCTTGGAGAAAAATCCCGGTCAAAATCCAGTCCGCACTCTCCTACCGATACCACATGATTCAATTTCAAAAGGTTCCGAAGTTCCCGGATACTCTCCTGGTTAAAGGATTTGGCATCGTGGGGATGAATTCCTGCTGTAGAAAATAAAATCCCGGGATATTCTTCTGCGATTTCAGCAGATTCTTTGCTTCCGCGTGCGCTAGTCCCGGTGAGGATCATTTGTTCCACTCCATTATCCAGGGCGCGGTTAACAATTTCTTCGTGTTCATTATAGAACTGTTTATTGGTCAGGTTAATGCCAATATCAATGTATGTATTCATTTGTTTTTGTTTTGTATAAAGGACAGATAAGATTGATTTGTATTGCTAAATTTTTGATCTGAAACTTTATCAATACAAAATTATCTGCACAGTACGCAATCTTTTTACGCAAGTAAAGTTTTATACGCTATTCATTGATAAATTTTTCCAGGAAACCGATTAACTGTTTTCCTCCGTGGCTCCATCGGATCCCGTGACCTTCTTTTTCCCTGGCTTCAAAAACAAGTTCATGTTTGTAATGATAGAAAACATTCCACCAGGTTCTGTTGTCCAGAATATAAGTGATCTTTTCCATGACTTTTTCCTGTTTCTGCAGATTATTCCCTTTGATCTCGCCCCAAAACTCATCATCCATTCTTCCGATATGTTTTTCCCAGGCTCTCTGCGCAATGGTAATTTCGCTGTTAAAAGGTTTCCGGCAGGCTTCAAGCAAAGTATCTTTCAAAGGTGGAACAGCATTTTCATCACGAACGCTGGCAGAAGTCAGGCGCTGTCCCAAAATATTCAGCCAGTGTTCAAAAGGTATTTTTTCAAGATGAGCTGCTTTTACCTCATCTGTATCCTTGTTTTGAAATATATTGATAAAAAGCTCAAAACTTTCTTTTCTGTCTGTTTTAATTTCTTCATTAAAATATGGCTGCTCCCATTCCAGGCTCTTGTTCTGAAATTTCACGATATTATTTTCCATAGTTTGTAGATGCTCTCTGGCAAGAACAGCCCGATATTTTTCTTTCCAGGGATCTGAAATTAATGAAATACAGGATTTAAACATATCCATTTACAGATATTTTATAAGATTGATAACAGAATAAAGATTTTCTACAAAGCTCTGAATTACATCAATTCCTTCCACCATTTTTTCCAGGTTATTTCTCCCAGCTGATCGAGATCTGCTTTTTCTCCAATCATAGGAAGTGTCACAGGGATACTGTTTTCTTCTGCATATTTTGAAACAAGTTCCAATGGCTCAAACCAGGGATGCTGAGCTAATTTAAATTTAGAATTATGGACAGGAATAAAGTTTTTAGCTTTCAACTCCTGTACTTCTTTGATGATCTGCTCCGGAAGGCTGTGAATGTAAGGCCATTTTTCATTGTATTGGCCGCATTCCATAACCGCAAGATCAAACGGTCCGTACTTCTCCCCGATCTCTTTAAAGTGATCTCCGTAACCGCTGTCACCGCCTAAGAACAATTTTTTAGATGGAGTCTGTAAAACAAAGGAAGTCCACAGTGAGATATTCCGGTTCAGGAGTCTTCCCGAGAAATGTCTTGCAGGAGTCAGTGTAATGGTGAAGCCACCTTCCAGATAAATGCTGTCCCACCAGTTTTTCTCAATAATTTTTTCTGAATCCCAGCCCCAGTACTCGAAATGCTGCCCTGTCCCCAGTCCGCATATCACCTGACCTACTTTGTCTTTAAGCGTCTGAACAGTGGAATAATCCAGGTGATCCCAATGATCATGGGAAATCAGGAGAAAGTCTATATCCGGCATATCTTCCGGTTTGTAATGATCTGATCCGGGGAAGGCCTTTATGGATCCCGGCATTGGTGAAGCGTTGCCACTGAAGACAGGATCTACAAGGAATTTTTTGCCATCGATCTGGATAAAGTAAGAGCTGTGCCCGAACCATACGAGAACATTTTCTTCCGGTTTAAGGTTTTTCAGATCTGTGATCACAAAGGGAAGAGATGATTTCGGGCTTGTATTCTCAACTTTGCATAGGGCCTGCAGGAGTAATTTGGTCATACTTTCTCCTTCCAGTAATGCAGGTGTGGGAAGTATATTCTGAAATTTTCCGTTGGTATAGTTGGTCAGCGTACTGAAATAGGTTTTTCTTTTTTCGTTGGGAAACTGCCCCATTTGTTTCTTTAAATTCATTATCACTGTTTTTATGCTCTGAATCCTGATCATTAAGATGTATCAGATGAATAAATATAAGAATAGATTTCTTATTTATATGAATCAACGAATAAAGGGAGCGTTTTACTTTATATGATCTAATATCTTCTGCACATAGTTCTGTAACTTTTGATATGAAACAGTAAATGGATCAGCCCCAATACTTCTTATGGAGTATAATTTTCAATAAAAATAACAGTATCGGTGAATTTTTTATTTATTTTCCCAATGTGATGTAACAAATGTCCTGCAATAACTGTCTTATTGGTGAAATATCACTTTGAATGAAAATAATTATATCTTCAGCTGCATTATTAATCGGTTCTTTAACATTTGCACAAGTAAAAAATGACACCATCAAGGAGAAGGAAAACCAGATTGAAGGGGTTACATTAACGGCCAGAAAACCTACTGTAGAATCTAAGGTGGACAGAACGGTGTTTAATGTGTCCAACAGCTCTATCCTTGCAGGAAATACAACATGGGATGTTCTTAGAATGACCCCTTTGGTGAGTATTGATAATAATGATGCTATAAAAGCGGAAGGTGAATCGGTGACGGTTTACATCAACGACAGAAAATCTGTTTTTACTGGGAAGGAATTAAAGGAATATCTGAAAACCATTCCTGCAGATAATCTGATGAAAATTGAGGTGATCACAAGCCCGTCATCCCGTTATGAAACAGCCGGATCGGTCATCAATATTGTACTGAAAAAGAGAGATGATGAAGGAATGAAGGGCAGCGTAACCTTCAATAACAGGCAGAATACTAAAAATTCTCAGTATACGAATCTTAATCTTAATTACCACAAGAAAAATTTCACCCAGACTCTTGTCGGAAGCTACAGCGACAATACCTGGGCACAAAAGAGCCTATACATCAACTCTTTATACAAGGATAATGATGTTACCCAAACCAACAATGAAAACATAAGCAGAAATAAAAGTCCTTCTCTTTCCTCAACCTCTGAATATGAACTGAATGATAAAAATAATATAGGACTTATCCTTGAATATTATCAAAGCAAAAGTTCCACAACCTCGGATTCTGACTTCATCAGGTCGAAAAATGATGTGCTGTTTGATTCTTATCATCAGGAGCAGGATGCAACAGGGCGCTACCGAACGCTGGGAACAAATCTTTTTTATAAGTATTATGATAAAGAGAAAAACAGGATATTGGATGTCAATTTAGGGTCCAATTACAATTCTCAGGAAAATACAAATTGGTTTTTAAAAACATCCAATATAACACCGGCTGTGAACTTGTTAGGCCTGGATTCTCATGAACAGACCCGAAACTATTATCTAAAAGTAGATTATACGCAACCGCTTGGAAAGGGCGGAAGCTTTGAAGTGGGTGGAAAAATGGATTTCAATAACAATGTGATCCCCAATAATGTATCCGGAAACAATGCAGATAATCTCCCTTCGAACGATGTTTTCCACTATGAGGATAATATCAATTCCCTGTATGTGAACTACAGCAAAACTTTTTTCGAGAAGCTGGAAACAAGAGTGGGAGTCCGTTATGAACATATCGATTATAAAATGAGACAGGATGTAGCCGGTACGGAAAGAAAAGATTCTTACAGTACTCTTCTTCCCAATCTATTGGTGAAATATTCTTTTTCGGATAAATATGATCTGAGTCTTACTTATAACCGTAATCTCTGGCGTCCGTGGTATTCGGAATTTAATCCTTTTCTTGTCCCTACCAATGACGGAACGTACTCACGCGGAAATATGGACCTGGAACCCAACCCGAGCCACAGGCTTTATATGAAATTCGGGATCCTGAAAAAATATTTTCTTTCGGCCAGATATATGTACACTGACAGGGATTACTGGACATCTATTGCAGAGGAAAATGGAAGAACGGTTAGCCTACCTGCCAATTTCAACGGAAAGGTGCAGAAGTATTATCTGTTTGCGAATACCAACCAGACTTTCCTGAAAAATAAAATGAACGTGAATGTAGGAGTTGGATGGTATTATATCGACAATCATGATTTCAACGAAGTCAATGATCTGAAGGGTAAAAATTATATAAGCTATCTGGGTGCTTCAGCTAATCTGTCGTACACCAACCTGTTTGATAAAAACATTAACCTGAGTGCATGGGTAGAGCTTTCCAACCAGAACAACGGAAATTCTTATGCGAATAAAACGAATATTTTCCACAATATCTCTGCCACCAAAATATTCCCTAAAACGCAGATGGAAGTAAGCCTTCAGCTGATGAATATTTTCAGCAGACCGAATTTTGATTCCACCACCTTCAGCCAGGTCGGAACCACCAGAAGTTCTACCAGATCCGACTGGTATGGATTTTCACTTACTTTCGTGAAACGTTTCGGAAATCAGAAAGTAAAAGGAAATACGAAGACGGATGTAGAGAAAAACAGCGGCGGCGGAAAATAAAAATAAAAAATCAGTGCCGGCAGAGACTGTTTGCAAACGAAATAAACAAGCAAAAATAATAGCTAAAAAAGACACTTACATCAATGCAAGTGTCTTTTTATTCTATATGAAGAGTAAATTCTTAGTTCAGGATTTCATTCATTTGTGTTAAAATAATGGGTTTTCCATCCGTCACCACAATGGTATGTTCGTGCTGTGCCATATAACCACCTTTGTTTCCTACCATAGTCCAACCGTCATTGAGCTCTACAGCAAGGTTTGAAGATGTTGAAATAAATGTCTCTATGGCCACCACAGAGTTCTTTTTGAACCGTCTGGAATCGAAACGGTTTTTATAATTAAACAGCTCATCAGGCTGCTCGTGTAAGCTTTTCCCAACACCATGCCCGGCAAGATTCTTAATCACTTTAAAACCTCTTTTCTTAGCTTCAGTTTCCATGAGAAATCCAATATCAGCTATTTTCACACCTCCTTTTATAGAATTGATGGCTTTTTGTAAAATATCTTTGGAAGCATCTACCAGTTTTTGGTGGGAATTAATATCTTTTCCAATAACAAAAGAACCTCCGTTATCTGCCCAATATCCGTTAAGTTCTGCTGAAACATCAATATTAATCAGATCTCCTTCTTTTAAAATCCGCTCATCGGTCGGAATACCATGACAAAATTCATTATCCACACTGATACAGGTCCAGCCCGGAAAACCATACGTTAAATAAGGAGCTGATTTTGCACCAAAATCTGAAAGGATCTTCGCCCCGTATTCATCAATTTCTTTTGTTGTCATGCCGGGTTGGGCATAATTAGTCATTTCTTTTAAGGTATAGGCTACAGCTTCACTCACTTTCTGCATTCCTGCCAATTCATGTTCATTCGTTATTGACATTGTTGTTTCTTTTGGTTATATGGATTTTTTTTCACGAGTTTAATACCCTTTGAAAACGACAAAGTTAAGGATTTGAAATTATTTACCTCATCATATAAGTGTATCATTTTTTTCACCACAGAATCAAAACAAAAATTCATAATAAAAACTTATTGAAATTGAAACCCAATAAAAAACCGTCTCAACTTTCATGTGAGACGGCTTCCTGTAAAGGTATCAACAAATATATTTAATTAATAGGCATAAAAAGGAATGCCCTCTGCTACATAATTAATTGGAGTTCCGGGATAAGTAGAATAATAGTGATCTCTTTCACTTCCGCTATAGAACTGATAAATAGGTTTTTTTGAACTGTCCATTGTTGCATAAAATGCAATTCCTTCATAGGCATATTGGTTAGGCGTTCCAGAATGAGTAGAATAATAGTGGTCTCTTTCGCTTCCACTGTAGAACTGATAAACCGGAACGGTATTCGGAGCTTTATAAGTATATGCTTTAAACTGCTCGCCTTCAGCCTGATAATTATAAGGTGTCCCAGGAGAAGTTGCTAGGTAATGATCTCTGTCGCCAGGACTATAAAAACCGTAGACCGGAACAGGAATATAATCTAAGAAAACTTTATTATCAATCAAATATTGATTGACATATGCCTGAAGCTGAGCTTTTTTAACCGGATCTTTTACTAAATCATAAATAAATACCAGTCCATTATTTCCAAAATCTACCAAAACAGCATTATTTACAGTAGAACTGTTTTGCCAGTTGGCGATATTGATTTTAGGATTGGATTGGTCCAGGTTCAATTCACCGATCAGGCCTTTTGAAGGGTCTCCCCCTCTTGTTCTATATGATAATTTTCTGGAGAAGTTTTTGTGTGATTCCGCTGTATTTACATCGTTCTCTACATTAACATCAAAAATACCTTTCATTCCGACTTTCACACCGATTCTGGCTGCACGTTCACGGGATTCATTAGTTGTTTCAGATTGGAATATAACATCCATTTTAGCACCCGTATAAATGTCTACCGTTACGTGTGTACCATAATCCTGGACAATTTGCTGAGGTGTTTTTGTCTGTAAATCCTGCGTAAATTCAGGAGTCAGGTAGTCTCCCAACATATCTGTTGTTGCATTGAATCTCAATCTTCTTTGTTTGATTAAAAGATTGTAACTTCCATAAATATATTTTGCATCAAACTTATTGGTGTTAGTCACTGCAGAATTAAAGCCCACTGAAAGTGTTTTCTTAAATAATGGAATACCAGCCGTTACATCCACTTTGGTCGACACCATTTTAGAATAGGTTTCAGCATTTTCACCATACTCTTCAACATAATCTTGTGAAAGTGTATTTTCAGCAACCAATCTGGGACCTTGCTCAGCCTTGAATCTGTCAATATCAATTACTTTAAAACCTGCTGCACTCGCATTTGCATATTCACCCGCGGCATTATAGCCATGTCCCAGAACATCATACTGCCCGTCACCTGCAAATTTTCCGGCGGCTATACGACTCTCTTTTCCAAGGTTCTCAGATGTTACTTCAGTGTTCAACTCCTCCGAAGAACATGAAGCCATGAAAAGCAACAGCAATGTGCTGAAGCAAAGTAAAATTTGTTTTTTCATAGTTATTAAAATTTTCAACAAAAGTAATATTCAACACATGGTGAAAAAAGTAAAACAGTATGATATATATCACTAATTAGGGATTTTAATGACTCATGAGAAGAGTCCATGTAAATGATAGATAGAAACAGTCTAAATTTAATCGGTGTCCATTTCTATATCTCCAACATTTAGAGTGTGTTTAAATTTTAAGCAGGTTCTAAATGTTTTTAAAAATTTGATATATATTTATCTAAAATTTATACATGTTAGAAAATTTCGAATTCTATCTTTTTTTGGTTCTGCTCATCACCATGCTTATTATGCTGGCGAAAAAAATTAAGGTCGCCTATCCTGTCTTGCTTGTGTTGGCGGGGCTTTTAATAAGTTTTATTCCAGGCGTACCACCCATAAAAATAGAACCGGAATTAATATTTATCATTTTTTTACCGCCCTTATTGTATGAAGCAGCCTGGTCAACTTCATGGAAAGAACTTTGGCGGTGGCGGAGAATTATTTTCAGTTTTGCTTTTGTCGTTGTATTTTTCACCGCGTTATCGGTTGCCGTCTTCGCTAATTATTTTATTCCGGGATTTTCTTTAGCTCTAGGCTTTTTATTGGGCGGAATTGTTTCTCCACCCGATGCAGTAAGTGCCGGTGCGATTTTAAAGTTTGTAAAAGTACCCAAAAGACTGGCTTCCATTCTAGAGGGCGAAAGTTTGCTGAATGATGCTTCTTCTTTAATCATTTTCCGGTTTGCCATGATTGCAGCAGCAACCGGACAATTTGTATGGCATGAGGCAGCAGGAAGTTTTGTATGGATGTGCATTGGCGGTGTAGGAATAGGACTTATCATCGCATATATTTTTCTGAAAATGCACAAGATTTTACCCACTGATTCAAACACTGATATTTTACTGACTTTTATTGCGCCCTTTTCGATGTATCTGGCGGCAGAGCAGCTTCACGCCTCCGGAGTTCTGGCGGTGGTAAGTGGCGGCTTATTCCTCTCTTACCGCAGTCACGATTT
This sequence comes from Chryseobacterium sp. 22532, assembly GCF_052044665.1. Taxonomy (NCBI): domain Bacteria; kingdom Pseudomonadati; phylum Bacteroidota; class Flavobacteriia; order Flavobacteriales; family Weeksellaceae; genus Chryseobacterium; species Chryseobacterium sp. 22532. The sequence goes on from NZ_JBQENJ010000008.1 coordinate 114,600, forward strand.
TTTGAGCAGTGCCTCCAGAATACGCACCGTAACAGTTTGGGAAAGTTTTTGTTTTTTGCTGAATGGAATTGTTTTCATGCTCATCGGCTTAGATCTGCCTGAGATTGTTTCCGGTTTAGGTGACACCGATATTTATACGGCAATCGGTTATGGAGTTGCTGTTACTGCAGTTCTGGTTATTGTAAGAATTTTTGCCGGCTATGCAGCAGTGGTTACGACCTTAATTATGAGAAATTTCATCACCGTTGCAGATGCACAATCTCCCGGCTGGAAAACGCCCATGATCATTGGCTGGACGGGAATGAGAGGTGTAGTTTCTTTAGCAGCAGCACTTTCAATTCCCCTGACTTTAGATGACGGGACGCCTTTCCCACAAAGAAATCTGATTCTTTTCATCACATTTGTCGTGATTCTTTTAACATTGCTTGTTCAGGGACTTACACTTCCTTTTTTATTAAAAAAATTCCCACCTATAGACCGTGATTTTGTAAGAAGCGAAAAGGAAATCGATTACGAAATTCAGAACAGTCTTGCTCAAGTGGCAGTTGATAAAATCCGTAAAGATTATGCCCATAAAATAGAAAGCTTCCCGGCATTAAAAGATCAATTACAGCAATACGAAAAACAACTGAGCAGTTCTGAAATCATCATTAATTACAATGAATACCGGAATATTTATATTGATATTCTCGAAACTCAAAGAATCTGGCTTATTAATAAAAACCGCGAAGAACTTTTACTAGATGAAGAAATCATTAGAAAACATCTTCGCTTGCTTGATCTTCAGGAGGAAAGATTGAATATGAAAAGTTAAATGTTCCTCCATAGAAAAATAAAAAACCGTAATACTTTAATTAGAGTATTGCGGTTTTTTGTTGTGGTCCCACCTGTAATGTCCCCAGTGTATTTATGTGGCATTAGATGGAGTTATATTTACTTTATATCAGCTATTTATAAAAATATTGGAGTTGTGTCGAGTGCTGTGGATGTAGGTGGGTTTAAGCGTATAATCAACAAAGTGTTTTATTAACTGTTATTTGATAGCATAAACATCAGTAATATCCTTGCAATTTTTGACTTCATTTAAAAAAGCGATTTTTAAAAACTTTCTGTCAGAGTATTTGTCGTCCTCAAAATCATCTATTTCTTCATCTAAAATCTGTATATAGGATTTTAATGACTCTCTTTCAAACTTTTTTTTCATTAATCTCAACAATGCCTTTGTAAAGCTCCTCACCTCATCATTATATCTACTCTTTATATCAAATATATCGTCCCATGTAATACATTTCTCTTTATCTCCTATCAGATCTACCTCTAATTCATTTTTCTCAAAATTTTGAAAGTCTTTTACGATAATGTGAGAAAATTTGACTTCAACCTCTACTCGATGTAAATCGGGATTAATATTAAATGGATAAAAAGCTTTCCTTCCTCCCTCAATAGGATCCTTTGTACTTTTTCTATACGAATTACAATGCATACATAATGGTACAAGATTTAAAAAATTAACGCTAGCAAATGGATAAATTGATTTGGGTAGATAATGATCATAAGCTTCCATATAATTACTATCTGCGCTTTCAAAAGACGAGTAACCGCAACAAGGACAAAATTTAATTTTATTTTGTTTAATAAGGTTATTGTAGTATTTGTGTTTATCACCAGGCACTAATGATCTATCTAATAAACTCTCATAACATTTTATAAAAAATGGTTTCATCATTTTTTCTACAATATCGGGTAGTTGTTTAACTTTGAGAGGAACAGTAAAACCACCACACACATCACTAATATTTTTAAGATCTGTAAAAGTTTTAATAATAATCCTTTTATTTTTTACACTAAGTTTTTTACATTCGGCGTAGATAGACTGTATATCGTCCCTAAACCATTCATATTTTAAGTATAATGGTCTCAGATTTACATCCAAATAATCTTCGCATTTTTTTGTTTGTTTACCACACCAAATTTCACAAACTAAATACTCCAAGTAATCTTGCAGCTTAAAAATATCATCATTTATAGGCTTATAAACTCTAAGCATTAATCTGATTTCTTTTCACTGTTAATATTTCTATTGATCTGATTAAGCTTTGCAAGTACTAAATCTTTTTCTATAGACTCTCCTAATCTACTAATTACATCCTTTGCAGATATAATATCTTTTTCAGTCTTAATATTACTATAATCTAACTTTAACTCTGATAAACTTTTATCTCCAATAGATTGATCAAAATGAAACATTTTTTCTAAAATAAAATCTACTCCAGCACCATAAGTGTTTATCCCCATTTCAGAGGCTTTTTTAACCGTTAATCTCTGAGTATGATCACCTTTATCAAAGAAGATAACATTATTAGGTAAACAATCGGAAATAACAAACGGAGAATGCGAAGTAAGAAGAATATCCTTTAGATAATGAACATTAAATCCTCCATTAGAATACTTTTTTTTATTACCATCTGTGATACTATCATTAAGCATCTTAATAAACTTTGCTCTCCATGATGGATTAAAATGTGTTTCTGGTTCATCTAATAATAAAAGAGCACGTTTATCCTTAAGCAATAAACAAATTCCCATCGTATGTAACAATTGGTGTTCACCATCTGAAAAATTTCTAAGTAATAGCGATTTTTCCTCTCCAGAATCTTTCAATTTTTTTACTATTATAAAATCTAGAAAATGAAACACATCATCTTTTGGACCACCTGTAGGAATCTTACCATCTGTGTAAAAACCCTGTGATCGATATACTTCTTCCTTCGTAGTATCATCCAAAAAATGGTTATTTAACTCATACAACAACCTAATCGCCTGAAATAATTTAAAGGACGAATCTTCAAAATGAATTCTAAACGCTTCTTTAGTTGGATTACTTCCTGTATCATCATCTTTTCCAACATAAAAATCCAAAACTAAATATTCGTTATCTAAAAACCATGAAGTAGCACAATGTTTAAATTTGATTAATTGTTCATTTTCTAAGATTGTCAATATCGGTTTTTCCTCTATTTTGCCACTTTTTAATTGATACTTAAAGTTTTTCAAATTAATGTGCATCCTAAAGCTTTCTAAGCATTCAATACCAACTTCTTTCCTTAACTGTTTTAGAGCCTCTTGATTTTCCAACAATAGACATGATAGTAAAACCGCTTGGCTCATTGCATTATCAATATATATTAAGCCATTCTCGGGTTCTTCGTATCGAGCTACCCCCTCTTTGGTATATTGTTTGAATTCATCAAGATGTACTAAACGTGCCTTTATAAAGGGCAAACTTAATATTTCATTTTCACCAGATGAATATCCAATAACGTGGTCTGGGAGATAAGACTTACCAGGAGCTGCCTCTTCTGTCTCTAGATTTGGTATTAACGAAATTAGGATTTCTTCTTTTGTACTATCAAAAGGAAATTCTTTTATAGTCATTAAAGGTTCTTGATCAACCTCTTTTGAAATTTTTACTTTATGGAAGTTATCCAGATCATAAATACTTCCATTATGTTGACCAATTAAATATTCTAATACAAATGCATCTGGGTTACAAATCTCTCTCCTAAAATTTGTTTTATTTCTTATACTGTCTGGTAGATACCGAGCTACGCAGATTTCCAAATGATAAAAAATATTCGCCAATGCCTCTAATACATTAGATTTACCACTGCCATTTAATCCAGCAAAACAAAAGGGACGAAACTCTTCCATAGCTGGAATATCTGACAAAGAATGGAAATTAATCTCAAAGCCCTGATAAAGACTTCGAAAACTATCCTCCATTTGTCCAATTTTCAATGATAAAAGTTTCATTATGACATTATTAGTTTTTTCTTTATATGATCGTACTCATGATTAACTTTTTCAGGATATTCTTTAAGTAGCCTGAAAGCCACATATTTCGCCTTGTCATATTGCATTATATCAGAAAAATTTTGAGTTGCCAACTTTTCTAACAATGTTTGACGGTAAGCTAGATCTTGCACTATTTCTATTATATCATTCTCTTCATTTGGTAGATTTAAATTGATAGCATTAAGTAAAGTTTCCAATTGAATTTCTACATCTATCAACTTTCGAGGACTTAAATGTTGAATAAACAAACTCTTTAAAAAATTTTCAATTAGAAAAGAGGAATCTAACATTTTATTTTTTATTACTTGTATAGCTTTATATTTAATTTCAAATTTATTCTGTAAATCTACTGGGGCATCTTTTATTTTTATTTGTTTTATGATACTTAAATTAAGCCCTTCCATTATAGCACCTCTACTTCTTGCCAATAATTGTTGTGCAACATAAGGATTAGAATGAAATGTGTATGATAGATAATAAGGGTTACATCTATTTTCGTCCAGAGTAATCGCAACCAAATGCTTTGTATTAATTGCAACTCCAATATCTTCAGGAACCACAGCTGACCTGCCTACAGTTCCCATTATAGATATCAAAACATCCCTTCCAAAAACTCGATTGCTTTTTAATTTTTGGTAATCTTCATTAGAAATAAATCGCTTTTTACCCCATCTAAATACATTATCAACTACATTATCAATTCCAAGCACAGCAACTTCTCCTTGCTCCATGAATTTATCATGAGTTAAAGAACTTCCAAAAGGACCTGTTCTCATACTTCCTTTTATTTCCTTCCTATAATCTTGAAGTTCAATTGTCTTCCATGTTTTATATCCAATGTTTTTAGAGCCGAATTGACTATGATAATAAGATAAAAGTATATTATCTAAAATTTGAATTGTTTTTTTTCGAATATCTATTATCTTATCAATTTTATCTAAAATTGTAACAATACGATTTTGCTCTTCAAAATTAGGAATATGAACTTCTATATTCTCTAAGTAACTTTTTGAGATGTGTTTAATTGCGGCACCTTTAAATCCTTTTTCTAATATTCCTGAATTGGCTTTTAAAAAATAATATACATATTTAATATTTATTTTATCATTATGAGATCTTATTTGGGTAACTATACAATCTGTAGAAGTAGCAAATTTTCCATTGAAATAATGAATACTTGGATTTCCACCTGTCCCAAAAATTAAGCACTCTCCTTCATAAAGTGCTTCATCAGACCACTTCGATTGAAATTGACTTGATGTAAAAAAAGGAAACTTACCTTGCTCAATACCTTCACCAGCCTTAAATGTAGATTTTGGCAGCCAATTCAGAATATTTTTTAGTTTAAATTTATCCATTACCAATTAATTCTTTAAGCTCTTCTAAATCTGTTTTTATTTCATCTTCTAAAGCTAGGATAGCGTTAAGTATTTCTTGAGGTGGATCATAATACTGCTCTTCATAATCAAAATCTTTGTAGCGATTAAAGCTCAGATCAAAATCATTCTTTTGAATTTCTTGTAATGATACACAAAAATGTTTTTTACGCTCCTGTGTACTTTGATTTTTTTCACAATCTTTTATATCAAAAAAGTCAACAGCCTCAGGTAATGGATTGTCACGAAGCTTTTTACGGTTATCATCTAAACTATACCCGTCTGTTTCTAATTCATAAAACCATACATTTTTAGTAGCAAAGGTTTTACGTTTAAAACCTTTCTTTGTGAAAATTAAAATTGAAGTTTTAACACCCGTATATGGCTTAAAAGCTCCGCTAGGAAGAGAAATAACACCATCTACAATACAATCTTTTAATAAGATCTCTCGCAGTTTTTTGTACGCATTATTACCCCCAAAAAGAACTCCCTCAGGAACTACCACTGCAGCTTTTCCATCTTTTTTTAATAATTGTATTATTCTCTCTAAAAATAAAAGTTCTGATTGAATATTTTGTGCCTTTCTGTTACCATCTTTATCATACTTAGGAGGGTACACTCTATTAAGTTCCAAACTTACATCAACGCTATCAATTCTTCCTGTAAATGGTGGGTTCGCAAGTATTTTAGTATATTGGATTCCTTTCTCTTCCACGTCAAATTGTTGTGAAAGTGAATCAATGTGTTTAATATGTGGTTCTTTTATATTATGCATCATTAAGTTCATCATTCCTAAACGAATCATTGTTGTATCAATGTCATAGCCATAAAAAGTTTTCGTAGTTAATTTTGTGGCTTTAGATGAACCCTCAGGTATATCACTTGCTGAAGTCTTAACTTTAAAACCATCAGCATCTACTTGCTCAATATCACCACTTGAGTTTTGTGTAATAATGTATTGATAAGCCCCCACTAAAAAACCAGATGTCCCACAAGTTACATCACAAATTTTATCATCTAATGTGGGTTTTAACAACTCACACATAAAGTGGATCAGATGTCTTGGGGTTCTAAACTGTCCATTCTTTCCAGCTTCTCCTGTTTGAGACAAAATTAATTCATAAAAATCCCCCAAAGTATCTTGAAAATACTGTCCCTCAGTCCTCTCCTTTTCTGCTTCAGCATATATTTCATTAATAATGTCAATCGCAGCTCTTAGTAGAGATGGTTTAGTAATCTCAAATTTAGACCCCTCCATTGCCTTTGTAAAGGGTTCATGTTTATTGTTAAGAGTTTTAAGAGTTTCAAATATATCAGCCATTGTTTTTGGCAAATCAATATCTGGATATTGAGTATAAAAAGACCATTTATATAAATCTTCTTGCACTAAACCTACATCCTCTGCTCTCCTCATAAAAAGCAAATAAGATATTTGTTCTAAAGCTGTTATTGGATTCGCTATCCCAGCTGCCCAGAACATATCCCATAAACTACTAATTTTATTTTTTATATTTGAATTAAGCATATAATTTTTAAAAGTGAATACAAATATAGCATTATCTGTTTGACTTTGCCGAGAGAATAACCAGTCTCAATCCTAAAGTACTGATCATCTTGCTCTAAAGAACATGATGATAAATTAAAAGTTTTTTAACTCTTTCTTTTGTTCCGAATTTTTAACTAATGGAATTATATTTCGTAATACAGTTGATAATTTATTATGTAAATGATTACCCATTAAGTTATCTGCGGTTTTTAATTGAGAATAGAATTCTTTAATTGTCATATATTGAGTTTTACCAAAATTAACTAAAAAGTCTTCTTTTAAAAAGAAGACTTTCCATAATTAGCATAGAATCAAACAATTTTATATCTTTTCAACTAATTTGAGAACAATTTGTTTTTATTTTTAATATTGTTCTGTTCCCACTGCAATAGTTGTTTGGGAAAACCATCCTTTTCTCCAAACTTTTTTATTTCTTCTTCTACCATATAGCCAACATATAGAACATCTTTTTTCAAATCTACTATTATAATGAAATTAGTCATATCACAATTATGAGCCTCACAACCTCCAGCTTCTAAAATGTCATTTTCGACCATAATCCCTCCTTCAACTGCCCACGTAGTTTTCATATACTCATATCTTTTCTTTCCAATTAAGCTTATTAATCTTTTTTTTAAAATAGGATTACTTAAAAGTTTTACATCATAAGAGTATTCTCCATTAAATTTTCTTAGAGAATTCAATGAAGTTTCTTCTGTTTTTGTATTTGAAATATTAATGCTCTTATCATTCTCTTTTTTAGTAGTGTTTTCATTGGTATCTTCTACAGGCTGTGTTTCATTTTCTTTTTTCCGAAATAAGCATCCCATTAATCCAATTGTATTTTCATCAATTATATCAATAATCAACTGTCCTCCATCTGGGTTATCAATGATAATTTTATCATTTTCAACTTTAAACGGAAATCTTTGCGATGATTTAGTTACTCCATTATAATAATATCCATTTTTTAATTCAATATAACCGACAATAGAACATCCACTTTCATAAAGATTTCCGTTATTTCCTTTGCTTGATATATATTCGTAAATTCCATCTAAGGAACTTTCAGATTTACACGATAACAACATTGCTAAAATAAAAAACAGGACTATTTTTTTCATTGTTAATTATTTTTTGTTAGATCATTATCTCCTGAAATCCTTACATATCGAACTTTACCTAACGTTGGAACATTTACAACTAAATCTCCATCAACATATGTAAATATTATTTTTCCGTTTTCAACATCCACCTTATCATCATATTGTCTACAATTCCAAATTTCATCAATGTATTTAATTTTGTTTCCATTAATAATCAAATCTTTTTTAGAATTAGCCATTCCAAACATCTGAATATTCATAGAATACGAGCCGTCATATTTATGATTTGTGGATTGATTACAGGCAGTAGTTATTAATGTTAAAAAACACAATAAAATAATTTTGATTTTTTTCATAGTTAGGGGCTTAATATTCAATTTTATAATTCTTTTTTTAATATTCCTTACTGAAACCCGTAATGATGTATGAAAATAAAACAGGCTTGAGACATTATCTCTACCTGTCTTTGAGGGGGTCGAAGCCCCGTACAACAAAGTAAAGCAATGCCCAAGCCCTAGCCTGAACATTTTGCTAAACTTTATCCTGTTGTACTTTTGAATTTTCGACCTTTCAAAGACAGACGTCAGTTTGTGAATATATAATGCTATTTAGATACAAACCTTACATACCTTCCCAAACAAGCCTACTTGTATAAATAAAATGCAATTGTATTTATTTGAAATTTAAGATAGTTTTATTGAATGCTTTTAGATTACAAAAAAGAATAGTCCTGAACTGGTATTGCTCCTTGGCAAAAAATATTCTTATAAATTATACCAGATAGTAATAAAATTTTTACTAAAATTAAACTTACTTAGTAATTTAGGCCTCACTTATCATTTCCCGCCTAAAGTTTTATTTCTTCCACCAAATCAGCCAATGAAATGTCTAGGGCAGAAGCTATAAGAGCAATTGTGAAAACATTTGATGTTACTTTCCCTTTTTCTATTTTATAGAGATATTGTCTGTCCTTCCCTATCAATTCAGCTAGTTCAGTCTGAGAAAGTTTCTTTTTCTCACGGAACTTTCTAATCTGATTGCCGACATCAACAGGAATTCTGGCTTTTAATTCAGTAATTTTATTTTCGTCTATTATTTTCACTTATACAAAGTGAAATATAAAGTACTACATTTATGTAACCTTATATTACTACAATTTATATATTTGTAGGAAAATAATATTACTTATGGTAATCCACAATAATTATTGGGGACTCATTTTTATTTTTGTCATTACAAATTAATTAATTATGCATTTATATAATACGACACACTTTGTCGTCTCATGATATTTTTGTTACAGTAAGAAGAATAGAATAATAACATTTAAACCACACTTATGATGAGATATTATTTATCCGGTTAAATAACCGACCGTAAAATAACTAATTAAAATATATGGTTTTCCCCATACTGAGATTAAAATATAATTTTAAATTTGCGCATAAAATAACAAATAGATGAAAAAACTCTACATGAGTGCATTTACGATGTGCACAATCCTAGGTCTGTCGGCCCAGGAAGTATTATGGCAGAAAGACATCAAATCCTCTACGCAGGATTTTCTAAGCCAGGTTACCACAACAATAGATCAACAGTATCTGATCACGGGAAGCTCAATTCAATCCAACCCTTCAATAAGCTCAGGAACCTCAAACCAGAAACAAAATAACGGCTACGATTTTCATGCGATAAAACTGAACCAGCAAGGAGAAGAAGTTTGGGAAAAATACATTTCAGGAAATAACCACGACTATCTTTCCGCAACCGTTTCTACACAAGATGGTGGATTTTTGATTTCTGGTACCTCATATTCAGGGAAAGGTCTTGATAAAAAAGAAGACTCCAAAGGCGGATCTGATATTTGGCTCATACGCCTCAATGAATTCGGAGATGAACTCTGGCAGAAAACTTTAGGAACTTCTTCTGATGAAGAAGCCAGATCGGTTATCCAGACCACTGATTTGGGATTTTTCGTAGTCGGAAATATTCAGAATTCATCCAAAGGATATGGTTCAAAAGATGTTTTGATTGTAAAACTTGATAAGGACGGAAAAGAACTATCTCAATCAGTTTTAGGAGGAAAAGGTCTTGATGAAGTAGAGAAAATGATTCCAACGAAAGATGGTGGAGCCTTGCTAGGAATCTATTCCAGAAGTACTACAGGCGGTTCAAAGAAAACCGAAAACTTTGGAGAAGGAGATTACTGGGTGATCAAGCTTGATAAAACAGGAAAAACAGAATGGGAAAAGAATTTTGGGGGCAAAGCAGATGACCATTTAAGAACACTCGCCTTAACTGCTTCAGGCTATTTAATTGGCGGCGAATCCA
>NZ_JBQENJ010000009.1:0-92759 GCF_052044665.1 Chryseobacterium sp. 22532
TGCGAAAGCGGGAGAGTAGGCCGCCGCCAGTTTTTATTAAAAGTCTCATACAACACAGTTTGTATGAGACTTTTTTTTGTTTATACCTATCAACCAAAAAATACCAATTATCTTTAAATAAGCAATAAATTCTATCTACAACCTCTGTAGAAATCTGTGTAATCTGTAATTTACCTTATTTATCCCCATTTATTCTAAATATTAATCAAGATTATTTTTATTCATAAAGATTAAAATAGATTAAATCTCTTAAAGGCCTTTTATTTATGTTGTAACTTTATTTCATGAAAGAGCATATTGTGAGAGGGTTCAGATTTGAAACTTACAAGGCACCAGAGTTATCTGTATTTGATCGGCTGCTGGAAATTTTTACAGATTTGTTAACCCATACCTCGGGAGATTTTGATGAAGCGATTGACTGGCTTCGAATGTTGGATGAAGAATACCAACTTACTACTCCGGAATACACTATTGACGATTTTATTGAAGATCTTAAAAAGAAAGGATATATCCGTGAAGAAGTTGATCCTAATGGTGGAAATGGAATTCGCCTGAGCGCAAAAATGGAACAAAATATTCGTAAACAAGCGCTTAATCAAATATTCGGGAACCTTGGAAAAAGTGGCAATGGAAATCATAAAACCAATAAAAGCGGAACGGGAGAAGATACAACAGGGGAATTTCGTAGTTATAACTTTGGAGATCCGGTAGAAAAAATTTCTATTACCGAAAGTCTTAAGAATGCCCAGATCAATAACGGAATCGGAGATTTTCATCTTACTGAAGATGATTTAATTGTTGAAGACAGTATTCACCAATCTCAGATGAGTACGGTTTTGATGATCGACATCAGCCACAGTATGATTTTATATGGGGAAGACCGTATCACTCCAGCCAAAAAAGTGGCTATGGCGCTTGCAGAACTTATTACAACACGTTATCCGAAAGATACTTTGGATATTATCGTTTTTGGAGACGATGCATGGCCTGTTAAAATTCAGGAGTTGCCTTATTTGCAGGTTGGGCCTTACCATACAAATACGGTTGCAGGACTTCAACTGGCGATGGACATTTTACGCAGAAAAAGAAATACCAATAAACAGATTTTCATGATTACTGACGGGAAACCAAGTTGCGTTCGTCAGCCGGATGGTACATACTACATGAATTCTTATGGTCTAGATGAATATGTTGTTCAGAAATGTTATAATATGGCGTCTCAGGCCAGAAGACTGCATATTCCGATTACTACTTTTATGATTGCGCAGGATCCCTATTTACAGCAATTTGTGAGTGAATTTACAGAAGCCAATCAAGGGAAAGCTTTTTATACAGGGCTTAATGGATTAGGGCACATGATTTTTGAAGATTATGAAACTAACCGTAAGAAAAGAATCCGCTAAAATTCTTTATTCATAAAGATATATTTCAAGAAGTTAATAAATCAGATTTTAAATAAAATGACTGAAAAGCCAACTATAAAAACACTAGGCTCACTAAGAGCATCAGGATACCTATCAAAAAATATTAAAGACGAATTAAGAGATAATTTAAAAAGTAAAATTCGCAATAAAGAATCTGTATTTGAAGGGATTTTCGGATATGAAAATACGGTTATTCCTCAATTGGAGCATGCCATTCTAAGCCGGCATAATATTAATTTATTAGGATTAAGAGGTCAGGCAAAAACCAGGCTGGCAAGAATGATGACTTCATTGTTGGACGAATGGATCCCTTTCGTTGCAGGAAGTGAAATAAATGACGATCCATTCAACCCAATTTCTCGCTTTGCAAAAGAGTTAATTGAAGCAGAAGGCGATAATACTCCGATAGAATGGCTTCACCGCGATGAAAGATTTTTCGAAAAACTGGCAACTCCGGACGTGACTGTTGCCGACCTGATCGGTGATGTTGATCCTATTAAAGCTGCCAATCTGAAACTTTCTTATGCAGACGACCGTGTGATTCATTTTGGAATGATTCCGCGTGCGAACCGTTGTATTTTTGTCATCAATGAATTGCCGGATCTTCAGGCGAGAATACAGGTTTCTTTGTTTAATATTTTACAGGAAGGAGACGTACAGATTCGTGGATTTAAGGTGAGAATGCCTTTGGATATTCAGTTTGTTTTCACAGCGAATCCTGAAGATTATACAAACAGAGGAAGTATTGTGACTCCGCTGAAAGACCGTATCGGATCGCAGATTTTGACACATTATCCTGAAAATATCAATATTGCAAGGGAAATTACAAGGCATGAATCCAGCTTAGACGGACGTCAGAAAGATGGAGTATATGTTCCTTCTTTGGCGAAAGATCTTTTGGAGCAGATTGGCTTTGAGGCTCGTGACAGCGAATTTGTAGATTCAAAAAGCGGAGTGAGCGCCCGTATGAGTATCACTGCTTTTGAAAATCTATTGAGTACTGCAGAACGCAGATCTTTATTAACGGGTGATGAAACAACGTCTGTAAGATTAAGTGATTTTGTAGGTGTAATTCCTGCGATTACAGGGAAAGTGGAGTTGGTATATGAAGGCGAACAGGAAGGTGCGGAAGCAGTTGCCCAGCTATTAATTGATAATGCGATCAGAACTTTATTTGCATTTTATTTTCCGAAAGTGGAAAAGCTGGAAAAAAAGAGTATTGATGGACCGTTTAGTCAGATTACGGATTGGTTTTTGGAAGACGACGGCTCTTTGGAAATTACTGACGAATCTTCGGATGAAGTCTATGCAAAATCTCTTAACAGAATTGCTCCTCTTGACCAGATCATTGAAAAATATCAACCGGATACGTTACCAGAAGATATTTTATTCTTAAAAGAATTTATTCTTTGGGGGCTGGCAGTTAATAAAAAACTGAATAAAGAGAGATTCAGAACGGGAGTGTTCTTTTCTTAGAATTCAAAAATTTCAACAGGATAAAAACAAAAGATGTGGAAAATCAATTCCACATCTTTTTTATTTTTAGGAAAATCAATATGATCAAACCTGGATAACTCCCAGGTTGAATTTCTCTGTAATAGGGGAATGATTGGCAGCTTCAATACCCATAGAAATCCATTTTCTTGTATCTGTAGGATTGATGATTGCATCTGTCCAAAGTCTTGCTGCAGCATAGGTAGCTTCTGTCTGCTTTTGATATCTTTTTGTAATAGTATTTAAAATCTCATTATGCTCTTCTTCGGTAATCTCTTTACCTTGCTTCTTTAAAGTAGATTCCTGGATTTGAACTAAAACTTTTGCGGCCTGAGACCCACCCATTACAGCGAGATCTGCCCAAGGCCATGCTACTATTAATCTAGGATCATAGGCTTTACCACACATTGCATAATTTCCGGCTCCGTATGAGTTTCCTGTAATAATTGTGAACTTAGGAACTACAGAATTCGAAACGGCATTGACCATTTTAGCACCATCTTTAATAATACCTCCATGTTCAGACTTTGAACCCACCATAAATCCTGTCACATCCTGAAGAAAAACTAAAGGAATTTTTCTCTGGTTACAGTTGGCAATAAACCTCGTTGATTTATCGGCAGAATCCGAATAAATAACACCACCGAACTGCATTTCACCTTTACCGCTTTTTACAAGCTTTCTCTGGTTGGCTACAATTCCTACAGACCAACCATCAATCCTGGCTGTGGCACAAATGATGCTTTTTCCATAGTCCGGCTTATACTCATCATATTCTGAATTGTCAACCAAACATTTAATGATTTCGTATGTATCATACTGCTCTGTTCTTGAAACGGGAACAATTCCAAAAATATTATCAGGATTTTCCTTTGGCGGGAAACTTTCTATTCTATCAAATCCTGCTTTTTCATAAGTTCCAATAGATTTCATGATAGTTTTAATCCTGTCTAAGGCATCTTTATCATCTTTAGCTTTATAATCTGTAACGCCTGAAATTGAACAGTGTGTAGTCGCTCCACCAAGGGTTTCATTATCAATGCTTTCCCCGATAGCAGCTTTTACCAGATAACTTCCGGCAAGGAATATAGAGCCTGTTTTATCAACAATCATCGCTTCATCACTCATAATAGGAAGATAGGCACCTCCAGCCACACAACTGCCCATAACAGCCGAGATCTGGATAATTCCCATAGCGCTCATTTTAGCATTGTTTCTGAAAATTCGGCCGAAATGTTCTTTATCAGGAAAAATCTCATCCTGCATAGGAAGGTACACTCCTGCTGAATCTACAAGATAAATGATAGGAAGCTTATTTTCCATCGCAATTTCCTGTGCTCTTAGATTCTTTTTTCCGGTAATAGGAAACCAGGCACCGGCTTTTACAGAAGCATCATTAGCAACAACAAGACATTGTCTTCCTGAGACATATCCCATTACGACTACAACTCCACCACCAGGGCATCCGCCATGTTCCTCATACATTTCGTAGCCGGCAAATGCACCGATCTCTATGGAATCTGAACCTTTGTCGAGAAGATATTCAATTCTTTCTCTTGCTGTCATTTTTCCCTCATCGCGAAGCTTTTGAAGCCTCTTTTCACCGCCTCCCTTTTTTATTTCAGCGAGCAATTGATTGATATCAGATAATTTTAATCTATTTTGATCTTCCCGTTTATTAAATTCAAGGTCCATAAAATTTTAATTTTTTACGGCTAAAGATACTATTTTTATAATGAATGGCGTTTGAAGTAAAACAGGTGTTTAATATATTGGTTCTCAGAAAATTGTGAAATTTTTAACAAAAAAATATTTTTAAATTACTGATATTTTTTCTAACTTTACTACAGAGTAAAAGGAATGATATTCCTTGTTAATTACTCTAAGTTCCTAGTTTATTTTTTTAATAGTTTATTATTTGAAGGCCCTGAACGTTGAACAAATTTTCAGGGTTTTTTATGCCATATTATGTGCAGATGAATTCAATTTTACATTTTCTGAATTTTCTTTGACTTAATTTATCTTTTTATCAGTATTTCTAAAAGCTATTTGTAAATTTGCCTGTTAAAAATTTACACAATTCAGAATATGCAAAAATTAGCACTTTTCAGGCTGCATTTAATTGTTTTTTTATGGGGGTTCACTGCAATTTTAGGAAAACTGATTCATGCTAATGCGCAGATCCTTGTATTTTACAGAATGCTGTTTGCAGCTGTGTTTTTATTTGTCTTTATCAGGGTTTATAAAAAGGAAAGTATCAAGGTATCCAGAAAAATATTTTTTCAGCTTGCCGGAATAGGTTGTGCTATGGCACTTCACTGGTATTGTTTTTTTTATTCCATTAAAGTATCCAATGTTTCTATAGCATTAAGCTGCCTGTCACTTTCTACCTTATTTGCTTCCATATTGGAGCCAGTTATTTTTAAAAGAAAGATTGATATATCAGAAGTTGTAATGGGCGTAGTAATAGTTGCCTGCATATTATTAATTTTTAAAACCGAGTTTCATTTTAAAGAAGGTATCATCTATGGGATTCTCTGTGCAGTATTCGGTACCATTTTCTCTGTTTTTAACGGTAAAATGTTTGGAAAAACAAGTTCAGGAAATATTATATTCTATGAAATTTTTTGTGGATGGTTTGTTCTGACTGTATTTTATATGTTTACAGGACAGATTTTTCAGATGAATGAAATAAACTACAGAGATCTGGCGTTAATATGCTTATTGGCAAGTGTTTTTACAGCTTTTCCAATGCTGGAATCGGTGAAGCTTATGAAGTATATTTCGCCTTTTACTCTAATTTTAACAGTTAATTTAGAACCTGTCTACGGAATTATACTAGCTTTTTTTATCTTTGGAGAATCAGAAGAAATGAGTCCTATATTTTATGCAGCATCAGGCGTTATGATATTGGCTATCATTGTAAATGGATTAATAAAAGCCAGAAAACAAAAAAACTTTAACTAAGCATCAAATTTTATATGATGAAAAAATACTTTTTACTTGCATTTTCACTACTGTTTGGGCTGTCCCAGTCTCAGATTATAAGAAAATACTCCAATGAATTTTTGAATATCGGAGCCGGGGCAAGAGGGCTTGCCATGGGTGGGGCTGTAATTTCCAACCAGGATGATGTGTATTCACCGATGTGGAACCCGGCCGGTTTAATGGCTATTGAGAAAGACTGGCAGGGAGCAGCAATGCACGCAGAATATTTTGAATCTATTGCGAAGTATGACTATCTGGCGTACGCAAAAGTCCTGGAAGAAGGAGTATTTGGAGTGTCAATAGTACGATTGGGAGTAGACAATATCCTGAACACAACTCAAATGATCGATGCCGAAGGTAATATCGACTATGATAAAATCACCAAATTTTCACAGTCTGATTATGCGGCTATTCTTTCTTATGCTTTCAATCCGGCAGGCAATCCTAAGCTGGATGTGGGAGTAAATGCTAAAATTGTTTACAGGAATGTAGGTAAATTTGCAAGCGGTTATGGTTTTGGTTTTGATATCGGGGCTATTTATAAGGCTGACAACGGATGGAAATTCGGAGGAATGCTGCGTGATGCAACCACTACGGTAAACTTCTGGAGCATCAATCAGGGAGAACTTTCAACTGTAGTAAACGGTGAAGAGTTCAACCCGGCACCTAAAGATAAAATGGAGCTTACCATGCCTAAGCTGAACGTTGGGGCAAGTAAAATATTCAATATCAACAGCAGCGTGTATGTATTGCCGGAAGCTGGAATCAATGTCGATTTTGCTAAAACAGCAGCTTTGATATCTACAGATTTTGCAAGTATAACACCTTATGCAGGGGCAGAACTTGGGTATCAGAAAATGATCTTTGTAAGACTTGGGATAAACAGGTTCCAATCCATTACCGATATTGAAGACCTGAAAAGAAAAGTTTCTTTCCAGCCGAGTGCCGGTCTTGGAATAAGATATAGAGGACTTACACTGGATTATGCAATCACCAATTCAGGGATCGGAGGATCTAATTTCTATTCTAATTTTTTCTCGCTTAAATTAGATATGGGAGCATTCAGAAATGATTAAATTTAAAACAATGAAAAAGACGTCAATACTTACATTTATGCTGGCAGTAACTGCTGTTTTCGGGCAGAAAGTTTCTGACTATAAATATATTTCTATTCCTCAGACCTTTAAAGATTTCGAGAAAGAATCCTATGGTCTTGATGATTCTTTAGCAAAGGCTCTAAAATCAAAAGGATATACGGTTGTCCAGGAAGGTAAAAGCCAGTGGCCTTCGGAAATAGAGAAAAGCTCTTGCAGCTTTGCTACAGGCAACATACTTAATAAAAGCAGTTTTCTAAGAAATAAAGTAGAGCTTGAGTTCAAGGATTGTAATGGAAAGGTATTATTTTCATCAAAAGGAAGTTCGAACATTAAAGAATATAAAGAAGGCTATCAGGATGCTCTTAAACTGTCTCTGGTTTCACTTCCAGCTTCAAATCCTGTGGCAACTCTTCAGGTTATAAAGGAAAGCCCAAAAGAAAATGTTGTGACAAAAAGTGAAGAGAGTTCATCTGCACCTGTTACAGAAAATAAATCCGGGAAATATACTAACGGTAAGGTAAACCTTCAGAAAATCCAGGTAGATACCAATCAGTTTATCCTGGCAGACGGAGGAAGTTCTGTGCCATTTGCTGTTTTTAAAACTACTTCAAAAAGAGATGTGTTTAGAGTAAAACTTTCGGATGGAACTTATACTATCGGATATTATGAAAACGGAAATATAGTGATTGATATACCGCAATCTAACGGAGAATTTTTTAAGGAAGTATTTTCAGCAAAATAACAGATTATAAAATAACATAATAATGATCCTTAATTCAATTAGAATTAAGGATTTTTTATTTCCTAATGGCTGTTGAAAAA
Organism: Chryseobacterium sp. 22532; assembly: GCF_052044665.1. Taxonomy (NCBI): domain Bacteria; kingdom Pseudomonadati; phylum Bacteroidota; class Flavobacteriia; order Flavobacteriales; family Weeksellaceae; genus Chryseobacterium; species Chryseobacterium sp. 22532. The sequence continues at coordinate 7,826 of NZ_JBQENJ010000009.1, forward strand.
CTCCCAGATTACCTTTGCTTTACTTTTCCCAAGAATCTCTTCCAAAGTTTCCAGGTTCGATTCTTTGATCCGTTTTACAGATTTCAGTTTGGAAAGCAAAAGCTCAATCGTTTTTTCTCCTACGCCCGGAATCTCTTCCAGCTCAGATTTGATGGTAGAATTTTTTCTTCTCGTTCTGTGATGCTTTACCCCGAAACGGTGCGCTTCGTCTCTTACCCGCTGCAGAATCTTTAATGTTTCCGATTTTTTATCCAGATATAAAGGAATAGAATCTTCAGGAAAGAAGATCTCCTCAAGCCTTTTTGCGATCCCTACAATCGTGATTTTGCCGTAAAGACCTAATAATTTTAAACTTTTTACGGCGGAGGAAAGCTGACCTTTTCCTCCATCTATAAGAATCAGTTGCGGCAGGTTTTCCCCTTCATCCAGCATTCTTTTATAGCGGCGGTAGATAACTTCTTCCATCGTAGCAAAGTCATTGGCTCCTTCTACTGTTTTCGGATGGAAAATTCTGTAGTCAGCCTTACTTGGTTTTCCGTCTTTAAAAACAACACATGCTGAAACAGGGTTCGTTCCCTGGATATTTGAGTTATCAAAACCTTCAATATGTCGTGGCTCCACTGGCATTCGAAGCAGCTTCTGCATTTCGGACATGATTCTGTTTGTATGCCTTTCCGGATCTATAATCTGGACCTGCTTTAATTTTTCTAAACGGTATTCTTTCGCATTTTTCTCCGAAAGTTCTACAATCCTTTTTTTATCACCTACTTTTGGAACGATCAATTTTACATTCGGGATTTCTACAGAAAGATGGAATGGTAACAATACTTCTTTAGAATCCGAGCTAAACTTCTGGCGGATTTCGATCAAAGCTTCTTCCATGATATCTTCATCCGTTTCCTCAAGGATCTTTTTGATCTCCGTGGTAAAACTCTGAATGATATTTCCGTTTCTGATCTTGAAAAAATTCACATAAGCGGCAGCTTCATCGCTGATCATTCCAAAAACATCCACATCGTCAATATTTGGATTCACGACCGTGTTTTTGGCCTGATAATCTTCCAGAATATCCAGCCTTTCCTTAATGATCTGTGCCTCTTCAAACTTAAGATTGGAAGCCATTTTCATCATCTGATTCACCAGATACTCTTTTGCTTTCCGGAAATCCCCTTTGATAATTCCGCGGATGGCATCGATTTTTTCATCATAATCCTCTTTGCTTTCCAGATCTTCGCAAGGTCCCTCACAGTTTTTAATATGATATTCCAGGCAGACTTTGTATTTTCCTTCTGCAATTTTAGCAGGTGAAAGATTAAGATTACATGTTCTTAGCTTGTAAATATGTTTAATGGTATCCAGTAAAATCTTTGCAGGACGCACCTTAGCATAAGGCCCATAATATTCAGATCCGTCTTTGATTACATTTCTTGTGAGGAATATCCTTGGGAAACTTTCATTTTTAATACAGATCCACGGATACGTTTTATCATCCTTCAATAATACATTATAAAAAGGACGGTGTTCCTTGATCAGGTTGTTTTCAAGTAAAAGGGCATCATATTCACTGTTGACAATTGTTGTTTCAAGCCTTACAATCTTTCCTACCATTATTTTGATGCGGTAACCCGGGAGATTCTTGTTGAAGTAGGAAAGAACCCTTTTCTTTAAATTTTTGGCCTTTCCTACATACAGTAATTGGTCGTTTTTATCATAATAACGATAAACGCCTGGTTCTGATGGTAAAGTTTTGAGCTGTAATTCTAAAGAAGGATTCATATAACAAAATTAAGGAAACTTTCCCTATTTAAAAAAGAAAACCTGCAGATGACTCTACAGGCCTATTTTATTGTTCAAAGTATTTTATCCGTGGTTCATTTCAGTATATTGATAGATCAAAAAGCTTAGATAATCCCATTCTACAGAATTTTTAGGATATTTTTTCATAAACTCGGCATTGTCTCCAAACAGGAAATCGTAGTGATCTTCAAAATCATCTTTATGAAGCCACATCACTTTGTCCCCCTTTTTTATATAATAAGATTTTATGACACTGCCGCCAAATGCAGGAGCACCACCAAAACCTGTAGATATGGTTTCTGAAGCAAACGGATCATGATAAACTGTAATAAGTTCATTAAACTCAGGATTAATAACCTGCATTAAAAAAGCTTTGGGCTCTTTCTTGTTTTTTAAAGAAACAATCTGGTTTTCATATGGGATTGCATCATTGGTTACAGATTTATTGTATTTTTTAGTGCTGTAATTTCTCATGTTTGAAATAAACTTACCTGCTTTCATAGATTTTTCCATCTCTGTCGCATACAAATACATTTCAGCAATATCTGCCGCTGCAAATTTCATGGGCTTTCCCGTATCAACATCTTCAATTGTAATGGAAAGAATCTGTCCCCTCTGTTTTTCCCATGATTTACTGTAACCCTGGTATTCAGTATTGTCTTTTAAAATGATAGTAGAAACTTTTTTATCAGATGCAGTATTGAAACCTTCGTTAAACAGGTAACGATTCATTTCTTTTCTTTCTTCTTTAGAATATTTTACTTTCTGGGCGAAAGCTGTTGTGCTTGCTACACATACAGCAAGGAGTAGAGTTTTCAGTTTCATGTATTATTGTTTTTAATTTCGGCAGTAAAAATAGCAAAATAATCTACCAATAATCAGAAAAATATGAGACGATAAAATTTAGCTTTTCCAATTATGGTTAAATGTGTAATTTTAAGGAAATTTTTAGAAATGATATACGGTGTAGATGTTTTTACTTTCCATGATGTCTTGGAAATCTGTAAAAAGCCAAATAAAGCTAAACTTAATAAAGTAGCTAAAGAACAGATCCTAAAATCCCAGAAAAATGTTCAGAAAATAGTAGAATCCGATAGATGTGTCTATGGGATCAATACAGGTTTTGGACCTCTTTGTGATACTAAGATATCAGCTGACGAAACGGCTCAGCTGCAATATAACCTTATCATTTCTCACGCAGTAGGAGTAGGAAAGCCTATCGACAAGGAATTTTCCAAAATCATGATCATTGCTAAAGTACATGCATTGTCCAAAGGATTTTCAGGGGTTTCTCTGGAAGTGATTGAAAGACTGATCCTGATGCTTGAAAAAGATATCATTCCCGTAGTACCTGAGCAGGGTTCCGTAGGGGCTTCAGGAGATTTAGCTCCTCTTGCCCATCTTGTGTTACCATTACTTGGATTGGGGCAGGTTTGGGAAGGAGATCAGATTTTCGAAACGATGGAAGTTTTAGACAGACATGGTCTTGAGCCACTAGCTTTAGGTCCGAAAGAAGGCTTAGGACTGATCAACGGAACTCAGTTTATTCTGGCCCACGCTATTAAAGGGTTAGAAAAATTCGAATACTTATTAAACTTAGCGGATATGACTGCCGCAATGAGTATTGAGGCGTATAGAGGCTCTGAAAGCCCATTCAAAAAAGAACTTCATGACATCAGACCTTTTGAGGGAAGCAAAAAAGTAGCAGCCAGAATGGTTAAGTTTTTAAAAGGTTCTGAAAACATGAAAGCTCATGAGGACTGTGAAAGAGTTCAGGATCCTTATTCCATGAGATGTGTGCCACAGGTGCACGGTGCCAGCAGAAATGCTTTTGAACATCTTAAGCTGATGGCTGAAACAGAGCTGAATTCGGTAACGGATAACCCGATCGTCCTAAGTGCTGAAGAGTCTATTTCCGGAGGAAACTTCCACGGACAGCTGATGGCTCTTCCATTAGATTATGCTACGTTGGCTGCTGCCGAATTAGGAAATATTTCAGATAGAAGAAGCTATTTATTATTAGAAGGGAAATATGGACTGCCAAGATTACTGACAGAAAGCTCTGGACTGAATTCAGGATTTATGATTCCTCAGTATACTTCAGCAGCTTTGGTTACAGAAAATAAAACATTATGCTTCCCGGCATCAGCAGATTCTATTCCGACAAGCTTAGGACAGGAAGACCACGTTTCTATGGGAAGTATTTCCGGTAGAAAATTCAATCAGGTGCTAGGAAACCTGGTCAATATTTTAGCTGTGGAATTAATGTTTGCCGCGCAGGGACTGGAATTCAGAAGACCTGCCAAATGTTCGAAAATCATTGAAGAAAACTATGCGGTGATCCGTTCTAAAGTTAAAAAACTGGAAGACGACAGATTGATAGGAAAAGATATGCTGGCGATTGCAGAGCTGATCAATAACAGAGAATTTAAAGTAGATTAATTTGAATTAAGAAATATAAGGCTTCCAGAAATGGAAGCTTTTTTTGTTCAATAAAGTGCATAAACCGCTTTTTTGCAGATTAGATCAATTAAAATACAGCAGGAAACAGATTTTTTGTATTAAGTCAACGAAATACCTTTGCCTGTAAAAATAAGATTATGCATAAGATATGTACACCTTCTATTTTATACTTTGGTACCCCGGTAATACTTATTTCAACAGTAAATGAGAACAGCAGTTTCAATGCTGCTCCTATTTCATCCATTTTCTGGTTAGGCTGGCGTTGCGTAATTGGTATCTCTGCAGTATCTAAAACCTGTGAAAATTTGTTGAGAACCGGTGAGTGTGTCATTAATCTTCCTTCAGAAGATCAGGTGGGAATGGTTAATAAGCTTGCTCTGACAACGGGTTCTAGTCCTGTTCCTCAAGGAAAGAAAAGTAAAGGATACCGTCACGAATCCCGAAAATTTGAAATTGCCGGAATGACGCCTGTTGAATCTACATTGGTTAATTCCCCCAGAATATTAGAATGTCCGGTACAAATGGAAGCCCGTCTTATTAAAGTAAACTTATTGGCAGAGGATAATGAGATCCAGCGCGGAAATATTATCTATGCTGAACTGAAAATAGTAAGGGTGCATATGGAAGAATCCATACTGATGGACGGCCTTCCTAACCGGGTTGACCCGGACAAATGGCGCCCGCTTATCATGAGCTTTCAACAATTTTATGGACTTGGTATGAAGCTTCATGAGTCTACATTAGCCCAGATCCCGGAAGAACTTTATCGTACCGCTGAATTTAATTCTATTCAAGAAAGTAAATAGAAGTGGAGATAGTTTTCAATAAGGTAATCATTTATTAAATTTGTTGTGTCTGTAAAAGTTTAAAAATCAACAGAAATAATAATCTTTAAATATTTATTTAATTCGTAAAACAAAAAGATGATTACTAAAAGAACAGATTCTTCCAATATAGATTTCAAGAATTTAGTCAAACTCCTGGATGCCGATCTTGCAGTACGGGATGGAGAAGATCATGAATTTTATCACCAGTTCAACTCAATCGACATGCTCAAAAACTGTGTAATAGTTTACTTTGATGATACGGCGGTGGGCTGTGGTGCTTTCAAACCTTTTTCTGAAGATACGGTAGAAATAAAAAGGATGTATACGGATCCAGAAAGAAGAGGCAAAGGTTTTGCTTCGAAAATATTGAATGAGCTGGAAATCTGGGCCAAAGAAGAAAGATACAACAGATGCGTTCTGGAAACAGGAATCAAACAACCCGAAGCTATTGCATTGTATGAAAAATCTGGGTATAAGAGAATTCCCAATTATGGTCAGTATATTGGGATTAACAATAGTGTATGCTATGAGAAAATATTGTAAAATTTTCAAAAATTAGAGATAACTATTAATATTCAGGTAATACTAAATTCATTTTTTCTAAGCTTTTAAATCACGTCAAAGTGTTATATTGTGGTTCCAAACCATAAAATTAAAACTATGAAAAAAAGAGTATTTTACCTCTTGGCATTGGTTTTTGTTTTGAATTCATGTACCAGAGATGAACTGCAAAACGAAAATCCTATCATTGAAGCTGTTCAGAAAGACCCTTTGACGGGAAAGCAGATCAATGCAGAAATTAATAACACGATCAAGAACACCGGATCTTTTAACTGGAAAAATGCTTCAGATCATCTGCTTTGGAGTGCGATTTTCAGAGGAAACAGGATGGTGTCCATCGGATTTGGTTCTTCAAAGGATGATTTTGACAGAAGTCTTTCTCCTGACAACAAAGCAATGGAAGCCGAAATTTTAGGACTGATTCAGCAATATGAAGGTGTTGAGCAGACGAGATTTCTGATTTCTTCCGATCAGTATCTTAATCAGATGGATGTTATCATAGACAAAGAAGAAACCATCACAGCATTAAGAAAGATGAAAAACATCCGGTATGTGGAGCCGGGGGATTATCATTATTTTGAAATAGAAAACAGCCTTAATTCCAATGCAAAGTCCTCCAGTGGCTCATCAGGATGCGGATTTGAATCTACGGCTTTAAATGCTGCAGATTATACCATTACTGCTCCCAATGCCAAGGTACCATGGGCATTTACGAAACATAATATTCCAAATGCGTGGAGCTATAGCACAGGAGCAGGAGTTACCATAGGGCTTATTGATACCGGAGTTTCACCGGAGCAGACATTGCTGGGAAGCAGTTTTAATACTGGAGCGTCTTCCGGAAGAACAATTAGTAAATTTGGATCATATGTCAACGGATCTACTACAGACGGACCAGCAGATCAGTGCGGGCACGGAACAAAAATGGCTTCCGTGATGGCGGCCCCGAAAAATAATGCAGGACTTCCTGTAGGAGTTGCCTACAATGCCAATCTCATCACTTACCGCGCAGCTTCCAATGTGGTGCTGGAAACTTCCAGTGAGCAAAATGGAGTAAAAACAGCATTTACGGATCTGGCGAATAATACCAGTGTAAAGATCATTTCCATGTCAATGGGACATATTTTCTCGGTAGGAAAGATTGAAGATGGAGTGAAATACGCTTATTCAAGAGGAAAACTAATCTTCTGTGCAGGAGGAACCTCTACCAGTTTTACCAATTTTGTGGGTGTTATTTTTCCGGCAAGCATGTCTGAAACACAGGCTGTAACCGGAGTAAAAGAAGGAACATCCAACCAGAAATGTGACGTTTGCCATTCCGGAAGCCAGATCGATTTTACTTTCCAGATGGAAAGAGCCAACGGAAATACAGTTCCTGTTTTAAGCTATTATAACAATCAGGCAGATTATGTAGGCGGTTCATCCGTAGCAACAGCTGCCACGGCTGGAATTGCGGCTCTTGTCTGGGCTAAAAACCCTTCATGGACAAGAGATCAGGTACTCAATAAAATGAGACAGTCTGCTACGTATTATCCCACAGTGAATTCAAGCTACGGCTATGGAAATATCAATGTCCTAGCAGCTGTGCAATAATTTTAAGTAAAAATACCAGGGAATATCTCAGTCTCCTAATTGATCAACAGGCAGAATTATATTTCAATTCTTTGAAAAATTATCTTCCTTGATGATCAACTGATACAGATTGGTGATATTCCCTTTTTTTGAAACCTCCAATATCTTGCCTTCAGGAGGTAAGGCTTATCCTATCCTTACACTGGTCATGCTTAATGATCCGCCAATCAGTTCGTCATTAAATAAAGATAGATTCTCAGCCTGATCTTTTAAGCCTAAGGTGTAAATCAGCGGAAGATAATGATCTGGTGTAGGAACTGCGTATTGCAGAAATGTTCCCTGCTTCTGATAGTCTATGATATTCTGGAAATTCCCATCCAGAAGCCAGTTATTTGTTTTTTCCCTGGCTTCCACAGCCCAATCCCATCCGGCGCCTACCGTATCGATATTCTTCCAGTCGATCAGCCGGAGATTATGGACGATATTGCCACTTCCTATGATGAGGATTCCTTTTTCACGGAGCTTATTCAGTCTTTTGGCCAGATCGAAATGATATTGTGGTGGCTTGGTATAATCTATGCTCAGCTGGATCACGGGAATATCAGCTTCCGGATACATATGTTTGATCACCGACCATGCGCCGTGGTCAAGTCCCCAATTGTGATCTTCCTCTACCAAAACAGGGGTTAAAAGCTCAGCTGTTTCTCTCGCCAGTTCCGGGCTGCCCGGAGCAGGATACTGTACATCAAATAATGCTTTCGGGAAACCACCGAAGTCATGAATCGTTCTCGGCATATCCATCGCAGTTACAAAAGTGCCCTGCGTATACCAGTGTGCAGAAATACACAGAATAGCATTAGGTTTAGGAATCTCCTGTGCTGCCTTTCGAAATCCCTGTACAAACTGGTTTTCTTCAATGGCATTCATCGGTGAGCCGTGCCCGAGAAATAAAACGGGCATTCTTTGAGTGTTACCAAAATTGTTGCTGATATTTTGCAGATCGTTAAGGTTCATGATAAGAATATAATTAAAAAGGTCCAAGGCTTTTAGAAATCCCTGAACCTTTCATGTTTTAATTGGTATAGATATTTTTGGAGAATCTCCCCAAAACTCAATTTTTATTATGCCTGTTTTACAAACTGTAATTCTCCGGCAACTTTTACTTCGTCGCTTACCATTACACCTCCAGCTTCAAGAGCTGCATTCCAGTTCAGACCAAAATCTTTTCTGTTGATCTTTCCTTCAAAAGAAAATCCAGCTTTCGTATTTCCCCATGGGTCAACATTGATCCCTCCGAAGTCTACATCCAAAGTAATAGGTTTTGTAATACCATTTACGGTAAGGTTTCCTGTTACTTTATCATTTAAAGCCTGAGATTCAAATGTGATGGAAGGATATTGTTCTGCATTGAAAAATTCTCCGGATTTTAAATGATTGTCTCTGTCTGTGTTATTGGTGAATACAGAATCAGTCTGGATAGTAGCTGTCGTTTTAGCATTTGCAAAGCTATCGTCCTCAGCTTCAATTTCAGCGTTGAAAGTTCTGAAACTTCCTTTTACATTAGAGATCATCATGTGTTTTACTTTAAAAGTAATTTCACTATGTGTTGGGTCTAGGTTCCATTTTGTTGCCATTGTATTGTATTTTTTGTTTGTTATTAATACTGCAAATGTAGGGCGGAGATTATATACAAATCATTGATTTAGGTTAAGAAATGAAATAACTCCAATTTTAATGTGAATTGTCAATTTTGCTTCGCAAGTGAAATGTCAATTATTTACGCTATAAAATTCACTATTGGCCATTCATCCTAATTTTAATGTGAATCGTCAATTTTGCTTCGCAAGTGAAATGTCAATTATTTACGCTATAAAATTCACTATTGACCATTCGCCATTCACCCTAATTTTAATGTGAATTGTCAATTTTGCTTCGCAAGTGAAATGTCAATTATTTACGCTATAAAATTCACTATTGACACTTCACCATTCACCCTAATTTTAATGTGAATCGTCAATTTGCTTCGCAAGTGAAATGTCAATTGTTTATGCCTATAAAATTCACTATTGACACTTCACCATTCACCTAATTTCCCAACTATTAAGTTAAGAATTTATTTTTATCAATGCATTAATCCTGTTTTATGAATGTTTTATTTAACATTTATTAACGGATGATTTTTATTTCTTATTTTTGAAGGATTCAATTTTATACAATGAAATTACATAGATTTTCTTTATTGATGCTGGTTTTGGGCAGTTCTGCAATCGCGCAGACCCAAAAATTTACAATGGCGGAGGCAGTAAATGGACTCAGAACGAATCTTGCCATAAAAAATATATCCCAGTTCTCATGGGCTGCAGATGGTAAATCATATATTCAGGCTGTAAAAGGCGGTTATCTGATTACTGATCTGAAGACTAATAAACAGGATACTTTAGTTTCTTTGACCCAACTGAACAGGTCATTTTCGGATGCTAAGCTAAAGGCAGTTCCTCAAATCAAATTTATCGGAGGTTCAAGCGGTTATTTCAACGCGAACGATAAAATGTTCTGGATCGAAAAATCGGGAAACGACTGGAAGATAAAGACAACAGCTGCAGTTGATGAAAATGCTTCCAATATGAAAATGTTCGGAGATAACCAGACCTTTGCCTTTACCATAAAGAATAATTTATATATCAATAAAAACGGTAAAACAATTGCTGTAACTAATGATTCTGATGAAAATATCATCAATGGAGGTGCAGCGGTTCACAGAAATGAGTTTGGAATTGATACAGGAATTTTCCCGTCTCCTAATTCTGATGCTGTAGCATTTTACAGAATGGATCAGACGATGGTGGCAGATTATCCTGTTATTGACTGGTCGATAACGCCTGCTGTAAATCATAATATCAAGTATCCTATGGCAGGGCAGAAGTCTCATGAAGTCACTTTGGGAATTTATAATATCAAAAATCAGTCAACTACTTTTCTAAAAATTGAAGGTGAAAAAGATCAGTATTTAACAGCTGTTACGTGGAGTCCAGATTCAAAATATGTTTTTGTAGGCGTTCTGAATCGCGGACAGAATCATTTAAAGATGAACCAGTACGATGCTGCTACAGGAAATCTGGTAAAAACTTTATTTGAAGAAACCAGCGATAAATATGTGGAGCCTCAGCATCCGCTTACTTTCTTCCCGAACTCCAATACAGATTTCATCTGGCAAAGCCAGAGAACAGGTTATAATCACCTGTTTCACTACAGTCTTGAAAAAGGTCTTGTTGCCCAAATTACGAAAGGAGACTGGCTGGTAACTGACATTCTAGGCTTTAATGAAAAGAAAAAAGAGATCTACTTTACATCTACCAAAGAGACACCGCTTGAAAAGCATTTATATAAGATCAACTGGACAAACTTTAAAATGCAGCGAATGGATGATGCATCTGGTGTACATACAGGAATCCTGAGCAGTGACGGGAATTATCTGTATGATACCTACAGCAATGCAGGCACACCAAGGTCTGTGAATATTATCAATACCAATACTGCTAAGTCAATCAATATTCTTACTGCAGAAAATACATTAAAAAATTATCAAAGGCCTGAAATTAAAAATGTGGAATTAAAAGCGGATGATGGAACACCGCTTTACGGAAAGATCATTCTCCCTACAGATTTTGATGCCACTAAAAAATATCCGGTAATTGTTTATCTGTACAACGGGCCACACTTGCAGCTGGTAACCAATACATTCCCTGCATCAGGAAACCTTTGGTACGAATATATGGCCCAAAACGGGTACATCATTTTCACCATGGACGGAAGAGGTTCTGCCAACCGTGGAATGAAGTTTGAGCAGGCTGTTTTCAGAAACCTGGGAACAACAGAAATGAACGACCAGATGAAAGGAGTGAACTATTTAAAATCTCTTCCTTATGTAGATGCCCAGAGAATGGGGATTCACGGATGGAGCTTTGGCGGATTTATGACGACAAGTTTCATGCTTCGTCAGCCTGATGCTTTCAAAGTGGGGGTTGCCGGAGGTCCGGTGATCGACTGGAAAATGTACGAGATCATGTATGGTGAAAGATATATGGATACACCTCAGGAAAACCCTCAGGGGTATGCCACGGCTAATCTATTGGATAAAGTTCAGAATTTAAAAGGAAAATTACTGATGATCCATGGTGCCCAGGACGATGTGGTGGTATGGCAGCATTCCATCAAATTTATAAAGTCCGCGGTAGACAATGGAGTTCAGCTGGACTACTTTGTTTATCCCGGACATCCGCATAATGTGATCGGGAAAGACAGGGTTCACCTGATGCAGAAAGTGACAGATTATTTTGATCAGTATCTTAAGAAATAATAGTGAAATCCAGCCTTTAGGCTGGATTTTTTACTGGTAACAGTATTCTTTAATAGCAAATCCGTTCTTAACAAACATCAATGTTTCTGAGCTTTTTCATTCGTAATTTTGTGTATCTAAAATCTAAAAATATGGAATTAGGAATAGGAATGTTTGGGGACCTGGCTTTTGATCAGGCTACCGGAAAATATAGAGATGCAGGCGTGAAGATCCGTGAAATACTGGATCAGGTAAAATTAATGGATGAGGTAGGCATTGATGTTTTTGCGATGGGAGAGCATCACCGTCCGGATTATGCAGTTTCATCGCCTGAAATGGTATTGGCAGCAGCAGCGAGCATTACCAAAAATATAAAGCTGGCAAGCGGAGTTACGGTGTTAAGTTCTTCAGAACCCGTGAAAGTATATGAAGATTTTTCAACTTTGGACCTGATTTCAGACGGAAGAGCTGAAATATTTGTCGGAAGGGGAAGTTTTATCGAATCGTTTCCTTTGTATGGCTATTCACTAAATGATTACGAAGAACTTTTTGATGAGAAACTTGAATTGCTGCTAAAGATCAACTCAGAAGAAAATGTAACCTGGTCAGGAAAACTTCGTGCGCCAATGCAAAACCAGACTGTTTATCCGAGAGCTAAAAACGACGGAAAATTATCGATCTGGAGAGCAGTAGGTGGAACTCCGCAATCTGTTTTAAGTGCAGCAAAATTAGGAATGCCTTTGGTGGTAGCCATCATTGGAGGGATGCCGGTACAGTTTAAAAATCTGGTTGAATTTTACAAGCAAGAGTATCAGAAAGCAGGGCATGACGTATCCAAAATGCAGATCGCAATTCATTCACACACGTTTGTAAGTAATGATCAGGCTGTAGTGGACGGATATTTCAATAATTATAAATCTCAGATGGACAGAATCGGGGCAACCAGAGGCTGGGCTCCTTATACGAAAATGCAGTATGACGGCGGAAGAGCTAGAGAAGGCGCCCTGTTCATCGGAAGCCCTGTAGAAGTGGCTGATAAAATTACCTACATGAAGGAGATTTTTGGCATCACCAGATTTATCGGGCATATGGACATCGGTGATCCTGCTCACGATATTATGATGAAATCTATTGAACTGTTCGGGGACGAAGTAAAACCGGCTGTTCAGGACTTATAAACTATAAAAATCTCTCCGCTCATTGTTTGGCGGAGTTTTTTTATTGTCAACAGACAAATGATTATTCATTGAAAGGTATTACCTGTTTTTCTGTTATTTAATAAAGGAAAAGAAAAATAATTTCAATTCAATTCACAGTTTCTGGTGTGGGATATACAGGAGGAAATTTCCATATCAGCTTATAATATTCTACTTTTACAAAAAAAAATAATAATGCAGGAACCGTCAAAAGATCCGTTACACGGGAAAAGGCTAGATGCTATTCTAGAAGAACTGGTAGAATATTACGGAGGCTTTGAGAAACTTGGCGAGCAGATCAATATAAAATGCTTTACAGATAATCCAAGTATTAATTCTTCTTTGAAATTTCTGAGGAAAACAGATTGGGCCAGAGCAAAGGTAGAAAGCCTGTATCTCTATGTATTGAGACAGAAAAAGCGAGATGAAACAAAGAAAGGGAAATAAAAAGGTGCTCTTTTTGATATTTTTGTTTTAACATCTTTTCCAAAGTCAATCATTTCAAAAATAGTATATTTGTGCCGTTAATCGTGAAAAAAATCACGAAAAAAAAGATAAAATATGACAATTGAAAACAACCATGTTGTAGCAGTAAGTTACGTACTTCACACGATCGAAGAAGATGGAAGTAAAATTCTTGTAGAAGAAACAACAGCAGAAAGCCCACTTACATTTTTATATGGTGTAGGAATGATGATTCCAAAGTTTGAACAAAATATCCTTGGCCTGAAGGCTGGTGATAAAGCAGCTTTTGTTATTCAGCCTGAAGAAGCTTACGGAGAAAAAGATCCTAATTCAATCGTGCAGTTGCCTATCGATATGTTTCAGGAATCAGGTACTCCGCCTTTAGGTGCTATTTTGCCTTTATCAGATGGGCAGGGAAATAATTTCCAGGCATTTGTGTTAGAGGTAACCCCTGAAGCAGTAGTGGCAGACCTTAACCATCCAATGGCGGGGAAAGTTTTAGATTTCCAGGTAGAAATTGTAAATACTCGTCCTGCGACGGAAGAAGAACTGGCACATGGTCACGTTCATGGAGCTGACGGAACAGAAGCCCACTAAACTATAATCAATGTCCGGATTTTTTCGGACATTTTTTTTATTCTAAAAATTCCCCACTCACGTAAAACCAACGGTTTTGAATCATTTTGAATTTTGATAATTCATGATGGATTTGCTCATGTCCTTCTTCATCAGTATAAAAGGCTTTAAACTCAACTTTGCTGACAGAAGGTTTATCTATAATTTCCAGTTTTGTCCATTCGTTAATCTCTCCCCATTCCTGCAGATCTTCTATGTTGTGGAATTTCTTTTTGCCGGAGATGTAGTTTCCATCAGGTATTTTCCGTTCGGAATGGCAAATGCAGAAAATCTGGAACGCATCAGGGCTTCCGCAGTCGGAGCATATTTTTCTCCGATGTGATAAGGTCGGCAGCATTCTTCGTAAAGTTTTCCTGAACAGCAGGGACAATCCATTTTTATTTATTTTTTTTGAACAGCAAAAGTAAAAGTTTTATCAATAGGAATGGGCTTTAGCCCATTTACATAAAAAAAGAAGCACCCAATCGGATGCTTCTCAATACAATTTATTTAATAAAACCTCTGTTTCTCAATAAAGGTTTGATATCAGGATCATGTCCTGTAAAATCTCTGAATGCCTGGTTAAGGTCTACAGAGTTTCCTACAGAAAGAATATATTTTCTGAAACGGTCGCCATTTTCTCTTGTCAGGCCTCCATTGTTTTTAATCCACTCCCATGCATCATTATCAAGGGTTTCAGACCATAAGTAAGCATAATATCCGGCTGAATACCCTCCGCCCCAGATATGGGCAAAATAAGGAGTATGATATCTTGGTGGTACTGTAGCTAAAGTAAACCCATGGCTGGCTAACGACTGTTTTTCAAAATCCAGAACAGGAATCAACTGACTTTCATTCGTCACGGTATGCCAGTCCATATCCAGAGCTGCTGCAGAAACAAGTTCTGTCGTCATATATCCCTGGTTGAATGTAGCTGCCTTTTTAATTTTTTCAACTAAGGCCTGAGGAATTGGTTGTTTTGTTTCGTAGTGAAGCGCATAATTTTTAAGAACGACAGGATCTAAAGCCCAGTGCTCATTGATCTGTGAAGGGAATTCCACGAAATCTCTAGGAACACTTGTTCCTGAAAGTGACGGGTATTTCTGACTTGCAAACATACCGTGGATTGAATGTCCAAACTCGTGGAACATTGTGGAAACATCATCGTAGCTAATTAGTGACGGCTTTCCTGGAGCCGGCTTCTGATAATTATAACAGTTTACAATCACAGGTTTGGTTCCTAAAAGATAAGACTGCTCAACAAAATTGCTCATCCATGCACCTCCGTTTTTAGAATCTCTGGTATAGAAATCAAGATAATAAATCGCGATAGATTTTCCATCGTGGTCAAAAACCTCATAGGTTACTACATCCGGATGATAAACCGGAAGATCGGTTCTCTTTTTAAAAGTAAGTCCATAGAACTTTTCAGCAGCATAGAAAACTCCTTTTTCCAGAACAGTAGTTACTTCAAAATAAGGCTTGATCTGGTTTTCATCAAGATCATATTTTGCTTTTCTTACCTGCTCAGCATAGAAATTCCAGTCCCATGGCTCTACTTTGAAACCACCTTTCTGCTGATCGATCAGATCCTGAATATCTTTTGCTTCACGTTTTGCCGTTTCTACTGCTGGTGTAGCAATTTGGTTCATTAGTTTTGTAGCTGCTTCAGGTGTTTTGGCCATCTGGTCCTGAAGTTTCCATTCAGCAAAGCTTACTTTTCCTAAAGTCTGAGCTTTTTTAAGTCTCAGTTTAGCTAGTTTTTCAATCGTTTCACGGGTATCGTTTCCGTCACCCTTTTCAGCTCTGAGCCACGATGCTTTGAACAGTTTTTCTCTTGTAGCTCTGTTCTTAAGATTTTGAAGAAGAGGTTGTTGTGTAGTATTCTGAAGGGCAAGAAGATATTTTCCTGGTTGTCCTGCAGTTTTAGCATCAGTTGCTGCGGCTTCAATCTCGTCAGCAGAAAGTCCGTCAAGTTCTTTGGCATCAGAAAAAAATACGCCTCCCTGCTTTCTGGCTTCCAATAGCTTATTGGCATATTGAGTGGAAAGTGAAGCGAGTTCCTGATTGATCTGCTTTAGTTTTTCTTTATCAGCAGAAGAAAGATTGGCTCCTGCAATTTCAAAATTCTGCTTATAATACTGAACCAGTTTTTTGCTTTCAGGATCTAAACCGTCTTCTTTAATAGACTTAATTCTTTTATATAAATTTTCATTCAGGTACATTTTATCAGAGTGAGCTGCAAAAATAGGAGCATATTCTTCATCCAAAGCCTGAAGGGTAGGATTTGTATTAGCGCTTGTAAGATTAGAAAATACAATAGTGGCTCTTTTTAAAACTTCACCGCTTTTTTCAAGGGCAACAATAGTGTTTTCAAAAGTAGGAGCTTCCGGATTATTTGCAATCTTCAGAATCTCAGCATCATGCTGTTTAAGTCCGAAATCAAATGCAGGTTTGAAATGTTCATTTTTAATTTTATCGAATTCCGGAGCTTCATACTGAAGCTTGCTTTTCTTCATAAAAGGGTTTGAAGATAAGGATGGATCGGTAACAGGAATCTCCTGTTGAGTATCGGTTTTCTTCATTGTAGTACAAGATTGGTTAAGTGCCAGGGCAGAAATTAACAATACCGATGAAATATTTTTCATAAATTAGTTGTTATTAAAGTATAAAGATATTAAAACTTAATTTATAAAAGCAGTAAACATGAAATCGACAACTCTTTTTGTACTTTCAGCCTTTTCGCTGATAACCTCATGCAATGAAAGGCATGATAAAAGAAACAATGAAAATAATGACCGTAATAACGATAACGGTTGGGTAGACAAAGTGATCGACAAAGACAGTGGTCCGGTTAAAGAAAAAGTATTTAACGGAGATTTTGATGAAATAGAAGTTTCCCAGGCTATTGGTGCTGAGATAATCAAATCCGAAACTGAAAAGGTTGTTATTTCTGCGCCTGAAAATATCCTCAATGAAATTCTTGTGGAAAACAGTGGCGGAAAGCTTCATATCCATTATAAGCGTGGTATCAGGGTTATGAACAGCCATAATGTGAAGGCTAAGATCTATACCAAAGATTTTTCTAAGCTCGTTGCTAATTCTGCTGCAAGTGTTACCATAAAAGATAAATTCACACAGGAAAAAATGAATGTTGAAATCTCCAGCGCATCAAGCGTTTCCGGCGATCTGGAAGCTAATGATTTTGATCTTTCGGCAGACAGCAGCAGCAGTTTCAGCGGTAAAGTTTGGGCGGTGGACCTTGATGTTGATGCCTCATCGGCAGCAAGCATTAATATTTCAGGAAAAACTAAAAATGCAGAGATTACTTCTTCATCAGCCAGCAGTATTTCAGCAAAAGAAGTTATTGCCGATCATGTAAAAGCTGAGGCGTCCAGCGGCGCAAGCATTCAGATCAGTGCTGTTTCTTCACTGAATGCAGAAGCTTCTTCCGGCGGGAGCATAGATGTTTCTAAAAAAGGTGAACTGAAAAGCATAACCAAGCAGGAAAGCAGTGGCGGAAGCGTCAGTATTCAATAAATTAATTAGGAGGTTCCTCGTCATTTTCTTCACCTACTGACGAGGAACCCTCCCAATTCTTATTATCAAAATTAAGGTTATCATAAGCCAGTAATTCCTCCTCACGCTGGAGGATTTCTTTTGTGGTGAACAATAAAATCTCGTCATCCTCCTTTGCTTTGGCCAGCCTTCTGATAGAAGCTTTGTCTATGGCCATAAACCTTTGTCCGAGTCGTCTTGCCGCATATTTTCTCATCCCGGTTTCATGAAGGACATCTACAGCCATATCTACTGCGGTTCCCAATGTTTCCCGGTAAATGTTTTCAATACCGTTGTTAAGGTAATTATAAGCATCGATTCTGTTTTTAGCCCTTACAAAAATCCGCACTTTAGGATAATGTTCCCGCACCAGTTCCGCTATGAACTTATTGTCATCAGGATCATCAAGACAGAGAACAAGAATTTCTGCATCTTCAATTCCTGCAGCCCTTAAAATGGGAATTCTTGTGGCGTCACCGTAATAAACCTTAAAACCATAGCTTCTCAGCAGTTTTACACGGTCAGAGTCTCTGTCCAGAACTGTTGCCGATATTTTATTGGCTTTTAAAAGACGCCCTACCGTACTTCCAAAATGCCCGAAACCTACAATAATGATCTTCTTTTGGCTTACATTATTGTCCAGGATATTAAAATCATTCTCTTCATCAGGGATTTCTTTAATAAATTTAGGAGTAATGAGCCGGTCGTTAATGATCAGGAGAATAGGAGTGATGCACATTGTGATTGCAGTAACGGCCATCATTTGTGCATTGAGTTCAGGACTTAAAAGATAAAGATCTGAAGCATAATTGATCAGGACAAAAGCAAATTCTCCCACCTGCGAAAGAGCAAACGCATAAAATAAACTCTGTGATGTATCAATCTTAAAAAACTTGCCAATAGCATACAGAACTACAAATTTTACAGTCAATACTGCAAAAACAGTAGAGAAGATAAAGATGGGATCCTGCTGAATGATGTTAAAATTAATTGTAGAGCCTACGCTCACAAAGAATACAGCTAAAAGCAGCCCTTTAAAAGGATTGATCTGCGCTTCAAGCTCATGGCGGAATTCACTGTTGGCAAGCATTACACCGGCTAAGAAAGCACCCAGTGCAGGAGACAGACCAATGGCAGCCATAAGTTCCGAAACTCCAATCACTAAGAATAAAGAGGAGGCGGTGAGGAGTTCCGTCATTCCCGACTTTGAAACATATCTTAAGAAAGGAACAAATACATATCTTCCCAGAAGGATCAGAATAGCAACCCCTAAAATCACAGTTCCGGCCTGCATCCATTCCGGAAGTTTCTGAATAATAATTTGGATTTCGTTATCGTGATGATTTGCTTTATAATTAGCAATAAGTGGAAGGATAGCCAGGATAGGGATCACCGCAATATCCTGAAACAGGAGGGTAGAGAACGAGGCTTCTCCAGCCATAGTTTTAAAATTGTTTTTTTCCTGAAGGGTTTGTAGCACGATGGCAGTAGAAGAAAGAGCAAAACACATCGCGATAGCAATGGCTTTGTCTATTCTCCATCCGGCACTGATAAAAACCAGAAAAAGCAGTGAAATAGAAAGAAGCATCTGTGTAAGTCCAAGGCCCATAATTTTCTTCCGCATTTCCCAGAATTTCCGGGGTTCCAGTTCCAGCCCTACCAAAAAAAGGAGCATGATCACTCCAAACTCACTGGCATGCATGATGTCGTTAACATCTTTCCCGGTAAGCCTTAGAACATATGGGCCGATGATGATGCCTCCTAATATATATCCGATAACTGAACTCAATCCAAATTTTCTCGCCAGCGGAACCATAATAATGGCTACACCTAAGAAAAGTAATGTATTCATTGCTAAGCTGGACTCCATATGTTATTGGTTGAGTAGTTCTGTAAATTCTTTTTTATGTAAAATAATCTCTTTTTTGCTCAGTTTATTGGCTTCATAAACGATTTTGATATGTTTTATATTCGCTTTGAAAACCTTTAAAGATACGATCAGCCCGCTGATCAGTTCTTCCACTGTATACTGATACGTTCCGTTTTTACTGAATGATCTTTCCTTTCCACCGGTCGTTATCAGAATATAAATTTCTTTCCCTTCCAGTGGATTGGTTTCACCTTCTCTGAGCCAGTCCCTGTCGAACACTTCATCGATCCATAATCTTAATAAAGGAGGGATTCCGAACCAGATAAGCGGAAACTGAAAAATAAAACGGTCATAGCTTCTTAATCTTTTCCTCTCCCTGAATGCGGCAATGTGAAAATCCGGATATTCTTCGTAAAGATCTCTGAGGGTAAAGTGCTGGTGGCGGACATAGAAATTGATAAGCTCCACATTTGAATTGGAGTGCTCTAAATAGGGATGTGCAAAAACTACCAGCGTCTTTTTCATAAACCTGTTTTCAGTAAATATAATGAAAAAAAATTGGATAAAAGACGGATTTTATATGGTTTTGTTAATTTTTTACTATGGAAAATTGAATTTAATATTAAAATAAAACAAAGAAATGACAGGATTTTAGTGTTTTAAATAAAAAATCGGGCACTGGGCCCGATTATATTGAATTTTTGTTATCTTTTAAATTACCATCCGCCTGAAGCGCCACCGCCGCCGAAGCTTCCTCCGCCACCAAAACCGCCGAATCCACCGCCTCCTCCGGAACTTCCACCTCCAAAACCGCCTCCACCGAAGCTGCCAGGGAATGGAAAGAATCCACCGGGGTAATTTCTGCGTCCTCTTCTGGTAATGATCACATCGTCGTCATCATTATTACCGCCGCCACGTCCTCCGCCTCTGCCTCCAAAGATAAAGGCCAGAATGATAAAGATGACAAATGCGATAATAAGGATCTTAAAAGCACTTCCATTACCTGAAGGTGCTGAGGTTTCCATAGGTTTGAATTTTCCCTGAACAGCCTCCATGATCGCTGAGGTGCCACGGTTGATGCCGTCATACCATTGCCCCTGTCTGAAATTGGGAGTGACAATATAATCAAGGATCTGTCCTGCAACAGAAGCGGTAAGGTACTGTTCTACTGCTCTTCCCTGTTGGATAGACATGGTTCTGTCTTCTGTAGCGATCAGGAAAACAACGCCGTTATCCACTCCTTTTTTTCCGATTCCCCACTTTTCTCCGAACATGGTTGCCAGAAAGTTCACATCTTCTCCTTTGGTAGAAGGGATAATAACCACTTCGATTTCCGTGGAAGTAGAATCTGCAAATTTAATCAGCTTATTGTTCAGTTCGTCTTTTTGCTGCTGTGTGAGCAGGCCTGCCTCGTCAAACACAGGATATAGAACCGCCGGTTTGGGCGGGATTGTATACTGTGCCGATACAAAAGTGTAAAAGCAGAAGAGTATAAATGAAAATACCAGTTTAAGAGAACGTAATTTCATTAGACAGCTGATTGGGGTTTTCTCCTTCTACAGGAAAATGTTTTTTTAATTCAAGACCGGTTTCCAGAATGCCGCTTTTTAAAGCTTTATAATAATTTCCTTTGGCAAATTCAGCAGTGATATAGTCGTGCAGGTGATCCCAGTACGATTGGTGTACCTTGTCATGGATTCCAATGTCGCCAATAATGGTCAGATATTTCTGCTCAAAATTGACATGAAAAAGCACAGCGTTTCTGTCTGCAGTTTTATTCATACACAGTTCTTTAAAAACCTCAAATGCAGTCTGTGCATTCTCCGTTTCCGTGTTCGAGTCAATATGTACTCTGATCTCGCCTGTAGAATGTTCTTCTGCCGACTGTATAGCTTCCACAAGGGAAGTGATCTGCTGATTTGTCAGAAAACGGCTCATTATTTAAATACTTCTGGTGCTTTTTCTGCACCGGCTTCAGCCTTGAAGAAAGGTTTTTCTTTAAAGTTTGTAAAATTCGCCAGAATATTATTCGGGAATGTTTTGATTGTTGTGTTGTAATCTTTGGCCGCATCATTATAATAAACCGTTTCGGTTCTGATGCTGTTTTCTATCGCCGTAAATTCTCTCTGAAAATTAATATACTGCTGGTCCGCTTTTAAATTCGGATAAGATTCCACTACAGCCATTAACCTGCTTAGTGCTCCGGATAATTCTCCCTGTGCTGCCTGGAATTTAGCCATATCAGCTTCTGTCATATTCGTAGGATCGATGTTGATAGAAGTTGCTTTGGAACGCGCCTCAACAACTTTAGTCAATGTTTCCTGCTCAAATTTTGAATACGATTTAACGGTTCTTTCCAGATTCGGAATAAGATTGGCTCTTTTCTGATATACAGTTTCTATATTAGACCATTTGGAGTTTACGTTCTGTTCTTTCGAAACAAAATTATTATACCCGTTTTTCCCCCAGAAGAATAGTACACCTACAATAATAAGCAGTGCAATACCGATAGTTCCTGCACTAAGGCAGCCTTTATTTTTCATAGTTTATTTTTTTTTAATTTTTTGTGCTAATCAAATATACAAATTATGTGCTAATTTTGTAAAAAATTATTAGAATGACAACAATAGTGGTGGCCATGGGAGAGAAAAACGAGATCGGTTTTGAAAATAAACTGCTGTGGCATCTTCCTAAAGACCTGAAACACTTTAAAGATATTACTTCCGGACATCCTGTTATTATGGGAAGAAAAACCTATGAAAGTATAGGGAAACCGCTGCCTAACCGTACCAATATTGTAATTTCCAGAAAGAAAAACTGGTTTGAAGAAGGAATCCTGATCGTTGGAAGCATTAAAGAAGCAGTAAAATTCGCCAAAAAGATCGATGAGGAAGTATTCATTATCGGTGGTGGAAATATCTATGAGCAGACTATAGAAATTGTTGATAAACTGGAAGTTACTTTAGTTAAGGCTGATCTTGATGCCGATACATTTTTTCCAAAGATCAATCCGAAAGTCTGGAAAAAAACTGAAGAGACCTGTCATGAAAAGGATGAAAAGAATGAATACGATTTTTGCTTTCAGACATTTGAACGAATCAAGAGCGAATAGTTGTGAAAATTCTAACTTTTTACCTCTAGCTTCTAACCTGTAAATTTTCTATCTTTGCACTTCTAAAATTGAACAATGAATAAGTACATAAAAATTGTAATTGCAGCAGTTCTTATCCTTTTAGGACTTTATATGATGATTTTCACAAGAAGTCTGGGCTGGGGGATCGTAGTTTTCCTTCTTGCAGCACTGCCTATTATACTTTTCATCAAGAATGAATACATTCTCCTTGCCTTCTGGCAATTGAGAAAGCAGAATATGGAAAAAGCCGCAGAATGGTTAAACGGAATCACCAATTACCAGGCGCAGCTTCATAAATCCCAATATGGATATTTCCACTATTTACAGGGACTGACCCAGGCTCAGGAGCATCCTGCAAAAGTGGAACCGCTGATGAAAAAAGCTTTGGAATATGGCCTGAATATGAAGCACGACAGAGCGATGGCAACATTGAATCTTGCAGCAGCAGCCATTTCTAAAGGAAGAAAACAGGAAGGACAGAGGCTTCTGGACGAGGCTAAAAGATTAGACTCGGCAGGAATGATGACGGATCAGATCAAAATGATGAAAGATCAGCTGAAAATGCCTTCTATGCAGAAGCATATGCACAACCCGAATATGAGACAGAGAGGGAAATTCTTCTAAGACAATATACGAAACTGAAAAAGCACCTGATCCAGGTGCTTTTTTTGTTATGTGAATACATGACCGCTACATCTCAGAATTCTGATCATAGCCATAGAACTTAGGTATTTGCCAGTGATATTTTACAGCAAGAGTTCGAATGGAAACAATTAATATAATAGTGAATATCTGTATAAATGTATAGGAAAGCGGGATAAACTTTGTCATCAGGAGAAATGCAGATCCACCAACAATACATGCTGTAGCGTAGATCTCTTTTCTAAAGATCAGTGGAATCCTGTTGAGGAGGATATCCCGTATGATTCCTCCGAAACACCCGGTTATGGTTCCCAGTGCGATACATATAAGCGGATGAATATCAGCATTGAGCCCTTTCTGAACCCCGATAATGGTAAATAACCCCAGTCCGAAGCTGTCAAAAATAAATAAGGTTACCTTGAAGTTCTTTTCAATAGACTTGAAGACCATGGCAAAAATGCTGGTACCCAAAATCTGGGCGCACGTTAAAAGATCATGCATCCAGAAAACCGGAATATCCAGCAGGAGATCTCTTACAGTTCCTCCTCCCACAGAAGTGACGAATGCAATAATCAGTACCCCGAACGGATCAAGGCGTTTCTGCATCGCTGCAAAACTCCCCGACATCGCAAAGGAAATGGTTCCGAGCACCTCTATGGCAAAATTGAACTGTTCGTGCATAATTTATGAGTAATAGGTAATGGGCAATGAGTAATAAAAATTATGCCATTTAAAGCTGGAATAATCTAAATTTATACTTAGTCATAACCTTTACAAGTTCTTCACATTCTGATTTTAAATGAATCATTTTTTCAGATCTTGCTCTTGAAGCAGCTCGGTAATTTGCGGCTACTGAAGTAGAAGATCTTATAATTTGCTTTCTTATGACCGACACATCATCTGAATAAGGTAATGATGAAAGAGGTTTAATCACAAGAGTAGAAAAATTTGATTGTAATCCATATTTCCCAAATTCTCATTACCTATTACTCATTACTTATCGTTGTACCCTGACGGCTTCCGGGACCAGCAATTCATATTCTCCGTTGTGGTTGATGATTTCCCTTACGATACTGCTGCTGATGAAAGATTTTCCGGATGAGGTTAATAAGAATACGGTCTCCAGCTTTTTATGGGCCAAAGTTCTGTTGGTGTGGGCTATTGCTTTTTCAAATTCAAAATCAGCGGGATTTCTTAAGCCTCTCAGGATGTATTGCGCGTCCTTTTCAAAACAGTAGTCCACCGTTAATCCTTCAAAAAAGTCCACTTCTACATTGGGGAATTCAGCGACGGAATTTTGAATAAATTCCATTCTTTTTTCCAGGGGAAACATATATTTTTTTTGGGAATTCTGTCCGATCGCAATAATCAGTTTGTCAAAAAGCGGAGCCGCTCTTTCAATAATATCATAATGTCCCAGAGTAATAGGATCAAAGGATCCGGGGAAAACAGCAATTTTCATGTTTTACGTGTTATGATGAGTTATGGGTTACGAGGTCTGTATTTCGGGTTTCGGTTGCGAGATTTAGGTTGCCGGGGTGAACTATTCACCGGGTTTTCTTCCATCTTCAAACTTCCATTCATTAACAACTAACTTCTAACCTCTAGATTCTAACTTCTATTATTATTTATTCAATGCTTTTTCTACTTCGTTTCCGCAAAGGTCTGTGATGGATATTCCGTAAATTTTGGCCTGTTGCGGAAGAATACTGGCAGGAGAGAATCCCGGATTGGTATTCATTTCAAGCATATAAGGAATACCATCCATAAGGATGAATTCACTTCTTGAAAAACCGCTCATGCCAAGGGAATTGTAAGCTCTTTTTGAAATTTCTTCCACTCTGATTCTTGTTGCATCGTCAATTCTTGCCGGGGTAATTTCTTCTGAAGCTCCTTCGTATTTAGCTTCATAATCAAAGAATTCATTGGTCGGTACAATTTCAGTGATTCCTAAAACGATGGTTTCGCCTTTGAAATCTATGACCCCTACAGAAACTTCCATTCCGTCCAGGAAGCTTTCGATAAGAATTTCATCATCCTCTTTGAACGCAATTTCTGTTGCAGCAATTAATTCTGACTTTTCCTTTACTTTTGAAATACCTAGAGATGAACCGGACTGGTTGGGCTTAACGAAAACCGGAAGGCCAAGACTTTCAATAATTTCGTCTGTATTGATGTCTTCTCCTTTTCTTAAATAAATGCTTTTGGCAGAAGGAATTCCATACTTTGATAAGACAGCCAATGTATCTTTTTTATTGAAGGTTAAAGCGCTTTGGTAGAAACCACAACCGGTATATTTCTGTCCGATAGCGTCCCAATAGGCCTGCAGGATTCCGTTTTCACCCGGAGTTCCGTGGATAATGTTGAAACAGGCATCGAATTTCAGTGTTTCATGATTATCTAAAGTCACTGAAAAATCTCCGCGGTTGATTTCATATTTTTGATCGTTTTCTCCTAAAAAATACCATTCATCTTTAAGAATGACTACTTTATATACATCATATAGATTTCTGTCCAGAGAATCGTAGATCAACTGACCGCTTTTTAAGGAAACCACATATTCATCCGAATAGCCTCCCATGACAACGGCAACACTTTTTTTGCTCATAACCATTATAGTATCAATTAAGGCAAATTTAATCATTTTATGTAATGCAATAAGGGAAATTCAGAAATTTTAAAATTGAAATGAATTGTGTTAAATAAAAGCACATTTAAAATTATTAGCTATATTTGCCGTTATAATTAAAGTATTTTTAAGTATGCTTAAATCACTTTTCAATTGGAAAGTTTTACTGAATTTAGCAGTAGCCATCGGTATTTTTGTGGGGTTAGTGTGGCTTACTTTCCGCTGGCTGGAATACCATACCAATCACGGTCAGGAAATTCCTGTGCCCAATGTTATTAATAAATCGGTTTATGATGCCGTAAAAATATTAGAGGATACCGGACTGGAATATGAAGTAGACAGTGCTGAATATAACCCTAAATATAAGCCTTTCCAGGTTTTGAAGATGCACCCTTTATCCAGTTCACGTGTAAAACCGGGATCGCTGGTAAGAATTGTAGTTAATCCCAGAACATGGGCTCCTATTACGGTTCCGGATGTGATCAATAAATATTCAGGGCTGGCTTTTCAGAGACTGGATCAGGTTGGTCTTAAGATCGGCGATACCATCTATGAGCCGAGTATTCAGAAAGATGCTCTTTTAAGAGTATTATATAAAGGTAATGCAGTTAATCCCGGATCGCGTCTTCCGAGATTCTCCGTGATTGATGTTGTAGTAGGTTCAGGACCTATGAGAAATATTTCTATTCCTAACGTGGTAGGGCTTTCGGTAAAAGAAGCAAGAGCTGTAATCGCCAGAAGCTTATTTGAAGTAGGTTTGGTAGAACATGAAGACGGAAGTAAAGATGAATCTGATATTATCTATTATCAGGATCCGGCCTCCGGAGATGTACGAGATCAGGGAATGCAGATTGATCTTTGGGCAAGTAAGAGAACACCTGCCGAGCTTAGGGCCAAAGTAGAACAGCTGAATTCTATCTACCGAATGAAAGTAGATACATCACTGCCTCCGGTACATTATGATGAAGTTCCCAACTATCCGGAACCAAGTTATAATCCACCTGCAGCAGTACCTGTACCCAAAAAAGAAGTTCCTAAATCTGAACCTGCTAAAACAGAGCCGGCAAAGACGAGCAGTGCAGCAACTGGAGCCAAACCTGCCGGAACCGGAACAGAAAAACCTAAATCCGCTATAACAAACAGCCAGAGTTCAGGAAATAAGCCGGCAACAACGACAGGAAATGCAACACAGCAGCCGGTCCAAAAGCCAAAGGCTAAAAAAGTAGTGGTAGAATAATCACAGTTTATTATATAAAATATAGGCTTCAACTGCAAAATGTTGAGGCCTTTTGCGTAAAAAAATAAAATAATGGCAGAAGATAACGAAGACTTTTTAGATGAAGAATTATTAGATTCCGACAGTTTGGAAAACATCGATATTGATGAGGAAAATAAGGGACTGTATGAGCATCTTAATATCAAAGTCGATAAAAACCAGGAGCCGTTAAGAATTGATAAGTTCTTATTAATATACAGACAAAACTCTTCACGGAATAAAATTTCACAGACCTGCAGAGCCGGAAATGTGGTTGTAAACGGTGCTCCGGTAAAACAGAATTACCGTGTAAAACCCGGTGACCAGATCTCGGTGCTTCTTGCCCATCCGCCGAGGGAAAATGTGATTATTCCTCAGGATATCCCTGTGAATATCATTTATGAAGATGATGATCTGGTAGTGGTAGACAAAGAACCGGGGATGGTTGTGCATCCAGGCCATGGAAACTGGGACAAAACATTGGTGAATGCATTGGCCTTCCATTTTGAAAAGAGCGGTGAGAAATCTGACCTGGACAGGGTAGGACTTGTTCATAGGATTGATAAAGATACCTCAGGCCTTTTGGTGATTGCAAAAAACGAATATGCATTGAGCTTTTTAGCCAAACAGTTTTTTAACAGAACTACAAAAAGATTATACTGGGCTTTCGTATGGGGGAATCCTCAGGAAGATGAAGGGACCATAAGAGGGCATATCGGGAGGCATCCCAAGAACCGGATGCAGATGTCCGTTTACGAGGACGGAAGCCACGGAAAGCACGCGGTGACGCATTATAAGGTTTTAGAACGGTTTAAATATATGACCTGGGTGGAATGTAAACTTGAAACAGGGAGAACACACCAAATCCGTGCACATTTCAAACATATCGGCCATACTTTGTTTAATGACGAAAGATATGAAGGCCATACACCTTTAAGAGGAGTGAATCTACCTAAGTATAAGCAGTTTATAAAAAATGTTTTTGAAATTCTGCCAAGACATGCACTCCATGCCCATACTTTAGGGTTTATACATCCAACTACTAAAAAGGAATTATATTTTGAGAGCCCAATGCCCAAAGATATGGCGGATGCTGTAAAAAAATGGAGAAATTATTTAGAAAACTAAAAATATATTGAGAATTTTTTTATATTTGTTGAATTGAAATCAAGATTTGTTATGAGAAAACTATATGCTATCGTATGTTTAGCTCTTTTGTCAAATGCATACAAAGCACAAGAATCACTACCATACTATCAGCAATATCTTTTGGATGGTGAATTCCTGTTCAACCCAGCTCAGTACGGAAAGACCGATTACGTACAGCTTAATGCTAATTACCACAAACAATTTGACAAGTTCAGCGATTCTCCAAATACGCAGTCTATAGGAATCAACGGGAACATTTTCGACAGAGTGGGAGCAGGGCTCTCTATTTTCAGAGACAGCAATGGCCCTATTTCTGCAGGCGGTATTACAGCGGGAGCTTCATACTTTATTCCACTAAGTAGTGAGGGAGACAGAAAAGACCAGTTCTCTTTCGGTACCAGTGTTTCATTTTATAATATGAACTTCGACTATACTTCAGTGAACGTTGAAGATGGTTACGATCCATTGTTGATTGGAAAAGAAGGGAATATTTTTATGGCTTACGCCAACTTTGGTGCAGCTGCTACCTATAGAAATATCTTTGCAGGAGTATCTGTGAACGATATTGCATTAAGCAATGACAAGGCTATAGTAAACGGAATTGAGCCTTCACCAATTAAATTTTTCTTAAACCTAGGATATGACTGGCATTTTGCTGACAATATCTTCGTAACGCCATCAGCGTTGATTAACCTGAATACCAATTCAACAAGAATGATCGACTACAACTTAATGGCGACTTTCTTTAATGATATCAACTCATTCTCTGCCGGTGTAAGCTACAGAACGGTACAGAATAGATTTGACAGCCAACAGTTACAGGTTGCACCAGTTGTTAAAGTGAGAATTAATAAATTAATGATCGGAGCAACTTATAACATCGGAATGTCTGATATCCAGACGTATGGTGGAAACAGCTTTATGCTGAGCTTAGGTTATAACTTTGATAACTTTATTAATCATAGAGGATATAGATATTAATTTGATTTAATTTAAATAAATTTGAGCTCTGAAATTTTCAGGGCTTTTTTATGATATATATTCACATTCCATTCTGCAAGCAGAAATGCAGCTACTGCAACTTTCACTTTTCTACCTCTTTGAATTTTAAAGATGAGATGACCCGTGCTATGAAGACCGAAATCCGGCTTAGAAAAGATGAACTGCAGAATAAAAATCTGAAATCTCTGTATTTTGGAGGTGGAACACCATCCATTCTTTCAGCAGATGAAATCAATTCTTTAATCGATGAAGTCCTGAAATACTTCAGTTTTGATACTGATATTGAAGTCACCCTGGAAGCCAATCCCGACGATCTGGATAAAAACTTTTTAAAACAACTGGCTCAATCTCCGGTCAACAGGCTTTCCATCGGTACCCAAAGTTTTTTTGAGGAAGATCTTAAACTCATGAACCGTGCCCATAATGCTTCTGAAGCAGAGAGTTCAATCAAAAGAGCACAGGATTTTGGGTTTGAAAACTTAAGTATAGACCTTATTTATGGCTCTCCAACCTCGAATCTGGAGATCTGGAAGGAGAATTTAAACAAAACCATAGCCCTTGAAGTTCCGCATATTTCATCTTATGCATTGACAGTTGAGCCCAAAACAGCTTTAGAAAACTGGATTTCAAAAGGAAAAGTTGCCAGTCCTAGAGAAGAAGAACAGAATAAGGAGTTCTATTATATGTCAGATTTCTTAAAAGGCAACGGATTTGAGCATTATGAAGTCTCCAATTTTGCAAAACCTGGCTTTTATTCAAGGCATAATTCTGCATATTGGAAGTACAAAGAGTATCTTGGAATCGGTCCTTCCGCACATTCGTACAACGGATTTGATGTCAGAAGTTGGAACGTGGCCAACAATCAGCAGTATATTAAAAAGCTTCATGCCGGAATTCTGGCTAAAGAAGAAGAGATTCTCTCACAATATGATCAATTCAATGAAATGATTATGATTGGCTTGAGGACAATCTGGGGAGTAGATCTTGAAAGCCTGAAAAGTAAATTCAGTGATCAAATTCTTGAACATTTCCAATATGAGGTAAAATCTAAAATAGAAGAAGGTATTTTAATCCAGGAGAACAATCATCTGAAAATACCGGAAAAACATTGGTTTATGGCGGATGGAATTGCTTCAGATTTATTTTTGGTGTAACGTTTATTAATGTATATTTGAGATCATACTCTAAATAAAAACCATGAACTATGAGAAAAAACTTACTCCTATTTTTTCTTTTTTTAAGCGCTTTACATTTCTCTCAAAAACCAATCTTTACAAAAGCAAAAGTTAATGCTGTAAATGTTTACAGAACTTCTGCTGAACTCCATAATTCTGTGAGTGTTTCACTTCCTGCAGGAACTTCTGAGGTTGTTGTGACCAATATTTCGGACGAAATTGTGGAGAAATCTATACAGATTAATACCAACAATAAAGATGTCTCAATTCTTTCTGCGCAATACAGAGACAGCTACAACTCGAATTATTTTGAAAATAATAATCCTAACGGAAAAAGAATTAAGGACAGCATCGCTATTTTAGAAAATCTCAGTACAAAAATCAATATCGAGCGTCAGACGAATGAAAAAACATTGGAACTTTTAGACAAGAATCAAGGACTTTTAATTGGCAGTAATACTTCCAGTGTGGCCCAGCTGATGCAGCTGACAGAATATTATAAGACGAAAAGAAATGAAATAAGCATAGCACAGCTTGATATTAATAAAAAATATACACAAACTGTGCAGAAACTTGAAGCTTTAAAAAATCGTTTGAAAGCTAATACAGAAGCTGAGGAAACTTTTTCTGATGGCGTTCTTGTTCTGAGAATTGCAAGCAGTGGGGGAGGAAATGCAAAAATGGATCTGGGATATCTGGCAGAAAACGTTTCCTGGGAACCATTTTATGAAGTGAAGGGCAATAAGCTTACTGAACCTTTGGATGTCACTTTTAAAGCAAAAGTAAGACAGGATACGGGACTTGACTGGAAAGGAGTGAAGCTTTCGCTGATCAATTCAAGATCTTCAAGAAATAACGAAGCTCCAGTTATGAATCCCTGGTTTTTGAATTCTTATAAGAATGAAGAAAGGACAAACATTGGATATTCTGGTAAAAGAGATACTATGCGCACGATGGAGATTGAAGAAGTTGTAATGACAGGTTATGGAATTAAAATTAATGAAAATCAATTGAATGTAAGTTTTGATACAGATATTCCTTATGATATTCTGTCAAATGATGAAGATCATTTTATTAATCTGAAACAGATAAAGCTTCCAGCTGAATACAAATATTACACCGTTCCAAAATACAATACCACTGCCTATTTGGTTGCAGATATTAAAGATTTTAATAAATATAATCTGATTTCAGGGGCTGCCAGCGTGATCTTTGAAAATATGTATGTAGGCGAAACAAGGATCAATCCCAACCAGACGAATGATAAAATGAGCATTACTCTTGGTGATGACAAAAAGATTAGCATCCGCAAAGAAGTGGTAAATGATAAGGCAAGTGAAAAATTATTTTCTTCCTATCAGGAAAAAACCATTACTTACGATCTGGTTGTCCGGAATAACAAAAAAGAAGCAATTAATATCGAGATACGGGATCAGATTCCTTTGAGTAAGGATGAAACTGTAAAAATTGAGCTTCTTCAAAGTGATAATGCTGAACTCGATAAAGAAAAAGGATTCTTACTGTGGAACGTTAAAATCTCCTCATCAGAAACCAAAAAATTCAGGGTAAGCTATAAAGTAAGATATCCAAAAGATTTTTCAATAAGTAATCTTAATTAAATATCCGATTATTCACTATTTTTGTATAAAATTTCAGTTCACTTGAAAACTAAAAAGCAAGATTATTCACATCTTTCACCAAGCCAGCCTATCGGTATTTTCGATAGTGGGGTGGGAGGACTTACCGTAGCTAAAGAGATCAAAAGACTTCTTCCCCACGAAGATCTGATCTATTTTGGAGACACCAAACACCTTCCGTACGGTGAAAAGTCGAAGGATGCGATTATAGAATATTCTACCAAGATCACCAATTTTCTGCTTCAGCAGAACTGTAAAGCCATTGTCATTGCCTGTAATACGGCTACAGCCAATGCTTTAAACGAAGTGATGCAATCTGTGAATGGAAAAGTTCCCGTCATAGACGTTATTAATCCCGTTGCTGAAAAAGTAGCGTATGAGATCCACAATAATGTTGGAGTCATTGCTACAAAAGCAACCGTCAATTCCGGATTGTATAAGAAAAGCATCAGGAAACAGAATAAATGGATCAAAGTTGATGAGCTGGCGACTCCGTTATTGGTTCCTGCTATTGAAGAAGGATTCAAAAACCATCCGATTACGCATGCCATCATTTATAATTATTTAAGCAATAACAAGCTCAAGAATATTGAAACCCTTATTCTGGGGTGCACTCATTATCCTTTGCTGATCGATGAGATTAAGCAGTATTATGGAAACAGAGTTCGCGTGATCGATTCACCCAATATTGTTGCCAATCACCTTAAGATCATCCTGGATAAATACCATCTTCTGAATGACAATAATCCAAAACCGAATTATCATTTTTATCTTTCGGACCTGACGAAGAACTTTGAAAAAATCTCTAAGAAATTCTTTGGAAAGACGATAGATCTGGAATTGAAAGTACTATAATACAAAAAGCTGTTTCGCCCGAAACAGCTTTTATTTTATGAAAACTTTTGAAAAGTTATGGTTCTAAAATAACCATTTCACTCTTCAGCCTTCTTTTAGGAGTCGTTTCAGGATGATTGCTGTCGTTTTCATCTCTTTTCCCGATGGCTACTGCAAAAAGCGTTTCATAAGAATCATTTTTAAGGATTTCGTCATATTTTTCAGTTTCAATACCTTCCATCGGAGTGGAATCTATTCCCATAGCAGCGCAAGCAGAAAGAAGAACGCCCAGCGAAAGATACACCTGATGCCCCATCCATGCCCGAATGGAAGCCTCGCCGTGTGGTTTTACCATACTTCTGTAGTAATTAACGGAACCTTCAGGAAGATTTTCTTCGATCTGTTTTTCAAAGTCTTCGGGATTCTTTATCACCTGGAATACAATAATATGGCTGCTGTCTAATACTTTTCCCTTATTGAAATATGATGCTTCTGCCAGCTGTTCCCTGAGTTCAGACTTATTAATGAAAATAAAATTCCATGGCTGGCTGTTGATTGAAGAAGGGCTTAGATTAAGGATCTCTTTCAATTCTGCAATCTGTTCTGCACTGATTTTTTCCTGTGGGTTATACTTTTTTACCGTATACCTTTTTTTCATTTGTTCTAAAAAGTTCATAATTTATATACTATCAATTTTATAGTTACAAAAGTAATTTAAGTTTAATATCTTTGCAATAACGGTAAAAAAGGATAGTATAAAAATGTACACGATAGATAACAAAGAATACCCGTGCTGCACCAGTGTCACCATGAAGTTTATAGGAGGAAAATGGAAAGCCGTTATTTTATTCCATCTTACAGACGGCGCCAAAAGGTATAATGAACTTAGGAAATTAATTCCTACCATCACAGAAAGAACATTGAGTCTTCAGCTGAAACAGCTTGAGGAAGATCACATCATCAACAGAAAGGTATACACCGAAAAGCCTCCACTGATGGTAGAATATACGCTGACGGATTTTGGAAAGACTCTCCAACCTGTTATAGAAGCTATTACAAACTGGGGAAAAGCTGCACCGGGTCTTTCCGTAAAAAAAATAATCAGGAATTAAATTTCCTGATTATCTTCTTTATTTGCTTCGAAAAAACTGAAACTTACATTTCCGTATTTCCGGGTATCTATTAAGTTAGGATGTTCCAGTTTCATTCTGCTCTGATGTTCTACGATTAAAACTCCGTTAGGTTTAACAAATTTATTGTTTAAAACCAGAGACAGCAGCTCATAGTATTTCTTCTCTTCCATTTCAAAAGGAGCATCGGAAAATACAATTTCAAAGCTTTTCTTATTTCTGAATTTTTTAAGCCAGTCAAAAACATCACCTCTCTGAACATTGATCTGCAGTGACATATCAAGCTCTGAGGCCGTAGAATTGATAAAACTTGTATGCTTTGGATTCAGCTCAACCGAAGTAACATCCTGGCATCCTCTGGACGCAAATTCGAAAGTGATAGAGCCAATACCTGCGAAAAGATCAAGCACAGAAACCGACTGCATATCATATTTGTTTTCCAGGATACTGAAAAGCGCTTCCTTGGCAAAATCTGTAGTAGGTCTTACATCAAAATTTTTAGGAGCGGCTATTTTTTTGGCTTTCCACTTGCCTGAGATTATTCTGAACATATTTTTTAGGGTTTAGGTGGTAGGAATTAGGGATCAGGGAAGTATGTCGGGCCTAAGCCCTCATCCCTAATTCTTGGTCCCTTTTAATTAAGTATAAAATTCTTATTGGGAATATTGTCAAAAACAATTCTCATATTTTTGACGAATTTCTGAAGTTCGGAAATAAAGGTTTCATTTTCAGTAGTTTCGCCATAGGCGTAAAAATTGGTTTCATTGATTCCAAAGCCTATTTTACTGAGCGTAAACATCACGAAATACAGAAAATCAACCTCAGAATTCACATCCAGGTTGTTGTATAAAATAACTTTTTTGTTATCAATAGCAAAAAACTCACACTGGTTATGGTACAGGTTGATGTGAATCTCCTTACTGTTTTTATTGTTGAGTGAATTCAAAAACTTTTCCCCTGAAAAATTAAAATGAACCGGAATGGCCAGCTCCTTTATTTTTTTGTAAAAGTTTTTAGGGAATGTATAATAAAACTGTACCCCGAACTTTTTATTGACAGAAAGCATGAGCTCCTCTTTTTCCCTGTCAGCCGGAGCATTGAAAGCAATCAGCTCAAATCCTGCCTCATGCTCAGAAAATCCTTCAGGCATCAGGGTAAAGTGATTTAGTGCCGAGATCACATGGATTTCGTCAAACCTCTGCTTAAGAAGAATTTCATCAAGCTTATCTTCAATAAGATTCTCTGGAGTTTCTTCAGTAACGAAATAAGACTTTTCTTCCTGAATGCCTTTGTTTTTTGCAATCTGGTAGATTAATCCGTCTTTGGTAAAAAGTAAATTAAGTACGTTCATATTTCAATTGCTGCAAATTTAGTGAAATTCTATCATAACGGCACCGGATTGATGGTGAAGTATTTCCTTATTATAAAAATCGATATCTCTCTGGCTTTCCAAAACATCCATAACCATTCTCTGCAGCGTTCCGTCACCAATACCGTGAACAATCTCCAGCCTCTTCAGATGATGCTTTCTGCAGAAATCAAGAACTTCCGTTAATTTCGCTTTTTGGATAAAGAGTCTTTCGAAACTGTCATAATCACTGGGATTTCTGACGAGATTGTGAAAATGCAGATCCAGAACCATATGATTTTTCTGATGTTTTTTGGAAGTCACTTTCTTCGGTTCTGCTTTTCTCACTACCCGGATATTTTCATAAAGTTCTGCGTTTTTCGGAACCAGTTTCTCTTTCGGATATTGATAGGTAAAACCATACTCATCTTTGAAAACAACAATATTGCCGTTCACGGAAGTAATGATCCCGCTTAAATCCTCATCTACTACAGAAACTTTGTCCCCGATTTTCATGTATTGTACTCCTTCTTTTATTGTTTTCAAAATTAAATCTTAGGTCCCAGTTCAATGATTTCCAAATCTTTGATCTCTTCACCTTCCACTACGAAACGCATCATGGTCCTCGTTTTATGCCATCCCTGTTTTCCACAGGCTCCGGGATTCAGGTGAAGGAGATTATTCTTTTGGTCAAACATGGCTTTTAAAATATGGGAATGTCCTGAAATAAACAGCTTTGGAGCCTTTGCAGAAATTTCTCTGTTTGTCAGCGGCGTATATTTTCCGGGATATCCACCGATATGGATCATTAAAACTTCAAGATCTTCGCAGAAAAAACGGTTCACTTCAGGAAATTCAGCTCTGATCTTCGCATTGTCTATATTTCCGTAAACACCCTTTAAAGGTTTTATTTTTTCCAGTTCTTCAATCACTTCTATACTTCCGAAATCCCCGCAATGCCAGATTTCATCCGCCTGACGGGCATATTCTAAAATCCTGTCATCTATATAGGAATGGGAATCGGAGAGAAGAAGAATTTTCGTCATGAAGATTTGAAATTTTTACAAATTTAGGAAAGATTTATTTTCTATTAAGGGTCAGATTATTTTTAAATACACAAAGTTTTACAGGAGAAGCCTGCATCGCCTAATATTTACTAAATTTGAGAAAATTAAAAAAAATGAAGCAGAAATTTTCTCTTTTACTTTTTCTTTTAGCCATAGGGCTTTTCAATGCCCAGGTTGAAGAAAAAAAATTGGATGAACTGATCCAGAGTACTTTAAAAACTTTTGATGTTCCTGGAATGTCAGTAGGAATCATAAAAGACGGAAAAGTGATTTATTCCAAAGGTTTCGGACAACGTTCTTTAACCACCAAACAGCCGATGGATGATAATACATTGGTAGGAATTGCATCTAATTCAAAAGGGTTTACCTGCACTGCACTGGCTATTTTAGCCGATGAAGGAAAATTGAGCTGGGACGATAAAGTTTCAAAATATATTCCGGAATTTCAGATGTATGATCCCTATGTTTCCCAAAACGTAACCATTAAAGATCTTGTAACCCACAGAGCTGGATTAGGCTTGGGACAGGGTGACCTGATGTTCTTCCCTGAAGGTGGGAACCTGACGGTAAATGATATTGTTCACAATGTAAGATATCTGAAACCTGAAAACCCTTTCAGAACGACACTGGATTATAACAATATTATGTTTATTGTAGCGGGAGAAGTGATCCACAGGATTTCCGGGCTGAGCTGGGCCGAATTTATTGAGCAGAGAATTATGAAGCCAGTTGGAATGACTTCCAGTTTTGGAAGCTACAGCAGAGCTAAAGCCGTATCAAACAAAATTGATGCCTATGCTCCTGTAGACGGGAAAGCTGTTGCCGTTCCGCACGATTGGAATGAAACAGGGAATGCAGCAGGAGGAATCATGAGTAATATTAAGGATATGACCACCTGGGCAGATTTTCTTTTAAATAATTTCACAACCAAAGACGGTAAAAAATTAGTTTCAGATAAAAATGTACAGCAGCTATGGAGTCTGCAGATCCCGGATAAAGTTGCTTTAAAAAATCCTTACGATACGAGCTTTTACGGATATGGGTTAGGATGGTTTTTAAGTGATGTGAAAGGACACAAGCAGATTCAGCATACGGGAGGATTAATAGGTACTGTTACCCAATTTACACTGATTCCGGATCTGAAATTGGGAATCGTAGTATTAACGAACCAACAGTCCGGAGCCGCTTTTAATACAATTACCAACACGGTAAAAGATTCTTACCTGGGAGTAGCAGACAGAAACTGGCTGAAAACCTATGGTGAAAGAATGGCAAAAGTAAATGCCGAATATGATAAGCAGAAAAAAGAAGCTTACGCCAAATCAGAAGCCTTTAAAAAAGAAAAAAATCTTCAGCCGAAAGCCGAACAATTTGCAGGAAAATACAGTGACCAATGGTTTGGCGATGTAGAAATTTCTCAACAGGGAAATACATACAGAATTTCCTGCCAAAACTCTCCAAGACTGAAAGGAGAACTGCTTCCCTATTCCAGTAATTCTTTTATTGTAAAATGGGACGACAGAAGTTATGACGCTGATGCTTATATTATTTTCAGCTATGATGAAAATGGAAAGGCAGAGTCTGCAAAGCTAAAGCCTATTTCGGATGTTACAGATTTCAGTTTTGACTTTGATGATCTGGATCTCAAAAGAAAGTAAATTGGGATAAAATATAATTGCTGAGCAAAATTATCAATCACAAAAAATATAAAATTCAATAGGAGCGGGCTTTAGCCCGCTTTTTTATGAATAATACATTTGGCTAGCCAAAACATTATATAAGGATTTTTTTAGATTATCTGAGCAAATTAAAATCCTCTTTGGCAAGTGAATATTCAGAATTCAAATGCTGTTTTTCAAAAAAGTCTTTCAGATCCAAAAGTCGTTTCTTATGATTATAATGGAGGCTTGAATTTAATTTCTGCTGACAAAGTGAACATGCTCTTGCAAAATGATAATCAGTTTCAGAAAGGCTATTGGTTCCATTCATTACACAATTTGCATTGAGGCAATGACTGATTCCGAACATATGCCCGATTTCATGTGAACTTATTTTGATCAGTCTTTTAAGGCTTTCATTGAAGTTAAGATCAGACAGATGACCATCAGAAAACCGATACATAGAAGTTACCCCAACACCGTCTTCATAAGAAGCCTGCCCAAATACATAATTCCATTCAGGTTTTGGAAAAAGATCTTTCTCAGTAATTCCCATAACAACTACCGCATCTTTAGGTTTTTGTTTAATCAGAATACTGTTCAGTACATAACCTGCCAGAATCTGTTCCTGACCGTCTTTAAAGATTCTTCTTGCTGCTTTTGGAAAAATACTGTTGGGTAAAACAGGAAGAACCCTTGTTTTAAGCTGAAAATATTTGCTTAAATATTCTTTGGTAAGGTCTATCTCCTTTTTCTGCAGCTCATTGAATTCTCCGATAGGCTGAAGATAAATTGTGTTTTTTTGGGGCTCCGGCTTTATTTTCTCTAGTTTCTGAAAATCCTCAAAAGTCTGGAATTTTTCATCACGGGAATATCGCCAGTCACCAGGTCTTGCCTTGGGAAGCTTAACATCATTTACCACAATAGTTTCAATATAGGTCCTATCCTTTTTAGCACATGAAAAAAGGAGTAGGATAGTCAAAAAGATACAATTAAATTTTCCCTGGCTCATAAAAGAACAGGAGTCTTTTCTTGGCGCCATCAAATTCAGACCATGAATTACAGTCTATTTCAAAACCGGCAACTCCACAGGTGGGGAAATGGAAAATATCTTCTGAAATGGAATTCGCAAAATTGGAAATTCCATTGTTATGGGAGAAAAAAGCTACAGAGTTCACATTGTCATCCAGGTCATAGATCACAGATTCAAAATTTCTTTCCGAGGGATTATAAAGCTTATCCTCCGTAGAGACATTAAGCTGATAGGCTTGGTTAAAGATTTTACACGTATTCAGGGCACGCACAGCCGGGCTGGAAACAAACTGGTCAATAGAAATATTATTGTTTTTCATGAATCTGGACATGTTCATAGCATCTTTCAATCCTTTGTCTGCCAAAGGTCTGTCGAAGTCCTCCGTTTCTTCCGGCCAGTCGCTTTTCGCATGTCTTACGAGGATGAGTTTCTTCATATTTTCGTTTTTTGGAAGATTAAAATTATAAAAAAAATAATGGAATAAAACATGATTTTTATAAAAAAACTGCGTTATGAATAAAATCATTAAATTTTACTAAATTTGCACACTTATGGGACAGATCCTTGCAATAGACTATGGAAAGGCACGCTGCGGTATCGCTGCAACAGATGATATGCAGATTATTGCAAGTAGTCTGGATACTATCGAAACCCGGTTTTTGATGGAGTTTCTGAGAAAATATTTCACAGAAAACAAAGTGGATGATGTGGTAGTAGGCCTTCCTACAGATTTGAAAGGAAATATTTCCGAAGTGGAGACAGATATTTTAAAATTCATTGAAGAATTTCAGAAGGAATTTTCCGGTATCACGGTCCACCGTTTAGATGAAAGATTTACCTCTAAAATGGCTTCTTTTTTTATCTCCCAAAGCGGGAAAAGTAAAAAAAAGAGACAGGAAAAGGGATTAATAGATAAAGTAAGTGCAACAATTATATTGCAGAATTTTTTAGAACAAAGAATAAGATGATTTTACCGATAAGAGCTTTTGGGGATCCTGTTTTAAGAAAAGTAGGGAAAGATATAGACAAAGATTATCCCGGTTTACAGGAACTTATAGATAATATGTTCGAAACGATGTACAGTGCGAATGGCATAGGGCTTGCAGCACCACAAATCGGTTTGGACCTGCGATTGTTTGTGATTGATGTAACGCCACTTGCAGATGACGAAGATTATGAAGACATCAAAGACGAGCTGGCTGAGTTTAAAAAAGTTTTCATTAACGCAAGAATCCTTGAAGAATCTGGTGAAGAATGGAAATTCAATGAAGGATGCCTTTCTATTCCGGACGTAAGAGAAGATGTGAAGAGAAAAGGAACAATCGTTATTGAATATTATGACGAAAATTTTGTGAAACATACAGAAACTTTTTCCGATATTAGAGCCCGCGTAATTCAGCATGAATATGATCATATTGAAGGCGTGCTGTTTACCGATCATCTGAGTATATTGAAGAAGAAACTCGTAAAAGGTAAGCTGGCAAAAATCTCACAGGGTGATGTAAGCATCAGCTATAAAATGAGATTTCCAAAGTAATTTAAACAAGGATTAAAAAACAAAATAATAAACAGCAAAAAGCCCCGTGCCTATTGCAGAATTTACAAAAAATAAAATTATGCTGTTAGAAAAAATAATTTCAATTTCTGGAAAGCCAGGACTTTTCAAATTAGTTTCTCAACTAAGAAACGGTTTTATCATTGAAGATGTTACGACTAAGAAAAAAGTAAGCATTGGAAACTCAAGTCAGGTGAGTTTATTGGATAATATCGCTATGTTTACATTTGATAAAGAAGTTCCTTTGTTCGAGGTTTTTGAAAATATTGCTAAAAACTACGATTATAAAGAAACGATTTCTCACAAATCTTCCGATGATGTTCTGAAAGAATTCATGACGGCTTCTCTTCCTAACTATGATACAGAAAGAGTATATGCTTCAGATATCAAAAAATTGGCTCAGTGGTATAACCTTCTTCAGAAAGCAGGATACATTACTCCTGAGAGCTTCGTAAAAGCAGAGCCTGAAACACTGGATGGTGCAAAGGAAGAAGTGAGCATTGAAAAAGAAGCTCCTAAAAAAGCAGCTTTAAAAGCAGAAAAGCCTGCAGCTCCAAAAGTAAAAGCTACTTCTGCAGCTAAAGCCACTCCAAAAAGTACACATACTAAGAAGGGATAATTTATCCCGATTGTAAATACAGAACCCTGTCAAAAATCTTGACAGGGTTTTTATTTTAAACACAAACTCCTAAGCTTTATTTTCCGTTCTTTTGTTTCAAGACAGAACTTAATTAAATAAAGATTTACCCTAAATTTGCATCACTTTGAATCCTCAATTATGAATACCAGACAAGAAAAATTAGAAGCCTTCGGAA
The DNA here is from genome assembly GCF_052044665.1 of Chryseobacterium sp. 22532. Taxonomy (NCBI): domain Bacteria; kingdom Pseudomonadati; phylum Bacteroidota; class Flavobacteriia; order Flavobacteriales; family Weeksellaceae; genus Chryseobacterium; species Chryseobacterium sp. 22532. The sequence goes on from NZ_JBQENJ010000009.1 coordinate 49,148, forward strand.
GATTATTGGACATCATGGATGATCTGCGCGAAAAATGCCCATGGGATCAGAAGCAAACCCTGCAATCCCTCCGTCATTTAACCCTTGAAGAAACCTACGAGCTTTCAGATGCTATTCTGCAGGAAGATTTGCAGGAAATCAAAAAAGAGCTGGGTGATGTTCTGCTTCATCTTGTTTTTTATGCCAAAATTGGTTCTGAAAAAGAAAGTTTCGATATTGCAGATGTCATCAATTCTTTAAACGAGAAACTGATTTTCCGTCATCCCCATATTTATGGTGATACAGAAGTGAAAGATGAAGAAGAAGTAAAGCAGAATTGGGAGAAGCTGAAGCTGAAAGAAGGGAATAAATCGATTTTAGGTGGTGTACCGAAAAGTCTTCCAAGTTTGGTAAAAGCCTACAGGATTCAGGATAAAGTAAAAGGAATTGGATTTGAATTTCACGATGCAGAAGATGCATGGAAAAAAGTAGATGAAGAAATTCAGGAATTTCATGCAGAAACCGATTCAGATAAAAAAGAGCTGGAGTTGGGCGATGTATTTTTCTCACTCATCAACTATGCAAGAATTTCAGGACTGAATCCGGATTCTGCATTGGAAAGAACCAATTTAAAATTTATCTCAAGATTCCAGAAAATGGAAGTGCTGGCAGAGGAATCAAATCTAAAGCTGGCCGACCTGTCTTTGGAAGAAATGGACGTATTGTGGGAAAAAGCAAAACTGCTGTCATAAATAAAGCCCTGACATAGAAGTATTCCGAGAATCCTTATTGGAATAGGTTTTGCATGGCTCATCGTGTTCTTTGATCCTGCAAACCGATTAATTCTTATTACGATTGATGGAACCCAAAAACAAGTCTCGTTATCAACAAGATTATTTAATACCTTAGAGAAAAATATACGGTATCCGTATTTTCAGTTTTAAAAATTAAAAAAATAGCTATGCTGCGTATTCTTACCCTATCTGCACTCTTATTATGGAGTTGTAATCCAAAAGCACAGGATTCTCCTAAAACCGACGAAATCAAAGTTGAATTTTCCCTTCCGAAAAAATTGAAAGAAGTTTCAGGAATCGTTCTGTCTCAGGATAAAAATACCATTTGGGCGATAGAAGATCAGGGAAATAAAAATGTAGTTTACGGTTTGGATAAGCAGGGCAAGCTGGTAACGGATGTTTTGGTAGAAAATGCTGAAAACAACGATTGGGAAGATATTACCAAAGATGCCCAGGGAAATATTTACCTCGGTGATTTTGGAAATAATGATAACAACAGACAGAATCTGGCTATTTTAAAGCTGGATTTAAAGGATGCTTCCCAGAAAACAACAAAAGTTGTTCAGACAACAAAATTTCATTACGAAGGGCAGACTGAATTTCCTCCAAAGAAATCAAACTGGCTGTATGACTGTGAAGCTTTCGTAGAAATGAACGGAAACTTCTATCTTTTCACCAAAAACAGAAGCAAAGGTTTTGACGGAACTTTCCTTGTATTTCAGATTCCTAATAAAGAAGGGGATTTTGAAGCCAAATTGATAGGAAAACTTAAGCTTGCAGGGAAATACAGTGATGCTGCCATCACTTCTGCCGCCATCAACAGTACCAATGATAAAATCGTTCTGCTTACCCATAAAAACATTCATGTACTTTCCGGGTTCACAACTGATAATTTTAATACTGCGAAAATTGAGAAAGTATCTTTAAATCATAATTCGCAGAAAGAAGCTGTTGTTTTCCTGGATGATAAAACTCTGCTGATCGCGGACGAAAAAGATAAGGAAACAGGCGGAAATGTATATAGGTTTGAATTTGACTCCAAAACTAAATAATGACAGATGCAAAAGCTTAAATCCGGCATTAATACAAAACAAGAGGGACAAAAAATTGTCCCTCTTTTGTATAATTAATATAGAATTAAATATAAGAAAGCGATAAAATTTAAAAAGTCATTCCTACTCCGGCAGAAATTCTTCCTCCGTCAGAACCATAGAAGTAATTCAGTCTTGCAGAAAACATTTCTACAACGCTCAGCCAGAATCCTGCTCCTACAGACTGATGCCACTTTTTAGAATCCTCACCATCGTTCCAGACACGTCCAAGATCATATCCAACCAGTACACCCATATTGGCAGGAATAATATTGTTTCTTACTCTCCCAAAATCCCAGCGGATCTCAGAATTGTTGGTGAAATAAGATTTACCTGAAAACCTGTCATTCCGGAAAGCCCTCATCCCATTATTGCCGCCTATGCTTGCTGCCTGGTAGAATTCGAAATTATTATTGCTGATCCACATGGCATTGCTGGAATTCGCAAACACAAAATTTCCTCTTTTGTCAAGTCTGTGGTCTATCGTCAGTGTTCCGTTCAGGGTGAAGAAGTTTTTCTTGGTATTGGACAGATTGGTTTTCCAGTCTGCATTCATCAGTAATTCCAGTCCCAAAGTCGGGAAGGCATTATTATCAAGGTTTTTGAAGCTGAAGGTATAATTGGCCCCAGCAAACTGCTGGCTTTTGAAAACTTCAGGTCTCACGTCCGGTGACTGATCTATAAAACGGTCACCGTTTCTCTGTACCTTATTATCCTCAAAGGTCAACTGAAACTGATGCTGAAGGTTCATCCAGCTCTTCTTAGAGATAGAAGGGGCAAAATTGAACTTAGAAATCCTTGCCCGGTTGTATTCCCTCTCCGTATTTTCCTTGTCGTATTTACTTTCATTGGACAGTCCGAAGAAATTTTCGGAAAACCGGGGTGTTGTATAAGCCGCATCAAGATTGAAATCCCATCCGGATATTGCTTTTTTGAAAATTCCTTTATAAGCTGCATTAAATCCTCCGGTTGCAGTATAAAAATTAACTTTAAGACTATGCTTTTGAGTATAAGGATCGCGGATGAAGTTATTCACCGTATAATTAGCCAGAACTCCTAAGATCACACCGTCATCCGGGTTGTAATCTGCATTTGGATAGCCGGCAAAGAAATTATATTTCGGATGCTTATAATTGTAGGTGTTGATATCGTAATCATCAGAAATATTTTTCTTTCCGGAACCGTTGTAAGTGTTTTTCTGACTTTTAAAATCATAAATCTTCACACTTTTTCCGTCTGCAATATTGTAGACATCATGGTTGTAACCGCCAATCAGCCTGATACTCGTTTTAGGTCTTCCTTCTCCTGATACTTCATAAATATCATCATCTTCAAGACCATAAATCCAGAGCTCCTTTGTTTGGGAATCCTCGTACGTTTTTTCAAAAACCAGTTCAGGGTTCTCTTTATTTTTGTCTAATTTATACTGCTTTACATTGATGGAATGTGCCGTTTTTGTAATGACGAACTTATCCGGATTCACCGTCCCGGCAAGAGGAACTTTTTCCTGCAGGACATCATAATATTGGGCGGCGTAATCCTGCAGCTTTGTTTTTCTGATTTTTAATTTACGTTGGATATCGGCAATGGTCTCATCTTTTACTTCTTTAGGAAGATTGCTGAATGCATCATCAATATCCGCATCAGTAAGATGTTCCTGGATATACTTTGCCTGCACAGTCCATTCTTCCTGTGAAGCACCCTTTAAAAAGATAAGGTCCAGCGGATACGGTTCCATATTGATCCACTTTACATTTTTGATCTCCTCTTTAAAAGTCTTCATATGACGGATAGCCGGAACATTCATAATAAGCTTGAAGGCGGCACCGTCATACCGGCTGAAAGCCTGATCCCTGTCCTTCGGGATCGGTTTATAAACTACATTGTCGCCATCCTGATATTCCGCCCATTTCCATTGATCTGAATGCCTGTCCCAATCACCGATCAGCATATCAAATATCCTTGCTCTTATGTACGATTCACGATCTACGGAATACTTATAATTTTTGGTGAAATTTTTCAGAACATCATCCGTAGAAACAATATCTTTAGCATTGTCCAGCGAAGCCAGTGTTTTAGGGTCAGAAGAAAAGCGTTCTTCAATCATGTACATTTCATCACCATAATTTTTATTATATTCTCCTAAAGCATATTGCTTCGGAATGTAATATAATTTCGGATTACTATGGAAGATACCGAGCTTATCAGCCATATTTCCTACTGAAAAAGGGGTAAATGGATGATTGGTCGTGTAAAAATCGAGCAGAAATTTTTCAGGAAATGTATTGTTCAGCTCGTTCCCGAAAGTGCTCTTTTTGAAAGCCATATTATTCAGAAAACGGACGGCGCTTTTTTTCACGCCCCGCATTACAAATTCCTGTCCGTCTGCCGCTTTCAGCCTTAAGCTGTTCGACTGATTGCCTCCGCCTTCTCTGAAAGGAGTAAAGCCACCATTCAGGGAAGCCAGATCTGCCGTAGGTGCCTCAATTGGAATGCCATAATATTTCCGGTAATGCTCGCCCCACAGCCAACGGTAAACAGGTCCTTTTTGAGTAAGCTTTACCGGATAAATACTTGAAGTGGCAGTGGCCGGAAAATCTTTCGGATAATTATTCACAAAAGCATCCGGTTTTGAGATCACAGAAATATGGGCAAGCCTTTTAATGTTGTTATCTTTTGTTGAAAAATATTCTACATCTGTGCTCTGGTCTTTTCTGATATTCAGAACGGCAAATCCACTTCCTCCGTATGAAAAATCGGTTTTTTCAGCAATAGTGGCAGGATCCGTTTTAGAACCTGCACCGCTAATAATTTGCCTGATATTCCTTTCTTCATGATATTGCAGATTATGATCATGTCCGGAAACAAAAATAATATTTTCCTTATCCTGAACAATGCTTTTTAAACGGTTGGCCAGATCTGCATAGTGCTGATTATTAATATCCTCCGGATTTGCTCCTGAAGAACTTCTTAATATATTGATGAAACTTGCTGCAATGGGAAAAGGAATCTTACTTTTCAACGGGTAAAGATGTGCTTTTGCAGAATTGAATCCTGCATGCGTTCCGCTGCTGATCACAGGATGATGCAGGGCAACAATAATCTTTTTATCCTGGTTTTTGGTAACAAGATCTTTAAACTCTGTGAAGAAATCTTCACGTGTTTTAATTGTACAGTTTTTATTGATCCCGGGATATTGATCCCAGTTTGCAAGCGCCCATTCGGTATCTAAGACAATAAGTTTAATATCTTTTGATAAATTGATGTCATCAATTCCGCAGGAATTTTTAGGAAGAAAAGCTTTCTTATCATTGAAATAGGCTTTCACCAGATCTTCCTGTCCTTTTAATCCGTCCAGGCCGCTGTTCCAGTCATGATTTCCCGGAATAACCAGTGTTTTTCCCTTAAAATTTTTGGCAATGGCAAGCTGGTTTTCCAGTTTTTGCTTAGCCAACGCATACTCTTTATCAGATTCTTTAGGCAATCCATTGGGATAGATATTGTCCCCCAGGAAGATCAGCATGGAGTTGCTGTCTGCTGAATCCAGTTTGTTTTTGAGTAAATTTAAGGTGTTCTGCGCCTGAGGCTCATCTGCATTTCCGGCATCCCCGATCAGAAAAATTTTAAAATCATTTTCAGATTTTACATCAGAATTGTTTATTTCAAATAAGTTTTTACCCTTTTTTACGTTATATGTTGCGCACGAATAGAGAACTCCTGCAGATAATACTGTCCGAAAGGCAATAGAGGTTTTTTTTAAATGAGTTTTAAAGGATAAATTCATAAATTTACATTAACAAAAATTCAGGGATGAATATTTTACACAAAGCTAAAGATTATGTAGAAATCTTATTCAAAGATAAGTTATCTTCTGTATACTTTTATCATAATTTTATTCACACGACCTATACGGTAAACAAGGCCGAAGAGATCATGCGAAATACGCCTGTTTCCAAAGAGGATCAGGAGAAGGTGCTTCTGGCACTCTGGTTCCACGATACGGGTTACGTAGAATGTGCACAGAATCATGAAGAAAAAGGAGTAGCCATCCTGACCGATTTTCTGAAGAAGGAAAATTATCCTGAAAGCTTTATTCAGGATGTTTCTCAATTGATCCTGGCCACTAAAATAACCTATGAACCGCAGAACCTTCTGGAAAAGATTGTAAAAGATGCGGACTGCAGTCATTTTGCCAGCCACGACTATAATGATATTTCCGATGCGCTGAGAAAAGAATGGGAGCTTACCAATGTAAAATGCTTCTCCAATGATGAATGGAACGCCGGAAATCTTGAAATGCTTAAAAACAAGCATCATTATTACACAGAATATGCAAAAGAAAACTGGGAGCCTCTGAAAAAGAAAAACATCAAGAAAATAGAAAAAAAACTTGAAAAAGAAGAGGATAAAAAAGAAAATTCAGACAATAAGAAAGAACCAAAAGAGACAAAGCCTGACCGAAGTGTAGATACTTTGTTCAGGGTAACATTGAACAATCATACTAGGCTGAGTGATATTGCTGACAGTAAGGCGAATATTCTTCTTTCGGTTAATGCTATCATTATTTCAGTTTGTCTTTCTGTGCTGGTTCCTAAATTGGATACCCCAAAGAATGCACACCTGATCATTCCTAGCTTTGTATTGCTTACTTCAAGTGTTCTGACTATCATATTTGCGATCCTGTCCACAAAACCGAATGTAACGAAAACCAATTTTACGGCGCAGGATATTACAGATAGAAAAGTAAACCTGCTGTTTTTTGGAAACTTTCATCAAATGATATTTGGAGATTTTCAAGATGCCATGAAAGATCTCATCAAGGATAGAGATTATATCTACGATTCTATGGTGAAAGACCTTTATTTCCTGGGGAAGGTCCTTGACAGAAAATACAAGCTTTTATCTATAACGTATAAGATCTTTATGGCAGGAATTATTATTTCCGTACTTTCTTTCGCCTATGCTTTTCTTTCGCTTTAATAAAATAAATATGGGATTGTAAGACAGTGAACTTTTTAAAGAGAAATTTTCGATGATGAAATAGTTGAAAAAGCCGGATTCTTATTTTATAGATTAATCGTGGGTGAGAGAAACTCTCAACGCCAGCAATCCCGTAATTCCCTGCAAATCCTCAACTTTTAAAAACTCTATATCATTCTGCAGAATTCCTTTTTTCTGAAGCTTGTTGATGTATTCCAGGTATTCTTTCTGGTTTTCCATACCGAAATAAACGATGGTAATTTTTCCGGGACAGGTAATTCTTTCTGAAGAATCTTTGACATGGGCTTTATCCAGACGTTTTTTTACAATCTCATAATACGAATTGTAGGCACCATCTACATCAAAACGTTTTTCATCCATTCTGAAGCGGATATCTATCTTTTCGTTATAAACAAAAAGCAGTGAGGCAATATCAAGCTGTATCGGCAGATCTTTTTTAAAGGTCTGGAATTCACGCTCCATACTGCAGATCGTCTTCAGCTGCCAATATCTTAATTTGTGAACCACTTTGGATGTATAGCTGAGATCCGGAGCAATATTATGTCCGATATACAGATTGTGCTCTACACCATCAGATTTAAACCTCTCATAATAATGCGGAAAAATTTGCTGGGCTTTGACCTGGCTTTCATCCAGCATGTCGGCAAGTTTTCTGTTGACCAGCGTTATGGAATCATCTAAATTTTTTCTGTTGGCATAAAACAGATCAGTTTGAGCAAAAACCTGCACAAAATAATCTTTGATTTTATTTTTTATTTCCCTGTCGGTTTTCAGTTCCAGCTTTCCCTGCAGATAAGGATGGACTTCCTCTCTCAAAAGTCTCTGAAGGCGTTGTTCCGTATCAGCTTTGATTTCGTTGTTCAATTCATTTTCAAAAACATCAAGAGCCAGAAGGTATTTTTCTGAATCGGAATTGATCAGTGTGAAAATATCATGAAGGCTTTCAAGCTGCTGGTTGAGGTCTTCAAGCATCAGATTAAAGCGCTTCTCTGAAGAGGAACGGATATCCGAGAACCCGAATAGTGGTGTCAGGTTTTTGAAGGAGATCTGTTTCAGTGTGTACATTTTTTTTCCCAGTGAAGCATTGAAATATTTTTCGGCTTCATTTCTGAATTTCCACACTACACTGTCGTGGATGGAAGTATATTCACGCTGGATGATAGCTTCTATCTGGTAGTTTTTTTCAAAGCTGAATCTGTTCAGGGAAAATAGGATCATATCCGTGAAAAATTCCATTTTTTTCAGCTTTAAACCGTTGAAACTGTTGGCTTGCGGAGATGTAAATTCCATAATGGCCAGAAGCTCGTTATCCTTCATGATAGGAATTACCATGAAGCTGTTGATATTGTTGTCCCTTAAAATACTGAAAGAAGGAAGTTGTTTGATGCTGTCATCCAGGTTATCAACATTCGAGATGACGATTGGTTTGGAATTGTGATTTAAATTGGTAAAAGTGTTTTTCCGGGTTTCCTCGTCAAATGCATTGATCCAGAAATCCAGGACATGATGGGTGAAAACATTTTCGTAGATCGGAAGTCTGCCGAGTTTCTGATCTTTCTTATCAAAAAGCATAAGCCCGAAATTAAGTTCCGGGACATCGAAGTAAGATTTGAAAATTTCCACAAGATTTTCATCCGGGCTCAAATCCTCCGGATCAATTTCTATCATGCTCGATTTAAGGTCGGACAGGGCCACCTCAGAAGTACAGTCTACCAGGGAAACAATAGTAAAGCCTTTTAAAACCCATGATTTTGATGGAAAATATTTTTTCCACAGTTTAAAATCGTCCAGATTTTCAAGCAGCATATCCAGGACATCATCCGTTGGAATTTTTGCCTCTTCAGTAGGATAAATCTCTGTAAAATCTGAATTGACCGTAATTTTATAATGTTTCATGATTCCCAGCCTGTTGGGGATATCATAATAAAGAGGCATGGTACTTTTGATGTCTTTTTTGAAATAACTCTGAAGGATAAGACAGCAGCAGAATACATAAAATTCATCGTCCCCGATATTCCTCAGCTCTATTTCAAAGTCCTTTCCGGCATCTTTAAGTATACCCTTAAATCTTTCGGTATAGTTGAAAGTAGTTTTGGAAAGCGGAATACTGGCCGCTTTGATTTCATTGTGTGTAAGACCAGTGGGGAAGAGGTCTGCAAGAATTTGCCTGATGAGGTCTTCATGTTTTTCAAGAAGGGCTTCATCCAGGAATCCATCTCTTAGCTCAGGAAATTTTTTTGTTCTTTCAATTAAAGATTCAGCATAATTAACCCTGTACTCCAAACGGTCGTTATAACGGATATGTTCCAGTACATCCAAATATTTTTTGAATGATATGAGAACCTGAAATGGAGCGTCTTTTTTGTAAAGATTAGCCAAGAGCTTGAATTTAAAGTAAAGTTATGAAAAAAACACCACTTTCAAGTGCACACTAAATGGATGAAAACCATCTTTATAAGAGCTTTGCTTATTTTTCTTAAATAAAATTCAGATATAGATAAAGCATTATCTGTTACTTCTTTTCTTTTTTGAAAAATCCTGCAGTTTTGCGAAAAAGATTAGGATAAAACTCTAAAGTTCCAATTTTTAATTCCCTGGTTATTGGAAACAGAAATTTCATAAGCGGAACTGTAAATATGAGGGCGAAAGCTGCGATAAGCATTCGATCATTTGCCATGTCTGTTTTATCCTTGCTGACGAAAAAAACAATTGCAGACATAAGTAAACCGATAAATAAGGTGATCAGGATTTTTTTCATGATGGATTATGGTATTCAAATTTAACTGTTTTCCGGGATATTTAAAATAAAAACTCAATTTTTATAATAGGGGGGCAATAGTATTTGGCACCGACATAAAAAAGCACAACCGAAAAAGTTGTGCTTCTGTATATTTTATGTTGAGATTTTATAATCCGAACTGTCTAGCAAACAAATCAGGAAAAACTCCTAATATGATAATTGATGCAATTACAAATACCGCTACGATATTGTAAGTAAGGGTTACTTTTTCTGAAGATTTGAATGTTGTTTCTTTGAAGAAGAACATTGAAATAATCAGTCTTAAATAATAGGCAATAGATACTGCAGAACCTAATACAGCTACCAATACTAAGAAAACTCCGTGCGTTGAATTCATTGCCTGAGAGAATAAAGCAAATTTCCCCATGAAACCGGCTGTTAGCGGAACTCCTGCCATTGAAAGCATAGAGATCGCCGCAGCTGTGGCCAATAGAGGTTCAGACTTTGCCAATCCTTTGAAAGCTCCAAAAGAGGTTTCTCTTTTTAATTTTTCAACATAAATCAAACACATGAAAACTCCAACCGTTGATAAAGCATAAGCAAATAAATAGAACGCTAAATTATAAGTAGAAAGGCTCGTCATTCCGAAGAATACCAATCCGATGTATCCTGCGTGGGAAACAGAGGAGTAAGCGAGCATTCTTTTTGCATTGGTCTGGGCAAGACCCATAACGTTGGCTAAAAGTAATGTGATGATCAGGAATACGCCAAACACATTGATCCATTCTTCAGTAACACCTCCAAATCCGATCGTCATTAATCTGAATAAAGCAAAGAATCCTGAGATCTTTACCACACTCGCCATAAATGCAGTGATGAGTGAAGGGGCCCCATAATATACATCAGGACTCCACATGTGGAAGGGTGCCAATGCCACTTTGAATGCCAGTGCGCATAGAATAAGAAGAACTCCTAAAATGAACATAACGTCTTTAGGGTTTTTAACTCCGAAATCCTGGATCTTATATAAATCAAAACTTCCGGTACTTCCGTAAATAAATGCAATACCAAAGAGTAAGAAACCTGTTGCAAATGCACCCATCAGGAAATACTTGATCGAAGCTTCATTAGATCTTAAATCAGTTTTGTTGGCACCGGCCATTACATACAACGGAATGGAAAGAATTTCTACTCCTAAGAAAAGAGTAACCATATTCTGGAATCCAAATAGGATAATTCCTCCGCATAATGCAAAAAGCATCAGTGCATATAATTCTGACTGGTGGCTTCTGTGGTTGCTGAATGCAAAACCTCCCAGGAAGAATAACAATAAGGTTGTTACAATAGATATTTTGGTGAATAACGCTGTATTTGCAGTATACTCATACATGTGTCTGTACTTTTCGAAGAAAGCACATTCAGGTAAGAAGCTTACATATAAAGCGACGATCAATCCTAAAATCCCAATGTATCTTGCGAATTTTCCCTGTTCAAAAACTCCTGAAAATAACGCAATAACTGCCGTTAGGAAAACAATAATTAAAACACTCATAATATAGATTTGAGATGTGAGATTTTAAGTTGAGAGTTTAAAGTTTAAGGTTCAGAGTTTTAAGTTCAGTAGAATCATCTCCCGTCTCTAATCTCCTTGTTTCCTTTCTTTTTACTCTTCTCTAATCTCTTAATTTTTTAATTTTTAAATCTTTTAATTTTTTAGCTGGCCATCGCTGTGTAGATAAACGTCAGCGAACTATTCACCATATCGATTATCGGTTGAGGGAAGATACCAAATACAATTACAAAAACCGCTATGCTTGCCAATACGGAAAACTCTACTGCAGATAAATCTTTTACAGTACTTAAAACAGCTTCATTTCCTTCACCAAACATTGCTTTTCCGTAGAATCTCAATAAATATACAGCAGCAAGAATTACCGTAAGACCTGCGATCACTGCAGCCAAACCGTTAAAATCATATACCGATTTCAACAGGATAAATTCTCCGATGAATCCGTTAGTCAATGGAACTCCCATTGAACCTAATATAATAATCAGGAACAAAACGGCAAATTTAGGGGCTACTTTCGCCAAACCTCCCATTTGTCTGATATCTCTTGATTTAAATCGTTTGTATAAAATATCACAGCAGTAGAATAATCCAACTACGTTGATACCGTGGGCAAAAGTCTGTACCAATGCTCCTTCAGCTCCTTCGATATTGAATGTTCCTCTTAAAGTGATTACTGCAGAAGAGAAGATCCCTGCTACCATTAATCCTACGTGAGAGAAAGAAGAATATGCAATGATTCTCTTCATATCGGTCTGGATGATGGCAATCAGTGCACCATGAACAATTCCTACAATAGCCAGGATAATTACAATCTGCCCTGAAATGCCGGCAATAGGAAGCGGGGTGATTGGAAGAAGGTAACGGATAACCCCGTACACCGCCATCTTCAGCATGATCCCTGATAAAAGCATGGATCCCTGAGTAGGAGAGTAGGTATACGTGTCCGGCTGCCATGTATGGAAAGGGAATACCGGTAATTTCACTGCAAATGCAAAGAAGATAAACCAGAATACCACCGTTTGCTGTGCCTCATTAAGCTGAGCATTATATAGATCTGTTAAAGCGAATGATGCAGAGTGGTTGTACACATAGATCAATCCGGCTAACATAAATAATGACCCAACGAATGTATAGACGAAGAATTTCGTAGTGAATTCAAATCTTTTGTTTTCCTGGCCCCAAAGTCCGGCAATGAACCAGATCGGGATCAAAGTTACTTCCCAGAAAATATAGAATAATAGTCCGTCTAAAGAAGTGAACACTCCAACAAGACCGAACTGCATGAGCAGGATCAGACCGTAGAATGTATTTCTGTAGCTTACATTTTCGTTGAAAGAAGATAAAATAATGATGGGCGTCAAAATATTGGTCAACAATAAAAGAAGCAGACTCATTCCGTCAATTCCGAAATGAAGTGAGCTTTTAATAAACTGCGACCAAGGATAATTGATTTCGTGCTGCAATACACTGTCTACCGTTGGATTAAAATTAAAATCCGCTGTGATGTAGAAAGTAATAAGCATCTGGACTAATGCAATTCCCAACGCCAAATATTTGCTGGATTTATTTTTCCATGCAAAAACTAATCCCGAACCTACTAGAGGTAATAGTAATAATGTTAATAATAAACCAGACATTATTGTAATATAAAGTTAACAATCAGTATAATTCCCACTGCTAAAGACATGATAAGAATATAAGTCTCTACATTTCCGTTTTGGATACGCTTCATCGCTTTTCCGCTGTCTTCAGCGCCTTCGCCTACGAAGTCTACAAAACGGTCTAAGATCCCTTTATCAAACATCTTTCCTCCGCGTCCTAATCCTTCAACAGTTTTTACAATCAATGCATTGTAAAGTTCGTCTACATATAATTTCTTAGCAGAAAGCTTTTCCCATCCGGTATAGCTTTCTTCTGCCAGCGCCATCTTTTTCTTTTTCACGTAGGTATTTTTTACGATAAACCATACGGAGAAGAACATCAGCACTGTAGCTCCCAATAATATCATTTCGGTACCAAACGGAACTCCGGAAAGAGTCGCTTCCATCTGGTTATAACTTTGCTCAGTAAGAACAGGCTTCAGCCATTCCATTAATTTTGCATAATGACCGTGTCCTATGAAGTGAGGAAGGTTAATGAAACCTCCAAGCACTGAAAGGATAGCCAGAACGATCAACGGAAGGGTCATATTGGAAGGGCTTTCGTGTAAGTGATGCTTTTGATCTTCCGTACCTCTGAACTCTCCGTGGAATGTCAGGTAGTACAGTCTGAACATATAGGTTGCAGTCATTGCCGCTAAAGCAAATAAAATTACCCAGTAGACAGGGTTTTTAGCGAATGCTGCTACTAAAATTTCGTCTTTTGAGATCATCCCTGAAAGTAAAGGGAAACCTGAGATGGCTAATGTTCCGATAAGGAAAGTAGCGTGTGTAATAGGAATGTATTTTTTCAGACCTCCCATGAAACGCATATCCTGCTCGTTGCTCATCGCGTGGATCACAGAACCTGCTCCTAAGAACAACAATGCCTTGAAGAATGCGTGTGTCATTACATGGAACATCGCTGTAGTATAAGCTCCCAATCCTAAAGCAATGAACATAAATCCAAGCTGTGAAACAGTAGAGTAGGCCAATACTTTTTTGATGTCGTTCTGACGAAGTGCATAGAATCCAGCCAAAGCAGCTGTTAAGAATCCGATGAATAAAATTCCTCCCTGAACCGTAGGTGCCAAAGTAAATAAGAAGTTTGATCTTACTACTAAGTAGATACCCGCAGTTACCATCGTTGCCGCGTGGATTAATGCTGAAACAGGAGTTGGTCCGGCCATCGCATCCGGTAACCATGTATATAAAGGAACCTGAGCAGATTTACCGGTAGCCCCGATAAATAAACTGGCTGTAATAAAGATAATTACTGTTCCGTCTAATTCAAATTTTGAAGCGTTCTGTGCTACTGTAAGGTAATCTACAGCATTGGTCTGAGAAGCGATCATGAAAATACCGATCAATAATGCAAGGTCACCAATTCTGTTCATGATGAAAGCTTTTCTTGCCGCTTTACCGTATTCTTCGTTGGTATACCAGAATCCGATCAACAGGTAAGAACAAAGACCTACACCTTCCCATCCGATGAACAGGATCAGGTAGTTGCTTCCCATTACCAAAAGTAACATAGAGAAGATGAAAAGATTCAGATAAGTAAAGAACTTATAGAAACCTTTGTCGTGGCTCATATATCCGATAGAATACAGGTGAATTAAAGATCCAATCCCTGTAATGATCATTACCATCATCAAAGAAAGCTGATCAATCTGGAATCCGAAATTGATCTGAACTCCGTTTACTGTAAACCATTCAAATGCTTTTACGATAACCGGCTGGCTTTCAGAATTCATATTCATGAAAAGACTTACTGCGATACAGAATGATCCGAAAACCATTGCTGTAGCCAGAGAGCCTACGAATATTTTTGGAAGATTTTTCCCGAATAAACCGTTAATAAGAAACCCTAAAAGTGGTAAAAGTACTATTGCATACACTAAATTTTCCATTCCTTATCCTCTTAATTTATTAAATATACTAACATCTACAGAACGGGTATTTCTATACAGCATAGCAATAATTGCCAGACCTACCGCTACTTCAGCGGCGGCTACCACCATAATGAAGAAAACTAAAAGCTGTCCGTCTCCGTTTCCTTTATATGCTGAAAAAGCAGCCAATAAAAGGTTTACAGAATTCAGCATAAGCTCTACACAGCCCAAAATAACAATAGCGTTTTTTCTCAGCAATACTCCCAACACTCCCAGACAGAACAATACTGAAGAAAGAATGATGAAATAATTCAGAGGGACGCTTTGTATAAATGTATTTACTTCTCCCATAATTTTATAAATCTTTTTTACCGATTAATACCGCACCTACAATACCTGCCAAAATAAGGATGGATGCAAGCTCAAACGGCAAAACATATTCGTTAAACAAAAGCCTTCCCAGATTTTTCGTAAGACCCACACCTTTGTCTACATTTTCAACAACAATGTGGTTGTCCTGAACACCTCTGAATACGCCTAAAACCCCAATTAATAAAAGACCGGCTGTAAAAACTCCGACAAATTTTAAAGTATTGCCCTTCTTACTTTCGTCTTCTTTATTAAGATTAAGCATCATCAGGATATAAAGGAATAATACCATGATGGCTCCGGCATACACTATAATCTGAATGATGGCAAGGAATTGTGCATTCAGAAGGATGTACATCCCTGCAATGGAAAACATCGTAACAATTAATGACAAAACAGCATAAAGAGGGTTTCTTGCAAACACAAAGTAAACCGCACTTGCCACTGCTAAAAACGCCACCAAGAAAAATAAAATCTGATCCATTATTTTACCGCATTTTTTTGTTTCTCGGACTGTCTTGTCGTAATGTCAATCCTTTCATTTATTTTTTCAACCAACTTATCTTTTCCGTAGATGAAAGAACCTCTGTTAGTTTCTACATCTACCAATCTGTCTGTAAGATAGATGGCGGATTTCGGACAGGCTTCTTCACACATTCCGCAGAAAATACATCTCAGCATATTGATTTCATATACTGATGCATATTTTTCTTCTCTGTAAAGGTGTTTTTCTTCCTTCGTTCTTTCAGCAGAAGTCATCGTAATAGCTTCTGCAGGACAGGCTACAGCACAAAGTCCACAAGCTGTACATCTTTCTCTGCCTTCCTCGTCTCTTTTCAGAACGTGCTGACCTCTCCAGATGGTAGTTCTTGGCTTTTGTACCTCAGGATACGAATATACTGCGGGAGCTCCTTTTATCACGGTTCTTACAGCATGCTTGAATGTAATCCCCATCCCTGTAAAGATAGCAGGAAGGTAGATTTTTTCAGCAAGGGTCATTTCTTTATTGGAAACAACTTTTGATCTGTTTGTAAGTTTCATTTAATTATAGATGTTAGATGTTAGACGTTAGATGTTAGAAGATGGAAGCGGGAAGTTCTTACCCGGATCACCAAATTATCACATCATCACATCATCTCATTTTCAAATTATTCTAGTTTGCAAATGCTAAAATTACAGCTCCTGTAATCAGCAGGTTTACCAATGCCATTGGGATCAAAGTTTTCCATCCTAAGTGCATCAATTGGTCATATCTAAATCTTGGTAGTGTCCATCTGATCCACATGAAGATCAGAATTCCGATTACCGTTTTTGTTAAGAATGCTACGATACTCAAAATTCCTGCAGCGTTTTCACCCCAGTTCTGAGTTACCCATTCAATTCCCGGATAGTTGTATCCACCGAAGAAAAGAACGACCATGAAAGCATTGGAGATAAACATGTTTACGTATTCACCGAACATGTACAAACCTAACTTCATTGATGAGTATTCTGTAGAATATCCTGTTACAAGCTCAGATTCACATTCAGGTAAATCGAAAGGGTGTCTGTTGGTTTCTGCCAAAGCTGCCACAAAGAATACAAGGAAAGCGATTGGCTGATAGAAAATATTCCAGTTCAGTCCGGAAACCCAGGGAATAACTCCCCAAAGTTTTCCTGTCGTTTGGCTTTCAGTAATTTCTTTTAAGTCTAAACTTCCCGTCATCATAATGATAGAAAGTAAAGCTAATCCCATCGCCAATTCGTAAGAAATCATCTGTGAAGAAGCACGGATAGCTCCTAATAATGAATATTTGTTATTCGAAGCCCAACCTCCGATCATGATTCCGTATACACCGATTGAGGCCATTCCGATGATGAAAAGTACCCCAACGTCGATGTTGGCAACCTGTAAATCAAAAGAAGTACCTGCAATATTTAAACTTTTACCCCAAGGAATAACTGCTCCTGTGATTAGTGAAATAAACATAACCAATGCCGGTCCCAACACGAAAAGAAATTTTTCTGCATTGGCAGGGGTAAAATCTTCCTTAAAGAAAAACTTTCCACCGTCAGCAAGAGGCTGCAGCAATCCGAAAGGTCCGGCTCTGTTGGGACCAATTCTATCCTGCATGATAGACGCTACTTTTCTTTCTGCCCAGGTAGAGTAGGCGGCTATCGTAAGAGACAGCAGGAAAAGTGCCAGTACAAGTATAAGTTTAAATGTTAGTAAATCCATTTTTTATTTAGATATTAAGATGTCAGATGCTAGTTATCAGATTTAAAATCTATTGTCTGAAGTCTGGTGTCTGAAATCTGATGTCTTATTAATTATTTTTCGTCTTTTTCACTGATTTCTTTTGCCATAGGATTGTCTAATACTCTTAGCTCATCCTTTGGTTTTTCATAGTGGTTCAATGAAATTACTGAGTGTCTGTCGATATGTCTAGGACCTTCGATGTTCCAGTCAGAAAGTTCTTTTCTTTCGAAACGACAAGTGTCGCAGATGAATTCTTCCACCTCTCCCCATTGGTCTTTTCTGGCAGTAACTCTTATGATTTCATCACCTTTCATCCAAACTACGGCTTTTCCTGAACATTTATCACATTTGCAGGTAGCATTCATTGGTTTTGTGAACCAGACTCTGCTTGCAAAACGGGAAGTCCTGTCTGTTAAGGCTCCAACCGGACAAACATCAATAATGTTTCCGATGAAGTCGTTATCCAAAGCTTTATTTAAATAAGTAGAAATTTCAGCGTGATCTCCTCTGAAAAGAATACCATGCTCTCTTTCACCTGTTAACTGGTTGGCAGCCAATACACATCTTGCACAAAGAATACAACGGTTCATATTCAGCTTGATATTCGGACCAAGATCATCTGCTTCGTACGTATTTCTTTCAAATTCGGTTCTGGTTTCAAGGTTTCCATGCTCATACCCAAGATCCTGAAGGTGACATTCACCGGCCTGGTCGCAGATAGGGCAGTCCAAAGGGTGGTTCACCAATAGAAATTCGGTAACGGCTTTTCTGCCTTCCTGAGCTTTTTCGGAAGAAAGATTCTTCACTTCCATACCATCCATCACGTTAGTTCTGCAACTCGCGACTAGTTTTGGCATAGGGCGCGGATCTGCTTCGGAACCTTTTGAAACTTCAACCAAGCAAGTTCTACATCTCCCTCCACTGGTTTCCAATTTGCTGTAATAGCACATTGCAGGAGGTACAGATTTTCCACCGATTTGTCTGGCTGCTTCCAAAATAGAAGTTCCAGGCAAAACTTCAGTAGTCTGTCCGTCTATAGTTATTTTGAATTTTTTAACCTCTTCGCTCATATTCTATGCTTTCGCTTATGCTTTTAAGGCGTTAAGCTATATTTTAATTATACTTCTTCGTGTTAAATGTATATCCGACTCCTGCAAGGACCTGTCCGAAAACAAAATCCTGACGGGCTTTATCCGGCTTGTTATTTAATGTAGTTTTAATATCCCACATATTGATATATCCTGCTTTTGCCTCTGCCCTGATCATCCAGTTTTTCCAGAAAACCATGTTAAGGCTGGTTCTAAGATCGGTTCCCATACCTGCAACGTGAAAACGGTCGCTTCTTTCATTTCCAAAAAGCTTGATGTTACTTTTAGGAAACATCACCCCGATTCCTGCTCCATAAGACCATACCAGATCTATATTTTTCTTATGAATAAGGTTCCTGTATTTCTCAAGACCCAAATTTTCATAATTAAGCCCGTCTGTATGCTCGAAAGTAAGAAACTGTGTATCAGCTAAATTAACCTGTCCGTTCTGTACCATTCCTGCATATTTAGGATCTGAAATTGTACCTGAAAAATCAACCGTCTGGTCCTGTTTCATTACATATTTCATATGATCTATCCCTAAAACAAGGGCTAAATTATCTTTGATAAAATATCCCAGTCTGAAATTGTACTGCGTTACGGTAAACCAGCTTGGATCGATATAAACGATTCCGAACTTGGTAGGTTTATCTCTTGCCTGTACGTTATTCAGCTGGAAATCATAACCGTTTCCTGTAAAATGGATATCGGAATTGCTAAAAGCTCCTCTGTTCCATCCGTAAAAAACAAACACCTGTCCTTTCTTGCTCAAAGGATTGGGTTTCTGCTTTTTCTCTTTCTTTGGAGCTACCTCCAATTTATATTCTTTGTCTAATGTATCCTGTTTTACCTGCCCGAAAGCAAACCCCGACATCATTAAGCCGACAACCAATAACTTCTTCATTTTTTTAGCTATGCATTTTTTTCAACAGCCGGAATCGGATCAGCATAATTAGCCAATCCATAATTTTGTGTCTGAGACAGCTCAGGGTTTTTAATGTGCCATTCAAATTCATCTCTGAAATGGCGGATCGCTGCTGCAACCGGCCAAGCTGCTGCATCACCCAACGGACAGATCGTGTTTCCTTCGATCTTTCTCTGTATATCCCAAAGAAGGTCAATGTCTTCCATTTTTCCTTCTCCTTTTTCAATCTTCTTTAAAATTTTGTACATCCATCCTGTACCTTCACGGCAAGGGGTACATTGTCCGCAACTTTCGTGATTGTAGAATCTTGCCAAAGTCATGGTATGTTCTACGATACACTGATCTTCATCCAAAACGATGAAACCTCCTGAACCCATCATGGTTCCGGTAGCAAAACCACCATCTGCCAGTGATTCGTAGTTCATGTATCTAGGTTCTCCGTTTACGGTTCTCAACAATAAATTGGCAGGAACGATAGGAACAGAACTTCCTCCAGGAATACAGGCTTTCAGTCTTTTCCCGTCTTTGATACCACCACAGTATTCATCAGAATAGATGAATTCTTCAACAGTGATCGTCATATCAATTTCATAAACTCCAGGTTTATTGATATTTCCGCAAGCAGAAATTAATTTTGTACCTGTAGATCTTCCAACTCCTATTTTTGCGTATTCAGCTCCTGTGATATCAATAATCGGAACGATAGCTGCAATAGATTCCACGTTGTTTACCACCGTTGGTCTTTCCCAAAGTCCTTTTATAGCCGGGAATGGTGGTTTTAACCTTGGATTTCCTCTTTTACCTTCAAGGGATTCAAGCAATGCAGTTTCTTCACCGCAGATATAAGCTCCTCCTCCTCTCTGAACGTAAATTTCACAGTCAAAACCGGTTCCTAAAATATTTTTACCTAAAAATCCTGCCGCTTTAGCTTCTTCAATAGCTTCCTCCAAAATATCAGGAATCCATGAGTATTCTCCACGGATGTAGATATAAGAAACATTGGAACCTAAACAGTAAGAGGATATAAGCATTCCTTCGATCAGCAAATGAGGAAGAAACTCCATCAGATATCTGTCTTTGAAAGTTCCCGGCTCAGATTCATCAGCATTGACAACAAGGTGTCTTGGCACGCCTTCCGGTTTTGCCAGAAAGCTCCATTTCATTCCTGTTGGGAATCCGGCTCCACCACGTCCACGAAGTCCTGAAGCTTTTACTTCTTCAAGAATTTCGTCGGGGGTCATTTTCAAGGCTTTTTCTGCTGCGGTGTAACCTCCCTGTTTGCGGTAAGTTTCAAAGTAGCGAATACCTTCTATATGTGCATCTTTAAGTAAAAGTTTTTTACTCATCGTATATTTTAATTAATCTAAAGCAACTTGTCCCTGTCTGCAAAGATCAAGGATTTCGTCTACTTTTTCTATCGTTAAATTTTCATGAAAGAATTTTCCTAACTGCATCATTGGTGCGTATCCGCAAGCTCCGAGGCATTCAGCAGGTTTTAGGGTAAACATACCGTCTTCAGTAGTTTCTCCGTCTTTAATGTTCAGCTTGGTTCTGATATGATCAAGGATCTTTTCGCTTCCGCAAACCATACAAGGCCCTGTTCTGCACACTTCCAAAACATATTTACCAACCGGCTTCATATTGAACATGGTATAAAAAGTAGCTACTTCATATACTTCAATTGGCTTAATACTTAATAATTCAGCAACATAATCCATCACAGGAACGTCTAACCATCCTCCGAATTCTTTCTGTGCTAAGTGAAGTACAGGAAGAAGAGCAGACTTTTGTCTTCCCTCAGGATATCTTGCGATAATTTTGTGTACCTGTTCTAAACTTTCCGGTTTAAAAGCTATTGTTTCGCTCATTTTTTATCTAAGATTAAAGAGTAAAGAACAAAGAAAAAAGATTCTGAAGTCCGTTATTCTAAATTCGTATTTATATTGGGTTGAAGAAAGTCTTTTATCTTTCTTCTTTTATCTTTTTGTCTAATGTATTATGCGTCTAATTCTCCCGCAATAATATTCATACTACACATCGTAACGATCGCATCTGAAATTACAGAACCTGTGATCATTTCAGGATAAGCTTGGTAGTAGATGAAGCATGGTCTTCTGAAATGAAGTCTGTAAGGGCTTCTTCCTCCGTCGCTCACTAAATAGAAACCTAATTCTCCGTTTCCACCTTCTACAGCATGATAAACTTCTCCTTTTGGCACATCGGTTTCTCCCATAACAATTTTGAAATGGTAGATCAAGGCTTCCATTTTCTGATAAACATCCGCCTTTTCAGGAAGATAGAAATCCGGAACATCCGCATGGAATGGTCCTTCAGGAAGATTGTCGTAGGCCTGATTGATAATTTTAAGTGATTCCCAGATTTCCTGCTGACGAACCATGAAACGGTCGTAAGTGTCACCTGCAGTTCCTACCGGAATGATGAAATCGAAATCTTCGTAAGAAGAATAGGGCTGCGCAACTCTTACATCATAATCTACGCCTGCTGCACGTAAGTTTGGACCTGTAAAACCGTAGCTTAATGCTCTTTCAGCAGAAATTGCTCCGGCTCCAATGGTTCTGTCCATGAAAATCCTGTTTCTTTCCAATAAAGTACAGAACTCTTTAAATCTTCCCGGGAATGTTTTCAGGAAGTCTTTTAATAACTCATGGAATTTTGGAGTGAAATCTCTTTCAAAACCTCCGATTCTTCCCATATTGGTCGTCATTCTTGCACCACAAATCTGCTCGTACATATCGTAAATACGCTCTCTTTCGATGAACATATAAGTAAGACCTGTAATGGCTCCTGCATCCATTCCGGTTACCCCGTTACAGATCAGGTGATCACCGATTCTGGCCAATTCCATTAAAATCACACGCATATAATCTACACGTTTTGGAACTTGTACACCGATCAGCTTTTCTACTGTCATGTGCCAGCCAAGGTTATTGATTGGTGCTGAACAGTAATTCATACGGTCGGTAAGGGTAGTGATCTGAGCATAATTTCTTCTTTCAGAAATTTTTTCAAATGCTCTGTGGATATAGCCTACTGTTTGCTCCGCGTGAAGGATTCTTTCCCCGTCCATCGTTAAGATGTTCTGGAAGATCCCGTGGGTTGCAGGGTGGGTAGGTCCCAAATTGAGGGTATAAAGCTGCCCGTCAATCTGCTCCTTACTTTCGTATTGGTTAAGTATATTAGATAATGAGTTATCTTTCATAATATATAATTGATAATCGATAAGCGATAATTGATCATGAACCAACCATCATTAATCATTTATATTTTTTTATCTTCCGAACATGTTATCGTCCTTATCTGTTCTGGTTCCATCTTCAAGACGGTATTCCTTCAGCATAGGGTGGTATCCGAGATCTTCCATATTCAGGATAGGTCTCAGGTCAGGATGTCCTTTAAATTTAATTCCGTAGAAATCAAACGTTTCTCTTTCCATCCAGTTGGCTCCGGCAAATAAATCTACAAGAGAATCCACTTCGATATTTTCTCTGGACATAAAGATCTTCAGGCGTAATCTGACATTAGCCATCATATTATGCAGGTGATACACGACACCGATTTCCTTGTCCGGAAATTCAGGGTAATGGATACCGCAGATATCGGTAAGAAAGTTAAATTCCAACGATGAATCTTTCAGATAATGAATAATCTTTTTGATATCATCTTTTTTTACTTCAATAGTTAACATTCCATAAGGCTCTGAACTAGAGATTACAGACTCCGGAAATTCTCTTGTGATTGCTTCTAATACAAATTCGTTCGTCATTTCCGTTTTAGTTGCTAATGTTGTAAGAATCTAACAATTTTTGGTATTCAGGCATATCTCTTCTTCTGATGCTTTCGCTTTCTGCCAAAGCCTGAACCTGCATTACGCCTTCAATAATCTGCTCCGGTCTTGGAGGGCATCCCGGAACATAAACGTCAACCGGAATAATTTTATCAATTCCCTGTAAAACAGAGTAGGTGTCAAAAATACCACCGCTGGAAGCACAAGCTCCAACAGCAACCACCCATTTTGGCTCGGCCATCTGAGTGTACACTTCTTTTAGGACAGGTCCTAATTTTTTAGATATAGTCCCGCAAACCATTAGCATATCCGCCTGTCTTGGTGAGAAAGAGTTTCTTTCCATACCAAATCTTGAAGCGTCATACGTAGGGTTCAGGGTAGCCATAAACTCGATACCACAACAAGAGGTTGCAAATGGTAAAGGCCAAAGAGAGAATTTTCTGGCCATCCCGATTACACTGCTCAGTTTCGTTGCGAAAAACCCTTCTCCTTCAAATCCTTCGGGAGCAGGTGCATCTGTTCTTATTACTGGTTTGTTATCTGACATTTGATTGATTTAAGATTTAAATTTAGATTCTAAATTGGTGTTAATGTTAACTTAACTCTAATTTTCTGATCTAAAATTGTCATTTAAAATTTCTATTCTTTATTTATCCCAATCTAATGCGCCACGCTTCCATACATAGAAAAACGCCATGAAGAAAATTGCGACGAAGGTTAGGACAGCAAGGAATCCTTCCATTCCGAATTCTCTGAAGTTTACAGCATATGGATAAAAAAATACGATTTCAATATCGAATAGCACGAATAATACTGCTGTCAGGAAATATTTGATGGAAAACGGTGTTCTCGCATTTCCTTCTACAGGAACTCCACATTCCCAGCTTTGGTTTTTTACAGAATTTCCTTTTTTCTGTTTTGGTCCCAGAAAATGGGCTCCAAGCAAAGAAACGGCTACGAATGCGATAGCTACACCTGCTTGAATAAGGATTGGAATATAACTTTCAGGTAAATTCATTTTTGCATTATTATCTCAATTTGCAAATTTAGCGAATAAACAAGAAAGCATGAAATTAATAAGCTTAAAAGTGGGATTAAAATAGGGAAAAGCGGTAATTTAGAATCAATAAAAATAGTGCTTATTTCTTCATTTTTTTGAGGAGAGAGTAGGCCATGAACGATATGTATCCAAAAAGAATGCTGGCAAGTGTTATATTGACTACGGTATTCATTCGGTCATCTTCGATCCGAAAAAACAAGTTGTAAGCGATAAATGCTGCAATCAGAACAGCGAAAACAATGAGATGTGGTTTCATAGGATAAATTTACGAAAAGAATTCAGGTTTTTAAGGGAAGTTTTCTGAAGTGTAAAGTATGAGTTATCAGCTTTCGGTTTAAAATAAGTCACTAATAACTCATCATTTATCACTGATGATTAATTGCTAGTGAATAGGTTCTTCTTCTTTTGTGATTGACGGGATTGTAATCCTGCCAAAGCACCTGAACACTTTTATTTTCTTCCAGTTCAGGATTTGTTTCTGCAAAATCAATTCCCATGCTGGTAAAACGCACAAAAATTTCTTTGAATATAATGGCTGTAACGCCTCTTCTCTGGTATTCGGGATGAATTCCGATCAGATAAAAGTTCGCACGGTCATTTTTCTTTCCTGCCTGTAAAAAATGCCACCATCCGAAAGGAAACAGCTTTCCTTTAGATTTTTGTAGAGCTTTAGAATAAGAAGGCATTGTAATGGCAAATGATACGAGTTCGTTATTTTCATCCACTACACAGATCACATAGTTTTTGTCTATAAAAGGGAAGTATTTTTCCCTGTAAGTCTGTATCTGTTCGTCCGAAATAGGGGTATAGGTTGAAAGATGCTTATAAGTTTCGTCAAGCAATTTAAACATAGGTTCTACAAACGGAAGAATCTCCTGTTTTGATTTGAAATTGAGAACTTTAAGTTTGTATTTCTGAGCAATCAGACCACTGAATTTTTCTACTTTTTCAGGTAAAACCTTTGGGAAATTCATTTCATACTCCACCCATTCTTTTTCTTTGGTCAATCCAAGATCTTCCATGTGTTTTGGGTAGTATTCATAATTGTAGATTCCAATCATGGTGGCCAGCTTATCAAAACCCATGGTAAGCATGCCTGCTTTATCAAGATTGGTAAAGCCCATTGGGCCCTCAATTTTATCAATATTATTTTCCTTGGCGTAATCTATTGCTTTTTGGATCAGCGCCTGAGAAACTTCTTTATCATCAATAAAATCAATCCATCCGAAACGTACTTTTCTGATGCCTAATTCCTTTTCTTCCTTGTGATTGATGATCACGGCTATTCTTCCAACTACTTTATTGTCTTTCAGGGCAAGAAACTGCCTGGATTTTGAATAATTTAAAGCCGGATTTTCTTTTGCGTCCCAAATTTTAAATTCGTCTTTAATAAAGGAAGGAACATAATAGGGATTGTTTTTATAAAGATCCATTGGAAATCTTACGAATTTTTTTAATTCGTCTTGATTTTTCACTTCAATAACTGAAACTTTAGACATAGATAAAGGGATAATTAGAGAGCAAATATAGATAATAAAATGTAATACTTTGGCACAGTTTTTACATCATTATGTTTAAAATTAAACACAAAAAATCTATATAAAATGATGGGTTATTATATTATTATCGGTGTTTCAATGCTGATAAGCTGGTGGGTTTCGTCCAGATTAAAATCGAAATTTGAATACTATTCCAATGTACATCTTAGAAATGGGCTTTCAGGGAAAGAGATAGCAGAAAAAATGCTGAGAGATAACGGAATCACTGATGTACAGGTAATTTCTGTTCCCGGCCAGCTGACGGATCACTATAACCCGGCAGATAAAACAGTTAACCTTTCAGAAGGAGTCTATATGCAGAGAAATGCAGCAGCTGCTGCTGTGGCTGCGCATGAATGTGGGCATGCAGTGCAGCATGCTGTAGGATATTCGATGCTGAACCTGCGTTCAAAGCTGGTTCCTGTTGTGAATATAAGCTCTAATCTGATGCAGTTTGTCCTTATCGCAGGTATCGGGATTATGGCAGCAACAAGATCTATTGATGATCCCAACGGAAATACGACGGTTCTGGCGATAGGAGTGGCAATGTTTGCATTGACTACACTTTTTGCTTTTGTAACCCTTCCAGTGGAGTATGATGCCAGTAACCGAGCAATGAAGTGGATTAAAGACACGGGAACGGTTACCCAGGAAGAATTTGTAGGAGTACAGGACAGTTTAAAATGGGCAGCAAGAACGTATGTTGTGGCAGCCCTTGGATCACTGGCTCAGCTTCTTTATTGGGGTTCATTACTCCTTGGTGGAAGAAGGAATTAATCTTTAAATTCAAATGAAACATACTGCATTTCGGATAATTTATCTGAAATGCTTTCTTTTTGGGCTAATTTTAAAGATGCAGTGAGGATGCAGTTTTCATTAGCATCAAAATTCAGAACCCTAGCATCAAATTTGGAAAGCAGGGTAAAAATAGTATTCTGCTGATTGAAGTTGAACTGGATTTCAATTTCTGTTTCAAGCTCTCTTGTGATGATATTGGCCTCTTCCAATGTGATCTTTGCACATTCTTTATAGGCTTTTACAAGCCCTGAAACCCCGAGTTTTGTTCCGCCATAATAACGGACCGATATAACCAGAACGTTGGTGATTTCGTGTGCTAAAAGCTGATTGTAGATAGGAAGACCTGCACTTCCTGATGGCTCACCGTCATCATTTGCCCGATAGTTTTCACCTTCCAGGCCCATTCTGAACGCGTAACAGTGATGGGTAGCCTTAGGGTGTTCTGCCCGGATTTTTTCCAATGCTTCTTTCAGCTCCCTTTCGTTATTGACCGGAAAGGCAAATCCAATGAATTTGCTTCCTTTTTCTTTTAATAAAGTATTTTCTATGGGTTTTTCTATGGTTTTATATTCGAACGTCATTATAGCCGGCTTTATCAATGCAAAAGTATAAATACAACATAAGTTACGCAATCATAAATAAAGAAGCCATCAATATTTTGACAGCTTCCTAAATCTTTTAATGTGATATTGATCCTCATTATGATCCGCAATAATCTAAGGGAAGTAGACACATATAGCTTGTCGGCCCGCAAAAATCCTGAGGACACTTGTCTCTGCATCTGGTAGATTCCCCGGTAGGTAAAGTACAGTCTACAAATACAAATGCACCACCGCTAATATTTTTTAAACCAGTTCTTGAAATTTTCTTTAAGTTTTTCATAGTATTAATTTTTGTAAAACTAATGTAAAGAAATTATTTCAATTGATGGTGATAAAATGGTTTTGTTTTGCTTTAAAAATTGATACTGTATTATCTCTCAAATTTTCAATTCTGTTAGCTGTATAATTAAATTCTGGCGCTTTTGTTCCGTTTTCCAGTTTCAGATTTTCATTTTTAATGACAATGGCTTCATCCCAAAGGTTAGCATTAATAAATTGCTGTAATGTAAAACGGCCGCCTTCAATAATAACAGACTGTATATGTTCATTGTATAGTACTTCCAGTAGCTCTGGAATGAAATTATCCCTGTTGATTTTAATAAATTGGATATGCCCTTCGGTACCTTCTTTTTCAGAGTTTACAACCAGTGTTTTTGCTTCACTATTGTAAATATTGAAACTGCCAGGAACTTTTAAATCAAAATCAATAAGAATTCTGACAGGGTTTACTCCTTCAGCATTTCTTACGGTCAGGCTTGGATTGTCATTTAAAGCGGTTTGTGTTCCCACTAAAATAGCATGTTCGTCGGCTCTTAGTTGATGTACAAATTGATTGGCCAGAGAATTTGAAATGGCTGTTGGTTTAAAATCCTTATCTAAAAACCCGTCTCCTGATTCGGCCCATTTCAGGATAATGTAAGGTCTTTTCTTTTCATGATAGGTAAAAAATCTTTTATTCAGCTCAATACATTCTTTTTCCAGTATTCCTGAAACCGCTTCAATACCTGCATCCTGAATGATTTTTTTCCCTTTCCCATTCACTTTGTCATGAGAATCCATGGCGCCAATGACAACTTTCCTGAAACCAAGTTCTTTAATTTTTAAAGCACATGGTGGCGTTTTACCGTAATGGGCGCAGGGCTCCAGTGAAACATAGATCGTAGATTCGGGTATAAGATCTTTATTTTCTACAGAATTGATCGCGTTAATCTCAGCGTGGTTTTCTCCGGCTTTATGATGGTATCCTTCCCCGATGATTTTCCCGTTATGGACAATCACGCTGCCTACAAGAGGGTTGGGGTAGGTTTTGCCCAGTGCTTTTTGAGCAAGTTCAATGCATCTTTTGATGTATAATTCGTCGTTGTTCATAAAGTAAAAAGAAAAAGCGAAGACAAATTTCTTTGCTTCGCCTTTTTTATATTATTTAATAGATTAATCTCCGGCAATGATATTGTGAAGATTCTGTTTTAAGGTTTCCAGATGAGCCTTCTTCTCGTCGATTGTATTGAATGTATCTCTAAGAAGAGGGTTTTCTCTTGACGGCTTGTTAAAGAATGCCAGATTATTTTCCAGTTTTACAATCTCACCCTCAAGGTCAGAAATTTGGCTCTTGATCTTTCTTGCCTTGTCTGTAAGCTGGTTTTCTGTTAAACCTTCTTCTTTCAGCTCAAGTTCGTTGATCTTATTCAGTTTCAGCTTTTCTCTTAACGTTCTGTTGAACTCGGTATTGATTGAGATTTTGTCTCTCGGTACTTTCCCGATGTTGTTCCAGGCGGTTTTTATTGCTTCTATTCTTTCAATACTGCCTTCGTCATTGGAAACGGTTTTCAGGTCCTCGAGAATTTCTTTTTTCTGTTTATAGTTCTCTTTCCAATTATCATTAGAAGCATTGTTTTTCTCTCTGTAATTATTGAAGAACGTATTACAGGCATCACGGAATTCGTCCCAGATTTTATTGGTCATGCTCTTTGGAACGTGTCCGATTTTTTTCCAGTCTTCCTGAAGCTTTTTGAACAGAGGAACGGCAATATCCCATTCTTCATTGTTCATATTGTCCTGTGCAGTCTGGATCAGTTTTAATTTCTCTTCCAGATTGGTTTGCTGGGAACCTTTGAGAGATTTATAATAATTATTTTTTGTTGTATTGAAAGCTCTGAGTGTTGTTTTGAAATCATTCCAGTTCTGGTTGGATAATTTTCTTGGAACACTTCCTGTTTTTAAGAATTCAGTACGAAGGTCTTCAACTCTTTTGATAGAATTCTGCCAGTAGCTGTGGTTAGGAGTTTCGGAAGGCTCAGACAATTTTTTGATCTCTGCGATGATCTGGTTTTTCTTTTCAAGATTATCATTCTGTTCGCCTTCAATAGCTGCAGAGAGCTCAGATTTTCTTTCGTGGATCTTGTTGGATATTTCTTTGAATTCTTCCCATGTTTTTTCACGGAATTCTTCTGCTACAGGCTCAGCTTCTTCTTTCCAAAGCTTGTGAAGATACTGAAGCTCGTTCAGGGCTTTCTGAATTACAGGCTCACTTTCCAGTTCTTTAGCACGCGCAATGATATGCTGTCTTTTCTCTAAATTATGGCTGAATTCCTGCTCCAGAAATTCTTTATTCAGATCCAGCATCTGATAAAACTGGTTCAGATGGTGGAAGTAATTATTATTAAGGATCTTGAATTCAGATTTTGCAACCTGGCCGGCTTTTGACCATTCTTCTTTGATTTCACGGATGGATTTGAAGAGATTGGTTCCCGGTTCAGAATTGGTATAAAGGTTTTTAAGTCTTTCTATGATATTCTGGCGGTGCTCAAGGTTTTTTTTCTGCTCTTCATCCTGAGATTTCTGGTAGCTGTCATGTTTTTCCCTGAAAATATTAACCAGAGCGGAGAATTTGGACTGTAAAGGGTGCTCGTAGCTAAAGTTTTCAGGAGGATTCCCGCCTTCTACATACTCATGCTTTTTGTCTTCCACTTCATCATGAATGTAATGACCTGCTTTTTCTTTTAACTGATTGAATCTTTTGAAATTCTCGCCTGCATTAGCCGAGTTGATGATGGTTTCCATTTCTTTTAAAGCATCGGCCAAAGAAATATCATCAGCATGATCCTCTTCCAGGTGTTCTGCGTCATCTTCATGAGCGCTTTCACCATGAGGTACAGGTGTTTCGGATGTTTCTTCTTGAGATACTTCGTTAGAATTTTTGTTTTCTTCGTTTTCAGAAAGATTGTTTTCTGTAATCATAGCAAATCTTTTATGTGAGTGGCGTTAATATCCTTTTGTATATAGCAGTAAAGCCAATTAAGGTACTAATTTAGTTTATTTTTTTTGAAAATTCCAAATTTCCCAAGCTTTTTCTGCTTGCTGCTCAAGCATATAATAACCATTCACTGTTTTGGCTCCTTTTTCGGAGGCTTTAATGATGAACTGAGTGTAATTCGGGTTGTAGATCAGGTCAATAATCAGGTGTTCCGGGGTGATTCCTTCAAAAGGGAATTCCAGGCAGTCTTCTACATTTGGGAATGTCCCTACAGGAGTACACTGGATGATGATCTTATGGTCGCGGACCGTCTCCCTATCCAGATTCATGAAATTGATTTCGGAATTTCTGGAAATAGTAACCGATGGAATTCCATGCTTATCCATAATATATTTCACAGCTTTTGCAGCACCTCCGTTTCCCAGAATCAATGCTTTGTCCTGATGGGATTTTTTGTGGAGCAGAAGTGTTTTTTCAAAACCAAAAGCATCAGTATTGTAACCTGTTTTTTTACCATCTCTGATCAGAACACAATTGACGGCACCAATCTTTTCTGCTTCGTCGCTAAGTTCGTCAAGATAGTCAACGACCCTTTCTTTGTAAGGAATAGTAACATTGAATCCTAAAAGTTCAGGATCATTCAGAAGGGTTTCTATTTCATCAATTTCATTGAGGTCAAAAATATCGTAGGTAAAGTCTTTCAGCATCAGCTTCTGGAACTTGTCTTCAAAGAATTTTTTGGAAAAGGAATAGGAAATATTCTTTCCTATCAGCCCTAATTTTTTATTGGAATCCATGTATCAAAAATAAAAAAAAGACCGAATAAATCGGTCTTTATTATCAAATATTTTTACGGTTTAGTCTACCATGAATTTTGTAGAGAAACGGTCTGTTTTCAAGATGTAGTTTCCTTTAGTAAGTCCTTTAATATTGATCCTATTGGAGTTTTTGAAAGGATTTGCAATAACTTCTATCAGTTTTCCAGAAAGATCATAGATCTCAGCTTTTAAAATTTTGCTTAAGTTTTCACCTTTTACAAATAATTCATTGTTTTTTACCGGGTTAGGGTAGATGGTGAATTCAGAATTGTCTTTTTTAATGTCAGAAGTTCCCAGTGAACCGAAACATGTCCATGTAAGGTCATCTATGGCAACTCTGTTTGAACCAGGGTTAGTGATCTTAATAATTGCATTTCCACTGATATTTGCGTTAACTGTTGTTGTAGTTACTGTTGTGCTGTATGGAACAGTTCCTATCACAGTTCCATTAACTTCAATATTTAAATTACCATTTGAACCCGTCGTGAATTTTCGTTGAGTGGTTATTGTTATAGACTGTACTCCTCCTGAAATTGTAGAACTTGTCAAATCTCCACCTTGAATAGTAATTGCTCTTCCGTTAATGGTCTGGTCTGTTCTTGCGAAGTTAGCTGTCCATGAAATATTATTGTTTGTCCATGTTCTTGTTAAATATTGGGAATCTGATGCCGGAATATTCTCAAAGTTTTCAGTTCCACAGCTTGTATTTCCGCCAGGCTGCCCTGCCAGTGTTGTTCCGTCTGCAGAATTGCTCTGTGGAGAAGAGTTTCCTGAAGCATCTTTAGCAATGACATAGAAAGTATAGGTAGTAGACGGAGATAGTCCCTGAACAGTAGCTGTAGTTCCTGCAACTGTAGTTTTTAGTATTCCGTTAGCATAAACATCATAAGCTGTAACACCAATATTATCTGTAGCAGCAGTCCAGCTTAAAGAAATCGTATTCGAAGTTGGGTTCTGGGTAATAAGATTGGTCGCAGCAGTTGGAGCCTGTGTGTCTATAACCGGTGTTCCCCAGATCTGTTCAGCATAAGAAGGATTGTCTATAAATGGATTTCTGTTTCCCTGATAAGTATAAGATGCATTATTTCTGGCAATTTCTTCAGATGAAACGGGATCCATTATATGCCATGCCAAAAGCTGATTCAATTCCCATGTCTGAAGTCCAGGATAGGTAGATCCACCCAGCATATTTCCGGTACTGAAATCTGGAAGTTCAGCTTCATATCTCGTTACAAAATAGAAGATCATTCTGGCTACGTCACCTTTAAAAGCATCGATCGGCTCAAATACAGTCCCTCCATATCCTGGTGATACTGAATTTCCGAGTTTAGATCCGTTTTCTGATGTAAAAGAGGCAATTTGTACTTTACCAAAAGGGTAGTTTGACCTCATCCCATTCACTTTTCCGTCGGTTGCGCGGATGAAATGAATATCTGATACCATTGGACTGGCTTCATCGAATAAGCTTTGAGGTACAATATGTTCTCTGTTGTAGCAGTCTCCTTCGCTGTTATACCCACTGCTGCCACACTGGTTTGTACCCAGAGTGTATGTGTAAGGATCAGAGCTGTTTGGCTTTTCAGAATAAATATCCAAAATAGTTCCGTCATTTTCGTAAAAAAAGTCACGGTCAGTTGTTGCATAGCCTGTCCATAGGCCACCGTAGCCATGATCCTGATGCCCTTGTTCAATTATGCCTTTAAGTGCAGTTTTAAGTGGAGCACCCGTAAGCCCTGCAGCGTTATCATAATAACCTGCAGGAGCCTGAGCTGAGGCGAAAATCAATGTGACACTCAGTAAGAAAAAAGATAAAATTCGTTTCATTTAAAAAAAATTGGGCCGTAAAGGTACAAAAAATTGAAAATGAAGCTGATTTTATTTCAAATCGGATATATTAACTTTTAGTAATATAGTCTTTGCTGATTTTGGAAAAAAACCAGGAAATAATGATCCCAAACAAGGAGGCAGTGAAAGCCACGATAAGATAATTTTTTCCAACAATTTTTACAGGGAAAGGGAGCATTTCATTAGCTCTGAAGAATTCAGTATAAAGTTGGAAATAGCAGAGTAGGGTTCCTGCGATCAGGCCAGAGATTACTCCGGAAATCACGATAAGCAGCCCGGTATAGAAATAGGTCATTCTTAAATGGCTGATTGGAAAGCCCAGTGAAATAAGGGATCTGGACTGCTCTCTTTTATCAAGCTGAAGAATAATGATCGCTCCGGCCAGATTGAAGGTGGTAATGAAGATCACTAAAGCAAAGATAAGATATATGAACATCTTTTCCGTATTGATCATCTTCCAGAACGCTGCATTTTCTTCTTCCTTGGTTTTTATTTCAATATTTTTTCCCAATGAAGTAAGAAGGCTCTGTTTTACGGCATCAGCATTTTCCGGATTTTTTAATTTGATGACAATCTGGTACGCTGATTTTTTTGGCAGGCTGAGTAATTCCTCTGTAAGCTCTATTGGGGCAATGATATAGCTGTCCAGCTGTTCTTTTCCCGGGAAAACTCCTGTTACCAGAAAATCTCTTTTATTATAGATGTCTTCCTCTTTGTTAATGATACCGGTTCCCGGCTTGGGCATAAAGATAGTAGCGTAATTGCTTGTAGAATCTATAGGAATTGAAAGCCTGTTGTGCAGGTTTGTTTCCATTAACACTTCATTGGAGTACTGGAAACTGGGATAAGTTCCATAGAATACATCTTTATCAATGGGATTGACTTTTATATAAGCGGAATCAACTCCTCTTAAATAGGCAATATCACCTTTACCTTTATAATTGACATATACTTTTTCCTCAATGACACGGGAAAAACTACTGATTGCCTTATTGTTTTTTAAAACTGTAGTGACCTTATCCAGATCTTTCACTGTTTTTCCTGAAATACTTTTCAGGGTCAGATCAGCATGAAGATTGGAAATAAGGTCTTTGTTCAGGGTCTCAAGGCCTGAAAACACTGAAATGATTACAAACATTGCAGTCACAGCAACCGTCATGGCCCCTACCGAAAGCCACGTTATAAACGTCACGGCAGTGCTTCCCTTTTTAGCCAAAAGGTATCTGGATGCTATGTAAAATGCAATATTTTTCAAGATTTATAAAACCGGATTGTCGCCTTCGCCTCTTAATTCTCTTTCTAGTTTTTCAACATCATCAAGAGCGGTGTCCAGATAAAAGTTAAGCTGCGGAATTATACGTACCTGTTTTGCCATTTTCTGGCCAATAAAATTTCTGTACTGAGGTTTGTTTTCTTCAATTTCCTTCATCACCGCGGAACGGAATTCCTGCGGGAAAATACTTAAATAAATTTTGGCAATACCCAGATCTGCCGATACTTTTACATCTGAAACGGATACCAATATGCTCTGCTTGCTTTCTGAAGCCTGTTTGCGGAAAAGCTCTGCGAAGTCTTCCTGAATGATCTGTGCTACTTTTCTTTGTCTGTTACTTTCCATAAGTTATGCAAATTTAGTACTTTTGTTTGAATTGATACCTTTGAAATTCAGCTCCGGTATCAAATTTACGATTTAATTATATTTATTAGTATTTATGAAGCTAGAACATATTGGTATTGCCGTAAAATCTTTAGGAATTTCTGATGACCTTTTTACCAAACTGTTAGGAAAGGAATCTTATAAAAAAGAAAGTGTGGAAAGGGAAGGGGTTGTCACTTCTTTTTACGGAGCGGGAGGAAGTAAAATAGAGTTGTTAGAAGCCAGTAATCCGGAAAGCCCGATCTCGAAGTTTATTGATAAAAAAGGTGAAGGTATCCATCATTTGGCATTTGGTGTAGAAAATATCCTTGAAGAGATTGAAAGATTAAAAAAAGAAGGATTTCAGTTTATCTCCGAAGAACCTAAAGAAGGTGCTGATAACAAATTAGTTGTCTTCCTGCACCCAAAATCCACGAACGGAGTGTTGGTAGAACTTTGTCAAGAAAAGCAATAAAAAGTTTTGTAGTGAAAGAAATTTTGCTATTTTTGCAATCACAAAATTTAACCAAGTTTTGAGGTCCTATAGCTCAGTTGGTTAGAGCACCTGACTCATAATCAGGTGGTCCCTGGTTCGAGCCCAGGTGGGACCACGACAATAAACCGTAATACTCTATAATAAAAAGTATTACGGTTTTTTATTTGTCGTCTTTCCCAACATTTTCCCAACAACATAAATTTTAGTTCCAATTTTCCCATCTGTTATACAAGACAAGGAAAAAAATTCACTCTTATATTCTAACTGTCGCTCTAAAAATATATTTTCAAAATGGCGTTTAGAATAACTGCACTTCTGCTGAAGCAAATTGTTTTTTCTGTTTAATCTTTTTAAATGGGTTCTGATACTAAGGTTTTTCCTTTCTATTCCGTTGATTCCGTATTTTTTTTGTGCTATGAATTTCCTTTGGAATCAAATATTGATAATTTCTGAGTTTATCGGTATAAATTTTTTTAGTTTTGGAATTGATCAAAGTTTTAATAACAGCATTCAGCGTTTTGTTATTTCTCCTGTCAATATAAAACCCGGCAATCTCTTTGGTACTTTTATTAATGGCATATACCAGCCACATTACATTAGATTTTTTTCTGATGCAAACTCTCATCTCATCTAATTCATAGGTTTGATAATATGGAATTAGAGGTTCACTAATACTATTGGCAATTGCAACAATTCTTTTATGTAAAGTAGTTGTTGAAATTTTAATATCCTCGCAATACTTCTTATCCATGCCTTCTTTAGTTAGCTAAATAACCTTTGTATTGATGTCCTTTTTATTGTAAAACACTTATGGCTTTGCACAATTTACATTGGTAGCGTTGTTTTCCATAATTAGTTTTGCCATATTTTATAAAATCATCACCAACACATTTGACACATGAGTAAACTTTTACCTGCATAAGGACTCCAATTTTCTATTAAAAAACAAATAGAGTGACCAAACGATCACTCTATTATATAAAATTATTACTTATTATTTTTCGTTAAGTTCGATTAATAAAGAAAACCAACATTTTTGAAACATTACCACATTACTCTATTTAATTATTTTCTTTGGAAAATAATCTCTAAGATCCATTTCGTAAACTACAGGTTCACAATCTTGTGCTTTTTTGTCTTTACCTATTTTAGAAATATTATTCAAAATGTCATCAATATTTTCATAAATAGCATTGCCTTTTAGATCAATGTGTTTTACATTACATCGATTTTTATTATCCTGTATTGTAATCCATGACTTATAAGCACCATTTTCAGGTGGAGGGGGGGGCATGTAATGATACATCATTAAATATTCGTAATTAAAATCTTTATCTACTATAATCATCGACGGTTTAAACATATATTTGTCATAAGAGCCAGTAAGTAAGGTGATATTGTAAACTGATTTTTTTTTATGGTCAATGCTTTGTTTAAAAAGAGTAAGAATTCCTTTATTATATTTTTTAGAAAAGAAGATTAGATTGACTAAATCAACATTTCTGTGTCTTTTATCAAATTCAAAATTTCTTTTATCTAATACATAATATACAATATAATTAGCATCATCTAATATTTTTATGATACTTCTATTTTCTTTTTTTAAATTGACTGAAAATTGTTTATCTTCAATATCAGCCATATTCATTTGTGAAAAGATATTTATATTGAAAGCACAAGCTATCAATATTATTATTTTATTTAATTGTTTTAACTCCATATTTTGTCATTATTATATTAAAATTCTGTTGAGCAGCTGCTCCATCTCTATACCTGACCCATCCCTTTATATAATTTTCATGGGAAGTTTGCTTAAAGCCAGTAAAATCTTGAAACCTTATTTTTCCTCCAATGGGCCATAAACTTGAATAGTCTCTGTTTACGAAAATATCTCTGGATTGTACAATGGAAGAGATCCCTGATCCAAAAAGATCATCATACTGTGCAGAGTTACAAGATCCCATAATCAGGTTTTTACCTTCTTTTACATAATTGGTGATTTTAATAAAGTTATCTATACTGCTCAGAGTATTTGGTGATAATTTGCCTTTATCGAATAGATACTGCTGCATATGACTTCCTAAAATCCCATCATTATCAGTATGAAAACCATTATCACCTGCCATTATATATTCACCTGAACTTGAATTACGAAGTGCTTCTCCGCTTTCATCAAAAAGATAACGTTGGCTCGCATAACCGTGTGCGTTGATAAAAATATTATCGGCTTGGCTATCTCCCAAATATAATGTCAGTTTAGTTAAAGCGTCCTTAAACTTAAAGCATCAATAACATGCCATCCGTTTTCTTCAAAGTCCTTATTTACAAAGTTACCAAGACCTTCTTTATCTCCTCTTATAAAATTAAGGATGATATTGGCCGCAGGACTACTACCTCCACCGCCAGAAAATAAAGAACCAAAACCATAGCTGCTACCATAACTATCATCATTCCCTAATCCCAGCCAGTTTGGATTGGTCCAGCCGGAACTTACATCCACATTACCGAATCCATCACCTGCCATTGCAAATTCTCTTGGCTTCATCCCATCCGGATCTATAAAGCTTACAGGATTGTTAAAAGCATAATTATACGGAGAATATCTTCTCATCTGCTCTGCTAATGGATCTATCACACCCCATCTGCCAATATCAGCCATATACATTCTCGCTCCGTAATCTCCCCAGCCCGTTTCTTTCTGTAGTTCTTTACCGTTGTATCCATAGCTGTAAGCCGGATTTCCAGATAAAGCATTATAACCTTCATGCTTTAAACCAAAAGCATAATAATTGTTTTCTTCAAAAACTTCTGCGCTGCCAGATAAATTTTTGGAGTAGCTTAAACGCACATTTCCCAAATGGTCTGTATAGCTGTAAATACTTATTATTTTCAAATTGTAATAGCCTTCAGCGGTAGGAACAAATTTTAGGATAAGAGGAGAACCTGCCGACAATCCCTGGAATCCGTCAAGGTATTCTGTTGTTTTAGAAGTCTCCATATTCTGCCTACCCATACCATAGGTATAGATTTTTTAAACTTTGGAAGTGATCAAAGTTAACAACAGAATTCAACGTTTTGTTATTTCTCTTACCAATATAAAACTCGACAATCTCTTTGGTGTTCTTATTAATGGCATATACCAGCCACATTACATTAGATTTTTTTCTGATGAAAAACCTCATTCATCTAATTCATAGGTTTGATAATATGGAATAAGAGGTTGACTGATACTATTTGCAATTGCAACAATTCTTTTTAAGTAAAGTAGTTGTTGAAATTTTTAATATTCTCGCAATACTTCTTATCCTCATGCCTTCTTTAGTTAGCTGAATAACCTTTGTATTGATGTCCCTTTTATAAGCATTATAAGAATATTGTAAAAACACTTATGGCTTTGCAGAACTTACATTGATAGCGTTGCTTTCCATAATTAGTTTTGTCATATTTTATAAAATCATCACCAACACATTTGACACATGAGTAAACTTTTACTTGTATAAGGACTCCAATTTTCTATTAAAAAAACAAGTAGAGGGGCCAAACGATCCCTCTATTCTATAAAATTAAT
This sequence comes from Chryseobacterium sp. 22532, assembly GCF_052044665.1. Classification (NCBI taxonomy): domain Bacteria; kingdom Pseudomonadati; phylum Bacteroidota; class Flavobacteriia; order Flavobacteriales; family Weeksellaceae; genus Chryseobacterium; species Chryseobacterium sp. 22532. The sequence goes on from NZ_JBQENJ010000009.1 coordinate 87,895, forward strand.
ACTTATTATTTCTCGTTAAGTTCGATTAATAAAGAAAACCAACATTTTTGAAACTTTACCACTTTGGAACATGACCGTTACCTTTTGCCATTTCTAATATCTTCCATTTCTTTTAGATACATTGCATGATCAACTGAATCCTTCTTTTTTTCTTGCTGTATGTATTCTGTGGAATAAGGGCCAGTTTGATTTTTCTTAGCTCTTTGATTCATCCACTCAATTGAATATAAAAAATTTCCAATGACTAATAATACAGTAAAACCAACAATCATTTTATATATTTTGTTCTTAGTTTTTGATAAGTTATCATAATAAACTAGATAAGACTTCCATTCATTCCTAAACACAAATAAATAAAGATCAGGAAGGATTATAAACACTAAACTGAATAAAATTAATTGACCTTTTGAAAAATTAAGATCAAAATAATACATGACACTTATAAATAAGAAACTTTTCAATACAATCAAAGAAATTACTGATTTTGTATCACTCCAAAATTTTGGAATTGAAATACAATCCCAAAATTTATAAAAAGAATAGAAATAAAAATAATATACTTTTTTAATTAACATAATTAAAATTTTAAAGCTGAATTACTAAAAAGAGGATGGCCTGTTATCTGTTGTTCATATGCCTCAGTTCTTGCTGCTGTTTTGGATGCTCCCACAATTCCTCCAGGGTAAAATGAATCTATTCCAAAATAGAGAACTGAAGGTATAGTCCCTACACCTGACAATCCATATAATCCCATTACAGCATTCAAATGAGCTTTATTAGGAGAAACAGCATTAGGAGAATTAGGGTCTCTTTCGTACTCTTTTACACCATATCCATAATCTAGTATTGCACCTAATCCAACAGTTACAGGTCCTAAAAATTTACCTATTTTGATAACACCTCTAACGCTAACCAAACTTTCTGATTTTAGAAAAGTTCTTCCATTACCATAATATTTAATACCCCTATATTTAAACGGTACATTTGGCTTAGCTGTACCAATATATTCTCTATATGATAACTGTGTCATATAAACCCCATTAAAAGAAAGTAAGGTATTACCTTGACTTAAAGGTGAGTATATTTCTTCTTTGCTCCCAGAAATATTTATCATATGCGCAACCATTTCCTGAGAAGTACTTCCATATCCTGCAGCCCCTCCTGTCCAATATGACAGATAGCCATTCTTCGAAATTTTAGCATCTATACCTTGTGATGCCCATCCAGCAATAAGATTATCCAGCAGATAGTCGTTTGAGTTACCCAATGATGATAAAACAGAATAACCGTTTCCTCCCCCATATCCTCCTGATTCAAGGTTTCCGGTATTTCCTAAGCCTAACCAGTTTGGATTATGACCTCCCGAGTAGGCATCAGGGCGGGAATCGCCAGGCATCTTAAACTGATGCGGTGCCATCCCATCCGGATCTATAAAGCTTACAGGATTATTAAAAGCATAATTATACGGAGAATATCTTCTCATCTGTTCAGCCAGAGGGTCTATTACGCCCCATCTGCCAATATCAGCCATATACATTCTCGCTCCGTAATCTCCCCAGCCTGTTTCTTTCTGTAGTTCTTTACCGTTGTATCCATAACTGTAAGCTGCATTGGCTGTCGGGACCATTCCTGCACTATGCTTTAGACCAAATGCATAATAATTGTTTTCTTCAAGAACTTCTGCGATTTTTTCTGTCTAAAAATTTTTTAAGATTATTCAAAGTTTCTCCTTATTTTCATCGATTATTTCTAAATATTTTCAAAAGGATAGGAGACAACCCAGCTAAAACAATAAAAAACAGGCCTATATTGGAAATCTTTAATCTTTCAGGGTATACAAACATGGCAATTATCCACAATATAAGAACCAAAGCAGTTATATAACCATATATTTTAGCAGACTTTGTTTTATACCAATCATATTTAGGTACACTAATATTATGATTTTCTTTTAAATGATCTATAGCTTCTATAAATTTAATTTTAAAAGCCAAATAGTCTAAACTATTTTTTTTAGAAATGTTAAAGAAAAAATTGTCTGATTTAAAAACTAACTTCAGTCCATAATATTTCTCCGTATCTTCAAATGTATATTTGATAATATCCAATAAATAATAATTTCTATTATTTATAAATAGCTTATCATTATCTATTATTATTTGATACGAAGTCCAGCAGCACTTTTTTATCCAAAATATACTGATAACAATAGTAGATAAAAACACGATTGCGGGAAAAACTTTTTCACCTATATATATAGAAGTTAATATAGTTAGAAGTGTTGTTACTACAAAAGCAATAATAGTATATATCAATAATTTTTTAGTTGAAAAGCTTAGTATTGAAAATTTTTCCATTTATATGTATAGTTTTAAGGATACCAAAATGTTGATTTCCTACCGAAATTTTTATCAATCGAATCTCCTATGCCAAAAACATAATCTGCTACGCCATATACTGCAACAGCAGTAAGAATAACAGGGGCAGCTGCAACAACAGCTGGCATAGTTACAAATGTCGCTATAGCAGTAGCACCTATTAGAGCCGTATTAATCACCGTATGTGCATCCCAAGTACCTGAATAATATTCATATGCATTAACCCCTACTGTTAAACCTGTACCTATAACTCCCAGACTTTTAGAAATCTTCCCAAAAGAATTTGCGAAACCTTTAGCTCCATTGAGAATTTTACCTGCTCTAATTCCAGTTACAGCTGATAATAAATATAATGATCTTAATTTTGATGTATTTGATAATTTATTAAACCCATCTAAAGCCATTCCAGATACACCTAAACTCCCATTAATGTGCTTTTCAGCATCAATAAAAAAATCTTCTGTTTGATACTTCATCAAGCTTTTACTTGCATCATCTATATCATTCACCAATCCAACTAAATTATTATTTAAAATTTTCAGAACATGCATAATTCCAGGATCAGTATCTACATTTACTCCATCATTTGTTAAAGAAATACTTTCCCTTGGTTTCCCTGTCCACCAGGTAATATCACTATTACTATTCATACTGGAGAACATTCCATTATTGGCCCATGCAGCTCTAAGATTATCCAGTAAATAGTCGTTTGAGTTACCCAATGATGATAAAACAGAATAACCGTTTCCTCCTCCATATCCTCCTGATTCAAGGCTTCCGGTATTTCCTAAGCCTAACCAGTTTGGATTATGACCTCCCGAGTAGGCATCAGGGCGGGAATCGCCAGGCATCTTAAACTGATGCGGTGCCATCCCATCCGGATCTATAAAGCTTACAGGGTTATTAAAAGCATAATTATAAGGCGAATATCTTCTCATCTGTTCAGCAAGAGGATCTATCACACCCCATCTGCCAATATCAGCCATATACATTCTGGCTCCGTAATCTCCCCAGCCAGTTTCTTTTTGTAGCTCTTTACCGTTATACTGGTAATTATAAGCAGGGTTCCCTACTAAAACATTGTAACCTTCATGCTTTAATCCAAATGGATAATAATTGTTTTCTTCAAGAGCTTCTGCGCTGTCTTAGCAAAATCTATTTTAAATTAAAATTAGGGTACTGATTTCAACACCCTAATTATTTTATAAAGCTCTCTTAATAAAGAGTCTAAGAAGGATAAACTTTTGTCCTAAATAAGGTAGCAATTACAAGTTTCATTTCAATGTTTTAATGATCCTGTATAAAGACTAAAAATAAATAACCCAAAAAATGAAATAATAATATAAATGATTAATAAAATATCAGCTATTATTCTTGTCGTTTTATCAAAACCCTTTACTTTTTCTCTAATTTGTTCATAGGAAGTAAATTTCCAATATCTTAAACCAACTAATAAAATAATAGGTAAACAATATATTATTATAATATACTTGTTTGATGGAATAGTATTTTTATTATAAAAATGATCTAAAAACATTAATATAAATATTAAATTGAAAGAAATTAAAGAGCAAGCTCCAATAATTCCGGATGCTTTATGAGTTCCATCTTTCTCATAATGAAGATAAAAATTAGTTATTTGATAATATAAATAATCAATGAGTATCATATATGTAATTTTTAGTAGCCCATGGCTTCGTTATATTTCCTTTGTTCTTCTGCTCTTACTCCGTCGTTATAGTATTTATTAACAGCTCCTTCAATATGCTGCCCTATATCTTTGCCTGTAACTAATTGAGTAGCAAAATTAGCCAAAAAATAAGTTCCTGCTATAGCTTGTCCCCAACCTGTTGGCGAAACGGCAAGTACCGACATTACAAGATCTAGAGAATTTGATGTATTGGGTCCTTTTTGATTTATATCAATAAATGCCAAACCTATTCCGATTCCACCCAAGACTCTTCCTGCAATTTTAGTTCCTGCAGCAAGCCTTTGCGCTTTTATTGAACTTATTTCTAATAAAGGCTGATATATCCTTTGACCAAGAATTGTTTTTTCAAAAACTAAATTAGTTGTTGAAAAGGCTTTACCCGCTCCATATAATGCTGCTCTGTCAGCTGCTGGCTGTAGGATAAATTCATTGACTGAATAAGCATTTCCAGACCATGACCTAAAGCCTTGAGAAGTCTTGTGCCAATCTATATTATCAATATAAGATTCAGAGAGTTTCAACATATGCGCAACCATTTCCTGAGAAGTACTTCCATATCCTGCAGCTCCTCCTGTCCAATATGATAGATAGCCATTCTTCGAAATTTTGGTGTCTATACCTCTTGCTGTCCACCCTGCAATAAGATTATCCAGCAGATAGTCGTTTGAGCTACCCAATGATGATAAAACAGAATAACCATTTCCTCCCCCATATCCTCCTGATTCAAGGTTTCCGGTATTTCCTAAGCCTAACCAGTTTGGATTATGACCTCCCGA
>NZ_JBQENJ010000010.1:0-37981 GCF_052044665.1 Chryseobacterium sp. 22532
CTGTAAAGCAGCTCTTTCTCCTGCTGAAATAATTCCTGTAAGGATCGCTCTTCCAAATGTATCATATTTGGTCATGAACCATTTATTTTGTGTATCCATTACAGCATCCTGAGTCAAAATCAAACGGTCTGATTTATCATACACCATGTATTCCCAACCTTTGCCAGGAAGTTTCTTTTCTACGAGTCTGCCCCTGCCATCGTAGCGGTACTGGTAGCACAAGTCATTTAACAGAGTATCCGTTATAGGTTGGAAAAGGGCTTTCTGAGGAAGTACAAAGGCAAGCTGGTCATATTCATTGTACACATAATAGGTGTCATTATAAAAGGTTCCGTCATGTTTTCTTGCCATAATGATTTGTCCTTTCCCATTTTTGTATTCTATATTGATATTACCATCTTCATCCGTAACTGTATTTTTGTATAACTGACTAGCTGGAAAAGTTCCAGGTAAGCTTAAAACAGAAGAAGTAGCATTATTAACCCAGGTAGTATTGGTTGTAAATTGAAAAACTTCTCCATTGACATTAGTATCATATTGAAATTTTATTGGTTTGTTTGACCAGTCATTTCCAACCTGAACCTGCTGTTGGATTCGATCCAGTGGAGAGTTTTCCAGTATTTTTTCTGCATAGATCTTTTCTGATCCATATACCGATGGAGCATTGGCTAATGGTGTGGTTACAATAGCCCCGTTCTGGGTTCCTGACTGAGGAATAGGAAGAAAATCCTTCACTTGTCTTCCGAACCCATCGTATTCTATATGGGTAACCATATCTTTTCCCAATGGTGAAGCTTTTACATTCACTACCTGTTTTGGTCTGCCCAATCCATCAAAATATTGAACAGTTTCTGAGGTTTTTGGAGTTGAAAGGGCAGGGTCTGAAAGATATGTTTTTGAATAGACATAATTTTCTGTCAGTGAAAGCTGTGCATGAGCTAAACCCGTTATAAATAATGCACTGATCGGGATAATTATTTTTTTCATCGTGTGTTAGTTTTTATAGTTGTATTTATATTCTTTCAATACTTTTCCATTGATATCAATCACTTTTTCAAGACGGTTGGCTATATCGTATTTATAAAGTTCCCTGATTCCTGATGGAGGGGTAATGCTTTTTACTCCAATCAATGGATCGTAAGTATAAGTGCTGATCTGATAACCTGCTAACGCAGCATTATTTCTGAACACATCCAAAGCTGAGATCAGTGACTGTTCTGATGCATCGGTACTTAGTTGAGCATCATTAATGGATGAATTCACAATATTATCAATGAGTGACTGTGGGATATCTGCTAGCTTTGCTCCCTCAATCCTGGCAATGGGCTGGGTATTATTGTACCCCCAGATGATCGTGGTTGGAATACCTTCTTTTGTCGTGTACTGCTGAAGGTTACCTTTTGAATCGTATTTGTCATAGGTAATTTCTGTTGAAGGCGTATTATTCAAATTATCAAAAGATTTTACATACAGTGGCAATACCAGATCTCCGGTCTGTGGTGTTGATAATGTTGTTGGATAAACAATCTCTGTTTTATCCAATTGCTTTGCAACACCCGCAATAGTTTTAGTGGTGGTTGTTTCCAAAGGAATACCAACCATATTCTTATCAATCATCAGCTGGTTCCCTTTTTCATGAGCATAGCTATAGGAAGTTTCCGTAATGGAATTATCAGGGAACTGCGTTTTAGATGTTGTTAACTGATAATGATTAGGATTTAAATAAGTATTTGTATTGGTCGTAATTAACGTAGCATTATTAGGCAGATATTCTGTACTTTTTATCTCAGTTGGATTGTAAAAACCATAGTAATTCTCATAAAAACCGTATGAGATATTGATCAGTTGATCTTGTGCAGGGTCAGGATAATAAGCGAAATTTTCTCTGAATACATAACTCTTCAAACTTTTTATTTGAGAATAATCATATTTATAAGCTTTATTTATCACGCGGCTATAGCCCCCATTTTCAAATTTGTAAATATTTTCTTCTAGCAATAAATTAGATTTTAATTCTCCAAAATTGGTATTAGGAATATAATAAATCATAGGAGATCTTGCCATATAAGGATCTAAATTATCCTCGTATGAAAATTTTCGTTCCATTGCACTTTTACCTTCTATAACTTCTGTTACCGTACTATAAAACACACTGTTTTTTCTATGGTTGAAAAATGGAAGTATGCTGTTTTGAGAGGCACTATAAACATTATGTATTTCCACCTTTGGAAGTGTATTGCTACTAGACTGGCAGAGTTTTGAAGTCTCCTGTTGCTGTGCCATCACATAAGTAGTATTGTAATCAGCGATTGAGGCCTTCTGATTACCTATATTAGCCAAAGAATTATAATAAAACTTCTTGGTGTAATCAGCACCCTCTGCATTAGTTTCTTTAAAAGAAGCTATTCTGCTTCCTCCAAAATAGACCAGTTTATTAGAGGTAACAGTATGTTTATTATAGGTTACATTTAACCATCCACTTACAGCTCCGATTGCAGATGATACAGAATATTCAACTTTATAAGTATGTCCGTTTGTTGTTGCGATTGGAAAATGATTTGTTCCATCTGCAGCCTCTAAAGGTTCAGAAACTTGATTATTATCCGAAAAAATAGTACTTCCGGTTGTCAGGTCGGTTATTTTGAGCTTATGAATATCATGTAGATTATCGGGTTCTCCACATCCATAAGAATCATCAAAAAAGGCTTCTCCATAAAATTCAATAAAATTTCCATTGGAAACAAAAGTAAAAGAAGCTAAAGGCTCATCATTGGCCAGATTACATTTGTTAAAATTGGCACTTAAAAACTGGGACTCCTTTACCTGCTCGTTTACAAGCTCCATACTTGCATTAGGTTCGTAAAAGATCTCAGAAACTCCTTTCGTAGGATGGATGATTTTTTTTAAGTTACCGACAGATGCCAGCAGGGGATTAACCTTTTTATCAGCAGAAAGCATGGATAGTGGCATGTAACTGGAAAGCCCCTGAAAAATCCCAAAATTATTATCATTGGCAATGGCTGGAAATGGAGAAGAATTACCCACTCCGTTAGGATAGCCATAATAATCTGAACTTAAACTGAATCTGGCAGAGAGTGAGCCCAAATTATAATATTCAAATTCAGTCTTAGCATTCCTGTTAATCCGGTTCACTGATTTTAGAAAATGCCTATTGGTCGTAGATCTTTCATCTCCTGGAAGACCATAATAGGCAGCAGCAGGGGTATTGAGCGTATCTAAATACTCAAAACTATAGTTATCGATCAACCTGTTATTGCTTTTAATCTCTATAGAAGTAAGTAAGTTATTCTGAGCATTGCTGTTGAATATATCTTTTCGTTCTTTATTATAAACAAATTTTATTTCCGTACCATCTTCTGAAATGGTATTCAATCTTGGTTTATAGGATTGCAGGATAGATTTTGTTTTGATTATATCACTGTAAGTGTAAGGATCAGCAGATAAAGGAGGATTACAATTCCCCTGGAGATTAAAACTTGCATTCAGAGAGGAATAATACGTGATATTTTCGGTGATATAATTAAATAGGGTTTCTTTTTTCTCCGGGCTAACGATTTTATATAAATACCATCCTGTAATGGCATGCTGATCCGGACCTGCATTTTGATAGGTTGTTTTCTCAAGATTTATTTCTGTGCCTCCAAAATAATATTCATTCCCAGTTTTATCTGTGAGTATAAATTCCAATAGCTTCCCATAACCGACTATAGGTGTATTCTTATCAATAATTTGAATTTTTATTTTATCCTTCGATTCTATATAGGCATTTAGGTTGCTGTCTATATAGAAACTGCCTGACAGACCATTTGAGATGGAGAAATTAAACCAGTCATATTCTGTATCGATGGCATTGCCTGTTAGTGCAGCGCTTTTTATGCTCTGCAAATCTGCTGTTTCATCTACAGTAGTGGGTTTCCAATTTGTCCTATTCTCATCCGTTTCGTCCTTCACGACCCTTGATATTACTCCTCCTGTATTAAGCTGCCATGACATTCCGGTACTGTTGCCAATATCGTCTACCCTTACCCCGCTTGTATAGTTTAAATTGACAGGCGTTTTAATTCCTCCATAAATAGGATATTGATAACTAAAATCTCCTGTTGAGGAAGGCTCAAAATTAAGCCTGCTGCTGGCAAATGTTTCCTGAGATGGGACAACGATCTGTGGCAGGTTGTAATTATTATTTGAAGGTATACTTTGACTTTTGTATGTTTGGTTTACTAATAACAATAATATTGGTAAATATTTTCTTTTCATTGTGTTTATTTTTTTATCAGTTTAGCACTCGCAGTTTTGTTCGTGACGGTTTTTATTGTCACCAGATAAGCCCCCTGTATCAAATTCTGAGTATTAATCTTCGTTACTTTATTCTTAGTCTTTAAACTATGAAGCTGTCTTCCACCCATATCATACAGCATTATATCAGCTTCTTTGAAATCAAAGCCAATTTCCACATAGGCATAGTCTGAAACAGGATTAGGATAGATTTTGATATCCTGTTTTTCAATCAACTGATCAAGCTGTTTATCCCCCAACTTCACAATCTTCCAGTTCTCTTTTCCAAGTTCTTCTGCACTGGTTCCTGCTAGGATAATGGAGCCATCTCTGTTCAGCTTTATATCTGAAAGTCTTTCCTCACGTTTTCTGGATTCGCCTTTTACGTGTTTTCTCCACTGTTCATTACCGTCCTGGTTCAGATACAGCATCCAGAAAGTTTCATCATCGGCTTCAATCCTTCCTTCTGCCTGAGTGTAACCTCCCAAAAGAATTCCTTTTGTGACATCTTGGTTCTTGGCTCTTGAATCTTGACTCTGGATTACACTCGTTCCCATCAGAATATCACGGTTTCCAAAATTGTAAGACTTCTGCCAGATTTCTTCACCTCTTTCGTTTAAAGAAATCAGCCATAGATCGGTGCCTTCTTCTATACCTGCGGTTTTATTTCCTGATCTTTCGGATCTGGATTCGCCGCCAATTAAATAGCCTGAAGCAGTTAAGGCGAGTGTTCTTAAATGGTCATCTGCTTTGCCCCCAAAACTCTTTTCCCATTCTGTTTTTCCTGTTTTATCAAGCTTGATCACCCAGTAATCTCCTTCGCCAAAGTTTTCGGTTTTCTTTGAGCCGCCTGTAGTACTTCTTGAGTAGATCCCTAACAAAGCTCCTCCATCTTTCGTTGGAATCATTTTTTCTACTTCATCTAAACCTTTTCCTCCTAAAACTGACTGAGAGAGTTCTTTTCCGTCCTTATCGAGTTTTACAATCAAAACATCTTTGGAACCATAACCTTTAGCTGAGTTTTGAACATTCCCAGCTACAAAAAAACCTAAATCTGTCGTCTGAATGACTGACCTTGCTTCTTCATCGGATGCTGATCCTAAAGTTTTCTGCCACAATTCGTCTCCAAATTCATTCAATCTGATCAGCCAAATATCAGATCCACCTTTGGAATCTTCTTTTTTATCCAGACCCTTTCCTGAATATGAGGTACCAGAAATCAAAAATCCACCATCTTGTGTAGCAACGGTTGCAGATAAATAATCATGGTTGTTTCCGGCAAAGAACTTTTCCCAGACCTCTTGACCTTGCTGGTTCAGTTTTATCGCATGAAAATCGTAGCCATTATTTTGCTTTTGACTTGAGGTCCCTGAGCCTATTGAAGGGCTGGATTGAATTGAGCTTCCTGTGATCAGATACTGTTGATCTATTGTTGTAGTAACCTGGCTTAGAAAATCCTGTGTAGAGGATTTGATGTCTTTCTGCCATAATACTTCCTGGGCCGACAGACTCAGGATTGTGCACATCGTAAATGCACTCATGTAGAGTTTTCTCATCTATTTATGTATATTAGTCCGTATAGTTTTGCAAATTTAACGTTTTTTAACACAATCAAGTCATGTTAATGTGATTTAATATAATTTCTTCACTTTAAAGTGTTTTTTTATCACTTTGCTGATTGTATTAGGCAAAGATATCTGGGCAAAACGACAGAACGTGGCGTATTAAAATCATAGATATAATATTTTAAATTGATTATTGAACGTTCTTATTTAGCAACAATTAGTATAATGTAAATCAATCAATTAAATCAAAACGCCTAATTACTTGGCAAAACATAATACTATCTTTTACATTGGTATGATTTTTAGTGCTACATTTGTATAAATTTTCACTAATGAAAACAAACCAACAAACTATAAATCAAGCGAATCATAAAATAAACTGGTTCCAGAAGTTTCTGATGGTATGCTCCGGAGGAAACATTCATATTTTAAGAAAGACTCCGAGCGAATGGAATAAATTTTCAGGAATTGGAGGAATTGTATTATTCACTGCCGTTTTTGCCACTTTATCTGCAGGTTATGCCATGTATACTGTATTTGACAATATATGGACTTCAGTGGGTTTCGGAATTCTGTGGGGATTAATGATCTTCAACCTGGACCGTTACATCGTTTCCTCCATCAAAAAAACAGGTACATGGGGAAATCAGATTTTAATGGCTATTCCCCGTCTTGTTTTAGCAACATTTTTAGGAATTATTATTTCTAAGCCTCTGGAGCTTAAAATTTTTGAAAAAGAGGTTAACAAACAACTCAATACCATCATTCAAAGAAATAAAAAACAGCTTGAGGGCGAAATGAGCGGCAGAATCCTGAAACAGAGCGGCCCTTTTGAAACTGAAAAAAAACAGATTGCAGAAAAAGCCGTACAGTATCAGAAAGCTTATGATTCGGCAGCTGTAGAGCTTGAAAAAGAAATCCTTGGAAAACAGTCCGGGCTTACGAGTGGAAAAGAAGGTTATGGTCCTAACGCAAAACGTAAGCAGGAATTGAAGGAACAGCGTCGTCAGGATCTGGAAAATTTCCAGAAGCAGAATGCCCCCAGAGTCGAATATTTAGATAAAGAGATCTCTAAAGTTTATACGAACCTGGAAACAGAAAGGAAATCTTCGGAAACCTTTGAGGATAAATTCAATGGTTTTGCTGCAAGACTCCAGGCTTTGGATGAATTGGGCAAAAACTCTGCAATTATCGGTTTGGCAGCAGCTTTTATCATGGGGCTTTTCATATGTCTTGAAATCTCTCCGGTTCTGGTAAAATTAATTTCCCATGTCGGACCTTATGATTATCTGTTAGAAAAAACAGAGAATGATTTCAGGCTCTATTCTAAGGAAAAAATTGAAAAGGGAAATGCCCTGACTGATTTCAGAATTGATGATTTTAAGGATAATTTAAAAAAATAGCGTATTTTTCACGCATGATTATTGATAAAGAAGAGATCCAGAAGAAAAAGAAAAAGCTGGACGACTGTAAAGCATTCCTGAAAAAAGAATTCATCGGAATTGATAAGATTATTGATGATTTAATGGAATACATCCAGATCTGGTATCTGATGCCCGAAATCCTAACCCGTCCCGTAGTGATTAATCTGTGGGGAATGACGGGCGTAGGAAAGACAGATCTTGTAAGAAAAACCGTCCGGTTCCTGGAATTTCAAAATCGTTTTGTAGAGATAGAGCTCAGCAACAGCGACGAAACTTCATGGAGTAAAAGTGTATCCGATATTTTCCAGAGTAACCGCCTCAGTGATGAAAAACCGAGCATCGTTCTTTTTGATGAGATCCAGCGTTTTAATACAATCGATCCCGACGGCACTCCGGTACCACAGACAAAGTTTACTGATTTTTGGGAACTTTTAAGTGACGGAAGGTTAAGCAAAAGGGAACGGGATGATCTCGAACATTATCTGTTCTCCTACCTTTTGCGTAAAAAGGAAAATGAGCGCAGAAAGATGAACGGCGAAACGGAAATGGACGAAAATCCTTATCTGAATCTTTGGGACGCCAAGGAACTGAAAAAGTACCTCAGCATGGAAGATGATGTGATGAGCATCATCGATATGAAAGAGGAAGATATGATCAAGCTGATTCTGAAGAAGCAGAAAGAGAAAAAAATCTATGAGCCGGTAGATTACAGCAAAATGCTGATCATTATCAGCGGAAACCTGGATGAAGCTTTTCAGATGTCCCGTGAAACCAGCGAAGCGGATATAGATGCGAATATATATCATGCATTCACAAAGAAAATAACCGTTGTTGATATAAAAAATGCTTTGTCAAGAAAATTCCGCCCGGAGCAGGTAGCACGATTTGGAAATATCCATTTGATCTATTTTTCATTAAAGACCGAAGATTTTCAGCAACTTATCCAAAGGGAAATAAACAATCTTAAAACTAAGACAAAAACAAAATTTGGGATCAGCTTAAAAATCAGCAAAAGCATCAATGAGCTGATCTATAGAAACGGAGTCTTTCCTGTACAGGGTGTGCGCCCGGTATTCAGCAGTGTAGTTGATATCCTTGATACAAACCTCAGCAAATTTCTATTTGAAGCCATCATTAATGATGACAAAACCATTGAAATTGATTATCTGGTGAAGCAGAAAACAATCACCGGGAAAGTAGGAAAACGTATCATTGAAATTCCTTATACCGGAAGAATCGACAGTATACGGCAATCCAGCCAGCAGGATGCAGTAGCCAATATCAGTGTTCATGAATGTGGCCATGCAGTATGTTATATGCTTTATACAGGTTTTGCCCCTTTACAGCTGAAAAGCAAAGTAGCCAGCAGTTATGCTGCAGGATTTACCTTTCCGCACCAGATCCATGATACAAAGGAGAGCCTGCTTGACAGGATTAAAATTTATCTGGCCGGTGGTATTGCTGAAGAAATCATTTTTGGAGAAAATAATGCAAGCATAGGAAGAAGCCACGACAGGGAGCAGGCTACCATACTTGCCACCGATTATATCAGAAAATACGGATTTGATGAAGAATATCAGGCAACATACAGCCTGGAGGATTATCCGCATCGTATGCAGCATGATATTACAGATAAAAAAATTGAAAGACTGATGCAGGATCTCGCTGTAAAAACGAGGGAAGATCTGCTTCTTCATTTAGATCTTTTGAAAGATATGAGCATTGAACTCAGCAAAAAAGGCAGTATGCTGCCTAAAGAAATCTACCTGACCGCAAAAAAACATAAACTTGAGGTGAGCATTAAAGAAGAAGGACATCTGCATATTGCAACGTATCATAAGATGCTCGGCCAGTAGAGAAAAAATCTAGAAAAATAGAAATTAAAATTAATAACATCTTACCTTTCAGTCAATTCTGAGAGGTTTTTTCTATATATGATTATTTTATCCGAATATTTTATAATTTTACTCTACTAAACTAATCCATCATGAAAAACTCAATTTTAGCACTCACGCTGTTCATAAGCGTTGCATTCATTTCTACTTTAAAAGCACAATATGAACCTTTCCTTGGACAGATTGCTTTTGTACCCTACAACAGGGCACCAAACGGATGGGCAGACTGCAATGGACAACTCCTGCCTATAGCTCAAAACCAGGCTCTTTTCTCCTTATTGGGAACCACTTATGGAGGAAACGGAACAACTAATTTTGCGCTGCCTGATATGAGAGGAAGAGTTTTAGTTTCCCAGGGACAGGGACCAGGCATTTCGCAGAATTATTTAATAGGCGAAATTGGCGGCAGTGAAACTGTTACACTGACGCAACAACAGATGCCTATTCATAGTCATACCATAAATGCTGTAACAGCTGAAGGAAATCAAAACACACCTACAGGGAATCTCCCTGCAGATACTAAACTTTTAGACAAGGAATATTCAGACGCCAATGCAAATACAACAATGAAGGCTACCATGGTGAATCCAGCCGGAGGATCTCAACCCCATGAAAACAGACCTCCCTTTGTTACAATGAGATGTATCATAGCTTTACAGGGTATTTATCCATCTTTTAATTAATAAGTTATGAAAATTCTATACTTATTAGCAATAGCTCTTGGAAGTACGATGGCCGCCCAGACCATTACTTTCAATGGGTGTCATAACCTATTTGACAACCAGAATTTTATATTCACGAAAACCGGAATTGATGCATTCAACAAAAATATTTACATTACAACACCGGTTGATGGTCAGCCATGTGGTGGGTTGGGGACCTGCGAATTTAAAATTCAATGGAATAATGCCCTTACCAGGTGGGAATTTTTCGCTGATGAAGGAAACGGAACCTTTACTGCTCCTTCGCTTATTTATTACAATTCAACAGGAAATAACGCCAGTATGAATCCACCAAGCAATACGTTTGGAACCTGGGTGGAAAATTCAGCCGTAACGAGTGGGCAATGCGGAGGAAATCTTACCGGCACCAATTCTACAATGACAGGGGATGTACACAGCTCGCCATTGGGAACATCGGAGGTCACAAAATCTAAAATTCAGATTTTTCCAAACCCAGTTTCAGATGTTATCCGTATTTCGGGAATTGATACCGGGCAGACGACACAAATCTATAACTTAGATGGGCAGCTGGTAAGGTCTGAACCGTTTAATCAGAAAATCGATGTATCTCATCTTTCTGCAGGAGTATATCTTTTAAAAATTAATGCTAAAAATTTTGAATCTCATGAATTTAAATTCGTGAAAAAATAAAACCTATAATGTCTTATAGCATTACTTGATTATTGATATAGCCTTCGGAATTTCTGAGGGCTATTTTTGGGAATATTTTTTGCAGGTTATATTCCATGCCTTCAAGTGTTGTCAACAGCTATACTTATTTTCCTGAGACTGAAATATTAAGAATTGTATATCAGTCCGGTGCTGTTTATGATTACCTTAAGGTTCCGGTATCTATATCTGAAAAATTCAGAGAAGCCCAATCGAAGGGAAGATTCCTGAATAATGTTATCAAGCGAAGATTTAAATATATTAAAATCAACTGAACCAATCATAATAAAAAATGCCTCCGGTACCGGAGGCATTTATATTTTGTATGACCAACTTTTATTTAATGATCAGTTTAGAAGTTTTGCTATCTTTCCCATTGGAAATCTGAACCATATAAACTCCTTTTTCAAGCTGTTGGTTATTTGTAGGTTTTAAATAAAATTGGCCGTACAAATTATGTACAGCCAGTTTTATAATATATCTTTAATATCCTAAAAAGAATAATTCGGAGCTTCCTGAGTAATAATTACATCATGTGGATGAGATTCCTTCAAACCACTTCCGGTGATCATAACCATTTTAGTATCTTTCTGTAAAGCTTCAATATCTTTAGCCCCGCAGTATCCCATACCCGCTCTTAAACCTCCGGTCAGCTGGAAGATCACATCTTCTAACTTTCCTTTGTGTGGTACTCTTCCTTCAATTCCTTCCGGAACGAACTTTTTAGCCTCACTCTGGAAATATCTTTCTTTTCCTCCTCTCTTCATAGCGGAAAGACTTCCCATTCCCTGGTAAGATTTGAATTTTCTCCCCTGGAAGATAATTTCTTCTCCCGGAGCTTCATCAGTTCCGGCTAAAAGGGAACCAAGCATTACTGCTCCTGCCCCACTTGCGATCGCTTTTACAATATCTCCGGAAAGCTTGATCCCTCCATCGGCAATTACTGTTACGTTTTTGGAAGCTGCATATTCGTATACATTGTAGATCGCAGATAACTGGGGAACCCCAACGCCGGCAACCACTCTCGTTGTACAGATAGAGCCGGGTCCAACTCCAACTTTAAGAACGTTAGCTCCAGCTTCAATAAGGTCTTTTGCTGCTTCAGCAGTTACAATATTTCCTCCTACGATATCTAAATCCGGATATGCCTTTCTGATTTCTGAGATTTTATCCAAAACTCCTTTGGAGTGTCCGTGTGCAGAGTCAATAGCCACGATATCAACACCAGCATTTACTAATGCTGCAATTCTGTCCATCGTGTCTTCTCCAACTCCAACACCTGCTCCTACGATAAGACGCCCTTTGTGATCTTTATTGGAATTCGGATATTCCAACTGGTTATCAATATCTTTAATGGTAATTAATCCCACCAGCTTATTGTCTTTATCCACGATCGGAAGCTTTTCAACTCTGCTTTTAAGAAGAATTTCTTTAGCCTGCTCAAGGTTGGTATTTTTATCAGAAGTGATCAGATTTTCCTTGGTCATGATCTCTTCAACCTTCATATCAAGATTTTCCTGATATTTTACATCCCTGTTGGTAATGATTCCTATCAGTACATTATCTGCATCTACTACAGGAAGGCCAGAAATTTTATATTTGGCCATAGTTTCCTTAGCTTCAGCCAAGGTGTGATCTTTAGAAAGGGTAACAGGGTCAGAAATCATTCCGTTTTCTGAACGTTTTACACGGTTCACCTGTGCAGCCTGCTCAGCGATCGTCATGTTTTTATGGATAAAACCCAAACCTCCGACTCTTGCCAGAGCAATAGCCAGATCTCCTTCAGTAACTGTGTCCATCGCAGCAGAAACTATCGGAACATTCAGCGTAATTTTGTCGGTAAGTCTTGATTTTAATGATACCTGGTTAGGTAAAACTTCTGAATAAGAAGGGACTAGAAGAACGTCATCGAAAGTGATGGCTGTCTCTACAATTTTGTTATGAATAGACATCTTTACTTTCTTTGCAAAATTAGGTTATTTTGACGAGATATGAAAATCCTTTTCAATAGTTTAAATAAAATTTAATAATCAATAACTTAAATGAAAAAACCGCTCTTATTAAGAACGGCCTTTCTGTACAAAATAATTAGTATAGTATGAAACTACTTGTTATATCTTTAATGATGCATACTTATGAACAGTGGTTACTTATCTGTAGCGGCATTAATTACGTTTGAAATATCATCTGCTGTAAAGTTTCCCTTCACATCCACGAAAACCAGTTCTTTATCTGAATTGACAGTAATCATCATATTTTTAATGGTTTCCCCATTCTGCTTTACCCTTACATTGACATTTTCACCGTTATGCTTTATGGTTGCCCATTCTTCAAAGTTATTGTCATTCAGATACCTGGAATATTCGTTGAGCATTTCTTTACTCCCGTTATCTACGGTCATGACTTTTATTTTTGAGACCTTTTTAACCAGAGCAATGACTTCTTCACTTTCACCATCTTCTCTCAAAGCTTTCTTGATAAAAGGTTTTGCCATAAATACAGGTACATTGAAGCTGGCAAATGTTGCTCCTTTAAAATCATACCCGGAATGCTTAAAGAAATCCATATTAGGTTTTCCTGAAACAATACATGACTGAAGCGTAAGCAATGTAAGGATTCCTAAAAAAATGTTTTTTAAAGTTTTCATGGTTATCATTTTTTAATCGATAGGTTTCAGATTACCTCCGGACATTTTACTGATATTGGATTCTATTTCAGGTCTTCCTCTATATTTTACCATTCCTCCTGAAGAAGCTTTTACTTTCAGTTTTGTGGAAACATTTACCGAAAGGTTTGCCCCAGATGTAGCCTCCACTTCAAGGTTACCTAGCCTCAGATCGTCAGCTTTACAAAGAGCACCGCTGCTGATATCTATTATTCCGGAATCTGCTTTTCCTTCAAAGGCTGTATTGGACCCGCTTGATGCTTTTATCATGATAGTTCCCGCCGTAATTCCTGCTCTTATCACTGCTCCTGATGAAGTTCCAACATCCAGTGTGTTAGAGACCTTAAAGTCTCCTTTCACATTAGCTCCGGATGATGCATCAATAACCAGGTTATTTTCTTTTAAGGAGTTCACTACATTAAAGTTAGCTCCTGAAGAAGCTTTAATATTGTCCATTCTTGGAGAGGAAATGTTAACGCTTAAGTTTTTAAACTTTAAATTCTTTGTTCCCTTATTGTCTACGTAGACTTTCAAAACTCCATTTTCCACTTTTGTAATGATATACTGAAGTTTATCAGAATCAGCGATTACCTTTACGTTGGCAGGACTTTCCTGTTTGAAAACCACATTCACTCCGTCACTTACCTGAATTCCTGAGAACTCGCCTACATTTCTTGCTTCCCCGTTAAGATAAGAGGAATTGTTTTCAGAGGTAAGGCTGTTCCTTGTATTGGTCTTGGTATTAGTCTTGGTTTCGCTGGAATTAATGATTTTATTCACATCATCCATAGAAAGCTTTCCATCCAGCATGACCAGGATATTTTCGCCTTTTCCTCCATCAATGCTAAGCAGGAGATCATCCAACATTCCGTCTTTTGCATCAGAAGAAAGAAATTTTATCTTTGAACCAGAATTATTGACAGACATGATCTCATTGTAATTAAGGTTTTTTAAATACATGGAAACATCTTTGCTGAGCCTGGAAAGATTATCCTGAACTTTGCGTCCTTCTGTTGTATTAATATTTTCCGGATTTTCTGTAATAAGGATTTTCAATCCGTTAATTTTCGAAAGCAGAGGCTTGATCTGATCCAGCTGGGAATCATCAATATCAAGGCTGCTCAGCATACTGAACATTGGCTTTGCAATTTTAATAGAGGTTACACCTTCTACCTCCTGGTACCTGTCAAAAAGCATGTCGAACTTATCCCGTTGCCCATACACTGTAAAGAAATGGGAAAAAGCGAGTGCGAATACTATAAATATTTTTTTCATGAGTCAATTTTTATTTTCTTAAGCTGATTATTGTTACCTGATCAGAGCATAATCTATTATTATTGTTAATAATCGTCGTCTACTACTGTAGGCTGAGCTAACTTTTCACTAACGTTATTGGCAAATATCTGGAATGAATATTTAGTTACATTGATAGCTTCATCTACATTATCGATCCTTTTACCGTTAACTATGACATAAGAATCCTTATATCCGGTAGAATCTTTTAAAGCTTTATTATTTTTGAATGAAGAGTTACTGACGAACTTCGGTTTTGTTTCTTTTTTCAATCTTCCTCTTTTTGGCAATATCTCATCCAGCACATCCTTTTCCGCTACTGAATTTTCCTGGAAGATAGAATCTTTTCTCGCTCCGGAAATGGAATCGGTATGGTTAACCGCTACCTGCTCCTGATGGTCATTATTCTCTTCAATAAATTTTGATTTCTGCTTCAAAACCTCATCTTTAACCAGCTTTTCTCTTTCCATAACCCCTGTACGGTAATCATTAAAGAAGAAACCAACACTGAAAAGAAACACTAATCCTGCTGCCATCCAAAACCATTTCGGAAATGAAGGCTTATTTTTTTGGAGCGGAATGATGGGCGCCTCGTTCATTTCGGAGCCTTCAGCCCCACCTTCTGCTTTCTGAAGAAAATCTTCAAAACTCCAGTTCATCTTTTCTTCCTTTATATCGTGGAAGATCTCATCGTATTTATTCTGAAATTGATCTTTGTTCATAGCTCATCAGTTGTGATATTTGTTCTTTTACTTTTTGTCTCGCCCGCATCAGGTTTACTCTTACTGCGTTTTCTTCCATTTCCAGCATTTCGGAAATTTCCGAGACCTCATATTCTTCTACATCTTTCAGATGGATCACCATTTTCTGCTTTTCCGGGAGCTGGTTGATAAAACCTATAATATGCTCCTTCAGATTATTGATGTCCATGCTGTACAATTCTGAGCGGTGAAGCTGCAAATCTGCAAATCCCAACTTCACATCATGGTGCTTCAGCCGATTCAGACATTCGTTCCGGACAGATTTCAAAGCATAGGATTTTAAATTTCCAAACTTCTCCAACTCTTCTTTCTTCTGCCAGAATTTAATCATCAGGTCCTGCACCACATCTTCTGCCTCATCACTGCTCATAACGAATCTTTTCGCAAAACGATACATCTCGTCTTTGAGAATAAACACCGTATTCTTGAAAGTTTCTTGGGTCATGAGTTTTGTTTCTATTAGTAAGACAATTAAAAATTGTATTCTATTACACTACATTATAAAAAAAATGATAATTTTCTAATTTTAGATTCTCTATACATTCATAAAACCTGTTTACAAAGGAGTTTTATGATTTTTATAAAATTACTCTTTTTTTATTTTCTTGAAGATAATTTAATTGTCTGTGAGAGAATCATCAGTATCCAATAAAGTAAAAGCCTCCCAAATGGAGGCTTTCAATATTAATATGTATTAAAAATATGTTTCAATATAGCTTTATCTTCATCCGTTAATGCCACTTTTCTTCTTGCCATTGCTCTTTCTGCCACTTCATAGGCTTTATCCAGCTTGAACCTTTCATCATCTTTACTCCCGCCCCATGAGAAATTCTCCACAAGGTTTGGCGGAAAACCTGGCTTAAATATATTAGAAGCAACTCCTATTACTGTTCCGGTATTCAATTGGGTATTGATCGCTGTTTTAGAGTGGTCACCCATAATAAGACCTGCAAACTGAAGCCCTGTGTCTTCAAAAGCTTTCGTTCTGTAGCTCCACAATTTGACCTGGCTATAATTGTTTTTAAGATTGGAAGAATTCGTATCTGCCCCGAAATTACACCATTCGCCGATCACGGAATTTCCAACAAAGCCTTCATGTCCTTTACTTGAGTATCCGAATATGATGATATTATTCACTTCGCCTCCCACTTTGCAGTGAGGACCAACAGTCGTGGCACCATAAATTTTTGATCCTAAATTAAACTTGGAATCCTCTCCGAGAGAGATTGGTCCACGGAGATTACAACCTTCCATCACCTCAGCATTTTTCCCGATATAGATTTTTCCTGTTTTTGTATTGATGGTAGAAAATTCCACCTGGGCTCCTTCTTCAATGAAAAGATCTTTTTTATCCCCTAAAAATCCATTGGTGGAAGATAATTCCTGTGAAGTTCTTCCTTCAGTCAGCAAATTGAAATCAAAATCGATGGCAAGATGATTATACGTAAATAAGTCTGCAGGCTTTTTAAAGAAAGTCAGTTTCTCTTTTATATCCGTCATCTTTTCGATTTGGTTTAGAGAAAAACCTTTCATATTGATCCTGGCGGCAATCAGTTCATCTTCGTAAACTAAGGCTTCCCCCTGCTTAAGATCTTTAATCTGCTGGATGACTGTTTCGGTCGGCAGAAAATTAGTGACTAGAAATAAGCTTTCTATATCTTCAGGGGATTTAAATTTATTCTGAAGATAATTTTCGGTAAAGTAAGAAACCTCAGTATTTCCTAAGACCTTCTGCCATCGCTCGGAAAAGGTAAGGATTCCGCATCGCATGGCGGCAACAGGACGGGTAAAAGTTAACGGAAGAAAATCTTCCCAATACTGGGCATCTGAAAATACTAATTGCATTATAATATAGAAGTTAGAGATTAGAAGTTAGAAGTTAGAGATCCAAAGTTGAGATAATGATTTGCTAACAATTCGGAGCATCTAATTTCTGTTCAAAACAAAAATACGAAAATAGCTGGAAATAGAATTTGAAATTTAGATTTCAGAATTCAGAATCAATATGTGCCTTCTAAATATACCTTACCGTTATTCTAATTTCTAAAATAAAAAAAGTCTCCCAACAAATTGGAAGACTTCAGTATGTTTGGTAACAAAAAATTACTTAGCGAATTTTTTGTATTTGTTCATAAACTTATCAACTCTACCTGCAGTGTCAACTAGTTTCACTTTACCAGTGTAGAAAGGGTGAGAAGTTGAAGAGATTTCCATTTTGATTAATGGGTATTCTTGTCCTTCATATTCGATACTGTCTTTTGTTTCTGCAGTAGATTTGCAAAGAAACACCTCGTCGTTACTCATATCTTTGAAAACAACAAGTCTATAATTTTCTGGGTGGATTCCTTTTTTCATAATACAATTTTTAAAAAATTAAAGTTTGCTTCCGAAATAGTAATGGTATTTCTCTGCTAATTTTAGGTTGCAAAAGTACAACATTTTTTCAAATATACAAATACCAGATTCAATATTTTTTATAGATAAGAAATTCAAAGTATTTTCGTTAAATTTGAAATCTTAAACTTAAATTTCGATGAAAATCAAACTATTACTGGCTTTTTCTTTTTGGATGCTTCTTGTAGCAGTATCGTGCAATAAAGATGATATTACTTTTGATGCTCCATCACAGCAGTTAAGTTTTTCAAGGGACACTGTATTCTGTGATACGGTCTATCATCAGGTACGTTCTGAAACATATTTTGTAAAAGTATATAATAATGAGGATAAGGATGTTTTAATTCCGAGGATCAATCTGGAAAAAGGAAGTGCATCATTATATAGAATCAATGTAGACGGGAAACCAGGCTATGATTTCAAGGATGTACCATTGAGAAAGAAAGACAGTATGTATATTTTTGTGGAAATCGCACCTGAAGCTACCGGACCCGAGGCTATAGCTGAAGACAAGATCCTTTTCAGCAGTGGTGCTGGACAGCAACATGTGACTTTATTTTCTGTTGTTCAGGATGCGGAATTTTTCATCGAAACACCAGGCAATCCTAATGTAATTGCGACCCATACAACATGGAATAATAATAAGGCCAAGATCATCTATGGAGATCTAACCATCAATCCCAATATCACACTGGACATCCAGGCGGGAACTAAAGTTTACTTTCACAAAAACAGCGGTATGAAGGTGTCATCTGGTGCAACCTTAAATATCAACGGAGCTTTTGATAATGAAGTGATCCTGCGTGGAGACAGAAATGACCCATATTATGATACAATTCCCAAGAACTGGAATTCTATCCGAATGGAACCCAATTCTATTCTCAATATGAATTTTGCAAGACTTTTCGGAGGAACAAGAGGACTGGATATGAAACAAAATACGGCAAATATCAAAAACTCATTCATCCATACTTTCTTTGAATACGGTATTTATGCAGTGGGTTCAACGGTTACGGCTAATAATTTAGTGATGAACAACTGTGGAGAATCGTGTATCGGGATTTTCAGAGGTGGAAATCACAGCTACACCCATGCTACGATTGCGAATTATTCTAAAACAATGGGATCTTTTAACAGGAATGGAATTATGGCAGCCAATGAATGGAAAAATGCCGCAGGAACTACAGAACAGGGAGCGCTTCAACGACTTGATATAAAAAACAGTATCGTCTTTTCAGACAGGGATAATTCGGTTAATTTTGAGCAGACACCCGGACAGCAGTTTGAATTCCTTATTCAAAACTCCCTTATCAAATATTCAGGAGTTCCCGAAGCCGGATTTAATTTTGACACCAGTCCTAATGTAATACAAAGTATTAAAAATCAGGATCCTCAGTTCCTCAATTATTTTGCAGCGAAGATGAACCTACGGGTAAAAACAACATCTCCCGCAAGAGGAAAAGGCAACGTCACTGTAGCCGGAACTGTACCTTTTGATATTGTGAATGTGTCAAGAACAACTAACCCTACCCTTGGAGCCTATCAATAATGGAAATCACAAAGTTGCAGGAACAGGTTGACGAATGGATAAAAACCATAGGAGTCCGCTATTTTAATGAACTGACCAATATGGCTATGCTGACCGAAGAAGTAGGTGAAGTAGCCCGCATCATCGCCAGAAGATACGGTGAACAAAGCGAAAAGGAAAGCGATAAAAACAAAGATCTCGGTGAAGAGCTGGCAGATGTACTGTTTGTTACCTTATGTTTAGCCAATCAGACTGGAGTGAACTTACAGGAAGCTTTCGACAAGAAAATGAAAATCAAAACAGACCGTGATAAAGAACGGCATCAGAACAACGAGAAGTTGAAATAATAAATAGATATGAGATGTCAGATATCAGACTTTAAAACAATCTGATATCTGACGCCTGTTATCTAAATATCTTTTAAATTGCAGAAATAATGAAGTTAGAAAAATCAAAATTAGCATCAGATAAAACAGTTCAGATCAGCGGTTCGAAAAGTATTTCGAATCGTTTGTTGATTTTAGAAAGTTTATTCAAGAATATACAGATCGGGAATCTGTCTAATTCCCAGGACACCCAGCTGCTGAAAAAAGCATTGTCTGAAAATACAGAAACCGTAGACATCCACCATGCAGGAACAGCCATGCGCTTCCTTACTTCTTATTATTCTATCCTTGAAGGGAAAACCACTGTTCTTACAGGATCCAAAAGGATGAAGGAAAGACCCATTAAAAATCTAGTCAACGCATTAAAAGACCTGGGTGTTGAAATTGAATATCTGGAAAATGAAGGCTTCCCACCGCTAAAGATCACAGGAAAGAAAATCACTCAAAAACAGGTCAATGTTCCGGCCAATATATCCAGCCAGTTCATTACTTCTTTGCTTCTGATTGCCGGAAAACTTGAAAACGGACTGGAAATTAACCTGGTGGGTGAAGTTACTTCGAGATCCTATATAGAAATGACGCTGGATATCCTGACAAGATTCGGAATAAAAAACAGCTTTGAAGGAAACACAGTTAAAGTGGAACCGTTTGATGTGAATGGCAAATTGTCCGCCACAAGTTACGAAGTGGAAAGTGACTGGAGTTCGGCTTCGTACTTCTACTCGATCTGTGCACTGGGAAGAAAAACCATCCATCTGAAAAGCTTTTACAAAGAATCCACCCAGGGAGATTCTGCCATTGCCAAGATCTATAAAGACTTTTTCGGTATTGATACGACTTTTACTGAAGACGAACATAAGATTACCCTTCAGCCGGAACCTGATTTTATTTTCCCGGAAAAAATCGTCCTGGATATGAATAACTGCCCGGATATTGCCCAGACACTTTGTGTAACAGCAGCAGCCTTAAAAATTCCTTTTGAAATTTCCGGACTGGGCACTTTAAGGGTAAAAGAGACCGACAGGCTGCAAGCTTTATATAATGAACTGAAAAAACTGGGCACTGAAACAGAAATTACAGACCTTACCATCAAATCTGTGAGTTTCGGGGAACCGGAAGAAAATATTTCCATCGCCACTTACCAGGATCATAGAATGGCGATGAGTTTTGCTCCTTTCTGCCTTATTAAAGAACTTACTATTGAAGAGGAGGATGTCGTGGAAAAGTCTTATCCGATGTTCTGGAAAGACCTGAATGACATAATGATTAAAGGATAGTAAGCTTTAAAAAATTCTAATATGATAAAAAAGCATGTATTCTTTTTTTCTCTGTTGATCCCTATGTTTTCATGGGCACAGTATCTGTTGCCTAATGAGGAGACTATTTTTTCATTTCAGACGAAAAATGGTAAGACCATGTCTTTGGTTAAAGATAAAAAGAACAGTTACATTCAATATCGGTTTGGAAGTAAAGACCGTGTAGAAATGGAATTTCCAGCCACAAGAACCAAAGAAAGCTGGAAGCAGTTTACATACAGCTCTTACCATAGAGGTGGCGGAAAACAAAATGCAGGCATGGACCTCAGCTATCTGACATTTACCAAAAACAACTACAAATATCAACTGTTCAGAACCTATACTGCAGAAGATGAATCGTTTTCTACCGGCATTACCGTCACTGACAGCAAGGGAAAAGAAACTGATATTACAGGAGTATATAAAACCATCAAAGGCTGCATATGTAATCTGGAAAACACAGATGTTAAGAAAGAGAATTTTGGTTCATAATTTAATCCTATTAAAATGAAACAACTTTTTTCTCTTGCTGCCTCTTTATTAATTGTAGAATTTTACGCACAGAACCTGAAATATTTTACAGCACCGAAAGGTTATCAAAAAATTGCCGAAGCCAAAGGAGATCTGGACAAAGACGGACAAGATGAAACGGTAATTATTTTCAATACCGATAAAAAAATTAATACGGATGACCACGATGATTTCCTGAGAATATTCTTTATTCTAAAAAATATAGACGGAAAACTTAAGATCTGGAAACAAAACAATACGGTTCTTTTTTCCAGCGGAATGGGGTTTTATTCAGAAGATAATACGCCACCGGAACTATCTATTAAAAATAACACGCTCTCTATTACCCAAATATTCAATACCAATTCGAGACATACACAGACTTATCAACATACTTTCAGATTTCAGAATGGTGATTTCTACCTCATTGGTTCCCATGACAGATTTGAAGACACCTGTGAGTTCAATTACCTGACAGAGATCAATTTTTCAACAGGGAAAGTAATTACAGATGAAGAATATTCCTCCTGTGATGATGAAGAAAAGGATATTCCGAAAGATATTCACAAAGAATTCGTCCATCCATTTAAAACTTTGATCAAAATGAACAATTTCAGGATTGGGGAAAACAAATTTAAAGTACCCGGCTTAAAAAAAGAATTGAACTACTGAAAATCAACCCGATAGATAAGCAGAATTTTTATTCTGCTTATTTCTTTTTTACGTTGTCCACATACTTATCCACAGAGTTATCCACATTTATAAATACCTTTTCACTTACCTATTCAGAAAAATAAGATGATAGCTGATGATTTTGTTTCTGAACAATTATACCGTAATAAATAATAGAGTTCCTGTTTCTTTTTTTACATTTGCTGAAAATACGGTTTGTGCTGAGACACAGCAGCCGGAAGAAAAACAAAAGTCTAAAATTATAAACAATCCAATGACTATTATCATCACTGGAACCTCATCAGGAATAGGTTTTGTACTGGCCGAATATTTCGGAAAAAAAGGCCATAAAGTATACGGTTTAAGCCGGAAACATACGGAAAGTCAGTATTTCAGGTCTATTCCGACAGATGTTACCGATAATACGGCCGTTCAGAATGCTATTGCTGAAGTTTTAAAAACAGAATCAAAGATCGATATACTGATCAACAATGCAGGAATGGGAATGGTAGGGGCTGTGGAAGATTCTACTAAGGAAGACATTTTAAAACTGTTCAACCTGAATCTTGTAGGAGCCGTCCAAATGATGAGTGCCGTTCTTCCGACAATGCGTGAAAATAAGTTCGGAAAAATCATCAATATTTCAAGTATAGGAAGTGAAATGGGACTTCCGTTCCGGGGCTTTTATTCTGCCTCCAAATCAGCTTTGGATAAGGTAACTGAAGCCATGAGGTATGAGGTGTATCCATGGAACATCGATGTATGCTCACTTCATCTTGGCGATATCAAAACAAATATCGCAGAGAACAGAGTAAAAACACAGGTTTCCGAACCGTACAAAAGCATATTTGATAAAGTTTATACCTTGATGAACTCGCATGTAGGAGACGGAACCGAACCTCTTGAAGTGGCAGCTTATGTCGAAAAGCTTTTGGATAAAAATAAATGGAAAGCTCATTATTATTTGGGTAAATTCGGACAAAAGATTGGTGTTCCGCTGAAATGGATTCTTCCTCAGGGAACCTATGAAAATCTGATGAAAAAATATAATAAACTGGATTAATTTCAGTTATTAAAAAATTATTGAAACTGCTTTTAAACCGTTAAGATATATTGAGTTATTAAGAACTATAAGCATGCTCTGTTAATGGTTTATATAAATTGAACATTGAAGTTATTTCTAAAAATATTTTTTATCCTGTTCTGCGTTTTTGTACAAGCGCAGAAGAAGCAGTATTGGCTTATTGATACGGAAACCAATATCAGAAAAAAGGTAAATGATTCTGTTTCAGCAGTGAAATTTCTGGACTCCCTGTCCCAAAGCAATTACTTCTTCACTAAGCTGAAAGAGGTGAAAGTGAAAGGTGACAGTACAGAAATTTTCTATGATAAAGGAAAAAACTTTAATGAAACCTATGTAGACCTTTCTGATTCTGTTGCCTTGAAATTAAAGATCCAGAAGGATTTTTTTACTAAAAATTTAGATTCAACCAAGAAAAGCATCAACAAAAGATATATTGATGAGGGATATTCTTTCAGCCGTCTTAAATCTAAATATAAAGGCCAGAAAAACGGTTATCCTGTCATAGAACTGGATATCAACAAAAATGATAAGCGGAAGATTGATAATTTTGTAGTCAAAGGTTACGAAAGGGTTCCTAAAAGGTTTATGAAAAACCTGGAGAAAGAATTCAAAGGAAAGACTTATGATGACAAAAATCTTCTGGCCATCAGCAAAAATTTTCAAAGCCATGCTTTTGTAACCCTTGAACGGCCTCCCCAAACCTTATTCACTAAAGACTCCACAAGCATTTACCTGTTTATGGAAAAGAAAAAGACCAATACGTTTGATGGGGTGATTGGTTTCGGGAACGATAAAACAGAAAAATTCACATTGAACGGAACCCTGAACGTCAACTTCAGGAATATGTTCAACGGCTTTGAAACTGTCAATCTTTACTGGCAGAGAAACCCGGATAAAGGGCAGACTTTTGATCTTCAGACTGACATTCCTTATCTTCTAAAATCTAATGTAGGGATGAACCTGAAAGTCAATATTTTCAGACAGGATTCTACTTTCGCGAATGTAAAATTCCTTCCTGCTTTCTATTATCATATCAATAACCGCAACAAGATCGGACTCAGAGGCACCCTGGAATCCTCCAGTATCATAGACACTTTATATGTTCAGGGTAAGGATTATAATAAAAAAGGGCTCGGAATCTGGTTTGAAATGACAGAACCTACAGATATTGATCTTTTCCTTTACAAGACAAGGATCAATGCCGGCTATGATTACCTGACAACGACCTATACCAAAGATAATATTAAGGCTAACCAGAATCAGTTTTATTTCTTCGGCGAACATAATTATCATATTTCCGGAAACCATTTTCTCAATATAAAGGCAGAAGGCGCCATGATGGATTCCAAGGTTGAATTCTCTGCCAATGAACTATATCGTTTTGGAGGCTGGAATTCTATGCGCGGGTTCAATGAGAAATCCCTTGCCGCCGACTTCTATTATTACGCAGGCCTGGAATACCGGTACCTCATTGGAAGTCAGGCATTTTTTGATTTCTTTGGGCAGTACGGACAGCTTAACAACAAATCCTTAAATGTTAAACCTAAACTTTACAGTGTAGGGCTTGGATTCAACTTCTTTATCCCGATCGGATTGATGAGTTTCCAGCTTTCAAACGGTAATGAGTTTGGAAATCCGTTTAAGTTTAACGATATTAAAATCCATTGGGGAATCCTGAGTAGATTTTAAAAAGATCTTCATTCTTATTTATCCACAATCTTCAGCAAATCAATTTTTAATTGATTACTGGTCTGCATTCTTAAATAAAGCATCACAAAACTCAAACTTTGCGTTAAATCATATGTTTTTTTAACGCAAAGTTTAAAGAAGTGTGTTCTATTTCTAGATAAGCAAAGAAGTGGGGTTGCGTCACTGAATAAGCATTCGTTTTCAGTTAGTAAGAAATTTTGATGAAAATGCAATGATTTTTAAAGGCATAATATATATAATAAAAGGAAATATTAAAGTATAACATCCTTTTCAGTTTTATTATTATGTTAAATATTCCTGTTAAAAAATATTAAAATAGTATTTTTATTTTAATACCACATTAAAATACTGGTAACACTGCACCGCTAAATTTGTCCTCAAAAAAATGAAGAAGACTTTAGCTACTTTTGCTGTTTTTTTACTCCCCTTTTATCTTACTGCCCAAGAAATTAACATTTCCGGAAATGTAAAATCCGAAAACGGTTCCAGTGTTTCCGGAGTAAGCATTACCGACAAAAACACCGGGAAAACGACGGTGACGGATGAAAGCGGTAATTTTACAATTTCTGCCAATCCTAAAGACGTCCTTGAATTTTATGCTCCTGATTTTTCAATGTATACTGTGGAGGTTTCTTCCAAAAGACAGTATGCTGTTGTTTTGAAAAAAGCGGATGAGAAACAAATTGAAGGTATCGTTATTACCGCCTTAGGAATTGCCAAAAAGAAAGAAAAGATAGGCTATGCCACCCAGGAAGTCGGCACCAAACAGTTTGAAACCATTACCACTCCGAGTATAGGAAATTTATTCTCAGGACAGGTGGCCGGCCTTAATGTATCCAACCCTACAGGAATGCAGCAAGCTCCGCAATTTACGTTGAGAGGAAATTCCAATCTGGTTTTCGTGATCGATGGGGTAATTGTTGAGAGAGAAGTTTTTCAGAACCTGGATCCCAACAATATTGAAAACATCAATGTTCTGAAAGGAGCAACCGCTTCTGCACTGTATGGTTCAAGAGGAAGATATGGCGCTGTTTTAATCACCACTAAAAGTGCCAGGAAAAAAGGTTTTTCTGTAGAATTTTCACAGAATACGATGGTGACGGCAGGTTTTACCAATCTTCCGAAAACCCAAAACGAGTACGGAAACGGATCACATGGAAAATATGAATTCTGGGACGGAGCTGACGGTGGTGTGAATGATGGTGACATGATCTGGGGTCCGAAATTTGTTCCCGGACTGAAAATTGCGCAGTGGAACAGCCCGATCAGAGATAAGATGACAGGGCAGGTGATTCCGTGGTACGGTGCGGTAGCAGGAACTCAGTACAATGACAAATCAAGATATGAAAGAGTGCCTATCGATTGGAAGTATCATGATAACTTAGATATCTTTTTAAAGCCTGCGGTGATCAATAATAACAGTTTTGCAGTAAGCTATAGAAACAATAAAGATATCTACAGGCTATCCGGAAATTTTATGAATTATGACGACAGAATTCCCGGTTCCTATCTTCAGCGCTATGGTGTGAACTTTTCTTCTGAAAATCATTTGGGAGAAAAATTAACCTTCGATACCAAATTCAATTTCAACCAAACATTCACGCCCAATATTCCCAACTACGAATATAATCCAAGCGGGCACATGTACACCATCCTGATCTGGATGGGAGCAGATGTAGACGGAAGAGACCTTAAAAATCACATGTGGATCCCAGGGAAAGAAGGTACTGCACAGGCTAACTGGAATTATGCATGGTACAATAATCCATGGTTCGGAGCCGAATATTACAAGAATAAAAACAGGACCAACATCATTAATGCACAGACTGGTCTGGAATATAAAGCCACTGAAGATTTCTCAGTAAAAGGGAAAATATCCATTGTTGAAAATCACAACAAACAGGAAATATTAAGTCCTTATTCTTACTTCAACTACAGTGCTCCGAGAAGTGGAGGTTATCTCCTTAATGATTCCAAAACATGGAATATGAACTCTGATATCTTAGCCACCTACAAGAAAAAGATATCAGATAACTTCGATTTTACAATCAATGCCGGAGGATCAACATTCTATTATAAGAACGATATCGACAATGCTTCAACAGACGGGCTGAAAATTCCGGAACTGTATACCCTGGAAAACTCAACCGGAGCTATAAAGTATTATGATTATCTTAAGGAAAAGCTGATCTACAGTGCCTATTCAACGATTGATATTGGATTGTATAATGCTTTTTTCATCAATGTTTCAGGACGTAATGACTGGTCCTCTACCCTTCCGAAAGCCAACAGATCTTATTTTTATCCTTCTGCATCGGTAAGTGCGGTTATTTCGAACCTTGTTAAAATGCCGGAAGCTGTTAATCTTTTAAAACTTTCAGCTTCATGGGCCAAGGTAGCTTATGATTTCCAGCCCTATTCGATAAGGAATTATTATCTGAATAATAAAGGAGCCACTTTTAACGGAAATCCGATGTTTAATTATCCTACTATCCTCAATGTGGAAAATTCTTTAAAGCCGGAGCAGACCAAATCTTATGAATTGGGCTTAAGCGCAGGCTTATTCAAGAACAGAGTTACTTTAGATGTTACTTATTTCAGTACATTGGATTATAACAATATCCTGGAATTCCCGGCTGCTCCGTCATCAGGTTTTACTTCTCAATATGTAAACGGGAACGAGTATACAACAAAAGGTTTAGAGATCTCTTTAGGCCTGGTTCCTGTAAAAACAGCCAATTTTACCTGGAGATCTTTAATCAACTGGAGTACGTATGAACAGAAGCTTACTTCTATTTATGGCGATATGCCGAACTACAACAATATCCAGCTTGGCGAAAGAATGGACAGCTACTATGATTATACCTGGAAGAAATCCCCGGACGGAAAAGTAATTCTGAATGCTGCCACAGGAATGCCTACAAGAGCGGATACCCAAAGTAACCTGGGCCACTTCAACCCGGATTGGACTTTTGGTTTCAATAATACTTTTAAATATAAAAAGTTATCCCTGAATATCGGAATTGACGGAAGCATAGGGGGTGTCATGAGATCCCAGGTCGTAGAAAAAATGTGGTGGGGCGGAAAACATCCGAACTCAACAGCCTACAGAGACCTTGAATATGCCAATCCGGGAACGTATTATTTTGTACCGGACGGTGTCAATTATAATGCAGCTACCGGAACCTATACCCCACACACAAAGCCGATCAGCTTTCAGGACTGGGCACAGAATTATCCTTATCAGGCAAGGGTAACAGAGGATGAAAGTGAATTGTTTGCAAATGTTTTCGACAGAACTTTTATCAAACTGAGATCTGTAGTCCTGGAATATGATTTTTCTTATCTCCTTAATCCAAAAGGAATGATCAAAAATTTCACAGCCAATATTTCAGCTTACAATCTGGCCATGTGGAAAAAGTCTAAGAATCTTTATTCCGACCCGGATTACCAGCTCAAGAAAGATAACAATGATATCCAGGATCCTTCCAGCAGATGGTTAGGCATCGGGTTTAATCTTAAATTTTAATTAAAAAGTATCCTGAACAATGAAAAAGACTATCAATTTTATAGCGAAACCGCAAAATAATACAATGATCAAATGGCTAAAGTCGGCAGCTTTTGCAGGACTGCTGATTCTCACTTCATGCGAGACCGATCTTGACAAAATCAACGAAAACCCTAATGATCAGGCCAGTGTAGATCCTAAAGTTCTCCTGACGTATGTTTCAAAAGATGCTTTCCAGATCAACGGCGACAATATGTATGCCTCAAGAATGATGATCGGTACAGACGGAGAAAACACTTATCAGTACATGAAATGGAACGATGCCTCTTTCGAAGTATACACCAAAGGGCTTCTGAACACAGTAAAAATGATGCAGGAAGCTGAGAAAATTAACAATAAGAACTACACTGCTATTGGTAAATTCTACAGAGCCTATTATTTTTTTAATTTAAGTTTAAAATTCGGAAGTATCCCATACACAGAAGCTGCCAAAGGTGAATCCGGAATTACCCAGCCGAAATACGACAGCCAGGAAACAGTAATGGCCGGCATTTTATCAGAACTGAAAGAAGCCAATGATCTCATCAATACCAATGATAAAATTGAAGGCGATATTATCTATAACGGTGATGCTTCAAAATGGAAAAAGCTGATCAACTCTTTCCGATTGAAGATCTTAATAACCATGTCTAAAAAATCTACCCTGGGAAGCTATAATGTAGCCACTGAATTTGCGTCTATTGCAGGAAGCCAGGCATTAATGACATCTATTTCAGATAATGGAGAGCTTAAATTTGCTGATGTGGCAGACAGCAGATATACTATGTTCAATAACAGTGGTTACGGATCAAGTTTATACATGGCTGATTATTTTATTAACCTTTTTAAGGCCAGACAAGACCCACGTCTGTTTACCTTTGCAGCTCAAACTACAGGCGCGAAAGAGGCAGGAAAACCCGTGACAGATTTTACAGGATACAATGGAGGTAACCCAACGTCTTCCTATTCTGACAATGCAGCACTGATTACAGCAAAAAATATCTCTAAGGTAAATGACCGTTTTTATAAAGATCCTACCAATGAGCCTTCTTCTGTCTTAAGTTATTCCGAACTGGAATTTATCCTTGCTGAAGCAGCAGCCAGAGGATGGATCCCGGGACCGGCAAAAACACATTATGACAATGCCATAAAAGCGAGCTTTAGTTTTTATCAGACTTATGTAAAAAATCCGGGACAATATTTCTCAGGCTTTAATGTGAATCAGTACCTGGCAACTCCATTAGTCGTTTACAATGAGGCTGATCCTCTTCAAACCTCTTTGGAAAAGATCATGACTCAAAAATATATGACGATGTTCCATCAGAGCCAATGGACCTCTTATTATGATTATTTAAGAACAGGCTATCCAAATTACCCTCTGCAGACAGGAGTTTCTGCGCCATTCAGATTCAGGTATCCGCAAGCCGAGTACAGCTATAACAGCACCAATTTAAAAGCCGCACTGGCTTCCCAGTACGGAGGAAATGATAATATCAATTCTAAACCATGGTGGCTGCAGTAAGAACTTAATATTTATATAAAAAACAGATAAACCGCAGGAAAATCCAATAACTTGCGGTTTATTTCTTATTTTGATTGAACATGAACAGAAGAGAATTTTTAGAAAAGTCAAGCCTTTTGCTGGCCGGGCTGGGAACTTCAAGCGTTCTTCACCCTGCTATTTTAAAAGCACTGGCCATTGAACCGGCAGCACTGTCTACTTTTTATGATGCGGAACATGTAGTGATCCTGATGCAGGAAAACCGTTCTTTTGACCATGCTTTCGGAGCATTGAAAGGAGTAAGGGGCTTCCTTGACAAAAGAGCTTTCATTAAAGAGGATGGACATTCCGTTTTTTTTCAAAAGGATGATGCAGGAAAATATGCTGCTCCTGCAAGATTAGATCTCAGAAATACTAAATCTACGTGGATGAGCTCTCTGCCCCATTCCTGGTCGGATCAGCAGAAAGCATTAAACAAAAGAAAATACGACAAGTGGCTGCAGTTCAAAGCCTCCGGAAATAAAGACTACAAAAGTATTCCGCTTACTTTGGGCTATTATAATCGGGAAGATCTTCCATTTTATTATCAGCTGGCAGATGCATTCACCATATTTGATCAATATTTTTGCTCTTCACTTACAGGAACCACTCCGAACAGACTTTTTCACTGGTCCGGTACTCTCAGGGAGCAACAGAACGGTAAAGTAAAAGCAAATGTCTACAATGAAAACATTGATTATGATAAAGCCAGACAGGCACGCTGGAAAAGCTTTCCTGAATTATTGGAGGAACAGAATGTTTCGTGGAAAATCTACCAGAACGAGATCAGTCTTCCCAAAGGAATGTCCGGAGAACAGGAAGCGTGGCTGAGTAATTTCACCGATAATCCCATTGAATGGTTTTCAAAATTCAATGTCAAGTTTTCAAAAGGCTATCATCAGAATATTCCTAAAATTATTGCTTACCTGAAAGAGGAAACCGGAAAAAAACCTGATCAGAAGAAAAAACTGGAAGCAATGATTGCTGAGCTTGAAGAAGACCAGATCAAATACGCTCCCGAAAATTATTCCAAACTTTCACAGCAGGAAAAAAACCTTCACGAAAAAGCCTTTACAACTAATAGTAATGATCCTGACTATTGGAACTTAGAAATCGGAAGTGACGAAAACGGAGAAAGGCTGGTCGTTCCGAAAGGAGATGTACTGTTCCAGTTCCGAAAAGATGTGGAAGAGAAAAAACTTCCGCTGGTTTCATGGCTGGTGGCTCCTGAACATTTTTCTGACCATCCGGGATCACCGTGGTATGGTGCCTGGTATATTTCAGAAGTTTTAAATATTCTTACCAAAGATCCTGAAACCTGGAAAAAAACCATTTTCATCATCAATTATGATGAAAACGACGGCTATTTTGACCACGTTCTTCCATTTGCCCCACCACTCAACCCGAGCCAACCGGTTGATATGAATGGTAAAGAAGGGGTGGAATATGTGGATAAATCACAGGAATACATGTCTGTTCTTCCATTGAAAGACCATGAAAGAATAGAAGGAACTGTTGGTTTAGGCTACAGGGTTCCGATGATCATTGCATCACCCTGGACGAAAGGTGGCTTTGTCAATTCTGAGGTTTCCGATCATACTTCCGTTCTTCAGTTTCTGGAAAGATTTATTCAGAAAAAATACCGGAAAGATGTTAAAGTTGATACTATCAGCGACTGGAGAAGGGCGATTTGCGGCGATCTGACTTCTGCCTTTAATTCTTCCAATACACAGGCTCCACAGATGGATTATCTGGATCAAAAAGATTATGCAAAGACCATCAATGCTGCCAAAAGCAAGCCTGTTCCGGATCTTAAATGGTATAAAGAAAATGAAATCAGCGACAGTCTTCTTGAAATTCAGGAAAGGGGGATCAAACCTTCCCATCCGCTTCCTTATCATTACCATGTCAATCTGGAAAACAGCAAGATCAAAATGACCAATTTAAAAGAAGCCGCAGTTCCTTTGTTAGTTTATGACAGAATGCAATTGAATAGCAACAATTATCACTTCTCTTATGCCCTTTATTCTAGACAGGAGCTGTCACATACTGTAAATTCCGGAAAATATGATTATGAAGTTTTCGGGCCTAATGGTTTTTTCCGGAAATTCAGCGGAAATAATCCTGACATAGAAGTACAGCTGATTGATAACGGTTTGAAGAATCAGGCAGAATTGGTTTTCAGAAAGAATAAGGCAAATGTATCTGTTGTCTTGGAAGATCTGTATGAAAAGAAGAAAAAAACAATCGCCTTACATCAAACAGAAGAAAAAATAACAGTTGATCTCAACAAAAATAAAGGTTGGTATGATCTAAAAGTAATATTTGACGATCATATCTGGCATTTTGCCGGAAGAACGGAAACCGGAAAAGTTTCCATTTCAGATCCTCACTGGGCATAACCAAAAAATGATAAGAAGTAAAGCCTTACACAAATTGTGTAAGGCTTTTGTTATGATTACAATCATAGATTAAGATGCTGGTTTTATATAATTTACATGTAAGTATTTTGATGAATAATAGAATATTGTAATGAAATAGTTAATAATATTTAAAAAAGATAATTTTATTGATATTATTAACTGATTTTGATTAAATTCACCTAACTAATTAACAGCGTCATGAAAAAATCAACATTAAGCCTTGCAGTATGTTTTATTACTGCTGCAATTTCCGGCAACTTACAAGCGCAGGATACCAATACTGACAATCACACCATCACAATTTCTATTCCTGAAGTTGCATTGGTAGATATTGAGCCAGCTGCAACGAAGAACATTACATTGGGATTTACAGCTCCAACAGAAGCAGGCAATCCTATTACTCCGACTACTTCCAATAACACCCTTTGGCTGAATTATTCATCTATCAAATCTGTGGCAGACCCTACACGTAATGTATCTGTGAAGGTAAAT
This sequence comes from Chryseobacterium sp. 22532, assembly GCF_052044665.1. NCBI lineage: Bacteria > Pseudomonadati > Bacteroidota > Flavobacteriia > Flavobacteriales > Weeksellaceae > Chryseobacterium > Chryseobacterium sp. 22532. The sequence goes on from NZ_JBQENJ010000010.1 coordinate 32,872, forward strand.
GCTCTTATTCCCGGAATTGACATCAATGTAACTGCAGCAGCGGCTACAGGTAGTGGTGGAGGTACATTAGGCACACCAGCAGCTCAGCTTACACTGAGTGCAGCAGACCAAACTATTATTTCAGGGATTGGAAGTGCTTACACAGGAAACGGGGCCAATAATGGCCACAACCTTACGTATGCCCTAGCTGCAGGAAGCGGACCTGGAGGAGTAGCGGTATATGCAGATCTGCAGGCAACAGCTAGTACTGTGGCTACGGTAACTTATACGATCGCAGATAACTAATATCATTTCAATTTAAGATAAAACAAGAAGAAGTCGTTTATCAGCTTCTTCTCGGTTTTATATGGTCAACGATTAAATTCTAAACTTTTACATGATTATGATAAAGCGTATTTTTTTTCTGATGTTCCTGATGCTGCAATTTAGCTTTCTACATGCGGGTATCGTGGTCCTGAACGGTCTTACCCATACTTACAAAGTGGAAAACGGAAAAGTATATAAAGGAAAAATTGGGATTGAAAATACAGGAAGCACTCCGCAAAATGTAAAATTATTCTTACAGGATTTCACCTATAAGGCTGACGGATCTATACATTATACCGAAATACGTACTAATAACAGAAGTAATGGCGACTGGATAAAGCTTAATACCAATCTGATCACTCTGAAGGCTAAGGAAAAAACCGAAGTATTTTATGAAATTACCGTTCCCAACCAGCCTGCCGATCCCGGAAGCTATTGGAGCGTTATTATTGTAGAACCTGTAGAAGAGATTAAGCCCAGCAATGATAAAGCAGGAGTAAATATTACTTCTGTGATACGCTACGCTATCCAGGTGATCACTGACTATGAATCTGAAAAAGCAAAACCTGACCTTAAATTTGAAAGTGTAAAAGTAGAGAAAGAAGACGGAAGACAAACCGCAAAAATTGCCATAGCTAATAACGGCGATCTCTATTGTAAATCCTCTGTAGCCATTGAAATCTACAACCGTAAAACCGGAGAACGATTGGGAAGCTACTCGAGCATTGCAATGGGATTGTTACCCCATACCTCCAAATCATTCCATATTGATATCAGTAAAGTTCCGGCAGATCAATACAAAGCAGTCCTGATTGCCACCGATGAAGAAGAGAATGCATTTGCTCTCAATGTGGAATTAGAAGTTAAGAATGATTAAAACCTGGATTTTATATATCGTCCTACTATCACTATTCCCGGCACATATTTTTTCTCAGCAGCTGCCCAATGCATTGGTCAGTAAAAAAGATAGCCTAATGCCGGGCATGTCTACTTCTATTTCCTTTGCCTTAGAAAACACGTCAGCTGAAAACAAGATATATGATATTACTGTTACTGCTTCAAGTCCTTTCCTCACCCCTATTTTAGAAAAAGCGGAACTCAAAATACCAGCCAACGAAAAAACAGTTTATATTGTTCCTATCCGAATTGCAGCGGAAGCAGCACAAGGCATATATTCGGTTATTCTACACGGAAGAGATCAATATGACGGAACGGTTTTTACCAAAATCTCCCAGGTTCGTATTTCCGGAAACAGAAAGCTTAGTCTGACTTCATTAAATTCGCCGGAGTTCATCAGAGCCGGTGAAACAATCCGGGCGTCCTTTCTTTTAAAAAACAACGGAAATATGACTGAACGACTCATTCTGGAAAGTAAAAATGCCGTAGTTGACCATGATGCATCTATAACTTTAGCCCCGAACGAATCAAAAATAATTAATATCTATAAAATCACGAATGCAGAACTTGGTCAAAATGAATTTCAGAATCTCAACCTTTCCGTTTACTCGCCGGACAACCCGAAAGAAAATCAGACAGCCTATGTCAGCGTAAAAGTGATATCGGTAAAACCTGTAGAAGACGATATTTACCACAGGCTTCCTGTTTCCGCTTCCTTATCATTTATCGGGATGAAAAATATGGGCATTTACAATGACGGATTTCAAGGTGAAATATATGGGAAGGGAAGTCTGGACAAAGAAAATAAAAACCAGATCGAATTTCGCGCTGTATCTCACAATCCTGTAGAATTTAATTCTTTTACTCAGTATGAAGAATATTTTGTTAATTACAAAAGAAATAACTTCTTTGTTCATCTGGGTGATAAAATGTATTCAGCTTCTTTTTTAACTGAATTTGCAAGATACGGCCGTGGAGCAGAAATTCGTTATGATTTAAAAAAAATCAGCTTTGGTGGCTTTTATAATCATCCCAGGTTTTTCCGGGATATTAAGGATGAGTTCAATATTTACTCGACCTTTAAAATCCACAAGGAGTCTGAAATCACTGCAGGATATCTTTACAAAATTCCGCGGAAGGGAGAAATTAATTTCGGAAATATCAGACTGAATTCTGAAACTCATCTTCCCTACACTGCAGGGAAATTCAAAATTTCAAAAAATATAAGTTTTTCCGGAGAGGCTGCATACAGCAAAAATGAACAATTAGAAGGAACAGCATATATGGCTCAGGCTCAGGCTTCTTTTGAAAAGCTTAACGGCAATGTAATGTACATGCGGGCCAGTCCTGAATTTGCAGGCTACTTTACCAACACCAGCACGTTTAACGGAAACCTGCAGTATAATGTTTCTAAGAAAATTAATGTATTCGCCAATTATGTACAGGATGCCAAAAATTTTCAACGGGATACTTTATTTCTTGCAGCGCCATACAGAAGCTTTCTTCAGTATGGGGTACAGTACAAATATCTTCCAACCGGTCTGGTAACGTTTTATAACGGGTTTCAAAAGTATCAGGACCGTCTGGAGCCTAAACAGTTTGATTATTATGAACAGTATTTTAAAGTAAGTATTGATCAAAAGGTAGGAATGTTTCAGGTAAACCTTCAGGGACAGCTTGGAAAGACCAATAATTACCTGAGTGGATTTAATGGAAATTCCAGTTTCTATACTACCAATATATCCTTTGAAAAGTTTAGAACTTCCTTCAATCTCTATGCAAGCTATGCCATTACTTCGAGATATCAGTTGCAGAATCAGAAGCAGATTTATTATGGGGCCAGAATCTTCAGCAGGTTTACTGATAAGACCAGTTTAAGTCTTTTTTACCAGAATAACTATATGCCGGAAGAATATTTCAGGGACAGGAATCTTTTTGAAGTATTATTTCATCAGCAGGTTTTTCCTGGCAGTGATATTGATCTTTCGGGCAGGTATTCATTACAGCGCGGTGAGCTGGGTAATAAGGATTTTGTATTTTCTTTACGCTATACTCTGCGCCTTAATGTACCGGTAGAAAAAACTGCCGAGTATACTTCTTTGGCAGGAAACATCAGTAACCTGGGGGTGAAAAAGACAGAAGGAATCAAATTAATGCTTGGAAGCCATTTATCCATTACAGACAAAGAAGGGAATTATCTTTTTAAAAATATTGTTCCTGGAGATTATTTTCTTGAAATAGACCGTTCTACAACAGAAATTAATGATATCCCAGATATTTCTTTGCCTGCATCATTGCATCTCATTAATAAAGAGAATACTTTCAATTTCGGGCTCACTACTGCATCTACTATTAAAGGGATTATCCTACTTTCTGAAGATGATGAAAAAATTAAATACAGCTTTGTACAGCTTCAGTCTAAAACAGAAAAAAAGAAGAGACAAAGCATCATTATTGAAGTATCAGATGGTGAGCAGACTTACCGCAAAATAGCATTTATTGGAGAAACATTTGATTTTACTTATCTGCGGCCAGGTGAATGGAAAGTGAAACTTTACAGAAACGGGTTGGACAAACGGTATAAAATAGCTGCTGACTCATTTCAATGCAGTCTTAAGCCGTCACAAACACAGAATATAGCTATTCATATCGTCAAGCAGCAAAGTGAAATTAAATATCAACAGGAAACAATTAAGGTGGGCTACAATGAAATAAAAAAGAAAAAATGAAATTAAAAGAACCTATAATATATCTGACTTTCTTTATGATCCCCTGCGCGATATTTTCTCAGAGCACTATCGCTGTGACACTTCCTCTTGTGACCTTAATGGATATAGAACCTGCCGGAACATTTACTCTGAATTTTACGGCACCTACTGAGGCTGGCCAGGCTTTAACGGTTCCCCCAGCCAATACTACCAAATGGGTTAATTATACTTCAGCTATTGCATCGGGAGGACTTACGAGAAGAATTACAGCCTCTATAAATCAGTTAATCCCCGGAGTCAGCATAAGAATACAGGCAGCTGCAGCTTCTGGTGCCGGTGGCGGAGTATTAGGGACATCATCCGGGCTAGTTACCCTGTCTACAACTGCTACAAATATCATTACAGGAATAGGTGGTGCATTTACCGGAACCGGAGCTAATAATGGCCACAGATTAACCATCAGCCTTGCTGTGAGCACTTATGCTAATCTTTCTGCCCATACCAATACACCTATTGTTATAACTTATACTATCACGGAATAAAATGAAAAAAGGAATGAACCCTATTGCTATTATAGCTCATCGCAAAATATTTTCTATAAAGTATTATATCTGCTTTACTTTCTTTTTCATATTCTGTTCTCACAGTAAAGCACAATCTGTAACAGTTCCTGTTACCAACTGGAATGCTACCATTCCCGCAATTACAGAAGCGGGAAGTGACTATAGCGGGACTTATAGCAGCCCGACGAACCAGGCTAGCATTAATGTTGGTTTACCGGCATTACTTGGAAGCGTCAAAGTATATGTACATTATGAAGGTAACCCTACCTGGAACAGTTCTTTGGTTTTATCTGCAAAAAGAACAAGCAATGGATCCACACTTTGTGTAGGATGTGCTATATCTGGTGGAACTAATTATATTACCGTTCCTCTTACTGCTGTTGAATTATTCAGAATATCCACTATTTTATCGGTTACATCTTATACTGGTATTAATATACAATACCAGGTAAGCGGTGTATCTGTAACGCTTCCTGCAGCAACTTATAACAGTAGAATAGTTTTTACCGTAAGTAATTAATGAGTGATAAGTTATTAATGATGAATTCCCTAAGATATAAAACAAAAAAAAGTCTCATACAAACTGTGTTGTATGAGACTTTTAATAAAAACTGGCGGCGGCCTACTCTCCCGCTT
>NZ_JBQENJ010000011.1:0-27907 GCF_052044665.1 Chryseobacterium sp. 22532
GATCTTGAAGGAAATATGGAAAACACCAAAGGAAACTGGATCTCCGGAATTCCTTTCATCGATAATGCACTGCTTGGGAACCAGGATAAAATGCCTGCAAAATTCAAGAATGAAAGTACAGTTAAATTCTTCTTTTTACCCTTAATCTTAGGGTTGATCGGTTTCTTTTTCCAGCTGAACAGGGACTTTGGAAGATTTTATGCACTGCTTTCATTATTTGTTTTAACAAGTGTCGGAATTATTTTCTACACAGGCGTGAAACCTTTCGAACCGAGAGAAAGAGATTATGCGATGGTCGGTTCCTTCTATGCATTTGCGATCTGGATTGGCCTTGGAGCAGGAGCTATCTTATGGTTTATCCAGTCTAAGATAAAATCAAACGGAGCAAACATTGCTTTAGGAGTAGTTTTATTGGGTGTCCCTTTTATGATGGGTTTCCAGAACTATAATGTACACGACAGAAGCAACAGATATACCGCTTATGATTATGCCTATTCAGTATTAAAATCACTTCCTAAAAACGATATTTTATTCGTTTATGGAGATAATGACACGTACCCGGTATGGGCTATCCAGGAAACGGAAAGATTCAGAGATGATGTGAAGGTGGTTAACTTTACCCTTGCTTCAACTCCGTGGAACCTAGATCAGGTAAAGAGAAAAACATATAATGCAGCAGGAATTCCAAGTGAACTGACTCACGAGGACTACAGAGACGGTGTAAACGACCAGATCTACATGATGAAGAAAGAAGACTGGGAAGGAGTTTTCTCTATGCTGAAAGAACAGGGTGTCCCTGATACGCAATTCGGAGCCTTCAGAAAATACCTTACACAGGATTCACTGACATTGAAAGAGGCTGTTGACTTTATCAAATTCAAATCTCCCGAAAAAGATGAGCTTTTAAAAATGTACTTCGGGGAAGAAAAGTTTGAGAAATATAATATTCTTCCGGTAAACAAATTCATTCTTCCGGTTAATAAAGAAAATGCATTAAAAGCAGGAATTATCACCCAAGCGGATCTTCCGGATGTAGTGAACCAAATCATGATTACCTATAAAGGAAACACCCTTTATAAAAATAACCTGATTATGCTGGATATGCTGGCCAATTTCGACTGGAAGCGTCCTATTAGCTTCTCATCGGGAGGAATTTATGACAGTGAAAATATTTTCTACCTGAATGAATACCTTCAGTTTGATGGATTCAGCTATAGATTAGTTCCTATCCATACCAAGGAGAACGCAGATGGAGATATGGGAAGAGTGGATACTAATTCTTTATATAATGTTGTGAAGAACTTCAGATGGGGGAATTTTAAAGACCTGAATACTCATTTTGATGAAACTGCTACTTCGAACATTATGAGCTACAGAATGTCAGCAAGCAGAGCAGCTTCAGCATTGGCGTTAAAAGGACAGAAAGCTAAAGCTATAGAATTATTAGACCTTGCCTCAAAAGAAATTCCTGCTGAGAAATTTAATGATCCCCGCTCATTGAGCTCTATGGTCACCGGATATATCATTGCAGGACAGGAGAAAAAAGGACTGCAGCTGGCAGAAATCCTGAAAAAAGGTATTTTTGAAGAGTACGATTACTATTTGAGTCTTTCACCGGCTGATCAAAATTTTGCAAGAAGACAGATGAGATCTAAACCAATGGAATATTCTCTTGTGGTAGCTGCTGTTACAGATGCTTATAAGAAATTGGGACAGGATGAAAAGGCATATGCTTACCTGGTAAAATCTATAGAACCGATTGATAAGAAGTTCAACACTTTCCTCAAAGATCTTCAGCAGATGGGTAAAGAAAAGGCAAGGAAAGAATCTGAAAATATCCAGAAGATTTCACCTTTCTACCAGTATTTGTTCGATGTGATGGAACCTTTTGATTCTACCTATTCAAAAGAAAAAGAGGAGCAGATCACTACAGCAATTATTAAAGCAACACAATAAAAAATATTAATAAAATATTTAAAAAAAACGGGACTTTTAGTTCCGTTTTTTTTTGTCATTGGATTCATAAATTTAAGATTATATTTGTGATATTAAAAATGCGTGATGGCTCAAAATAATAGACTCCCAATCTATGCCGTGATTTTTACGGTTGTTTTTAAACTTCTTTTTTTATTGACTCACTATATTCAGGAAGATGCATTCATTACCTGGAGGGTAGCCCAAAACCTGTTAGATTATGGTGTAATAGGTTTCAACGGAGAGACCAAAATTTCAGCTTCTACCACACATCTGTATGTTTTTGTGTCTTATATATTCAATCTGATCTTAGGAAAAGAATATTTTATTGAACCCCTGTTGACCTTCAATTCCATACTTTTTACCATAGGAACATTGCTTCTTGCGCATCTGACCCTTAAGAATCCGTGGCATAAAGCTATTTTTATATTTTTAATCGGAATATTGCCGCCTTCCATTAAAATTTCTATTCTTGGAATGGAATACGGGATACTTTTCTTTCTGGAAATGGCGCTTCTGTATTACGGTTTCAGTAAAAACAAAAGATGGGCACTGATTCTTTTGCCGGTTTTGATTATGTTTACAAGGATTGATACGGTTATTTTTCTTGGAATTGTATTTCTTGTCGATATTTTTTGGAACAGAAAAATCAGATGGCAATATGTCTTTGGAGGAATGCTAGGTGTTTTATCTGTATTGTCTTTTAACTGGCTGTATTTTGGAGAGCTGGTTAATAATACCATTGTGGCCAAAAAACTTCTTTATGAACATGATTTTACTTTTGCACAAAACCTCAATTACTTTCTGGTAAGCTTCGGCAATTTCTGGGGAATGCTAAAACTTCCCGGAAACTTCAATCCGGTAACCATCATTATACTAATCTTTGAGTTGCTGTGCTTTATTTATCTTGTAAGACAGAGAGAAAAGAGGAATTATTTCTTATGGATGATTTTTATTTTCGGTTGGGTAAAGCAAATTATTTTTATCTCCCAAAAAAGCTTATTTGACTGGTACTATTGGGTGCCACAGCTGTTGCTTTTTGTTCCCATTCTTATTTTTGTTTTGGAGCAGAAAGAGAGGAGAAATGTATGGCTATCCTTATTAGTAGTATTTTATATAGTTCCAATGCTGGCTTTCCAAACTATGCATGCCATTGCTACAGGACACGGAGAGTGGAATTACCGCAGAGAGATAGGACTGTTTTTGGATACTTTCGAGAAAGATAAAAGCCAGTGGATACTTTTGGAACCTGCGGGCTATGTACCTTATTTTTCAGGATTAAAAACGATTGATGAAGTAGGATTGGTAGACAAGCAGATCCAGACGGAAATAAAAAAAGACAAAGCTCATTACTGGATCAATACCGTAAAAAGCAGGAAACCAAAATATCTTCTTTCCTACAAGAACTTATTTAAAGGAAATGATGCTGTGTACTACCAGACACATTATAAGCTGATGAAAGAATTCAGGATAAAAGACAATCTGAAAAGCGATAATCCTATCCTGGAAAAGATTTATCATCTTAAGCCATCCGGAACGGATTATAATTTATATATTAAGAATGATTAAAAGATTGAACAATTTAAAGATTTAAAGATTGATGGGAAAGAGGGAAGAAGTACAAACTCTTATACCTTAAAACCCTGCAACCTAATACCTATTATCTAATTCCTAAAAATATGAAATACTGTGCTTTTCTCCGCGGTGTCAACGTAAAAGGAACCAATATGAAAATGGCTGATGTATGCCAGGTTTTTAAAGACGCCGGAATGTTGGATGTAAGTTCAATATTAGCCTCGGGAAATATTGTGTTCACTTCTGATAAAAACACAGAAGATTTAAAGAAAATTTTAGAAAAAGCAATGTCTGATCGTTTTTCTTACGACGCTTTCTTATTCATAAAATCGCAGGAAGAAACACAGGTTTTCTGGAACAGCATTCCTTTTGAGAAAAAGGATGATCTGCATATCTATGCTTTTGTAGGAAATCCGGGAATAGAAAATGTTTTGATGACAGAATTCGAAGCTGCTTCCAAAACTGAAAACGAGAAAGCGGAGATTGTTGGAGAAATATTTTACTGGCAGGTCCCGAAAGGAAATACTTTAGATTCCTCTTTTGGTAAAGTTCTGGGAAAGAAAAGCCTTAAAGATCAATTCACCAGCCGCAACATCAATACTTTTGAAAAGATTTTGAAAAAAATGGGAATATAAAATAACAGGCTCCATATTATTATAATATGAAGCCTGCTTTTAAGATTTAAAAAGTATTTGAATGGGGCCGGATTATCTTCTCTGCTCCAAACGTTCTAAAGATTCATTTTTTTTCTGTTCAAACTGAAAATTTTGGAAATCCTTATTGTCAGAAGTTTCAAGGTTGAAACTTTTCAATACGGCTACTTCTGCTTTTAAATTCTCACCTTCAAAATCCAGGACATGGCCGCCCTGCTTTCCATCTGATGAGATAAAATGGAAATGAAAACCTTTGACGTTGATCCCGTTTAAATATTCAGGAAGATAAAAACCAACCAGAGTACCTTCGGTATCCGAAAAGTCAAATATTTTTTGTTTATCAGCAATAGAAGTTAAAGCAGGAAACGGTTCTTTTTCCACAGGAGGGAAAGCTCTGGTCTTCACATGGGTAAATTTCCCCGTTATTTTTACGGCAAACATTGAATTTTTATGTGAAAGAATATTACTTATTTCCCGTAAAGCCGATTGATAATCTACTTTATTTTTAATGGTGAAAATATGATCCGGTTTGAAGAAAGTAACAAAAACTAAAGATGTTTTAAACTGGTCGCCGGGTGTAATAGTCAGGCCTGTAGCCTTCGTTTGATATACTTTTCCATCCAATATCGTAAGCTCTCCGTCCAGCATATCAGGTGCTCCCAATCCAAAATCACCTTTTGATTTCAAATCTTTCAGAGAAAGTGTTCCCTTGTAAAGCCCGCCTATAAATGCCTCTGCAATCCCATACTGGTACAGGTGATTGTGTTTTAATGATTCCATTGTGTGATCTGTTGCTGGATTTTTGAGTAAAGAATTGCTGTGATCCGTCTGCTGGGCATTGAAGTGATTACTTGCTGCCCATAAAATGAAATAAAAGATATTTTTCATTTTTATCGTTGTCCTCCAATGGCTAAACCTCCGTCTACCAGAATACTTTCGCCCATTATAAAAGAAGCTGCAGGGCTGCTGAGCCACAAAACCAGTTCCGCCACTTCTTCAGGAGCTGCAAAACGTCCTATCGGAGCATGCTTTTTAAATGGTTCTATTGCTTCGTCAGCATTGTCTCCCGGAAAAAATCTGTCAAACATTGGAGTACGGATATATCCCGGCTGGATACTGTTGATCCGTATACCTTCAGATGCCGTTTCAATGGTCAGGGCTTTTGTCAGCCCATCTATTGCAGCTTTACTTGCTGAATAAATGGCTGAACCGGAAGATGCTCCTCTGGCCAGCCATGAAGAAGTATTGACAATTGTTCCGCCGGTTCCCTGCTTTTTAAACTGTTCAATTTCATATTTGCAGGCCAGCCATACGCCTTTTGTATTGATGTTCATAACCCTGTCATATTCCTCTTCAGAGGTATTGTCAATCGTTGAAAACTGCCCCTCAATTCCGGCATTATTGAATGCTACATCCAATTTTCCGAAATGTCTGACGGTTTCATTAATCAGATGCTGAACCTGATCGCTCTTTGAAACATCTGTCTGTACAAAATGTATTTTGTGATCTGTTGAGCGCAGTTTTTCTATAGCCGCATTTCCCTGTTCCTCTCTACGGCCGGCAATAACGACCTGTGCACCATTTTTTAAAAATAATTCCGCAGCAGCCAGCCCAATGCCTGTAGTACCTCCCGTAATGAGTGCTGTTTTTCCTTGAAAAGTTGGATGTGTCATAATTTGTTATTTAGATGACACAAAGTTCGACGGTACTGGAATAAAATAGTTATGCAGAACAAATCAAAGGTTATGATTTGGAAAGGATTCTTTTTCTGAACTGAGTAGGAGAATCTCCCGTCTTTTTCTTGAAAGAAATAATAAAATTGGAAGAATGCTCAAACCCCAGGCAATAAGCAATTTCATTGACACTCCAATTGCTGAACTGGAGTAAAGATTTTGCTTCCTTCATGACCCGTCCGGCAATCCATTCTGAGGTAGTTTTGCCCGTTGTTTCTTTAAGAGCTTTATTCAGATGGTTAGTATGTATGTTCAGCTGGGTAGCAAATTCATTGGCATTTTTTAGTAGCATGACATTATCCAAACTAACCGGGAACTGATGGTCCAGAAGTTCTAAAAATAACATACTGATGCGTTCGGAAGCATTCGAATGTTGAGCATACGTTTGAGGTGGTTGTATCTTCATTGCTTCATGCATAATGATCTGTATGTAATTTCTGAGGAGACTGTACTTATTATCATAATTCGACTGAGCCTCATTCAGCATGCTTTCATATACATTTTTCAACAGTTGTATGCTGGCTTCATCAGGAAAAAACACATGATCTCCTCCTGCTTTAAATAAAACCGATTGAGACAGACTCTCATTTTTAAGTTCAGAGCTTACAAATTCTTCTGTAAAAAGACAGAAATAGCCGGTCTGTACTGAAGAGGTAGGCTCCCAGGAATAAGGGATCAACGGGTTGAGAAATACAATCGAAGGCTTATCAATTTTGATGAATTTATCGGCATAACTTAATATACCTGTTCCTTCGCACATCATGGATACTTTATAAAAATCTCTGCGGTAAACAGGTTTTAAGTTCTTGCTGCATTCAAAATCCTCTCTGCGGTATACATTGCAGTGAGCATCCTGGTCATGTTCTTTTCCGTGCAGAATATAAAATTCTTCCAAAGTTTCTCTCGGTTTCATAGTATAAAGTTATAAAATAATAAAACATAAGCAGGACAATTTCAAGTAGATGAATAATTAAAATTTCGTCATAATTCTAGGAATGGTTAAAGCTTTCAAATAATTTCCGATTCTGAAACTTTATAAGTATTTTTACTGAACTTTTTAATTTACATAAAAATGATCCAGTATTTAGATAATATTCATCACAAAGATTCAAAAAACTTTTTCCTTATTGCCGGTCCATGCATCATTGAAGGCGAAGATATGGCATTGAGAATAGCAGAAAAAGTAATAAGCTTAACAGACAAATACAATATCCCGTATATTTTTAAAGGTAGCTTTAAAAAAGCAAATAGAAGTCGTGTAGATTCTTTCACAACTATTGGTGAAGAAAAATCTCTGGAAATTCTTAGAAAAGTAGGAGAGACCTTTAATATTCCTACTACAACAGATATTCATGAAAATGAGCATGCTGCGCTGGCTGCACAGTACGTTGATGTACTCCAGATTCCTGCATTTTTAGTACGCCAGACCGACCTTTTAGTGGCTGCGGCAGAAACCGGAAAATGTGTGACCCTGAAAAAAGGGCAGTTCCTTTCTCCTGAATCTATGAAATTTGCTGTTCAGAAAATTACAGACTCCAATAACCAGAAAGTGGCTATTATTGAAAGAGGAAATTCCTTCGGATATACGGACCTGATTGTAGATTACAGAGGTATTCCTACCATGAGACAGTATGCGCCGGTTATACTGGACGTTACCCATTCATTGCAGCAGCCTAACCAGAGTTCCGGAGTTACGGGTGGAAGACCCGATCTTATAGAAACGGTAGCCAAAGCAGGGATTGCTGTAGGAGCAGACGGAATCTTTATTGAGACCCATCCTACACCGGAAACCGCTTTGTCAGACGGAGCCAACATGTTAAGATTAGATTTATTGGAAGATTTGTTACAGAAATTAACAAGAATTAGAGAATCGATTTTGTAATTGTTAAAAAATCCCTATTTTTAGAAATTCTTAAAATATTTCTTTTGAAAAAACTAGTTTTACCACTAAGCCTTATGGTTCCCGTGCTTATTTTCTCTCAAAACAGAAAAAAAGATACTGCGGATAGAGTAACCGATATTGAGGAAGTCGTTTTCCAGAAAAAAGTGATCGGGAAAACAAATGACATTACCAATGTAAAAATCTCCGCAAAAGATGCAAAAGGAATCGCTACCATAGGGGGAGGAATTGAAGGTCTTCTTAAAACCCTTCCTTCCGTAAACTCTAATACCGAATTGTCTTCCCAATATATGGTACGTGGCGGAAACTATGATGAAAACCTTATCTACATCAATGATATTGAGATCTACAGACCTTTTCTGATCAGAAATTCACAGCAGGAAGGGATGAGCATCATCAATCCTGATATGGTTTCGACGGTCAATTTCTCTGCCGGAGGATTCGAGCCGAAATACGGCGATAAAATGTCTTCAGCACTGAATATTTACTACCGCGAACCTGAAAAATTTGAACTTTCAGGAGAAGCAAGTTTAATTGGCGGAAGACTAACAGCCGGTTTGGCTTCTAAGAATAAAAAACTGACTGCTTTATTTTCAGGAAGATACAGAAATACCAATTTAGTTCTGAATACACTGAACGAGGATACGGATTTTAATCCTACCTATTGGGATTTCCAGTCTTATATCAACTATCATCTCAACGATAAATTCTCCATGTCGTTCATTGGGTACTACTCCAAGAACGATTATGAAATGGTTCCGAAAGCCAAGAGCGTCACTTTTGGAAGCCTTCAGCAGCCAATTACGGTAAACATTGGTTATGGTGGAAGGGAGCAGGATATGTACAAAAATATGATGGGAACTTTTTCCCTGAACTATAAGCCTTCGGACCAATGGAAATTTACATTGGACAGTTTTGCGTATCAGAACAGAGAAAAAGAATATTATTCTATTGCTTCAAGCTATGAGATCCAGACTTTTGATATTGTGACAGGAGCACCCAACCCTTCTTTTGATGGTGGCGGGCAGATAGAACATGCGAGGAATGACCTGTTTGTAAGAACTTACGGAACACAGTTCAGAGCAAAATTTTCTCCGAATATTAATACCGACATTGAAGTCGGATTTAAATACGAAAAAGAAAACCTGAATGACAATACCAACGAATGGAAGTTGGTAGACAATGCAGGATACAGTATTCCGCGTCCTATTGATGATCCCCGGACAGGAGAATCAGGAGATCTTGAGCTGTTTTACCAGATTGCAGGGAAAAATAAAATAGAACCTTCAAGACTGTCTGCTTATGCGCAGTATTCCCAGAAATTTTACTGGGGAGCCAGCAAAGTATTCCTTAATGCCGGAGCCAGAGTTTCAAACTGGAGCTTCAATAAAGAAACGATCTTTTCACCAAGATTTCAGTTTGCGATAAAGCCTGACTGGGATACGGATATGCTTTTCAAACTTTCCGGAGGGATCTATTACCAGGCTCCTTTCTACAAAGAGATCAAAGATCTTGACGGAAATTTCAATTCCGATATAAAATCTCAGCGTTCCATACAGTTAATTCTTGCCAACGACTATGAGTTCTACATGTATGACAGACCATTTAAGCTGACTACAGAAGCTTATTATAAGAAAATGGATGATCTGATTCCTTATTATATGGATAATGTAAGAATCCGCTATTCAGGAAAAAATAATGCTTCAGGATATGCCTATGGAATTGATACCAGGTTATTCGGGGAATTTGTTCCGGGTGTAGATTCATGGCTATCTGCAAGTTATGCTAGGGTATACGAAAATATTGACGGAAGAGGAAATATTCCGAGACCTACCGATCAGAGATTCAGATTTGCGATGTTCTATCAGGATTACATGCCTAAATTTCCATCGATGCGTGTCAATCTTACCTTGGTATACGCTATGGGACTTCCGAACGGCGCACCTGTTTTTACCGATCCTTATCAGTACCAGAAAACATTACCTGCTTATAAAAGAGTGGATTTAGGACTTTCAAAAGTATTCATTGATTCCAAAGACAAGAAAAAGCGTTCCGGTTTCTGGGGTAATTTTGAAGAATTAACCTTAGGGGTTCAGGTTTTTAATGCATTTAACATTAATAATACCGTTGCCAATCAATGGATCACAGATTATAATTCAAGTGTAATGTATCCAGTCCCGGTACGTCTTACAGGACGTTTCTTTAATGTAAAACTTGAATTCAAACTGTAGAATAGAGGTTAGAAGTTAGATTTTAGAAATTAGAATTTGCTAAACAATTAAAATCTGATCAATCTGTAAAATCAGTGAGAGTAAAAAATAAAAAAGGCTTCTGAATATTCAGAAGCTTTTTTATTAAGCAGAATTTTATAACAAGTATACTGAATTTTATAACAGTGGTGTCCGGGATATTTTTACCTTTGTCTTATCAATGAAAAAGATTCTTGCCATATTGTTTTCGGTTTTCTACTTTGGATTCTCTTCCGGAGCAGCTTTCAGCGTACATTTCTGTATGGAGGAATTTGTTTCTGTAAGCCAGAAAACCTCAGATATTTGTGGCAAATGTGGTGTCAAAGAAAAAAAAGGATGCTGTAAAACTGAAATTAAGGTCGTAAAAGTAGATGATTCTCAGAAATCCGATCTGCTGATGATTAATTTTTTAGGTCAGATTGTTCCGGATTTATCACAACACCAGTTTTTCTTTGTTGACAAATCTTTTTCGGCTACAAAATTTACCCAGATAAGAATCAACGGGCCACCTGAATACAGGCCTGTTCCTATCTATATCAATCATTGTAATTTTAGAATTTAAGATCCGTCTGTTGTCTGGTATGAATCAGATGATCATTCCTTCGTAGACAACACGGCTCAACGCATCATGCGTTTCAATTATTCTTTATTAAAAATTAATTCTAAAATTTAAAACAATGAAAAAGTATATCATTACAGCAGCATTATCTTTATTCTCAATCATTTCACTTTCTGCACAGTCTAAAAAAGACGCTCAGGTTACAAAACTGTATCAGAGTTATATTGCCATTAAATCAGCTTTGGCTTCCGATGATGCGGATAAAACCTCAAAAGCAGCGGCAGAATTTATTAAAACAGCCTCAGCAGTTGATTATAAAATGGTTTCTGAAGGTAACCTTAATATTTTAAGAAAAGATGCCACAGTAATCTCTGATGCCCGAAATATTACCGCCCAGAGAGAAACCTTTTCCAATCTTTCTGAGAATATGATTGCTTTAACAAAAGAATTTAAGCTTTCAGAAAAACCGGTTTACGTACAATATTGCCCAATGGCCGATTCCAGTTGGTTAAGTGATGAAAAACAAATCATTAATCCTTACTACGGAAAATCTATGCTTTCTTGCGGAAGTGTAAAGTCAGAAATAAAATAATTATTGTATTTAACTCTAAAACAATAGGTTGCGTGTATTAAGTTATATTTTACTTTCATGTATGCATCTTTTTAAAGTTCGGAATATTATGAAAAAGCTAATCATATTTCTGGTGCTTTTGTTCTCTGTTTTTACTTTCGCGCAAACAACGAAAACTTATTATACCTGTCCCATGCATCCTGAGGTAGTATCTTCCAAACCCGGAGACTGCCCGAAGTGCAAAATGACGCTGGTGAAGAAAACCGTTGTGGTACAACCGAAAGCTGCGCCACAGCCCGAAAAGAAAGCAGTACAAAAGCCTACAGAAATTAAGACCCATAAGGATAAAACTAAAATTCAGCCTAAGGCTAAGGTAAAGGTTATTGCAAAGCCAAAGGTTCAGGAAGTCAGAAAAGATAAACCTGAAACAAAACTTAATCCTCAGCCTAAAGCTTCTAAGTCTCAATCAAAATCTCAGCCTGCTGCTGTCTACACTTGTCCCATGCATCCTGAAGTCACTTCAGACAAACCGGGAAAGTGCCCAAAATGCGGAATGGAACTGGTAGAAAAAGAGAACCATCAGCATGCTGTTGTGGAAGAGACGAAAACAGATCAATCTGTATTCAAAAGAAATTCGGAAAACGGAAAAGTAACTTTTGGTGGAAAAACAGTGAGATATGATCTGTATGTAAAAGATACGGTTGTCAATTTTACAGGAAAAAACCGAAGAGCGATTGCGATCAACGGAAAACTGCAGGCTCCCACCTTATATTTTACGGAAGGGGATACTGCTGAGATCTATCTTCACAATATGCTCAAAGAAAATACAGGACTTCACTGGCATGGTGTGATCCTTCCCAATGAGCAGGATGGGGTTCCATACCTTACCACAAAACCTGTAACACCCGGAGAAACTCATTTATATAAATT
Organism: Chryseobacterium sp. 22532; assembly: GCF_052044665.1. Classification (NCBI taxonomy): domain Bacteria; kingdom Pseudomonadati; phylum Bacteroidota; class Flavobacteriia; order Flavobacteriales; family Weeksellaceae; genus Chryseobacterium; species Chryseobacterium sp. 22532. The sequence continues at coordinate 12,145 of NZ_JBQENJ010000011.1, forward strand.
CAGAATATCCCAAAACGGAACCTATTGGTACCATTCCCATGAGGCACTGCAGGAACAGATCGGGATGAACGGAATTCTGGTATTTAATAAAAGAGAAGGAGATCCGAAACCATTGTATAATGCTGAAATACCAGTATTATTAGGAGACTGGAGCGATGAAGACCCGATGCAGATCGCAAGAAGACTTCATATGGCGAATACAGACTGGTATGCGATTAAGAAAAATGCAGTACAGAGTTATTGGGAAGCCATTAAATCCGGCAATTTTGGAACAAAAGCCCTGAATGAATGGAAAAGAATGGAGGCTATGGATGTGAGTGACGTTTATTATGATAAATTCCTGATCAACGGACTTCCAAGCTCTGATTATTCCAATCTGAAAGCCGGCGATAAAGTGAGATTAAGAGTTGCCAATGGTGGATCATCCACCTATTTCTGGCTGAATTATGGTGGCGGAAAAATAAAAGTAATAGGAAATGATGGAAATGATGTGGTTCCGGTAGAAGTTGACCGTCTCATCGTCGGGGTTTCCGAAACCTATGATATTGAGGTAACTATTCCTGAGAATAAAAGTTTTGAATTCCGTTCCACATCGGAAGACAGGGTAGGACACGCTTCACTGTGGCTGGGTTCCGGTGAAAAAGTAGAAGCGCCTAATCTGCCGAGGCTGATGCTTTTTGAAGGAATGAAAATGATGAACGGAATGATGGAAATGAGTGGGAATATGAAACCAATGAATATGACGATGGGCAACCAGATGATGGATATGAATGAAGTGATGTATCCCGAACTTCCTGAAAGCCAAAGGAAAATGACAATGAAGCACATGAATGAAATGATGGGAGTCAAAACCAAAGAAGATGATCAAGGCAGGCAGGAAGATCACTCCCAACATTCGGGAATGGATATGAAGGAAGAAAAATCGATCAAAAGGCTGTCATACAATCTTTTAAAATCTCCCGAAAAGACTATTCTCCCTGATGAAAATGTAAGAGAGCTAAAGTTTACCCTGGAAGGAAACATGAATCAATACCTGTGGACGCTGGATAACAAAACAGTAACGGAAACAGATAAAATTCTTGTAAAAAAAGGGGAAATTCTGAGAATTACCATGTACAACAATTCGATGATGCGTCACCCGATGCACCTTCACGGACACGATTTCAGACTGATCAATTCAAAAGGAGAATATTCCCCGCTGAAAAACGTAGTGGATATCATGCCAATGGAAACCAATACAATTGAGTTTGCTGCGAATCAGGATGGTGACTGGTTTTTCCACTGCCATATTTTATACCATATGATGGCCGGAATGGGAAGAATATTCAGCTATGAAAATTCAAAACCCAATCCACAGTTACCGGACAGAAAACTGGCCTGGAAAAACTTTCTGAAAGACAATAAAATGATCAGTTCCATGGCTATGCTGGATATAGCAAGCAATAAAATACATGCAGAAACGATGACTATGTTCGGACCGAGATGGGCCAACCTGAACGAGTTTCATTCCAACTGGGATTTTGATCATTTTGAAGGAAGTATGAAAGTCGGAAGATTCCTTGGGAAATTCCAGTGGGCCCTTCCATATGCCGGTTTCAGGATTCAAAAAAATCATGAGATCATGGAAAGACAGATGGCTGAAGATATGGGAATAGAATTCCACGGAAAAAAATCATGGTTCGGACAGCAGAAAGCTTCGAAAGACAAATATGCTTTCATGGTTGGGGTACAATATCTTTTACCCATGCTGATTACAGCAGATGCAAGTGTAGATCATAACGGAAAAGTATTGCTGGAACTAAGCAGGGAAGATATTCCGATTTCCAGAAGAATAAGAGGAAATTTCAGCCTCAATTCTGACGGGGAATTTTCAACCGGTTTAAGGTATATTTTACAAAAATGGTTATCAGTCTCCGGAAATTATGATAATGAAATAGGCTGGGGAGCCGGACTTACTTTCACCTATTAATAAGAAGGTTGCCATTTTTTGGCAACCTTTTGTTTTTATCCAGAATTCTATAAGCAGTACTATTTTAGAAAATATTTATAAAACTTCAACACTTTTTTTATTTTACGCTTAGTCTTTTGCCTGTTTGTAGCTTTAATAATTTGTTCCAGACATTGTTCCTGCGATATTCCCGATAACAGTGAGTACTCCTTACATATGATTTGCAGGATTTCCGGATCATTGGTTAACCGCGAAAAATTTTTGAACCTGTCAGGAATTTCAAATCTGTCGTGAAAATTCATTCTGTTTAAGTCTACTAGAAAAAAGCGGTATTCATTGTCGATTTTCTTTATTAAAAAATTACCGGGAGAGTTGTCAATGAATTCAATTCCCTGGTCATGTAACTGATAGATTAATAAAGTATATCCTTTAACAATTTCCTGCCAGTCTTCAAAGGAACTTTTGTTGAGAAATACATCCTCCAATGTAAACCCGTCTTCCAGCTGCTCGCTTATATAGTAACTGTTTGTTAACCCAATGCAGTCGTGAAATTCCACATATGCAATAGGCTTCGGAGTATAGAAATTTTTAGAGATCAGCAAATGGGCATACTCGAAAGAGCGTTTTGCTTTGGATTTCCGGTAAAATTTGTAAACATGCCTGTTAATTATATTATGCTGTTTAAATGATTTAAAATTAAGTGTCATATTGTTGATAATGATCCACTTTACAATATTTCTGGTTCCGGGCCCTATTAAGTTCCCTTCATTTTGAAAATTCTTTATAATACGGAGCACATCAGCTGCGTAATGGGCGTAATCTGTTGCAACGATAAGGTTCATAGTAACATTTGGGCAGTATTAATATATTCAAATTTCATTAAGTTCATGCGGCTCTATATTGGCCTGTAGTCATCATTGAAGTGCTTTTTTTATCAGATCTGATATTTCATTTTCATTGAGCTGGTTGGTATCTACGCTAAAGCTTTTATCATTGTAAGGCTTGTACATATTTTCATTGGTGACGGAAAATAAACCTAGCGTTGGCGTTCCTGATGCGCTTGCTAAATGCATCACTCCGTTATCAGCAGCGATAAAAATGCAGGTATTGGCAATAAATCCGCCCATTTCCCGGATGTCGGTACTATAGAAAGTAGGTATTTTAAAATTTAATTTGGAAATATTTTCTACGGGCAGAAGCTCTACAAAGTTATAGTCAGGAAATTCAGATTGCAGATGATCATAAAAAGAGCCCCACCAGTTTTCAGAATAGCATTTATCGCCTGTAGCATTGGTAAACAGACAGATTGTTTTGTTGTTGTTATTGAAGATTTGAAATAGCTTTTTTTTACCATCCTCTATTTCATCCTGATCTAATTTTATATTTAAATAGGGTATTTTGCTAGTGTTTTCTTTAAATCCCAATTGCGTCAGGAATTTCCTCAGATTATATATCACATTTTTCGCTGAGTGCTCATAATCAGGATGTTTCAGATGAAGTTCCTCATCCCATTCGCTATAGAATTTGTATTTGGCATTGGCCAGCCTGGTGGATAGCTTTCCTGATGACGAGCCGTTTGTAGAATTAATCACCAGATCGTATTTTTTACAACGCAGAGTAAACCAGCCATTTACATATTTAAACAAATTCTTAAAGGGCTTTTTGGGAAGCTGGATAATCTGATCAACACTCCCATAGTTTTTGAAAACAGTGGGAGAGATGCCTCCTTTTACAAACAGATCAATCCTGGCATTCGGAAACGAATTGGTAACCTCCTGAACAATGGGTGTAAGCAATAAAAGGTTTCCTAGTCTGTGATTTGGACGGGAGATTAATATTCTTTTTATCGTTGTGTTTTGGGCATCTACGGTAGAAGAGCTTGATTTGCCTATATTTTTTGTAATGCTGTGCATGAATTTTCTTCTGACGGCATTAAGTTTTTTCGGTACTTTCATATAAGACCAGGATATTTTATTTTGTTTTTGTCAGGATTAGCGATTTTAAATAAAAAGTATCAAATAGATTTTAATATATCTTTATTATTGATTTTTTATTAAATCTATTTAATATATAGATCTATATTAACTGATGTTCATGTTAAAGTGATTTATTATATCTAATTTATAGACTAAACGTAAAAAAATCCATATTTTAGTGATTGATAACGGCTATATTTGAATTTTGAATTGTCAATGAGTTTTATTTTAATAGTATTCAATTGTTTGTGATATTTATTTTCAGCTATATTATTTAATTTTACTATTTATAAGAATTTGATTAAAATTTTATCAAAATAATTGCATAAAATCCAGTGCTACTGAAACGGATGCTGTAAAAAAGCTTTACAGAGGTTTCATAGTTCTATCCTAAGTATATAAAATCAATTATGGAAGAAAATCAAAACTTTGGTACGGAAGGGCTCAACTCTATGGAGCTAATGAAACAACTCAAGATCAAAACGGAATCTTTGTACAAAGAATTTCAAAGTCTGAGCTCCGGAGTATCCATTATGGATGAAAAGCTAAAACGAACAGAATATTTCGTAGAGCAAAATCTGAAAGAGCTTAAGGAAAAAGTTGGAAATGTAAAGGTTGGAATTTCTCCGGAGGATCTTCGGCAGCTTGAAACGTACAAAGATTATTTCAACCATTACAAGCCTCTTTTATATGTTTCCCTATTTGTTATTTTATCTGGATGGGGACTTGGAATTTTCAGTGCTCTTTCAGGAGTGAAATGGTATAAGGAGAGTGTCCGGACGAAACAGGAAATAAGAACTGATGTGCTGCAGGAAATAAAGACACAGGGAAATATGATCATAGATACTCAAACATTCCTTAACTATAGAGAGCAGAACGAGGCATTAAAGGCCTGGCAGAAGTCAAATCCTAAGGAAAGTGAATCATTCATGAACTATTTCAAACAATATCAGAAATTGAATAAAGAAAAAAAATAATATTTTTGAGAAAATTGCCAACAAAAAAGCTGCCCATTTTTCGGACAGCCTTTTTTATGAAACTATTGAACCTGTTACTTCTTTCGTATCTAGCAATTTGGTGGTTATAATCCATTACTTTATATTTTTCAGCTCACTCAGTAATTGATCCTGTTTCTTAATGAAGCTTTCCAGGTTGTCCGTTTTCATCGGGTGAGCATTTTGATATTTTTCAATTTCCGGAAGTGTTTTTCTGATTTTGAAAGCAGTGTACAGGTTATTGATATCATCATTGTTTGTATTGACTTTAGCGATCAGTTCTTTTACTTTACTGATTTTCAAATCATACGTATCAGAGCTGATTTTTATTTCTTTTTCCAGCTGCTGTTTTAAGAGAGAATCTTTAATGGTACCGGCCTGATAATAGGCATCAGCATAAAAAGACTCGGATTTTTGGAGGGTCTCACCATAAACGGCCAGAACTTTACTGCTTTCTTCATTTATTTCTATAATCCTGTTATCCAGGGTTTTCAGGCTTTGATCGTTTTTGATCAGTTCATGATAAATCTGGTCAACCATATTTCCTTTACGATAGCTCTTTAATGAACCGGAAACAGATGATTCTGCATTGTCAACGGCATTTTCTACAGCCGGAGCATTTCTGGACTTATTTTCTTTACAAGAAAGCAGTGATAGGACTAAAGCAGAGGCGAAAAGTATTTTTTTCATAGTTTTTAGATTGATTTATCCCTTATTAGTTGAACATACTTTAAAGATTGTTACATTCTTTATACAACTGAATGTAAATCAAAGTTTTTGTGTTTAAAATTCAAAGTAATTTTAAAATTTCCCAAGCCTGTATCTCCTTTTATTTCCAGTATATCATTTCGTATTTCCTTAAAAGAAGTATTAAATCGTAGAGAAACGTAAGGAAAATTTTCAGGACTATGGATTAATTGTAAAATGGGTTTATTAAAAGGTATAATAAAGATCTCATGATCTAAAAAAACGATTTCTGCTTTATAGTAGGTAAGTTTTGCCCCTATTTTTGAATAGCTTTCAATATTTGTTTCAATATTTTTGATTGATCTATAGTTTCTGCCTTTTATATCCCTGAAAAAAAGTGCACGCCTATTTTTATGATAAAAATAGAGTAGGACATTAATTAAGATAAAGAATAAAATAATTCCTCCGATCAAAAAGCAAACATCTGTATTCATAATACAAAAATAAAAAACGGAGCCTGAAAACAGACTCCGCTACTTGTTTTTTACGCTAAAAATTATTTACCTAAATAAGATTTAAGGATCTTACTTCTGGTATTATGTTTTAGTCTCTTAATTGCTTTTTCTTTAATCTGACGAACTCTCTCTCTTGTAAGATCGAAAGTTTCACCGATTTCCTCTAAAGTCATCGGGTGTTTCCCGTTCAGTCCGAAATACAATCTTACTAAGTCAGCCTCTCGAGGTGTCAAAGTATTCAATGCTCTTTCGATTTCAATCTGAAGAGACTCAAGCATCAGATCTTTGTCTGGACTTGGAGATTCTCCTGAACGCAATACATCATAAAGATTAGAATCTTCACCTTCTACTAAAGGTGCATCCATGGACAGGTGTCTTCCGGAGTTTTTCATAGATTCTTTAATATCTTCCTCGCTCATGTCAAGAACTTCAGCCAATTCTTCCGGAGAAGGTGGTCTTTCATTTTCCTGTTCAAGGTGAGCGTATGCCTTATTAATTTTGTTGATGGAGCCGATTTTATTCAGCGGAAGCCTTACAATTCTTGACTGTTCAGCCAGAGCCTGTAAAATTGACTGACGAATCCACCAAACCGCATAAGAGATAAATTTGAAACCTCTAGTTTCATCGTACCTTTTTGCTGCTTTCATCAGTCCCAGGTTACCTTCATTAATCAAATCGGGTAAAGAAAGACCTTGGTTTTGGTATTGTTTAGATACAGAAACTACGAAACGAAGGTTGGCTTTGATTAATTTCTCAAGTGCTGCTCTATCGCCTGCACGTATTTTTTGTGCCAGTTCTACTTCTTCGTCCGCAGTGATCAGTTCCACTTTACCAATTTCCTGCAAATACTTGTCTAATGAAGCAGTTTCCCTGTTGGTTACCTGCTTAGTGATTTTTAATTGTCTCATCTATTTTTATCCTCAAAAAAGAGTTACTATATATTATACGTATGAAGTGATAAAAAGGTTACACCAGTTTTAATTATTTTTTAAATATAGTAATGGAAGGTCAGGATTGAAGGTAAAGCACCAAGAACCAAGAGCCATGAATCAGGATGAGAGATGTCAGATACCAGACGGGGTATGCGGGTATAAAGATTGAATGGTAGTTTTTTAATCTTAGCCTTAGCCTAAATCTCAGGCTTAATAAAAAAGCGAGACCGAAGTCCCGCTTTTATATTGAAGAATAAATCATAAAAAATTAAAAATCCTTTTTATGACTTGAATTATTAATCAGCAACCAGCAACTGGAAACTCAAAACCATTAAAACAAATCATTCAACAGTTTGGCCAGTCTAAGACCTCCGTAAAGAAGCTGTCTTTCAAGCGTATCATTGAATTTATACTGATAGTCGTACGATAATTTTGAATCGTTTGGAGTTTGTGCGTAGATTTTGTTCGCTATTTTATGAGAATCATACAGCCAGTCTTCTACGGTTCCGGCCTGAATCTGCTTGACTTCTTCTTTAGATTTGATGTCTAAAAGATTGGCATATTCCGTATAGCTGTATTTCTGTGAATCTACCAGTTTTCCGTCCCATACAGAATGAAGATTGGTTTTGTCTCCGAAATAGGTTACATTAATTTTGTTTCCTCCAAGGTCCTCGGCTCTTCCTACGTGAAGAGGCTGGGAAAGGTCTCCCATAATATGAATAAGGAAGATCAGGGCAATTTTTCTGTCCTTTTCTGAGGTTTTTTCATCTTTAATCTGGCTGGATAAAGTGTTTATCTGAGTATAAAGGCTTGGACCTGCCTGCATTTTCAGGTTTTGGCCAAAAGCTTTAAAATCTGACTGAGGATCAATATTTACGTAATGCCATGATGAAGCCTGTTTCCAGACTCCTGTAGTATCAGATTTAATGAAGTCCGGCCAGTTTGCCCAATAGGCAAGACGTTCTTTACCCATTATTTTTCTTATTTCTCTTCTTGCTTTACCCGACAGATGGTTCTCTGCGATCTCTGCAATGACGCGGTGCCCTGTAAGCCCCCATGCGTAAGAATAAAGTGAAGATGAAATGAATGCTAAAATCAGAATTTTAGAATAAATACTTTTCATTATAAATAACATTTTACAAGCTGCAAAGATACGTCCCGGTTTCCGAACCTGTATCAATTATCATCATTTTCTTGTTTCAAAAAATGTTAATAAAAATTAATCTAAATAAATAAATGGGGGACAAAATTCTAAATAATATTAAAAATACAGAAAAAACAGGTGTAAAAGTCTGCCTATCAGCTGATCAATTTAACTTTAAACCTGCGATCTCAAACATGAATGAGCCGTTATTACCGTATTTTTACGGAATTTGTCATGGAATATTCCTTTTAGTGCCAATAAATTAGTATTTTTAAAATAAAATTATTGCCAAATTATTTTTTCAAACTTATGAGATATATTATCTTTACAAGTCATAATCACAGGAAACACTATGCATGAGAATAATATTGTAGACATGTATTACAATAAGTTGCAGACCGACTTCAAAGCTGAAGCCGTAGCGGTAAATCTTTTGAAGTATCAGCGGGCAGTAAGCAATATATTTATAGAACGAATCGGGATCAATGACAGGGCTTACCTTAAGGATATCAAAAGTATTTCAAGCAGCTATTTGGGATTTGATGAGGAAGTGTTCACCATAGAAACCTATAGAGAGGGTATTTATGACTATCTTCCGGAAGGGCTGTTTCATCCGCCGTCTCTGGGAGCTTCTAGAAAGAATGTAGATTCTGTGGTGCGTGAAATTCGGAAGCAGAAAAAAGTGGAGGAGGACGCGAGGAAATTTTTCCGTCCTTTCGAGCTTGAAGTCTTTTTTACGGAAATTAGTTCTCTGCTTAAGGAATCTGAATTTGATATTTCAAGCAGTACCGATACCCTTTTGGACACAGTAAGCGAGCTTTGGCCTCTTATAAAATTGCTTGATAAGCAGAATGCCTATATTTTTATTTATATTTTACCTTTCTTTCACCAGATCAGGGGGGATAAAAAATGGTTTGAAAGATGTATGACCGCTTTCCTTCAGGTACCGGTGGAGGTTACTTTTGCCCCGAATATTATTGACAGGATAGAAAGAAATGACGATTCCATGCTGTTAGGAAACTCAAAACTAGGGGTTACCTATATTCCCAGCGGAAGACATATGGATGGACAGCGGAACTGGGTAGTGAACATAGGCCCGATTCCTTATACAGAAATGAAAAAGTATATTTCCGGAAGCCCGTTCAGAAATATTCTGCAGGCTTTATATGATTATTTTCTTCCGGTAACGGTAGACGTGGAGGAAAATTTTATTACCGAAAAAGAGGAATACTCATTTAGTCTTGAGGACGATGAAAGAAATGCCAGCCGTCTCGGATACTCTACATTTCTCTAAAATAATTATTATATTTACAACTACCAACAAAGTATAAATTTGAAAAGAAACTAATGGAAATTTCATCAGTAAAAGGTATTTTTTTAAGGTATATTTTAATGCCTTTAATCGCGGTGATTTTGATGGTCATTCTTGGGATTATCAGAAGAAACAAACCTGCGATCAAAATTAAAGTAATTATTATATATGTCCTTCTGTGCGGTTTATGTCTTGCATTACCAGGCTTTTTTGGTTTTGCAAAAAACCTCTTTAATCCTTACTGGTACCTTATTGCACAGGTTATTTATCTTATTTTTGGTATTATTCATGTTAATTTACTGCACAGGTATTTCAGAAAGCATATTGACTCTGTAGGAATGAGCATTTTGTTTGAATCCATACTTTCATTAACGTGTATTGCTTTCGGAGGATATTTATTTACATTGATCTTTAACTGGATAAGTAAGGGCGCAGGCTATGCTGTAATGGCTGCCACAAGTATGCTGATCTTTGTTGTTCCAATGGTATTTTATTACTGCTACGTACAGTTTATAAGCATTCCTTTTGATATCTATAAAACCTGGAGATATTCTCCTGACCAAAAACTTCCGGACTTTGAAGGGGCAGATTTTGACCGATTAATGGTATTAAATGTTGAATTGAGCAAAAATCTTGAAGATGCAAACAGATTTAGGATCAAAGCCAAAACCCTTCCGACCGGAGTTACTTTCGGAGACTGGTTCTACAGGGTAGTGGACGACTATAATCATAAAAATCCCAATTCTATTATTCATCTTTCAGATACAGAAAAAGAGCCTTATTACTGGATTTTTTACACCAAAAAATCGTTTTTCAGCTTTAGAAAATATATTGATTTCGACCAGGATATCTCTACGAATAGCATTTCAGAAAATGAAGTGGTAATCTGCAAAAGAGTGATCCAGCATGAGGAAGAAGGAGTATTGAAAAAATCATAATCACAGAAAATTTAAAAAGTATTAACTATGATACAGCCTATTAAGCATTTTGCGATCAATTGGGTAGACGGGATGAAAGTTTCCCAGAGACACCTTAATGATCAGGATAATTTTTTAATTGACACGATAAGAGATTCCAGTTCACTGGGAATCAACACATATAATTATGGGCTTTTGCCTATTTCCAATGAATTTACGGACAAAACAATATTTGATGTTCATAATACTGCTACCAATGACGTGCAACTTGTGATCAAAAGATGCAGCGCCATTACTATGGCGGGTTATCGTATCGATTTGAGCGACAGGAGAGTAAGCGTGAAGTCACTGGCAAAATCTATGAGCGAGGAGCAGGCAGACGGTGATTATTATATCCTGATTTCTGTAAATCCTTTTGATAAGGTACCTTTTGGGGATATTGACCCGGAGGAAATTCCGCCCCGTCATCCAAACGCACAGCCGAATCATCACATCGAGCTTCTTCCGGTTACTTCACTGAACAGCAGCTATTCCGGAGGAAATTACCTTATTATCGGAAAAGTAGATTTAAGAGCCAATATTGCACAGGTAGATTCTAATTTTATTCCGCCGTGTACCTCTATCCAGAGCCATCCTGCGTTGATAGATTACTACAGCAGCTATGCAAAATCAATAGGAAATCTGCAGCAGTATGCCTTTAAGATTATTCAGAAAGCATCTCACAAAAACCAAAATACAGCATTGGCACAGAATGTTAAATTTTTGTGTACAACCATGGTGAATACCTTTGGGGATATGTATTTTCAGTTCAGAAACATTATTCCGTGGCAGCCGCCTGTATTTTTGATCGAAGCATTTGCAAAATTAGCCCTTCATCTTTACAATTCAACTCAGCTTCTTGTTCCTGCAGAGCTGGAAGAAATGCTTAACTATAGCCTGGAGTGGAGTGAAATTGCTCCGCATACCTTATTGAATCAGCTTTCTATCGTAGCAGAAACCAATTATGACCACCATAATTGCGGAGAGCCATTATTATATATTCAGCAGATGCTACGCAGCCTGGAAATTATTTTCTCTAAATTAAGCGAGCTTGACTATATCGGTCAGAGAAAAGAAAACATCATTGTTAACGAACAGGAAGTTTCTTCCAATACCAACCCAAAAAGAGGCTGGAGTGTTTTAGATTAATAAAAATGACTAAGAATATAAATCCCGGACTGAAATTTTCGGGATTTTTTATGCTTAAAATATCAAAAGATGTAGAATGTAATCGACAAGTTATCAGTTCACATAGGTAATAAAGATTTTCAAAATAAAATAGAACATGGATCTAAATACCATAAGAAAAGACACAGCTGGCTGTGCAGATAAAATATTTTTAAACAGTGCCGGAGGATCATTGATGACGGAAATTGTAGTTAAAACAATGACTGATTATATTTTTTTGGAACAGCAGCATGGCGCTTATGGTGCAGCAGAAAGGACTGCGGGTAGGCTCGGTCTGTTCTGTACAGAAGCAGCCAGGCTCATCAATACTCAACCCGATAATATTGCTTTCACGGTCAGTTCTACCGATGCTTACGCTAAAGCCCTGTCCAGCATTGAATTTCAGGATGGGGATTGTATTATTACAACCAATGACGATTATATCTCGAATCAGATGGCTTTCTTTTCACTGCAGAAAAAACGGGGAGTTAAGCTGATTAGGATGAAAAATCTTTCCGACCATGAGCTGGATCTGGAAGACCTTGAACATCTAATCAAAAAATACCATCCGAAACTCGTTGCGGTCACCCATATTCCGACCAATTCCGGATTGATCCAGAATGTGGAAGGAGTAGGTAAAATCTGCCGCCAGTATGATGTATTGTACCTTGTTGATGCCTGCCAGTCCATTGGCCAGCTGGTTGTGAATGTTGAAAAAATAGGGTGTGATTTCCTGACTACAACAGGCAGGAAATTCATGCGAGGGCCTAGAGGAACAGGATTTTTATATGTTTCGGACAGGGTTTTAGAAAGGAATATGGCTCCGGTATTTTTGGACATGGCAGGTGCAGAATGGACAGAATTCGATGATTATAAACTGCTTAAAACTGCAAAAAGATTTGAACACTGGGAAACTTCCATCAGTTCGCTTTTAGGATTTACAGAAGCTTTAAAATATGCAAGTGAAATTGGTCTACAGAATATCGAAAACAACAATAGAAAACTGGCGGAAAGTTTAAGGGCCGGGCTTCATAATAAGGGTTTCACAATATTGGATCAGGGCAACAACTTATGCAGTATTGTTACTTTCTGCGCCCCAGATGGTAATATTGAAAATATTTATAAAATACTGAAAGAGAACAATGTGTATTTTTCAGTAAGCAATAAAAGCAATGCACTCATTGATTTTACATTGAAAAATCTGGATAGGGCTATTCGTCTGTCGCCGCATTACTTTAATACTGCTGATGAAATTGAAAGTGTGATAAAAATGTTGGAATATTAGGACCTGGTGGCTGAGGATCCCGAAGGCACCATCATATCCTATTTCTTCACCAGTATTATTTCTGTAGCTTTTCTGCTGAGTATTTCTTTAGAATTTCCAATCTCTATGGTCATTGATTTATCAAAATCCTCAATTTTAACGATTTTGATCTTAGTGTTCAGAAGCAGTTTTCTTTCATTTAAATAGCTTAAAAAACCATCATCTGAAAGTGTAACTGAAGCAAATATTACCGTTTCTCCAACTTTGCAAGCACTCAGTTTTTGCAGATCCTGTGCAATAATATTTCCGTCTTTATCAGGAATAGGCTCTCCGTGGGGATCAAATTTAGGATGATCCAGGATTTCGTCCATTTTATCGAAAAAAATCTGTGAATGGACATGTTCCAGCTGTTCTGCGATCTCGTGAACATTTTCCCAGCCAAAGTTCATCTTTTTTACCAGGAACATTTCGGTAAGCCTGTGTTTGCGTACTACCAGTGCAGCTTCACGTTTTCCGTTTTCTGTCACTAGCAGGGGCTTGTACGTTTCGTAGACAACCCATTTTTTGTCGGCAAACTTCTTCATCATGTTATTGACGCTCGGCATTTTTACGTTTAAAAATTTGCTGAGCTCATTGATTGTCACTTTCCCTTCATTGTCAACTAGATGAAACAAAGCCTTCAGATAATTTTCTTCTGTTAATGTTGTTCTCAAAATGTTAGATGATTTTCAATACAAATCTAACAAAATATTATGTAAAATCGGGCCTTGTTATTTTAACTTTTTTTAATTTTACCCTATGAAATTTTCTTTTAAAAACGATTATTCCGAGGGATGTCACCCGAATATTCTACAAGCACTTTTAAAATCTAACTTTGAGCAGCAGGCCGGATACGGTGAAGATGAATATTCTTTGCAGGCAAAAAAACTGATCAAAGAAAAAATTAATAATCCGGATTCGGAAGTTTATCTGGTCTCCGGAGGGACACAGGCCAATCTGATTGTGATTTCTTCGGTTCTGAGGCCATATCAATGTGTAATATCTGCAGCACCGGGCCATATTCTGAATAATGAAACTGGAGCTATTGAAGCTACAGGTCACAAAGTTTTAAGCATTGAAACTGCAGACGGTAAACTTAAGCCTTCAGACATTGTTCCGGTACTGGAAAGCCACAGCAATATCCCGCATCAGGTCATGCCAAAATTGGTGTATATATCAAATTCTACGGAGCTGGGAACAATTTATATGGCTGAAGAGCTGGAAGAGCTTTCTGATTTTTGCCATAAGAACGGGCTGTATCTGTTTATGGACGGAGCAAGGCTGGGGCATGGTCTTACTTCTGAAATCAGTGATCTTACGCTGGAAAGAGTAGCGGAACTGACGGATATTTTTTACCTGGGCGGAACAAAGAACGGAGCATTGATAGGAGAGGCTATTGTCATTAATAATCAGGTTTTACAACCGGATTTTGCATTTAATATCAAGCAGAAAGGAGCATTACTTGCCAAAGGACGTCTTCTTGGAATTCAGTTTATGGAACTGATGAAAGATGATCTGTATTTTGATCTGGCAAAACATGCCAACCAGCAGGCAATGAAGATTAAAAATGCCCTGAAAGAAAGAGGAGTAAAATTTCTTGCCGATACTTATACGAATCAAATATTTCCTGTTATGAATAATGATCTTATTAAAATCCTGTCAGAACATTTTGAATTTTTTGTCTGGAAAAAGATGGATGAAAATTCTTCTGCCATTCGCCTTATTACCTCCTGGAATACAGGGGATGAAGCGGTAGAACGTTTTATAGAGATCATCCGGAAAGAGCTTTAATAAAAAAGGTGGCTGAGAATTTCAAGGCCACCTTTTTCAATAATGTAGTATAATTAATTTTTATATTATTTTAAAGCTTTTACAACCACTTTGCAGTCTGCAGCTTCCAGTTTTTGCCCGTCCTTATAGCTGATCTTTTTTTCATCAGCGTACTTAGACTGTCCGTCTTCCTCTTTATGATCACCAATTCCCTCTGTTAAAGTATTGTCTTTCTGAATAAAGAAGATATCTCTTTTGCTTTTTGTTCCTTCAGACTGAAATTCATAAGTTAATCTCAGGGTGTCTCCTGATTTAAAGCCGGTTATATCTCCTTTAGAGCTGTCTTTTTCATTATTTTTATAAGCTAATTTTCCGGTAATGGTTCCCAGGTTATCATCAATAGAGGCAAAAACACTGTCTTTTCCTGTAACACCGATATAGCAGAATGATTTTGGCCCGAGCGTGTCTACCACAGGCTCAATGACAGCTGCTGTATCAGTTTCAGTTTTTGGAGCCGGTGTTTCTGTTTTTTTATTACAATTCATTAAAAAAACCGATAATGACCCTAGTAAGATTAATTTTTTCATACCTAATGTTATTATAAATTCAGATTTCAATGTACTAAATTAGGAATAGTATTTAAATATTAACTACTATTTACAGTAAATAAAAATTTATTTCAAACATAAAAAAAGAAAATTATTCTTTTAATTGAGCATTATATAATGAATGATTATCATTGAATATCCTATTATTTCTTCTTGGTGCTTTGTCGCAGAGAACATCTGCGATACTTTTGGAAATCAGGTTTTCCTCCGTTAAATTATCTAACCAGAAAAATTCTCCTGCAGCATTGATCTCGATGAAATAGTATTCGTCTTGGGGAGAAACAATGATGTCTATAGCACCATAATCTACATTGTAAACATCTAAAAGCTCCAGAAGCTTAGCTTCAATATCTGAAGGAAGTTCTGTTCTTACCCATTTGGTAAGCAGATTTACCCCGTCTTTTCTCCAGTCCACCTTTGCATCTTCGGACTGCTGGGAATCTATTTCAA
>NZ_JBQENJ010000012.1:0-2820 GCF_052044665.1 Chryseobacterium sp. 22532
CCTCCCCCATATCCTCCTGATTCAAGGTTTCCGGTATTTCCTAAGCCTAACCAGTTTGGATTATGACCTCCCGAGTAAGCATCAGGGCGGGAATCGCCAGGCATCTTAAACTGATGTGGTGCCATCCCATCCGGATCTATAAAGCTTACAGGATTATTAAATGCATAATTATACGGTGAGTATCTTCTCATCTGCTCGGCTAATGGATCTATCACACCCCATCTGCCAATATCTGCCATATACATTCTCGCTCCGTAATCTCCCCACCCTGTCTCTTTCTGTAGCTCTTTACCATTATATTGGTAATTGTAAGCCGCATTTGCCGTCGGGACCATTCCTGCACTATGCTTTAGACCAAATGCATAATAATTGTTTTCTTCAAGAACTTCTGCGCTGCCATTCAGGTTCCTGGAGTAGCTTAAACGCACACTTCCTAAATGGTCTGTATAGCTGTAAATATACTTATTATTTTCAAAATTATAATACCCTTCAGCAGTAGGAACAAACTTTAGAACAGGTGTCGTACTAAATCCTGTATATGTGCTTTCATACTGAAAACCATCTAAATATTCTGTTATTTTAGTGGTTTCCAAATTTTGTTTAGAACCATAAGTATAGATCTTTTTAAGCTTTGTACCATCTGCCCTGTATGTATACTGGGTATTTACATTAGAATCACCATCAATAGTTCTTGGTATGTATGTCTTATCAAATTTCACATAATCAGGAAGGTTCAAAAAATTATAATCAATCTGTAAAACCCCCTTATCTTTATGATCCTTCATATTCCCGTTATCGTCATAGGAGATTATGTTCCCTGAAATATCGGAATAGCCACTGTAGTTTCCTGAAGCATCAGTAACGGTATTGAGCTTATTCCCTGTATAATTATAGGTAAGATCATCAATAAGCTGCGCTGTTCCTGAACTGCTTTTCCCATTTCTCTGCAGAGAGGTGATATTTCCGTTCAGGTCATAGGCTAAGGTTTCATTAAAGAATCCATTCTGCGGAACAGAAGCCCCCGGTTCAGAATAGATTCCTTTTTTAAGCCTGTTCAGGCCATCATACTGGTAATTATACTGTCTTAAAACCTGGTCTAAAGCCGTTTTCCATGTCACTTCCGTAATATTGCCGTTGTACTTCCCTGTAGAGCCCTGAGAGGTATTCTGGGGATTAAAATACTTCAGCTCATAACCGAAAAGTTTGGTTCCGAGTGCAGCCGGATCATTGATTTTGGTAAGTGCTCCACGGATGTCATACTGGTAATCGATGCTTTGAAGCCCGCCCCCAACTTTTTTATTGGATAGCTGCGACAGCTCATTATAGGTATTTTCCGTTAACAGTTCCACAGGACCGCTGTCTACCTGATGACGGTGCTTCGTTACCCGGTTCTGGTTGTCGTAATCAAAGCTTTGGGAGATTACTTTTTCGGTATCTGTTCCCAGTCTTTTGTGATACACCTTGGTCTGTTTGGCCATCCCTACAAAATCCAATTCTGATTCTGTTCTGGTGGTTCCACCCAAATGATTAATGCTGTACGTGCCTACTGCTCTTCTTTTTTTATCATAGTAGACATAATTTTTAGTCCAGTTATCATCTTCTATATTCTTTACAAGGCTCAGGGTAGGCATCGCCTGGGTATTCACCGGAGCATTCTGGGTATCGGTAATCACTGGCTCTCCCAATATGGTGGAAGGAAAAGCCGGGTTGAAATCATATCCGGGATAGGTATCGTAATAATTTAAGGATAATAAAGTGACCCATTTGGTAGAATTCGGGTAGGTACTGTCCTGGTTTCCATAATATACATTCATGCCCTGTCTTTCAAAAAGAGCCGCGCTTAACCTGTTTACATTATTGGAATCATACCCGTCTACAACAGATTGTTCAGTGGTTCTTGCAGCTCCAGTTCCTATCCCTGTAATGGCAATTCTCCCAAACTGATCATATTTTGTATACAGCCACTGTCCTTTCACTCTCAGATTGGCATCCTGAGTAGCTACTAACCGGTCCTGTTTATCATAAAGCATATATTCCCAGCCTTTCCCCGGAACTTTTTTCTCTACCAGTCTTCCCAATCCGTCGTAGCGGTACTGGTAACACAGCTTGTCCAGCATCGTCTGATCGGGAGCCGAAGTGCCTACGGCCAGTGGCGGAATAACATAGACCAGCTGCCCGTATTCATTGTACAGGTAATAGGTATCTACATTTTGGGTCCCGTCATTTTTTCTGACCAGTATCGTCTGTCCTTTACTATTCTTGAATTCCGTGGTGATATTTCCGTCCGGATCGGTAACGGAGGTTTTCATCAGCTGGTTAGCGGCATAGGAAGCCGAGAAGGAAATACCCGAATCAGTTCTCCCTTCTATCCAGTTTGTTGTGATCTCATATTTTTTTACTTCACCGGCTGCGTTGGTACCGTAGGCCATATTGGCGGGCTTCTGGGACCAGGCGGTTCCTGCCGGAACAACCTGGCTTACTCTTGTGGTAAACAGGTCGTCATAGCGCTTTTCAGCATAGATCTTTTCACTTCCGTATCCTGCAGAAGGCGCATTGGCCAGCGGATTGGTATAGATGGCTCCGTTCGCCGTGCCCGGCTGGGGAACAGGAAGGTAGCTTTTGGCCTGCCTTCCTTTTGCATCATATTCTATAGGAACGACAACATCTCTTCCAAGCGGCGTAGCTTTGATGGCAACACTTTGGATAGGTCTTCCGAGCCCATCAAAATACTGAACAGATTCTGATTTTTTAGTGCAGTCCCCATCCAGACAGTTTTTGGTATAGATGTAGTTCTCAGTCGTACTGGGAGTTGTTTGCGCG
>NZ_JBQENJ010000012.1:2920-6318 GCF_052044665.1 Chryseobacterium sp. 22532
TAGTGTTTGTAGTTGTACTGGTTCTCCTGTAGTGTTTTCCCGTCTGCGTCCTTTACTTTAATCAGTCTGCCTGCATTATCATAGATATTTACGGTTCTGATGCCATTAGCTGATATAGACTGGGTAACTCCAATCAAAGGATCATAAGCAGTTGCTGTAACACCGAAATTCTTCAGGGCAGGATCTTTTCTAAGATTTTCCAGAGCTTGTATAAGCGCAGGTTCGTTAGCCGGATTATCACGATCCGCATTGGAAGCGGCTATGGCAGCTGTTACTGTCGAAAGGGAGGCTACCTGGGAATAGGAGGCTCCTGAAATAACAGCAATAGGCAGGGTCTGGTAATATCCCCAGATTGTGGTTGTAGGAATTCCGTTTTTCCCGGTTACCTGTACCAAATTCCCTTTGTTGTCATAAACATCCAGTGTAGAAGCGGTAAAAGGACTCTGGTTCTGTCTGTTATAGCCGATGACAGAACTCGGGTATACATTAGCTGAATGATCAAATTTAGTTTCAGATTTTCCGATGGTTTTACCCCCTTCTTTTACTTCTGTTTCTACCGGCATTCCTGTCATATTAGCAGCCAGCAGCTTGGTGAGATTTTTGTCCTGGGCGTATTTATAGAAGCTTTCAGTTACCGTTCCGTCTGCAGCTGTAGTTTTTGAAGAGGAAGGTTTGTAATTATCTGCTCTTACATTGTTTTCACTTGAAGTTTGCAGGAAAGATGCCGCAGATCCTGAAGGATAGGCTATGGAAGTGCTCTTTGTCTGGCTGATAAATGCTGTTTTGGAATAAAATCCTTCATCGGTCTGATAATCAACATCATCTGCAATGCCAAATGTGTACTGATAATCATCTTTTCCCAGAAGCTGGTTAGTCTCACTATACATTTCTTTTTTCTCCAGTATCCCTGATCTTAAAAGGTTGTAGTAAGGCTGGAAATTAACGGTATTGCCACCTACCGTAGTCTGATACGATGGATAATCCTTATCCAGTTTGAAGAAATATTTTGCATATCCGTTTCCTGAACCGTCCATTACTTTTACATTTTTGAACAGGATTCTGCCGTCTTTAGAAGTATAGCCGCTTGAAGCGTTTGGAATGGAAAAATCATCATACTTGTATGAAATTTCTTTTACCGGGATACTGCTGTTAATACTATTGAACCTTTTAATGGAACGTATCCTGTATGATGTAGATGGACTAGCATTACGGTAAGGTCCGGGCTTTGCCACAACTTCTATCAGCCCAAAATTAACCTGACCATTCTGTAGGGGCACGTTGGCAGTAACGGTATACTGACCGGGGTAGTTGTAAAATTTTATACTGCTTCCTTTTTGGTTGGTGGTTAATACCTCAGTTCCTCTTTTAAGGGTATAGGTAATTCTTTTATTTTCAGGTACGGGAGGAAGAATAATAGGCTCTCCGGTATTGGGATCAACTGAAGTATAAACGTCGCCGTAATTTACCCAGAATGTTTTTTTCTTTGAAGAATCCCCCGGGATCGTAAAAGAATAAGTCAGGGTTTGATGGGTATCAAAGCTGAAATTTAAAAACTCCTGCTGTTCCTGTGTACATGAGTCTACATAATCCAGGGTCAGTGATTCCAGATAGGCAGCAGAGCTTTTATCGGCATAAATTTCTGAACCTTCGTAAAGGTACTGGGTAACACCTTTTGTAGGATAAATAATCTTATTAAGAACACCGGATGGATCGACCTGTACGCTTCCCTGACACGATCCACCTGTTGGAACCTCCAGGCTGAGAGGATTATAAAGAAATGCGGTCTCTTCAAGGATATTCTGCCCGTCCATTTTCTTTATTTTGTCCAACTGTCTTTTTTTGTAGGTAGCATCCCCCGGATTTGAAGGGAAAGGATAGGAATAGTCAAAGGCATATTCCGCCACTTTACCGTAAAAATTATTCAGCATTACTTTTTTAATGCTGTAAGGATCATTCATGGTTTTTTCCAGGGTCTGGTCGTAATCATAAACGATCTCGATATTTCCCAGTGCGGTATTGATTTTTTGAAGCTGGCAGCTTTTATAAAGCAACGTGGTATTATCAGTATCGTACTTCGTATTTTTCTGATAGGTAAAATTCGCGGTTTCCACACCATCGGCATTGGTAATTCTGGTCAGGAAAAAGGCTGATTTGTATTCCCATCCCCAAAGCCCTTTTTCATCATAAAAACTATCATAAACGGCCGCTGTAGAATAATCATTAAAGTAATAGGTGCTGCCATCATCATCCGTAATAGTAAAGGAGTCTATAACCAGCGTAGCGGTATTATTCTGCTTTGTATAGGCTATTTTGACATGGTTCAGCGGGGTAAGATCTACTATTCTGAATGTGTTTTGTACGGTATCTCTTTCTATTTTAAATTTCCCCGAAAACCCGGGAAGACTATAATAGTATTCATCATCGAAGACATTTTTTTCATAATGAGCGCTTGCTGTATTCTGAAACGCTTCATCCACCATAATCCCATTAATTTTTCTGGAAATAACCCCACCTTTGAACATGGACCAGCCTGCTCCAACTTCGCTCGCTGCATCGTCTGCAGAAACGCCTGTTGGATTATAGCTCAGCTGCAAGCCAAAATCAGATCCTCCATATCCTGAAATACTGAATAACGGTACAGAAATTTCAGGTATGCCCACCGCTACTGACGGCGGAGTATCTGTATGCCCGGCAAGGGAAGCAAGTGAAGGGACCGGATTGGAAGTATCTCCAAAGTTAACACCCTGAAATTGGTGCTGTGCCTGGAGATGACCATATAAGCCTACCAGGCTTATAAGACACATGTAGATTTTTTTCATTATTTATGTTTATTTTTTTATCAGTTTAGCATTCGCCGTTTTATTCGTATCCGTTTTAATGGTAACCAGATAAGCCCCCTGAATCAAATTCTGGGTATTAATCTTCGTCACCTTATTCTTAGTCTTTAAGCTCTGAAGATGCCTTCCTCCCATATCATACAGCATAATATCAGCTTGTTTAAAGTCAAAGCCTATTTCTACGTATGCATAGTCTGAAACAGGATTAGGATAGATTTTGATGTCTTGTTTTTCTATAAGCTGATCAAGTTGTTTATCGCCCAGCTTCACAATCTTCCAGTTCTCTTTTCCGAGTTCTTCTGCACTGGTTCCAGCCAGGATAATGGAGCCATCTCTGTTCAGTTTTATATCAGATAATCTTTCTTCTTTTTTCCTGGATTCTCCTTTTACATGTTTTCTCCACTGCTCATTGCCATCCTGGTCCAGGTACAGCATCCAGAAGGTTTCATCATCGGCTTCAATCCTTCCTTCTGCCTGGGTATACCCTCCCAAAAGAATTCCTTTTGTGACATCTTGGTTCTTGGCTCTTGAATCTTGACTCTGGATTACACTCGTTCCCAT
>NZ_JBQENJ010000013.1:0-5577 GCF_052044665.1 Chryseobacterium sp. 22532
AAAAAAAGTCTCATACAAACTGTGTTGTATGAGACTTTTAATAAAAACTGGCGGCGGCCTACTCTCCCGCTTTCGCAGTACCATCGGCGCTGGTGGGCTTAACTTCTGTGTTCGGAATGGGAACAGGTGAGCCCCACCGCTAAAACCACCCTAAAGAAGGTATATATGATTTAGATTAAAATATTCAGAGAATTAGGAGATTCAGAGATTATTAATCTCTAAATTTCTAAATCTTTTAATTTCTTAATACTAAAAGATAATCGATAAAAACGTTCACAAAGACAAAACCTTGACTGCGCATAAAAGGCTTGTATAATTTTATTATATTGATATAGCAACCATAGGCTATAAATCTACGGGTAATTAGTACTACTCGGCTATGACATTACTGCCTTTACACCTGTAGCCTATCAACGTCGTCATCTCCAACGACCCTTAAAAGATGTCTCATCTTGAGGCGAGTTTCGCACTTATATGCTTTCAGTGCTTATCTCTTCCAAACGTAGCTACTCAGCGGTGCACCTGGCGGTACAACTGATACACCAGAGGTTTGTTCAATTCGGTCCTCTCGTACTAGAATCAAGCCCTCTCAAACATCTAACGCCCGCAATAGATAGAGACCGAACTGTCTCACGACGTTCTGAACCCAGCTCGCGTGCCACTTTAATGGGCGAACAGCCCAACCCTTGGGACCTTCTCCAGCCCCAGGATGTGACGAGCCGACATCGAGGTGCCGAACCTCCCCGTCGATGTGAGCTCTTGGGGGAGACTAGCCTGTTATCCCCGGAGTACCTTTTATCCTATGAGCGATGGCCCTTCCATACGGAACCACCGGATCACTATGTCCTGCTTTCGCACCTGATCGACTTGTTGGTCTCACAGTCAAGCACCCTTATGCCATTACACTCTACGCACGGTTACCAAGCGTGCTGAGGGTACCTTTGAAAGCCTCCGTTACTCTTTTGGAGGCGACCACCCCAGTCAAACTACCCACCACGCAATGTCCTTCTTAAAGAAGTTAGGCTCCAAGTAAGTAAAGGGTGGTATTTCAACGTTGGCTCCACCAACACTAGCGTGCCGGCTTCAAAGCCTCCCACCTATCCTACACATTACTTACTCAAAGTCAATACGAAGTTATAGTAAAGGTTCACAGGGTCTTTTCGTCCCATTGCGGGTAATCGGCATCTTCACCGATACTACAATTTCACCGAGCTCGTGGCTGAGACAGTGCCCAGATCGTTACACCATTCGTGCAGGTCGGAACTTACCCGACAAGGAATTTCGCTACCTTAGGACCGTTATAGTTACGGCCGCCGTTTACTGGGGCTTCAGTCAAACGCTTCGCTTACGCTAACGCCCTTCCTTAACCTTCCAGCACCGGGCAGGTGTCAGACCCTATACAGCATCTTTCGATTTAGCAGAGTCCTGTGTTTTTGATAAACAGTCGCCTGGGCCTCTTCACTGCGGCCACCATTGCTGATGGCGTCTCTTCTTCCGAAGTTACGAGACTATTTTGCCTAGTTCCTTAGCCACGACTCACTCGAGCACCTTAGGATTCTCTCCTCGACTACCTGTGTCGGTTTTGGTACGGGTTGCTTCACTTCGGCTTTTCTTGGAAGCACTTTCCCTGCAGCAGCTTCGCCCGAAGGCTAGGCCTTGACTATTCCGTCAGTCTCCAGCAGGTACGGCACTCCGTCCCCTTTTTAGTGTGAGCAAGTATGGGAATATTAACCCATTGTCCATCCACTACCCCTTTCGGGTTCGCGTTAGGTCCCGACTAACCCTCAGCTGATTAGCATGGCTGAGGAAACCTTAGTCTTTCGGTGAGGGGGTTTCTCGCCCCCTTTATCGTTACTTATGCCTACATTTTCTTTTCTGTCCGCTCCACAATACCTCACGATACTGCTTCGGCGCAAACAGAATGCTCTCCTACCAGATATACCCAGAAGGTATAAATCCATAGCTTCGGTAATATGTTTATGCCCGATTATTATCCATGCCGGACCGCTCGACTAGTGAGCTGTTACGCACTCTTTAAATGAATGGCTGCTTCCAAGCCAACA
This sequence comes from Chryseobacterium sp. 22532, assembly GCF_052044665.1. NCBI lineage: Bacteria > Pseudomonadati > Bacteroidota > Flavobacteriia > Flavobacteriales > Weeksellaceae > Chryseobacterium > Chryseobacterium sp. 22532. The sequence continues at coordinate 2,064 of NZ_JBQENJ010000013.1, forward strand.
TCCTAGCTGTCAATGCAGTCCAACCGCGTTGCTTCAACTTAACATATATTTGGGGACCTTAGCTGTTGGTCTGGGTTCTTTCCCTCTCGGACATGGACCTTAGCACCCATGCCCTCACTGCCGACGAACATTTATTAGCATTCGGAGTTTGTCAGGAATTGGTAGGTGGTGAAACCCCCGCATCCAATCAGTAGCTCTACCTCTAATAAACTTAACATCGACGCTGCACCTAAATGCATTTCGGAGAGTACGAGCTATCTCCCAGTTTGATTGGCCTTTCACCCCTACCCACAGGTCATCCGAAGACTTTTCAACGTCAACCGGTTCGGTCCTCCACTCTGTGTTACCAGAGCTTCAACCTGCCCATGGGTAGATCACAAGGTTTCGCGTCTAATCCTACTAACTAAGCGCCCTATTCAGACTCGCTTTCGCTCCGGCTCCGGACCTGAAGTCCTTAACCTCGCTAGTAAAATTAACTCGTAGGCTCATTATGCAAAAGGCACGCCGTCACCCAACTTGTGGGCTCCGACCGCTTGTAGGCGTACGGTTTCAGGTTCTATTTCACCCTTCTATTCGAAGTGCTTTTCACCTTTCCTTCACAGTACTTGTTCACTATCGGTCTTTCAGGAGTATTTAGCCTTGGAGGATGGTCCCCCCATATTCAGACAGGATTTCACGTGTCCCGCCCTACTCATTTATCATCAAAATATGCCTTTCAAATACGGGGCTATCACCCTCTATGGCTGTTCTTTCCAGAACATTCTTTTAAACATATAAAGACTTTTGGGCTAATCCGCTTTCGCTCGCCGCTACTTACGGAATCTCTTCGATTTCTTTTCCTCCGGGTACTTAGATGTTTCAGTTCTCCGGGTTTGCTCTCTAAATAAATTTAGAGTAATACATCTTCAATGTATTGGGTTGCCCCATTCGGACATCTGCGGATCAATTCGTGTGTGCCGATCCCCGCAGCTTTTCGCAGCTTACCGCGTCCTTCTTCGCCTCTGAAAGCCTAGGCATCCGCCATACGCCCTTAACGATTTCTTTCCTATTTTTGGTTACTCAAGCGCTCTTATGCGCTCGGTTTTCTCTTTGTGATGTCTTTACCGTTAATGTCAATGATCTTAATGTCTTTCTTTCAGCTTGATGAACAGATGTTGTTTTTGGCTCCATCCGTAACTTTTAAATCAAGCTTCCAAAACTGTGGAGAATAAGGGAGTCGAACCCTTGACCTCCTGCGTGCAAGGCAGGCGCTCTAGCCAGCTGAGCTAATTCCCCCTCTAGTAAGATTAATAAATTCAGAGATTCTGAGATTAAAAGATTCGCTTTTGCTAATTTCTTAATAACTTAATTTCTCAATATCTTAATCCCTTCAATTAGTAGTCTCGGGCAGGCTCGAACTGCCGACCTCTACATTATCAGTGTAGCGCTCTAACCAGCTGAGCTACGAGACTTCATTAATTTTAAATTTTAAATTTTGAATTTTAAATTAATTTTCAAATCTAAAATCTATAATTTACAATCTAAAATCTCTCTCCCTCTGATACTAATTTCTAGTGGGTTTTGTATTTTTATAATATATAGCAACCAAATAAAAAACTAAAGCTTTACTTTAAGCAGAATCAATGGTACCGAAGTACCTAATTTTGTTTATCGTCTAAAAGACGCTCTAAAATGAGATGTTCCAGCCGCACCTTCCGGTACGGCTACCTTGTTACGACTTAGCCCTAGTTACCTGTTTTACCCTAGGCAGCTCCTGTTACGGTCACCGACTTCAGGTACCCCAGACTTCCATGGCTTGACGGGCGGTGTGTACAAGGCCCGGGAACGTATTCACCGCGCCATGGCTGATGCGCGATTACTAGCGATTCCAGCTTCATAGAGTCGAGTTGCAGACTCCAATCCGAACTGAGACCGGCTTTCGAGATTTGCATCACATCGCTGTGTAGCTGCCCTCTGTACCGGCCATTGTATTACGTGTGTGGCCCAAGGCGTAAGGGCCGTGATGATTTGACGTCATCCCCACCTTCCTCTCTACTTGCGTAGGCAGTCTCACTAGAGTCCCCAACTGAATGATGGCAACTAGTGACAGGGGTTGCGCTCGTTGCAGGACTTAACCTAACACCTCACGGCACGAGCTGACGACAACCATGCAGCACCTTGAAAATTGCCCGAAGGACGGTCTATTTCTAAACCAATCAATTCCCATTTAAGCCTTGGTAAGGTTCCTCGCGTATCATCGAATTAAACCACATAATCCACCGCTTGTGCGGGCCCCCGTCAATTCCTTTGAGTTTCATTCTTGCGAACGTACTCCCCAGGTGGCTAACTTATCACTTTCGCTTAGTCTCTGAACCCGAAAGCCCAAAAACGAGTTAGCATCGTTTACGGCGTGGACTACCAGGGTATCTAATCCTGTTCGCTCCCCACGCTTTCGTCCATCAGCGTCAGTTGTTGCTTAGTAACCTGCCTTCGCAATTGGTGTTCTAAGTAATATCTATGCATTTCACCGCTACACTACTTATTCCAGCTACTTCAACAACACTCAAGACCCGCAGTATCAATGGCAGTTTCACAGTTAAGCTGTGAGATTTCACCACTGACTTACGAGTCCGCCTACGGACCCTTTAAACCCAATAAATCCGGATAACGCTTGCACCCTCCGTATTACCGCGGCTGCTGGCACGGAGTTAGCCGGTGCTTATTCGTACAGTACCTTCAGCTTCCCACACGTGGAAAGGTTTATCCCTGTACAAAAGAAGTTTACAACCCATAGGGCCGTCGTCCTTCACGCGGGATGGCTGGATCAGGCTCTCACCCATTGTCCAATATTCCTCACTGCTGCCTCCCGTAGGAGTCTGGTCCGTGTCTCAGTACCAGTGTGGGGGATCACCCTCTCAGGCCCCCTAAGGATCGTTGACTTGGTAGGCCGTTACCCTACCAACTATCTAATCCTGCGCGTGCCCATCTTTATCCACCGGAGTTTTCAATATCAAATGATGCCATTTAATATATTATGGGGCATTAATCTTCCTTTCGAAAGGCTATTCCCCTGATAAAGGCAGGTTGCACACGTGTTCCGCACCCGTGCGCCGCTCTCAAGATTCCGAAGAATCTCTACCGCTCGGCTTGCATGTGTTAGGCCTCCCGCTAGCGTTCATCCTGAGCCAGGATCAAACTCTCCATTGTATGTTTTTCCTGACCCACTCAAAGTTTTTTTACGCTTTAGTTTTTTTCTTACTTGGTTGTATATTGTATGTCAATGATCTTTTTTCTTTCCGCAATATATAAAGAAGCTTTTCTGTCGTTCTGTTCCTTATTTGCGGTTGCAAAAGTAATTATTTATTTCTAACCAGCCAAATGTTTCAAAGGAAAATTTTAAAGTTTTTTAAGTAACCTTAACCCCTTCTGACACTCCAATCTGTACTCACTCCTGCGCCCCGTTTAACCGGACTGCAAAGATACAAAAAAAATTAAAACCCACAACTTTTATTTATTAAAATATTGCTAAGCTTTT
>NZ_JBQENJ010000014.1:0-5382 GCF_052044665.1 Chryseobacterium sp. 22532
CTGTAAAGCAGCTCTTTCTCCTGCTGAAATAATTCCTGTAAGGATCGCTCTTCCAAATGTATCATATTTGGTCATGAGCCATTTATTTTGTGTATCCATTACAGCATCCTGAGTCAAAATCAAACGGTCTGATTTATCATACACCATGAATTCCCAGCCTTTTCCGGGTAGTTTCTTTTCTACGAGCCTGCCCCTGCCATCATAGCGGTACTGATAATAGAGGTTTTCCATTGTAGCAGATTCTACAGTGGGAGCTGATGCTAAAGGTGGTATCACAAATGCCAGCTGATCATATTCATTATAAACATAATAGGTATCTGTGTTCTGTGTGGAATTCAATACTTTTCTAACCAGTAAAACCTGTCCTTTACCGTTTTTGAATTCTATGGTTTTGTTGCCGTCTTCATCAGTTACCGTGTTTTTGTATAATTGTGAAGGCTGGAAATATTGGAGGAGCTGAACAGAGGTTTGGGTTCTGCCTTCAACCCATGTCGTAGTAGTTTCATATTTTCTTATATAATCTTCTCCAATATTGGCTTCATAATCAAATTTAACAGGTTTAGTGGTCCAGTCGTTACCCACCTGAACTTGTTGCTGGATTCTGTCCAGTGGAGAGTTTTCCAGAACCTTTTCTGCATAGATTTTTTCTGAGCCATATACCGATGGAGCATTAGCTAATGGAGTTGGAACAATAGCACCATTCAGGGTTCCTGACTGAGGAATAGGAAGAAAATCCTTCACTTGTCTTCCGAACCCATCGTATTCTATATGGGTAACCATATCTTTTCCTAATGGTGAGGCTTTTACATTCACTACCTGTTTTGGTCTGCCCAAACCATCAAAATACTGGACGGTTTCTGAGGTTTTTGGGGTTGAAAGGGCAGGGTCTGAAAGATATGTTTTTGAATAGACATAATTTTCTCCCTGGGTAAGCTGAGCCTGTAATGAATGGCTGAACAGCAACAGCCCAATGGGAATGATTAATTTTTTCATGATTGTGTTTAGTTTTTGTAGTTGTATTTGTATTCTTTCAATATTTTACCACTCTGACTGTTTTCTCTTACTTCTTTTAATCTATTGGCGGTATCATAAATGTAAAACTCTCTGATGCCTGATGGTGGCGTAATACTTCTTACTCCAATTAATGGATCATAGCTGTACGTACTGATTTGATAAACTGATAATGCAGCATTATTTCTAAATAGGTCTAAAGCTGATATCAGTGACTGTTCTGATGCATCCGTACCCAACTGGTCATCATTAATGGATGCGTTGACAATATTATCGATGAGTGCCTGCGGAATATCAGCAAGCTTAGCGCCGCCTATTTTGGCTATAGGCTGGGTTTGATTATATCCCCATATGATAGCCGTTGAAGTGCCATCTTTTGCCGTATACTGCTGTAAATTACCTTTGGAATCGTATCTGTCGTAGGTAACTTCAGTAGACGGAGCGTTGTTCTGAAGATCATAGGAAAGAACGGATAAAGGAAGAACTAGAGAGGAGCTGTTGTTGGTAATTTCAGCAACAGTTTTTGGGAACAGTGTTTCTGTTCTTGATATTGTTTTTGTCATATTTCCCATAGTCTGGGTTGTAGAGGTTTCTAAAGGAATACCAATCATATTTTTATCAATCATTAACTGGTTACCTTTTTCATGAGCATAACTGTAATTTGTTTCATTAATAGATGCATCAGGAAAAGTAATTTTTTGTTTATTCAGCTGATAATGCGATGGATTATTGTAGAAGTATTCTGTTTGGGTAACAACCGGAACACCATTTAAATAATCACTTGTTTTCTGAGATTTTAAATAAGTAAAACGGCTGATGTTTTTATAATATACAACATCCATATGTGGATGATCAGCATCCCAAGTACCATTATTACCATTAGTGGCAACAGGCTCATAAATTTTACGTCGACTGATACCTCCCAGATAAGATATTCTGGTGGGATCTTCAGCATACAGATTTTCAACAGCTTTTAAAGTAGTTCCCCCATTGTCTTTATAAACGGTTAATACCTCTTTTCCATTCTTCCAACCTGAGTTCGTCCAAGGAGCAGAGATAATAGAACCTCCTTTAATAGGATTACCCGGGTAATCCGTCTCGGAACTGAAATAATGGACACTTTTTCCTTTTCCTTCTATTTGTTCTTCCACGGTATCATAAAAAATATTCGGATTAAAAGAAAATAACCTGCCTATGTTGGATGAAGTAATGGCCGTATAGGTGGACATAGCAGGCAACGAATTTGTAGAGCCTATACAAAGTGAACCTACCAACCTATCTTCAACAAATACAGGGTCTCTGGTAATATTAATAGAATACTCCCCATTATCCCTAATATACTTATATTTTCTGGTTATAGGAAGTCCGTCAACAGGAGTGTCAACCGTTGATGCAACTCTATATCCTCCTTTTAACACATCTTGTAATACATATTTGTCTTCCTGATCAAAGTAGTAAGCCTGAATATATGCCTGACAACAAGCGAATAATGCTTGTACAGTGATTTTAATGGTCTGATTTTTCTCAACATATACATAAGCTGTTTGGCTATTATTCAATGAAGATTCTGCCGAAATACCAAGAGAGGTATATCCGATACCAGGAAAATATTCAAATAAAGGCATATAATTGCCTGACTGATCTTTAACCCACATTCCACCTTTCTGCTTATCAGTTTCTAAATCAGGGCTGTCTTTACAGTTCCCATAAGGATTAAGATAATTGGATAATTGAATACGAACATATCCCGACTTTGCAGGGGTAATAGTTAATTCCTGTGTTGAATCATAAGTGTTAGAGTTATTGACAGTCGAGGTACCTAAAAAAACTTCAGGTGCATACACCAAAACATTTTCCTTCCTAACGTGATTTTCGTAATTAAACAATGTGTTGCCTCCTGTTGGGTAAGTAATGGTTTTTAATAACCCGTACTGTCCATAGGAAGGTTCAACTTTCTGATTAGCGCCACTATATTGAGGTGCTGTAGTATCGTTACTCGAAAACAATTGAGGTACGAGACTGCTGTTGCTCGCCCCATTATAAAATCCCCACATATCCCTAGAAAAGCTCAATCTTGAAGGAAGTCCCTCAGGGTTATTGTAGATAAATTTATGTAACGAATTCGTTTTATTATTTCGTATTTCGGTTAAGAAAAGTCTTGATGCTCCGGTGGTGGTATAATTAAAACTATAATCATCTACATCTATATTATTATGATATTTTTTGATACTGGTGAGTTTTGAGTAATCACCATTTTGCGCCGAATATGAAAAAACGATAGAATTATTATTGGAATCATATATTTTTTTGAGTTGTTTGCCCAATACATACTGCTCTGAATCTGCAATAAGACCTAAATCAGGTGGTATTGTATATGTTATAAGAGGGCAATAAGGCAGTCCCAAAGAACCACCATATAATACATCTCCATATTTATACTGTTCCTCTTTGGTATAGGTCATTGTTTGGGATTGTGAAAGAATGGTCGTATAATTCACATCCTGATATTCAAAGGTAAGTGTCTGACCATTAGGAGTAATGATGGAAGTTAAATACCATGATTGTATATATTGTTGTGGAGGCTGATGTCCTCCAGTATTAAGTGTCCTGTTTTGTATATATTCTACAGCATTGAAATTATATCGTACTCCATTATCCAAGATAATTGAAAATAGGTTTCCATTATCATTTCTTTTAATTTGGTAATCTTTCTGATCAATCATAATAATATTACCTGCTTTATTGATCACAAATTTCACATTATAACCACCAAAGTTCGCAGAATACAAATCAGGCTCAGAATCAAAATCATCATTTTCACAAAATGCCAGGTACGCATTCAGTTGTGTAGCAAAGTTCTCAGTTAGTGGAACATCCCCACTATTAAAACTACTTTCTTCATCGGGTCTATCCCGTATGGTTCTGGTAATTACTCCACCTGAAATAAAAGTCCATCCCAATCCTACTGAGCCATTCATTTCGTCCACATTAATTCCGTTGGAAGCATAGTTTAAAGAAATGGGAATACTTGTTCCATCGACTGAAAGTTCTGTAATTGGTATATTAATATTGGGAGCACCTGTAAACATTCCTATGGGAACATTTCCATATTGGCTGAATTTAAATGATTCAGGGCTGGTTGGAGATATCTTAGGAATGTGTTTGCCAGCATCATTCGTATTGGTAGTATAATCCTCTGGGGTATTACTTTGGCTATACACCAAAGCAGAAAAAATAATCCCCACCAATGTTAATTTTTTTTTCATCGTGTTATTTTTTTATGAGTTTAGCACTTGCTGTTTTATTAGTATCCGTTTTTATCGTCACCAGATAAGCCCCCTGTATCAAATTCTGGGTATTAATTTTAGTAATCTTATTCTTAGTTTTCAAACTCTGAAGCTGTCTCCCGCCCATATCGTACAAAGTAATATCAGCTTCTTTAAAATCAAAACCAATTTCTACATATGCATAATCTGAAACAGGATTAGGATAGATTTTGATGTCTTGTTTTTCTATAAGCTGATCAAGTTGTTTATCTCCCAGCTTTACGATCTTCCAATTCTCTTTTCCAAGCTCTTCTGCACTGGTTCCTGCTAAAATGATTGAGCCATCTCTATTCAGCTTTATATCTGAAAGTCTTTCTTCTCTCTTCCTGGATTCTCCTTTTACGTGTTTTCTCCACTGCTCATTGCCCTCTTGATCCAAATACAGCATCCAGAAGGTTTCATCATCAGTCTCAATTCTTCCTTCTGCCTGAGTATAGCCTCCTAAAAGAATTCCTTTTGTGACATCTTGGTTCTTGGCTCTTGAATCTTGACTCTGGATTACACTCGTTCCCATCAGAATATCTCTGTTCCCAAAATTGTAAGACTTCTGCCAAAGCTCTTCGCCTCTTTCGTTTAATGAGATCAGCCATAGATCGGTGCCTTCTTCTATTCCTGCGGTTTTGTTTCCTGATCTCTCGGATCTGGATTCACCGCCAATTAAATAGCCTGAAGAGGTCAATGCCAATGTTCTTAAATGATCATCTGCTTTGCCTCCAAAATTCTTTTCCCATTCTGTTTTCCCCGTTTTATCCAGCTTGATCACCCAGTAATCTCCTTCTCCAAAATTTTCAGTTTTCTTTGAACCGCCTGTAGCACTTCTGGAATAGATTCCTAATAAGGCACCACCATCTTTAGTGGGAATCATTTTCTCTATTTCATCAAGACCTTTTCCTCCTAAAATAGACTGAGAGAGTTCTTTTCCATCTTTATCGAGTTTTACAATTAAAACATCTTTTGAACCATAACCTTTAGCTGAATTCTGAACGTTACCAGCTACAAAGAATCCTAAGTCTGTTGTTTGAATAACAGATCTTGCTTCTTCATC
>NZ_JBQENJ010000015.1:0-1756 GCF_052044665.1 Chryseobacterium sp. 22532
AAGGAAACTTACCACTAAGTTTCCTTTTTTAATAAAATCCGGCCAATGATTCTCTGCATTACCCACTCGAATGATTTTTACAATATTGATATTTTTTTTGACTATCTTTCTTCTAAGAATATTTCCTGTTTCAGGCTCAACTCTGACCGGATGAACCATCTCCAGAAGATCAGCGTGAATGAAGATTCATTTGAACTCACTGATGAGTCTGGAAATACCATTCATTCCAAAGATATCAAAGCAGTGTGGCACAGAAAGGCCTGGGGAATAAGCGTTCCTGAGGAACTGGATGAAGACTACAAAAAAATATTCCTGAGCGCGTACGCAAATCTCCGTTATAACCTGATCACTGTTTTGGAAGATATTCCATGGATCAATCCCTATGAAAATGAAAGGAAGATCGATGGAAACAAAATGCTTCAGCTGAAAATAGCTAAAAACAATAATTTGACTATTCCTGAAACCATTTTTTCCAACGATGAACACCAGATCACCGCTTTTTTTCATGAATTCTGCAATGGTAAGGCGGTTGCAAAACTTCATAGCCTGACCGCAAAATCAATGAACGGAGAAAATTTCATCTCAACGATGATCATTGAAGAAGATACCCTGGAACATATTGCAGACATTGCTTACTGCCCGATGATCTTCCAGCCCTATATTGACAAAGAATATGAATTGAGAATTGTTTACATAGCCGGGGAGTTTTTTACCGGAAAAATTAACAATAGTGAGAATGTTGACTGGAGACTAGCTCAAGAAAATTATGCATGGTCAGCCTATGAACTCCCGGAGAATGTCAAAACCGGTTTAGCTTCCATGATGGAAGAAATGGGGCTTTACATAGGAGCCATAGACATGATCAGAGGAAAAGACGGAGCATATTATTTCCTTGAAGTAAATCCTCAGGGAGAATGGGGAATGCTCCAGAAAGACCTGGGATTTCCCATTGCAGAAAGAATTGCCGATAACCTTATAAACAGAATCGATACTACCCATGAATAAAATACTAATAATTACGCATACACAGGATAATTTTTCAATTGAAAAAGTAACAGAATATATAGAAAAAAACGGCTGCGAGGTTATTCGCTTCGATGTAGACCTGTATCCTATACAAAATAAACTCTCCACTGTTTTCCAGGATGGTGAGTGGATAAGCATTCTTGAAACCAAAGAGGTAAAATACCGTCTTGACGATATTGCAGCAGTTTGGTACAGAAGAGCTTATAACATCGGGAACGGGGTGAAAGAAGAAATGGATAAAAAATTTTATAGCGCCGCAATGGGCGAGATCCGCAACACGCTTTTCGGATTTATAGAATCTGTAGATGCTTATGCATTGGGGAAACCGGGGATTTACAGAAGGCTGGACAGTAAAGAAGAGCAGTTGAAAATTGCCGTTAAACTAGGCCTTAAAATTCCTGAAACCTGCCTTACCAACAATCCTGAAGAAGCCAGACAATTCATCCTTAAGCATCAGAATGTGATAGCTAAAATGCAGACCGGTTTTGCTATCTATGAAGACGGTGTGGAAAATGTGGTTTTCACCAATGTGGTTAGCGAAGACAAGCTTGAAGAACTGGATTCATTGGTATATTGCCCAATGCAGTTCCAGAAAAAAATAGAAAAGAAAAAAGAATTGCGGGTTACCATTGTTGGGCAGGATGTCTATGCTTTTGAAATAGATTCCCAGCAGTCCGAAGATGCAAAGGTGGACTGGAGAAAAGACGGGGTAAATCTGCTTACCAAATGG
>NZ_JBQENJ010000016.1:0-1043 GCF_052044665.1 Chryseobacterium sp. 22532
CTTTCAGTAGGGGTTCATATGATGGGGATGCTTGCAGTTCCGGCGGTATGTCTGGTATACTATGCAAGAAATTATAAATTTACCTGGAAGAACTTTATCTGGGCCAACGCAATCACACTGGGAATCCTGATCATTGTTTTCAAAATTATCTTCCCATTGATCATGACGATGTTCGGAAGACTGGAAATATTCTTTGTGAACGGGCTTGGACTTCCTTTCCATTCAGGAACGATAGTAGCATTTATTCTGATGGTTGTAATATCTTATCTCCTGATTAAATATGCCAGAAGAGCAAAGAAAAATATATATCAGACGGCTGCACTGTCAGTGGTTTATATGATCATTGGATTCTCATGCTGGATGGTTATTCCTATCAGAGCGAATGCGAATCCACCAATGAACCTTAATGATCCTGATACTGCCATTGGTATGCTGGATTATTACAACAGGGAGCAATACGGTGACTGGCCGACTATCTACGGTCAAAACTATACCGCTTTCCTTGATGCCAACGGAATTGAGAAGAATGAAGACGGAAGCTTCAAAACGAAGAAAACCGGAGAAATCTATGAAAAAGATGAAAAAACCGGAACTTACAGAAAAACCGGGGACCGATTCAATTACCTATTCAGTAAATCTCAGATTAGCCTGATGCCAAGAATGTTCAATCAGGACAAGGATGTAATGGCAAACTACATTTCTATGTACGGAGCTCCTGACTTTACCTTCAATTATGCCAATGAAGATGTGGCAGACAATCCTGAGGCAAAACAGATCTTTGATGAACTGAGAGCTAAATATGAAGACAAATCCATTACGGCAGCTGATTACCTGAAAGTGAAACCTTACAACCTGATCAATGTTCAGAAGCCTTCACTGGCTCAGAATATGGACTATTTCATTACATTCCAGAATGGGTATTATTTTGTAAGATACCTGATGTGGAACTTTGTGGGAAGACAAAATGATCTTGAAGGAAATATGGAAAACACCAAAGGAAACTGGATCTCCGGAATTCCTTTCATCGATAATGCACTGCTTGG
>NZ_JBQENJ010000017.1:0-727 GCF_052044665.1 Chryseobacterium sp. 22532
ATCTTTATATTGTAAGCGGGCTAAAGCCCGCTCCTATTGATAAAAAATTTAAGCCATATTGATCAACAATAATGTGTACTCTTTTCTCTAATAATAGAACCAGCCTAACAGGTTGTGCACTTTTTCAAGGTTTAAGATTATGTGGAAATAAATTAAGATTACTATGTTTAGATAATTGATAAGATTTCAGTTAAAAGAATATCTCTCGCAGATCGGCAGATTAAGCAGATCTCTGTAATGATTCCTGCAAAAGTAATTTACTACAAGCAGTGTTTGTTAATAAACGGGATTTTAAATTATACATGATGGGTAGTACTTAACCTTCTTATCAATAGCTTGGTCCTTTACCGGATATAGCAGTACAGTAAGTTTCACAACAGTAATGACAGAAAAGAGTTATTATAAGAAAGTCCTGCGCATTTCTGTACAAGACTATATTCTATTTTGTTGGTGAGAGTATCTATAATAGCTGAAGGATAAGCGGTCAATGATCAGTTATTTCCCGCATTGCTTATTGCTTATTGCAAATATAAGTTGTTTGATTGTCTGTTTTAGGATATTATGATGATCAATGATCAAGCGATGAATGATCAGATCAATGATTTTTGGCTTCACCCTATTCCCTATTCCCTATTCCCTAGGGTATAAACAAAAAAAGTCTCATACAAACTGTGTTGTATGAGACTTTTAATAAAAACTGGCGGCGGCCTACTCTCCCGCTTTCGCA
>NZ_JBQENJ010000018.1:0-660 GCF_052044665.1 Chryseobacterium sp. 22532
ATTTTTTAGTGCAGTCCCCATCCAGACAGTTTTTGGTATAGATGTAGTTCTCAGTCGTACTGGGAGTTGTTTGCGCGTAGATGGTTAATGAAAAGAGAAGAGTGAAAAGTGAAAAATAACTTTTCGTTTTTAGTTTTTCACTTTTTATTTTTATCCCTGATTTTTCATTAATCATTTTTATTTTTCCATTATCTGTGATCATTTGTTAAGTTTTAATTTTGAGGTTTTAATACTTGCCACCAGCATGCTGATGAGCTCATGGGTGCGTCTGGATGAGTCTTCAAAATATTCCGCATCTATATAATGAGTCCGATGCAGGAGCTCCAGCCAGTAAAAGGTTTCGTTTGCTTCTTTTAATGCAATGGAAAGTTTACTGATGAAATCTGCCTTACTCTGGGCAAACTCTGCTTCCCGTATTAATGCGCCAATGGCTGTTCCACTGCGAAGCAGTTGTTTTGACATCACAAACTCCTTAGATCCTGTCAACCTCTTGTATTGCTCAACGATATGAATACTGAAAACAAAACTTCTGTCTTTCAGCACATTCTTATTTTTAATTTTTAATTCTTCATTCATCATTCACTAGTGTTTGTAGTTGTACTGGTTCTCCTGTAGTGTTTTCCCGTCTGCGTCCTTTACTTTAATCAGTCTGCCTGCATT
>NZ_JBQENJ010000019.1:0-492 GCF_052044665.1 Chryseobacterium sp. 22532
CGGGATGAGTTTCCACAGATTTCTCAGATCGTGGAGTCTTACGTTGTAATGATTAGGCCTCCATCAAGGTTATCCTATCTGTAAGGAGTTCAAACTATTGATGAAGATTTTTGTAAGGATAGGTTGTCAAAACCCTGGATAAATTTTAAACGGACAGGATAGCTCTCAAAGATCAGGCTGATGGAGCAGATTTTTAATTCTACATGTTGGTTTAAAAATTAAAACCAAGTCTCGATCTGGTTTAAAATATAAATAGAACAAGTGTATTGATTCCTTGGAAGAAGATTTAGAAAGATCCAGTATCAAAAAAATGATGAAGCCAGTATTAAAATATAAACAGCCTGGATATTTGCTTTATAAAAATGATATCAGATATCAGATTGACATAGTATAAGTTTTGGCTAAAGCCTTTTTGATCTTTATATTGTAAGCGGGCTAAAGCCCGCTCCTATTGATAAAAAATTTAAGCCATATTGATCAACAATAATGTGT
>NZ_JBQENJ010000020.1:0-489 GCF_052044665.1 Chryseobacterium sp. 22532
CTGAACACTCTCGTTTTTCAGTGCGGCAAAGATAACAACTTAATATCACGCAAAACAAACTTATTTAACATAAAATTTACATACATTTTACATTGGGGATAAGTATCAATACAGTATTTTGATTATTAAGACTTTATGCATATATCGTAGTTATCCACAAAGATCGAATATAAATAACACTATGAAAAGAAGGGGGATTATAAGGCGGTTAATAAGACGGAGTGATAAGTCCGGAGAAGAGCATCTCAAAATGTAAGATCAGAACAATTAGTTGAAAAAAGAAAGATGGGTTGTCTGGAATGGTAATTGGCTTTGTTTTTTTATCCTGGGATATTAACTATAGAAGTAGAGAGAGAAAAATTGTTAGATATAAAACCGGAAAAGTTTGAGATAAAGACAATATTAAAATGTGCGGGATGAGTTTCCACAGATTTCTCAGATCGTGGAGTCTTACGTTGTAATGATTAGGCCTCCATCAAGGTTATCCTA
>NZ_JBQENJ010000021.1:0-488 GCF_052044665.1 Chryseobacterium sp. 22532
TGGTAGCCACGCCAGACTTAGGATCTGGTGCCGTGAGGCGTGGGGGTTCGAGTCCCTTCATCCGCACTATGCGAAAATAGCTCAGCTGGTAGAGCACAACCTTGCCAAGGTTGGGGTCGCGGGTTCGAATCCCGTTTTTCGCTCCACACCTGCCCTGGTGGTGGAACTGGTAGACACGCAGGACTTAAAATCCTGTGTTCGTAAGAACGTGCGGGTTCAAGTCCCGCCCGGGGTACTAAACTCTCTGTTGATCTCAACGGAGAGTTTTTTTATTTTTAAAGGTTTGTAAGAAATCGTTTATTTATCATTGTTGGTAAGTATTTATGTTTTTTTTAGTTCTTATTTTAAGGCAAATGTTTTATATTTGTAGTCATAAAAAGAATAAGTTCTTTATATAAAGAATAAATAACGAGCGGATGTGGTGTAATTGGTAGCCACGCCAGACTTAGGATCTGGTGCCGTGAGGCGTGGGGGTTCGAGTCCCTTCA
>NZ_JBQENJ010000022.1:0-430 GCF_052044665.1 Chryseobacterium sp. 22532
TATTTAACATAAAATTTACATACATTTTACATTGGGGATAAGTATCAATACAGTATTTTGATTATTAAGACTTTATGAACATAGCATAGTTATCCACAAAGATCGATCTGTAAGTAATGAGCTGGGATCATTTTATCCAAAAGACCGTGAACAGGCTTTTAGTTCGTGATAAGACCGGAAAATAAACACCTCAAAATGTAAGACCAGAACAATAGTTGAAAAAAGAAAGATGGGTTGTCTGGAATGGTAATTGGCTTTGTTTTTATCCTGGGATATTAACTATAGAAGTAGAGAGAAAAAAATTGTTAGATATAAAACCGGAAAAGTTTGCGGTAAAGACAATATTAAATACACGGGATGAGTTTCCACAGATTTCTCAGATCGTGGAGTCTTACGTTGTAATGATTAGGCCTCCATCAAGGTTATCCTA
>NZ_JBQENJ010000023.1:0-403 GCF_052044665.1 Chryseobacterium sp. 22532
TCATGACCAAATATGATACATTTGGAAGAGCGATCCTTACAGGAATTATTTCAGCAGGAGAAAGAGCTGCTTTACAGGATTTAATTAAAGACTTGGTAATTATCGAATCCAGAAATACTACAGGTTTTGCCAAAAGTGGGATGACGGTTTACTACAGCAATAATTATTTTTCTTCAGATATCCAGTCTGTATTGAGCGTTAATTACTATGACACTTATCCCCCAGGATCCTCTGCAGTCACTAATGTATTTGCACAGGAGCTTTTGACTGATAACCCAGCCAATTCACGAACCACGAAGGGAATGCTTACCGCTTCCTATGTCAAAAATATAGAAGATGACAAATGGACAAAGAACTTTATCTGGTATGATACCAAAGGAAGAAATATAGGCTCAAGAAGTAA
>NZ_JBQENJ010000024.1:0-367 GCF_052044665.1 Chryseobacterium sp. 22532
GGGAGAGTAGGCCGCCGCCAGTTTTTATTAAAAGTCTCATACAACACAGTTTGTATGAGACTTTTTTTGTTTATACCTTAGGGAATAGGGAATAGGGTGAGGCCAAAAATCATTGATCATTCATCGCTTGATCATTGATCATCATAATACCTCAAAACACACGATCAGGGAAGAGACTTATATTTGCAATAAGCAATAAGCAATAAGCAATAAGCAATAAGCAATAAGCAATAAGCAATAAACAATAAACAATAAACAATAAACAATAAACAATAAACAATAAACAATAAACACATTATTGTTGATCAATATGGCTTAAATTTTTTATCAATAGGAGCGGGCTTTAGCCCGCTTACAATATAAAGAT
>NZ_JBQENJ010000025.1:0-340 GCF_052044665.1 Chryseobacterium sp. 22532
TCTTTTTTATCCAGACCCTTTCCTGAATATGAGGTACCAGAAATCAAAAATCCACCATCTTGTGTAGCAACGGTTGCGGAAAGATAGTCGTGATTATTTCCTGAAATGTATTTCTCCCAGGCTGCTTCACCTTGTTGGTTAAGCTTTACCAGATGGAAATCGTAGCCGTTATTCTGCTTTTGACTTGAGGTCCCTGAGCCTATTGAAGGGCTGGATTGAATTGAGCTTCCCGTGATCAGATACTGTTGATCTATTGTTGTGGTCACCTGGCTTAGAAAATCCTGTGTAGAGGATTTGATGTCTTTCTGCCATAATACTTCCTGGGCAGAAAGTCCAAGAA
>NZ_JBQENJ010000026.1:0-323 GCF_052044665.1 Chryseobacterium sp. 22532
CCTTTTGTGACATCTTGGTTCTTGGCTCTTGAATCTTGACTCTGGATTACACTCGTTCCCATCAGAATATCTCTGTTTCCAAAATTGTAGGATTTCTGCCAAAGCTCTTCGCCTCTTTCATTTAAAGAAATTAGCCATAAATCTGTTCCTTCTTCTATACCTGCGGTTTTGTTTCCTGATCTCTCGGATCTGGATTCGCCGCCTATTAAATAGCCGGAAGAAGTCAAGGCGAGTGTTCTTAAATGATCATCTGCTTTGCCCCCAAAACTCTTTTCCCATTCTGTTTTTCCTGTTTTATCAAGCTTGATCACCCAGTAATCTCC
>NZ_JBQENJ010000027.1:0-314 GCF_052044665.1 Chryseobacterium sp. 22532
TTATAATTTCTTGCATAGTATACCAGACATACCGCCGGAACTGCAAGCATCCCCATCATATGAACCCCTACTGAAAGTCCTAATACAAAGAAAATAAGGATGATCCATCTTTCACTGTCTTTCGCCAGGTATTCATTTTCCCATTTGGTAATGAGCCAAACGAGTAAAGCAATAAACATAGAAGCCATAGAATATACCTCTCCTTCTACAGCAGAAAACCAGAAAGTATCTGAAAAAGTAAAGCATAATGCTCCTACAGCTCCTGCAAAAAGAATGGAGATTTCCTGGTGTTTTGTAATTTCATCAAAATCCTT